>NZ_WBJX01000009.1 GCF_008831075.1 Pseudoclavibacter terrae | reverse complement strand
AAAAAAGCCGGGGTTGGGAGGCGAGGAGCATCTCTGCTCACTCACCAACCAACCCCGGCTCATGAAGAAGTCCGGCGGTGACCTACTCTCCCACAGGGTCCCCCCTGCAGTACCATCGGCGCTGAGAGTCTTAGCTTCCGGGTTCGGAATGTAACCGGGCGTTTCCCTCTCGCTATGACCGCCGAAACACTATGGACAAACCATCATGTTTCGAACCACACACCACACCCCAACAGGTGCGACACGTGGTCGATTCTCGATCGTCTATCGAGAACCACAAAGTGGACGCGAACAGCAACAACATTCATGTGCATGTTTTATCAAATCATCAGCTTATTAGTACCGGTCAGCTCCACACATTTCTGTGCTTCCACATCCGGCCTATCAACCCAGTCGTCTACTGGGAGCTTCTCCCCCGAAGGGATGGAAATCTCATCTTGAAGCCGGCTTCCCGCTTAGATGCTTTCAGCGGTTATCCGTTCCGAACGTAGCCAATCAGCGGTGCTCCTGGCGGAACAACTGACACACCAGAGGTTCGTCCATCTCGGTCCTCTCGTACTAAAGATAGATCTTCTCAAATTTCCTACGCGCGCAGCGGATAGAGACCGAACTGTCTCACGACGTTCTGAACCCAGCTCGCGTGCCGCTTTAATGGGCGAACAGCCCAACCCTTGGGACCTACTCCAGCCCCAGGATGCGACGAGCCGACATCGAGGTGCCAAACCATGCCGTCGATATGGACTCTTGGGCAAGATCAGCCTGTTATCCCCGAGGTACCTTTTATCCGTTGAGCGACAGCGCTTCCACAAGCCACTGCCGGATCACTAGTCCCGACTTTCGTCCCTGCTCGACTTGTCAGTCTCACAGTCAAGCTCCCTTGTGCACTTACACTCGCCACCTGATTGCCAACCAGGTTGAGGGAACCTTTGGGCGCCTCCGTTACTCTTTAGGAGGCAACCGCCCCAGTTAAACTACCCACCAGGCACTGTCCCTGAACCGGATTACGGTTCGAAGTTAGATATCCAGAATGACCAGAGTGGTATTTCAACAACGACTCCACGAACACTAGCGTGCCCGCTTCACAGTCTCCCACCTATCCTACACAAGCCACACCGAACACCAATACCAAGCTGTAGTAAAGGTCACGGGGTCTTTTCGTCCTGCTGCGCGTAACGAGCATCTTTACTCGTAATGCAATTTCGCCGAGTTCGCGGTTGAGACAGCTGGGAAGTCGTTACGCCATTCGTGCAGGTCGGAACTTACCCGACAAGGAATTTCGCTACCTTAGGATGGTTATAGTTACCACCGCCGTTTACTGGGGCTTAAATTCAGAGCTTCGCCGAAGCTAACCCTTCCTCTTAACCTTCCAGCACCGGGCAGGCGTCAGTCCGTATACATCGTCTTGCGACTTCGCACGGACCTGTGTTTTTGATAAACAGTCGCTTCCCACTGGTCTCTGCGGCCATCAATGCGCTTTCAGGAGTAAATCCCTATACGCCTCAGGCCCCCCTTCTCCCGAAGTTACGGGGGCATTTTGCCGAGTTCCTTAACCACGATTCTCTCGATCTCCTTGGTATTCTCTACCTGATCACCTGTGTCGGTTTGGGGTACGGGCGACTAAAACCTCGCGTCGATGCTTTTCTTGGCAGCAGAGGATCACCGACTACCTCACAATAGTGAGTTCCGCGTCAGATCTCAGGCTTCACGAGTGACGGATTTGCCTATCACTCACCCTACATCCTTGCCCGGATTCAACCAATCACCCGGTTCGGCTACCTTTCTGCGTCACACCTGTTAATACGCTAACCGCACCAGAACGGGGTCGAGCGCTAGGCTTCCCACCCACCCGAAGGCAGACGAGAAGATTCGGACTCTTAGCACTACTGGATTAGCTTGGGCGGTTTTTCGCCGGCCACGGGAATATCAACCCGTTGTCCATCGACTACGCCTGTCGGCCTCGCCTTAGGTCCCGGCTTACCCAGGGAAGATTAGCTTGACCCTGGAACCCTTGATCATTCGGAGGACGGGTTTCTCACCCGTCTTTCGCTACTCATGCCTGCATTCTCACTCGTGTAGCGTCCACGGCTGGTTTCCACCGCCGCTTCACTCGCCACACGACGCTCTCCTACCCATCCACACGACTGGACCACGAAGGCCTGTCTATAAATATGAATGCCACAACTTCGGTGGCGTGCTTGAGCCCCGTTACATTGTCGGCGCGGAATCACTTGACCAGTGAGCTATTACGCACTCTTTCAAGGGTGGCTGCTTCTAAGCCAACCTCCTGGTTGTCTGTGCAACTCCACATCCTTTTCCACTTAGCACGCGCTTTGGGACCTTAGTTGGTGGTCTGGGTTGTTTCCCTCTCGACTATGAAGCTTATCCCCCACAGTCTCACTGCTGCGCTCTCACTTACCGGCATTCGGAGTTTGGCTGACGTCAGTAAGCTTTTGGGCCCCATCGGCCATCCAGTAGCTCTACCTCCGGTAAGAAACACGCAACGCTGCACCTAAATGCATTTCGGAGAGAACCAGCTATCACGAAGTTTGATTGGCCTTTCACCCCTAACCACAGCTCATCCCCCCAGTTTTCAACCTAGGTGGGTTCGGTCCTCCACGAAGTCTTACCTTCGCTTCAACCTGGCCATGGATAGATCACTTCGCTTCGGGTCTAGGACATGCGACTGAATCGCCCTATTCAGACTCGCTTTCGCTACGGCTGCCCCACACGGGTTAACCTCGCCACATATCACTAACTCGCAGGCTCATTCTTCAAAAGGCACGCCGTCACAGCTACAAGGCTGCTCCGACGGATTGTAAGCAAACGGTTTCAGGTACTATTTCACTCCCCTCCCGGGGTACTTTTCACCTTTCCCTCACGGTACTTGTCCGCTATCGGTCATCTGGGAGTATTTAGGCTTATCAGGTGGTCCTGACAGATTCACACGGGATTTCTCGGGCCCCGTGCTACTTGGGATACTCTTCAACGTCAATACACGCATTTCGACTACGGGACTCGCACCCCCTCTGGTCAGCCATTCAAAGCTGTTCGTCTATACGCTACTGTCACGCCCACTGCCTGGTAGAGCAGCATGAAAAGTCCCACAACCCCGACCGTGCAACCCCTACCAGGTATCACACACGACCGGTTTAGCCTGATCCGCGTTCGCTCGCCACTACTAACGGAATCACTGTTGTTTTCTCTTCCTGTGGGTACTGAGATGTTTCACTTCCCCACGTTCCCTCTACCCGCCCTATATATTCAGGCGGGAGTCACCAGGTCACCACAAGGGGCCTGGCGGGGTTTCCCCATTCGGAAATCCTCGGATCAAAGTTCGATTATCAACTCCCCGAGGCTTATCGCAGATTTCTACGTCCTTCTTCGGCTCCAGATGCCAAGGCATCCACCGTTTGCTCTTAAAGATTTGATTTACACATGAGTAGCCAATCATTTCATTCTCAGAAACTCTTGACTAAAATTGCTGAACACCACAAACCCAACCATCCGAAGACGATCAACATTTGCGGCATTCAAGATGCTCGCGTCCACTGTGTAGTTCTCAACATACGATCGGTACCAACCCTGCACGACACAAAGCCGCACAACGAAGGCCCAAGAGTTCCGATCCACCACCACCCCAACTTCCCGAAAGAAGCTGCGAGCGGCAGCAGGCCCGGTCCCTCAGGACCCAACAGCGTGCACACCAGCACTCACCATCACCCACACGTTTCCAACCCCAAAAGGCGTACTCCGCACGAACAACAACAAGCACCGAATAGTCAAATGTTCCACCCATGAGCGCCACCGGTCGACATTCGCGACCGAAATGACTTCAGCTCCACACCCAAACGAGTGCGTGCTAAGTGCTCCTTAGAAAGGAGGTGATCCAGCCGCACCTTCCGGTACGGCTACCTTGTTACGACTTAGTCCTAATTACCGATCCCACCTTCGACGGCTCCCTCCAAAAGGTTAGGCCACCGGCTTCGGGTGTTACCGACTTTCATGACTTGACGGGCGGTGTGTACAAGGCCCGGGAACGTATTCACCGCAGCGTTGCTGATCTGCGATTACTAGCGACTCCGACTTCATGGGGTCGAGTTGCAGACCCCAATCCGAACTGAGACTGGCTTTTTGGGATTCGCTCCACCTCGCGGTATTGCAGCCCATTGTACCAGCCATTGTAGCATGCGTGAAGCCCAAGACATAAGGGGCATGATGATTTGACGTCATCCCCACCTTCCTCCGAGTTGACCCCGGCAGTCTCATATGAGTTCCCACCATTACGTGCTGGCAACATACGACGAGGGTTGCGCTCGTTGCGGGACTTAACCCAACATCTCACGACACGAGCTGACGACAACCATGCACCACCTGTATACCGACCTTGCGGGGCGAACATTTCTGAACGTTTCCGGTATATGTCAAGCCTTGGTAAGGTTCTTCGCGTTGCATCGAATTAATCCGCATGCTCCGCCGCTTGTGCGGGCCCCCGTCAATTCCTTTGAGTTTTAGCCTTGCGGCCGTACTCCCCAGGCGGGGCGCTTAATGCGTTAGCTACGACACGGAAACCGTGGAATGGTCCCCACATCTAGCGCCCAACGTTTACGGCATGGACTACCAGGGTATCTAATCCTGTTCGCTCCCCATGCTTTCGCTCCTCAGCGTCAGTAATGGCCCAGAGATCTGCCTTCGCCATCGGTGTTCCTCCTGATATCTGCGCATTCCACCGCTACACCAGGAATTCCAATCTCCCCTACCACACTCTAGTCTGCCCGTACCCACTGCAGACCCGAGGTTGAGCCTCGGGATTTCACAGCAGACGCGACAAACCGCCTACGAGCTCTTTACGCCCAATAATTCCGGACAACGCTTGCACCCTACGTATTACCGCGGCTGCTGGCACGTAGTTAGCCGGTGCTTTTTCTGCAGGTACCGTCACTTTCGCTTCTTCCCTACTAAAAGAGGTTTACAACCCGAAGGCCGTCATCCCTCACGCGGCGTTGCTGCATCAGGCTTTCGCCCATTGTGCAATATTCCCCACTGCTGCCTCCCGTAGGAGTCTGGGCCGTGTCTCAGTCCCAGTGTGGCCGGTCACCCTCTCAGGCCGGCTACCCGTCGTCGCCTTGGTGAGCCATTACCTCACCAACAAGCTGATAGGCCGTGAGCCGATCCATAACCAAAAAATCTTTCCAAACACAGACCATGCGATCGTGTTAGATATCCAGTATTAGCCACCGTTTCCGGAGGTTATCCCAGAGTTATGGGCACGTTGCTCACGTGTTACTCACCCGTTCGCCACTAATCCACCCAGCAAGCTGGGCTTCATCGTTCGACTTGCATGTGTTAAGCACGCCGCCAGCGTTCGTCCTGAGCCAGGATCAAACTCTCCGTAAATGAATAACAACCAAACAACCCGAAAGCTGCCTGATAAACATCACGCCACCACACCGAAGTGCGATGACAAGTTTGAAACTGACAAAAAACAAAACAACACCAAACCCGAAGGCTCAGTACTGACTTGTATTGTCCAAATATGTTTCCAAAAG
>NZ_WBJX01000008.1 GCF_008831075.1 Pseudoclavibacter terrae | reverse complement strand
TGCTCCGTCGCAGCGACCCCGCAAAAGACACACGTCGTCAGACGGGATTCGCCACGGCGCTCTTCTAAGCGACGTGGAACGTCGCGCTAGCCGATGCCACTTCGTACGATGGAAGGCATGGCTAGAGAACTGAGTGTGGAAGAAGCAGTCCAGCGCGCGCAGCAGCTCCAGGAAGACCGAATCGGCGCGATTCGCGGTCTCGCTGAGGCGCGGCAGAACCTCACGGACACCCGCGACGAAGCGGCGCGCAGGCTCGCAGAAGTGCAGCGCGAAAACGCGGAGCTGATCGCCACAGCCGAGCGCGAGGACGTCAAGCGATACGCGGCCGCGCAATCGGCCGGATGGTCCGCGGAAGAACTGCGAAAAGTGGGCTACCCTGAGCCCGAGAAAAAGACGCGCGTCCGCAAGCGCCAGGCGCGAAAGTCGCCCGCTGCAAGCGCGCCGTCGTACAGCGAGAGCGACGCCTCTAGCCTCGCTGAGCACAACTCGGCTGACTGACGTAACCCTCTGTCCACCTGTGGACGGCCTGAGCCCTGACGCTTCGCGGCTCCACCCGCCCACAGGTGGACAGCGGGACCCATTTGTCCGCCCGCGCACCGGCCACACCGTCACCTTGACGGGGCACGTCACGTCGCCTCTATGTGACCCGTGCACGGCCTCGTTGGATGGATGGTCCCCCTCCTCAGATTCTGTCACCCGAGAGACCCCGTCAAGGGCGCTCCGCGTCGCATGCGATGCGGCAAGCCACACCCCCTGACCGGGGCCTCGCTCAGTGAGGAGAGGCAGGTATTGGGAAGACGGGGAAGCTGGGGGCAGGCCGCTTATGCGGAGAGCTGCGTGCCGTCGAGCTTGGCGTCTTCGGCGGCGCGATCAAGCGCACGCGAGACCGACGAGCTACCGACGCCGAGCACGGTCGCGATGCGCTGGATGCTGTGCCCCTCCGCGCGCATGTTCAGCGCTTGCTCTGTGCGCTCGGGCGTCATCACTGACGGGCGGCCACCGACGCGGCCCTGGGCTCGCGCGTGCGCGAGACCGCGCTGCGTGTTCTCCCGAATCGTGTCCACGCGGAGCTGCGCGAACACGGCGACGATGCCGAACAATACGCGCCCCATCGGCGTGGTCGCGTCGATATCCGGCTCGGTCAGACTCTTGATGTTGATGCCGCGATCGTGCAGCTCACTGATGGCCTGAATGGCCATCGTCTCGCTACCCGCGATGCGGTCGAGACGGCGCACCATGAGGGTGTCACCCTCGCGCCAATAGTCGAGGCAAGCGAGCCACTGCGGACGCTCCGCGACACGGCTCGACTCTCCGTGATCGACGAACACACGCACAGCCCCCGCGGCCCGCAGCTCGGCCTCCTGCGCAGCCGGGTTCTGCTCACGCTTCGACACTCGCGCATAGCCAACGATGTTGCTCATGCGTAACCCCGTCTCTCAGTCTCGACCGACGCCGTAGGACTGCCCGGGCCGCTGCGGCGGCCGCTTGGCGGCGTCCTCGCTGGTGCCAGGTCGGGTGGCCCCGGTGGCCGGTTTCGGGAACGATGCCCGGTAGGGCGAGCGATCTCGCATCGGGTCGCGGCTCGGGTCCGGCGCGCTCACCTTCGGCGGCTGCGGCGGACGCTCCACGGCCATCGCCCGGGACACCGTCACCAGCGACGCAGGCTGCGGCGCATACTGCCCCCGGTCGGGACCAGAAAGCATCGACGCCTGGTTCCACAGCTCCGGGCTCACACCAGACACGGCGGGGCTGTAGTCGATGCGAAACGGGCTCAGCTCGGACACGTGCTGCATAAACAACTTCCCCGACCGGCCGTTGCCCTCGCGGAACGGATGCGCCTGGTTGACGTACGCGTAGACCTCGGCGGCAGCCGACGCGAACTGGTCGCGATCCATCGTCGACGAATCGGTCCCACGAATGATCCGGTTAGCGTCACTGAGGTACTGCGGGACGACGGCCGGGTGCGCGAACTCGCCGAGGTTCTTGCGGATGCCTACCGTGCGGTACTCCCCCGCCCACTCGTAGACGTTCCCAAAGAGCTCCTTGTGCATCGCACGCAGATGCTCAGCGTCGTAGGTCTTCGGAATCGAGACCGCACCACGCTCGATGTCGAACTGCTGCGCGCTGGTCTCGCCGCACTCCCACTGCGCCAAAACGGCCGCATCGCGCTCTCCGTAGAGGTTGCGCAGCACGGGGCCGCCCGGCTCCCAGAAATACGAATCCCAGGAGGAGAACCGCGACGCCATCAGCTCGCGATAGCGTGCGCACGATGGCGCTCGGCAGCGCCGGCCACGCGCCGGGCGTACTCGCTCTTATCGATCGCGCCGCGCGCGTAATCGTTCAGGTTCTCGACGTCTTCGCGATTCGGCACCCAACCCTCAGGCAAACTCGACGCGAACGTACTGACGATGTGCGTTCACGTGGCGTCGTCGAGCGGCGCGAACAGCTCCGGCCAGCGGGCCTCGATGTTGAAGTCAGCGGCCATGATGCCCCCTCTCGTCGGTCTCGTTCCAGTCGACCAGCTCACCCGAAAACGGTCTAGAGAGGGTTTCGGGCACAGCGCATCACGTAAGGCAGAGTCGTGAGATACAAAGCTCCCATGAGCCCAAATCAACGTGACCGCCGCAGAGACCTCAGCAAGAACTGGTGCCCCGAAGGAGAATCCTTCTCGTCGGCCGCGCGGCGTGTAAGCCAGTCGCGCATCGACGCGCTGCATCACGAGTTTGCAGACGCGAAGCCCGGCGAGCCCCGCGCCGCAATCCTCTTGCACGTATTTACCGACCTTGACCCGACCAATGCCGACCGCCAGATAGCCGGATCGCCCAGCGGGGACGGCGTGGTCGACGTCCTTCTCACGTCCCCGTCAGCTCCACTCGCCGCGCCTGAAATAGCCGAGATCACTTCTTCGTACGACACAACTTACGAGGCCTCGAGTGCCAACCTGAGCAAGTTCGAGAAGAAAATCCTCCAGACGTACCAGGGACACAGCTCTTGGAAGCTCGATCTCAACGGCGACTGGCATCGAGAGAAGCTGATGACCCTAGCGCCGAAGGTAGCGAAGGAATTGACCCACCTAGATCAAGCTGGGACGCCCAGTGAGACGACGCCCCTGAGCATAAGCCCACACGTGGACGCAACGAGGTGCGCAACGATCGGCGCGCCAACAGTGCAGACCTGGAGCAGGAGCGCGGGCGTTGCCGACTCCGAAGAGCCGTACCTGGAGGCCCTGAGCTGTTACCTATCAACCGACACAACCATCCAGAAAAAGCTCAAAAAGCTCAACAGCGAGAAGGTCAGACACGACGCTTCACGCGTCCACCTGTTCATCTCGATGGCTTCCACCGGGCCGCACGGGGCGCTACTACCCACAAGCCCGTCCTACTTCACAGAGGGCACGTTCACCGCACCCGCACCCCTGACTGACCTTTGGCTCGAAGGCAACACAGGCGCTCTCTACCACTGGTCGGACGCGGCCGGTTGGATTTTCCACTCCCTAACTCCGGACGACACCCCTACGGACTGAACACGCTGTCACCGAAAACGCCCGAGATGAAGTTTCGGGCCGAATCAGTTTCGGTGCACCTGCGGGCGGCGTGTCGACGTCGACGTCGACCGACTCGACGTCTCCCCCACAAACGATCGATTTCGGCGCAGGCGCTCTCGGTATCTGCCACCACTCAGGCACCAAAAACGCGACCCCGGCGCGTGTGAATCGTGGACCTGAACTCACAGGGCAGCAACCCGCCAAACGTGTACCTGCCAGTTCGGCGTACTCACGTGAGACGGCGCATACAGTGTCGTCTGGACAGCACGGGGAAGGGTTGGGAGGTACTCAACGAGCTCCTTCCGCTGGGCCATGGTCAGCGAGGATCCGTTGTTGCCGTCAACACGAAGCGGAAACATGCTCCGGCCTCCGTCGTATGGATAGTGAAGGAGCCCATGCTTCCGATTTGCTGGTGAAGCGAGTGGGGCCTTCTGGAACAGATCCCCCACCGCACTCTTTCCTCCAGCAAGGACAAACAAACAAAGCGACGCCGGGTGAGCCGCGCTGATCACAGCTAGACGCGCGATGTCACGGAGGATTGTCTTCGGGGTGCAGTGACCAGAGCCCGCCCATTTCGCCTCGATGCAGTGAGTCATGGCGCCGGTCGCACTCTCGATCAACGCGAAGTCGACTTCACGTTTGCGCCCCTTCCCACGCCCAAGCTTCTGCAGTGCGTCGACCGCGAAGCCTTTTCGCAGATCAGTGGTCCTGGTGTCGCGGTTCGAACCGACGATTTCAGCGATCAGCCCATGCAACCAGGCCTCATCGAAAGAATGGCCGCGGCCACACGCGAAGCCAAGCTCGAGACCGCCATAGCAGCCAGCGCAAAGCTTGCGGGGAAGGGTTCCAGCTTTATACGCCATAGACGAGTACTACCACCTGTCGTGACCTCCTTGCTCCACTCGTAGTGGCCGGCGCGCATAAGCTTCTGGGCCCGGGCCGCGCAGCATGCCCCCGCTCCCACGCCATACCCGCAACGGGATAGCCTCACGGGCATCAAACCGACAGGCCAATCGCCGCGAGTTTCCTAGATGCCCGTAGCTAACAGTCGAAACCAACTGACCTCAGAGTAGCTGTCGAGTCGGTGAACCCTTATGGACCGCTCTGATCCAACAGCGCCGCCTTCAGACCGGAAACGGTAGATTTCGACGCAGGTACTCTCAGCGTGTGCCTCCACTCACGCGTCCGCGCCTCAACATCTTTCCGAATGACAGATGTGTCCGGCTTCAGGTTGCGTCAACCTAGGGAACGTGCACGGACATGCCTGAGAGAGCTCCCGAACGACGCGCACTGCCTACGGCTCAACGCGACCGCCTCAGCAAGGCTCTCCTTGTGTACGTCACCGATGTAGGAGCGCCACTCCAGGACCTGATGATGGCTGACCCTGCCCCCGGGTCGCGATTTGCGACCTTCATGAACACGCCCGTTGAAGCACACTCACTTGGCGAGAGCCCAGTCGGCAATGCGATCGACAGTGTTGTCAGCGCCACGATTGCAGGCCTCGATCACACTCGCCTTCTGGCTACGGCCTTGGCTGATTCCGATGTTGCTTTTGCGACGGCTACGGTGACGCGTGGCGCGGTCGAAGCATTTGCGCGAGCATGGTGGCTCCTGTCGAGCGAAGACAGCTCGCAACTCGTTGTCCGGTGGCTCTCAGGGATGGCGAAGGAACTGTCGGTGGCCACTCATATCGATCCCAACGTGCCACTCTTCGACCTTGCAGGTGAAGAGACACCGGGCTCGCGACAGCATGAAGCAGTCCTCGACGACATCGAGCGACTGACAGGGAGCCGTAAACCCACGAGAGTTTCCTATACCGAGCTGGCCGTAGCACTGCAGGATGAGCTGAAGAATACGAACGGCCGCGCGTACTACTCTCATCTGTCTGCTGTGGCGCACGCCGAGCTGCTTGGCCTGCACGGCTTCATCAGCCCAACCAGCCAAGAAGTCACTTTCGTGACGCCCGAGATCTGGGGCGTGAACTACGCACTACAAGCCTTCGGAGCCGGGAGCCTGGTGGTTCGCCATCTCATTACGTCCTGCGGACCGAACCTTCCCCCTACGGACCCGATCGCCGTTGCGCATGACTGGGTGGCGGGCGAGCTGACTGAGGCACATCGACTTGCCTTCACGCGAACTTGATTCGGGACCGCGCAATCCTCCGCTTGACGCAGGAATGGGCAGGCGCTCGAACTGACGCCTGCCCACTCCCGATGACTACTTGATGATGAACTCAGTTCCGCAGTGGCCGCAACGCGCCTTGCCCGACGTCACCCTACTGAAGGGCCCAAGCTTGCGTCGGCAGTTCGGGCACGGGACATACAGAAGACCTGACACACGTCGCGTGCTCATCGCTTGGGACCCCCGTGCTTCGTGGGGTCCACGAGCGTGTACCCCTGGCCCGGCTTGGGTGTCGGGGGCAGCGGGTTGCCGCGAGTTGACGTGCGTTCATCCCCGGTGCGTCCACCGCGGGGTCCGACGATCTCATACTGCCCGGAACGAGGGGTACGGTCGCCGGGATTGAGAGTGGGCTTCGTCATGCTTATTCCTCCTAAAGGAACTAGCTGAAGTCGACGAGCCACCCGGTGAGCCCTTTGCTCACTTTGCGGGTCTGCCACTAGGGTGTTGATCACCGTCCCCGCCAGGAAAAGGTGCCCTCAACCCTGCAGCTCGGCTCCCCCGCCGTGTGGCAGGGTTGTCGTGCTTCAGTGCATCCAGGTTACTTACGACCCCCGACATTGCGGGCAACCGAATCCTGGAAAATTCGGCGTGTCGCACCACGTGCTCACGGGGTGTGCAATATGCACACTCAGTGATACATGCAGGTCTTCCAGGAACTTCTAGACCACCCGCCGCGGGAGGGTCACCAGAAGGAACTGGTGCGCAGCGGAGTTGGGGCACGACGCCTGGTCCAACCACTCTCGCCACCTTCGGAATTCCGGGAGCCCCCGAAGGATTGGCCGCTGCATGCCAAGAATACGCGTCCACCACGCCTCGCGCAAGAGAAAGTCCTGGTTAGCGTGACATTCACGCTTCAGATTTTGCCAAAATGTGGTTTGCATGCCAAGCAACACCTGGTTTAATCATTAGGTCGGCCATGGCTTGCGTGCGGTACTATGAAAGCACTTAATGTGATTTCCGGGACGGCATTCAGTGACGAAAATCGAAGTTTCGCGGCAGCGGGCGAAGCAGCTCGCCGCACGCGTCCCCAGGACGCAGGTCGCTCTGCGTTCATCGTTCGTGGTGTCGACCACCCCCGGGGTGGTGCCGCCGATGACGCAGTTGCTGCGTGGAGGACGAGGTGGCGAAGTCAAGCTGAAGCTACTTCTGTCCATGCTCTGGATCGGCGTCAAAGAACCCCACGACGTAACTCAGTCGGGGCGCGTTTGGGCCGAACTGATCGGCCTGGACGATGCGGAGACGAAGGGAGCTGCGCGAGTCAACGCAGCGGTTCGCCGACTAGTCCAGGCCGGGTTTCTGGCCGTCGAGAGCCGCCCAGGGCAGGCGTCTCGCGTCACGCTCCGCGAAGAGACAGGGACAGGTGCCACCTACAGCCACCCTGGAAGTCACTGGAATAAGAACAGTGTCGTCCCCACCAAGAACCCTCCTCGGTACACGCAGCTACCCGTAGGGATCTGGAGCTGCGGGTGGCTTGCGATTCTTACTGGTCCCGCTGTAGCTATGTTGCTGGTGCTGCTCGAGCAGACTCGCGGCAGGAAGTTTGATGGTCTCTGGTTCTCGCCTTCCGTGGCCGCCGCTCGCTACGGATTGAGCGAAGCGACCCGGCGCAAGGGCATCGCCCAGCTCGCCAAGCTCGGAGTGATCACCGTAGATCACGCCCCCGTGGGGAGAGGAACACTCTCGGAGACCAGGCGCAGAAACACCTACTCCATCCACATGCACCGACTCAGTGAACACCCCGAGGAACCGTCGACGATTACGAAGATGGTCACGGGTTCGCAGCACCTGACGAAGGAGGATCTGGTCAGTTTCCTCGAGTCGGTGGGCCAGCCGGACCTGGCTCAGATGGCCCGGGAACGCATGAAATCAGAAATCATCGACTCCGACCCGGAGCCTCCTGCACATTGAGGGCATACATCGCACGTGGCCGAAGCTCGTTGAGCAGGGGCTCAGTGAACCTCGAACTACGCGACTCAAGGATTTCGTGTTGCTTGCTCACTGAGACCGGCGCGGCACCTTCCGCGTAAACGATCGTTTGCCAGCCAGGGTCAGCGTTCCAAACAGACCGCCGCTCCCGGGCGCTGCAAGCGAGAGGACACCAGGGATCAGGAGCTCAACGGCGACCTCGGGGCGCCCTTACGCTAGCCCCAGTCACTCGGGGAAGCGGGACGCGCCCGATCGGTGTCGGCGGTCCGTGGAACGCTCCCCGCATGATCGAACCAGTTGAGAAGGTCACTGAGCAGGCGCGCTAGCTTCCCGAGCTCTTCGGTGCGAAACGGTCTCGGAGCGGGTCGCTTCACGCTGGACGAAGCGCATCGTCTGCTGGCGTCCCGTCGCGACCAGACCCGTCGACGGCTTGTCCTGGCTGCTCCGGGCGAACCTCCCCCGCTGCGTGAAGTCGATGGCACGGCTCGTGCAGGCGCCCGTCACCGTCGAAGGCAAGACGTACGAGCCGGCGATGCTCGACCCGCTCGACATGTTCGATGGGTGGCTCGCGATGCTGCAATGGGTGACCGATGGAGACGTGCGCGCTGAGGTTCGCCACGCGCTCGAAGCTAGGACGATACGCGAGAAGGAATGGGCCATCTCGCACGGACGCGCGCAAATCCGAGGCACCGTCACTCTCAAGGGCGATGCCCTCTCCGCCGAGCGCCTTGCATCCGAGGTGTCGATCGCGTTGCTCTACATGGCCCAGCGGGCGACAAGGAAGAAGGCGTGGTGAGAGATCCCGCCCTGCGCTTGTCGGGGTGCGCGAGGGGTGCCCCTCGCCCGAGCTGCCCGCAGCGAGGCCGACGACTCGAAGCGGGGCTAGTCAGCCTTTTCTTCCCACGCGCTGCTGGCCTCGGCGGCGAGGTCCGGTCCCTGGCGTGGCTTGCCCTTGGGGCGGTCGACGGTGACATTCTGCCCGCGCAGGCTCACGGTCACGTTGTCGGCGTAGACCTTCTGTCGGATGGTGCCCGCCTCGTCGACTTCCTCGATGAGGCGGCCGGTGAACTCCAGCGCGACGTTCCCGCACCTGGTCGCGAGGTCCACGACGGCCGCGGCGAGGTTCCCGGTGACGTGCACGTCGTAGACGATGCGCGGACCGGACTGCCACTCCCCCGATTCTTTGTCTCTGTAGCGGCGCGAGCACGCGATGCTCGCGTACGTGTACTTGCCGCCGTCTTGGTCGCGGAACAGGGTCGGGGTTTTGGTGAGGTTCCCGGTGCGGGTGATCTGCGTGAACATGCGCCCTCCTTGGCGTCGCCGTGGATGTCTTGGGGGTCAATGGAGTTCGTAGGTGATGCCGTCGATGCGCGCGAACCCGTCGCCCTCGTAGATGCCGCAGCGGTGGCCGTGTGTGCCGTACTCGTACCAGTGCGCGTCACCTTGTTCGACGCTACCGGCATCGACGGGGCGCAGCTGCTGCACGCCGAGCTCCTGAAGCGCGTCGGGGCTCGAGCCCGTGTACGTGACCAGTGCGGCGCCCTCCTGGTGGATCTCATAGACCCCTGAGCTGTCCTCGTTGCGGCCGATGAGGGTCATGCGGCACCTGCCTCGGTTTCGGTCAGCTGGTGGTCGTCGACGTGGCCGTCTCGCACGAGCTCCAGCGCCTCGACGTACTCCCAGACGGTCGTGTGCTCGACGAGTGGGATGACGTCGGCTTCCCAGTCGTCGCCGTGCTCCAGCGCGGCCCACCGGCTCGCGAGCTCGACATCGGTGTCTGCGATGAGGGTGGCGGTTAGGGTGATGAGTTCAAGCATGGTTCTAGTCCTTTCGTGTGTGGCAATCTGTGGGTGCTGCGAGGGCCGGTTTTCCAGAGCACCCGGCCCTCGCCGTCTCGTCGTTTAGGCGGGGCGGTGGTCACGGTCGTAGCGGCCGAACCAGCGGAAGAAGTTCATGTCGAGGCGATCTCCGAAGCGGCGGATGCCGTCCGCGAGGTCCATCGTTTCCTCGGTCGCGGCGGCATTGATGTCGGCCAGGCTGAGCGGCACCGTCTCCCACATGCCGTAGCGGGCGAACCAGACGTCAATACGGTCGAAGTCCTGCTCGACCTCCCCCACGCCTTCACCGTTGATCACGGCGGCCACGCCGCGATCCACCGCGATGAGCATTTGCGGGCCTGGCCCGTGGGTGAGCGTTGCCGGGTCGAAGACTTCGTCTTCGAGTCGTGCGGCTTCGGCCGCGCGAGCGCGGGTAAGAAGGATGTCTGCGTCGAGCTTGATCGCGACGGCTCCTGTGGGACGTTCCATGGTGTGGGTCTCCATCTCTCATCGTTTTTTGCCTGGGAGGCACGCAGTGTCGATCAGGACGAGGAGTGGAGCAGCAACCCGAAGGGCAGCGGATGGAGAGAGTTTCGGGCCGGAATTAGCGAGCCTGCGAGCGCGGGTCGAAAGTCTCGGAGGAGCTGGCCCGCGCAGCGGGCTTGTGCGCAATGGAGCGTCCGTACAATCGCCGCAGGCTTCCAGGCAAAAGAACGAGCGCCGCAGGCGCGAGAGAAACACTGGCCGCGCAGCGGCATCCCTCGCGACCGCAGGGAGCCTCTTGTCGGCTGGGGGTGCGCGAGGGGGATGCTTCCCCATCGCGGCGGCCGCCAGGTCGCCTGGGTGCGGCTGGGGCCTCCCCCGCGCCGCACCCAGGGCGCCTAGGCCACCTCGGCGGCTGCCTTCTTCGCTCGGGCTTCTTCGAGCTGCGCCGAGGTGCGGTGGTCCTGCACCTCGTGCCAGGGCGTCTTGTCCGTCCAGCTGTACTGCGTTTCGACGGCGACGGTCTTTGCGTTGCAGCGGGCGACGACGTACCAGGTGCCGCGGACCCGCACGGCGTCGCCCTTGGCTACGTTGTGGCGGCCGTAATCGGTCGCCTGCCCGCTTGCGATCTGCTCGGCCCTGACGCTTTCCCAGAACTCGATCTGGTCGCGCAGCTCCGCGAGGTGCGGGGCCAGCGCTTCCGCGCGTGCGGCTTGCTTCTCGGGCGTCGCGTCCTGGTAGCCGTGCTCGTAGGAGTATGTCTGCTCCGTGATGCGGCGTTGCATGCGCCGCTCGTCCGCTTGCAACTTCTCAATGCGGTTCGCAACCGTGACCGGATTGTGGCGGGCTCCGTTGGCGCTGGCCGCGATCTTCGCGCGACGCTCGGCCTCTTCGGCGGCCTCGTTGGCTTCGACGCTCTTCCCCATGCTCGACCATGCCCGGTCCAGGGCCTTCCGGTGGCGTCCCTCGGAGTGGTGGCCCACTTTGATGGGCTCGCCACCCTCGGGCAGTCGGTCGACGTCGTGCAGATGCTTGGACCAAGCGGCGTCGGCGTCGGCCGCCTTGCGGTCGGCTTTCGCGTCGAGCGCTGCGGCGCGGTCATTCGCTCGTTCCGTGCGGGCGGCGTCTACCTCTGCAGCGCTGCGGGTCCTCTCGTCGAGCTCAATGGTGACTGTGAAGCCTGCGGCCTCCAGGGCTGCGACCGTGGGGCGGATCACGTGGTGCTTGGGGCGGCGGTCGCGGCTCTGCGGCACGTACCAGGCCCCGAGATTGCGGCTCCAGCGCCAGCGCTGCTCTTTGAGGACAGCGGCGCTGCCATCACCGCGGGCTGTGCCCTCGATCAACGTTCCTGCCTCGTGAGTGTGAATGATCGTGAGGACGCTGCGCGTCCGCTCGCCCATCTCGCCGGCCCTGTCGGTGGCTGTGTGACTGTTCACCATGTACTCCCAATCTCTCCATCGTTTTTTTGCCTGGAAGGCACGCAGTGCCGATCAGGACGAAAAGTGGAGCAGCAACCCGGAGGGCAGCGGGTGGAGAGAATTTGGGACCGGAACAAGCGAGCCTGCGAGCGCGGGTCGAAAATCTCGGAGTAGCTGGCTCGCGCAGCGGGCTTGTGCGCCACGCAGCGTCCGTACAATCGCCGCAGGCTTCCAGGCAAAAAAACGAGCGCCGCAGGTGTGCAGCAAGCACTGGCCGCGCAGCGGCACCCCTCGCGACCTGAACGGGCGCCTCAGTTGGGCGGGGGTGCGCGAGGGGGATGCTTCCCCCTCGCGGCGGCTGCTACGTCGTTCTTCCCGAGTGTTGCCGGGGCGGCGAGCCCATACGCGGTCGTGGCGTCAGGCTTCGAGGGGGAATTCTTGGTGGCGGGTTCGAGGTTGGCGGCGATGTGCACGACAGTGCTAAGGGGCAAACCTAGATAGCGAGCGTGGTGCGGCCACGGTCGTAGTGCTCGCTCGGGGCACTAATTGTTGCGGCCGCGATCCTAAGAAGCTCCCAAGATTCTGCTACTCACTGAGTGCAAGAACCGCGTGCGCCTGGGCTCTCCTCTTCGCGACCATGTGGCATAAAAATCTCTTCTCGAGCTCGGGCCGCATACGCTGGACCGCGCCGGGGCGGCTCGTCCGATGCGGTCCGGTCACTCTGGAAGTTCAGCACTTCGAAGAACTGAGTGCAGAACCTAGTGTGATCGTAAAAGAAGAATTGCGTTGCGTTCACGTTCTAAGTGCTCGCGAAGCGCCCGGGCCAAGTTCTTTCCTTCCAGAGATACGAGAGATGCGTGAGATCCCGCATCTCCACACCCGACCGGCCCGCAGGCCAGGAGGGGAATCTTGGCGACTAGGAGTTCGTTGCTCAGCAACGCGTGGGCTCGTATTAGACGGGGGCTTCGAGAACTGCGCACCATTGCGCAATGGATTTGCCCGCAAACAGTTGCATGGGCAACTGCGTTGCCCCCCAGAGCCTCCAAGGCGCGCAGTTCCGCGATCGGCACCTCGCACGCACCGGTCAAAGCAGTCGACGTGAGACCCCAAGTCGCTTCAATTTCAAGGGCGATCCGGGCCCTCTGTAGATCAAAGATCGCAGCAGCGTTTCCCACAGGAACGCGCACACCTTTGTTCGCGTCTCTTACGAGAAACCCTTCTGCTACGAGTCTGTCGAGAGCAGTCCTGAGTGTGTGTCGACTGACCCCAAGTTGTTTGACGAGTGGCTCCTCCCGCAGAAAATCACCGTGAGCGTACTGACCGTCAATGATGCGTCGGCGTACCTCGCTCGTTGCCCGTTCGACCACGGGCTTTTTTCCGGTCATCTCCACACTCCAATCTTTGGCAAGGCTGCGCCGGCCACTCGCGCCTCTTGAAGAACCTGCAGGTCAGATATTTCAGTGCTTTGGAGAGCTGGCGAGCTGCGTGCACCGAAGAGCATCACCTGAAACCGGCGTGGCAGATGAGCCTGCCTACTGCCCTTGCGGGTCACGTGCGCTCGTCACGAGAACTGACTGATGTGAGGCGTCTGAAGAGTAAAATTATGCAAGCTTGTCGCATGAATGATTACGACCGTTTCCCCGCGTGGAGCGGCTGGCCCGCCCGGTCTAGATACGAGCAGACCAGCTGCACTCTATTTCACGCTGTGCACCACTCGACACCCCTCCCGCACCTCGGCGGTCAGTGGGATCGGGCGCGTACTTATTTCTACTTCTTCGCGGATGTGCCCAACTTCGACGCGCATACCTTCCGACTCATCTAGGAGTGTATGCAGGTGCCGTGTTACGACGACGCGTTCTGATGACTGTAGCCAGCTTTCGTAGGATGCTTCGCTGTCCCAAAGCGAAGTTATGAGAAGCCGCCGGGAATCTGTGTCCCAAATGATCAGCTCACCTCTTAGTAAACCATAGGAACCTGCTGCTTCAATAATCCGCGTGGTCCTGTACTCATCTACGACCGCGGAGAGCTTACCCGGTCGGGCCAGCAGCCAAAGGAACGACTGCAAATATTCAGTGTTCTGATTGCTAATCATCAGGTACTTATTGGGCGAGTTGCGGCTCGACCACCGGGTTTGACGAAGTGATGTCAAGCGATCGCCCCTTAGGCTCTGGCATGAAAATCACCACAATTCCACCGAAGAGGGCCAGCCCGATGACGATAAAGGCGACGTTGATGCCGTTACCGGCGGCGAGCAGCGCGGTGGCGACCAGTGGCATTGTTCCGCCGATGAGTGCAGCAGAGATGCTGTAGGGCAGGCCGATGACGGTATTGCGAATGTCGGCATGAGAGATCTCGGAGTAGACCGTCGCTTGCGTTGCGGAGGTCAGTGCCACGAACAGGCAGCCGACAATGTCAACGACAAGGAAGAGGCCGAAGCTTGGGGTCTCCAGGAGCCAGAGCAGCGGATAGGCGAGGATCGCGATGCCGAAGAAGTGCGTGAGCAGCAGTGGCTTTCGTCCGATCTTGTCGGAAAGTCCGCCAAAGATCGGAATAGCGATGGCCATGATCACGAGTGAGATGGTGCCGCCGAGGAGTGTCTGCTCGAGGGGGAGTCCTGCTGCGAGATGTGCGTACGTGGGCAGGAAGACGGTCCAGAGGTAGTAGGCACCCGTGTAGCTCGAGATCGCGAAGATGCGCAGCATTGTGAGCTTGTGACTCTTGAAGACTTCCTTGATTGGTGACCGCACGATCTCGTTGCGCTCGGAGACGGCTTGGAAGGTCGGGGTTTCTTCGGCGCTGGTGCGAAGGTAGAGCCCGACCAATCCGAAGACAGCTCCAAGCAGGAAGGGAACGCGCCAACCCCATGCTGCGAGCGTTTCCGGGTCGAACACTTGAGTGACGATGACGCCCGTGGCTGTAGCTCCGAGCGTCCCGAGCACGCAGGTGAAGAGCGTGATCGATCCGAAGAGTCCTCGGCGATTAGCCGGCGCATGCTCCACCACGAAGCTTGAGCCACTCTGAAACTCGGCGCCCGCGGAGATTCCCTGCGCGATGCGTGCAAGTACGAAAATGATGGGCGAGAACACGCCGATCGCCTCGTAGGTGGGCGTGATGGCGAGGACGAGGCTGCCTGCGGACATCATGAGGATAGCGATGGAGAGGAGGCGTTTTCGCCCAACTCTGTCCCCGAGTGGCGACAGCAAGACGGCGCCGATCGGGCGCGCAGCAAAGCCGACCGCGAACGTCGTGAATGTTTGCAGAAGCGATGCGAAGTCAGACTCTCCGTGGAAGATCTGGGTGGAGAAGACCGTTGCGAGCACCGCGAAGATGCCCCAGTCGTACCATTCGACGAAGTTGCCGAACGAACCGGCGATGAGCGGCTTAATGCTGCCTCGTCGAGTGCTGTGCGTGGTTGACATGGTTTCCCTTTTCGTTCTGAGCTGCACCCGTCTCGGTTGGCGGGAGTCTTGCTCGCTTAGTTGCGGAGATCGCGAACGGTGTCGCGGACTTGACGCAGAAGGTCGCGGCTGTCGATGACCTGGCCGTTGCGAATGGTCACGTCGATGCCTCCGGTGCGGCGTTGATTTCCAGCAGAGTCGGAGATCAGGTGTCCGTTGCCGTAGAGCACCTTGAAGTTGCGGAGGGGGTTCTCCTCGAGAACGATGAGGTCCGCGATCTTGTTCGCCTCTACGGTCCCAACCTCCCCTTCGATGCCCAGGAGTTCGGCTCCGCGCAGCGTCGCAGCTGAGATGACCTCGAGCGGCTGCATCCCTGCCTCACGCATCAGCTCCAGCTCATCGACGAAGGAGAAGCCGTAGTGCGAGTGAATGAACCCCGGATCGCTTCCGATGCAGACACGACCACCACGGAGGGAGAAGTCACGAACGAACTGCATCCAGACTTTGTAGTTGCCCTTCCACGCCACTTCTTCCTCAGTTCCCCAGTTACCGAAGAACGAGCCGTGCCGGTGATCGCAAGGGGTGAAGAAGCGTGCCAGCTGAGGAGACACATAGTCGGCGACCCAGTCGCGATTCCGTGCGCGTTCTGCGTCGCGAGCTGCACTGTAGACAGTGAATGTCGGCACGAGGGTCGTATCCAAGGCAATAAGTTCGTCCAGGAAGTCTGACCATGCGGGGTCGCTTGGACCCGCCCCCTGAGTCCAGAGCTTTCCGGCTTCGGCGAATCGGGTCCGCTCATCCGAGTAGTTGTAATCAGCTGGGGTCGCGGGGAGCAGACGGTCGCGATACATGACTTCCGCCTGACCGTAGGAGTGCTCGATGCTGCCGAGCCCCCAGCGCGCCGTCATGAGTGCGTTAGCGCGTGGTGTGGATTGCTGAGAATGGTGGCAGGCCGACCCCATTCCCAGGGCGCGCGTCTCTTCCAGGGCGCCCTTGAAGAGGGCGGGGGCGGCGCCGAAGAACTTGACTCCTTCGGCGCCGCGCTCACGTGCTCGAGCTACCCATTGCCTCGCAGTTTTCTCTGAGGTGACTGGCTCATCGCTCTCTGCGCCAAACGCGAGGTAGGGATGAATGCTCGGCGCGAGAAGTTCCCCGGAGCGGGAGCGGATTGCCGCCTCGCGCATCTGGTCGAAGGGGATCCCGAGCGACCCAACTTCGCGCACGCGGGTGATGCCGTGGGCGAGCCAGAGCTTGTAGACGTAGTCGACGGTCTCGACCTGGTCCGGTGCGCCAACGTGTGCGTGCGCATCGATGAATCCGGGGAGTACGTACGCCCCGTCAAGATCGAAACAGTGCTCCTCGCGGACCCCGCTGGGTTGTACGGCGCTGTAGTCGCCACTAGCGAGACCGCCAAACGAATCGTGCTTGTTTGTAACGCTGAGGATCCGGCTGTCACGGATGACGACATGTGTCGGCCCGAAGGCTGGCCCGCCAGTGCCATCGATGACCGTGACATTCAGCAGCGCCCATGGAGCCCCCGACTGCGGGGTGAACTTCCGCAGCCGTGAGAGCTCGGCCGAGCCGTTGGTGAGCGTCGCCATTCTGTACCCCATTCGCCTCATTGCGGTGGTGAGAGTGCTCGGAGCGGCAGGTGCCTTCAGTTATCCCGAGACCATCCCGCGTCGTTGGTTACAAGCTAGACCTGATGAAACAAAACTTGCAAGAGGCAGGCAGAAATTGATCTGTATTTTGTCGTAATACTGTCATACAGCAAGCTCGCAACGCACGTGCTGCACGATCGAAGGCAGAGCCGGGGCACAAACTCAAGACGCTTGCGGAACCAAGCGTCGTCGTCGGTGGCCGCGGAGGCGCTGCGCATGCCCCCTCAGGACGGGTGGTTTCAAGCAGCCTTGACAGACTTGGACACCCTCACGTCGCCCCGAAGGTGGCTACCCTGGCGCCTGAACGGAAGATGCAGCGCGTAGGAGCGCGAGTACACCGCCACCGTGCTTACAACGGCAGCGTCACGGCATCGAATGATCCCTAAGTGTCATTTCAACGGGAGTTGAATCGCATCAATCGAGCTAGGGAATTAGAAGCGCCTGAACAGGTCAAAGCGATCCCATTCGAGCTCGGCTTGTTCAATGGCCGTCGTCGCGCGCGATGGGTCGACTGCGACGAGTTCGGCAATGAGTCCGTGCACTACCGCTGTTGCGCTCGTGAGCGATGGCGAGAAACCGATGCCCTCCGTCGGAACCTTGATGCATTCGGAGCACTGTTCTTCGATCTCGCGGGTCACTGTCTCCGTGAGAAGGACGATCGGGATACCGCGTGCATCACACGCTTGAATGGCTCGATAAGCGCTTTCGTAGAGGCGCCAGAAGCTGATGACGACGACCAGATCTTCTGAGGTGAGAGTGGCCAACGTGTTCGGTACCTGGGCTTCGTCCATAATGAGCCGGGCATCGTATCCGTTCAAGGAGCAGCCATGCGCGAAGATCATTCCGACGCCGGCATAGCTTCCACGAGCTAAGACGATGATGCGACGGCTCGCTGCCAGTCGGCGGGCGGTCCGGGTGATCTGCTCCATGCCAATTGAGTGCAGCACTGAAGCGAGGTTCACCTGGTCACGTGTAATCGAAGCAAGCATGGGCTGCTCTTGCCCACTCTGACGTTGCGCCGCGAGGCCAGTCGCACTGAGTGATGAGAGGTAGCGCGCGCGAAGTTCCTGCTGGAGAGCTGGCCATCCGAGGTAGCCGAGCGACTGAGCGGTTCGGGAGACCGTGCCAATACTCACGCCGGCCTTCTCGGCCACTGCCCGAACCGAACCGTACGATGCAAGGCGAGGATTTACTTCAAGAGCGCGTAGTACTTCCTGAGCCTTGGGCGTGAGCGCGGTCGAGCTGACAAGACTCTGCACCCAGGCACCGATGTCTTCACGCTGATCTTCCGTCACGTCGTCTCCACCTGCTACAAGTTTGACGCTCCATGTGTCATTTCTACTCAGAGCAATTCTTGAAGCGCCATGCTCATCGTTCGACGGAACCGACCGAACCGTTCGCCC
This sequence comes from Pseudoclavibacter terrae, assembly GCF_008831075.1. GTDB lineage: Bacteria > Actinomycetota > Actinomycetes > Actinomycetales > Microbacteriaceae > Pseudoclavibacter > Pseudoclavibacter terrae. Next base: position 89,730 of record NZ_WBJX01000008.1, on the reverse strand, counting down.
CGGAACGAGACTATCTCGTGACAGCGCCCGCTCTGGAATGCCCCGCGCCGCCGCAGAGACACGCTCACCCCTAGCGTACGAGCGAGCGGAGGCGGCGCAGCGCGACCGACAGCGTGGCGAGGCCCGTGTCGTCGCCCGCGTGCACCGCATCCGATGCCTCGCCGAGCGCGCGGGTCGCGGTGGGGCCGAGCTCGGCGATCCACGCGTCGACCCGGGTGTCCGGCTCGGCTGGCTCGGTCTGCGAGATGACGGATGCGGCGAGCTCGACCATGACGGCGTACAGGTCGTCGCGCATCGCGGCCCGCGCCATGGAGCCCCAGCGGTCGTCCTGCGGCAGCGCCGTGACGCGCGTGAGCATGTCGTCGAAGCTGACCCTGGCCGAGAGCGAGTAGTAGACGCCCGCGAACTCCTCGAGGTCCCAGCCTTCGCTGCCCGCCCGCTCGATGATGTCGAGCAGGGGCATGAGCTCGAGCAGCCCGGCCCCGCGCAGCGCGAGGGAACGGGGCACGCCCGCTTCCTCGAACTCGGCCACGCGAGCGTCGAAGCGCTCGCGCTCCACGCCCTGCTGCAGCTCGCCCATCCGCGACGCGAACTGCGCGACCGGAGCTCTGAAGCGCGTGATCTCCTCGCCCACGTCGATGCGGTCGGGGCGGTGCTGCACGAACCAGCGGGTGGCGCGGTCGAGCAGGCGGCGGAAGCCGAGGTACAGCTCGGTCTGCGTGGCCGTCGAGACGGCGTTGTCGGTCGCCTCGATCTCGACGACGAACCCGCGCAGGTCGAAGATCTCGCGTGCGGCGACGTAGGCCCGCGCGATCTCCTCGCTCGTGGCTCCCGTCTCGTCGGCGGCCCGGTAGGCGAACGTGATGCCGCCCCGGTTGACCATCGAGTTCACGACGTCGTTGACGACGATCTCCTGGCGCAGCGGATGCGCGTGCAGGTCGTCGGCGTACTGCTCGCGCACCTCGGCCGGGAAGTACTCGGCGAGGGTGTTCGCGAACCAGGGGTCGTCTGCCAGGTCGGTGGAGGCCAGGTCGCTCTTGAGGGCGAGCTTCGCGTAGGCGACGAGCACCGAGAACTCGGGCCGCGTGAGCCCGCGCCCCTCCTCGATGCGCCGCTTGATCTCGGCGTTCGACGGCAGGAACTCCAGGTCGCGGTCGAGCTCGTCCCGCTCCTCGAGCCACGCGATGAGGCGCTTGTGCGACGGCAGCATCTCGGCCGCGTTCGCACGCGAGTTGCCGAGCAGCACGTTCTGCTCGTAGTTGTCGCGCAGCACCTTCGCCGCGACCTCATCCGTCATGGCGCGCAGCACCTCGTTGCGCGCCTCACGGTCGAGGCGCCCGTCGCGCTCGACCGCACCGAGAAGGATCTTGATGTTCACCTCGCGGTCGGAAGTGCCGACCCCGGCGGAGTTGTCGATGGCGTCGGTGTTCAGGCTCACGCCCGATAGTGCGGCTTCGATGCGGCCGCGTTGGCTGACGCCGAGGTTGCCGCCCTCGCCGACGACCTTCAGCCGCAGCTCACGGCCGTCGACGCGGATCGCGTCGTTGCCGCGGTCGCCAATCTCGGCGTTCGTTTCGTCGCTCGCCTTGATGTACGTGCCGATCGCGCCGTTCCACAGCAGGTCGACGGGGGCGAGCAGCATCGCCTTCTTCAGCTCGAGCGGGGTGACGCGCTGCACGTCGCCCTCCAGGCCGAGCGCCTCCCGCATCTGGGGTGTCACCGGGATGGACTTCTGCGTGAGCGGGAACACCCCACCGCCCTCGGAGATGACGCTGCGGTCGAAGTCGTCCCACGACGAGCCGGGCAGGTCGAAGAGCCGCTGGCGCTCGACAAACGTCGCGGCCGCATGCGGGTTCGGGTCGATGAAGATGTGCCGGTGGTCGAAGGCCGCGACGAGGCGGATGTGCTCGGACCGCAGCATGCCGTTGCCGAACACGTCGCCCGACATGTCGCCGACCCCGACGACGGTGAAGTCCTGCGTCTGCGTGTCGTGCCCCAGCTCGCGGAAGTGGCGCTTCACCGACTCCCACGCGCCGCGCGCCGTGATGCCCATGCCCTTGTGGTCGTACCCGGCCGAGCCGCCTGACGCGAACGCATCCGCGAGCCAGAAGTCATAGCTCTCGGAGATGCCGTTGGCGATGTCCGAGAACGACGCCGTGCCCTTGTCGGCGGCCACCACGAGGTACGGGTCGTCGCCGTCATGGCGCACCACGTTCGCCGGGGGCACGATCTCGCCTCCCTCGCGGTTGTCGGTGATGTCGAGCAGCCCGCGGATGAAGGTGCGGTACGCCGACTTGCCCGCTTCGAGCCACGCACCCCGATCGCTCGGGGCGGGCAGCTGCTTGGCGAAGAACCCACCCTTGGAGCCCGTCGGCACGATGACGGCGTTCTTCACCATCTGCGCCTTCACGAGGCCGAGCACTTCCGTGCGGAAGTCCTCGCGGCGGTCGCTCCAGCGCAGCCCGCCGCGGGCGACCCTGCCGAAGCGCAGGTGCACGCCCTCGACCTCGGGCGAGTACACCCAGATCTCGGCCATTGGATGCGGCTTCGGCAGGCCGGGCACGCGTGTGCAGTCGAGCTTCATCGAGACCCAGTGCTTCGGCTTGCCCGCCTCATCCACCTGGTAGAAGTTCGTGCGCCACGTGGCGTCGACGATGCCGATCATCGAGCGAAGGATGCGGTCGTGGTCGAGGCTCGCGACGTCGTCGAGCGCGGCGAGCAGCCGCTCGGTGAGCGTCACGAGCTCAGCGTCGCGGTCGCCGACCAGCTCCGGGTCGAACTTCGCCTCGAAGAGCCGCACGATGTCGGCGGCGATCGCCGGGTTCTCGATGAGGGCCTGCTCGATGTACTCGACCGAGAAGGTCGCGCCGATCTGGCGCAGGTACATGCTGATCGCGCGCAGGATCACGATCTGGCGCCAGCGGAGCCCGCCCAGCAGCACCAGCGAGTTCAGTCGGTCGGTCTCGGACTCGCCCGACCAAACAGCGCTGAACGCTGCCTCGAATTCGGCGCCCCACGCCGCATCACCCCATGCGGCGTGACGAGATGCGGTGAGTCCGAAATCGGACACATGCAGCACGGAGCCGTCATGCAGGATGACAGCGTAGGGCCGTTCATCGACCACTCCCACGCCCAGATCTGTGAGCACGGGGAGCACTTGAGTCAGCGGGTATTCCGTGCGCGAAACCAGAGTGAAATAGCGTTTACCACCCTCATGCTTGTGCGGCTCATAGAGGTGGACGGCGAAGTCTGACGTGTCGTCGAGGTTCTCAAGGAGTTCGATGTCGCTCACTGCATCTTGCGGGGGTACAGCTTCCTTGTATCCGGCGGGGAACGCGGATGCGTAGCGGCTGAGCAATACTGCTGCTCGCTCTTCGTCGTAGGACTGGTGGAGTGCGTCAACCAACCCCTCATCCCAGCTCTTGATCGCACGTTCAAGCTGTGACTGCAGTCGTGGCTCAGTGATACTGGCCAGAGTGCTTCCGTCTTGTGCTCTCACGATGAAGTGCAGCTGCGCGAGCGGCGAATCGCCGACCTTGGTGGCGTGATCGACCTGGCTGGCGCCGAAGGTCGTGCGCAGCAGCTCCTCGATGCGCAGTCGAACCGAGGTGTTGTAGCGGTCGCGCGGCAGGTAGATGATTGCGGAGACGAAGCGGCCGAACTCGTCGGGCCGTACGAAGATCTTTGGGCGCCCCCTCTTGGGGAGCTTCGTTACCTGACGGGCAACTTCGAGAAGCAGCTCCGCGGGGCTTTGGAAGAGCTCGTCGCGCGGGTACTGCTCAAGGACTTGCAGCAGATCCTTTCCGGAGTGAGAGTCCGCGGGAAAGCCCGAGGCGTCGAGTATTGCGCGCACCTTGGCCGCGATGATCGGAAGCGTCGTGACGGAGGCTGCGTAGGTTATCGACGTGAACAAGCCGAGGAAACGACGCTCGCCGGTCACGTTCCCCTGGTCGTCAAAGGTGCGAATGCCGATGTAATCGAGGTACACGTCGCGGTGAACGGTCGCGCGCGAGTTGGCCTTCGTGATGGTGAGGAGCCGCGGCTCGCGCGCGGTGCGTTGCGCTTCCGGAGTGAGGAGTGTGACAGAAGCTGGCGAATCTCGAAGGATGCCGAGGCCTGTGGCGGGCAGAGCGCGCAGCACCTCCCCTTCTCCCGCACTTGAATCGAGGGCGTACTCGCGGTAGCCGAGGAACGTGAAGTTGCCCTGGGCAAGCCAGGTCAAGAACTCGAGCGTGGCCGCAACCTCTCCGCCGTCGACATTCGCGAGACGCCCAGCGCGCAGTTCGCCGACGAGATCCAGGCAGGTGCGATGCATGGGAGTCCAGTCAGTCACGGCTGCGTGGACGTCCGCCAACACCTTGCGCAGGTGTTCTTCGAGCGCGGCGCGCCCCTCAGGCGTCGGGATGCGATCGATCTCGAGATGCATCCATGACTCGGGGACGCCGTCGGGCGCATTCATCTCGAGGACCACGCCTTCCGCATCGCGGCGGACCGAAAGGACCGGATGCACGAGGCTCTGCACGGTGAATCCTTGCCTGCCAATGGCGGCAGTGATCGAGTCAACGAGGAATGGGGCGTCCGGTGTGCAGATGTTGATCACGGTGCGACGGGAGGTCCAGCCGTCATCCTGCAGTGTCGGCGTGAAGATCGACAACAGTGTTTCGCCTGTGGAGCGTTGATTGGCTTGGCGCCTCGCGGAGGCTGCCGCTCCGACGATGTCGCGCGGCTGACGCGCACCGAGCCCTTCAGCTGCGATCGGACCGATCAGGTGCTCAAGACCTTCGCGAAGGGCCGGGTCTACGTCTGCAAGCGTCTCGTGCAGTGGGTGGTGTGCGGCCTCTTTGGTCATGACCTTTTCTTCCGTTCACTGTGTTGGGATGGGAGGCGTGAAGGTGGTGCCCCCGGCCTTCCCCGCGATTTGGGAAAAGGCCGGGGCCCTTGGATCTGCTCCATGGAAGTGCCGGAGGCCTACTCCCCGGACTTCGTCGTGATCACGCGCAGCGGCATCGTCTGCGTGTCGAGGCGAGGGTTGCTCGCCTGGTTGCGGACGAGTTCTTCGGCCTGTGCCCGAGAAGTGACGACTGGCATAGATCCGATCAGAGGCTTCCCGGCGGATTCGGGGATGAGGATGATCGCGACGGTGGCGATCGCTGCGAAGAACATGATGTAGAACGCGGGCATGTACGTGTTGCCCGTGGCCTGAACAAGCGCCTGGCTGAAGAGAGGCGTCGTCCCCCCGAAGAGCGCGGCCGACATGTTGTACATCAAAGCCATGCCAGCAAAACGAGACGCCGTCGGGAAGAGGGCGGGCAGAGCGGATGCCGTGAGACCAACGAAGCAGGCCGTCGGGAACGCAACAAGAAGGAGCGCACCGAAGATGGCCCAGATGTTGCCCGTTTGCAGGATCATGAACGCCGGCACCATGAGCACGAGAGATGAGATCGAACCGACAAGGTAGACGGGGCGGCGTCCGAACTTGTCGGAGAGGTGCCCGAATAGGGGCAGGGACAACGACATGATGATCAGGATCGGAACGGTCGCGAGTGACGCGTTGAGGTTCGACACCCCAACCTCTGTCTCGAGGTAGGTCGGCATGTAGCTCGTGAGGGCGTACTGGATGGTCAGCTCAGCGGAGACGATCGCCATGCCGAGCAGCACGATCTTCCAGTGGTGCTTGATGACGCCGAGGACACCGAGCCTAGTGAAGATGCTGTCTTCGGCACCCTTGTGGTCGGCCTGGAACTCATCAGCGATTTCGAAGCTGGGCGTTTCCGGGAGGCGCAACCGGATCCACACGGCGATGACGCCCAGCGGGATGGCGATCAGGAAGGGGATGCGCCACCCGAAGTCGGTCATGGCGCTCTCGCCCCAGACATTCGTCGTCACGTACGTCGTGACCGCAACGGTCAGCGCTCCCGTCGCGAAACCGAGATAGGTCGCCACGTTGAGCAGCGAGGCCCAAAACCCGCGCGAGCGATCCGGAGCGAATTCTGCAACGTAGGTCGAGGCGCCGGAGAACTCGCCGCCAGCGGAAAAGCCTTGCAACAGTTTCAGGAAGTAGAGAGGAACGATTGCCCACAGACCGATCTGTTCGGCGGTCGGGAGCACGCCGATGAGGGCGGTGGACACCGCCATGAGCGCCATCGTGAAGTACAACACCTTCTGACGGCCAATTCTGTCGCCCAGCGGTCCGAGGATGATGCCCCCAAGTGGGCGAATCAGGAAGGAAACGGCGAAGCCGAGAAGCGTCACCAGGAGCCCCCAGGTGGAGTCCATGCCGGCAGTGAAGACCGCAGTCATGGTGACCGCGAGGTACCCGTACACCCCGAGGTCGAACCATTCCATGAAGTTCCCGACGGACGTCCCGATGATTGCGCGCCGCAGGTCCTTGGGCTGGATGACGACGACATCGTCGACCTCCAGCGTGCGCGGGGCATTCAGTGATCTATGACCGCTAGATCCGGGGAAGTGCTGTTGCTGTGTCATCTTTGACGCTGTTCCTCTCGGTGACCGACGTAACGGGCGATGCATTGCCCCTCGTGGCTAACTGTTATACAGTTAGCCACGACGTTACAGCATTGTCCGTGCGTCGGGCAATACACCAGAGAGGAACGGAAACATGGTGCAAATCAGCCCCATCGTGAGGCAGGCAACCCCCGTCATCGTTGAGCAGGCAGAGGGGAACTGGATTCTCGGGACCGACGGCGTGCGGTACCTGGACTTCACCTCCGGTATCGGCGTGACCTCAACCGGCCACTGCCACCCGCGCGTCGTGGAGGCCGCCCGCAAGCAGATCGGCAGCGTCATCCACGCGCAGGCGACAACCGTCATGCACAAGCCCCTGCTCGAGCTGACCGAGAAGCTCGGCGACTACCTGCCCGAGAACCTGGACTCAGTCTTCTACGCGAACTCCGGCGCCGAGGCCGTCGAGGGCGCCCTTCGCCTTGCTCGCCAGGCCACCAATCGGCCGAACATCATCGCGTTCCAAGGCGGCTTCCACGGCCGCACTTCAGGTGCGTCGAGCATCACGACCGCAGGAACCAAGTTCCGCAACAGCACTGTTCCGCTCATGGGTGGCGTGGTCATCGCCCCCTTCCCCTACGCGTACCGCCTCGGGATGACCGAAGACGAAGCCGTGCGCTTCGCCCTGCGTGAGCTCGACTACATCTTCGCCACTGTCACCAGCCCGCATGAAGCAGCTGCGTTCATCATCGAGCCGGTACTCGGCGACGGCGGCTACCTCCCGGTGCCGGTCGAGTTCCTCCGCGGCATCGAAGAGCGCGCGCGCAAGCACGACGTTCTCGTGATCGTCGACGAGATCCAATCGGGCGTTGGACGCACCGGGGAGTTCTGGGCACACACGCGTGCCGGGATCACTCCGGATATCTTGATCACCGCCAAGGGAATCGCATCGGGCTTCCCGATCTCGGCGATCGCCGCCAGCACGGAGCTCATGGCCAAGGGGCTGCCGGGCTCGCAGGGCGGCACGTACGGTGGCAACGCTGTTGCCGCAGCTGCAGCCATCGAAACGCTCAACGTGATCAAGGATGAAGGTCTCGTTCAGAACGCGGCTGAGCGCGGTGCGCAGCTGCAAGCGGGGCTCAAGCGACTGCAGGAACGCTTTCCAGTGATCGGTGACGTGCGCGGGCTGGGCCTGATGCAGGCCATCGAGTTCACTGGTGACGACGGGGAAGCGGATGCCGCAACGGCGGCCGCCGTTCAGCAGGGTGCCGTGTCCGAGGAACTCCTCCTTCTCCCTTGTGGACCTCTTGGCAACGTCATCCGCATCGTCCCGGCGCTGACGGTGAACGCTGAAGAAGTTGAACTCGCCATCGAACGCCTCGAGCGCACTCTCGAAAAGGTCACTTCCGCTGCAGCTGTGAAGTAAGGAGGAGGCACAGACATGCCCGTCATTGAGGAAAGAACAGCCCGCGTCTCCGAGCTTCGGGATCGTCTTGGAAAGGCCGGAATCTCGGTAGATGCCTCAGAGCATCGTCGTCAGGAGTATTCCTACGACGCATCGAACTACCGTGTCCGACCCGAGTTTGTGGTCTTCCCCAGCACTACTGAGGACCTGAAAACGATTCTGGTTGGCGCATCCGAAGCTGACGTCCCCGTCACCCTTCGGGGTGGGGGAACCTCAATGGCGGGCAACGCTGTGGGAGACGGCGTCGTCATCGACGTCTCACGCCAGATGACCACCGTGGACGAAATTGACCACGCGACGAACACCGTCTGGGTCGACGCTGGCGTCGTCCTGGGAGAACTTCGCGCGCACGTAGAACGCAACTCCGGGGGTCAACTGACCTTCGCGCCGGATCCCTCGTCACTGAGTCGCGCAACAGTGGGCGGCTCAATCGGAAACGATGCGTGCGGGAACCACTCCGTCGAATACGGGCGCATGTCGAATCATGTTGTCGAGATCGAACTTCTCACAATTGATGGAGCTCACCTCGTTGCGTCGAAGGGCGGCGTCCGCACCGCCGATGAGACGCACCGTCACTCTGTCGCCCGCGCTGCGGAGATCAACGATGCACTGAGAGCACTCGCGAACTCCAACCTCGCTGCACTCCGCCTGGAGCTGCAGACCATTCCTCGCCAGGTCTCGGGGTATCACCTCGCCAACCTCTTGCCAGAGAACGGCTTCAACCTCGCACGCGCCCTCGCTGGCACCGAGGGGACATGCGCAATTATTCTGCGCGCACGCGTCAACCTCGTGACGAAGCCAGGACCTACGGCACTCCTCTGCGTCGGCTACAACAACACTGTTGATTCTGCGCGCGACGTCATGACGATGCTCGAAATGCGACCGAGCGCTATCGAGGGCCTCAACAGTGCCATCGTGGACATCATGCGGCACCGCCGAGGTGAAGCAAGCGTGAGCTCACTGCCCAACGGCGACGCCTACGTGATGGTCGAGTTTTCAGCCGACACCATCGATCACGCCACAGAAAAATGCGACGAGCTTCTCACACGCTTGCGGGACCGAGGTCTCGTTCAAGACTCCGTCATCGCGACAGAACCCGCTGAGCGAGCCAAATTGTGGCGCGTTCGCGAAGATGGGGCCGGACTCTCGTCGAAACGTCTCGACGGCACGCAGACCTGGCCCGGGTGGGAGGACTCCGCAGTCGCGCCCGAGAACTTGGCTGACTACCTCGCCGAGCTACTCCCCGTCATCGAGGAACACGGCTATACCGCCTCCATGTACGGCCACTTCGGTGCCGGCTGCGTGCACATGCGCCTCGACTTCGAGTTGCGAACCGAAGCAGGTCGAGAGAACTTCAGCTCCTTCATGCGACGCGCAGCTGAGATCGTCGTGCGACACGGCGGATCACTCTCCGGGGAGCACGGCGACGGCCGCGCCCGCAGCGCCCTGCTCGACCTCATGTACTCCCAGGAGGTCCTAGAGCTGTTCCAGGGGTTTAAGGACATCTGGGACCCCAGCAACCTCCTGAACCCCGGGATCATTGTCGATCCAGTGCCGTTCACTGATTCGCTCTCCCTGCAGGGGTTCCCAAGCCAGAACGTCGCACTGCCCATGCCCACGATCCGCCCCGTCACTCCGATCGGACAGGGCGCGTTCGTTCTCGGCATCACCGAAGCAGACCACCACGAGATCGGAACGTTTGTTGGCAACGCCCACGCCTGCATCGGCGTCGGACGCTGTCGCGCGACGAGTGGTGGGTTCATGTGCCCGAGCTATCGCGCCACGAAGGATGAAAAGGACTCAACCCGAGGACGCGCTCGAGTCCTGCAAGAGCTCGCCCGAGGACAGGGAACCAGCGCCGGTGGCTGGGCACGACCAGAAGTCCGTGAAGCACTCGATCTGTGCCTTTCGTGCAAAGCCTGCTCTACCGACTGCCCCACGGGAGTCGACATGGCGGAAGCCAAGTCAGAACTCATCCAAGACCACTACCGCGGCAAACTGCGACCTTTCACGCACTACTCCATCGGGTGGCTACCACGGTGGCTACCGTTAGTCACGCGCATGAGCACCATCGCCAACATCGGCGCAAAGATCCCCCTGCTCAGATGGGTCGGCGAGAAGCTCGGCATCAGTGCTCGGCGTCGAATGCCAGAATTTTCCACCCATGCCGAGTTGAGGAAACGAGTCGCAGAAGCGGACTTCTCCTCAGACGGTGAGATTCTGGTCTTCGCTGACAGCTTTACGAAAGCTTTCCGACCGGAGGTCATCCCCGCCGCCGCACGCGTGCTTCGATCCTCGGGAGCAGAAGTCGGGTGCGCTGCGGACGCTTGCTGCGGACTCACATGGATCTCTACGGGCCAACGCGATGGTGCAACTAAGCGCCTCGCCAATCTTGTGGAGAAACTCGACGACGGCACGGACCGCGACATCGTTGTCCTCGAACCAAGCTGCGCCGCCGCAATCCGCGATGACGCACCGAAACTCGTCGGAAGCGAGGCCGCAGCGCGCGTCGCCCGTCGCGTTCGCTCATTCTCAGTCGCGGTCGACGAGGCAATGAACCGCGGCTGGGCCCCGGACGCCCTTCCCCCTGCACGAGCAGTCGTTCAGACACACTGCCACGAGCATGCGGCCTTCGGTTCACAATCCCAGCGCCGAGTCCTCAGCAAGTGGGGCGTTGCAGATGTGACCGAGTCCTCGTCCTGTTGTGGCGTGGCTGGGAACTTTGGCTTCGAAGCGGAGCACTTCGACCTCTCGATGCAGGTTGCCGAGCACTCGATTATTCCTGCCCTTAAGAAGGGAGGCGACGAAGCACTCGTCCTGACCGACGGCTTCAGCTGCACCATGCAGGTGTCTCAGATTAATCCGTTCCGAGAAACACAGCACCTCGCCATCGCACTTGATCCGAACAACGACCGAGACGCATCACCACGTGCAGACAAGACAGGATCCTGACCTCGTGAACTCCAAGGTCATTGTTGCCATCGAACCGGAGAGCCAAGCCCTCGACGAGTTCGCCCTGATCTCAGAAGTCGCGGAACCGATCATCGTTCGCACGCCCGCGCAGTTCCTCGCCGCTCGCCAGGAGGCGCGTGCCATGTTCGTCTGCGATCTCGCCACTTCACTCATCCGCGATCACGGCCCGGGGAAGTTGGAGTGGATTCAGACGAACAGCATCGGAGTCGACGCCGTGGCAACCCCGGAAGTCGCAGCGGCTGGCGTCCTCGTCACGAACGCACGCGGAATCTTCGAGCAGCCCATTGCCGAGTTTGTGCTCGCCAGCATCCTCTGCCAGGTCAAGGACCTGCGTCGAACGCTTGAAGATCAGAGGCGTGGAGTTTGGAACCAGCGCACGACCGCGAACCTCAAAGGCAGACGTGCAGTTGTCGTCGGAGCCGGTGGGGTTGGTGCGCGCATCGCAGTGCTGCTTCGCGCGGTGGGCATGGACGTAGAAATCGTGGCGCGAACACGTCGCGAGAGTGGTGGAAGTGTCGACGGCGTGCGCCTCGGGCCGGTCTTCGGCGCTGATGAGCTCCGCGAGCGTTTGGCGTTTGCGGACGACGTCGTAATCGCTGCGCCATTGACGCTCGAGACGGTTGGCATGATGGATGCAGAGGCTTTCGACTCCGTCAGACCCGGCGCGCACTTCGTCAACGTGGGAAGGGGCGCCATCGTGAACGATGACGCACTCCTTGCCGCGCTCCGCTCTGGACGAGTCGCAGCCGCCACTCTGGATGTCTTCAGCGTGGAGCCCCTCCCCCGAGTTCATCCCTTCTGGGAGATGGAGAACGTGCTGATCTCGCCGCATCAATCCGGCGACGTTCACGATTGGAAGAGGTCGACCGTGGAGCTCTTCGTTAGGAATCTGCGGAGGTGGCGAGCTGGCGAAGAGCTCGAGAATCGCGTGAACACTGCTGCGTTCCTTGCCGGCGAACCCGAGGCGGACGCAGATTGAAGATTTCTTGAGTACGGTCAGACGACGAGCCGTTTAGGAGACAGCCATGCCCTCGCCCCAAATTCTCGAGACAGTATCGGTCGCCGACGCTGCCACGACTCGACTTCGTGACAGCCTGTTCGCCGGCCACTACAAAGCTGGCGAGGAGATCAAGGACACGCACGTCGCGACCCAGTTCGGGATCGCACGTCCAACGGCGCGAGTTGCGGTACAGCAGCTCATCAACGAGGGCATGCTCGTGCGGATACCCGGATACAGTGCCCGAGTCAGGACGTTTGACCCGTCACAGGTCGAAGACATCTACCGAGTACGCAAGCTCATCGAACTCGATGCTGTCCGCGAGATCAAGAACCGCAAACCCCCGCTGCACCTCGTCGCGGAGGCACTCGAAGGCTTCGCTGATCTCCAGAAGAGCGAAGACGACTGGTCCCGAATCGCTGAGGCAGACGTTGCGTTCCACGCGTCAGTGGTCAACAGCGCCGGCTCCGCCAGACTCCAGTCGTACTTCTCCGGGATCACGAGCGAGATCCGACTGCTCGTTGCGCAACTTCGAGACCAGTACACGGGCGGCGCGGCGCTCTACGCCGAGCACGAACAGCTCTACCTCAGCCTCCGCGACGACTCATCGCTGCAAAGCGTGCAGAGCGAGTGGCTGTCGCATCTCGACTCAGCAGAGCGCTTCCTCACGCATCACGTCGCCGGCACCAACGAAGTAGGCGTCGACGAGACTATCTAACTCTGGCTAACTGTTATACAGTTAGCCGAGGGGTGGATGGACCGCCTCTGAATCGTTAGGAGTGATCATGGTTGATCTGACGTCCTTTTCCGCGCTGAGCTTCGACGTGTACGGCACGTTGATTGACTGGGAAGCCGGCATCGCGAACGTGCTCAAGGGCTGGGCCGAGCGCCACCAGTCCGATCTCGATGACGAACAGCTCCTCCTCGCCTACGCCGACAACGAAGCGGCCGTGGAACGGGAGTACCCAGGCCTTGCATATGCCGAGGTCTTGCAGGCAGCGTTCCGACGGACAGCGAAGGACTTGAACCTCCCAGTCACAGACGAGGAGGTACAGGAACTTGGTCGTTCGGTACCGAACTGGCCTGCCTTCGAGGACACACACGAAGCGCTGAGCCGCCTCAAGAAGCACTACAAGCTGATCATCCTGTCAAACGTGCACCAGCAGGGCGTGGATGGAAGCATCAAGCGCATGGCCGTGGACTTCGACCAGGTCAACACGGCTGAGCAGATTGGTTCGTACAAGCCCAACCCCCGCAACTTCGAGGTTCTCCTCGAGCGACTCGGCGACCTCGACCTCGAAAAGCAGCAGCTGCTGCACGTGGCCCAGTCCCTGTTCCACGACCACGTGCCCGGCAAGAATGCTGGCCTCGACACGATCTGGATCAACCGCCGCTACAACCGTCCCGGCTGGGGCGCCACACCCGACCCGCAGGTCGGAGTCACGCCCGACGCCGAGTACAAGTCCCTGGCCGACTTCGCGGACGCAGTTGACGACGCATTTGCAGACAAGGCCTAGCGACATGCCGACCCTGAACCTCGAAAACGTCCCCACGAAGCTCTTCATCGGTGGCGAGTGGATCGCCGGATCCAACCCGGATCTCATCAAAGTCACCAACCCGGCCACAGGGGAAGTGATTGCCGAGATCGCTAACGCGAGCCCTGAGGATGGACGCCTGGCCGCCGAAGCTGCGAACACCGCCCAGGATGCGTTCGCAGCTATGCCTGCACAAGAACGCTCGAAGATCCTCCTGAAGGCCCACGCACTGTTGCTTGAGAGCAAGGATGAGCTTGCCGCCATCATGACCGCTGAAATGGGGAAGCCATTTGCGGAAGCGCGCGGTGAGATCGACTACTCTGCGGGCTATCTGCAGTGGTACGCGCAGGAAGGGCTTCGCGTCCAAGGCTCCCACGGCCAATCGCCGTCCGGCCGCGGTCAGATCCTCCTCACCCGGGAACCGGTTGGCGTTTCCTTCCTGATCACACCCTGGAACTTCCCACTCGCGATGGGAGCACGCAAAATCGCCCCCGCAGTGGCGACAGGTTGTGCCGTCGTCGTGAAGCCTGCCGAGAAGACGCCGCTGACGATGCTGTTCCTCGCTCGGATTTTCCAGAAGGCGGGCATCCCCGCTGGCACACTCAATGTCGTGACGACGACCAACTCGAGCAAGCTGACAGGTCCGATCCTGGAAGACGGACTCGTGCGTCATCTCTCCTTCACAGGTTCGACCAAGGTCGGAAGCATCCTGCACGGGCAGTGCTCGAAGCACATGATTCGAACGTCGCTCGAGCTCGGCGGCAACGCACCATTCATCATCTTCGAAGATGCCGACCTCGATAAGGCAGTTACGGAAGTCACCGCGGCAAAAATGCGGAACATGGGAGAAGCGTGCACTGCGGCGAACCGCATCTTGGTCCACGAGAGCCTTGCTGACGAATTCGGCACGCGTCTGGCAGCCCGCTTCGAGCAGTTCACCGTCGGCAACGGACTCGACGAGGGGGTCGACATCGGTCCGATGATCGATCAGACCAGCTGCGAGCGTCTCCAGGGGCTCGTCGATAACGCAGTCGCTGGCGGCGCCCGAATCCTCATTGGCGGCGAACTGCCCGAGGGCGCCGGCTCGTTCTACCCTCCAACCGTCCTCGCGGATGTACCTCGCGACGCCGACCTGACCAGCCAAGAACTCTTCGGGCCAGTCGCACCGATCATCCCGTTCAAGGACGAGGCTGATGCCATCGAAATCGCCAACGACACCGAGTACGGCCTGGCCAGTTACCTCCTGACGAACGATCTCGCCAGAGCCATGCGTGTTTCGGGGCGACTTGAGGCCGGAATGGTCGGCATCAACACCGGCATCATCTCCGATGTCGCTGCCCCACTGGGCGGCGTGAAGGCGTCGGGACTCGGACGTGAGGGCGGGGTGCTCGGAATCGACGAGTTCCTCGAGTACAAGTACACCTTCATCCCCAACGACTAGCCAGCATCCAAGGTTCGCTCGAGAACGGCTCGGGCTCCGCCGAGAGGCGGAGCCCGAGCCGTTCTCGATTGACTGCAAGAACACATCTCAGGGAATCTCATGACCCGACGATCTGCCATCCCGGTCCTCGTGCTCAGCGCACTGATCATGGGCACTGCGAGCACTGCAGCAGCGCTCATGCCAGCAAGTATCCCCGGCACGACAATTGGCGCTGCCACACTCGGGGCGGGCGGTCTACTCATGTTCGTTGCCTTCAGGGGCAGTGCTCTCCAGGTGCTTCGAGATCGGCACACGAGGCACTGGGTGCTTTCCGGAGGCTTGCTCGTTGCCTGCTACGCACTCGCCTACTACAGCAGCGTGCAATATGCCGGCGCCGCGGTCAGCACGGTAGTCAACCTCGGGAGCGCACCGCTCTTCGCGGCGGCGATGGAATGGATCACCGGTACCAGGAGACTCTCCCTCCAGTGGGCGCTTGGCACTGCAGTCTCGGTCGTAGGCCTTGTGCTTCTTAGCTTCTTTGCCGACCCCGGTGCAGCTTCCGACACACCTACGGATGCTGCGGACATGACCGCGGGGATTGCTCTCGCTGTTTTGTCTGGACTTCTCTACGCGGGATACACGCTGACATCCAAGAAGGCGCTCGACCAGCGCCCCGATGCGCCAGGAGTTATGGGAGCAACGTTCGGAGTGGGTGGTTTCCTGCTGCTCCCGCTGCTCGCCTTGAACTTCGAAACATTGCTCCGGACCCCTGCGACGATTGGCTTAGGGCTCTACCTAGCGATCGGGCCGGTTCTCATCGGGTTCTGGCTGTTCGGGCTCGGCCTGCGTTACGTCGACGCTCGGACTGCGACCACCATCACGCTCATCGAACCTGTACTCGCGAGTTTGCTCGCTGTCATTGTCATCCACGAAGCGATTGCGGCACCTGGGTGGATCGGGATTGCGGCAACCGTGGTCGGACTGTACGTCGCCACCAAGAAGTCCTGACCCACCTCAAGGACGCGACCCGTCAATGAGAACTAGAACTCAATTCGATGCGCGAGTCTTTGCAAGACGCCGTCTCACAAGAGGCCAGCATGCGATGAGCACCCCCGTTGCAAGCAGACTCGTCCAGACCTGAGTACGCCCGCTTTCGGAGCTAAGCATGATCGCGATGATTCCAAGGACGGCAGCAATGAGCAGGATGTTGATCCAGGGGAAGAACCACATCTTCAGTTTCAGGTTCGCTTGCTCCTCCGGCGTCATCTTCATGCGAAGGCGCATCTGTGTCGCCGCGATGAACACATACACGAACAACGCGACGAGGCCCGCAGAGTTCATGATGAAGTCGAAGATGCCTGAACCAGGTGCCACGAAGTTGACGATCGTTGCTGCGAAGCCACCGGCAGTCGACGCGATGAGGGCAGCGACCGGCACACCGTTCCGGGCGCGTTTGGCGACGATTCTCGGAGCGAAACCTTGGTCAGCGAGCGCAGCGAACATCCGCGATGCCGAGTACAGGCCGGAGTTCAGGACCGAAACGACAGCTGTGAAGATCACGATGGTCATGATCGTGTCTGCGCCTGGAACTCCGAAGAGTGCGAAGACGTGTGTGAACGGTGGAATCACCGCGGGATCTGGGAGCTGATTCCAGGGCACGATGGTGACGATCAGCAAGACAGCACCGACATAGAAGAGCAGAATGCGCCAGATGATGGTCGTGGTTGCTTGCTTGATTCCACCGGCCGGATCTTCCGACTCAGCAGCCGCCATGACCGCAATCTCAGTTCCGAAGTACGAGAAGATCACGATTGCGACTCCTGTGAGCACAACACCCACGCCGTTCGGCGCGAAACCGTCATGCGCCCAGAGGTTGGACACCGAGAAAGACGCGTCGGGCCAGAGCCCGAGAACGAAGAGCACGCCCACGACAAGGAAGACGACGATCGCACTCACCTTGACACTCGCGAGCCAGAACTCAACCTCGCCGAAGGTGCGAACGGATATGAGGTTCGTGATGATGAAGAGCACGAGCAGTGCTATCGACCATCCCCAAGAAGGGATGACTGGGAACCATCCGTTGAGCAGGTTTCCCCCGAGAACCGCCTCGTAGGCAAGGACCCCGACCCAGAAGTACCAGTAGAGCCAGCCCACGAGGTACGCGGCCCAGTCCCCAAGTCCCACCCGGGCGTACTCCATGAAAGAGCCGATGGCTGGACGGGCGGAAGCCATCTCGCCGAGCATGCGCATCGCGAAGAAGACCAGCAGTCCCCCGATGAGATACGAGATCACCGCCGCCGGCCCGGCGGCATGGATGATATTGGCCGATCCGACGAACAGGCTTGCACCGATGATGCCGCCCAACGTGATCATCGTGACGTGACGGGAACGGAGCTTCTTCGGCGGTCGAACCGCCACACCTGCCGAGGTCTCGGGTGAGACCCGGGCGTCGTAGGGAGATGGGCGGTGTTCTGGCATGAGGCACTCGCTTCCTGTACACCCACGATCCCTGCGGGATCGGGCTGTCTTCGTTGACAACTGCTCCACGCCGTCCTCGACTGAACAGTTGCGTGTGGGGTGGAACTTATCTATATAACTGTTATACAGTACATCAGGTCGCGCAAATCAACGGGACACCACCTCATCGGCACATCCCCGCAAGGACGAACATGAACTCAACTCGCCTCGCCGCACCAGCTCCTGCATCCGACCGGGTCAAGCGCGGTCTCGCAGAAATGCTCAAGGGCGGCGTAATCATGGACGTCGTCACCGCCGAACAAGCTCGCATCGCGGAAGATGCCGGCGCTGTCGCCGTCATGGCCCTCGAGCGCGTCCCCGCCGACATCCGCGCGCAGGGCGGAGTCGCTCGCATGAGCGACCCTGACCTCATCGAGAGCATCATCGCCGAGGTGTCCATCCCCGTCATGGCGAAGGCTCGCATCGGGCACTTCGTCGAGGCACAGGTGCTGCAGGCGCTCGACGTCGACTACATCGACGAGTCCGAGGTGCTGAGCCCGGCCGACTACGTGAACCACATCGACAAGTGGCAGTTCACGACGCCGTTCGTCTGCGGCGCCACGAACCTCGGTGAGGCGCTGCGCCGCATCAACGAGGGCGCGGCCATGATCCGCTCGAAGGGCGAAGCGGGCACGGGCGACGTCTCGGAGGCGACCAAGCACATCCGCAAGATTCGGGCAGAGGTCGCGGCGCTCACCGCGATGACCCGCGACGAGCTGTACGTCGCCGCCAAGGAGCTGCAGGCCCCTTACGAGCTCGTGCGCGAGATCGCCGAGACGGGCAAGCTCCCGGTCGTGCTGTTCACGGCAGGCGGCGTAGCAACCCCGGCCGACGCCGCGATGATGATGCAGCTCGGCGCAGACGGTGTCTTCGTCGGCTCCGGCATCTTCAAGTCGGGCAACCCTGCCCAGCGTGCAGCGGCGATCGTGAAGGCGACCACGGCGTTCGACGACCCTGCCGTGATCGCTGACGCCTCGCGCGGACTCGGCGAAGCCATGGTCGGCATCAATGTCTCCGACCTCGCCGCTCCGCACCGCCTCGCCGAGCGCGGCTGGTGAGAAAGCCGTCTAGAAAAGACAACGGATTACCCCCGCGGTGAGCGCTCGACGGGGCTGGTGATCCGATTGTTTCGACCCGAGAAGGGAGCTGATCGATCGGGTCGGTACGCGCATTCGGCGGCGATTATCACTCTGACGCTCGCGCTGATAACCCTCACTACTCGAGCACCGACCGCCTCGATAGCCCCGGTCATCAACCAGATCAGCAGCGAGACCTCGCTGACGCCCACGATCCTTAGCCTCCTCACATCAGTCCCGCTTGCGTGTTTCCTCATCGCAGCACCGATTGCCCCCTGGCTCCAGGCGAGATTCGGGCTGTCAGTAGTGCTCATGGTCTCGCTCGCCGGCGCATCAGCCGGGACCGTCATACGCTCATTGCCCGGAACGTGGAGCCTGGGACTGGGAACATTGCTCTTGGGTTTCGCCGTCGCGGTAGTAAGTGTGCTGACCCCGTCCCTCATCACGGGTTTCGTAGGGCGTCACAACCGCTGGTACACATCTGTGTACACTGCGAGCTTGAGCCTCGGCCCGGCCCTCGCCACAGGCCTGGCTGTACCACTTGCGAACGCATTTGGCGATAGCTGGCGACTAGCCTGCGGTAGCCTGGCGGTCCTCCCCCTACTGGGACTCAGCGGTTGGATCTTGGTTCACCCAGAAGAATCTGGTGCACGCCGGTCACACAAGATGCGGACATCGAGGGACGACGCGCTGACGTCTCAACGCCGACGCGAAGGTCTCAGCGAAGTCCTGCTTGACCCGTCGGCGTGGATCGTCACAGGTTACTTGGCCTTCACTTCGATGCTGTTCTATGCGATGTTGGCTTGGTTGCCAACGATCCTGATCGATTCCGGGGAGCCACCTGCGACTGCCGGTGCCTACGCCTCGCTCGTGAATCTGACGGCAATCCCCGCCGCGTTCGCGGCACCAGGTCTTCTTCGAAAAGTTTCCCCTCGTTGGCTGGCCCCACTTAGCGCCCCTCTCCCGTTCGCGCTTGGTGCTGCGGTGCTCGCATCTGTGCCTTCGCAGCCGATTCCAGCTTTGCTCCTCCTCGGCCTGGGCCAGGGTGCTTCAGTCGGCATTTCCTACGGTCTCGTGTTGGCAATGAGTCGCTCACCCCAGCACTCGACATCGCTCTCGTCGATGAGTCAGACCTTTGGAGTCGCTCTCGCGGCTGTCGGTCCACTCGCTGCCGCGAGCATCCACGAAGCGAGTGGCGGTTGGTCTCTCGTGCTGTGGTCATTATGCGCTGTCGCGGTGCTGCAATCAGTCGTCGGAGTGTGCTCAACCTCGACAAAATCCTGAACCGACGCAGCAGGCACTGCGACTGACCACGACACCGTTCCCGCCCCCTCGGTCCCACGGACGAATCGCAAACTCAGTGAAATGTCCCGCACCGAGCGAGTTTTCGCTTATCTAACCTCAGCGATATGCGCTATCAAGTCCGGAAACTCAACCGTGGTGAACCTGCATAGGTCCCACCTGCCCTCAGCGTCGCGAGCCACCCAGGCGCCATCTGCTCGGACACCCAAACCTGGTCGCCCTGGGGCCAAGATCCGCCTGGCGGCAAGCACTCCGCTCATAACATCGCCGGCCGATCAGGCCTCATCTGCAACTCGCCGACGCTCGTGCCACCACCTCCGGCAACAGGAGTCACGACGGCGCGCGCTTCGATTCAACTGCAGACGGGCCGTTTTTGGCGCCGCCAAACCCGCACAGCAAAGCGAACAAGGTAGATTGCCTGCAGAACGAGGAAAAGGACATGACGATCAGGCAACCTCTCGAGACCGTCTCCCTCGTTGACGCCGCCGTGAACAGGCTGCGCAACGACCTTCTGACTGGCGGATACGCGGCCGGTCAGGAGCTGAGTGACACACAGGTGGCTGAAGAGTTCGGGATCGCAAGACCAACCGCTCGCATGGTAGTTCAGCAACTTATCAACGAAGGCATGCTCGTCAGACCACCCGGGTACAGTGCGCGGGTTCGGTGTTTCGAGCCCGCCGAAGTATCAGACCTCTACCGAGTTCGCCGTCTGGTCGAACTCGACGCTGTTAGAGCCATTAAAGCGAGTACCTTGCCACTCGTTGGCGTGGAGGCCACACTCGCAAACTTCGAATCTCTCAGCCCCAACGCGAATTGGCATGAGGTCGCCGAAGCTGACGTAGCCTTCCACTGTTCCGTAGTCGAGGCCGCAGGTTCTCCTCGACTGAGCGAATTTTTCGCGAGTCTCACAGGGGAACTGCGCCTCATGATCGCGATCCTTAGAAAGCATTACAGCAGCGCGAACGCGCTTTACGTCGAGCATCTGGAGCTGTATACGCTGCTCCGCGATGCCCCACTGCGCGATGTAGAGGCCAAGTGGACCAGACATCTCGAGGATGCTCGAAAGTTCCTCGAAGCAAGTCTCGCTACATAACAACGGTCACACGCCGCGGCACCCCACATCGCTCGTGCGATCCACTAACCGACCTTCATCCCCCTTCGTTTATGCCCCGAGTAGTCATGACGGAGTTGTGTGTCGTGAGCCCCTCAAACGAATCCAGAATCTCGAAGGCTTTGGGATACGCGTCCAGGAAGCCAATATCGAGCTCGCTCTTCCCAGACATGATGAGCTGCGCACCGATCTCGCCGACCGCCGGCGCAACCCTGAAACCATGTCCTGAGAAGCCGGCCATGACCAGAACATCCTCGTTCTCGGGGTGAGGCTTGATGTGCTCGAACATCGTTGTCGTATAGCTCTCAACGTAGGTCGCAACCCGATACGGTCGCTTGGCCAGACCAGGAAGCATCTGCTCCCGAATCCAGTCAAACTTCTTGATCTCATTTTCGAGCGCTTCACCTTCGAGCCGCCGAGGCAGCTTAGAGGCATCCCCTGTGACGAAGTGGTCATTGAAACCGAGGCCCAACTTAACCGCTCGCCCGTCTTTCGTCGGGATTCCGTACGTGTAGTGCGGCGCTGCACGCAGGAACGGAGGCATACCAGCGAGATGGTCATCTTCGACTGAAGTGAACCAGAGGGAAGTTAAACGCCGCGCGACCACTTCTTCCTTGATCGCGGGAACCACCGTCGGCGTCCACCCGCCGCACGCGACGATAGCGCGATCGAAGTGCTCTGTCCCGTGCCGCGTCGTGATACTCACCCCTGGACCTTCAAGGCCAATGTCACTCACGGGCGTGAACTCGTGAATATTGGCACCGTTGGCGGCTGCGAGCCTAGCCGTGGTGACGTTCGTCTGTTCCGGCCTTATTACAGCCCCTTCTACGTCCCAGACACCCACCGCATCGTCCTGAAGGTCGAATTGCGGGAACCGACGCCGCAGTGCGTGGCGATCAAGCAGCTCTATTGGCGCCCCGGAACGGCGCGCAGATTCGAGACCGTTGGCCAACTGCGCGTTGCCCGATTCTCCAAGAACTAACACGCCGGATCTGTCTCGAAGTTGTGCTCCACTCTCTCGCTCGAGTGCATCCCAGACGATCGCCGCACGTTCGATGAGTGGCACATACGAGGGCTCAGCAAGCTCAAGATTCCAGAAGAGGCGACTCTCCCCTCCGGAGCCTGCCTCGGGGTGCCCCGGGTAGGCAGCGTCGAAACCGTGGACTTCAACCCCCTCGTGCTTGCTGAGCTGCCAAAGCGCTTGGACCCCAATGGCGCCGAGGCCTACGACTGCAATTCTCATTCCCTACATCTGCTTTCTGAAGTTGGTGCAAGACCGAATGGACTAGTTGCACTGCGTCTGTGATTCATTTGCCGGCGAGAGCGGCAACGATCGCGTCGCCAACTTGAACAGTCGTCGCCTGTCCACCGAGATCCGGTGTGGACAGTCCAGAACTAAGTACCGAGCGAAGAGCTAGTTCAACATCAACTGCCAGATCGGGATGCCCGAGATGATCCAACATCATCGCCCCCGCCCAGATCTGTCCCACTGGGTTTGCGATCCCACGCCCGACAATGTCAGGGGCCGATCCGTGGACGGGCTCGAACATCGACGGGTGTCGTTTCTCGGGGTTCAGGTTGGCGCTTGGTGCAATCCCAATAGAGCCGACAGTCGCGGCGGCAATATCCGAGAGGATATCTCCGAATAGGTTCGATGCGACGATGACATCGAACGACTGCGGACTCTGCACGAGCCGCGCCGACAATGCGTCGATGAGCATCGGAGTGAGCCGAACTTCCGGGAATCCGCCGGCAACCTCTGCGACAACCTCATCCCAGAAGGTCATGGTGTGGACGATCCCGTTGGATTTTGTCGCTGACACGAGATCGCCATTTCGTTCGGAGGCGAGCTCCGCAGCGAACGAGACCGCCCGGCTAACGCCGTGCTTAGTAAAGATGGCTTGCTGATACGCGGCCGCATACTCGGTGCCGACTCCGGAACGCCCACCTACGGCTGAATATTCACCCTCAACGTTCTCTCGTACGATGACCAGGTCGATGCCCTCGTGGTTCGCGAGGGGGGAGCGAACCCCTGGCAGCGACTTGATTGGGCGAAGATTGATGTATTGATCAAACTCGCGACGAATCGGGATGAGCATGCCCCACAGGGTCTCAGCGTCCGGGACCTCTGGGTGCCCCACCGCGCCGAGGAAGATGGCGTCTGTGTCGGCCATCTTGTCGATGGCATTCAGCGGCATCATTCGACCGTGTGAACGGAAATAATCGGTGCCCCAGGGTCGCTCTTCCCAGCGAAGCTCTACGTCACTGCCTTCGCACGCCGAGTCCAGCACAGCCTGGGCAACAGGCATCACTTCGGGGCCAATGCCGTCGCCGGCAAGCACGGAGATCACATGTGTTTTCAAACCATTCCCTTTCGTTGTACGACCAGGGCCGCGTTTCGGTCCCCATCTCACAATTACAGGTGGGGATGAAGGTGTACTTGGTCGCGAGGAAAACTTCGATGCCGAGGATGCCGCGTTCCGGGCCGATGCCGGAAGCTTCGTACCCACCTAGGGGAGCTACGACGTCTGAGATAATGCCGGAGTTGATATGAACCATCCCCGGCTCGACTCGCTGCGAAGCACCACGGGGTCGTGCCAAGTCTTTCGTGACGGGTAGGACGCGAGGCTGTGATCGGTGTCGTTGTCGAGTGCAATGGTGTCGAATTCGCCAACAGAAGACAGGATCGGAGCGACGGGCCATCCTCTCGAAGAGCCTCGGTGAGTGATCCGATCAGCGCATTTATACCGGTTACCGTCGATTGCCCCGATGGAGCGAGTGCACTGGCGAGGGAATCGCTTGATCTCTCCCCCGCTCGCTACCCTGCTCCGCCTGGGCGATTTCTGAGAGAATAATCCGCTCTGATAGGGCCAGATGCTCCCGCGTCGCTTCGATCGCACTCCGCTCATCACCGGAGCGGATGTGATCGAGCAAACTCCGGTGTTCGCTCGCAATGACGATCGGTGAATCATAGGAAGGGCGGAGCTGGCTGAGCGCCAAACGAGTTTCCGTTGCGATGCTCTGGTAGATCCTGCTCAGTCGTGGACTATCCACTGCGTCAACGATCGACTTATGAAAATCGAAGTCCACTCGCACGACATCGGACCACTGAGCACGCTCGTCCATGGCTTCCAGCTCGAGAAGCAACCGTTCGGGCACTTCAGAAGAGCGACCCAGGCGGACAAACCTGCGCGCCGCCTCTTCCTCCACCACACGGCGCACTCCAAAAATGTCCCGGACATCTTCAGCGCCGAGCCGTGGCACGAAGACGCTCTTATTCGGCTCTCTGCGAAGTAACCCTTCGAACGTAAGCACCTGAAGAGCTGACCGCACCGAGGGGCGAGGAACCCCAAACTGCTCCGTAACAGAACCCTCGGTCAGGGCGTTACCCGGCACGATAGCGCCGGACAGAATCTGGTTTCTAAGCTGTTCGGCTACTGCATCAACGACCGAAACCGTGGTGAGTTGAACTGGCATGGTTGACCTTCCTCGTCGAGGTTGTCTAACTGTATACCAGTCTGCCCGTGGTGGTCAACCGTCGCTGCACCAGTATCCAGCAGTCGGGTTTGACATACTGTATAACCATCTATCAGTCATACACGTGACGAGCGATGCCCCCAGCCCACCCCGCCTGAACAACCAGAAGGACACTCATGACCGACAGTCTCGCGACCAGCCTCAGTGCATCAGACATCAAATGGCCTCCCTCTGTCAGGGTACCGATCGAGCGGATCCTAGAGGGCCAACCGAGTGCCAGCACACTGGTCGTGGGCGAATCGCCCACTGCACAGTTCGGACTCTGGCGGGTGACCCCCGGGGCCTTCAGCACCGATCACTCCGACTACGTCGAGTACATCCACATCACAGAAGGAAGTGGTCGCCTCATCAGTCAGTCAGGCGCGATTACGGAGTTGAGCCCGGGGGTCACCGTGATGCTGGCGGAGGGCTGGAAGGGCCAATGGGTCATCGAGAAAACACTGACCAAAGTCTTCACGATCCTGCGCAACTGACCCAGGGAGCGGGTTTGGCGCCACCCCGCAATCCGCACTTGGCATGACTGCATACATGTATTACAGTTATGCCATCCCCACCGACCTGATCAGATCAAGGACGATCCTGAACTCGAGATCAGCGCTCGCTGAGGATCCGGACAATCGACGAATCTCACGTCCAACTCGATCAGCTCGCGTACAGCGAAGTACGGCTGTACCCCGCGTGCGTCACCCACCTCAGTACAGCTCGTTCCGCGACGACGGACGCACCTTCACGTGGCATGCAAAGCGCGCTGAACCATCCCCACAACACAAGGAGAAAATTATGGGCAAGAAGTACAAGATCCTTAGCTTCGACATTGTCGGAACGCTCGTAGATTTCGAGACCGGACTCCTCGATGCGCTCCGCGCCTCTATCGACTTCGAGAAGCACGGCCTGACCGATGACCAGGTACTTCAAGCATTCGGCCAGAGCGAAGAGCTCGTACAGCATGACCAGAACCCGGGCATCCCTTGGGGTGAAATCCTCGGCACTGCCTACCTTGACTTCGCACCAAAACTGGGATTGCCGGCCGACGAGAGGATCGCAGCCTCCCTCAAGGCATCGATCCCCAATTGGCCCGCGTTCCCCGACTCCATCGAAGCACTCAAGAGACTCGGCAGCGGGCGACGCCTTGTCGGACTCACGAATGGCGGACGCTTCGCAGCACAGCACATGGCCGCGACACTTGACTACCCCTTCGACGACATCGTCACGGTGGAAGACATCCGCGCCAACAAGCCCGACCCTCAGGTCTTCGCATTCATGCTCGGCAAGCAAAGCACCCTTGGCTACGACCTACCCGACTACCTGCACGTGGCCCAGAGCCAGTTCCACGACATCGGAGTTGCCAAAAAGCTCGGGTTCACCACGGCATGGATCGACCGCCGCAACGTTGGCGAGATCGGGTTCGGTGGTACCCCGAACCCCGGCGTCATCACCGAGCCAACATTCCACTTCCACACGCTCTCAGAACTCGCCGACTACCTCGACGAGCACGACAGCTGACTCCCCGCCGGCCACTCGGGGTCTCCTACAGACCATGACCAACACGGAGACCCCGGTTAGCCGCCAGCAGAGACGCGGATCAATGAGGATTCGCTCAAACTCGACCATTGGATCGCTATGACCACCACACTCGAACCCGACATCAAACTCGATGACACAGCTGAGGACCATCGCCGTATTCGACGCTTCGAGCGAAGGGTAGGAATTACCGCGTCTGGCGGGAAGTTCTGCGACGGCTGGATCTTGGCTGTAATAGGCGTCGTTTTACCGGCCGCGACAACGAGCCTCGATATCTCGCTCGTTGGTCAAGGACTTCTTGGAGCCGCTTCTTTGCTCGGCATTTTCTTCGGTGGACTACTGTTCGGCTGGGTCACCGACCGAATCGGTCGAAAGAAGATGTTCCAGTTTACACTGACCGCGTTCCTCGTATGCTCGATCCTCCAGCTCTGGGCAGCAGATACCTGGCAACTTTTTGCTCTGCGGCTCATCATGGGCATGGCAGTCGGAGCTGATTACACGATCGCGGGTTCAATGATCGCGGAGTTCGTATCCTCGAAGAAGCGTGGCCCATACCTCGCCGGCATGATCGCCTGGTGGTACGCAGGTTTCTCCCTGGCTGCAACGTTCGGGTACCTCATCTTGGCTGCCTTTCCGGAAGAGCCCGACCTCTGGCGCTGGGTCCTCGCGAGTAGCGCCGTCCCGGCTCTTGCTGTCATCCTCGGCAGAATCGGCATGCCAGAAACGCCAAGGTGGCTCGCCCGCCAGGGACGCCGAGCGGAAGCGATAACGATCGCCAACCGCTATCTCAACCTTGCCAACCGGCAGGACCTCTTCCAGGAAGAGTCCGCCCAGGTTGGATACTCGACCCTCTTCTCGAAGCCGTTCATCCGTCGAACACTGTTCACCAGTATCTTCTGGGCCACCCAGGTCGCCCCATTCTTCGCGATCTTCACCTTCTTGACCCCGGTGCTCGACGGCCTCGGTCTGGGAATCGAGGGTCAGTGGGCGGAGATCGCCTTCTACATGGTCTTGCTCGTTGGGAGCTTCATCGGCGCCGGCATCATCAACAAGGTCGGCCGTCGACAGCTCCTCATCGTTCCCTACTTCTTCCAAGCAGGTGCCATGCTGCTCCTCGGCCTGTGGACGGGAGCGCCCGCCGGCATCCTCGTGGCCTGTTTCATCACATTCGCACTCTTCAGCTCAGCATCGAACGTGCTCCAGATGCTGTACCCGAGCGAAATTTTCCCTACCGCTATCCGTGCGACTGGTATCGGATTCTCCGCCGCGATGAGTCGCATCGGCGCGGCGGGTGGAACATTCTTGCTCCCGCTTGGGCTCGACGCATGGGGCACGGGACCGGTCATGCTCATCAGCGCAGGCATCCTCGTAGTTGGGTTGATCGTATCCATTGCATGGGCCCCCGAGACGACAGACATGGAGCTCTCGGCCTCAACGGCGACAGGAAGCATCCCCGTCGCCGACCTGGCTTCAGCGAACCTCCCAGGAGCTACCCCGCCGCGTCAGTGAGGTTCGTCGGTCAGTAACTGATTTACCGTGAGTGCCACCCGAGTAGGATGCGGGTGGCACTCACACGTCGTATTGCAGAGGAAAATGGTGGCGAACAACGACCCGCGGTATTTGCGATCACGGCTAGAAATGCGTTCGGCTGCGCTCGAAATCGCACGTCGTGACCCAACAGATCTGTCCGTCACTTCAGTCTGCAAGACAAGCGGTGTAGACCGCATGACGTTCTACCGACATTTCGCTTCTCTAGATGCACTGGTCGCAGATGCCATGGGTGATCACGCTGAACGAGCTGCCGCCGCCTGGGAGGCCATCGCCGACGGGTCAGGCGAGCAAGAGAACGAATCTACGCAACTGCTCACGACCTACCTGGATTACATCGAGGAGAACCAGGAGTTGTACCGGTGGGCTCTAAGCGAGGCAGGGAGCATCCGCACACTCCACGAGATTCGGTCTCGATTCGCGCGCGCCATCGAACACGAACTCGAGTTGTTAGCCCCCTCGCTTCCCACGGAGGAGAGGGCCTTACGCGCTTCTTACGCAGCCGGCGGGATGCTCGGTGCCTGCATGCATTGGCTGTCAAGTTCTCCTCGCACCCCAACCTCAGAGCTGGCGACCCGCCTCATTGCGCTTTCACGTCTTTCCTGATCGGCGTCAACGCAACTCGCCTTGGAATCACCGGTGGGGCGGAAGGCCGACCACGCCTCCCGCCCCACCGAGTGCCTACCTTCCCCGACTCACTCCGCTGATCGGCGACCTCGACGGCTCCAAAGGAATGCGCCAGCTCCGGCCGCGATCGCGGCCATGATTACTGAGATTATCCAGCCAATGTCGGCTCCGGTGACGGCGAGACCCGAACCGTTTCCTGCACCGCCCGACTCGTTGCCGGCTGTTCCCGTGGTGGGATTCGGGGTCGGTTGCGGACTGCTCGTCGCCGACGCCACCGGCTGCGTGGCTTCCGACACTGCCGTCGCCGACTGGAATCCGTCCTTAACTCCCGTCACCTGCACCCGAACTCGCGTACCAAGTTCCGAATCGGTGAGCCTATAAGTCGCTTCTGTGGCCCCGGCGATCGGGTGATCGTCGCTCAACCACTGGTAGTTGAAATCGAGATCCGCTGGCGACCAGTCTCCGGGTGTGGCTGCAAGCTCACTGCCCACGAGAAGTTCGCCATCGATCATCGGCACGCCGGCATCGATGCTGGGAAGCACCGGCTCGACGACCACAGATTCAACGTACGGGCGCACCTGGATCACACCACCAGTACCGAGAAGACCGTTCGGGTCGCTCTCGCCCGTGACTGCGTTCCAGAGCGGCGTCCCCACGATGACTTCGATCGTGTTCACCCCGTCGACTGCAAGCTCGCCAACATCCACCACAGGGTTGTGCTGGTCCAGAGGAGGCAGTTCCACCCCGTTGACCTTGACTCGCACTGAGTCAGATACCTCGCCAAGGATGACCTCCGCGCTGTGACCCGAGGCGCCATCGCCGCTGAGCGAGAACGTTCCTGTGTATGTTCCTACTCCAGCGACTCCGGCGAGAGCGGGATCAAGTTCGTGCCATGGCTTCATGGTCTCCCCGACCTCGAATGGTCCGAGATCGCTCCACTCCGAATCAGCGAACAGCGTCGTTGCGCCCTCGGTTACAGAGTTGACCGTCAGCGTCCAATCCGTAATCGATGCGGCAGGCTGGATCCCCGAAACCTCGGTCGTGGCTTCCGAACCGTCACTGAGCTGGGTGAGCTGCGTTCCGTTCTCGAAGGCACGAACCACCAATCCGCCATCGTCGGCGCGGTAATTGCCAGCACCCTGCGAGCCAACGACGTGCACCGACGGGACAACTGCGCCCTGCTGGCTCGCCTGCTCCGGAGTGAGAAGAGCAACAATGCGTGCCTCGTCACCGGCAAAGTCGAGCGAGACATTCACATCCGACCCATCACGCGTGTACTCCAAGATGGGAGTTGCTTCCCCTGTCCAGGGGTCTAGCGCGTACGGAGCACCCTCGCCTCGAAGCGTGAAGGCTGCAGACTTCGCGACGAAGTTTGACTTGTCGATGTTCGGATAGAGCGTCCCCGGGCCAGCGATCTGGTTGTAGTTGTAGAGGTAGTAGTAGTCGCCCGAATCATCCTGGCGGTGCTGCGTCAGGATGCCGTTCGCATCGTGGTTCTGCGCGTCTGGTGCGACGCCCAGAGCCGCGAGTGCCGTGGGCACTTCACCGAGTGTCGAGACACGCGTCACATTTCCCAGGCCGAGCAACTTGCTCGCCGCCGCCGCGACCTGATCATCCGTCGCGCCGGAGATCCGCTCGCCTTCGCCGACGAGGCGAGAAGGAACGTCGCCGACGAAGACAAGACGCACGCCTTGTTCGGCGTAGGTCGCGAGTTGCTCGATAGCGTCCAGGGACATCGCGGCTTCGTTGTTGACGACGACCGCCTTATACGCGGGTCCCTCGGGAGCGATCCGTTCTGAGCCGACGCTTGGCGCTGTAGCTTCGAGCAGCGCTGGCGAGACGAACTCGTACGAGAAGCCGGCGCTGCTCAGCGCACCGCCATCAGGATAGATATGGTGCCCGTCGCCCGCGTCTGCTGGCCCCTTGTCAACGTCGTGTCGGTAAACCGCCAGATCGACCTTGGCAGGCTTCTGCAGCACCCAGTTGTTGCGAGCCACGTAATCCATGTTGAGGCGAAGAGCTGCCGGGTCGGTGACACGATCCCAGTCGTTGGAGATCGAAGTCTGGCCAGTCGGACCAAACGCCGTGTACCCCGGCCATGCGACCTTTGGCCCCGGGAACGTCATCCCCGCCCAGTGCAGATCCCCGTACTGCTCCAAGACACCGTCCATGCTTCCAGGGCCGCTGAAGCCACCCGTGTAGGACGCGCCGTGGTAGCTCGTCAGGTTCACGCCGACCGACCAGGCACGCTTGGTCCACCACATGAGGTCTTCCATCGACTGCCGGTAGTTGTTCGCAGTCGACTCAAGTTCAGCCGAGTAGTACTGCTTCCCGTCGAGGTGCACAGCCGCAGACATCGTCCGGTAACCGTCCAGTGCGTTGTTGGCCCGGGATTCGTTCTCCGGAATTGAGACGGCGCTCGCAGAGACCTCCATCTCGTAGGGCTTGTTGTAGGCAACCTGGTAGACCTGCTCGAAACCATTGCGCTGAGCCATACTCTCCAACGCACCGAGGTGGTTCGTCATATAGAGGTGAGTGAGCGTCGAGTAGTAGTCATCGAGGACTCTCGCCTGCAACTCCGAATCGTCGGCGTCGAATCCCGGAGCGTCCGTGTGCAAGAACGACTCGCGCGTCTCGAGGAACGGCAGGTACGGGTCGATCTTGTAGCCGTGCAATTGCTCGAAGACTGCCGGGAGGTCTGCGGTCCACTCAAGCACGGCGTGATGCTCCATCGAATCTGAGAAGAGCGCACGGATGTGCTGCGCCGAGTCCCCGAGTTTCGGCAGCACAATCTGTTCCCAGTAGTCGGCATTGGCTTGGCCACCTTCGGCACCCAGGTGGTCGACGACATAGAACTCGTCGGTCTTCTGTGCCGTGGGCTGTGCCCAGAACGCGGTGATCTGCCAGGCGTGTGTCTGATCCGGTGGGGTGAACTCCAAGGTCCCGTCGGTGTTGACCACGCTGGTGAGCTCCACTGCCTGACCGACGACGAGCTTTTCATCGACGACGGGGTACGCGAAGACTGACTCGAGCTTTGGGGTGCCTTCCGTCTGCACCTCGCGGCGCTCCGGCAAGGCCCCCGCGAAGGTGGCGCCTGGTTCGAGGAGGGTGGTTCCGTACGTCAGCTCCCGAGCGGCCGCTGGGTCGTCCGCGGATGCGATCGTCGGCACGGAAATCGGCCAGCGCTTGCCGTTGGCGAGGTCGACCTGAAGGCCTCGCGCACCGGCCTCGTCCAGGATGACTTTCATCGCCTCCCACCACTTGTCAGAGCCCCAGGCGTACTCAGCGGTCACGCCCTTTGCATCCCACATTCCGACGACCTGCACGACACCGAAACCCGACTCGGCGAAACCAGCGACCTGCGCGCGAAGCTCATCATGGTCGACGGCTGCGCTCGGCAGCCAGTAGCGGATGACCGGCCGCTGCTCAACTCCTGGATCGGCGAAGGAAGCGAACTCGGCAGCGTGCACGCTCTGGGAGGGGACGACGGGGCTCAGGAGCGTCAAGCCTCCCACCCCCGCGGCTGAGAGTGCTAGACACAAGACGACACCGAGACCCGCGCGGCTTCTCGGGCCGCGCGCGTGGTCACTACCGATAGGGGACATCTCACTCCTTTGTGAATGAACGATCGTGCGCGGCGAGGGCACTTCGTGAGAGTTGGAGAATTCATTGAATCGATTCACCAAACTATTCGGCAAAAGTAACATAGAGACAGCATCCCCGCTACAGCGCCTGACGCAGCCGTCCTGGAGGATCAGAAGGCGATCAACACCTACCTCGGACGTTCGCAGCTGGTGCTTCGTCAGGGTCAGTTGCAGCGCGACTTCGCGGTCCACGCACCCGAGGTCAACCCGATGGGCCAAGGACCACTTGGCACCGGCCCCTCCAGCGCCGGATACAGCTGGGGCTTCCTCGGTGATGTCGACCTTGCAACGCAAACGGTGACCGATGGCATCCTGGCCGCCGACGGTCCGAAGTATCGAGCTCTTGTCCTGAGGGATCAAGAGACGCTGTCGAGATGGCGGCCGCCCCTGTCATACCTCGACGTCCCCGAGCGCTCCCCCATGACGACCCAGCCCGGAGCAACAACCGTTCCTGTTGTTGACCCCGAATCGACCGGCGGCCCTGTCGCCGAGCCCGGGGTGTCGACGCCTGGCGATGACCTTGCAATCACGGGGAGCTCTGTCGCATGGGGCGCGACTCTGGCAGCACTGCTCGCCGTCGCCACCGGCGTGATTCTGTACCAGGCCGGCAAGCGGAGAAGAACGAGCTGACGCACAACACCAAGGCGGGGCGTACTCACGTTGTGAGCCCGCCCCGCCTTTTGGTTCGTGCGATCAGATGAGGACCTGCTGAGGTCGATGAGCAGCGGCGAGTGCTGCGGCCCCCGTCACTCCAGCTTGGTTGTGCAGAGTCGCTGCAACGATGGGCGTGCGGATGCTGAGGAGCGGAAGGAACTGCTCTGAGGCCGCCGATATGCCGCCTCCGACGATGAAGAGATCAGGGTTGATCAACGACTCCAAGGTCGAGTAGTACTTCTGGAGATTCCCAGCCCACTCCTGCCAGGTCAACCCCTCGCGTTCCTTGGCGGAGACGGAGGCTCGCGTCTCCCAATCGATTCCATCGATCTGGATGTGGCCGAGTTCCGAGTTAGGCACCAGGACCCCGTCGTTGATCATCGCGACGCCGATACCCGTGCCGAGGGTGGTCATGAGCACAAGTCCCGGCGCGTTCTTGGCAGCGCCGTACCGCGCCTCGGCGTAGCCCGCCGCATCCGCGTCGTTCATAACGCTGACGTGCTGGCCGAGAAAGTCAGCGAAGAGGGCCCGCGCGTCAAGTCCGATCCAGTCGCGCGAGATGTTGGCCGCGGAGAAGGTCCTCCCTGCTCGGACGACCGCCGGAACGCAGACTCCAACAGGAGTTTCACGCCCATCCGCCGGCCTCAGCTGCTCCACGAGTCGCGCAACGGCGGAGGCGATGCCCTCGGGATAAGCGCCTTCCGGCGTCGGCGTCACGCACGCTTCACCGACGTCGAGACCAGTCTCGAGGTCAACGAGTCCAGCCTTGATCCCGGTCCCGCCGACGTCGACGCCCAGGGCGAGTGACGTCACCGACCCCTCCCTGCAGGCACCGCTTCTGCAGGCTCGGCGCTGCGCGGAGCGGAACTACCCGCCAGTTCGATCTGGGCCAGGAACGCGTTCTTCTCGGATTGCGCCGCGTATCCGGCAACGTCCCGAATGCACTCAGGGCACCAGTGCCCGGCCGTCAGGATCAGACGCGGGCTACCCGTGAACCCGTGTCCGACCGCGCAGACCCACTCGAGCGGCGTTGCGACGTCGCCCACGGTGGGTCGCTCCGAGAGGAGGCTGCCACCGCGGAACTCCGCGACGCCCTGCAGAAGCGCCGCATCCCACTCGTCAACGGGGACGCTCTCGTCGTAGCCGTGATCGAGCTGCGATGGCGCCCGGTCCGGGCGTGGTGGCCAGAACGACTCCCACGTGCCAATGGCATTCCATTCAGCACGAGAGCCGAAGTAGGCGTTGATTGCTTCGGTGTTGCCATCCCGGAGGTACCCCATGGTCCCTCGCGGCTTCCGCGTGAGCGGCTTCATGACCAGGTTCTTCACGATCCAGGACGGGATCTTCCCTGCTGCGCGAAGCCCGGGGTTTGCCGCGATCGCACGTGCGAGAGCAGCGTCCACCGTGTCTTCGCGGAACGGAACAAGCTCCTGCAGGCGGTCGGAGTCGGTGTACCAGTGGCCATGGAAGTTGCGCGTCGCGAACCAGTTGCGGTCGTACCAGGTGCGCACGTCCTTGACGCCGAGTGCACCCGTCATCCGGGTCTGAAGCTGCCAGTTCGTGAGGCGCCACTCCTCACCGCCGCCGATGTTGTAGATGCCGCCCCAAAGCTCTTCAGAAACATCCGCTTCCGAGACGTTTGCCATGAGTCTGGCGGCGTCCTCGACCGACACCCACTCCATGACACCGCCGAGGGTGGAGTGCGTCATGATCGGGTCGCGGATCTCGAGCATGCCCGGGTGGAAGATGCCCGTCTGGCGAAGCCACACCCAGCGGGGCAGGCCCGAATCGACGAGTTCCTTCTCGGCGATGACCTTGCTCTGCCCGTACTCGTCGTACTGGGAGACGCGCAACGGGTCGCCTACCCGACCCCAGTGGTGAGGAGGGTTCCGGTCGCCGGTTTCGGCGACCGTGCCCACCCCAACGACCGCAATCCGTGAAGGATCAGGCTGCGCCTTGACCGCACGAACGATGTTGCGAATGCTGCCAGTGTTCACCTGGTGGGCGAGCTCGGGATGCTCGTCTGCGAAGGGCGACACGACCGCACCGATGTGCAGCACGATGTCGGCTCCGCGGACGCAGCGTTCGACAGCCTCGTAGTCGGTGAGGTCGCCAAACACGACCTCGAGGTTCTCCATGTCCTCGTACCGGCGGATGACGGCGAGGTCCTTGGGTGAAGACAAGACGAGTGCAACGACATCGAAGCGGTCCGCACGGCCCCGGAATTCGTCGAGGACCTTGTGTCCCCAGTTCCCGGCAGCTCCAGTCAGGAAGACCCGCCGTTTCGAGGGACGTTGCGAGGGGGTGGTTGTGATGGTCATGTGTTCTCCGAGTTTGAGTCGTCGGGCCGTCGGGCCAAGTACGTGAGCGCATCCGAGATCACCCCGGTTGCCATGCGCGAGTTCGAGCGAGTGTGGCCGGTCGAGGAAGCCCTGTCGTTGCTACGGATGACGAGGTAGTCGACATCAACAGCGGAACCTCGAAGCTCCTGCCCACCGCGATCAGGCGCCGCGCGTGGCAAGCTCCAGATCAGGCGATCGCTCCGACGCTGGATCCAGTCGGCTCAGCGCCATGAGCTGCACGAGGGTCTCCTGGGGGAACGCTCCCCCAGTGAAGGCGAGGAACTGCTGCATCGGCATGGACTCGACCATCTTGAGGTCGTTGGGGTTCTCCTCGGCGTGCTTCAGCTGCTCCTCGGTCATGCCAGCGCTCAACCCCTCTTGGAGGGCTGGCCCAACGATCGGGTGGCCGAACCAGTCGCCGACCGTCGAATCGAGCGTGAGCGGCCGCACAATGACATCGCCGGCCAAGGCGATCGCCTCCTCCGCCACGATCGTGGAAACATCCACTCCCACCTGTATCGAGTAGTCACCGGCAGCGACCACCCACTGGTGGAGCTCGATGTCCCAGTAGGTGAACGACCGACGATCAAGCGTCAGCTCCACCGTGCGCTCCTCTCCTGGCTCCAACGAGACCTTCGCGAATGCTCGGAGCTCCCGGAGTGGTCGACGCACTGGTCCGGCGTCGGTCGCCACGTAGACCTGCACGACGTGCTTGCCGGCGCTGTCTCCGGTGTTGCCCACAGTCACCTTCACGAGCGCCGTGTCCTTGCCCGTCATCTCAACGCGAAGATCCTTCGTTACGAACGTGGTGTAGCTGAGACCGTGTCCGAAGGGGTAGCGAACCGGTGCCTCTGCGCTCACGTAGTGGCGGTAGCCGACCATGACTCCCTCGCCGTAGCGCACGTGTCCTTGCTCGCCGGGGAAGTTGTTCCAGCTGGGGGTGTCCTGCAGTCGGAGTGGGATGGTCTCGGCCAGGTGTCCAGATGGGTTCACGACGCCGAAGAGCACGTCCGCCAAGGCCGATCCACCCGCCTGTCCGAGCAGCCACCCTTCGAGGATGGCGTCGACGTCGTCGTGCCATCCCTCGAGAGAGACGACACCCCCGTTCGAGAGCACGACAACCGTTCGGCGCGCTGCCGCGGCTACCTCCCGGATGACGGCGATCTGGGCGGCAGGCAGGTCGAGGCTGTCGCGGTCGAAGCCCTCGGATTCCTCCTGGTCTCCGAGCCCGGCGAAGATGATCGCGACATCGGACCTGCCAGCTACGGCGACCGCCTGCGCCCGGAGCGCGTTCGCGTCGTCGTCCCGGAGAGCGAAGCCGTCCGCGTGCTCGACCGTGGCGCCTCGCTCGAGTGCGAGGTCGCGAATGGTCTCGAGCGCCGCATCCGTCCGCGTCGGGTTGATGTGGGAGCTGCCGCCGCCCTGGAACCTGGGTTCAGCGGCGAACGTGCCGATGACGGCAAGACGCGAGACCCGCGCGAGCGGCAGCACAGCGTTGTCGTTCTTGAGCAGGACCACGGAGTCGGCGGCCAGCGTGCGAGCGAGCGCGTGGTGCGCGTCGGCATCGAAGTCGTTGGTCGCTATGTGCGGGAGGTCAGTGAGCGCGAGAACGCGACGCACCGCGGCGTCAACCACGATTTCGGGGAGCGCGCCACTGCGAACCGCGTCGACGATCTGCTGATCAGTCGTGCCTCCGCTCCCCGGCATCTCGAGATCCATGCCCGCGGCTACCCCTGCGACTCGGTCGCTGACGGCGCCCCAATCGGAGACCACAGCCCCCTCGAAGCCCCAGTCCGTGCGGAGCACGTCGGT
This sequence comes from Pseudoclavibacter terrae, assembly GCF_008831075.1. Taxonomy (GTDB): domain Bacteria; phylum Actinomycetota; class Actinomycetes; order Actinomycetales; family Microbacteriaceae; genus Pseudoclavibacter; species Pseudoclavibacter terrae. The sequence goes on along the minus strand of NZ_WBJX01000008.1, from coordinate 53,187 downwards.
GAGCAACCACGGGTTGTGGGAGGCATAGACGCCGTTGACTTTGTTGTACGAGCACATGACCGTAGCCGGAGCAGATTCCTTGACGACTCGCTCGAAGGCTGGCAGGTAGATCTCTCGCAGGGTGCGCTCGTCGATGTCTGCGCTGATGCGCATCCGTTCATGCTCCTGATTGTTCGCGGCAAAATGCTTGACCGATGCGCCTGGACCGACCTCCTGCATTGCCGTGACGTGTGCCGCCCCGAGCACCCCCGAGAGCAGCGGGTCCTCTGAGTAGTACTCGAAGTTCCGGCCGCAGAGCGGTGACCGTTTGATGTTGATGCCAGGCCCCAGCACAACCGAGACCCCGAACGCGAGGGCTTCTCTGCCGACCGCGGCACCCAGCTGTGCCGCCACTTCGGGATCCCAGCTGGAACCCACGGCTACGGCGGGCGGGAAGCACGTGGACGGCTCCGCGTCATTGATGCCGAGGTGGTCCGCATCGCCAGCCTGACGACGGATGCCGTGCGGGCCGTCGGTCAGGACTATCGACGGGATGCCGACTTCAGCGATGCTCTTCGTGGTCCAGAAGTCGTGCCCTGACAGCAGCGAAGCTTTCTGCTCGAGGGTCAGGGTCGTGATGTCGATGCTCATGCGGATGCTCCTGTTGATGCTGCCGAGAGAGATTCGGCGATGTCCGCCCGGAATTCTGGGGAGGCGCCTGGGACGAAATCGAGCATGGTTCGGATGCTCATGGCTGCTGCTTCTGGCGCCGTGCCGTCGAGTGGGACTCCGGGGTAGTGCTTCGCGAACGCGTCAGTGAACAGACGCCACGCTTGGGCGTTGTTCGCCACGTCCCGCATATTCGAGTCCAGGTCGAAGGATGTCGGCTTGCTCCCGAAAGCGACCTCGTAGCTCCAACGGTGCTTCCCCGCCTCGACGTGGACGGCGAGCGCGTCCGGATGCAAAGGCAGCACCACTTCTGCGCTGGTGCCTTCCGGCAGCGTCAGCTCGACTTCGGCCTGTCCGCCTTCGGCGCTCCATTTCACGTGCACATCCCCGAACTTCGTCGTGTGCCTGAGTGCTGCGGAAGTGAGACCCCCGCCGGGTAGGGGTGCGATACGCATGGTCCGGTAGCCGGGTTCGATGGCCGTGAGTCCGCCGATCGTGCGGTGCATCCAGTCCACGACCGCTCCGAGGGCGTAGTGGTTCAGCGAGGTCATGCCGGAAGGATTGATGGTGCCGTCTGGGCGGACCGAGTCCCACCGCTCCCAGATGGTGGTGGCTCCCATCGTGACCGGGTAGAGGAACGAAGGACACCCGGTCTCGAGCAGCAGCAGATAGGCCTCGTCCAGGTGGCCGGTCGAGGAGAGGGCATCCGTGACAAGCGGTGTGCCCGCGAACCCCGTCGAGATACGGAAGCCAGCTTGCGCGACGATCGTGGCGAGGCGGTCGCCAGCGTGCTGCTTCTGCTGATCGTCGAGGATGTCAAACGTGATCGCGAGTGCATAGGCGGTCGCGGATTCGCCCACGACGCGCCCGTTCTTGGACACGTACTCGTCAAGAAACGCCGTGCGGACTCGCGCGGCGAGCGCGGAGAACTCGGCTGCGTCCTCCGCACGGTCGAGGACGCGGGCCGTGTCCGCCATCTCACGAGTCGTCCGGCAGAGGTAGGCGGCAGCGACGAGGTGGCGGTCGGTCTTGCCACCCGCCGGGTTGTCGTCGGGGGCGTCCGGGTCGAGCCAATCGCCGTACTGGAAGCCGCTGCTCCACAGACCGTTCTCGTCGAGGAGGCCGGCGACCTGGCGGATGAATGTGGTCATCGAGACGTAGGCGTCTTCGAGGATCTGCGTCTCGCCGTATTCACGGTAGAGGGCCCACGGGAGACTGACGGCGACATCGCTCCAGAGGGCGGTCGGCGAGGAGGGAGTCGACAGCACGTCGGGGACGACCCACGGCACGAAGCCCTTTTCCTGCTGCTCCACAGCGAGGTCGCGCAGCCAGGAGCCGAGCACACCCCGGACGTCGTAGAGGAACGCCGCCGTCGGAGCGAAGGCGTTGATGTCTCCCGTCCAGCCGAGCCGTTCGTCGCGCTGCGGGCAGTCCGTCGGAACGCCGACGAAGTTGTCGCGCATCGACCAGACGGCGTTGGAGTGCAGCTGGTTGAGCAACGGGTTCGAAGTCTCGAGCCAGCCTGTGCGGGTCATGTCGGAGTGCACGACGACCGCTGTGATCGCATCCGCGGTCAGTTCCCCCGGCCATCCCTCGACCTCGACGTAGCGGAAGCCATGGAAGGTGAAGCGGGGCTCCCAGGTCTCCGGTTCGCCCCCGCGCAGGACGTAGCGGTCGGTGCCGGCGGCGGTGCGAAGCGTTTCGAGGTCGATCTCACCGCAGGTCATGACTTCCGCATGGCGAAGCGTGACCGCTGTGCCCGGCGCCCCCTGAACCGTGAGACGGACCCACCCCGAGATGTTCTGGCCGAAGTCCACGACGGTCTTTCCTGCGGGGGTTGTCAGGATCTCGACGGGCGTGAGCTCCTGCGTGCGGCGGATGGGCTCGGCGATTGGCGCGGTCAGCGAGTCGAGGGGCCAATCGAACCGCTCAACCGGCTCCCACCCCTCGGTGTCGAAGCCCGGGCGGTCCCATCCGGTGGGCTCGAGTCTCGCGTCGAAGTGCTCGCCGTCGTAAATGCTGTTCTCGCGCACGCCGCCGGTGCTTGTCAGGAAGCGCTCGTCGCTGCGGATCACCTCGGTCGACCCGTCGGCGTACTCGAGCTCGAGCTGCAGCCAGGCGGCTGGCCGGTCGGCATAGTGGTTGCGCTTGTCCTCCCAGCCCAGGCGACCGAGCGCCCACCCCTCGCCAAGGACTGCCCCCAGCACATTCATGCCGACCGCGATTCGCTCGGTCACGTCGTTGCTGCTGACCACGAGACGGTGCCGGTACGACGTCCAGCCCGGCGCGAGCACCTCATCTCCGACGACGCTCCCGTTGAGGTGCGGTTCGATGAGCCCGACAGCGGTCGTGTGCAGCGTCGCTCTCACGGGTCGACTCGGCGCATCGAACTCACGGCGGAGATAGGCGGCGTGCTCGCCGGTTCCTCCCGTCGACGACTTGGGAGTGATGAAGGCAGCGGACCAGTCGGTGCTCATTGAGAGTGTCTCCTGTATCGGTGAACGTGGATGAAGGAAGTCAGCGGACAGATTTCACGCGGAGCGCAGCGAAGCCGCCGAGCATCGTGAATCCCGCCGCGATCAGGTAGAGAAGCGTGTAGTTCTTGTCGCCGCTGGCGGCCGCGCCAATCGCGAGGAAGGCGGGGGCAATGAGGGGGGCCACGGCCTGCGGGATCGATATGGCGAACCCGAAGATGCCCATGAAGCGGCCCGCGCTCGTGTCGCGTTCCGGCAGAACGTCGAGGAGGAGTGCCTGGTCGACGGCCGAGAACATCCCGATGCCAACGGAGGTGATGAGCGAGCCCGTGTAGAGCATCGGGATATCGCTCGCGAGTGCCATGAGGACGGCGCCGATCGCGAAGAGCGTGGCACCGCCGAGAACGAAGACCCGGCGTCGGCGCAGCCTGTCGGAGAGGAAGCCGCCGCCGATCGCGCCGAGGGTGGTCGCCATGATGCCGAACAGACCCAGCGTCGCGATGATCGGTGCCACTTCGGCGACCTCAACCCCGAGGCGCGAGGCGAAGAAGAACGCGGTGAAGGTCGTGTTGAGCGTCAGGCCGAAGTAGAAGAGGGAGCGCCCGAGCCAGACCCAGGAGAAGTCGGGGTACTTCCGGGGGTTGTAGATGTACTTGCTGAAGAGGACTGGGACAGAGAGGCGCTCATCGAAGACGCGCCCACGGGTGTCCTCTTCCTTGATGAACACGACGAAGAGCGTGACGAAGAACACGCCGACGGCGCCCGGGATGAGGAAGAGCAGAAGAGGGTCACCGGAGACGAACCCGGCGATGACGACGCCGAAGACCGGCGCGATCTGCGTGACGAAGCCGGTGAGACCCGCGACCTTGCCGCGCTGGCTCTCGGGGAGCTTGTCAGCCATCGAGATCTGCAGGTTGCCGAGCACCTGCCCCCAGCCCAGCTGCGCCAGTATCCAGCCGAAACCGAGGACAAAGGGGTTTGGAGCGAGGGCCATGACGACAAGCGAGACGACGCCGAGCAGGGTGCCAGCGATCATGAACGGCCGGCGGCGCCCGAGGCGCGTCCGTGTCCGGTCGCTCAGCACGCCGAGCAGTGGTCCGGTCAGCATCACGACGAGCGCGCCGGAACCGGTGATGAAGCCCAGGTACTCCTCATGCCCCGGAGCCAGCTCTGCGAGGCGAATGGAGAGCGAGATGGCGATCGGAGTGATGAAAGCGATGAAGACGCCGAACTGACCAAGGACCTGCAGCCAGATGTAGAGCGAGCCCACCTCGGCCTGCTGAGGTGGTGTTCGCTCGACGACAAGCTCCTCTGCAAGCGGGTCTAACGAAGCTGGAATTGGTTGTGGCGCGATCGAACCCGGGGCAGGCAGGTCACTGGGGTGTTTCAGCATGGGGACTCCGTTGTCAGGCCACTGGTGAGCGCTAGCGCGAGCTAGTGGCATCAGAATATCTAGTGTAGCTAGCGCGCGCAAGTTCGAGACGAGAAGAGCTCGGCGACATGCAGCTGGGCTCGCCAACTTAGGATTGCTCCGGAGGCGCCATGACCCAGACAGCAGCAAGAAAACGCGTGACTCGAGCGGATATTGCTCGTGAGGTAGGGGTCTCGAGAGCGACGGTCGGTTTCGTGCTCAATGCAACGCCCGGACAGACAATCTCAGAAGCAACCCAGCAGCGGGTCCTTGCTGCCGCGGAACGGATGGGGTACCGACCGCACCTCGCCGCGCAGGCCCTCGCGAGTGGACGCAACCGGATCGTTCTTCTGGTCCTGCCCGACTGGCCGCTCGAATACAGCATGCGTCGCCACATTGATGAGGCCTCGATCGCCCTTGATGAGGCTGGATACTCTCTTGTTACGACAACGCCGCATCAGAATGGCAAGGCCCGCCCACTTTGGGAGACTCTCCAGCCTGACGTCGTCATGGGGATGACGCCGTTCTCGGAAGAGCAGTTCCACCAGATCACCGCAGCGGGCGTGACGGCAGTGATTCCCCATCCAGACACGCAGGCGCAGACTCCCGAGTTCTCCTCAAACTTCAACCATGGGCCACGACTTCAGGTCGAGCATCTGCTTGAGCGAGGTCACCGCCGTCTTGCTTACGCGGCTTCAACTGACCCTCGCCTCGCCGAGCTGGTCGCATCCCGCCACGCACTCGCAGAGTCGACCACTAGAGCCCACGGACATGCCCCGCTCGAAGTGGTCGGGGTTGGCCCAGAAAGTTCCCTCTCCGCAGTCGGCACTTGGCACAGGTCAGGCATCACTGGGATTGTCGCCTACAACGACGACATAGCCGCCCTGATCGTTGGCGCTGCCCTGCGATTAGGGCTGACCATTCCGGATCAGTTCGCAGTGATAGGCCACGACGATTCCCCGATCTCCAAGGTTTTCGTGCCGTCCATCACCACAGTTCACGTTGACGACGAAGGCCTTGGTCGGTACTTCGCCGAACTCGCTCTCAGCGCGGCGGAGCAGACACCGCCGCCAAGCATGGGGGCTACACCACGGGTCTCACTTCGCGTGCGTGAAACGACATGAAGCGAGGATTCTGAGGATCTTGATAGCGCCAACTCGAGCGCCGGGAGCAAAGGACCCAATAGGCGCGCTATCCCGTAGTGAACATAAGCCCTGATCGGTAGGCAAAGGCCACCAGCTGACCGCGATCCCTCGCCTCAACCTTCGCCATGGCTCGATTGAGATGCGTTTTCACGGTCAAAGGTGAGAGTTGCATTTCGGCAGCGATTTCTTGGTTGTCGAGGCCACGAGCAGCGGCCGCGACGACTTCGCGCTCTTTAGGCGTCAGTGCGTCGAGCAAGGCACCAAGACCCGCTTCGATCTGCACGGAGGGTCGTACTCGGAGATTCTCAAGGACTGCCCGAGCTGCACGCTCAGAGAGAAACGTCGCACCGCCTGCAACTTGATGGAGCGCTGAGAGAAGCTCACCTGCGTCGGCCGCTTTACCGAGGAAGCCGTCCGCGCCCGCTCGGAGTGCATCAAGTACCTCTACGTCGCCGTCGAACGTAGTCAGAACGAGAATCCGCAGGCCAGCCAGGTTGGTGTCAGCGCGCATCCGCTCGATCGCAGTTACGCCACTCATCACAGGCATGTGGAGGTCGATCAGTACAACATCTGGCCGCAATGCACGAGCGTGCTGCAACGCCGCCTGCCCGTTGCTTGCTTCTCCTGCGACATCAACGCCGTGATCCAACAGCAGACTCCTCAAACCTGCTCGGATCATGGACTGATCATCAACGATGAGCACTCTCATAGTTCCTGCTCCCCGGCGGTTCCTGTCGGAAAGTCTGCGACAACGCGAAAGACCCCGCCCGAGTCGGACACATCGAGCGTGCCTCCCGCGTTGAGGACGCGTTCACGCATGCCCACCAATCCGAAGCCTCCGCTGCTCGCTGACATCGACGATCGAGTGGCGTTAAGCATCATGACAGTTATTCCATGCGTCGAACCAGGCTTCACTGAAAGCTCAACGCTGCCGAGACCGTGCTTTCGTGCGTTGGTGAGTCCCTCCTGCACAGTTCTGAATACTGCCGCGTCAACTGCGGGGTCCAGGTACCTCGGTAGCTCTACTTCCGCTGAAACCTTCATACCTGTCTCTCGCAGCGACAAGATGAGGACCTCAATGCTCTGTACTGAGGGAAGCAGGCGATCAATCTCCCTGCCGACTTCGCGTCGACGGAGCACGGTGAGAATGCCGCCGAGCTCCGATAGCACTCTCACGCTTGTCGATCGGACGCTCTTGAGCTCAACGCGCGCACGCTCAGGGTCTGCATCGAGGTGTCGATCGGCCGCGTCCGCGTGCATCTTGATGACTGCTAACGCGTTGCCCACCGAATCGTGCAAGTCCCGCGCGATGTCAAGCCGCTCCTCGTCGGCACGCAGCAGCATGCGCGCAGATCGTGCTTCCGCAGCCTCCTCTGCTCGCTGCGCCAGGGCCGCGAGGTACTCCCGATGACGGCGAACCGCGAACCCGAGGGCGAGGACAGCAACCGTCCAGAGAGGAAGAATGAGAGCGATCGCGTCGAACGGCTGTAGCTGGAGCGCAGCTAGGGCGCCGAGGTACAGAATGCCCGCATGAACAGCGCCCACTGCTATCGCCGCACGTGGCGTGCTCCGTAAGGGTAGCGAGAAGAGACAGACCTCAGCCAACGCCCAGATCGGGACCGCATCGGCGGGGGTCAGTAACGCAATCGCGCTGGTGAGTACCGAGAGGCTCGCCGCGGTGATCGGGATACGGCGCCGCAAGGACACCATGGCAGCGCCGAGGGCGAGGGCGGGCAACGATGACAGATCACCGCTGGACACATACCGAACAACCTCGCTCACGACGACGGCAACCGCGAAAGCGTCAAGGAGCATCTCCCAAGGCCATCGCGGTTGCGTCATCATGAGGTTCGTTCTCAGTTCTTCAGCCGATGTGGGTCGGCGTCGGCAGTGTTGGGGGCGTTGTCGGGACCTTCCCGTCGTCGAGCTGTCTTCCCTCGACGTCAAGGTCCGGCAGGGCACGATCCAACCAGGCTGGCATCCACCAAGCTGAGCGGCCGAGCAATGACAGTGCAGCAGGCACGATAACCATACGCACGATGAATGCGTCGGCAATGACACCTACCGTGAGCGCGAGCGCGATCGAACCGACAAGTGAGGACGGGCTCAGCGCGAAGCCACCGAAGACTGCGGCCATGATGGCTGCCGCTGCGACGACAACCACGGCAGATCGCTTGAAGCCTTCGCGGATCGCATCTCGCGGTGACGCTCCACGCACATGCGCTTCGTGCATTCGGGAGACGAGGAACACCTGGTAGTCCATTGCAAGACCGAACAAGATACCGGTGACGACAAGCGGCAGGAGCGAGATCAAGGGGTTGCCCTGAGGTGCCTGAACGAGCGCGTCGAGCCATCCCCACTGGAAGATCGCTGTCGTCGCACCCAGACCTGCCCCCAGGGAGAGCAGGAAGCCGAGTGTCGCGAGCAACGGAACGAGTACTGATCGAAAAAGCACGATAAGGAGCAAGAGCGAGAGTCCGACGATGATGACAATGTAGGTGACGAGGGCTTGCTGCAGCTGATCGTCGGAGTCCAGTCCAATAGCCGTACCGCCCGTTACCGCGAGCTCGATGCCATCCATGTGGACGTCTCGTAAATCTCTGACGAGTTGCTTGGTCGATTCATCCAGCGGGCCGCTCTCTGCGATGACGGATACGAGTGCGACGTTCCCATTACTGCTCAGGCCGGCCGGGACCGCGACACTCACGTTGTTGAGGTCTGAGATTCTCGAGACGACCTCCCCGACATGATTCTGCACACCATCGCCCTGTACGAGGACGACGAGGGGGTCCTGGGCACCGGCGCCGAACTCTTGAGCAACCAGCTCGTACGCGGCACGCTGTGAACTCGCAGGGTCCTCACCTCCCGGGTTGTTCAGTGTCGTTTGCATATCCAGAACCGGAAGCGCCATGACTGCCAGGGCCAGCACTGCCGTTCCGCCCGCCACGAGAGGTCGCCGGATAACCCAGTCTCCCCATGAGACGAGAAAGCCAGCTCTCACCGGAGCGCCGCTCGACGCCTTGCGCACTGGGTAGCGATCACCTCGCGCAAGTGCGCGGCGACCCATCCAGGACATGAGCGCCGGCAACATCGTCAACGACATGAGCACTGCCACGAAGACGGCGAAGGCAGCGGCCAGACCCATCTCACCGAGGAAGGGAATGCCGACGACAGTCAATCCCACCAATGCGATGATGACCGTCGCACCGGCGAAGACAACGGACGAGCCCGCCGTTCCGACTGATCGAGAGATGGCGTCCTCGACGTTGCGCCCGTCGCGCAGTTCCGAGCGGAAGCGAGAGAGGATGAACAGACAGTAGTCGATTCCGACCGCAAGCCCCAGCATGACCGCAAGAATCGGGGTGACTGATCCGATCGGCGCGAGCGCGGAGAACGCGAGAACGCCGAGGATCCCAACACCGACGCCGACGAGCGCGCCGAGCATGTTGGCGCCGGCTGCCACCAGCGATCCGAATGTCAGCAAGAGCACCAGGAAAGCAAGAGCCGCGCCAACGATTTCAGTGGGCCCAAAGATCTCCGGCGCACCGTCCTCGAGACTGCCACCAATCTCCGCGACAAGTCCTTCTGCCTCGAGCCGTTCCCCGACTGAGGCGACTGCCGAGTGCAGCTCCTCATCAGAAGCGTCCGTCTCGACTGCGATCGTCACGTTGATTCGTGCCGTGGATCCATCGGCCGAGATCGCTGGAAACTGAGGGTCGAGGGGGTTCGCGACTGCCGTGACGCCTGGAATCGATTGCAAGTCGACAACCGCTTCCTGCAGCATCTGCACACCATGGGAGTCCGTCAGAGGTGCGTTAGGGTCCTGAACCACAAGTTCGAGGGCCCGCGTGGCGGCCTCGTCGGAAGGGAACTCCTGGTCGAGCACCTCCATAGCGCGTGCCGAATCCGTGCCCGGGACATCGAAAGACCCGTCCGAGAATTTCATTCCACCGAGGGCGATTGCAGCGACCAGGACGAGGAGAACGGCCCAGGCGGAGACCACCCAGGCCCGTCGTCTAGCAGAAAAGCGACCAAGTCGCGCGAGAAGCAGAGCCACAGAGAGAATCCTTGTCAGTCAGTCAGCATGAACCTTTTAATGCTCGGACCTGCCACCCATAGCCCCGTCCTCCCTACGCAGGCGAAGCACTACTGCATCCGCAGTACAACCATCTCGCCTCCCACCACCGAAAGCTCACACCCCACCTCCGTCTGAACCAGAGTGCGTTTGCCCATTCACACAAGCTGGCACCACACGCAGAACAGAACATGACGTCCTGCTTATGCCTGGTAGCGCTATGGTTTCCTGGCGTACTTCCGGGTGCTCGGTACTTTCCTGCTGAAGTCTGCAGGCTAGGGTCGACTCGTGAATGCGATGGACAGCACACCCCAGCACCCCTCTGCCTCGCGTCCGAAGGGCAACCGGCGAAGCCTGCAACGCGCGGCAACTCGCCAGGCGTTGATAGACGCCGCCTGCCAACGTTTTATTCGATACGGCTACAACGCCACACGCATCGAGGACATCGCGCGCGACGCGGGCGCGTCAGCCGCCACGTTCTATCTGCACTTCCCAACGAAACGCGATCTTGCGAGCGAATTGGTCACGATCGTGCGCGACGACGGCATCGCGCGCTATGAACTCCTTTCCGACATGGCGAGTCACGCGAACGCGCGCACCGTGGATGACTGGCTACGCGGCACACTCGAGCGGTGGGCGGACATGGCCCCACTCGTCCAAGTAATCGAGCAGGTCGCCGCGATCGATCCTGTCATCAACGACCAGTACCAAGACATCTTTGACGACGGGAAGTCACGCGTCGCGAAGGGTCTCGAGCTCAGTGGCGTCCCTCGACCAGACGCCGAACGTCGAGCACTCCTGGTCATCTCATTGCACCACGGCCTCTTTCGTCACTTCCAACGAGATAGTTCGATGAATCTAGATGCGGTTCGCCCGGTTGTTCGCGACATGTGGCTGGTGGCGCTCGCTGGCGGCGCGCACTAGGGCTCGTTGTTAGAGGGATTTGCGAGGGTCATGGGTGCGTCTTGAGTCGTGTCGCGTGCTGTGATCTCCGCTGAACCATGTGCTTGATCGGGCCGTTGTTCCTTAGGGTGAAGGCGACCGTGGAACGTCGAGGAGCAGTACTTCACCAATCTCACGCGATGGCGTGAGATCCGATGCACGCCGACATTCCGCCCGCAGTTACCGTGCTGGAGCATGCCTCGCCGCGACCGCAGATCTCGCATCCTCGACGAGCCTAGGAACCCGCAACCGAGATGTTTGTTTCGTAAACATCGACTCTGGTGACGCTGCATTCCCTGATCGCATGGGTGAGAAGTGTCGTGCCGGCTCCACCGTTGCGCTGCGTCGTATCGACGAGCAACGCGACTGCCGGGAAGTAGTCGGACTCCAGCTGGGCCTCGACCTCATCCCGCTCCTCATCCGCGAGGAAGTCATACGTCGCTTCCACGGCTCCTCGCCAGATCGCGGCGAGCGCGGGATACTCCGCAGCCCGGTTGACAGGCGAACTCTCAGAGCGGGCATGGTGGGTTCGTCTCGCCGACACTTCAGCTCATCATCCGAATTCATCCGCGGTGACAAGCGCGTACGCGGCCGTTAGTCATTTGGTCCCACACCCTGGGAACACTCCTCGACTCCGAAATCTCTACTACCCGCCCCTTAGCTTCGCATCTAGACTAGAGTTCGACTCTAGTCACTGGACGCACACCGTAGTGCGTAAGGAGAAGCGATGAACACGAACATGAGCGACCCCAGGCTTGATCGAGAGATCGAGCGTTCCCTGGAACTCGGCGAGACCGGGATCTCAGTCACCGCCTACCAGAACGGCCGGCACCTCGTATCCGCCTGGGGAGGAGCGACCGCGGAAGGGTCCGACCGGCCCATTCATCAGGACGACCTCTTCGGAGTGTTCTCTGTCACGAAGGGCGCCACGGCAACGCTAGCCGCCATCATGGCCGACCGGGGATGGCTCGATACGGGGGCACTGGTCATTGACTATTGGCCCGAGTACGGCGCAAACGGAAAGGAAAGCACGCGAGTGCGGGACCTGTTGAGCCACAGAGCAGGTATTCCGCAAATGCCCGAAGGGGTAACGCCGGAGCTCCTCGCCAACTGGGACTGGATGGTGGAGAAGATCGCGGACCACTCACCGCAGTTTCCGCCGGGCGAGCAGAACGCGTACCACGTACTCGTGTGGGGCTGGCTCGTGGGAGAGGTAATCCGCCGGGCGGACCCTCAGGGACGAGATTTCGCCACCATCATGAAGGACGAGCTCCTCACACCAGTCGGGGCGACGGACTTCTATCTCGGCGTCCCCGACAGCGAGCTGGACCGAGTCGTGCCGCTGTCAGGCGGCGATGCCGCCTTCGCCGTGGATGAGTTCAACGTCATGCCGGAGGCCGTGTTCCCCGGATCTACCGTGCACAACCTCCGCAGCATGCAGCAAGCCGTGGACCCCGGTGCAGGAGCTCGCACCACAGCCGACTCTGCCGCGCGGATCTTCGCCATGCTCGCGAATGGCGGCGAGATCGATGGAACGCGAGTTCTGTCGAGGGAACGCACCGCGGCCCTCAGCGCGCCTCGAGACGGGGCACATGATCCCGAGCAGATCCTCCCGATCCCCGTCTGGTTCGGAGCGCACGGCTTCTGGCTCGGTGGTGAACCCGACATCTCCGACCCCATTGTCGGAGAGGGAACGAACACGATCTACAGCCCTGGAGCTGGTGGGTCGATTGCCTGGGCTGAGCTCGACTCAGGTCTAGCCGTTGCGATCTGCCACAACAATATGGACGCCGCATCAGCCGCGGCCCCGGGCCCGGGCCACCCCTTCACCGCGATCGTAGACAAGATCCGGTCGCTCGCCACCGAAAAGGAGCACATCAATGACTAAAGCAACACCAAGGAATGCCGGCGGGGTGCTCGCCATCACCGGAGGCGGCTCCGGCGTCGGCGAAGGGCTTGCCCGTTACGCAGCGAGCATCGGCATGGCCGTCGCGATCGCGGACATCGATCTCGTCGCTGCCGAGTCCGTCGCGAGTGACATCCGCGCCGAAGGCGGCAACGCTCTCGCAGTGCAGGTAGATGTTCGGGACCTCAGCCAACTGGAGGGCTTTGCAGATCGCGTCTACACGGAACTGGGCCCGGTTTCGCTCTTGATCAATAACGCTGGCGTTGAGCAGTTCGGCCTGCTCTGGGACACCCCGGAGGACAACTGGCAAAGGCTCATCGACATCAACATCACCGGCGTCTTCAACGGCATCAAGGCCTTCGTTCCTCGAATGTCCGCGAGCCACGAGAAGACGGCGATTTGGAACCTCTCCTCGATGGGAGGCGTGAGCGCTGCAGCTCGCCAAGCGCCGTACATCATGAGCAAGCACGCCGTGCTCGCCCTCACAGAATGTCTCAAACTCGATGTCGAGACGGCTGGTCTCGACATAACCGTTGCGGCTGTTCTCCCCGGAGCCGTCGCGAGCAACATCTTCGCCAACGCCGGTGGCGTCAAAGATGGTGATGTCGCTGCCGGAGAAGCAGAACGAGCCGCGATGTTGCGCGTGCGAGAGCAGGCGATGAGCCCCATCGAGGCGGCAAGACGCGTGTTCGAGCAGGCCGCGAACGGCGATTTCTACCTCCTCACGCAACCGCAGCTTATTGGCGCTGCAATGAATGGCAGAGCAGAGCAGCTCCGCACACGCTCAGCACCTCAGCTCTTCAGCGGTGAGTTCCATGTCCCAGCCGAGTAAGCGAGCAGAGCAACACTCTGGCCCACCTCAAACAACTGAAAACATCCGGGCGCTACTCGTCAAGTTCGCCTGGATGGCTGACGAAGCCGAGCATCCGAATACGGAGGACTTCTTCACCACCGATGCTTCATGGCACCTCGGTGACCAGAGTTGGTGCGGGAGAGGTGAAATAAGCGAATTCCTGACGGAGATGCGCACGGCGGGGTACGCCGGTCCAGCAACAGGGACAAGACACATCATCACCAACGTCGACATCACACTTTCGCCAGAAGAACCTGATCACGCACAGGCCCGGTCACTGTTCATGCTCTGCGCACCTGGTGCCACCTGGGCGATTCAGGCAGTCGGATGCTACGACGACGAGCTGGTGAGAGTCGACGATCACTGGCGCATCCATAAGCGTCACGTGCGACAGCTACCGAGAACGTCGAACCCCGCCAGCACTTCATAGCCCTGAATAGATAGATGATGGCCACACCTTCCGCCTCTGCGCTCGGATCCCCGACTCCCCCACGCCTGCGGGCTTCTCATCAGCTGACAAGAACGCGGCATACGGACGGCAGCTGACGTGCTGTTAGGCATCGATCGGGAACTCTGTAACCCCGCACAAGCGCCCAAGTGTTGGTCCAGATCGATCCACGCAGTGAACCCAAAGGAGACCTTCCTTGATATCACTACGATAGTGTTAGGGCTTTGATCTCGCTTCGTCCAACAGAACCTCGAGCCCTCGGCGCAACGCCCGGACAGCAGTCGCGTTGTTGCTTCGTTCTTCAAGTGCAGCGACTTCGGCGAGGAGCGCCGGGAGCTCAGGATCGGGGTATCGAACCAGCAGGGAGCGAGCGACGTTGTCCGGCCACCCGGAGGATGGAACCCTCCCCCGCCGAGCGGGTTGCGGGTGGAGCGATGGATTGCCCGCACCCGTGCTGTCGCTTTCGGCGGCCGACGCGAAGGCTTCAATGGCAGCTTCGTCGACCTTGCGCCCACTTGGTCTCTTACGGATTGCCATCAGTGCATCAGCTCCTCAGCCAGTACTTGAATCTCCGCCTTTGCCTTACCATTCGACCACTCGACAACCCCGAGGCCTTCGCCGATGACGTCGCGATAGGCCTTGCGCTCATGAATAACAGTGCGAAGTGGTTTGATGACGGGGTAGTCGCTGAGGTACTCCCCCGCGTCGGCTCGTTCGCTCGCGTTGGAGTTCGTAGGCGCCTGTGTGATCAGGCCTCGCACGTCGAGACTGGAATTCAGGTCCAATGCTTGCTCGATGACCTCACTCATGTGCGGCAAAGTATCGAGATCGAACTGGCTCGGGCGCACGACGACGACCAGCTTGTCAGCAGCAGTCATTCCGGTGCGCATCTCTTTGCTGTCGTGACCAGCGACGTCCACGAGGACCACGTCGTACCGTCCGTCAAGGTCGAGCAAAGTCTGGTGGATGCTGCCGAGTTTTTCCACGCAAGCAAGCGTCGGTGTTCGCCCAAGCTCTTCTCGGTCTTCGTGCCACCTGGCGCTAGAACGCTGACGATCGGCGTCCACCAGAACCACGTCCTTACCTTGGCGCGCATACTCAACGGCCAGATTCGTGGCGATCGTCGACTTCCCGGGGCCACCCTTTTGACTTCCCAACAAGATGATCATGCGTCAAACCTACGGCCACATTCAAGCGTATTGCTAGCGACACGCCGTCACTACGGTTTTGATATCACTATGATTCTGCTTGTCACTTGAGTTCCGGTCGATACCAAAGGGTCGCGAACCCAGCGCACTGGCAGCGATCGTGCGACCTCTGGGCAAAATATGACCTCCGCACCGACGCGGTTCGACGGGCCTACGTATCACTTTGGTAGTGCTATCAATACGCTTGTGCAAGTTCGGTCCTCACGTACGCCGGCTCTTGCGGCAAGGTTGTCTACTCGGATGAACACCAGACATATGAAGCAGCTAGCGACCGGCTGTAGAGACGATTATAGCTTAGTGATATCAATACGATATCTATCGCTGCGTGAGCCACCGACCCAGCCCTCGACTCGACGACGAACGAGTGCTTTAGCTATCACTACGATAGTGGAAGCCTATTTCTCCGCCCGTGTGACCAGGGGAACTGTATGTGGCGCCGCGCTCAAGTCTTGATGTGAGGCTACGGTTGGAAGCGACGTCTAACGCATCCAGAACCTGGGCAAGCAGGGTGGGGGAGTGCCCTGTCGACACAGCAGGCACTACATTGCTGCTTCAATCCTGCTGGCGGTCTGCATTCCTTTTCTGGTGACTGTATAGAGTCGCGCAGCTCCACCCTATAAGTCGATCAGCTACTTCCGCCGTTCGGCCACGTTTGCGTGCGTCCGCCACCAGCTGCTGCTTCTCCGCAATCTGCAGGGGTCGGAGAGCGGTCGTCTAAACCGTGTCGCGTTCTGGCGGGCTGCGGCGATGCCGGCGTCCACGCGCTCGACGTGGAGCTCACGCTCGTACTCGGCAAGGGAGGCAAACATGCATGAAACGACCCGTTGAAGTATCTTCGTGCCGCCCAGGAAGCCCTCACAAATGCACACAAGCACGGGAACGACTCAGCCGTGCTGAGCATGCAGAAGGAGTTAGATGCGACCGAGCTTCGGGTCGTGAACGCGCAAAACATGCCGGTGGGGAGATCAGAATCACTCGGGACGATCGGATGTTCACAATCGCCGTCTGACTACCACTGGTCTCGGAATAACGTGCACGACCTTGCTCAGCGCATTGCTCGTGTACGACCAGGCCGCAAGCAGAGCAGGCATGCGGGGTTCACTCGAGGACCTCGGGTTCGAAGTCGTCGGCGAAGCCAAGAACCGGCGCGCTGGCTTGGAGCTAGTGCGGCAGCTACGCCCCGATCTTGTGCTGCTTGATCTGCTCATGCCAGTCATGAGCGGCTTGACGTCGGTTCGAGGCGCTCCTGCAGACTCGATCCGCGCGGTGATGAAAGTACTCTTGCCGACGCACCTCTGATCCCACACAGTGAAGACGCATCTCAACCGCGCGATTACCAAGGTTGATGCCAGAAACCGAAGCTAGCTCGTGGTGTTTGCCTACCGCGCGGGCCTCATGGATCCGTGCGGTTGACGACCATAAGGCCAAGGCGCTCTAGGACCGGACGCCAGGACACGCGCAGAAGGTACCGGGCCGCGTCTATGCAAGATGCCTACTCACCCTCACACGAGCTGAAGGTTCCACCCAAACGCCAACGCACACGCTGATCGCTGTTCTTTGACCATGAGTTCCATGCGCACCTCCACCGCACATCGCGGTGAGCTCACCAATTGCACTCGCTGATAATCAACTCGACGACAACCGTAAGGTCGAAAATGACTGCCGGCACCACGAGCCGCTCCGTACTATGTGCAGGAGAACCACGGTCGGGGGGGGGAGTCGGTAGTCGAGCACCCTGGCGACGACAGCGACTAGGGCGTTCTGGGCGCGCGTGCTGGAGTAAACTCAGACTCTTGCACAGCAGTCGGGCGACCTGGACTGGGTGGCGTTGATCGAGTCCACGATCGTGCGCGTGCATCAGCACGGCGCAACGTTACCGCGGGGCACAGGGGGCTCTATCGATCAACAAGAAGTTCGCTGACGAGCCACCCGACCACGAGATTGGTCGTTCCCGCAGCGGATTGACGGCGAAGAATCATCTGGCGCGCGCTCGCGTTCATCCTCACACCTGGACAGGCCGCAGACACCAGGATGATGGTCGCAGCACTCGAGCAAAACCGGGTACCCGTCGGTCCGGGCCGGCCACGGACCCGAACGGATCGGGTGATTGCCGACAAGAGGTCCCCGTCGAAAGCGAACTGGGCCTGGCTCCGGCAGCACGGCATCGCCGTGACAATTCCCGAACCGGACGATCTGATCGCGCACCGACGCAAGAAATCCGGCCGCCCAATCAATTTCGGCGAGGATCAACGCACACGGTACCGTGGCCGCAACGTCGTCGATCGGTGCTTTAACAAGCTCAAGCAGTGGCGCGGCATCGCGATGGGCTCAGACAAAACGGCCCTCAGGCGGGAGTGTGCCTCGCTGCGACGCTCCAATGGCTGTAGTTCGGCCAGGAGAGCCTCTTGCAGGGGTGGCGGATACGGGGGTCAGGACGGCTCGTTGAGCTTCATATGGAGCAACGGGTATGGCCGACCCGCCTCATCCGTCTCGCTGCGACCAACGACCTCGAATCCTCGGTGGGCGTAGAAGGCTGCAGCCGACACGTTCTGTTCGTTGACATCCACCTTGGTGACGCCGTGCTCCGTGATTGCATGGCTGAGAAGCGCCGTGCCGATTCCAACTCCGCGTCGCGTCGCAGCAACGAACAACATCTCCAGATTACTGTCGAGAACACCGGAGAATCCCACCGGTTCACCATCAATCTCTGCGACCGAAAGAGTCACAGCCGGGAAGTAGTCAGACTGCAAACGGCTTTCGATCTCGTCGCGATGAGCATCCGCGAGGAAGTCGTGCGTCGCATCAACCGCGCTGCGCCAGATCTCAACGAGCGCTGGATACTCTGCAGCCCCGGCTGACGGCCGAAGACACAGAGCAGGCACGGTGGATTCCCCTCGTGAAGACATCATCATCCCATCATCCCAGAGCGATGACAGACGCATACGCAGCGGTCGGCTGTTTAGCAACGCGCCCTGGGCAGATCCGATTTTTCTCAGTGCGATCGTCCGTACCGACGATTGCGGGGCAGACTGCGTTTGACAGTCTGCCCCGCAACGTCAGGAAATTACTCCGCGGTTCGGTTCACGTTTCTCCTCCGACGCAGCAGCAAGCCCGCAGCCAGGGCGATGATCGCGGCCAGGATTAAGACCGCGCTCACTGATGCGCCCGTGGTCGCAAGCGGCCCGCCTTGCACGCCGTCATCACCGGAGCTTCCACCAGTGTCATGGTCACCACTCGGAATGTTCGGAGGTGTTGATGATGTCGACTCCTCCGTGAACCCGAAGTCGAGCGTTAGGTCGTGCGCGCTATCGCTACTCAGGTCACCCGTTTCTGCGGTGCCGGTAGAGGAGTCACCATCAGGATCTCCAACCCCTTCGATGGTCGGCACCAAGCCTCGTAGCGCCTCTGCCGACGCAGTCTGGTCAATGCTCACGTTGTACTGCGCATCGGCACGCAGTAGTGGGACGTTGAACTGGTACTTTCCATGCTCGTCTGTTGTGGCAGGCTCGATGACTCGACCATCGGCGTCCGCGACAGGGTTACCGTCGTTGCCGGTGATGGAGAGTACAACTCCGGGGATTCCTGGCTCTCCTGCATCTTGGCGACCGTCGCCGTTCTGGTCATGCCAAACCCAGTCGCCAATCTGTGCAGTGCCCAGGGTCGTCCCCGCGAGCTGGGTCCACCGGTACGGCGTCAGGGTGACGGGGCCGAGGAGTCCGTAGTCGGATGGCTTCTTGTCGAGCTGGTATTCGGCAATCCAGGCGTTGAAGAGTGTTGACGCGACTTCCACGCTGAGCTGATTCCGGCCCTCGACGAGGTAGGGGCCGATGTCGAGCGTCGTGTCGTTCTGATTCGTGGTCAGTGTCGTTCCGTTGACGGTGAGGCGGTAGGTGTCGGTGACTTCGCCTAAGTCGAGCATCGCGCCGACGCCATCCGCCCATCCGCTGTCGAGGTCGAACTCGGTCGAGTAGGTGCCGATTCCTGAAGCAGTTTCCAGCCCTGGGATCTCCCGCCACGGCAGCAGCTCATCGAGCGCGCCAACCTCGACCTGTTCTCGGGCGGACTCACCCGGTGTCGAACCTGGGGTCCAGCTCTCGACGTTCAGCTTCCAGGGCTCAAGGACAGATGCAGCCGGAACCGCGTCGAATACGGCCGAGACGGATGTGCCATCGTCGAGGGTGACTGGTACCGATCCGGCTTCGATGGCCTTCGCGATCAGATTCCCTGCGTCGTCGTACTCGACGCGGAGGTCGGTCTCCGGTACGGAGGCGCTGGCCGCTGCCGCTGCGTTTGCCCAGCCATTTTCAGCGAGCGCGACGATGACGGAGTCGTTCCCGCCGACGGTCAGCTCCATCGTGACGGATTCCCCATCGCTTCGGAACTCGGCGATGGGCTTGATCTCGCCAGTCCACGCGTCCAGGAGGTAGGGGCGGCCTGCTCCCTGGAGGGTCACGGTGGTTCTGACGTCTTCCACGGTCTTGGCGTCAGGGTAGGTGTCTGCGTCACCGTAGTTATAGAGCTGGTACAGCTCGGCGTCCGGAGTCTGCCGGTGAGAGCTCAATAACGTCGACCGGTTGGCGTAGGTGGCATCCGCGAAGATCTCCGCCGATGCGAGTGCCGCCGGCACGCTCGCGTTGTCCGGAACCTGCTGGACGCTCGAGAAACTGAGCAGCTTCGACATCCGATCGGTGATATCGCCGTCTGCGGTGTGGGCACCCTGTGTGGGAATGGAACCGACGAAGATAATCGGCAAACCGCTTTCGGCGTATTCGACGAATCGATCAAGGGTCTCAGCGGCGATGGTCGTCTCGTTGTCAACGACGACGGCCTTGTATGCGGGGCCATTCGCGTCCAGGCGCCCGTCCTCGACGGTGGCGTTGTCCAGCGCGAAGCCCGACGGGGCGACGAAGTCGTAGGTGTAGCCGCTCTGCTCGAGGAGACCTCCGTCGTCATAGTCCTTGGTTCGGTTCGCGATGTCGATGTTCTCCCAGTATCTGAGCGCGTAGACGGCGACGTCGATCTTGGCCTCGCCCTGGCGGAGGACGTGCTGGTTGCGGGCGATCCAGGTGGCGGAGTCGGCGGCGTGCTGCCAGTTCGGGGAGCGTTCGCCCCAGTTGTTGGAGTAATTCATGGCCTCCCACCCTGGCCAGGCAACCTCGGTGGCGAACCCATTGATGGCGCTGTCTCCGTCGTACTGTCCGTTGTAGGAGTAACCGTGAAAGACGATCTGGTTGACGCCGCCGGAGAAGGCTCGCTGCACGTGCCAGCGCATGTCGTCCCAGGTCTGCTGGTTCTTGCCAGAGTCTTCTTCACCGTTGCCTCGACGGATGTCGATGTTCACGTCGCCGTACGTCAGCTTGAGGTGCTCTTCCGGGGCGGTCTCGATCGAGTAGATGTTCTTGCCGCCAAGGTGCACCGCCCCGGCTTGAATCCGGTAGAAATCGATGATGTCATCGCCATACAGGGATTCGGTCTCAGGGATGTCGACGTGGAGGGCGCTCTCGAGCGTGTCGAGATTCTTGCCGTAGGCCGGCTGCACGCGCAACTGCACCCCGTTCCGGGCGGTGAACTCGTTGAGCGGTTTGAGGTGGTTCTCGACGTACAGGTGCGTCAGGTACCCGTAGTAGTCATTCTTGATCTGCTCGCTGTTCTGATCGAACTGGAAGTCCGGGTTCGGCTGTGCCGAGTAGTTGCCGACGGATGCGGCTTCGTATAGGCCAGGGAGGTAGGGAGTGAGGTCGTATCCGTGCTCAGCCTCGAATCCCGTGAGGAGATCCTGGGTCCAGTCGAGATGCGTCTCGAATTCGAGGGAGTCGCTGAAAAGGTCACCGACGTTCTGCCAATCGTCTCCGTAGTAGGGGATGAGTTCGTCTTCCCAGAAGTCAATGAGGGCTTGCGAGCCCGCTTTCCCGTAGTGGTCGATCTCATAGTTCCCGTGCGCCTGGTTCCCGGACGGGTACTCCCACCAGCCGAAGAGCACGTATTCCCCATCGCCCTGTGGGGTGAACGCAACCGTTGCTTCAGTCGGGTTGGTAGATGGATCTGCGAAGGTGACCTCGTCGAGGTCGAGGGAGATCGCTGTGGAGTAGTCGAGGGTCTTGCTCTCCGCATCCGCGTATTTTGCGGCGGTGACCGCGATGAGAGTCGGGGTCCCCGCTTCCTCGCTGAACGCGGGCGCAGGTACGAGCCCGGCGTAGGGAGCCGATTGGGTGATGCCTTCGACCCTGGCGCTATCGACTTCGAGCTGAGCGCCTTGACTGGGGTCGTTCACGTCAGTGATCGATGGAAGGTTGAGTGGCCAGCCGGCCGTAAGAGTGAAGTCGATCGAGAAGTCGTGCTCCCCGGCGACGTGGAGCATGTGCTTGGTGAGCTCCTTCCAACGCTGCGATCCCCAGGAGACTTCGGCCCCGTTCGGATCCGTCTTCGCGAAGGAGACGATCTCGGCGCCCCCGAACCCGCCGGCGACCATGGATTCAATCTCGCGTGAGATCTCTGCCTCGGTCATGAGCGCATTCGGCACCCACCACCGCATCTTGGGCTTGTCCTCCATGGCAGGAGACGCGAACTGCTGAGCGAAACTTATGCCCTCGCCGGGGGAAGCAGGCGCATATGGCGCCGACTGAGCAACCGGAGGAAGCATGCCAGTCAGCAAAGCTGCTCCTAGACAGGCGGTGGTGAATCCCGCTAACGATTTCTTCGACACGTTCGTGTTCCTTTCGTGGTGCCACCAAGGACGGCGGCAGCTGTGTCGTGAGTTGAGGCGAGAATCAGGACGTCGGTGTGTCCCTGATACCACCTATGGAGATTCGGATGCGGCGACGAACGCAGCCTCTCCAGGCGGTACCCGCTGGGAGCCAGCAGATGCTGGTTCCCAGCGGGTCGTGATTGAACCGAGCTGCTATTCGGCGGCGTGGGTCCGTCGACGCAGAACCCGCATCACGAGGCCAGCGATCACAAGGAACGCCGCCGCTGCGACGAGGCGCCAGGTGATCGTCGCGCCAGTCGTCGCGAGGTCACCACCCGATGCGTCTCCACCTTGCGAACCGTTTCCACCCGGAGAGGGCTGTGAACTATCAGTGGGAACCGGTGTTGGTTCGGCACCGTCAGTTGGCTGCGGGGTTGTCCCTGGGGCACCGGTTGGTTCAGGCGTCGGCTCCGGTGTCACAGTCGGCGCAGCGAGTTCCACAGCAACATATGGGGCCAGAGAGACAGGACCGGTGACTCCATAGTTCTGCTTCTCGGTTCCGGTACCGCCGGCCTGACTGGGGGACTGGTCGAGAATCGCGTTGCGCAGAGTTGTCGTGACCCGAATCTCGATCGAGTTCTCACCCGGCCGCAGCGCCTCGCGCACGTCGACTTGCGTCGTAGACTGGTTCAGCTGAACTGGAGTTCCATTGATAGTCAGGGTCCGCGTGTGGAAGTTCGGCCCGAGTTCGATCATGGCCCCATCCTCAGCACCCCAATCGGCAGCAAGCGTGACCGTTGTGCGATAAACGCCGACCCCCGAGACGTTCTCAAGTCCGGGGAGCTGCTGCCAATCTGGCAGATGACCTTCACCATCCGCGATGACAGGGATCGTCTCAAGCATCGTCTTCTCAGTCGTTAGACCATCCGCCCCCTTGCCCCAGGCCTCCACCGACAGCTCCCAGCTATCCATGCGGACAGGAGGTTGAGCGGCTACGCCTGGCTCGACAGTGTCGAGTCCCCCTGCAGTGACGGCAACAATGTCGTCGACACCAGTGGATTTCGCATACACGGTGCCACCCTCCACAAAGAGCGGTGCGTTGGCTGAGACGAACGGATCAGTTGGAGCATCTGGGAAACCGAGTGACGCTGGGTCCTCCGCGACGACGACGATGGACGTCTCACCCGGCGCGAGCTCGACGGGAACTGCCACACGACCATCCCCACCCTGCTGCAGCGGTGCGACAGCTACTTCTCCGCTCCACGGGTCGAGCTCGTAGGCGCTTCCGGTTCCAGTGAAGTCGACGCTCGTCGTGACCGGCTCCTCAGCGGCGTTGAACAGGAAGTAGTAGTCCTGCCCGTTGTCGGTACGGTGCAGAATCTGGAGCTTAGAGGATCCTTCAACGCTGGCAGCGGCTGGGACCCCAGCGTCGATGAGCGCTCCGGACAGCGTGGAAGTGCCAGCGGTGGAGGTCACATTCGGCAGGGCCAGGAGCTCGCTCATCTTTTCCGCGAGTTCAGCATCCTGGGCGACAGCGCCTGATGTGGAGACCGCCCGGGATGGTGCGTCGCCGATCACGATGACCGGCAGGCCCGCGTTCGCGTACTCGATGAGCGTGTCGGCCGAAGCCAGCGAAAGCGTGTCCTGGTTGTTGAGGACAAGCGACCGGTACGCAGGTCCGTCGCTTGCGAGTACCCCCTCACGGACGGACAGCTCGGCAAGGTCCGCGTCTCCGAGGTACCCCCAGCTGTATCCGGCGCCGGCCGGTTCGTCACCGAGCGGCCCCTCACCCATGGGGTTGACGTCGGTCGAATAGACCGCGAAGTCGCTGTTCAGCGTCCCCTGGCGCAGAACGAACTGCGAGCGGCCCAGGTATTCGTTGATGGACTTCTGGTCGGTCCAGGAGGGCTGGCGAGTGTCCCAAGCCTCGGCGATGCCAGTCGTGGGGGAGAAGGGGGTCCAGCCCGGCCAAGCGTTGGGTGCGATGAAGAAGCTGAGCTCGCTGCCGTCGTTCTGCTCAGGAAAGCCGTGGAATTCGACGAGCGTCGACCCAGTCGAGAGTGTTTGGTTGAGGCGGTAGAGCATGTCGGGCCACTTCTGGCGCCATGAGCTTTCGCCGAAGTCGATAAAAGCACAGCATTCGGTCGGCAGCACGTTGACTCCGTTGAGCGCTGCAGCTGAAGCAACTGCTCTCGAATCATGGGACTCCGACTCGGGAATATCGACGGCTTGCCATGCATCGGTCGGGTAGAAGGCCGCCGGTCCGCTGGAGCTGTAGGTCTGGTACCGGAGCGTCATGCCTAACCCGTTTGCCCAGGTCTTGAGCGGAGCGAGGTGATTCGACTGGAAATTTTCACTCATCGTTGTCATCCAGTCAGAACGGAACCGCTCTCCAGAGCCATCTGAGTATTCGAATTTTGATTCCTCGAGGGAAATCGTGGGGAGTCCTTCAACCAAGGAGTAGCCTCGGCGAGCTTGAAAGTCCTCGAGCAGGGTCGGCGTCCAGTTCGATGCCTCGGTCAATTCGACCGAGTCGAGCCACATCGAACCCGCATTCTGCGCAAGAAGGCCGCGCAGCTCGTCATCCAGTACTTCCTGATCCCAGGTGTCGATCAGTGACTGCGCACCGGCCGCACCGTAGTGATCAACAAGCACAGTTCCGCGGAAAGCCGCATCGAGGCCGGCCGTTGGCTTCAACCCGCTGCCCTGGCTGTAGTAGGCAAGAAGCAGCCAGTTCCCATCGGCGGGTTCGGCAGGTGCCGTCCACTTGACAGTGAGACCGCTACCTGAGCCATCGTCCCCAACGTCCTCAACCGTGCCGGTCAGATCTACGACTGAGCTTCGGTCGAGCATGACCGTCTCGGCGTCGCAGGGGCCGTCGCAACGGACGGCGAGGAGACCCTGGAGGTCACGCTTCGTCGCGGCTGGATCGAGCTCCGACAGGGGCAGACCACCCGAGAATGTCCCACCTGCGGGAATCGGCACGCTCTGTCCGAGCCCCAAAGTCTTGGCGGAACCATCGGTGTCGGGAGTAACCCGGTTAGACCCGGCCGACCATCCTGGCGCGATGAGCGCGTCGACCTGCACGTGGTTGTCGAGTCCAGCGCGGAGCGCCTCGCGGAACTTTGCCGACCACGCATCCGAGCCGAATGCCTTCCCCGGGTCGAACCCTTGCGCAAGCACGAGGTCGTTGTAGGTGATGCGTCCGATACCGTTCGCGGCTTGCGCCTCGATATCCGCGCGAATCTGAGCGGGGGACCCAGTCCCGGAGGCAACCCAATACCGATTGGAGGGGAGGAACTCGGCGCCCGGTGCGGCGAACTGTGCCGCAAACGAGTCCGCTACGGGGGCAGGAGTCGTTGGTGTTGCGGATGCGGAAGCGACCCCGAGCGGGGCACAGAGGGCGAGACCGAGCACTGCGCTAGTGGCGACAGTTAGGGCGGGCGCCCTGAGTTTCGTCCGGCGTGAGCCGGAAGGGGAGGGTGAGAGTGGCACGCTGACCTTTCGGGGCGAGACAACCGATCTCAGCGATGACTTCATCGACCTGCGAGACCAGGGGTCCGACGGGATGGTGCTTACGAGGCAACGAGGTCCCAACTCAGCATCGAGCAAGGATTGTTATGGCACCAGGTGACAAAAGTGAAATTACCGGGCAGTTTGAATCGTGTCAACGGGCAACTTTCGAACCCCTAGCAGTCAGAGCTCGAACTAAGCCGGTTCGGGTCGAGCCACGACAATGCCACCTCGACCGATGCTCGCTGGGCCCCTTCCGATACCTTTAGCTCGCTCTCGGCGAGCGCGGTGAGCGTGGCGGTTTGGTACGCCGAAGCGATTGCCTGGTGCACAGCCCCGGGCGCATCTGGCATGCAGGCGCTCGCTCTGGACACGATGAGCTCCCGCCACGGCACATAGGCTCGATGCGCTGCCGCGGACAGCTCGGGCACTGAATCCACGAGTCGACTACTCCTGGCCGCGAGCGACATATGCAGGGGGTCATGAGGCAAGGAGTCCATCACTCCAACACGAAGCGCGCCGTGCAGTGGTGCCGATTCGGGTATCGCGGCAAGGGCATTGCGAAAACGGGCCGTCGATTCGGGGACACCGTGCATGAGCACGTCAGCCCGAGTGTGAAAATGGCGAATCAGCGTGCGGATACTGAGGCCAGTCGCGTCTGAGATTTCCCGCCACCCAGTTTGGTGGTAACCCTCCGTTGTCCAGATCGCGAGAGCGGCCTCGAGAACGTCAGCAGCACGGACTGCCGAGGGGCGACCGGTGCGCGGTGGCACTGAAATGTGCTCGAGACTCGTCACGCTTCCCGACCGTAGCACCGGCAGCCGCCCTACGTCCGAAGCCCATCGGTACCATGTTGTCTCGCTGGCATGGACGATCTTTACCAGTTAAGGACAGGCAGTCTCAGCTTGTTTCGCGAATGCGCAATATGACCTGCAGGGACGTGGCCTACTCGGTAGCGCTCGTTCCGCTTGCAACACTCAATGCCAAAGGAGCGAAATAGCGGCCGAGCCTCTCGTCATCGACGTGGACGGTTGTGATGGGCGAGATGAAGACGCTCGCAATAGGTGAATTGTCCCTCCCCAGGACCGCCCGTTCTTCTGGAGCCTTGAGCCCTAACCGCCCCGCAGCTCCGACCACAAGAGCTCGAGGGCCCCAAGCGACCCTGAGTGCTCCTCGATCCGCGCTGTTGGAACACCTACCTCACGCAGCTCTCCCGGCGAACAGACTGCACTGCCTCGTCCACGACGGTGCCGCGCAGCCGCCTCCACGGGGACCGGCTCGGTGAACGTGGCATCGGTGGTGGTGACATGGATCATGCGGCATTCGAGCACTACAAGGACTCGAACTCTGCTACCTATCCGACTTCGCAGGCAGTAGGCACTGCGCGCTGCCAAGCTCATCGGCTAGGCACGCGTCTCGACCCGACACCAGGACACCGACCGGCAAGAAATCGATCTGCGCGCCGCCGGCGTCCGAGCCGATGACCTCTACGTCGATCGGGGAGCGTCGGGCGCGAACGATTCCCGCACCGCACTCGACGAGGCACTGCGGGCGCTCGAGCGTGACGACACCTTCGTGGTGACAACGCTTGACCGCCTCGGGCGCTCGACGGGCAACATGCTCACGCTCGCCGAAGAGCTCCGCAACGAAGGAGTCGCACTTCGGGTCCTGAACTTGGGCGGGGGAGACGTGGGCACGTCGACGCCGATGGGGTCCATGGTCTTCACCGTCATGGCGGCTCTCGCGCAGATGGAGCTCGAAATCAAACGCGAACGTGTTCTGGACTCAGTCAGCAAGCGCAGAGCAGCCGGAGCTGACCTTGGCGGTCGGCCTCGCAAGATCACCGTGAGCCAACTTCAGAGCGCTGCCCATTTGATTGCGGCCGACGTGCCGGTTGTTGAGGTGGCCCGCAACCTTGGTGTCTCGCGTGCAACCCTTTACCGCCGCCTGCAAGCGGTGACGCCTGTCGTTGTCACTGTCGATGCCCCGGAGGTAGCCGAGGGGACGCATCCGCCGGCACTACCTGGTCTCACGATGCCCATCGAACGGCTCTAGCCCCAGGGGCAAACCTCGGAATTGTTGCTCCGCGCGATGACTCCGAAGGCGCCTCGTCGAGCTTTGATGTGAGTACGCGTGGCCGAAGCCGACAATAACGTTGACTGAACGCTGGTAGCGGCTTCGCTACCAGCTTTTACGGGGGTCCTCCTTCTGCAGGCGTCGAAGTGAGCTGCGTGCAGCCGCGATCGCGGGGTAGCTCCTATCAATTTTGGCGAGCAGAGACAGCATGTCGTTGAAGCGGCGTGCTGGCTGGATGTGGAGCAGATTGTCGTGATGGGCGACACGGTTCCGCAACCGCCGCAGAGTCTCAAGCTGCTGCCCAACGGCAACGCGACTGGCGTCGTCAGCTCCTGTGTTCGGGAACGCGCGATGGACCGCGGCACTCCAAAGTTGAATCTGTTTGGTCGAGGATTCGGTGCGGCTGATGGGGGTGATGATTTTCACCCAGGTACCGAACATGAGCTGGGCGAGAACGTCGTCGTGCGTCACACCGTGGGCAGCTCGAGTGTGGTGAGGTCCACGACTATTGGCTTCTTTGCTCGCGAAGTCTCGAGCTTGACTGAGTGGTTTCCCCACAACGTCATAGAGCAGCTGCGCAGCTTGCCCGGGTGCAGTCCAGTCGGAGCCCTTGTTCTGTGTCACGTTCCAGCTTGCGAGCTGCGGGTCAATAGCGTTTCTGACTGCGACCTCGACGAACGACAATTGCGCGTGCAGGGCTCCAGAGAGCTCCGTTGCCCACAGATACAGGTCGAGCGCCCGCTGCGCGTCGCCGGTAGCCGCGTTCATATACGTCGCGAGCCGCGCAGCGCCAAGCAGATCCCCGAGCGGTTGACTTGTCACGCTACGAAGGATAGCTTTTAAGCAGCGAGCGTCGGGCTTGGACCGACGTTACTACCCCGGAAACCCTCACCAGGAATGGTGGGGGTTTCTTGTTTGTCGAGGAGGTGTTGTTCCCGTTGCGCACCAGCAACTCGCTCCAGTTGCGGCCGGGGAGGGATCTTCTGACCGATCTCTCCACCCCGTGCGACGAGTCGCGGAGGAGGCTCAAGTGCTCTGGATTTCATCAAGGAGGTTCTGGGCAGTGAAGGCAATTTGCTGAAAGTGGTCGCGCTCCGCGGTGGTGTTGACCGAGTCTTGAGCACTGTTGAGGGCATCGTTGGCGTAGTCCTGGAGCGCGTTGACCAGAATTGCGTACCGGTCATCGTCCGACAGGTCGAGGGTCACGATGTACTTCAGAGAATCTGCCACGAGCACAGTTTCGCACCCGCCCCCGACAATCCGAAACGCAAGCTCACCTGGAGCTCACGAGCCTGAGACGGTTCGCGCAACACGCTGTTGCGCGAACCTCGTTCTTGGCGAGCCAGGTCAACAGCCCTCTCATCTCGATGAAGCTCGCGCACGCTCACGCAACTCGCTGGACAGACGCTTCAGTAATCCCGGCGCGAACAAGTGCCAAGGCGGCCCGGTGATCGCCGCGACCCGCACTCCTCGGGTATCTCGGGTAATCCGGTCTGTCGCTCACCGTCAGCAGCTGCACTGCAGTGGGGGAGCGGCGCCGACGTCGACGTTTCCCTCGCCTCGACATCCACTGCACTTCCGCCTGCCACCATGCCCAGCAGTGCCGTTCGTCCGTGTACCTGGTTCGACGGAGCTCGAGATGCCCAAAGACTTGGAGAACCTGGGCAGCAGCATCCATGGTGACATGATCCCCTCGAATCCAGCCGTAGGCGGTTCGCTCCACCAGTCCAATGCCGTGCAGGCGCTGCAAGGCTTTACGAACCCGAGCAGCGTCGAGGCCAGTCGCGATGATGAGCTCGTCGAAGGTAAGGACTGAGCCTGCACCAATGTGTTTGAAAACCAAACCCGCGATTCTCCCCAAGCTGTGAGGTGCGGCGAACACGTCGTGTGCCAGTGCAGTGAGACGTGCCGCGAGGTGAGCGATGTGCTGTGTGCGGGCTTGGAGGGGGAGGGGTGCGCCGGGGCGTGCAAGCACTTGTGTCCGGTTACGGTGGTCTTCTTCTGTGGAGAACCTCCGGGAGAGTCGGTACCGCTGGGCGTGCGCACCCTCGGGGGCGCCGTCTCGAACGATCCAGGCCGTCTCCGGCGCAGCCGGATCGGCCGGGGCGGCAAGCCGGCGGAGTGCATCGTGCACGGTGGTGCGGCCATAGCCCGTGTCCGCCGAGATGCGACGCACGTCAGCCTCGACAGTGAGCTGCGCGGCCTGGGCCATATACAGGCAGAGTGCATCAAGCACGGCACGCGTGCTGTGCGTTCCCGTCCTGGAGCGTTGCGCGGATGAGGCACGGTCGGCGCCCCAGAGCCCTGGCATCGCGTCCGCGCGCGCCTGAGCAGCGTCGATGGCAGCGACAGTGGTCGCGCAACGGGCGAGGAATCCTTCGTCGGTGCCGTCGTTGGTGGAGGGGTTCGCCGCAACGTACGTGACCGCGTGTCGCCACGCGGACACGAGCGTGCGTTCCCGACCCTGCTGAGTGCGAAGGATACGGTGGCCGTGCTTGTGGCGTTGGGTACGTACGTGCTCGAACGCTGGTGTCTCGTCGACGAGCTCTCGCACGTCCGTGAGCGTCCAGCGGGCGTTCGCGCAGCCCGCGAGGACCGTCACGAGTGCGTAGGAGGCGTCATCGGTTGGGGGAGTATCGAGCACCTGGCGCACGCGCGCGCTCAGTGCGCGCTTGGTGCCGGCGATGTGCGGGTGCCCGTCAGCGTCGACGGCCATGCCCTTCGTGAGCGCCGTCACCGGGGCGAGGATCTCAGCGCCGGCATCGATGAAGAACGCCCGCAGTTCACGCACCTGGTCGACCGTGACAGACGGATCGAGGAGCACATCGAGCGGGCCGTTCGGCAGCGAAGAGCCACCCCTACGGTGTGGCGATCCGGGTGGACGCACGCACCCAGTTCGTGGGTTTGTCAGAGGTGTGGGATCCAGCGAGGGCAGCAACTGTGCGGCGAGCTGCGCGAGCTCACGCACGGTGCTCGCGTCAGTTTCAGTCTCGAGAGCGAGCCAAACGTGGCGCCCGTCGTTCGGCCCGGACTTCGTGACCACGTGATCGATACCCAGCTCAGTCAGCCAGAACGCAAGCCGACTCGCGTCGTACGGCGAATTCCCACGTGACGCATCCAGATCGAAACAGAGGAACCGGTATGTGCCGGCCTCATTTGCCAGATACATCGCCCACGGGGTCTGCGGCTGCTCTGCGAACACCGAAATATCGCGGCTGTAGCCGTTCAAAACATCACCATCGGCGAGGCGATCGGCGACGCGGATCCGCGGCCGCGGGCTCAACGCCCGAGCCAGCTCCCACCCGCTCGGAGCGGCCGGAACACCCTCATGGGCACGCCGAAGCGCGAGCACAGGGACAAACGAGACAGTTTTAGGTACTATGAGGGCACCTCCTCCTCGGAGTGGGTACTACGAAGGCCCGGCTGGTAACCGGAACTGCGTGGGAACTAGCTCGAACCTCTTGGTCGGCAAACTGTGAGGGTTTGAGCTACGAATCTTTCAGAGGCTCGTCGCGAAAGCGGCGGGCCTCTTTTCGTTAGGCCGCTGCTGAATGGGCCTCCGTCTCGAGGGGGAGTTGTGTCGCTCCGTGGTCTGCCTTATCCGGCTTAGGGGCATACTCAGGCATACCGAGCGCCTCGGCCACGAGCTTTGTGATGTAGTCACCGTTGGTGTAGCCGGAGGCCTCCGCATTCGCACGGATAACCTTCGCTAGTGGCATGGCTGGTTTGGCCATGATGGCGTCTCGTTCACCCTTGCTTGGTCTCCCCATGCCAAGAATCATGCCGCGAATCGTTTCCTGAAACGCAACGTCGGTCGCGTGTCGCGTTAATCCCTCACGGTTCTGATCACCATCAGCCTGGCCAGCCGATCGGTTCTGAAGCCCGAGCACTTTCAGAGCCCTCTCGCAACAGCGGCGCCGGCCGAGAGCCAGGAACGCCGCGTGGACGCTCGGAGCGAGCCGTAGCGGAGTATGCCGTCGACCATGGCTGGGTCGAAGGGGATGGTCGCGACGGCGCGGACGAGGCTGCGGTACCCGCTTGCGACCAGCTCGAGATCAGCCCGTGAGCTCTTGGCATTGGCTTGATTGACGACGACGACAGCCCTGCGGGCGAGCTGTGCGGATTTCTCGTCCCGTTGGGCGAGTGCTTCGAGGAGGAGGGCTCCGGCTTCGGCGTGGTCGTCGCGGGTGGTGGTGGCGAGCACGAGTTGGTCGGTGTGGTCGATCATGCGCAGCCACATGGGGTCGGATTCGTCGTTGCCGGAGTCGATGAACACGAGCCGGTAGTACTTGGACGCGACGGCGTGGATCGCGTCGACGTCTTCGGGTGCCATGCGTTGTTCGTGGGCGAGGTTCGTGGGTTGGGAGCGGAGCACGTCGAAGCGGTCGCGGGTTTGGTGGTGGACGTAGTGCGCGAGGTCCGCGGATTGCGCTCCGGTCGAGAGGAGTCGGTCGACTTGGGGGAGGAGCTCGAGGAGGGTGGAGTCGTGGGGTCCTTGTTCGGTGCGCCAGCCGAGGGTGCCTCGGGTTTGGTTGTTGTCCCAGGTGAGGACGCCGGCGCCGCCGAAGCGGGCGAAGACGGCCGCGAGGAGGATCGTGGTGGGGGTTTTCGAGCTGCCGCCTTTGGCGTTGACGACGGCGATGGTGCGCGGTCCTGGCCAGTGCTGGCTCACGGCGTGCGCGTCGGCGCGTTCGGCCCGCTCTTGCTCAGAGGGGGTGAGGCGGATCCCGACCTTGGAGAGCGCGCCGCGCCATCCATTGGTTGCGGGTTCTTCGGTCTGTTCCTGTGTTAGGAACGATCGGCGCCCGTCTCGCAGCGGCGGCGCCTCATCCTGCGGCGCTGCCGGCGCGGTCTGCTGTTCCGCAGCTGGGGCCACCTGCGGCGCCGCGGCTGCCACAGTCGCCTCGGCGGCAGGAGGTGCGGCGTGGTGGGGTTCGGCGTGGACGTGGCCGGTGGGGTCGACGGTGAGGTGCCAGGTGCCGTCGGGGTCGGTGGTGGTCGCGGTGACGGGTGCCTGGTGGGTGCGGGCGAGCGTGGTGAGGGTGGTGATGATGTGGTCGCGGGCCGCGTCGAGGCTGCTGGCGGTGAGGGGCTGGGTGGCGCCGTCGATGGTGATGTGTCCGGTGCCGTGCTGGTCGGCGTGGGCGGTGATGACGGGGGTGGTGTGCTGCTGCAGGGTCATTGGTGGGTGTTCCGTTCAGCCGAGGGTGATGCCCACTTGGGCGAGGAATGGTTCGGGGTCGACGGTTTCGTCGTTGATGAGGACCATGAAGTGCAGGTGGCAGCCGGTGGATTGGCCGCTGGTGCCGGTC
Organism: Pseudoclavibacter terrae; assembly: GCF_008831075.1. Lineage (GTDB taxonomy): Bacteria > Actinomycetota > Actinomycetes > Actinomycetales > Microbacteriaceae > Pseudoclavibacter > Pseudoclavibacter terrae. Next base: position 20,491 of record NZ_WBJX01000008.1, on the reverse strand, counting down.
ATCGCGATCTGCTGGCCGGCTTGGACGGTGTCGCCGACGTTGACGAGCAGCCCGCTCTCGAAGGAGTGCAGGTATTTGGTGGTGATGCCTTCGCCGTGGTCGAGGGTGATGGTGCCGTTGCCGCCGGAGTCGAAGCCGCGGAAGGTGACGGTGCCGGCTTGTGCTGCCCAGATGGGGCCGTCGCAGCCGCCCGCGGCGAGGTCCGTGCCGGAGTGGAGGCGTTGGTCGCCGTAGATGGGGTGGGTGCGCATCCCGTACGGGTCCGTGATCGGCCCCTCGCCCGGGACCGCCCACCCGGTGGAGGACACCTGACCTTGGGTGCCGGCGACGGTGGAGCAGACTTGCGCGCCGGCCCCGGTGCTGAGGCCGGTGGTGGTGCCGGAGAGTTCTTCGACGATCTGCACGGCGCCGTCCCAGAACTGGGCGTAGTAGTAGGGGTCGAGGTTCACCTGGGTGCGGTTCGCGACCAGCGTCGGCTCCACGCTGTCGCGTTCGGGGAGGGGCACGGAGATTTCCATGGCGGAGTAGAAGATCTGCGCGGCCCGGTACGGGTTGAGGCGCTCTTCGCGGCTGCCCCAGTGGTCCTGTTGCTGGAAGAGGCCGATGCTGGTGGTGGGGGAGCCGTCCGGGTTGGTCACACCCGAGGTTTCCCAGTCGCCGTAGTCGATGTTGTTGAGCGTGGATTCGCCCATCGCGGTCATCACGCCGATCGTCTGGTCCCGCACACTGAGGCCCATGTCATTACCGGCGAGGATCACGTTCGCGGCGTTTACGAGCTGCTCTCCCTGGTAGCCGGCGATCTCCACGTCCGGGATGCTGTTCGGATCGACCGAGACAGCGGTCGCTGCGTCGCCTTCGAGGTTGCAGGCGTTCGCGTTCGTGCCGAGCATCAGCACGAGGCTGAGCACGAGCACGATGATCGCCACGGGGGCGGCGACGATCGCGATAACGCCGCCGGCGCCTTGCTGCTTGCCCACAGTCAGTGCATCCCTGCCGGGGGTGCGAACCGTTCGACCAGCCAGGGCGAGTCACCGTATTCGCGGACGATCATCACCGTCCACGTGCCCGCGTCCGTCGGCACCTCGACGTGCGCGAGGTACACGCTGTCGTCGTTCACGATCACCCCGGGACCGGTGACCTGGGTCGCGGGGATCGTGCTGTTGCGGAGGTAGTTGTAGTCCTTCGCCGCTTTCGGCGTGAGCAGCGGCGTGAGCTCCTCGATCCACGTGTTTGCATCGACCGTGGGCCTGGCGTACGCAGTCATCGCCGTCTCGGCCGCCGCGACAGCTGCAGCGCGGGAGGTGTCGTCCCACACGGCGGGAGCTTTCGGACCCGTGGTCTGTCCCGTCTTGTCGTCGATAACGCCCGCTGGGGGCGGGGTGAACTGGTCGAGATCGGGGACAAACATCGTCGAGGACGGCGCGGTCGACTCGGCGGGCGGTGGGGTGTTCCGTGGCTCGGCCGCGCAGGCACTCAGACTGAGCGCTGCGACGATCGCGAGGCTGGCACCTACTCGTTCGCGTCGAGCCATACGGGGAGAACTACCCTTCGTGAATTTCCGTTTCTCTGCTGGGCTTGGTGTTCGCGCCGGCCTGGAACGTCGCCCGAAGGTCATGCTTCGTGACGAACCAGGTCCGCCCGACCTTGTACCCCGGGATGACGCCCTCCTTCAACCACTTCTGTACCCCTGGCACAGACATGTTGAGGAGCTTCGCCACCTCCGGCGTCGACAAGACCTCGGGCAGGTCAGCGAACAGAGAATCCAGGCCCTGGTGATCGCTCATCGCGATCCCATCCCAGAAGCTCCACACCATGCCGACAGAGTACACAAAACAGCGTTACAGCGTGTTTCATACATGTTTGATACGCTCCGTTTAGTTCCGTATGGTTCAAACCGTTGAGCACCGGCCAAGTGGTGCTCTGGCGACCTGCGCCAATTATCAGGGGAGGGGTACTCGGTGAGCGTCGAAACCAACCCGTGGACAGCGAAATCCGCCGGAAGTTCCCTTGACCGCCACGAGACCCCAGCTCTGAACCCTTGGATTCGGGATCGCCCAACGCGGCCGCAGCTTGGTGTTCCTGCCCCTGATCGCGTCGATCAGCTCCCGGTACGCGAACAGACGCGGTCCGCGCGGCTCTGGATCCTCGGCGCGCACGGCGGCGCCGGCGAGTCGACGCTCGCCGCTCTCGACCCTGACTGGGCGAGCAGTGAGCACGCCTGGCCGCAACCGGCCGCATCGAATACTCGACTCCGAGTGGTCCTCACCGCCCGCTCCAACATGCACGGCCTGAAAGCCGCGCAACGAGCAGCCACCCAGTGGGGGTCTGGGCTCGTGCCTTTCGCCGACCTCGCGGGCTTGGTCGTCATCGCGGACGCGCCCGGCCGTCTCCCGCGCCCGCTGCGGGACTTCGCGGGCATCGTCGCCGGCGGCGTCCCCCGCACCTGGCATCTGCCCTGGCAGGACAGCTGGCGCCTCGGCGAGACACCCGATCCCGAAGCCGCGCATCGCGATGTGCGCGCCCTCATCTCCGACCTCACCGCCATCACGTCCGGTGCATCAGACACCACCAACCGAAAGGGACCGGCATGACCCCCGAACTGCTCTCCACCATCGCCCTCGCCGGAGACCTCGCCGCAACCGTCAGCCTCTCCATCCCCGACTCCCCACCGATCCAGCCGCCCGGCACCGAAGGCGTCTCCACCCTCCTCGGATGGGTGAAATGGATCGCCCTCGCCATCTGCGTCCTCGGACTCATCGCCGCCGGCGCCCTCATGGCCATCCAGTCCCGTCGCGGCGAGGGCGGCGAGCACGCCGGCAAAATCGGAATGGCCCTCGGCGGCGTCATCATCATCTCCGCCGCCACCTCCCTCGTCGGGTTCTTCGCCTAAGCAGCCACCATGACCAACACCAACGACGAAACCCCCAACCCCTACACGCGCCCCTGGTTCATCATCGCCGCCATCATCGTCGCGATCGTTGTTGTCCTCGGCGTCGTGCTCGGCATCTCAGGCATCGTCAACAGCCAGAACCAGTCCGACGATTCATCACAAGAAACAGCCCCCACGGCAACCGGGACGCCCAGCTCAGCTGGAACACCTCCCGCGGAATCTTCAGCCCAGAGCGGCGGCAGCATCTGCGGACTTCCCGGGCAAGTCCTCGAAGGCTCGCTCAACAGCGCGCCAGAAGCTGAGTGGTCTTACGCGGGAACGGTCGGCTTCCCGACTTCCGATACTTACGGCCCAGCCGCAACAACACCGGACGGCGTTCGCAACTGCTTCCAGCAGTCACCCGAAGGAGCAGTCTTTGCAGCCGCAAACGCTGCTGCACAGGGCTCCAACCAGGAAACCGTGGGCAGCTTCCTCGAGTACTTCCTCGCAGAAGGCCCAGGCCGAGATGAAGTACTCGCCGCAGGCCCTACCGGTGGCGTTGACTCTTCCGGCATCCGAGTCGACATCGCCGGTTTCCGGGTCCTTTCCTACGAAGGTGAATCAGCTCGAGTGGACATCGCCCTCCGAGGCTCCACCCAGGGTCAGACGGTGAATCTGTCGATGGTCTACGACCTTGTCTGGGAAGACGGGGACTGGAAGCTCCAAGTCGTCGACCCGGCGGTGCCCATCGACGTAGCAACCATCCCTGACCTGGCCGGATACATCGCCTGGGGTGCCTAGGCATTGACTGCAACTACTTCGCCTGGCTGCACAGGTTGGCAGGCCGTCGACCCGAAATGCCTCGCTCTCGAAGGCGCGAAAGCGATAACCAGTGGCGCCCTCGATGACATGGCGAACGCCGTCGCAGAGGCCGTCGGCAAGACCGTCGCCTCGCTCGGCACGGTCTGGGTTTACATCGGCACCCCGAACATCACGGATACCGGCGACCAAACGGCCGTCGGGGCGCCACCGATCAGCGCCGAGATCGGGGTGCTCCTCGGGTACGTGACCTGGATCGGAATGGTCTTCGCGATCATCTCGATCCTCATCCTGGGCATGCTCATCGCCACGCGCATGCGCGCCGGCGAAGGGATCGCGGCCGTCGGGAAGCTCGGCTACATCATGGGTGGAGTCGTGCTCATCAGCGCGGCGAGCGCGATCGTCGCGCAGGTCGTCAGGTCCGGGGGACCGCAGGGCGCTGGGGGAGCGACGTACTTCATCCAATCGTCCCTCTGGTGGCTGATTGGTGCGGTCGCGGTCTTGTCTGTGATCGTGGGCGGGATCCGCATGGTGTGGGAGCAGCGGGGCGAGCCCGGCCGCGACACCGTGAAGAGCCTGCTCACGCTCATCGTCGTCGCGGGAGCGGGCACCACGATCGTCGGGATCCTCATCAGCGCCGCGGACACGTTCGCAGTGTGGGTCCTGAACGCGTCCACGGACTGCGCGGTCGACGACCCCGGCGGCACCTGCTTCGGGGAGAACATCCTCGTACTGCTCGCCCTGACCACGAACCCGGCTGCCGGATCGCTCGGCCCACTGCTCATCATCGTCCTGGGCCTCATCGCGGTGCTGGCGTCTGCGTTCCAGATCGTGCTCATGGTCGCTCGTGGCGGCATGCTCGTGGTTCTTGCTGGGATCTTCCCGCTGGCCGCGTCCGCGACGAACACGGAGATGGGCAAGAACTGGTTCCGTAAATGCGTCGCCTGGATTGTCGCTCTCGTGCTCTACAAGCCGGCAGCGGCGATCGTCTACGCGGCCGCGTTCCGGCTCGCGGGCACCGACGTGTTCCAGGACGACGGCACGGGCTTGCTCGCGGTCCTCACTGGGCTGATGCTCATGATCATCGCCCTGTTCGCGATGCCCGCGCTCATGCGCTTCGTGACCCCCATGGTCGGCTCCATGGCCGCCGGCGCCGGAGGAGCAGCCCTCGCCGCCGGAGCCCTTGCTGCGCTCCCGTCGGGCGCTGCAGCGCTCGGACGCCTCAGCACCGGAGGAGGAGGCGGGAGCAAGGGCAACAGCGGCCAGTCGGGACAGAACGGCAGCACCACGACCTCCCCACCGACCGGTGGCAAGAACGCAACGCCGTCCGCGTCCACCTCCGCGCAGAACGCCGGCGCCCAAAACGCGGCAGCCGGCGGAAAGACCGGAGCCGCCGCGTCTTCCGGAGCGGCGTCGACCGGGGTCGCGACCAGCGGAGCTGGAGCCGCTACTGCAGGGGCTGGTGCCGGTGCGGGAGCTGCTGCAGGTGGAGGCGCCGCAGCTGGCGCGACCGCGGGTGCCGCCGGCGGTCCCGTGGGTATGGCGGCTGGTGCGGCAGCCGGAGTCGCGCTCGGCAAAGCCAAGGAAGCGGGTCAAGCCGCGGCGGGCGCGGTGAAGAGTGTTGGCGAACAATCGACTGGAGAAGGAGGCGGGCCAGATGGCAGCCGTTGAACCACTGCACCGCGGACCCCGCACCTACGGGAACTGGCGCCGCCCCACCTCGCCCGGCCTCATGGGCCTCGGCTCGGTCGGCACCGCCATCATGCTCGGCGGTCTCGTGTTCATTGTGCTGATCGTCATGATCGTCGGACTCCTCGAGGCTGCGATCACCTTTGTGGTCCTCGCCACGGTCATGCTCGCCGTCGTCACTAAGGACTCCCACGGGCAGTCCATCGTGAGCCGGCTCGCCACTCGGGTCGGGTTCGCGACCGCCCGCAGCCGCGGGGCGAACATCTACCGCTCCGGCCCGATCGGTCGCACCGACTGGGGCACCTTCCAGCTCCCCGGTCTCGCCGCTCCAACCCGGCTCAGCGAGCACCACGACTCCTACGGGCGACCGTTCGCGTTGCTCTACACGCCCGCGACGCTGTCCTACTCGATCGTGCTCGGCACCGAACCCGACGGTGCAGCTCTCGTCGACCCAGAGCAGATCGACTCCTGGGTCGCGGACTGGGGGCATTGGCTCTCCAACCTCGGCGACGAGCCCGGTGTGGAAGCCGCCGCCGTGACCATCGAGACTGCCCCTGACTCCGGCACACGACTCAAGCGTGAAGTGTCCACGAATGTGGACGCGAACGCGCCCGCGTTTGCGCGCGAGATGCTCGAGGAGATCGTCGACTCGTACCCGTCCGGGTCGTCGACGGTGAAGGCGTTCGTCGCGATCACCTTCGCCGCGTCCATGCGTGCTGGTGGGAAGAAGCGCAGCCCGGAGGACATGGCGCGCGAGCTCGCCGCCCGCATCCCCGGCCTCACCGCAGGTCTCGAGGCCACCGGCGCGGGTGCTGCGCATCCGGTGTCGGCGCAGGAGCTATGCGAGACGGTGCGCATCGCTTACGACCCGGCCGCGGCCTTGCTCATCGACGAGGCCCGCGCGAATGGGGAGACCCCGGAGCTGTCGTGGCCGGATGTGGGGCCGACGGCGGCGCAGGCGGACTGGGACGGGTATCGGCATGACTCCGCGTACTCCGTCACCTGGTCCATGACGTCTGCGCCCCGAGGCAACGTCCAATCCGGTGTGCTTGCGCGTCTCCTCGCCCCGCACCGCGACATCGCGCGCAAGCGCATCACACTGCTGTACCGGCCGATCGACTCCGCACGAGCAGCCGCGATCGTGGAAGCCGATCTCGCCGCCGCGCAGTTCCGCGCCACCTCCACCGCGAAGCCGTCCGCGAGAGACACGCTCGGCATCGGATCCGCGCAAGCCACCGCACGAGAGGAAGCCTCCGGCGCAGGGCTGGTGGAGTTCGGAGTGCTCGTGACCGCGACCGTGAAGGACCTCGAGAAGGTCGCGGACGCGAAAGCCGCCGTCGACAATCTCTCCGCGACCGCCCGTCTCAAAGTACGGCCCGTGTATGGGTCGCAGGACTCCGCGTTTGCCGCAGCTCTCCCGCTCGGGCTGGTGTTGCAGAAGCACGTGAAGGTGCCCGCCGAACTGAGGGAGAAACTATGACCCTGCTCCGCCGCGCCATCACGCCGTCTAGCTCGATCTCGGCGTCGAAGCCGGAGGAACGAGTCAAGGCGCCGCGACTGAAGCGGCCCGGGATGCGCGGCTGGCTCGGCAAGGGCCGGGGCGAAGCGTTCTATGTGCAGGCGCCGCAGGAGTGGCGGGGCACGACGGTGCAGGTGTGTGGGCTGTGGCCGTTCGCGATCGGCACCGGAACTCCCATGGTCGGTGTCCCCCTCGGGCGGCACATCCACACCGGTGCCACCCTCTGCTGCGACCCCATCTCCTGGTTCCAGCGCGCGAAACTCATCTCCAACCCCTCCATGTTCGTGCTCGGCAAACCGGGCCTCGGCAAATCCTCCGTCGTGCGCCGCATGGCCACCGGCCTTGCCGGCTACGGGGTCATGCCACTCGTTCTCGGCGACCTGAAACCCGACTACGTCGACCTCATCGAAGCGCTCGAAGGGCAAGTCATCACGCTCGGCCGCGGACGCGGCTACCTCAACGTCCTCGACCCCGGCGAAGCCACGAGCGCTGCGCAGCGACTTCGCGACGCCGGCTACGAGAAGGAAGCATCGCAGGTGCTGGCGGATGCGCACGGGCGCCGGCACACGATGGTCGCGGCCCTGCTCACGATCATGCGCGGCGCCCCACCGACCGACCGCGAAGAGACCATCCTCGATCGCGCTCTCAAGGTGCTCGACGATACCCATGACGGGATTCCCGTCCTGGGGGACCTCCTCAGGGTCATCCAGGATGCGCCGCTTGAGGTGCGGGCCGTGGCGCTCGATCGCGGCAACGACGATCGGTACAAGGAGATCACCGAGAACCTCGAAGCCTCCCTCATCGGTCTCACCGGCGGAGGACGACTCGGGGAGATGTTCTCCAAACCCACCACCAACCCCATGCACCGGGACCGGCCCGTGGTCTACGACGTGTCCGCAGTCGACGACTCCGACATGGATCTCCAAGCCGCCGCCCTCCTCGCCTGCTGGTCCGCCGGCTTCGGCACCGTGAACGTCGCCAACGCCCTCGCCGACGCCGGCCTGGAGCCGCGCCGGCACTACTTCGTCGTCCTCGACGAGCTCTGGCGCGCCCTCCGCGCAGGCCGCGGCATGGTCGACCGCGTCGACGCCCTCACCCGTCTCAACCGAACTAGGGGAGTCGGCATGGCCATGGTCTCCCACACCATGAGCGACCTCCTCGCCCTCGCCAGCGAGGAAGACCGCATGAAAGCGAAAGGCTTCGTCGAACGAAGCGGCATGGTCATCTGCGGCGGCCTCCCCTCCGCGGAAATGCCGCAGCTCACCTCCGCGATCCCACTCTCGCGAGCCGAGCAAGACCTGCTCATCGGTTGGCAGGACCCGCCCGCGTGGGACCCGACCACGAACCAGGAAGCAACCCCGCCCGGACGGGGCAAGTTCCTCGTCAAGGTCGGCGGACGCCCAGGGATTCCGGTCGACGTGCAGTTCACCAGCGTCGAAGCCTCCATCAGCGACACCAACAAGCGCTGGCACACCCAATCCCGCGTCGGCACCCGCGACCAGGACGGAGCAGGGGAGTGAGCCAGCAGCCTCACAACCGGCGCCGGCAACCCGGCGGGCTCGGCGCCGAAGCAGCCCTCGTCTGGGTCGGCATTGGTGCCGCGGCCGCGATCGTGCTCCCCATCTACCTCGGGATGCGCATCGGTCACCGGCTCGCCGGCACCGGGCAGCAGATCCCGCTGAATCCGTTCGAGGTGCTCTTCGGGATGCTCGAGGGCGAGCTCACCTGGCCCGGCACGCCCGGCACGCTCGTCGTCATCGCGATCGCCATCATCGTTCTCGGCCTGGTGGTCGCGTGGTTCCTGTGGCGGCGGAAGTGGGCAAAGCGCCGCACCCGCGTCGACCGCGTCTCCACCTACATGGGCCGCGGCCACGACGTCGAAGCCCTCTCACGAAAGAGCGCAGAAGCATCCGCAGCCCGCCTCGGCGTCGAAGGATCGGCCGGTGTGCCGATCGGAGTCGGCGTGTTCGACGGACGTGAGCTGTTCGGGTCGTGGGAAGACATGCACATCGACATCTGGGGACCCCGCACCGGCAAGACCACCAGCCGCGCCGTGCCCGCCATCCTCGACGCGCCCGGGGGAGTGCTCGTCACCTCCAACAAGCGCGACGTCGTCGACGCCACCCGCGACGTCCGAGCCAAGACCGGACCAGTGTGGGTGTTCGACCCGCAAGCGATCGCACTCGAAGAACCCACCTGGTGGTGGAACCCCCTCAGCTACGTCACCGACGAGGTCAAAGCCGCGAAGCTCGCCGAGCACTTTTCCGCCGGCTCCCGCGACCCCGGCGCCAAAACCGACGCCTACTTCGACCCCGCCGGCCAAGACCTCCTCGCCGGCCTCCTCCTCGCCGGCGCCCTCGACGGCAGGCCCATCACCGTCGTCTACACATGGCTGACCAGGCCCACCGACGACACCCCAGTCGGGATCCTCCGCCAGCACGGCTACACGCTCACCGCCGACCAAGTCGCCGGCGTCATTACCGCCCCCGAGAAACAACGCGGCGGCGTCTACGGCACGGCGCAACAGATGGCCTCCTGCCTCACCAACCGCCAAGTCAGCCAATGGGTCACCCGCACGGAGGACCACGACCATCGCCGCCACTTCGACCCGCACGCCTTCGTCCGCGACGGCGGCACCCTCTACAGCCTCTCCAAAGAAGGACGAGGCAACGCCGGCCCACTCGTCACCGCACTCACCGTCGCCGTCGTCGAAGCCGCCGAACAACTCGCCGCCAAATCCACCGGCGGCAGGCTCAAGACGCCCCTCATCGGGGTCTTGGATGAGGCGGCGAACGTGTGCCGGTGGCGTGAGCTTCCCAATCTGTACTCGCACTACGGATCCCGCGGCATCATCCTCATGACCATCCTTCAATCCTGGTCCCAAGGCACCGAAGTGTGGGGCGAAACAGGGATGAAGAAGCTCTGGTCCGCCTCCAACGTGAAGGTCTACGGCGGGGGAGTGTCCGAGGCCACCTTCCTCGAAGACCTCTCCCGCATCATCGGCGACTACGACCGCATCTCCTCAAGCACCTCGAGCGGACGCGGACAGCGCACCGTTTCTCAGCAGCTCCAGCGCGAACGCATCCTTGATGTCGCCGATCTCGCAGCAATGCCCAAAGGACGAGCCGTAGTGCTGGCGTCAGGATCGCGACCAACGCTCATCCGGACACGACCATGGATGAGCGGACGGCACGCGGATGCAGTGCGCGCGTCGCTCGCCGCACACGACCCGCAGGCAACCCGCACGATCAGCAAAGCGGAGCGTGACCTTGTCGACGCTCAGAGCAAGACATCCGGGGGAGGTGCTGCGTGACCGACTGGGGAGAGGACGAGCCAGAGCTCGACGCGGCGTTCGCACCCGATCCGGACGACGAGACAAGCGCAGAACCTGAGCCGCGCAAGACCTACTACGCGAACCTCGATGAGTTCGTCCGTCTCTACCTCCGCGAGGCCTATGCGCGTCCCATCAACGGACGAACCCGCGTCTGGGCCGCCGAATGGTGGAAGTATCCCGAAGCAGTCATCCGCCTCGACGCACTCTGGCGCGCTTGGGAGCACCTACGCCTTGAACCCCGCACCGGAATGAGCGTCTGGTTCCGAGACCACGCCGACCATCACATGCAGGTCCTAATGGACCCTGATGGCCCTTTCTCCGCAGCCGATCCAACATCGGCAACCAACCTGGCGACGCGGGGACAGCGGCTCCCGTATGACCCACCGCCCACAAAGCTGTACTAGTCCTGTCTCGCAAACCTGCCTCAGGCACGGACGGCATCGTGATGATCGACCTCAGCGATCTAGACTTCTGTCACTCGAGAAGGAGCCCTGGTGCCAAACAGCGAACACAGATACCTGTACGAACGCCTCGGTGATCACGATTTCCAGCAATTAGTAAGCGCGCTTCTAATGCTACAGTTCCCCGATTACGTTCCTCTACCGCTACGACAAGCTGATGCCGGAAGGGATGGCATCGACCTAAAGAAAGCGCTGGTTTTCCAAGTCAAGTGGTCCTCAAAGGGAACCGAGAAAAACCCAGTCACGTGGTTGAAAAATGCCATCGAAGGTGAGCGCGATAAGATTACGGAGCTCGCCGCAGGTGGGGCTCGGAAGTATGTGATAGTTACCAACGTAGCGAGCACTGGCAAACCCGGAACGGGAACTTTCGACAAGCTCAACTCCGAGCTGGATAATTACGCCAAGCAATTCGGCATTGAGATGACGGCACTTTGGCGTGAGGCACTAAACCCCATCGTCGACTCTGCCCCCTCAGAAACGAAGTGGTCTTACGCCGACATGCTCGCTGGCTGGGACCTAATCCGGTATCTCGTCGCAGATACCTCTGAGGCAAGACATGACTCCACGCTACGATTTCTACTGCGGCGGATTGCAGCCTCTCAGTGGAACGAAGACGAGGGGATAAAGTTCAGCCAGGTTGAACTGGACAGAGAACCACTCTTTGAGCTCTTCGTCGATGTCCCGTCCCGCCTCGTGCGCGAAAGCAACTTTGCAGCCTCGCGCCCGACAGATAGTCGGGAACTTGGCGGCACAGCTGCCTACATCACCGACAAAACGACGGCAACGTTCACCCTAGTTCGCGGCGCGCCAGGGCAAGGAAAATCGACACTCAGTCAGTATCTGTGCCAATCACACAGAATTGCATGGGTCCCAGATAACCAAGAATTCTCAACCGGAATTGCTGCACCGGCGGAAGCGAGATTTCCCATACGCTTCGATTTGAGTAAATACGCCGACTGGATAGGTGGCAACGACGTTTTCGACGTGAACGATGATGAGCGCACCACAAAGAGAAGACGTCGACCAGCAGCTGAATCAACGATTGAAGCATTCCTAGCCGAGCTGATGACGCATGCAGGTGGAATTGAATCAGTATCCGCAACGCAGGTTCACGATATCTTGTCACGTGTACCAAGCCTCATTGTTCTAGATGGCCTAGACGAAATCGGTAAGACATCCGAACGACGGCGAATCGTGAACGAAATAGACGCTTTCTGTGCAAGGTGCTCGTCGTACACGGTGACACCCAAGATCGTCGTTACGACACGACCGAATTCTGCAGGACTACCCGAGCCCACCTCGAAGAACTTCGAGGTGATTGCACTGTCATCCTTGGGGCCAGCGCTACGCGATTCGTATCTACGGAAGTGGTGTCTGGTCCACAACGTGATTGGGAACGATAGTCGCACGCTTCGTAGAAACTTTACGGAAAAGACGAAAGAGCCCTACATCGGAGAACTGGCGGGGAATCCGATGCAACTCACAATTCTCCTCTATCTCCTTAGACAGCACGGAGACGCAACGCCCAGCCAGCGCACCGAGCTCTATGACGCCTACATGGGTCTCCTCCTCGCTCGGGAAGCTAACAAGCACCCCAGATCCGTCCGGAAGCATAGGGCGGATCTAATCGAGATCATGGCGTTCCTTGGCTGGTACCTTCAAGCCCACTCGGAAGCTGACGGGCACAATGGTCCAATGCCGGGGTCTGAGATCGTAGCGGCAATGAAGCACTTTCAGGACACATATGGCAAGCCCTCGAATGTCGTGGATGAACTCTTTGAGGCAGCCTCCGTTCGACTTTGGGCACTGACCGCTAAAGAAGAGGGCCTGTTCGAGTTCGAGGTGCAGTCGTTGAGAGAGTACTTCACAGCTCGATACCTATACAATTACGCTGGCGAAGGCGACCAAAATTTTGACAGAACGCTCGTATTTAGGGAACTCCTACGGCGACCATACTGGCTTAACACAGTGCGATTTTATAGCGGGAATGCCACCGGATCCGACATCTACGCACTTAAGGCCGGCATAGAACACGAAGTGACGTTCGGTGCCACACCCCACGTCAATGTGGCAATCTGGACGATACTCTGCGACGGAGTGTTCCATAGCAGGCCACTCGAAGCCGCATCGATTCTAGACACGCTACTTTCGGATGAAGCCCTCACAAGCATCATTGGCGCGATCGACAGTAGAAATATTGCGCCTATCCCAGATCCAAAACAAGGAATGACTGCCTTCAATCGGATAACCAGACTTATAGCCGACAACCCGGCACTACCAGTCAACTACGTGCGTGTACGCGTCCTGCGCGAGGCCCTCGGACTTCGAAACGAATTCTTCGACTGGTGGCTCAACCAGCTACGAGGGGCGGTCGGCTCCCCATCAGAGGCAGCATGGCTACGCCTTGGTGCCGACTGCGAAGTTGCTGCGGGTTCCACAGCCTCCGTTCCTGGACTCACGGTCAGAACCGCAGCCGTAGCGCAGAATGTTTTGAACACAGGTTTGATTCCCGCGCGCGGTAGCGAACTTGAGAAAGAGCTCATGGAGTTCGTTCTGGCGGGGCACTGCACCGCAACAACTTCGGTACGATCAACGCCCGCCCAAATCGCAGTATGCCTTAATCCGGACGACTACTACATGTTGAGCGCAGATCCGCCAAGCCGTCGCGCGTCCTCCAAGCGATCAGGACGCAGGTCCAGGGCGCTTCAGGGCCTCAGACGTAGCGGCTCCGTCTACGCCGAGATAGCCGATCACCGAAGGTTCAAGCGAGGCGAAAAGGGGAGCACCTTCCCATTGGCAAACACGGCCGCTTCACTTTTCAATGAGCATGGCCGGTGCTGGCTGGTTACAGAGATCGCGGTTGCCGGGGCAGCTTCACACTTGGGAAATGGCTACGTGAGGGTGTCACAAGAGCGCCCTTTCGGAGACGACGGACATCCGTCAGTCCTGCTGCAAGAAACTCGTGCACATCGAGACGACGCAGCCTGGTGGTCCAACCAGCTCCAGCACTGTCACGACACTTTGTCGCTCAGCGAGTGGTCCTTGGCTCTCTGGGCCATAGCTGGTGGCTCCGTGATAGAACAGCACCTCGAGACCCTCTCGACGATTGCTTCATCCCTACCTGCGGATGCTCGCCAGAGACTTACACAGTCAATGTGGCGCGTACTGAACTCAGGTTCAGTAACAGACAGGACGATCTCGGTCGAACCACCAGCCGGTCTGCTCGAGGAGATTGTGCAAGCGCGAGTCTCTGGAGTCAAGAAAACACCCCAGACCTGGCACTACGTAGAATCTACTACGCCAAGCCTGACACCATTACTGCGAGTCGCGCGCCAGCATAAGTGGTTCAAGGTAGACCAGGCGGCAGTTTATCGATGAGCAGCATGAGTATTGAGCACTTCGACCGGCGAGCTAGAAAACAGAATGAAGTCCCCGACACAGAAGTTTCCTCAAAACCATGAGAGGCCTTCGCGACTCGTAGGGCAATACCGAGTACTCTAAAATGTCATAATAAAGGTTATCGGCTGTTTTGTACGTAGTCGCGCAGTCTGTACATTTTCACCGCCCGCGCGTACCCTGGCGGCATGAGTCACATCGCAATCACCGACGCACGAGGCCGGCTGGCCTCGATCATCGACGACGCCCGCCGGGAACCGGTCTACCTCACGCGACGGAACCGTCCCGTCGCTGCAGTAATCGATGCCGAGCAGCTGGACCAACTGCTGGAAGACGCCGAGGAACTCGCTGATATTCGGGCTGTGGATGCGGCTTGGGAAGAGACCGAGCAGTTGGGTGAGACGCCTGTCCCGTGGGACGACGTCAAGCGCGACCTCGGCCTCGCTCTGTGACCTACCAGGTCCTGGTCCTGCCAGCTGCGGCGCGCGCGATCAAGAAACTACCGCCCGAGGCGAAGCGACGCATCCAAGCGGTGGTGGAGCTCCTGGCTGAGGATCCGCGACCGCCCGCGACGAAGAAGCTCACCGGGCGCCCTGAATGGCGCGTACGGACGGGCGACTACCGAGTGTTGTACCGAATCCAGGACGATGTCCTCACGGTCGTGATTGTCCACGCCGGCCACCGCCGCGAGGTGTACGACAAATGAATGGTGCCGCGCTGCGGCACCAACAATCACGTGGACGCCGACCTCTAGAGCAGGATCACTTTCAACGCCGAGGAGCAGCAGTCATGACGGACAATATTGAGCAGTGCAAGGTCGCGTTTTCGTGGGAGCTGCCGGACGGGTTGCCGAATGTCCACACGCTCGAGAACGGGAGTCGACGCCTCGTTGTTGCACCGAGAGAGCTTCGCGTGGAGCACTGGCCGGCATCCGACTCGCCTGGAGCCCTGCATGTGTTCATCAGCGGCACACGGGTGCGCATTGACGGGACGCTCGGTGGCAACAAGGGACTGGGGTACAGCGATGAACCCGAACGGTGGGCCGGCGGGCCCCACCACACTGATGATCTCCCAGACTGGGCCCGGCCCTACGTCGAGGCGGCGCGCGCCTGGGAGACGGAGCGCGGGAATCCCCGACAGCCTCGTCTCCGACTCCTCTGAGAACTCTGGCTCTGAGTTCGCCGTCCGCGG
This sequence comes from Pseudoclavibacter terrae, assembly GCF_008831075.1. Lineage (GTDB taxonomy): Bacteria > Actinomycetota > Actinomycetes > Actinomycetales > Microbacteriaceae > Pseudoclavibacter > Pseudoclavibacter terrae. The sequence continues at coordinate 5,213 of NZ_WBJX01000008.1, read as the reverse complement.
CTCTTCAGAGCAAGGTCAATTCGCACCGGACGCCCGTTGTTCAGGCTGTCTAGCGTTTTCTGCGCTTTTCTACGATTTTCCGCAGAAAGTCGCCAGACGCACCTTTCGAAGCCCTCTTGTCCGCGCACACGCAGCAACACCATGAGCCGCGTACCTCGACGCAGGCGCTTGGGTGCCGATCTCGGACTTCCGCGGTCGGCTGTCCTGCAGCGCTAGATGAGAGCGACGACCAGGCGCCAGACTGCTACCAGCATGACCACGACGAGTCCGGCGAGGGTGACGAGGACCGCGGTGCCGTTGAGTCCTGCGGCGCACTGCACACGACCCGTTAGGCTCTCTGCCCCACTGCGGCGCAAGGCACGCACGCGGACCAGGGTAAACACCCACACGCTCGCTACCCCTGCTGTGATCGTGGCGATGAGCGCCAGAGCGATCGTCGTGTGGGCGTCGAACACGATCGCGAGATGGCCGAGCAGGTCCGTGTGGCCCGGCGTGCCGGTGCCGGTCCTCGGGCTTTCAGAGATCGTCGCGAGCAGTGAGGTCAAGCCAGGTGCGCGCGAGTGGAGATCGGCTCCGGGCACAGCCGCATCCCGGCCGGGCTGCTCGCCGACGCGATCAGAAGCTTGACCCATTCTTCGCTGATACTGATCGAGCGTCCCCCGATGAATTTGAACCGCAGGTCAGTGTGCGGGGTGATCCAGAACGTCTCACGGCCACCACCAGCCGATACTGGGTGCTGGATGGAGAACGCCACGCTGTGACCGGCGCGAAGCATGCTGAGCAACGCGATCTTCAGGTGTGTGAGGGGGCGGTCGTCGATCTCGAGTTCGTGACTCTGGTTGCCGAAATACATGTAGCCCATGAGTTATCACCTCTGGGGTCTGAGAAACCAAGCCGACAGATTCGACTCGGCCACTCGGTGGTGCCCCGAACAAGCGAAGGAAGGGGCTTGGTATCGATCACCACCAGTCTCCCCGCACCCACATACGAGCGCCAGAACACTTCCATGTCACGCCACCGAGCATTACCCTGCTGCACCGCTTCCGCACGCGCAGCTGCTCGCAACAGTGCTCCCGCGGTTGGGATCCGCAGGGGGGGGGTAGTTGATCGCCCCCTCGACTGTCAATGCGGTTGCTGCCCTCAGACGCCTTCGGTTGAGTAGGAGCTCCAGTTCAGAACGACCCCCGCAGCAACCAGGACGGCCATGAGCTACACAGTGCACATCAATGGGAACGACTACCCCGTCGCCGCCGCGCACATCAACGACCTCCGCGCCAACCTCTTGAGCGCAGCTCGAGCGGGCGGCGGGTTCGTGAACTTACCGCTCCCGACCCGTCCCGGAACGGCGGCGCTCGTGTTCCCGGAATCGTCCGTCTGGATCGAGCCCGCGCCGCGGGAGATCACCGCGGAACGTGCTGATGAGCTCCCGCAACCGGTGTTCATCGACCTCGATGACGATCCGTTCCCGACCTGAGTCAGCACTCCTCCGAGAATAAATTAGCGGGTTGCTGCCTCGTAAGCGTCGAGGAGCTCACCGGACACGCGGCCTCGGTCAGACACGTCATGGCCGTTCGAGCGAGCCCAGCCGCGGACGGCTGCGAGATCCTGCTTCCGTCCCGACTGCTTCTTGCCACTAGTGGCTTTCCCGGTCTTGCGGCCGGCTTCGACATAGCGGTTGAAGAGGCTGCGCAGCTTGATTGCGTGCGCGTCGGTGAGGTCAATTTCGTAGGCCGTGCCATCGAGGCCGAACTGCACCGTCTCACCTTCACCGTCGGGGATCTCGGTCTGATCGAGGTCGTCGGTCAGCTGGTAGATGACTTTCTTCGCCATGCACGACTCCGTTTCTGCAGTGGTTGCTTGTTGGGGTGGATCTGGTCGAGGTTAGCGATTGAGGCCTGAGCGCTGCACCTGAGGTGAGCCAGCTTTCCGGGCGTGCGGCGCCTTCTTGCCGGTCGCGGTGACCGCTGCGCTGGCGGGTTTCGCGTTGCTGACGTCGGCGTGCATGCGCGCATTGATGGCGTCCGAATCGATGCCACGCGCTTCAAGCTCGCTCGCTGTCGCGTTTCGGCGTTCAGCGCTGTCGTAGATCGTCTTGCCACGCTCCTGCGCGTGCTGCGCGGTCGTCTCCCGTTCGCGCGCTTCCGCCTCCGCCGCGGCTTGGTCGGCGGGGTTTGGCTCGTACTCGGCGGCCGCTCGAACCTGATCGGCGGCCGTGTCATCGCGGTTGGCCTCCTCGCCCAGGCGTGCTGCTTCCGCGCGCTCACGCTGAGCTCGTTCACGTTCGATGTCGGCCTGGTCGACGTCGACGCTCTGCTGGACCGCGTTGGCGACCTCGCTGCCGGTGATGGATCGTCCGTCGGTGGGGATCTGGATCTTGTACCGGGTGGCGATCTCGTTGCGCATGCGCTGCTCTGCACGCGCCGCTTCCGGGTCCTCGCTGGCCCACGCTCGAGCGGTCTGGAAGCGGTGGCCGATCTCGTCGGGCTTCGCGGTGTCCCACCATGCGTCGCGGTGCACGTCAGACAGCTGAGTGCGGGCGAGCTGACGCTCCGCGTCCAGGCGCGACTGCAGCTCGTGCGCTTCTCGCTCCCCCAGTTGCTGGGCGCGGCGTTTGGCGTCCTCGCGGGCCCGGGCGAACATCTCGCCGGCGCGCGCCGCGGTCGTGACGATCACGCGCATCTGTCCTTCGAAGGCTTCCTCGATGCCGTCGGATTCTTCAGCCATTCCCTCTCCTCTGGTGATGTGCGGCCACTGGTTCGGTCAGTCAATTCGTGTGCGCTCAGCGGTCGATGCCGCGGTCCGGGTCCGGGCCCGCACGAGTCGGCGTCACCCGGTGTTCTGGCTCGAGCGTCTTCGGGATCGTCGACGCGGCTTCTGCCGCCGGCTTCGCCCGGCTTGCGCGCACGATGTCCTCCACCGTCGCGGTGGCACGCTGCTGCGCTACTGGCTCCAGCGTTGGAGTCTCTGGCGCGGGGAGTGCGTTGCGGACACGAACGAGCCGGGCCCTGGTGTCGGTCGCGAGCAGCTGCGCGTGCCGCGCCTGTTCGCTGGCCTTCGCGGCATCGTGCACGGCTTGCGTGAGGCGCAGCAGTTGCCGCATCATCGCGAGCTGCGCAACCGGTCCATTCCCGGCCCGTGTGGCACTCGCGAAGAGCATCGCGGCGCCAGCGATCGACTGCCCCACCGCCGGGCTCTCCCGGAGCGGCCGTCGGTAGGTCTGCGCAGACCGGGAAAGCGCCTCCGACGCAGCGGCAAGATCGCCCGGGACGGGCTCGGTCGCGACCGACCATGCCGCGAACACACCCGACGTCTGTCGAGCGACCTGCGCCCACGTGTCCCGATCCTCGAGCGGCACCTCCCGCACCCGCCGAACCGTGTCTTCGAGTTCGCGTTCGCGTTGTGCCCACAGCTGCGGGTCGGGTTCGTGCATCTCTCGTCCGGGAGCGACGATGCGCTTGCCTCGGAACGCCGCGTTCCACTCGGCCGCCGCCTCGCTCGCACCAGTTGGTGAGTCCGGCCATGCTGCGCGCAGGCGAGGCAGGGTGAGGTCTCGTCCGAGTTGCCCTCCCCCGTACCAAATCGGGCGCTCACCATGCGTGGGTCGTTCCGCGACCGAGTACCCGGTGACGACGTCCGTGCGGCCCTCCGCGAACCGGGGACGCACCAACAACCCGGAGCGACGCATCCGACGCACGAACTCCCCCTCAGACTCCGCCGCCGTGAACGCCGCACGTACCCGCACCGCCAACACATGCCGGGGCTCGTCCAGGCGCAGCTCGACCGCGATACGCGCCTGCCGGTCACTGCCCGACAGCGCATCCCACGCCGGCATCGGAGTCGCGCTCGTCGCGCGCTCCCGTTCGTGCCGTGCTCGCGCACGGGCGCGTGCTTGCGCTTCCCGCTCGGCGGGGTTGTAACCGCGAGTCGCGCGCTGCTCCCGCACCGACTCGAGCTCCTCCAACCCGTACCGCACCTCGAGCGCTCGAGCTGCCTGCTGCGCCCGGTAGTAGTCGTGATGGAAAGACGTTTTCGTCCCGTCCTCGCGCACCAGATTCACGGCGAGGTGGATGTGGTCGTTGCCGTTCGTCGACACCCCGTGCCGCACCGCCACCCACCGACACGGCGCCTTCGTCCCCTCATGGTCATCGAACCCCATCGCGGACACAAAATCGGTCGCGATCCGGTTCCACTGCTCGTCCGTGAGCTGCCCCTCGTCCGCGCGCAACGACAGCGAACAATGCCACACATGCCCACCAGCCACCTCGACCCCGAACGCCGTCCTCGGCTGGTCCAGATGCTTCGCGATCCCTAACGCGTTCTCCCGCGACAGCTCAGCCTCGTCGTACCACGCCATCAACGCACCGTCACCGGCAACCAAGTGCGGTTCCTCATGCTCGTTCGCCCGACCCGGCCCCACCAGGTACGTCATCAGCCCGGCGAACCGATCACCGCGCACCACATTCGGCATCACCGCGGACTCAACTCGTCAATGACACCATCGATCCGCATCGCGACCTCCCGCACCTTCGCGAGCGTCACCGCAGTCTCCACCGGCACCACACCATCACTATTCGCGACCCGCGCCAACTGATTCACATTGTTCGAAATCGCCGCCAACAGACGGTGCATCGCGAACAGCTCAACCATCGCATTCCGACGCTCCGTCGGCGTCTCCCCCGACCCCGCCGACAACGCCGACTCAACCAGTAAACGCGGCACCGTCACCCGCTGCGCCAACGCCAACCGAACAAGCTCACCCTCTTCTTCCGCGGTGACCTTCACCTCGTGACGATGCTGCCGACCACCCGGCGCATTCGCCCGCCGACGACGCGCGAACCGCGCATCCCTCGGCGCCTGCTCATCCACGAAAACCACCCACTCCCCTGGCCCAGCGCAGCGATCCCGCACCAGCGGGAACCACACCACCAGTGTGCCAAGCCCACGACCGAAAGTCGAGGGCCAAGCAGGTTTAGCACAGCTAAACCTATAGCTTGCTCCGTCGCAGCGACCCCGCAAAAGACACACGTCGTCAGACGGGATTCGCCACGGCGCTCTTCTAAGCGACGTGGAACGTCGCGCTAGCCGATGCTCCGTCGCAGCGACCCCGCAAAAGACACACGTCGTCAGACGGGATTCGCCACGGCGCTCTTCTAAGCGACGTGGAACGTCGCGCTAGCCGATGCCACTTCGTACGATGGAAGGCATGGCTAGAG
>NZ_WBJX01000007.1 GCF_008831075.1 Pseudoclavibacter terrae | reverse complement strand
CGGTGGCGAGTTCCACGACCTCGAGGCCGCGCTGGATCTCGCCGGCCGCGTCGGACACGACCTTGCCGTGCTCGGACGTGATGATGCGCGCGAGCTCCAGCTTCCGCTCGTTCAACAGCTCACGGAAGCGGAACAGCACCCCCTGACGCTTCGCCACCGACGCGTTCGACCATCCCGGGAACGCGGCTTTGGCTGCGGCGACCGCGGCGTCGATCTCCGCCTGCTCCGCCAGCGCGACGTTCGCGGTGGCGACGCCGAGGGCGGGATTGAAGACCGGCGAGGTGCGCGCCGGCGTCGTCGTCGCGAGGGCGCCATCGATCCAGTGCTGGATCGTGGGAAGTGCAGAGTCCACGTGTTACTCCTCGAGCTTGTTGGCTGGTGGGACGGGTTGTGTCTGCGGAGCAGAAGCATGGTCAGACTACGGACGGCCACCGACGCCCGAGTGGCGGCTTTGTAGAGGTGAAGGTCAGCATTCGACCAAACTGGCAACGCGTTTTGCGTCAGACTGGCATCGACACGACGGCCGAGCCAAGGAGCGACATGTCCAAGTACCGAGTGCAGAATCCCGCGACTGGCGAGATCATCGAGACCTTCGATGACGCGACGGATGCGCAGATCGAGCAGGCCGTCGAGAGCGCGGACGCGGTGTACCGCGAGTGGCGGGAGCGCAGCGTGCAGGATCGCGCGGCCGTCGTGCGGCGGGTCGCGGAGATCTTCCTCGAGCGCAAGGACGAGCTCGCGCACCTGATCGCCGTCGAGATGGGCAAGTCGGTGCAGGAGTCGATCGACGAGGTCGAGTTCGCGGCGTCGATCATCGACTACTACGGCGTGCACGGCCCGAGCCTCATCACCGATTTCGAGATCCCGAGCACGATTCCGGGCAAGGCGTACATCGAGCACCGCCCCGTCGGTACCCTGCTCGGCGTCATGCCGTGGAACTTCCCGTACTACCAGGTGGCGCGCTTCGCCGCGCCGAACCTCGTGCTCGGCAACACCATCCTGCTCAAGCACGCCGACATCTGCGCGAGGTCTGCGCTGACCATCCAGGAGATCATGGAGCAGGCCGGTGTGCCGGTCGGCGGCTACCAGAACGTCTTCGCGTCCCACGACCAGATCGCGACCCTCATCGCGGATGACCGCGTGCAGGGCATCTCGCTGACGGGTTCCGAGCGTGCGGGCGCGATCATCGGCGCGCAGGCGGGACGCAACCTGAAGAAGTGCGTGCTCGAGCTCGGCGGCATCGACCCGATGGTGGTGCTCGACTCTGACGACGTCGCGGCCGTCGCGAAGCAGGCGTGGGACTTCCGCGTCTACAACGTCGGCCAGGTCTGCAACTCGAACAAGCGCCTCATCGTCATGGATGACATCTACGACGAGTTCGTCGAGGAGCTCAAGAAGCTCGCCACGGGGCTCGTTCCCGGAGACCAGCTCGACCTCGCTGACGGTGCCTTCCCGCCCATGTCGAGCCGGACGGCCGCTGAGACGGTGCACGCTCAGGTGCAGAAGGCCGTGGCAGAGGGTGCGACCCTCGAGGTCGGCGGGGTGCTGTCGGACGGGTCTGGGGCCTACTACTCGCCAGCCGTGCTCACGGGTGTTCCGCGCGACTCCGAGTCGTACGGTGTCGAGATGTTCGGCCCCGTCGCGACCGTCTACCGGGTGTCGAGCGACGAGGAGGCCCTCGAGCTCGCGAACGACTGCGCGCTCGGCCTGGGCGGCTCGGTCTTCTCGACCGACGAGGCGCGTGCCACCCGCGTCGCCCGGCGACTCGAGGTCGGGATGGCGCACGTGAACACGATCGCTGCGGAGGCAGCCGAGTTGCCGTTCGGCGGCGTCAAGAACTCCGGCTTCGGTCGCGAGATGGGCCCCATCGGCATCGGGGAGTTCGCCAACAAGCGGCTCTTCTTCGTCTCCGCCTGAGCCGGGCGAGCGCCCCGTTCAGACGGCGGCGCCGCTCAGTTGCTGCGGTTCGTGCGCTCGATGACTTCCTGACCCGTGTTGGGGTCGATGACCTTGCGGGTCAGCGACGTCGACTGCTTGCGGCGAAGAGCGGACACGAGGCTGATGACGAAGACCACGGCACCCGCTCCCATGAGGATGTAGCCGATCGTCTTGAGGTCGACGAAACCCTCGAGGTCGACGTTGATGGCGAACGCCAGGATGGCGCCGATGACGATGAGTGCGATGCCGCTGCCGTAGCCCATTGGATGACCTCCGTGTCGGATCGAGCGGATGTCGCTCGGGGTGCGTCAAGTTTCGCACCGCTCGCGGCGTATATCGACTCCCGGATGCCGATTCGAACGTGAGCGGGCAAATCGATCAGGCGGCGTCGTGCGGATCAGGCCATGATGGACGCATGGAAGACGATCAGCTCATCACCGTCCTGAGCGACGAAGAAAGCCGCCGCCTGTTGCGGGCGACGACGTTCGGGCGCATCGCGTTCGCCGTGAACGGCCGCGTGGAGATCTATCCGATCAACGTCGTGTTCAGCGAACCCGACGGCGAGATCGTCTTCAAATCTGCGCCGGGTTTCAAGCTCGCGGGAGCGTCCATCGCCAAGGAAGTCGTGTTCCAGTCCGACGCCCTCGGCGACGGGTTCGCGACGAGCCTCGTCGCGCGCGGTGGAGCGAGGGTGCTCAGTACCGAGGCGGAGCTCGAACGGGCAGAGCAGCTCGGCGTGCGCCCCCTCATCGCGACGCCGAAGAACGAGTATGTCGCCATCACCGTGGCCGAGGTCTCGGGTCGCCGCTACATCACCGGTGAAGAGGCAGAGCCGCTCATCGACACCGTCGCCTAGGAATGGCCGACTCCAACCTGGGCACGGCACCCGCCGGCGCGCCTGATCCCGTCGACCGCCTCATCCTGGACGAGGCCGCCGACCTGGGTGGCGTGGATGCGCCGCTCGCGGTCGTCGGTGATGTCACCGGCGCGCTTGCCGTCGCGGCCGCGGAGCGCTTCGACCTCGACACGATCCGCACCTTCCATGACGCACTCTCTGAGGAGCGAGCCAGCGACGAGGCCGTGCGTGCGAGCTTCCGCTCTCTGAAGGCCGTTCGCTTCGGTCTCGAGCCGGCGCTGTTCGACGGCGTGCGGCTCGTGCTGCTGCGCCTCCCGAAGTCGCTCGCCGAGCTCGACGAGATCGTGCGGCTCGCCGCCGCGCACGCGCATCCCGACGTGCGGATCGTCGCGGGTGGTCGCATCAAGCACATGAGTCGCGGCATGAACGAGACGTTGGAGCGCTCGTTCGACGTCGTCACAGCGAGCCTCGGCAGGCAGAAGTCGAGGGTGCTGCACGCGAGCGTCCCGCGGGCCGAGCTGCGTGGTGCGCCATCCGTGTACCCGGTCGTGCAGAGCTCCGAGGAGCTCGGGTTCGCGATCGCGAGCCACGGCGGCGCGTTCGCCGGCCCCCGCCTCGACCTTGGAACGCGCGAGCTGCTCGCCACCCTCCGCGACCTTCCCGCCGACGCGCTTCCGGAGTCTGGTCTCGCGGTGGACCTCGGTTGCGGCACCGGCGTGCTCGCGGTGTCGCTCGCGAGGCTCCGCCCCCGGCTGGAGGTCATCGCGAGCGACCGCTCCTGGGCTGCGGCCGCCTCCGCCCGCGAGACGGTGCGGCTGGCGGGCGTCGAGGACCGGGTGGAGGTGCGTCGGGAGGACGCGGGGTCCAGCATCGAGACCGAGACGGTCGACCTGGTGCTGCTCAACCCGCCCTTCCACGACCGCCACGAGGTCGTCGAGGACATGGCGCATCCGCTCTTCGAGCAGGCTGCGCGCATGCTGAAGCCCGGCGGCGCCATGCTGACGGTGTTCAACTCCGGTCTCGCGCATCGTGCCGCGCTCGAGCGGATCGTCGGCCCGAGCGCGCAGGTCGCTCGAGGCGCGAAGTTCACCGTTGTCCTCAGCCGTAGACGCGACTGATCGTCGCCTGCGCCATGCCAGGCAACACAGCGGCGGATTGACGCAAACCGGCGGGCATCCGGTCGGTAGGCTGATCATCTGAACCGGAGGCGCAATGACCGATCTCATCCACATGCTTCGCGACTGGATGCCGAAGCAGCGCTGGTACTCGGGCGGTGAGGGCCGGGCACCGCAGCTCACCCACCTCGGCAGCTACGTGCTCGCCAACCCGAACGGCGAGGCGGGTGTGCACCTCGTGACGGTGCCGTGCATGCTCGATTCCTCCGGGGACGTGCCGGTCGTCTACCAGGTGCCGATCGTGCTCCGCGAGGTGGATGCTCGCGTGCCCGCCCTCGGCTACATCGGGTCGATCAGCAACGCGGCCGGGCGCGTGAGCGCCGTCGTGGACGGGCCGCACGACATCGCGTTCGCGAAAGCGCTCCTCGCGCTCCTCGAACGTGAGGGGCATGCGACCGGCGCTGGGGGGCGGAGCGACATCGCCGCGTACGGTCTGCCGATGCCGGGGGCCGTGGTCGGCAGCTTCGTCACCAGCCGGGTGCTCTCAGGTGAGCAGTCGAACACGTCCATCATCTGCGAGATGCGGCTGCCGGATGGCAGCGATGCTCCACCGCTCATCCTCAAGGTCTTCCGGATGCTGCACGACGGTGAGAACCCGGAGGTGACGCTCCAATCCGCGCTCACCGCGGCCGGGTCGGTGCGTGTGCCCCCTGCCATCGGGCATCTCTCGGGCTTCTGGCCCGACCCGCGCACGAGCAGCGGGCGCGCGTCGGGGAACTTCGTGTTCGCGCAGGAGTTCCTTCCGGGTGTCGAGGACGCCTGGCGCGTCGCGCTTCGGGCCGCCGAGACGGGTGACGACTTCGGCGACGCCGCCTACACCCTCGGAACGGCAACCGCTGAGGTGCATCGCACGCTGCGCGACGTGCTTCCGAGCGTCGAGGCGACCGTGCCGAAGGTGCAGGCTGAGGTCGCCGCCATGCGCCAGCGACTGGATGCGGCCATCGCGGTCGCACCGTCGCTGGAGCGTCTCCGAGGCGCGGCGGAGGAGGTCTACGCGCGTGCGGCGGACATGAACTGGCCGCGCCTGCAGCGTGTGCACGGAGACCTTCACCTGGGCCAGGTGCTGGCCGTCGAAGATCGCGGCTGGGTGTTCCTCGACTTCGAAGGGGAGCCGTTGCGCAGCATCGAGCAGCGCAACACCGCTGATGCGCCGCAGCGTGACATCGCCGGAATCCTCCGCTCGTTCGACTACGTCGCAGGGTCGCTCGAGATGACGACCGGCCGCAACGTCGCGGGCGATTGGGCTGCGCGGGCCCGCCAGTCGTTCCTCAACGGCTACGCGGCGGCCACGAGCGGCGAGTCGCGGGTCGGTCGACACACGGGGGCGATCACCCTCGACGGTCGGGCGGCCCGCCGACAGTCGCAGGATGCCCGCGGTGGCGACGGCGCGGGCGCGTCAGGCGTTCACCTGCCAATGGACTCGTCGGGGAGCCAACCGCTGAGCGCCGCCGAGGCTGCCGCGCTCATCCGCGTGTTCGAACTCGACAAGGCCCTCTACGAAGTGATCTACGAAGCCTCGCAGAGGCCTGCCTGGCTCCGGATCCCCGTGCGGGCCGTGCAGCGCATCCTCGCCTGAGCGGAGGCGGGCTTGCCACTCGGCCGCGATACCTGACGTCTGGTTGTCGGCGTGGGATGCAGTCGAAGTTGTCCACAGATCAGGCACGGCATCGTTCCGGGTGCGTCCTCGCGACTACGTTCGCGAGTACGCAATCGGAAGGACGTACGTGACGCGTGACAACACTTTCAACAGTTTCGTGAGCGACCCGCGAGGGGTGCCGAGCGCCGGAGGCTACTCGCCCGAGGTGTATGACCTGCTGCTGGACGCGGGGGGCCGGCTGGCTTCGTTCTACGCGGCGAGAGCCGCTCGGGCTCGAAGCGCCCACGAGTACCGGCGCTGGCAGGACAAGCTCGCCGCGCTCAGCGCGGAGGTCGCCGACGTCGATGCGCAGTCGAACGTGAGCGTCGTCACCAAGCGCAACGAGCTGGTCGAGCGCTACCGCGCCGAGACGCGCGGCAGCGAGGGAGCTGGCACCGTGCGCGGTGCGAGCTGACCGCGACGGCGATGCGTGCAGACCACCACGAGGAGAGGACGAGCATGACCGAGGAACCCAAGAACGACGAGCGGGTCGAGCCTGCCGAGCCTGCCGACGACTACGACCCCATGATCTACGACGCGATGCGTGAAGCCGCGAACCGGCTCGGCGGCTTGTACATGGAGCGCTGGCATCAGGCGAGGACCACTGAAGAACGCGACCTGTGGTTGCAGAAGAACATCGCTGTGAGTCTGGAGGCCGATGCCGTCGACAGCTACTCGTTGGCTGAGGTGCAGGCCAAACGGGCAGAACTGGTGCGGAGGTTCGAAGCCGAGGACCGACGGGCATGAGCGCCGGTCACGAGCTCAGCAGGCAGGAGCTCACAGAGCTCTTCGACAACGCGATCGCACCGTGGGTCGAGGCTCGCCTGGCGCGAGCTGCGCCTGGACCCGCGACCCTGGTCCTGGTCGGTGCGCAACCCGGCGCAGGGAAGACGCGTGTCGTCTCACGAGCCAGTCGGGACACGGGCAGCGCCGTCGCCGTGGTCGGGGACGATCTTCGACAGTTTCACCCCGACTACGCGCGTCTCATGCGTGAGGATCCGCTGCGCATGCCGGAGGTGACGGCGCAGGCGGCGGGTGCGTGGGCGCGCATGTCGAGCGACTACCTTCGGGAACGCCAGGCGTCGGTGGTGTTCGAGACGACGTTCAGGCAACCGGACGCGGTCGTGGCGACGGCAAAGGAGTTCCGGGATGCCGGCTACCGCGTCGAGGTGCGTGCGCTTGCCGTTCCCGAGGCCGTCTCACGGCTCGGAGTGCTGTCGCGCTACGCGGAGCAGGTCCGCGATCAGGGAGTCGGCCGCTGGACTCCGCAGGAGTTCCACGACAACGCCGCCGAGCAGATGCCGAAGTCGCTGGAACGTGTGATCTCCGAGGGGTACGTGGACAGGGCGCTCGTCGTCGACCGCGCCGGTCGCACGCTCTACGCCGCCGACATCGACCCCGCCCATGCGACCTCGCCAGGCGCGAGAGACGGCGCCCACGCTCGTGCCGCTGTCGGCCGCGGCAGGGCACTGGGGAACCTCGACCGTGCCTCCGCCCGCTCATGGCTCGGCACGCTCGACCGAGACGCGAACGATGTCCTCGACCGCGCCACTCTGGGCCGCGACGTGCTGTCCACCATCGACGACCTCCGCCGAGACGGCACCCGAATCGCGCCCCTCGCGCACGAACCGAACAGCGCAGCAGCATCCACCGCGACCGCCAAGCTCTCGGCCCTCGGCGAGCGCACCAGCCAAGCGCGAGACTCTCTGGAACGCGGCGCCGGCCACGGCCACGCTGCAGCGCCCCGCACCCGACACGTGCAGTCGCAACTCGCCACGAACCTCGACACGACGATCGCCACCAGTTCCCGACCGAAGCCTGCAAGCGCGCGCACGCACACGCAGCAGGCAACCCCCGGCCAAGAGCGCTGAACCGCCACCCAGATCACCGGGCTGCGTCAGATCAACCGATCCGGCGCAGCTCCGGCTCCCGCACCCGCAGGAACGGCGCATACGGCAGCAGGAACCGCTGCGCGAGCCGACCCAGAACTCCGACATCCGGAGCCAGCTCCACCTCAGCACCACCGCCAACCAGCACCGCCGCCAGATTGCGCTTCGCCGTCGTACCCCACTGCTCCAGAATCGACGTGTGCCCCGTCAACAGGTCCCCGAAAGCCAACGGCGCCCCAGAGGCCCGCTTCTCCTGAGCGGCACCCAGCACACCCGTCTCAAGACGAACAACACCCCGCACGTGCGCCGGATCCGCTCCGTGCCCGAAATGCCCCGCCCGGCCCAGGAACGGGAGATGCACATTGATGCCGAGAATCGGACCCACCGACGGATCCACAGGAGCCAGCAACGCATAGTGCGGCACACGAGCCGACGCAGGCAGATCATCAAGCGACGTCACCCCGTGCCCAAGACCGGCGCTCGACACGTGCACAACACGATCGACGCGCATCCCCAACGACATGGCACGCCCCGTCACCCCGCCGCCGAAGCTGAAGCCGAACGCCGTCAACGCGACCCTTCCATCCCGAGGAATCGCATTCACGAACGCCCCCAGCTTCCGGGCAAGACCGTCCGCCATCGCCGCCGACAACGCCAGCGGGCCACGGGGGAACCGGCCGCCCTGCCACACCACCAGCCCAGCCTCCCCAGCTGGTGCGAGCTTCAACAACTCCGACATCGTGTGCGCCTTGCCCTCGAAGTCCAGCAACCTCGCCTCGTTGCCAGGCACGAAGATGCCCACGGAGGAGACGCCCTCGGCAAACGGGGAAGCCAGGGGATCCTCCGTCTCCGAGATGGCGGTCCCCACGTACTCGACGATCGAATCGCGTTCAGGATCGAACGCCAACACAAACCGTGGCTTCCCTCCACGATCCACGAACCCGCGCCCGCCGTGCAGCTCCTTCAACTGATGCACAAGACGCTCGCGGTCACGAAGCTCACCCCGGCTCGCGTCCGCCAGGATGCTCTTGATCTCGCCACCCGCGAACGCACTCGCGCTGCCGAGAGCCCGCTCGATGGATGCGCCGGATTCGAGCGCTCGGATGGCACGCCCCAGCGATTCCCGATTGGCGCGCACGCGCACCGACCACGGGATGCCGTCGAGGTTGCCGACGAGCAGCGGCACCTGCTGCAGCAGACGCTCACGCTCCGGGGCAGGCAGTGCGCCCCACCACTCCCGCGTCGTCGCAGCGGACGGCGGCGCGTTCAGCACGCGGCGCAGGCGCCCGCGCGAGATCGGCCTCGACTCGATCAGGCGGGTGAGGTCAGCTAACGAAGAACGGGCTCGCACGCAGAAAGCGTAGCGAGCCCGTCCGACAATCCACGACGTGAATCTGCCGAGACGCAGGAGGCGGTCAGCCCCCGGTGCGAACCAGAATCAGTAGTACTCGCCCTGGCGGAAGTCCCAGCTGTTGAACGATTCGGCGAGGATCGCCATGATGCGGTTGATGTCGAGGCCCTTGCGGATCACGACGGGCGCCGGCGAGATCGAGCGCTGGCCGCCCTGCTCGGGGATGAGGGTGCCGTCGGCGTCCACCATCGAGATCATGACGCCCTGCTCGTGGCGCGTCTCCGTCGTCGCCTCCGGCTGGATCGACGCGACGTAGTCGTTGGCCTCGATGATGAGGTCCGCGCGGTCGTGGATGCGCTCGCCGATGCCCTCGACAAGGCCGCGGTTGCCCTTGCCGGACGGGTTCGCGGAGCTGGCGAACGCGAAGCGGCCGTGCTTCTCGTAGAGCTCCTTCGCGAGCTTCTCGCCGGGGACGCCGAACTTGATGACGAAGCAGCTCGTGCCGCGGCCGTCCATCATGAGCTCCTTGGTGCCGTCATCGGGGAGGGCGGCGACGGCCTCTTCCTTCCAGGGCAGGATGCAGCCGAGGAGGATGTCGTCGTTCCAGTGGCGCTCGTAGAACGCGTCGATCTCCGGCGTGAGCTGCGCGAGCGCACGGAGCTGCTCGAGCGAGCCGCAGAGCACGACGCCCGGCTTGTTGCGGTTGCGCTCCTTCGCCTCGAACTTGCGCTCGAGTCCCTCCTTGTCGGAGGTCATGATGATGTAGCCGACCTTCGTCGGGACGACGACGAGTCCGCCGTCTCCGGTGAGGATGTCGACGGCTTCTGGCTGCACGTCGCCGTTCCACGCGATCAATTTGCTGTCCATAGCTGCGTTTCTCTCGAGAGTGGTGCTCGGGCTCGTCGAGCCGGAGTGAACTGTCGCGTCCGCTTGGGTCGCGTCGAGCATCGATCCTACTTGGTGTTGGCGCTCGGCCAGGGTCGGGGGAGGCTCCGCCCGTAGGGTTGAGGGCATGGAGACTCCCCAGCAGGCCCCAGAAGACGGTGCTTCTCCCGAGTCCGAGCTTGAGACGCTGGTCGTCGCGTCCGGTTCCCGCCCGACCACCTCTGACGAGGCGGCTGCTGTGCTCGAGCGCTTCCTGCGCGAGACGGTTCCGCCGATCTTCGCCCTCGACCCGACCATGGACGTGCGCGGTTTCGATGCGGCGCGCGTCACCGCGCATCCTCTCGCCGGCGACCTCGTGGGGCTCGACCTCGACTTCACCGGCCTCGAGGTGACCCTCGATCCGACGGTAGTGGACACCCCGCCGACGCCCGACTTCCCTGCGTTCGGCACCGAGGTATCGAGGACGGATGCGAAGGTCGCCGAAGTGCGTGCGCGTGCACTCCCCATCCGCATCCAGGACGTCGACGTCGATGCGACGGTCACGGCCACCGGGGTGCACGTCGATTGGGCGGAGGACGACCTCGGTCAGCTGGCCCTCGCGCTCAAGCGCGGCATGGCCGGGGGTGAGGCCGTGACGGTCTTCCCCGTCGATGCCCTGTCGATCGATCTGTCGGCGCAGCAGCAGGCGGTGTCGGACGCGGTGATCAGGTTGGTGCAGGAGTCGGCTGCCAGCCAGGGCTTCAGGGTGCCGCGCCTGGAGTTCGAGCTGACGCAGGCCGGGCCTCGCGGAGCGCGTGTGCACGTCTCGGGCAACGTGAAGCGGGGGCTGCTGGGCGCCAGTCTGCACTTCACGACGGAGGCTCAGCTCGGCGACGACCTCAAGCTGCGGCTGCTCAAGCCCGCGCTCACGAGCCACAACCCCATCATCGGGCTGCTCCTGCTCGCCGTGCGGAAGCAGATCCGCGAAGAATTGAAGGACCCCATCGACCTGCGCGACCTGCAGCTCGACCCGCTGAAACTCGACGATGTGCAGTTCGAGGTCGGCGAGCGCCTGCGGCTGCGCCTCGACTACAAGTAGACGCGCGGCGGCGGAGGCCGCGCCTTCCCGGGGAAACGCAGCGCTTCATGGCCGAGAGGAAGGACGCTCCGTAAGGTGATGACGAGAGGATGAGCGGAGAAAGCCCGCGGAGACCGGAGGAATCGTGCACAGCCAGCCCAAGTCCCGCCGCGCTCGGGTGGCCTTGTCGTTCCTCGCCCTCGTCGCCCTCGCTCCTGCAGGCTGTGCTCCGCCGTCGCTCTCTGAAGCGGAACTGGTCGGCACCTGGGCGGTCAGCCGATCACCAGCTGGTGTCCCTCCCGAGTTCGCGATGGCGACGATCGAATTCACCGACGAATACGCCTTCACCGGAGCTGGTTGCAATGGTGCAGGTGGTGCCTATTCTGTGCGAGGCAACGCAATCCGGATAGGCTCCTGGGCAGCGACGGAGGTGGGTTGCGATCCGAAACTTCACGAGGTAGAAGACCTGCTCTACAGCGGCTTCACGGAGCTCACCATCGAAGGTGAAGAGATCGTGATGTCAACGTCGGCCGGAGAAGCCCGTTTCGTTCGCGAGGACTGAACCCCGAGGTTCGCGTCAGCCGGAATCTCCGCTCGACCGAACCTCCCGCAGAGCGACGGCGATCTGCTCCGTTTTTCCGAAGCCCGTGAGGCCCAGCCAGAGCATCAACGTCGAAGACGCGAACGAAGCCATGCGCGGAAACTCTTCGCCGCCTGAAAGGGCGAGCTGAGCGCCGGTGGCCGCGACCACCGCAACGGTCGCGCTGGCCGCGATGGGGACGAGCAATGGGTAGACGGCACGTCGCTGATCGATACCTGCCTGCAGCTCCTCGAGCCTGGCGGTATTGATGCGTATGCGGTCGTTCGCGGGATTGATGGATTGCTCGAGGAGCCTTCTTGTGCCGCGATCAAGCGCAGCATCCCGGTGAGCGATAGCCAGCCAGGCGAGCAGGAGCACGAGTGGGAGCACCAGCGCTCCGGTCACGCCGAACAGTGCGGCACCGAGGCCCGTCTGCCAGGGCTCGGGAGCATCGGTGAGGCCCAGGGACATCCAGACGCCCGCGCCCGCGCCGAGGAGTCCTGCGATGATCAGGGCGCGCATGCGCGCTGGTGGCAACAGGGGTGGGAGATGCTCCAGGGTGGCGCGCCAGCCGAGTGTTGCGATCGGTACGTCAGTGACATCCATTTCGCGGATCTCACCTGGGCCCAGAGCAGTGAGGACACCCGGTCCGGCCTTCGCCATCCTGGCGTCACCCCAGCGAAGGCCAAGCAGCGCCGCTGGCACCAAGACGAGAGGGAACCCGACGATGGCGATGAAGATCACCCATCCAGTCGGAGTGCCGAGCAGTGCAGCAGCGGCCACGATTCCAATGAGCAGCAGGGCAGCCGCGAGGACGGCGAACATGCCTGTGCGGTTGCGGTCCTTCGGCATCGACGCCTCCATTGTCGGATCACCTGTCGGCCAGCACTGTGAACCGTTCGGTTGCTGACCAACGCTATCGAACGGGCGTTGCGAGTAACTGGAGACCGGTGGTCCCGTCGAGTGCCGTCGGCTCGTCCTCGAGTGCCGCTGGCTGGGCGCCGCATCCACCTGCGATACGGCGCCCGACCTGTGGGTGCAGCTACTTCGTGACCGAGACCGTGTGCGTCGCGCTCACGGTGCTGCCGGCGGCGTTGATGAGCTCGACCGTGTACTCGTACTGACCCGGGGGGTTGCCGGCGACGTCCAGCACCGCCTTCTGGGCTGCGGGGCTCGCTGCGGTGAGCGTGCCGGCACCGACCTCGACACCGTTCTCGAGGAACCGGTAGGAGGTGGCGTTGGTGCCCCACCAGAGGTTCGCGGTGACGGTGTAGCTGCCGTCGCCGTCCCAGTTGTCCGAGGAGAGGGACGGTGCGCCGGGGGAGGCGTTGGTCACCGTCACCGTGAGCGATTCTGTCGAGGTCGTTCCCTTCGAGTTCACCAGCTCACCGGTGAAGACGTAGGTTCCGTTCTTCAGGCCGGCGATGTCGACGGCAGCTGACTGTGCCGCCGGCGAGTTCATGGTGAGCGGTGTCGTGCTGACCAGCTGGCCGTCTCGGTAGAGGCGGAAGACGGAGCCGTTCTCGCCCCACCAGAGGTTCATGGTCAGCTGGAACTCGCCGTCGCGGAGGCCGGTGTTCCAGCCGTCGTTGGAGGAGAGCACGCCCTTGCCCGGCGCCTTCGTCGCGCCGTCGTCCGTGGGCGCTTCGCTCAGGGTCACGGGTGCGGTCGCGGCCGATCGTGGGCTTTCCCCGGAGGCGTTGACGCCGGTCACCTCGTAGGAGTGCGTCGAGCCGGAAGCGAGTCCCTCGACGGTGCAGCTGGTCTCCGTTGTCTCGCAGACCGGGTCCGAACCGCCCGCCTCGTACACGCGGTAGCCGGTGAACGCCGCACCGGTGTCCTCGAGGTCGTCCCAGGAGACGGTGATGGCGGTATCGCCCGCCTGCGCTGCGACCGCGTTCTGCGGGGTGCCGGGCAGCGTCTCGTCGGCGACTGCCAGCCAGGAGATGACGGGCTTCTCGCCGCCGGCGCCCTCGTTGGTCACGAGGTAGTCGACCGTGGCCGCCTCCGAGAGCGTGAAGGTCAGTCCTGCGGAGAGCTTGGGTGTGGAGCCGGAGAGCGGGATGCTTCCCTTCGCGAGCTCCGTGCCGTTGACCGACACGGTCTGGTACATGGTCCTGCTCAGGTTCCACCACTCGGTGAAGCCGCCGGTCAGCGTGTAGGTGCCGGGTTCCAGCGGGAGCCGGTAGCTCAGCTTGGTGGTGTCCTGGTACAGGCCGGTCGAGTACTTGTCCTTGACGTCGGTCCCGGTCTTCAGCTTCATGCCGTCGGCGACATGTCCCCATTGCTCAGCTGACGTGGAGACCTGGTCGACCTTGTCGTTGCGCAGTGCGTCGACGGCGCCTGACACTGCCGCGTATTGCGGTGAGGCGACACCGTTCGTCCCGGCGTCGATGAAGTAGACGAGCCCTGGCGGCACGATCTCGTACTGCGCGACGACTGGTGCGTCACTGTCGTCGAGGCGTCCCTTCGCTGTGATCGTCTCGTACTCGGTGCGGGCCTGCTCGTGGGCGGCTGGCTCCCACGTGACGGCACGTTCGGCGTCTGCGACCGTCACCGTGGCGGGGAGCGGGTCGTCGGTGCCGAGCACGCCCTGCACGCCGAGGTCCCGGGGCAGCGTCTGCACGTAGACGAGCGCGAGTCGCGCGTTGTACCCGCTTGTCCCGTTGGTGCCGAACTCCAGCTGGACGACCGCTTCCTCGTCGAGCGTGAGCGTCTGCGCGATCGGCGTCGCCGCCCCTGTCGAGACCGCCGTCTTCGAGGTGGTCTCACCGTTCGCGGTGAGCTTCGCGGACAGGTTCGTCGTGAGTCCCGCACGTGGAGCCTGCACTCCGACGATGTTGTAGGAACCGGCGGGGAGTGTCAGGGAGTAGGTGACGGGCTTGTTGAAGTCGGCGCCGATGTACGACGATCCCCAGTCCTGCGGCGTGCCGCCCGCGAGCGTTGTCGCAGCGGTCGCATACCCCCACGTGCTGCCTGGGGCCGCGCCGTCCCACTTCTGGTCGGCGGTCTCGTTGCGAAGCTTGGGTGAGACGGCCGCTGCGGCCGCATGAGCGGAGCCTGCTGCCGAACCGCTGGAGCCGGAGTCGATGAAGTAGTCGAGATCGGCGGGGACGACGAGCACGCTCGCCGAGAAGCGCTGGTAGACGCCGGCTTCGGTCTTCTCCGTGGTGCGGCCGCTGGCCGTGAAGCTCGCAAGCTCACCCGTGGTCCGTGCGCTGGCGTTCGACGCGGCAGTCCAGATGACGTCCACCTCGGTCCCCGACAGCGTGAGGGAACCGGGCAGGGCACGTTCGGCGGCGGTGATGGCGACGGAACCCAGGTCGGTCACGTCGGCGCTCACATCCTTCGGGGTGAGCGCGTCTGCAGCGGATGCGAGTCGCGCTTCGATCGCCGTCGCCCCCTCGACGTCGAGTCCGTACCCGAGCGGGTCGGCGATCGCGGTCTGCGCCGCCGTCCGAGCGGCAGCGAACGGGGCCCATGACTGGGGTGCGTAGTCCGCCTCGACGAGCTGCGCGACGCTGGAGACGGCTTCGGTGAGTGCTCCCGTGTCGACTCGCGCCGAATCCGCGACCGCACTGATCGTGGCGACCGAGTCGACGTTGATCGAGCTGTCGTTGGCCGTCTTGACGACGACCGTGTGGGCGCCGTTGGCGAGGCCGCGGAGCGTGAACGTGGTTCGGGCGCTGCCTGCGCTCCAGGTCGGGGCTCCGAGGACGACGGGGATCCCATCCACCTCGACATCAAGCGTTGCAGTTCCGGGGTTGGAGCCGATGATGTCCAGGCCCGTTCCGGTGAAGGAGTAGCTCAGCGCGGCGCCCTTGGCGGTGCTCTTGGATGCGGTTCGCTGCCACTCGAACATGCCCTGTCCGTTGACGTGGCTCCAGTTGGCGTCGAACTCGAGCACCGGCGTCGACGTGTTCGACCAGCTGCTCTGGTGCATCCCATCGATGATCTGCGTGGCGTATGGCGTGTATCCGGGCAGCGTCTGGATCTTCAGGTTGTCGAACTGCACGAAGTTGAAGCTGGATCCGAGTTGGATGCGCCCCGTGGCCTGCGGTGCGGCATCCGTGTACGTGGCGATCTGCACGCCGTTGATCGATGCCGTGTACGTGTCGGCGGCGACGGTCACGGCGATGGTGTTCCAGACGCCCGCGCCTGCAGTGAACGCGACGTCTGCGTTGCCTGCCACGGTGCCCGTGGAGAGCGTCGTGCCGTAGCGCGTGAAGGTCCACGCTCCGGTGGGCTCGACCTTCAGCTCGGCTGCCGAGACGTTCTGCCCGTTCGCCGTGCCGCCCTGCTCTCGGGCGCCGATGGTGGCGTACTGCGCCCCCGCGGCCTCGAAGAGCACGTCGGCCGACACCGTGTAGTTCGCCCACCGGGCGTCACCGATCGTCGTCTTGGGGTCGCCGCTGTTCCAGGCGCCGCCGGCCATACCTGGGCCAACCTGCTGCCTGAGCGCGCGGCCGTGGGTGGCGTCGGCCGTGGCGACAGACTCGAATGCGCCGTTGGTGTCGTTCGTGTACCGGGGGGTCACGCCCTGATCTTCTGGCTGCAGGGCTGGCGTCCCGCTCGGCTTCTCCTTGGCGCCGCGGCTGTCCAGGAATGACTCCCCGGAGTCGACAAGCGATCCGGTGGCCGGGTCGTAGCCGCTGATGTTGCCGGTGCTGGCGTAGTCGAAGTCGTCGGCGTAGAGGAACGCGTCGTCGGCGACACCGTTCTGGGCGCCGGTCGAGTCGGTGTCCAGGACGTCGCGGCCGCCGGCCGGGTCCGTGTATTCGGGGGACGTCGGCAGCGCGCTCGCGTAGCCGTCCTTGGCGGACAGCGTGCCGTCGGCTGCTGCTGTCGCCTGGTCGAGCGTCGTGAGGGTCATCGAGGACCAGGGCTTGACCTCGACGGTGTAGAGCCCGTCCCCGTTCGGCTCGATCTCCCCGACGGGTGCGAGGTAGTTGGCGTTGTACGCCTGCCCCTCGTCCGCGGCGCGCGTCTCCCAGAGCTCCGCTGTGCGGTCTGCGCCGAGCGCCATGTCCTTCGCCGTGATGCGGTAGGTCTTCGTGAAGCTGCTGTCGTTGATGATGACGGTCGAGAAGTCGGTGGCATCGGGAGCCGCGAGGGTCGTGAAGGACGCCCCTCCCAGACGGGCGCCATCCGGCGGGTTGCCCTTCCCGAGCTCGCTGTCGGAGGCCTGCGGGATGGCGCGCCAGATGCCGGCGGTGTTGTCGTCGTTCTCCCATCCGAGCTTCGCGAACTTGGTGAACTGCTCGATCATGGCGAGACCGCCGTCGTAGTACAGCCAGCCGGACCACGGGTCGCGGGCGCTCACGAGTTCCTTGGAGGAGTACTGGAAGCCGTCGTAGAACGAGCCGATCGCGGGCTGGAAGATGTTGAGGGTGCGTCGGGACTCGTCGAACCCGGTCGTGACCCAGTTGCCCATCTCGAGGGCGCTGTTCGGCCCGCCGAATCCGGTGCCCGTTCCGCCCCGCTCGTCGCTGTTGGTGTTGTTCGGACGGTCGGCGGAGTTGGAGAACGTGGACTGCCCCTCTGAGTTCCACACCTCCTTGTCGAGCTGCTCGGCCACCTTCGTGAGGTTGCCGGCGCTGTCGTCGGCGCTCGAGTAGTGGAAGCCGACGACGTCCACCGCGTCACGCAGCGACGAATCGGTCGGGGACATCATCTCGTTGCCGAACGACACCGGCGGGGTTCCGACCGTGTCGGCGGCGACGGTCTCGATGGATCGGTAGAGGTCCCGCTCCTCATCCGAGGCGAAGCCGCTGTTCGGGTCTGCCGTGCTCGTGCCCTCGTAGCCCTTCTCGTCGCCGCGGAGCCAGCCGGAGAAGTCCTTGTACAGCTGGATCTCGGGGGTACGCGTCTCGTTGGCGTCCGGGTTGATGGAGTCGACCATGATCCCGTACTCGCGGTAGGCGGCGAGCACGGTGTTCTTGAACCAGATGTACTGGGCGGCGTGGTCGGTGGCCCAGGCTGGGCGGTTCCAGCGCAGGATGCTCACGTGCACGTCGCCGTGTGCGACGAGCTGCGCGTCGGCGGCGAGCTGGAAGCCGGGCTCGCGCTTCACGTTGGGGTACTCGTCACGCGTGCGCATCGTCGACGGGTTCGGTCCCGTGGAGGTGTTGCGGTCGTTGCCCATCTCGATCTTGATGGTGTTCATGATGGGGCGGTCGCCCCCGAAGAGGGTCTCGATGAGCTCCCAGTACTTCTCCGGATGCTGCGCCTTGTAGTCGAGGAGCAGCGCGCTCGTCGAGTTGGCGGTGAGGACGCCGAAGCCCTTGAAGGTGAGCCCGTTCACGTTCTCGGCGGCCGCCGCGACGTCCGCGCCGTCGATGGTCACCGAGACCGGGTCGGCTCCCGCGGCCTGGGCGGGTGTCGGAGAGACGAGGACCGGGGCGATCATCGCCACCGCCGTCGCCGCGATGAGTGCGAGACTCATCCGCCTCCTGCGAGTGCTCGGGGTGCTCGAGACTCGACCGAGCCGCTGGTCCTGAGGCATGTGCGCTCTCCGTTCTGTGCGCTGTCCGCGCTGCCTCGTCGGGCGAGTGCGCGGGGGGCACGACTGTGTGCTTCCGAGCTGATCCTGGTGGGGGCCCGGGGAAACCGCCAGCAAAACGAACAGGATCGTTCATGCTCGACCCGAAGCGAACACCTCTGTACGCTCAGGGCTGTGGACGACATGCCGCCCTTCGGTCTCACGCGACGCGAACGCATCCTCGGCGAGCTCCGCCGTGCGGGCTCGGTTCGCGTGGCCGCGCTCGCGCGGCAGCTCGAGGTGTCCGAGCTCACGATCCGACGCGACATCACGAACCTCTCCGATCGTGGCCTCCTGACCAGGGTCCACGGCGGTGCGACCCTGCGGAGTCGCCTCGACACGTCGGTGCCGACCGTTGCCGCACAGGCGACCCCCATCCGCTTCCGGGTCGGCATGGTGACCCCCTCGCTCAGCTACTACTGGCCCCAGGTCATCGTCGGTGCGCGAGCAGCGGCCACCGACCTCGGCGTGCAGCTCGTGCTGCGCGGTGCCAGCTACTCCGTCGACGATCAGCGTCGCCAGATCTCGTCCCTCGTCGAATCCGGAGGTCTGCACGGGATCATCGCGGCACCGGAGACGGCCGGCGCAGACGGCTGGGCGCTCCTGCACTGGCTGGAGTCCCTTCCGGTGCCCGTCGTGCTGGCGGAACGCCATGCCGCCGCTGCCGGCTCGCTCACGAGTCTCGAGTGGGTCACCACGGACCACGTCTTCGGCGGTTCCCTCGCCGCGGAGCATCTTGCGGCGCTCGGACACCGTCGTGTCGGCATCCTGACGTCGGCCGGCTCTCCCACCTCAGCGCAGCTCCGGCAAGGGTGGAGCGCTGCCGTCACGGAGCTCGGCCTCGAGACGGACGTCGACGTCGACGCGAACCTCGACGCCATGGACGGGCAGGCGAGAGAAGAGCTCATCGCGCGAGTCCTCAGCGACTGCCGCCGAGCTTCGGTGACCGCCCTGCTCATCCACTCGGACCCCCAGGCGGTGCTCCTGCAGCAGTACGCCCGCGACCATGGCTGGTCGATACCGGACGACCTCGCGGTCATCGCCTACGACGATGAGGTCGCGCAGAATGCAGAGCCGCCCATCACGGCGCTGCGTCCACCCAAGCAGCACATCGGGCGCCTGGCCGTCGAGACGATGGTGTCTCGTCTCGATGAGGGGCCGAGTCGTCCAGTCCAGCGCACACGCGTCCTGCCCGTGCTGCACGCGCGGAGGTCCACCGCCGTCCCATCCTGATCGTCAGCGGCCCATCCCCATCGTCCGCTCGTGGTCGATGAGCGCCTGACGCACGGCGATGTCGTCCGCATGACCCGCGAGCTTCCCGCTCGCGCGCACGATGCGGTGGACGGGCACGAAGAGTCCCACGAGGCAGGCCCCGCAGGCGCTCGCGGCCGCGCGGGCGGCACGTGGATGCCCGGCGATCGCGGCCACGTCGCCGTAGCTCGCGAGGGTGCCCGGCTCGACGAGCCTCGCCGCCCGCCACATGGCGCGCCGCAGCTCGGTGCCGTCCTGGTGCACGTCGACCTCGTCGAGCAGGGAGGCGTCGCCGTCGTCATAGGCGCGGACGGCGGCCAGCGCGGTGTCGTTGCCGCCCAGTTCACGCACCGCGAGCAGCTCGGCCTGTCGCCCGAAGGTCGAGTAGGCGAGCGAGCTCGGGCTACCGAAACCAGCCGCGCGAACGACCTCGGCTTCGCCCGCCTTCACGACCGAGAACGTCTCGCCGAGGAGCTCCACGCTGCCGACCCGGAGCGAGTGAATGGGGAGTGCGGATTCTTCACGGGCATCGGCCATGCAGCAAACTCTGCCACGTCCGGAGAAGTCCAGGTCACGGGCACAGAATGCGCGCTCAACTCCCGCTGGGAGTTGACTGAGCGAAGCGCATTCCAGTGGCGATGTCGCGCGTCAGGTCCTAAACTTGAGCCATCTCGACTCAACTTTTCACGGTTTGAGTCGCAAGCAACGTTCTCGAAGGAGCCCCATGGCAAACATGCAAGGCGCTCAGGCACCAGACGAAGAGGCCAAGAGCGCACTCGAACAATACGGAATCAACCTCACCGACATCGCCCGCTCGGGCAAGCTCGACCCGGTCATCGGTCGTGACTCCGAGATCCGCCGCGTCAGCCAGGTGCTGACCCGCCGCACGAAGAACAACCCGGTGCTGATCGGTGAGCCCGGCGTCGGGAAGACGTCGGTCGTCGAAGGCCTCGCGCAGCGCATCGTCGCCGGCGACGTCGCCGAGTCGCTCAAAGACAAGGAGCTCGTGAGCCTCGACATGTCGGCGCTCATCGCCGGCGCCAAGTACCGAGGCGACTTCGAAGAGCGCCTCAAGGCCGTGCTCAAGGAGATCACCGAGTCCGACGGCCGCATCATCACCTTCATCGACGAGCTGCACACCCTCATGGGCGCCGGCGGCGGCGAGTCGAGCATCTCGGCCGCCAACATGCTCAAGCCCATGCTCGCCCGGGGCGAGCTGCGCCTCATCGGCGCGACGACGCTCGACGAGTACCGCCAGTTCATCGAGTCGGATGCGGCGCTCGAGCGACGCTTCCAGCAGGTGTTCGTGGGCGAGCCCAGCGTCGAGGACTCGATCGCCATCCTCCGCGGCCTGAAGGAGCGGTACGAGGCGCACCACAAGGTCTCGATCGCCGACCAGGCGCTCGTCGCCGCCGCCGCCCTCTCGAACCGCTACATCACCGGCCGCAAGCTGCCGGACAAGGCGATCGACCTGATCGACGAGGCCGCGTCCCGCCTCCGCATGGAGATCGACTCCTCGCCCGTCGAGGTCGACACGCTCCAGCGGCAGGTCGACCGGCTGCGGCTCGAAGAGCTGGCGCTCAAGAAGGAGCACGACGACGCGTCCAAGCAGCGCCTCGCCGCGCTTCGCGCCGACCTCGATGCGAAGAACGCGCGCCTCGGCGAGCTGAAGGAGCGCTGGAACGTCGAGCGCGCCTCCCTCAACCGCATCGGTGAGCTGCGCGAGCAGCTCGACAACATCCGCATGCGCGCCGACCGGGCGCAGCGCGAGGGCAACCTCGAGCTCGCGTCGCGCCTCCTCTACGGCGAGCTGCCCGGCATCCAGAAGCAGCTCCACGAGGCCGAAGCCACCGAGGACGGCGGACCCAAGCTCGTCAACGACCACGTCACGGCGGAAGACATCGCCGGGGTCGTTGCCGCGTGGACGGGCATCCCCGTCGGGCGGCTGCTGCAGGGCGAGATGGAGAAGCTCCTGCACCTGGAGGCGGAGCTCGGCAAGCGACTCGTCGGGCAGGAGAAGGCCGCCGCGACGGTGGCGGACGCGATCCGCCGCACCCGCGCGGGCATCGCGGACCCCGACCGCCCCACCGGCTCGTTCCTGTTCCTCGGCCCCACCGGAGTCGGCAAGACGGAGCTCGCGAGGGCACTCGCCGAGCTGCTGTTCGACGACGAGAAGGCCATGATCCGCATCGACATGTCCGAGTACGGGGAAAAGCACTCCGTCGCCAGGCTCGTCGGCGCCCCTCCGGGGTACGTCGGCTACGAGCAGGGCGGACAGCTGACCGAGGCCGTGCGGCGCAGGCCGTACTCGGTTGTGCTGTTCGACGAGGTCGAGAAGGCGCATCCGGAGGTCTTCGACATCCTCCTGCAGGTGCTCGACGACGGTCGGCTCACCGACGGGCAGGGCCGCACGGTCGACTTCCGCAACGTCATCCTCATCCTCACCTCCAACCTGGGCTCGCAGTTCCTCATCGACCCGCTGCTCTCCCAGGAGGAGCGCGAGGACCGCGTTATGGCGGCTGTCCGGCAGTCGTTCAAGCCGGAGTTCGTGAACCGACTCGACGACATCGTCGTGTTCAGCGCGCTCTCGCAGGACGAGCTCGCGCAGATCGTGGCGCTCTACATCGACCGGCTGCAGCGCAGGCTCGGTGAGCGGAGGCTCACGATCAAGGTCGACGACGATGCGCGGGCGTGGCTCGCCGAGCGCGGCTACGACCCCATCTACGGGGCCCGGCCGCTGCGGCGCCTCATGCAGCGCGAGATCGACGACCGCCTCGCGAGGGCGCTCCTCGCGGGCACCGTGCGCGACGGCGACACCGTCTCGGTGGTCGTGGCGAGCGATGGCGACTCGCTCAACGTGCAGTCGACGACGCCGCACACGGCAGCCGTGGAGTAGGCGGCAGCCCCGCTGCTTGCAGCCCGAGCCCCGGTTAGCCGTGGCCGAAGAGTGAGCCAGATGCATCCTCCAGTCCGCTGGAGCCTGCGCCTGGCTCACTTTTCGCGTGGTGGATGCGGGCGGGGGCAGGGGCGAGGGGCAGCGGATGCGCGGGGAGCGGCTGCGTGGTGCCGGACATCTCTGGTGGGTAACTCGGGCGCGTCGTGCACATCGCCTGTCCGCATCCGCGCTTATCTTGAGCGGCATGGAGCACCTGCGCTGGATACTGCCACTCATCGCCGCGCCCGTCGTCGCCGTGCTCGGCATCGTCGGCGTCCTCGCCCTCTCGTTCCGGAGGCTCACGTCCGCGCCGGTCGCGAGTGACGACGTCATGGTGCTGTTCGGTCGCGACGCCTACCAGTTCTTCCTCGGCACGCTCGTGCCGTTCGTGCTGCTGGTCTTCATCGTCGGCCTCATCGTCTACGCCGTCTACGCCGTCGGGACGACGTTCGGGTGGATCGCGCTCCGCGAGACGCCGCTCTTCAAGACGTGGACGCTGCCCCTGCTCTTCTCGCCGGCCATCGCCGTGGTCGCCTTCTTCGTCGTCGCGTTCATGCCGTTCGTCGTGGGACCGAGCGAGGCGCTCGTGCCGGTCGTCAGCGCGTTCGGCGCGTTCATGGTGTGCCTCGCCGTCGCGGGTGCGCTGTGGTTCCGTGCGACGCTCGGCGCCCGCGCCAGCAAGCGCGCCGCGGAGGCGGCGCCGGTGACCGGCGAGGTCGGCGTCACCGCCTGAGGTCGTCCTCGTACCCGCATTCGGGTGCCGTTTCCGCTTCTGCGACGGAGCGGGGAGGACTGACCTGGCCGAACGTCGGCGGGCGGTCGTACGTTGGCAGGATGACGTCGAAACGAGGCTCTCAGGTCGGTCGCTTCATCTGGCTCGGGATGCTCGTCGCCCTGGTCATCTTCGGGCTGGCCACCGCGCCTGAGCTGCTCGAGGGGCTCCACCTCGGTCCAGGGGCAGACGAGGTCGCGTTCAGCTTCGCCACGCTCGCGTACTTCCTGCTCCTCCCCGCCGCGCTGCTCGCGCTGGTGATCCTGTCGACGTACGTCGTCCGCGTCGACCTCCTGCACGCCATGGAGAGTCGGTGGGCATCCCGGATTCGTACTGAGTCAGGCGCCACCGAATCCAGCAACGCCGAGAAGTTGCGGAGGCGAGGACGTTGGGCGCTGCCGCTGCTTGCGCTGGCCGGAACGCTTGCGCTCACCGCGGCTGTCGTCGCCCTGGCCTTCACCGGGTATGACGGGGGTCCGTACGCGGAAGATGACGTCGCCCGGACACTCAGGGGTCTCGGCCTGGCGCTGCTGTTCTGGGCTAGCGTTCTCTTCGCAGTACTTCTGCTCTTCGGACTCGGGCGGGCGTCGCTTCGCGGGGCGGCTGCGAATCGACGAGAGAGCAGGCACCGCAAAGGCAACTACACGCGCAAGGAGCGTTCGCAGCTCGAGACTCAGCGGTACTCGCATGACCGGCTTGCGGCCGCGCTCCGCTTCCGAGATGAGATGCTCGATGAACGCGTTCCGCAGACCATCGATGTCTGGGATTTCGGAGCCGCGGACGGCGAGGTGTTCTTCCAGGACACGCCGGCGACCTATGCGCGGTACTACGGCCGCGACGTCGCGTACTCGACGAGTTCAGGCTTCTTCTTCGGCCACCCGGCTTTCGTCCTGGCTGGTCTCGCGGTGACCGCCATGGGCAACGCCTCGGCGCGATCTCGAGCTCAGATGGAAGCCGCGGAGCAGTGGCGCGAGTGGCAGACCGCTCGTGTCCTCGTCTCGAACCAGCGCCTCGTGTGCTTTGCGGGTGGGCGGTGGTTGTCGTTCTGGTACTCGGGCGTCGTGGCCAGCTATCCGTCAATGCGCGAGCGCACGCTCACCCTGCAGTTCGGTGATGCGGAACCGCTCATGCTTGTCGGTGACCACGTGCCACTCGCCATCGTCATGGCGACGTATTCGATGCACGGGCGGCGCGGCCTGCTCGGACACCCCGACCTGGTCGCCGCTGCTGCTGCGCTCAGCGCCCCGGTTCGTGATGTGCGAGAGCCCTAGGCCGAGTCGTCGCGGCCCGCGTTCTGAACGCCGAGAGCGGCCTTGTGGTCGTCAGAACTCAGCTCTGACGGCCACAAGGCCGCTCCTGGTCGGCCCCGGAATGGGGGGTCGCGACTAGTTCAGTGCGGGCGTGTCCTCCGGGATGACACCCGTGCCGTACAGGTCGGTGGCGAGGTCGCGCAGCGCGCGCAGGGCGACGCGCTGCGTGAGCGGCCCGTAGGAGACGCGGGCGACGCCGAGCTCCTCGAACTCCGCGGCGGTCAGCGCGCCGGGGAGGCCGATGACGGACAGCTTGCCGACGCCGAGACCCTCGACGAGCGGCTCGACCGTCTCGCGGTTGACGGCACCCGGCACGAAGACGAGGGATGCGCCAGCGTCGAGGAACGCGCGACCGCGCGCGATCGCGTCGTCGATGCTCTCGGAGATGGGGCGCTCGCCGCCGCGCACGATGGCGTCGGTGCGGGCGTTCAGCTGGAAGTTGACGCCCTCCGCCTCAGCCGCGCGGATGATCGCGGCGACGCGGGCGACCGACTCGTCGAAGGGGCGCAGGCGGTCCTCGACGTTCGCGCCGACGATGCCGAATCCGATGGCGCGGCGGATGGTCTCGGCCGGGTCCTCGTACCCGTCGTCGAGGTCGGCCGTCACGGGGAGGTCGATGGCGTCGACGATCACCTTCGCGCCGGCCAGGGCCACGTCGAGTGGCATGGCGCCGTCCGCGTACCCGTAGGAGGCAGCGATCGAGTGGCCCGCGGTCGCGATGGCCTTCGTCTCGGGGAGGGCCGCGACGGTCTGGGCGCTGATCGCGTCCCACACGTTCACGACTCGGAGGATCTCCTGGGCCTGGTGAAGTTCTGCCAAGCGATTGGCGCGGTCTGCTGTGCTGACATCCGTCATCGTGCTGTCCTCTGCTTCTGGTGATGCGGGCCGGGGCGACCCGGGCGGCATGGCCGTGTGGCCACGGTCACTGTTCTTACGGCACCCGGCTGATGCCGGGCGGTGAGCCTCGTGAGGCCCCGGTCAGCGCTCGATCGATGCGAAGTCGGTCAGCTCGCGCCGCGAACGGGGCGACGTGTCGCGGGCGCGGATCTGCTCGCTCACGGCGTCGGAGTCGTCGTGCTGGCCGACGGCGATGACCGTGATCGGGGTCCGACCGGCGGGGAGCTCGAGCGCCTCGGCGAGCGCATCCACGTGGAAGCCGCCCATCTGGTGCGTGTGGAGACCACGCGACTGCGCCTCGATCGAGAGGTGCGCGGCAACAGCGCCCGCGTCATACTCGGCCCAGCGCAGCGCCTTCCCGTCGCGCTCGTGCTCGACGGTGACGGCGATGAGCAGCGAGGCGCGATCGGCCCAGGCGAGGTTGAAGTCCATGAGGGTGCCGTAGATCCGGTCGAACGTCGCGGTTCCGCGAACGCCCGCCACGAGGGTCGTCGGCTGCGTGTTGCTCGCGGACGGTGCCCAGCGGCCCGCCTCGAAGATCGCCGTGAGGTCCTCGTCGGAGATCGCGTGGTCCGCATCGAAGCCGCGCGGGCTCCACCGGTCGGACAGGGCGTCGAGGATCGGGACGGAGGTCTCGTTGCGGACGGTCAGCTGCTCGGTCATGTGACTCCGTTCTTGGCGCTGTGCGCGGGTCTGCGGGGAAGGTGGCCGCGGCCACCCGTACGGCAACAACCAGTTGTAACTGCAAGCTATTCCCCCGAGCTGTGCGGGGCGATCAGGGTTACGGCGTATTTCCAGATGCGCCCGCCCAAGCTCGTGCGTATCTTTGGGGCATGTCGCATCCACACACCCACGGGCACCTCGGCGTCGACGTGCCCGACAGTCGCGGTCGCACCGGCCTCGACCAGGTCGGGCGCGACCTGACCCGCAACCCCAACGTCGAGGTCGAGAACGTCGAGGTCACCTCCGACGGCTGGCACGTGCTGCGGCGCACGACGTTCCGCTACCGCGGACGCGGCGGCGAGTGGGCGACGCAGCAGCGCGAGACCTACGACCGCGGCAACGGCGCCACGATCCTCCTCTACGACCTCGACAGCCGCAAGGTGCTCCTCGGCCGCCAGTTCCGGTACCCCGTCTACGTCAACGGACACGAAGACGGCATGCTCCTCGAGACCGCCGCGGGGCTCCTCGACGGAGACTCACCCGAAGACGCGATCCGCCGCGAAGTCGAAGAAGAGCTCGGCGTCGTCGTCGGCGAGGTGACGCCCGTCTTCGAGCTCTTCATGAGCCCAGGATCGGTGACCGAGAGCATCCACTTCTTCGCAGCACCCTGGTCGGCGAACGCCCCCGTCTCCGGAGGCGGGGGTGTCGAGGAGGAGGGCGAGGA
Organism: Pseudoclavibacter terrae; assembly: GCF_008831075.1. GTDB lineage: Bacteria > Actinomycetota > Actinomycetes > Actinomycetales > Microbacteriaceae > Pseudoclavibacter > Pseudoclavibacter terrae. Next base: position 145,566 of record NZ_WBJX01000007.1, on the reverse strand, counting down.
GATCGAAGCGGTCGCACTCGACTTCGACGAGGCTCTGCAGATGATCGCGAGCGGTGAGATCCAGGACGCGAAGACCGTGCTGCTGCTCCAGTGGGCCGCGCTGAACCTCCCCTGGCCCGCCGCCGGAGGAGGACCCCATGTCTGATCCACTGTTCGAAGGCCTCAGCGCCTTCCCGCTCACCCCGATCACCTCCACCGGCGTCGATGCGGCCAGCTACGCAGGGCTCGTCGAGCGGATGCAGGCGGCCAGCGTCGACTCCATCAGCGCGCTCGGATCGACGGGAAGCTACGCCTACCTCGACGTCACCGAGCGCGCCTCCGTCGCGAAGCTCACGGTGCAGCACGCCGGGCCCGTGCCGGTGATCGTCGGTATCGGCGCGCTCCGGACCCGCGACGTGCTCCACAACCTGCGCTCCGCGGAGGACGCAGGCGCTGCCGCGGTGCTGCTCGCCCCCGTGTCGTACCAGCCGCTCACCGAGGACGAGGTCTACGGCCTCTACGAAGACGTCGCCGCCACATCGAGCCTGCCGATCATCGTCTACGACAACCCGACCACCACGGGGATCGTCGTCAGCGACACCCTGCACGCGCGCATCGCGGGCCTCGACCTCGTGCGCTCCATCAAGATCCCGCCGGCCTCCCTCGACGTCGCCCAGGTCAGCGAACGCGTCACCGCGCTGCGCGACGCCGTCGGCCACCCGATCTCCGTCGGCATCAGCGGCGACCCCTACGCCGCCGCCGGCCTGCTCGGCGGGTGCGACGTCTGGTACTCGGTGCTCGCCGGCGTCCTGCCCGCGGAGTGCCTGGCCATCACCCGCGCCGCGCTGACTGGCGAAGCCGAACTCGCCCTGCAGCTCTCGGCGCGACTGGACCCGCTGTGGGAGCTGTTCCGCGCCCATGGCAGCTACCGCGTCGCATCCGCCATCGCCGCGCAACTCGGTCTCGTGCCGACAGTGAACCTGCCGAGGCCGGTCCACGAACTCGACGCGACCGGCCAGCGCGCTGTCGCCGCCGCGCTCCGCGCGATCTGAGGTGGGGCAGGTCGGCGGGAGTGTCTGGTTGGCCAACCCGCGAGTGACGCGTGAGTGAGATCGTCAGCCTCGAGCTGCTGTTCGACGAGCTGACCGAGGCTCGTATCCGGGACGAGTGGCGGATGCTGCAGGAGCTCGGCGTCTCGAGCATGGGCGCCCACACCAGTGCCAGCAATCGCCCGCATTTGTCGCTGCTGGTGCGCGGCCGCGTCGCCCCGGTCGACGCTGCCGGGCTGAACGCTGGTGCTGGTGCTGTCGCCGCCGCAGAGTCCGAGCTCGATGCTGTGACGGTGCATCCTCCACTCGTGTCTGCCCAAGTGCGCCGAGCATCCGGTCGCCTTCCCCTGGCGGTGACGTTGGGTGCGCCCATGCTGTTCCGGCACGGCGACCGCGCGGTGTTCGCCCGGAGTGTGCTGCCGACGAGCGGATTGCTTGACCTCCACGCCGAGGTGCACGCACTCGCCGGGATGCTGCCGTCCGCCACCGACCTGCCGAACACGACGCCGGGACACTGGACGCCGCACGTCACCCTTGCCCGGCGCCTGAAGCTCGCCGATCTGGAGCGCGCACTCTCGGCGCTCGAGCTGGAGCCGATCGAGGCGCAGGCCACCGAGTTGCGGCTCTGGGACGCGCGAATCGGCACCGCGCGCCAGCTCGCCTGACCAACATGAGTGCAGAATCGGCCCGCGCGGCCGGCTTGCGCCGGTTTTCGAGCGATATCGCACTGATGTTGGTCAGCGTGCCCGGCCCCCGCGCCTGAGCCGCCGCCGCGAGCCGAGCGAACCGTGCAGGTCAGCGGGTGATGCGGGCCTCGCCAAGCCGGACGACGACAACCCCGACGAGGATCAGCGCGCCACCGGCAAGTTGCACGCCGTTCGGGAGCTCGCCGAGCAGCAACCACGCGAACAGCACGGCGCCGATCACCTCGGACAGTCCGACGAACGACGTCAGGCGCGGACCCAGGCGACGGGCCGCAGCGATCCCGGTCACGTAGGCCCCCGCCGCAGTCACGAGACCGAGGACAAGCACGGCGACCCACCACGGCATGGACGCCCCGCCCAACTCGACCGGCGCATCCGTCACGCTCATCGGCAGCACGCCCACGAGGCCCGCGAGCCCGAGCACAACCGCTCCGACCAACAGCCCACCGCCCGCGAGCACGGTCGCCGGAAGCTCCGTCTCCGTGTCCGCGGACATGACGAAGTAGAAGGCGACGCCCAGCATCGCGCCGAGCGCCCACAGCACACCGGCGAGGTCGAGCTGCACGCCACCGAAGATCTGCAGCACGAGCAGGAGCCCGCCCGCCGCGATGACCGCACCCAGCAGCGTGAGCGCGTGGGGGCGCTGGCGGTGTCGCATCCACATCCACAGCACGACGATGGCCGGTGCCGTGTACTCGATGAGCAGTGCGACGCCGACCTGCAAGGTCGCGACGGCCGAGAAGTACGCGAGCTGCGTGCCCGCGACGGCGATGGCGCCGTAGACCACGAGTGTCACGAGGTTGCGGCGTGCAGCCAGGAGCCGCCAGCGTCCCCGCAGCGCCAGCACGGCGACGGGGGCCAACGCCAGCGCGGCGAGGGAGACGCGTGCGGTGACGGCGGCTCCCGGTGTCCAGCCGGCATCGAGCAGGCCGCGGGCGAACGGGCCGGAAAGCGCGAAGGCGCCGGCTGAGATGAGGGCGAACAGCAGGCCGGATGCGAGACGCGAGCTGTTCGCGGGCGAGGCCGCAGTACGCGGGGCCGCGTTCGGAGCGGCGACACTGGCTGTCGCGGAGGCGTCCCTGAACGCGACGTCATTGGCGTTGGTGTCCATAGAACATGACACTAGTCTCGCTTTGGTAATCTGCAAAGGTGCTTTTCACCAATGACACAGAGGAGGCGCTCGCCGCCGCAGCGGCCCTCGTCAACAGCGACATCGACCCGCTGACGCTGCAGACGCGCGCCGAACTCGCCGACTTCTTCCGCGACCGCGGCTACACGGGACGGTTCGACGGCGACGACGCAGAATTCAAGCGCGTTCGAGCGATCCGACCGAAGCTCCGCGAGCTCCTCACCGCCGACCGGGACCTCGCGGCCAGCCTCGTCAACCAGACGCTCACCGAGTACAACGCGACCCCGCAGCTCGTGCGCCACGACACCCACGACTGGCACCTGCACGCAGTCGACGCAGACCGTCCCCTCGACGAGCGCATCTCGGTCGAGACGGCGCTCGCGGTCGTCGACGTCATCCGCTCAGACGAGATGTCGCGCCTCGGGACCTGCGACGCCGACGGCTGCGACGGCGTCGTCGTCGACCTCACCCGCAACCGCACGAAGCGCTTCTGCTCGACGCGCTGCGCGAACCGCACGGCTGTCGCGGCCTACCGCGCCCGCCGCCGTGAGCATCCCGACACCTGAGGCTGCGGGGAACCAACTCCAAGGCACGAAGTTGTGGCCCGTTGCTGCTCCCAGTGCCGGGAACAACAACGGGCCACAACGCTCTTGGGAGCCGGCCGGCGCGAGCTACACGGCGGCGGGTCCGGACTCGCCGGTGCGGACTCGGATGACGTGGCTCACATCCGTCACCCACACCTTGCCGTCGCCGACGTTGCCCGTGCGGGCCGCCTCGACGACGACCTCGAGCGCCTTGTCGAGGGTCTCGTCCGCGACGAGCACCTCCACGCGCGTCTTGGCGCGGAACGACACCTTCACGGCCTGCCCCCGGTAGTACTCGGTGAGGCCCTTCTGGTGGCCGTGCCCCTCCACCTCGGTGATGGTGAGGCCCGTGAAGCCTGCCGCCTCGAGGGCGTCCTTCACGTCGTCGACCTTCGTGGGCTGGATCACTGCGGTCACGAGCTTCATCGGCGGGCGCTCCTCTTCTGTGCGGGCGTTGTCTGCGTGTTCTGGTCGTGCGGGACGCGGGGCGTCTGCGTGTTCTGGTCGCGCGGGGCGAACTGTGGTCGGGCGGATGCACCCATCATGGTCAGCGAGTCTCCATCTCGTACGCGCGCTCGGCGTGGATGCCACGGTCGAGACCGACCGCTTCCACGTCGTCCGGCACGCGGATGGGCACGATCTTGTTCATGACCCAGGCGATGAGGTAGGTCACGACGAACGCGTACACGCAGGTCACGACGATGGCGATCAGCTCCCGCCAGAGGAGGCTCGGGTCGCCGCCGAAGAAGACGCCCGCGATGCCGGCCGGTGCCGCGGCTGCGCCGAGGAACACCACGAACAGGGCTCCGACGATGCCGCCGATACCGTGCACGGAGAACGCATCGAGCGCGTCGTCGACCTTCGCGCGGTTCTTCCAGCCGATGCAGAGCGCTACGACGGCACCCGTGATGAAGCCGAGCGCGAGGGCGCCGACGGGGGTGACCGCATCCGCTGCGGGGGTGATGCCGACGAGGCCCGAGATCATGCCGGTTGCCATGCCGAGTGTCGTGGCGTGCTTGTCGCGGATGCGCTCGATGAGCAGGTAGCCCAACGCGCCCGTGAGGGCGGAGAGGGTGGTGGTGAGCACGACGTAGCCGGCGAGGAAGTTCGCGCCAGCGGCCGTGCCGCCGTTGAAGCCGATCCAGCCGAAGAACAGGAGGCCGGCGCCGAGCAGCACGAGCGGCATGTTGTGCGGGCGCAGCTCCGTGTTCTTGCGGCGGCCGAGCACCATCGCGAGGGCGACGGCGGAAGCGCCTGCGTTCATGTGCACCGCCGTGCCGCCGGCGTAGTCGTGCAGGCCGAGGACGTTGCGCATCCACCCGCCGACCGTCTCGCCGTCGTCGCTCGTGAACGCGAACACCCAGTGCGCGAGGGGCGCATAGACGAGGATCGTCCACAGGGCGGCGAAGATCAGCCACGCCCAGTACTTCATGCGGCCGGCGGCACCGGATGCGACGATCGCGATGCTGATCGCGGCGAACAGGATGTAGAAGGCGCCCCAGTACGCGTCGACGGAGATGATGTCGCCCTCGGACGCGTCGGTCATGAACGATTCCATGCCGACGAACGCGAGCGGGTCGCCGATGATTCCGGCGCCGCCGACCGAGTTGCCGAGCACCATGCCGTGCACGAAGAGCACGTAGATGACGGCGACCACGGCCATGGATCCGAAGACCATCATGGCCATGTTGAGCATGTTCTTGCTGTTGAGCATTCCTCCGTAGAAGAACGAGATTCCGGGGAACATCAGGAGGACGAGACCGAATGCGGCGAGCATCCAGGCGAGATCGGCAGCGGGCATGCATGGCTCCTTGGGTTGGGGTCATGGGAGAGAGGCGTGCGGGATGCACGGGTGGAGCAGTCGGGGCGCAGTCGCCCCGAAGTCAGTCGACGAGCCAGGTGGGCGAGGCGAGGAAGTTGTCGGCGGCGAGGATGGCCGCGTCGATGACGCCACCGCCCTGCAGGTCGGGTGGCAGTGCCTCGTCGCGGTGCGTGGTGCTCCAGCCGAGCATCGTGAGGGTGCGCACCATCGAGAGTGCGCAGCCGAGCTCGAGCTGCGCTGCGGTGAGCTGGCCCTCGGATCGATATCCATCGATCCAGTTCCGTGCCATCGTGCGCACTTCCGGCTTGTGCTCCTGGAAGGTGAGGGCCGACGCGAAGTCGTAAAGGAACCAGCTGAAGCCCGAGTCGTCGAAGTCGATGACGATGAGGCGCTCGCCGTCGCGGATCACGTTGGTCGGGCGGAGGTCTGAGTGGACGAGGCCCCAGTCCTGCCAGCCGGCGGGCGCCGACTGCACGCGCATGAGCGCCGCCATCTCGGCGCGCTCGAGGTGGTCGAGCTGCGCCGGGGTCAGTGACGCGCGGCGCCAGTCGCCCCACCTCGCCGTCGAGCCGAGCAGGTCGGGGAGGCCCCAGGTGAAGCGGTCGAAGCCGGCGGGCCGACGCCAGCTGCGGGCGTGATCGTGCAGGCGTGCCGTGATCTGCCCGAGTTCCGTGAACCACGGAGCGGCGTCGTCGACGTCCTGCAGGATAGAGCCGGTCACGTGCTCGAAGTAGACCGCTTTGAGGGCCAGCCCGTCCGGCGACTGGATGCTCTGCGTCACCTGCCCGTCCGCCCCGGGGATCGGGGACGGGACGTCCGCGCATCCGGAGTCGCGGATGGCCTCGACCCACAGCATCTCCGAGCGGAGCTGCTCATCACCCTCCTGGTAGCCGGGCTGCTGGAGGCGGACGACGCCCGCAGGCCGGCCGGCGAGCTCGACGAGGTACGAGGCGTTCTCGGAGACGGAGATGAGCTTCGTCGACGCCTCCTGCGGAATCCCGAAGGCAGCGAGCATCCCGTCGTGCAGCCATGCAGGCGCAGCCTCCCCCTTGATGAGAGCGTCGAAGACGCGCAGCCCCGAGACGGGTTGCTTGAGCGTTGCCTCGATCATGGTCGTCTCCTCGGGCTGGGGCGATCCGGGCAGCGGATGCGCGGGTCGCGGCGGCTCTGGTGTGTGCCGGCTGAGTGCGGGGTGTTCCATGTCTAGGTGCTGATTCGCTGAACACGCGGCCCAGATGGGCACTCGTTACACACGATTTACCGGGAGGAAACAGTGCGAGTGCCCGCGCCGGTCAGGATCGAAGCGCCGAACGGGCGAAGTGCGCCCGCGGGAGAGGACACGCCACGTGAGCAGATCGACGATCATGGACGGCAACAGCTACCGGGTGGGGGAGTCCTCCGCGGCGACCGAGACCTCGGCCATGATCGAGCGGCGAACGCGGCTCCTCGGACCCTCCTACCGGCTGTTCTACTCGAACCCGGTGCACCTCGTGCGGGGCAGCGGCACGTACCTCTACGACAGCGACGGCGTGGAGTACCTCGACATGTACAACAACGTCGCGAGCCTCGGCCACGCGCATCCGCGGGTCGTGGAGGCGATGGCGGCGCAGGCAGGAACGCTCAACACGCACACGCGCTACCTGCACGAGGCGATCCTCGACTACACCGAGGACCTGCTCTCGACCATGCCCGCCGAGATCGGCCAGGTCATGTACCAGTGCACCGGCTCGGAGGCGAACGACCTGGCCCTGCGCGTCGCGGCCGCCTACACGGGTGGCAGCGGCGTCATCGTCACGAGCGAGGCGTACCACGGCACGTCCGGGCTGACCTCGGCCGTGTCTCCTGCGCTCGGCAGCGGCCAGACGCTGGGGCTCGAGGTGCGGACCGTGCCGGGGCCGGACACCTACCGCACCGCGCCGGAGCTGGTCGGGGAGAAGCTCGCCGCCGACATCCGCGCCGCGATCGCCGACCTGGCCAAGCACGGGGTGAAGTTCTCGGCGTTCCTCGCCGACTCGGTGTTCTCCTCCGACGGCGTCGCCGCCGACCCGACGGGCTTTCTCAAGCCCGCGTTCGACGCCGTGCACGAGGCGGGCGGCGTCTGGATCGCGGATGAGGTGCAACCCGGTTTCGGTCGCCTCGGCCCCCGGATGTGGGGCTTCGCGCGGCACGACATCGTGCCCGACATCGTGACCATGGGGAAGCCCATGGGCAACGGCATCCCCGTCTCCGGCATGGCCGCGCGCCCTGAGGTGCTCGAGCCGTTCGCCACGGGCATCCCGTACTTCAACACCTTCGGCGGCAACCCGGTCGCGATCTCTGCCGCGCAGGCGGTGCTCGACGTGCTGCGCGACGAGGGTCTGCCCGAGCGCGCGGCAGTCGTCGGCGATCAGCTGCGGGCCGCGATCCTGTCGGTGGGGGATGCGCGCATCGGCGACGTGCGCGGGGCTGGCCAGTTCACGGGCGTCGAGATCGTGGCCGACCCCGCCTCGAAGACCCCGGACGGGGCGACGGCGCTCGCGATTGTGAACGCGCTGCGCGAGCACCGAGTGCTCACCTCGACGGCGGGGCCGAACAACAACGTGCTCAAGGTGCGGCCGCCGCTGTCGTTCCAGGAGCACGACATCGACCGGTTCACGGATGCGCTCGCCGCGGCGCTCGCGGACGTGCCGGCGCGCTGAGGCGACTGCGTCGATGAGGTGCCGCGTCTGCGGCGCTCATCGGGACGCTCTGGGTCGCCGGGCTGACACTCAAGGTGACGTGGGGTGTGCTTTGCGCAATCTGCGATCGATCCGTGTGCCACGTCACCCTGACTGCGCGGGCAGCAATCAGAGGGTGTCTCCCGGGGGCCTCGCCTCGCCGCGCACGGCTGGCCTCCACGCATGCGCTGTCGGGGTGCCACATCGCGAGGGGCGAGAGGCGAGAGGCCTGTGAGGGTGCCGCGCCCGGTAGAGTCCACGGCATGCGGGGGAACGAGCGGTGAGCGGCGGCCTGGTGGCGGCGCTCATGGGCCTCGCGGTCGTCGACTCGTTGAACCTGTCGACGATCGCCGTTGTGATCCTCATCCTGCTCACCGTGCAGCGGCCCGTCGCGACCGGTTGGGTGTACGCGGCTGGCGCGGTCGTCGCGTTCTTCGGGCTGACGATGCTCGTGTACTTCGGGGCGAGCTTCGCCGGCACGCTCGTTGAGGATCTGGCGACGTGGATGCGGCGCGTCATCTTCGTCGGCTTCGGCGTCATGTTCGTCGTGTTCGGGGTCCGACGATTCCGCACGCGCGAGCGCCGCGGGTATCCGCTGCTGCGCTGGGTGAGTCCCGTCACCGCGTTCCCGCTGGGTGTCGTCGCGACGCTCGCCGACCTCCCCAACGCGTTCCCCATGTTCTTCGCCGTGGAGCGGCTCATCGACGCCGAGGTTCCAGGTGCCGCAGCTGTTGCCGCGCTCGCGGGGTATACCGCGATTTATGCGGTGCCGACCGTGGCGGTGCTGGTGGTCGGCATCGTGCTCAAGAATCGACCCCGCGACCGGTTCCGCGACGTGTACGACCGCCTCACGAGCGGCGAGGTGGCAGCGAGCCGCCGCATGGCCGGGCTGCATTTCACGCTCGCGGCGGTCTGCTTCGTGGTCGCGGTCTTCTTCGTGTGAGCAGCGTGGGCAACGTGACGGACGGCCATGGGTAGTCTCGCTCGCATGAGCGTCGAGAAGCCGTCGCGGTCGGCCGCTGCCATCGTGGTCGGCTGCGTCGGGTTCCTGCTCGTGACCGGGTACGCGGTCTTCGGGATGCTGCAGGTTCTTGTGCTCGACCCGCTCGCGGCGGTCCCCGACATGACCCTCGAGGAGATCTACCTCCATGCTGCTCGTTCCAACGAGACCATTCACGTCTGGGTCGTCGCCATGCTCCTGGGGCCGGGGCTCTTGCTCGGGCTCGGGAGTCTTGTGCTCTCCTGCCGGAGGGGGGCGACGTGGGTCCAGAGCGCTGCCGTGGCAGCGGGTCTCCTGTTCCTGGGTGGGTTTCCCTTCTTCTGGGCCTGGTTTGGGGTCGGGATGAATGTCGCGGATGCGTTCGGCACCAGCGGTGGCGACCACACTGGGTGGGGCGCGGTCATGTGGGCGACGAGCGGATGCGCGGCGCTGGTCTTGCTTCTGCTCGCGGTCTGGGTGGGTGTCAGGAGCGGCGTCAGGGCTTGGTGGGCGCGCCGCGCCGCGCTCGCCCAGGACAATCTCGCTGACTCGACACATAGCGAGGCGTAGCATCGGACGGGACCCCACTTCCGGGTTCGCGGCGCTTCGCGTCGCACACTGAAGCCGGGTTGTTGCTCCGCCCGGAGAGAGGCAGCGCCATGAAAGCACTGCAGTACCGCGCGATCGGCTCGCGCCCCGAACTCGTCGAGATCGACACTCCAACACCGGCTGCCGGGGAGATCCTGCTCAAGGTGACGGCCGCCGGCGCCTGCCATTCGGACGAGTTCATCATGGGTGCATCCGAGGAGGACTACTACTTCAAACCGCTGCCGCTCACGCTCGGCCACGAGGTCGCGGGCGTCGTCGAAGCGATCGGCAGTGGCGTCCACGACGTCGAGATCGGCGAATCGGTCATCGTCTACGGGCCGTGGGGTTGCGGCCGCTGCTACCACTGCGCAGGCGGGCTGAGCAGAACTGCGAGAAGGGGATGCGCGCGCCCGGCATCTTCAGCGACGGCGGCATGGCCGAGTACATGATCGTCGACGACGCGCGCCACCTCGTGCCGATCGGCGACCTCGACCCGGTCAAGAACGTGTCGCTCACCGACGCTGGGCTCACCCCGTACCGCGCCGTGAAGTCGGCGCTGCCGAAGCTCGTTCCCGGCTCGACCGCGGTCGTCATCGGGTCAGGCGGCCTCGGCCACGTCGCGATCCAGCTGCTCAAGGCGCTGTCGGCCACGACGGTGGTCGTGCTCGACGTCGGCGAGGCGCAGCTCGAGCTCGCCCGCGCCGTCGGGGCCGACCACACGTTCCTGTCGAACCCGGATGCGATCCCAGCGGTCAAGGACCTCACTCGCGGTCTCGGGGCGACGGTCGTGTTCGACTTCGTCGGCATCCAGCCGACGGCCGACCTGTCGGCGAAGATGGTTGCGGCCGCCGGCTCGGTCGTGGTCGTGGGCGTCGCGAGCGGTGCCGTGCCCATCGGTCAGACGACGGTGCCCCTCGACGTCACGGGCCGCGCCATCAACTGGGGCTCCAGGACGGAGCTCATGGAGGTCGTGGAGCTCGCGAAGCGCGGCGCCATCAACATCCACGTCGAGCGGTTCTCCCTCGACGAGGCGCCCGCCGCCTACGAGAAGCTGCACGCTGGCGAGATCCGCGGCCGCGCAGTCATCGTCCCATAGCTCGCGCCAGCTCGCTCCCGCCTGCCCCCTCCGGCCCGCTCCCAAGGGCATCCACGCGAGCCATGCATGTTCGTTGCGAAACGCAACCTGCAGTGCTCGTGTGGATGCCCCCGGTCCGGGCAAGGTGCCGCTGCTCAGTACGCGACGCCGAAGCGCGCGCGGCGGTGGGCGGGGTTCTCGATCTCGGCGACGATCGCGGCGGCGAAGTCGGCGCCGGAGATGTTCGAGTCGCCGTTCTCGTCGGCGAGGAGCACGTCGCCGCCGATGCGGTACTCGCCCGTCGCCTCACCAGGTGCCCAGGCGCCGAACGCGGCGGCGGGGCTGACGTAGAACCAGTCGAGCTCTGGGGCGGATACGCGGAGGTCGTCGAGCACGCCGGCCATCTCGGCGGCTTCCGGCTTGATCGCATCCGGGAAGCCCTCCGTGTCGAACAGCCGTGGGCCGCCCTCGGCGACGAACAGCGAACCGGCGCCGCCGACGACGCCGAAGCGCACGCCCTTCGCGGCGGCGAGTGCCGCGGCCTGCGCGAGCACGCCGCGGGTTCGGCCTTCCAGGTCGCCGCGAGGCGCGAGGGCGGAGACCACGACATCGGCGCCGTCGATGGCGTGCTCGAGCGTGCCGTCTTCGAGGGCGCTGGCGCTGACGTAGGTGACGCCCTCGATCTCTTCGTCGGGGCGCGAGCGGCTGAACGAGGTGACCTCGTGGCCCGCGGACGCTGCCGCCTTGACGAGGTTGCTTCCGGCGTATCCGGTTCCGCCGAGGATGGTGATCTTGGCCATGGTGGTCCTTTCGTCTCGGCGACCGGTGTCGGGCGCCGACAGTCACCGTAGGAGACCGACTGCGGGGAGGGGAAGAAGGCACTTTGGGGAGCGTCGGTTACCGAGAAGTGCCTGTGGCGCAGCCCTTGAGTCTCTGGCGGTAACTGAGTACCGTGCAGTTACCGATGAGAGGTGGGTCATGTCCGAACCCCTGTGGGACCCGTACGTGCGCGACTGCCCGTCGCGCCGCCTGCTGGACCGCATCGGCGACCGGTGGACGGTGCTCGTCGTCGGCACGCTGCACGAGGGTCCGAAGCGATTCTCGGAGATCCAAGCCGCGGTCGACGGGGTCTCGCAGAAGATGCTCACCCAGACGCTCCGTGGGCTCGAACGCGACGGCCTCGTCACGCGCACCGTGTTCCCGCAGGTGCCGCCGCGCGTCGACTACGAGCTGACGGACGCCGGACTCAGCCTGCTCGGCCCACTCCGCGTGCTCACCGAGTGGGCGACCGAGCACATGACGGGCGTCGCCGAAGCACAGCGGGAGTACGACACCGCGCGTGGATGAGCGCCGGCCGAACCGAGACGAACGCGTGCCGGGCTCGACGCACGATACCCCACCCCCGCAGCACAACCCCACCACAGCGGCACCGAGTCCAAGGAGTTCAGCATGACCGAAGCATCCACCGACCGCATCGCGGTGACCGGCAGCACGGGAGCGGTGGGCGGCGTCGTCGCCAAGCGGCTCGCCGACGCTGGCGCCTCGCAGCTCCTCCTCGCACGCACTCCGGCGAACGCGCCGCAGCTGCCCGGGTGCGTGGTCGCGCCGTTCAGCTACGCGGACCGCGCCGCATCCACTGCCGCACTCCGCGGCACCCGCACCCTGTTCATGGTCTCGGCGGCCGAGAGCGAGTCGCGACTCGACGAGCACAAGGCCTTCATCGACGCCGCGGCGGAGGCTGGCGTCGAGCACGTCGTCTACACGTCCTTCTTCGGCGCCTCGCCCGCCTCGACGTTCACGCTGGCGCGCGACCACCACGCGACGGAGGAGCATCTCAAGGCGTCCGGAATGACGTGGACCTTCCTGCGGGACAACTTCTACATGGACGTCATGCCGATGTTCGTCGGCGACGACGGCGTGCTGCGCGGCCCGGCCGGCGACGGCCGGGTCTCGATCGTCAGCCGCGCCGACGTGGCGGCGGTCGCGTCGAGCGTGCTGCTCGCCCCGGATGCGCATCGGGAGGCCACGTACGACCTGACGGGCCCGGAGGCGCTCACGGCGACCGAGATCGCGGCGGCGATCGCGCACGCTCGCGGCACCGCGGTGACGTTCCGCGACGAGAGCCTCGAGGAGGCCTACGAGTCGCGGGCGAAGTGGGGCGCGCCCGCCTGGCAGAACGACGCCTGGGTGAGCACGTACACGGCCATCGCGAGCGGCGAGCTGTCTCGCGTATCCGACGATGTCGAGCGGGTCACCGGACGGCCGCCGCTGTCGTTCGCCCAGTACCTCGCGGGAGCGTAGCCGACGTCGGTGGCGCATGAGGCGGTGCTCGGTGCGCGGTGCTCGGTGCGAGAATCTTCCGATGACGTTCGCAGCCGCTCGCCTCGCCCTCGTGTCCACGCTTGTCGCCGCGGCGCTCACGCTCAGCGGATGCGCGGGGATGGGAGGCGTCGAGGCTCAGCCTGCCGAGACGCCGACCCCGACGGCGACGATCGCGGAACCCCCGAGCATCCCGATCGTCGAGCAGACGGTCACGGATGAGCTCACGGGGACGTCTGTGACGACGCTCGCCATGGTCACGGATTTCCAGTCCGCGGCGAACGCGTCCGTCTCGGACGGGCTCCAAGCGGTGCTCGTGAAGGTCCGCTTCACCGCCGGCGACGAGTACGGCGGTGCGGAAAGGCCGACGCCGGTGTCCATCACCGACCGCGGCGTCAACCTCGACTACGTCTCGCTCGGCCTGACGAACCCGGAGACGCTCGCGCCGGCGATGACCGCCGCCGGATACACGCCGATCAACAGTGTCAAGCCCGGGGAGACGGTGACCGGCTGGGTCGGAGCCTGGCTGCGCGATGACTACACGCAGTTCGACCTCGTCTACGACCGCGGCGAGAGCACGGTCTTCGGCGGCGACCAGAGCGGGGAGAAGATCCCGCCGTTCCAGCAGATCGTGCCGCTCGAGCCGAGCGCGTAGCGTCGGCGCGGCGCGTCAGCTCTTCGTGAGGTCCTGCGCGAGCATCACGATGATGCCGCTCGGGCCTCGCAGGTACGTGAGCTTGTAGACGTCCCGGTAGTTCGCGACACCCCGCAGCGGGTGGCAGCCGTGCCTTGCCGCGATCGCGAGCGACTCGTCGATGTCGTCGACGGAGAACGCGACGCGATGCATCCCGATCTCGTTGGGCAGCGTCGGCTCGGTCTCGATGGCCTCCGGGTGGATGTACTCGAACAGCTCGAGCTGCCCGTGGCCGTCTGGCGTCTGCAGCACGGCGATCTTGGCGTGGTTGCCGTCGAGACCGACTGCGGTGGCTGCCCAGTCGCCGCTGACCTCGTCGCGGCCCAGCACGGTGAGCCCGAGGTCGGTGAAGAAGGCGATGGTCGCTTCGATATCGCGGACGGCGATGCCGACGTTCTCGAGTCTGATGGGCATGGCCTGCATGCTACTCAGCGTCGTCGTGTGGGCGCAGGATCCGCGTTACGGCCGCGGGCCACCCGCGCGACTCACGCCCCTGCGGTGCCGACGCGCCCGACGCGGCCCCCGATGGGCCAGGTCGTGAGTCGTTCCGTCGCGGGGTCGCCCCAGAGGTCGGCGAGGTCGCGGCCCACGTCCTCGAGCAGGCGCGCCTGGCCCGCCTCGCGCGCCGCACGGACGGCCGACCAGGTCGAGAAGTAGCCGAGCAGCGCATCCAGGGTCAGTCGCTTCTGGATGCTCGGCGCCCGGAACTCGATCTCCTCGAACGGGAACGACAGGTCGCGGTACTCGCGCTCGACCAGCCGCCGAGACGGTGGCCAGTAGGCGTCGAGGTCTTCGGCGTAGAAGCGCTGGGCGCGTTCGTCGATGGCGGGGTCGTCGAGGTGGAGGACGCCGTAGCAGAGCAGCGCGATGACGCCGCCGCGAACGCTGACTCGGGTGACCTCGTCGTAGAACCTGGGCAGGTCGAACCAGTGCGCGGCCTGGGCGGCGCTGACCAGGCTGACGGAGTCGTTGCGGATGCTCGCCGGCAGCGACTCCGCGGGAGCCTGCTGGTACGCGACGCGCGGATGCGGGGCCGCGTTCGCGATCTGCTCCTCGCTCGGGTCGAGGCCGATGACCTGGTCGAAGGCCGCTCCGAGCGTGGTTGTGAACTGGCCGTTGCCGCACCCCGTATCGACGGCGAGGTCGGTGCTCGGGGCCAGCTGCGCGAGTTCGCTGGCGAGCGAAGCGGGGTAAGTGGGGCGGAACTGGGCGTACGCCTGCCCGCCTTCGTCGAACCAGTTGCGTGCATCCGGAGTCATGGCGCTGATGCTAGGCCCGCCGCCTGAGGCGACGCCCCCATCAGTGCTCTGTCGGCTGCGCGGCGAGGCGTTCGAATTCCACGAGGACGCGCGGGTGCTCGAGCACGCGGAAATGCCCACCTGTGTCCAGCTGCACGTTCTCGGCGCCCAGCAGGAAGCTGCCCTTCGGGATGTGCGGGTCGAAGCAGCCGAAGACCGACACGATCCGGGAGTTCACCTCCTTCTCGAGGGAGAGCGCCAGGATCGTGCGGTCGCGCGGCGAGAATATGCGCAGGCTCGGCGTGAACAGCAGACGCGCGTATGAGGATCCGCCGAAGGGGGTCGCCACGGCGAGCATCGAGCGGATGCGCGGCACCCCCGCACCCCGCGTCATCGCGTACTTGCCGACGAGTCCGCCCTTGCTGTGAGCGACGATGATGACGTCCTCCAGGTCCTGGCCTTCGAGCGCTTCGACGAGATGCGCTGCCGCGTCCGGCACCGGCTTGCGATTGAAGCCGAGCGGGTCGAGGACGTGCACCGGATGCCCCATCGCGTGGATGGTGCGGATGAGCGGCAGCATGAATCGCCACGGCTCGTACACGCCGGGGACCACGACGACGGGGGCGCGGTGACCGTCGAGGAACATCGCCGGGTCCGTGCGATCGAACGCGGCGCGTGCCTGCTGCGCGACGACGTAGGCGTAGTCGAGGGCCCACCACCAGAGGCGGGTCGCTGAACGGCGCATGGTGCGGAGAACACGGATCATGCGGCTCCCGCGAGCTCGCCGATGCCGCAGGTGGGGAGTGCAACCCACCCCTCGATCTTCGCTGCGTCGAGCAGTTCCGGCGGTACCGGCAGCGTCTTGCCGAGCGCGTGAGCTCGCGCGATGAGCGACGCGACGAGCGCGTCGAGCGCGTCGTCGGACCTGCCCAGGAGCGAGCGCTGCTCGGCGGTCGTCTCGAGGCGGGGGAGCGCGGCCAGAACCGCCTGCGCCGCGAGGATGCGGGCCTCCGGCTTGGTCTTGTACCCCGGGGTCAGCAGGCCCCACGCGCGGAGCGCGGCCGCCGGGTACACCTCGGCGAGGCGACCGCCGCCGGAGCGGTCGACCTGCTCTCCTGCGGCCGCGAACCCGTCGAGCAGCTCGGCGCAGTGGATGGCCGTCATGCCGAGTCGGTCGGTGGAGACGCTGAGCGGCCAGCGGCCCGTCTGCTCCCGCACGACCCGGTCGGTGTGCCGGTAGGCGAGGCGGCGGCGCAGGTCGATGCCGGTGCGTGCGTGCGTGCCCGACACCCGGGTGGCGTGGGCCGAGACGAACTCCACGAACTCGATCGGCCACCCGAACGCGCAGTCGATGCCGACACTCGCCGCATCTGCGGCCAGCTCGATGATCTCGGTGTCGGAGGTGCCGAGCTGCACGTGGCTGAGGCGTGCTCCGTCGGCACCCCACTCGATGACGGCCATCGCCGTGCGCGTGGGTTCTGCTGCCAGGTCGACGCCAACGGTCTTCACCCGAGCAACGCTACGCGTACGTGCTCTGGTCGGTGCTCAGCTCCCGCAGGGTTGACAGTCACGGTGACGACAGCGCGATTTCTGTCCCCGGGAAGCGTGATCGGGCTGTGTCGTCACCGTGGCTGGCAGCTTGGCGCGCGCACCGGGCTCTGCCGCGAGGGGCGGTCGGTTCGGCGGCACCTGGCTAGGCTGGCGGGGTCGAGGCGCGCTCCGCTGCGCGGGGTCGGGGAGGTGCGCGCGTGAGCGTGAGGTCGAGGAATGCGGGGCCGGATGCGTCGGCCCGCCGTTCGCTGCTGATCGCGGTGCTCTCGCTGCTTGGCGCGACGTTGTTCTGGGCGAGCAACTACATCGTCGGCGCGGCTGTGCTCGAGACGATGGACCCGCTCAGTCTCGTGCTCTGGCGGTGGACGCTCGCCGCTGTGCCGTTGCTCGCGATCGCGCACTTCGCGGAGCGCCCGGATTGGCGCAAGGTGCTGCGGGCGTGGCCGTGGCTGCTGGCGCTCAGCTGCACTGGTCTGGCCGGGTACAACCTGACGCTCTACGCGGCGTTGCAGTACAGCGACGCCTTCAGCGCGTCGCTCATCAACGCGTTCAACCCTGCCGTGATCGCGGTGGCGGCGGCGATCTTCCTCAGGCAGCGCCTCACGCGGACCGGGGTCGCCGGCGTGGTGATCGCCCTGGTCGGGGTGTTCGTCGTGGTGAGCGGCGGTGATGTCGGCGCGTTCCTGGAGACGGGGTTCGGCGTCGGGCAGCTGCTCATGTTCGGTGCTGTCGGCATCTGGACGGCCTACACGATCATCGGCCGCAGGTCGCCTCCCCTGCCGCCCATCACGTCGACGTCCATTCAGGCGGTCATCACGGTGCTCCTGGTCGCGCCCCTCACGTTCGCGACGGGTGGCCCGCACCTCCCGGTCTCAGCGGATGCGGCGACCTCGCTGGTGCTGATCGCCCTGTTCCCGTCGGTGCTGTCCTACCTGCTCTGGAACCGCGCGCTCGCGGTCATCCCGGCGGCTCGAGCGGGGGTGTTCCTGAACCTGATCACGGTGTTCACGGTCGCGTTCACCCTGCTGGCGGGTCAGCCGTTCACGGTCGGCCAGCTGGTGGGCGGGGCCATCGTGATCGTCGGCGTGGTGGTCGCGAACGCCGAGGCGTTCCGGCGGCCGGGGGAGCCGCATCCGCGGATCTCCTGATCAGCTAGCTTGCGAGCGCGCGTGCCTTCACTGCGGCGAGGTCGGGAGAAGCTCGGATGCGCTCAGTCGGCTCGTGTGCCTGCGGGCGCCGTCGGGGCTTCGGCCGGGTCTTCGCGCGTCGGCTTTCCGCGGCCGACCAGCCAGCTGGCGACGGCTGCCAGGGCGACCAGCACCAGCACGGCGATGAGCGCGGACCTGAGCCCGAAGTCCTCGCCGAGGAAGCCGAGTGCGGGCGGGCCGACGAGGAACGCGATGTATCCGAGCGTGGCGGCGAACGCGACGCGGGCATCCGGCCGGTCGCCTGATGCTCCGGCTGCCGACAGTGCGACGGGGAAGCCGAGTGCGGTGCCGAGGCCCCACAGGATCGCGGCGCAGGCGGCGACCGCCTGGTTGTCGATGAAGATGATGAGCGCCAGGCCGGTCGCGCCGATCAGGGCGCTCGCGCACAGCACTGCGGGCCGGCCGAAGCGGTCGACGAACGAGCCGCCCACGAACCGGCCGATGGTCATCGACAGCGCGAAGACCGCGAAGATCCCGGAGCCCCAGGCGGCGTCGAAGCCGTGGCCGTCGACCATGACGAGGGGCAGCCAGTCGTTGGCGCTGCCTTCGGCCATGGCGAGCGCGAGCACGATGACGCCGATGAGCAGCAGCGTCCTGTCTCGCCAGAGCGGGCGGCTCGCAGGCCCGCCGCGCTCGTCGGTGCTCACCGTGGTCGCAGCCTTCCCGGTGGCGGGCGGCAGGAGGCGGATGGACGCCACGAGCCCGACCGCGACGACCACGACGGCGATGCTAAGGTGCGCCAGGATCGGGAACGACGTGGCCGTGGCCACGATGCCGCCGACGGCGCCGATGGTCGTGCCGAGGCTGAAGAAGCCGTGCATGGCGGGCAGCGTGGACTTGCCGAGCTGCCGTTCCACGTCGGCGCCCTCGATGTTGAGGGCCACCTCGGCGCCGCCCATGCCGAGGCCGAAGAGTGCGAGGCCGAGCGCCACGACGGCCCCGGACGCCAGTGCTGCGCCCGTCCCGATGGTGAGGGCGCTCGCGGCGACGAGCGACATGCCCACGGTGATGACGGGGCGGGCGCCGAACCTGCTGACGAGCCTGCCGGAGCTGAGGATGCCGAGCATCGACCCGACCGAGAGGCCGAAGAGGATCAACCCCATCTCCGCGGTCGAGGCGCCGAGCGCGTCCCGAACGTCCGGGGTGCGGGTCACCCAGGAGGCGATGGTGATGCCAGGCAGGAAGAAGAGCACGAACAGCGCGATGCGGCGCCGTTGGGGGGAGGGGGACATGGTTCCATCTCGGTCGCGGGGAGTCACGACGAGCGTAGCGGCGAGCGCGACGCAGACGCAGACGCAGACGCCAACGCCAACGCCAACGCCCTGAGGGCCGTCATGCACGCATGACGGCCCTCAGGGGATGAGCGGGTCGCTGCTTCCGAGCGGCCCGGCGCGACTTCGCCCCTACGCTCCTGTTGCCGGGAGCGCCTCGAGCGTCGCCCCGTTCGAGGCGATGAGCTCCCGGTACCAGTGGAAGCTGTCCTTGCGGATGCGGTCGCCGCTGCCGGCGCCTTCGTCGTCGAGGTCGACGTAGATGACCCCGTAGCGCTTCGTCATCTGCGAGGTGGAGGCGCTGACGATGTCGAGCCCGCCCCACGACGTGTAGCCGAGGAGGTCGACGCCGTCTTCGATGGCTTCCCGCACCTGCTGGAGGTGCTGGCGGAAGTAGTCGATGCGGTACTCGTCGTGCACGGCGCGGTCGGCGCCGGTGCCCTCGAGCACATCCGTCGCCCCGAGCCCGTTCTCGACGATGAAGAGGGGAACCTGGTAGCGGTCCCACAGGTCGTTGAGCACGTAGCGGAGGCCCTCGGGGTCGAGGTGCCAGCCCCATTCGGTGGTCTGCAGGTGGGGGTTCTTGATGGTCGAGAAGAGGTTGCCGCCGGTCGCGCCGTAGAGCTCTGGGCTGACGGAGGAGACGAGGCTCATGTAGTAGCTGAAGGAGATGAAGTCGACCGTGTTGGCGG
Source organism: Pseudoclavibacter terrae (assembly GCF_008831075.1). Lineage (GTDB taxonomy): Bacteria > Actinomycetota > Actinomycetes > Actinomycetales > Microbacteriaceae > Pseudoclavibacter > Pseudoclavibacter terrae. Next base: position 125,988 of record NZ_WBJX01000007.1, on the reverse strand, counting down.
CGAGCAGCGCCTCGTCGCCCGGTTCCATGGCGACGTGGATGCCCGTGTCGCGCCAGAAGCGGCGCACGGTTCCCGAGTACCGGCCGCGCACCTGCACGTCGGTGTGGAAGAGGTTCATGTTGTTGTCCCACTGGGCTCGCACGATGTCGGCGGGGGCCGACGTGGCGGGGTAGTGGGCCATGCGCGCGAGCATGCAGCCGACCTGCGCGTCCGGTGCGATCTCGCGGGCCGCTTTCGTCGCGAGGGCGCTTGCGACGAACTGGTGGTGCAGGGCCTGGTAGCCGGCCTGTCGAGGGTCGACGCCGTCTTGTGGCTCGCGTTCGATGATGCCGCCGCCCGTGTACGGCTCGATGAGGGTCGTGTTGATCTCGTTGAAGGTGAGCCAGTAGCGCACGAGCCCGCGGTAGCGGGTGAGAATGGTCTTCGCGTAGGTCTCGAAGAAGCCGACGACGGCGCGGTTGGACCAGCCGCCGTATTCGGTGACGAGGTGCAGGGGCATCTCGTAGTGCGACATGGTGACGACGGGTTCGATGCCGCGCTCGCGGAGGCGCGTGAAGAGGCGCTCGTAGAAGAGGAGTCCTTCTTCGTTGGGGGCCGCGTCGTCGCCGTTGGGGAAGATGCGGGACCAGGCGATCGACATGCGGAGCGCTTTCATGCCGAGTTCCGCGAAGAGCTCGACGTCGCCCTCCCAGCGGTTGTAGAAGTCGCTTGCGGATCGCTTCGGGTAGCCGGCGGCGCCCGGGGTGGCGATGGCCTCGGCGATCTGCGCATCCGTCGCCTTCATGAGCGAGGTGATGTCGACGTAGTCGCCGGTCTTGCGGAAGGGGATGACGTCGGCCTGCGAGAGGCCCTTGCCGCCCTGGTCGAAGCCGCCTTCGACCTGGTTCGCGGCGAACGCGGTGCCCCAGAGAAAGCCTTCTGGGAAGGTTCCGGATGCGCCGTGCGGGCTGGGGTCGGTGGCAGTGCGCTGTCGGTGGGTCTGGTTCATGCGGTCTGCTCCTTCGTGGTGGCGTCGGCGTGGATGGTGGCGAGGACGTGCATGAGCGGGTCGCCGTTGCCGCGCGTGCCTGGCGTGCCTGGCACGATCGAGCGGAGGCCGAGGTTGGTGACGACGATGACGGTCACGGTGTCGTTGGTGGCGCTGACGGCGTCGAGGTCGACGTCGATGAGCGGGTCGCCGACGGTGACGCGGTCGCCCTCTGCGACGTGCGCGTCGAACCCGCGCCCCTGCAGGGAGACGGTGTCGATGCCGATGTGGATGAGGACCTCGGTGCCCTCGTCGCTGCGGATGGCGACGGCGTGCTTGGTCGGGAAGACGGTGACGACTTCGCCTGTGACGGGCGAGGTGACGCGTCCGCTGGTGGGGCGGATGGCGGCGCCATCGCCGACGAGGCGCTGTGAGAACGTCTTGTCCGGCACGTCGTCGAGCGAGATGAGCTCGCCCGCCATGGGGGAGGCGATGAGCTCGCCGCTCGAGGGCGCGAGGGGCGCATCCGCTGCGGAGCGGTCGGTGGATGCGGTGGCAGGGGCGGCCGCAGTGGTGCTCGTGACTGGTGCGGCGGCCGGCTTCTCGGACGTCTTCGCGAGGATCGACTCGTCGATGCCGAGGATCGCGGAGACGACGGTGGAGACGATGAAGGCGAGCACGATGCCGAGGATCGCCCACCCGAAGGTGGCGCCGACGAGGCCGGGCAGGCCGGGGAGTCCGCCGTTGCCGGCGAGCACGTAGGCCTGCACGCCGAAGCCGAGGGAGATGGCACCGCCGACGCCGGCTCCCGCCATGGAGGCGATGAGGGGGCGGCGCAGGGGGAGGGCGAGGCCGTAGAGGGCGGGTTCGGTGACGCCCATGAGGGCGGTGAAGGTCGTGGAGAGCGAGAGGGCCTTGATCTGCGCGTTCTTCGCGCGGAGGAAGACGCCGAAGACGGCGCCGGCGGTCGCGAACGTCTGCACGTAGGTGAGTGGCAGGAACTTGTCGTAGCCGAGGGTGGCGAGGTTCTGCAGGATGAAGGGGACGAGCGTGTAGTGCATGCCGGTCATGATGATGAGCGGCAGGAGGGCGCCGATGACGAACCCGGCGGGTGCGCCGCCGTTGTCGAGGGCCCAGTTGATGCCGCCGGCGACGCCGTTGCCGACGAACGTGCCGAGCGGGCCGAGCACGACGAGCGTGATCGGGACGACGGTGACGAGGGTCAGCATGGGCACGAAGGTCAGCTTCAGGAAGGAGGGGATGATCTTCGTGAAGAGTCGCTCGGCCCACGACATGAGGTAGACGCCGAGGAGGACCGGGATGACCGAGTAGGCGTAGGAGACCGACGTGACGGTGACGCCGAGGAGCGCGACGGGTTCGCCCGCGCTGAGCATCGTCGTGAGGGCCGGGTAGACGAGGACCGCGCCGAGGGAGGCTGCGACGTAGGGGTTCGCGTTGAGCTTCCGGGCGGCGGACACGGCGACGACGATCGGCAGGAAGAAGAAGACGGCGTCGGCGATGGCCGAGAAGATGAGGAACGTCTGCGAGGTCGGGTCGACCCAGCCGAACGCGTTGATGAGCGCCAGCACACCCTTGAGGAGACCGGCGCCGGCGATGGCGGGGAGGATGGGCGCGAAGACGCCGGCGATGAAGTCGAAGAAGCGGGTGTGCAGCTTCTGCTTCCCGCCCGTGGTGTCGGCGGGCGCATCCGCTGCCGAGTCCTCGCTCGTCGCAAGGCGTGGCAGCTCGGCGACGATGGCCTTGTGCACGAGCGGCACGTCGTTGCCGATGATGACCTGGTACTGGGAGCCGGCGTCGTTGACGCCGACGACGGGGCCGATCGCGGTGAGCGCGGCCTGGTCGGCCTTCGTGTTGTCCTTCAGGCCGAAGCGCAGGCGGGTGACGCAGTGGTAGAGCGAGGAGATGTTCTCGTCGCCGCCGACCGCGGCGATGATCGCCGCGGCGTCTTTCTCATACTTCATGGGGTGTCTCCTGGTTGGGGAGAATCCCGGCTTCACGCGGTTGCCCTCACGCTGCGGTGGATTCTTGGGGGTGTTGAAAACTGTGGGTCTGAACGCCTGGATGCGCTCGCTCGCTCGCGTGCTCGCTCGCGTGTCAGAGGAAGTTGGCGATGTGCAGGCCGAGGTAGACCTTCTCGGAGGCGCTCATCGCGTGGCCGTGGCTGCGTTTGACGAAGGCGTCCACCTTGTCGACGCTGGCGAAGGCGGTGGGCTTCTGCTCGGTGAGGATGCGCAGCAGCTCGGCGTCGTCGCGTTGCACGGTCTCGCCGAGGAGCACGCGCTGGGCGAAGAAGCGCACGTGGGTGACGAAGCGCAGGTAGGCGGAGTCGGCGTCGTCGTAGTGGAGGCCGAAGTGGAGGCGCACGATGTCGAGGATCGAGTGGGTGAGCTCCATGAGGCGTGCCGCGCTGTCGGCGGCGCCGCCGACCTGCGCGTTGATGACGTGGAGGGCGATGCTCGTCGCCTCTTCTTCGGGCAGCTCGACGTCGAGCCGCGAGTTGAGCTCTGCGACGGCGCTCTTCGCGAAGGCGTACTCGCTCGGGTAGTAGCGGCGCACCTCGACGGCGAGAGGGACGGTGAAGTCGCCGCCGTCGCGGGCGCGCTGCACGGCGAACACGAAGTGGTCGGCGAGGCTCGCGTAGAGGCTGTCGCTGATCTTCGCGCTCAGCTCGGTGCGTGCGCGGGCGACGAGGTCGGCGGTAGCGGTGAGGATCTCCGCCGGGATGGAGTCGACGATGGATGCGAAGTGACGGCTGGCGGCGTCGTCTTCGAGCCGGAAGACCTTCTCGACGAGGGTCTGGTCGACGCGCTCGCCCGGCTTCGAGCGGAAGCCGAGGCCCTTGCCGAAGACGATGACCTCCTGCAGGGAGTCGTCCAACGCGTCAACAACGTTGTTGTTGAGTACCCGCCGAATGATCATCTTGCTCTCCTAGGAAACACGCTTGCTGAAATCGTCGTCGAAACAGCTGCGGTGTTGCCTGCGGAAGCAGTGACAAGCCGCTGTCACCGTACTCGCATACTCCCGACATGGCAAGCCGTGACCTACGGACCTACGCGGTGGCTTCCCCCGGGTAGACGACGCCGATGGCTGCTCGAGCCTGGTCGAGCACCTCCATGACCTCGACGGATGCTTGCCAGGGCATCACCCGCGACTGCGTGGCGCCGCTCGCGAGGAGGCGCGCGAACTCCGCGGCCTCGAACTGGAAGCCACCCGGTACGGTCGCATCCCACTCGGTGGTGATGGCACCGCTGACGCCGTCGGTCGACTCGTCGGACGCCTGCTCGGAACCGTCGCCGCCGAACTCGCTCACACGCAGTATCCCGGGAACGAAGAACTCTTCCGGCAGCTCGACGATGCCGCGCTCGAACACGAACTCCGCCGTCGACGGGGCCCGCCCCTCGAAGCTGCAGCGGGCTGTGCCGACGGTGCTCGCGGTGCGCATGATGACGGATGCTGAGCCGTCGACGGCGTACCCGGGGAGCAGGTTGCCGGCCGCCGCGACCTCGCTGGGCGGGCCGAGGAGGTCGTGCACGGCGGCGACCGAGTAGACGCCGATGTCGAGCAGGGCACCGCCGCCCTGCTCGACGTCGACGATGCGCGGGACAGGGGTGTGCATGACCCCGGCGAAGTTCGCGTGCGCCGTGACGAGGCGGCCGAGCAGCCCGTTGGTGGCGATCTGCCTCGCCACCGTGAACTGGGGGAGGAACCGGGTCCACATGCCGTCGACGACGAGCACTCCGTGCTCTTCTGCGGCGGCGAAGACGTCGAGGGCCTCGGCGGCGTTGAGGGTGAAGGGCTTCTCGACGAGCACCGGCTTGCCGGCGCGGATGCACGCGAGCGCGAGGTCGTGGTGGGTCGAGTTGATGGTCGCGAGGTAGATGGCGTCGACGTCCGGGTCGGCGATGAGCTCGGCGTAGGAGCCGTGCGCGCGATCGACGCCCAGCTCGTCGGCGAACGCCTGGGCGCGCGACAGCTCGCGCGCCCCGACCGCCGCGATCGTCGACCGGGTGTGCTCGGGCACCTCCTGCGCGAACCTGCGCGCGATGTGGCCTGCGCCGAGGATCCCCCAGCGCAGCGGGGGCGCATCCGCCGGGTCCAGCAGCTCGACGCCCTCCACGAGGCGGGCAATCGGGGCGGGGAGCTGGGCGACGAACGCGGGGGAGGTCATCGTTCGAGTCTGGCAGGGGAGCGGACGATCTCGCGAGCAGAGCAACGCGCGCCTGGCTGTTGCCGCACTCCTGAGCCTTGCGCGGTCGCCACCGTTCGACTAGCTTCCTAAACCAAGCACTGATTGGTTTAAGGTTCAAGGGAGAACACGGTGAGATTGAAACGTTCCACAAGGCAATCTGGTGGCGCTTCGCCGCGAACTATCGCGGCCGCGGTGGCGTTGCTGCTCGCAGCCGGCAGCCTCACGATTCCCGCGGGCCCGGTTGTCGCGGCGCCGGACTCAGGTGCGATCGACCAGGCATCCCTGAGAGACCCGGGCTCCGACCAGCGCCCTGGCATGCGCTGGTGGTGGCAGACCCCGATCTCGGAAGCCGAAGCGCTCCGAGAGCTGCACGCGATCTCGGACGCAGGTTTCAGTTCAGTCGAGATCGCATTCTCGGCCGAGTTCTGGGCGAATGAGGTCCAGCGCGACATTCTTGGCGCAGTCCTGGACGAGGCTGCCGAGATCGGCGTGAAGGCGAGCATGACCATGGGGGCTGCCTGGCCCGTGCAGACCCCGAACACCGGTGTCGGCACACCGTATGTGCAGAAGGAGCTCCAGTACGGGCGGATTGATGTGGCCTCCGGGGCGACCTACAGTGGCACCCTTCCGAAGGCCCTCGACGATGCCGAGGGTAGTCGGGATGCAGAGCTCGTGGCGGTCTCTGCCGCCAGGGTCGTGACTGCTGGCCCCGTCGTGGAGGGTGAGGCGATCCCTCCTGCCTCGTCGACGATCCTCGACCCAGCCTCCGTCGTCGACCTCACGAGCACGGTCGACGACGGCTCCATCACCTGGACGGCACCACCAGAAGGCGACTGGATCCTCTTCGCCTACTGGCAACGCGACGCGGAGCAAGGAGTCACGAGCGCGTTCGACGCCGACGCCGCGCGGGCAGCTACCGAATACCTCGACGAGCACCAGATCGGCGACAACGGGCCCAAGCTCACGAAGGTCGGTGGTGACCTCTTCGAGGACTCGCTCGAGCTCAACGCCGACTCGCTCTTCTGGACTCCCGACTTCGTCGACGACTTCAAGGCCGCGCGCGGCTACGACCCCACCGCCTACCTGCCGTTCTTCTTCGCACACGGCATGGCGCGCTACTGGGTGCCGAACGAGGAGCCGACACCCGACTTCGCGGCTGCCGATGAAACGGGCGAGCGCATTCGCACCGACTACTACACGACACTCACTGACCTCTACGTCGACGAGCATCTCCGGCCCTACCAGGAGTGGGCGCAGGGGTATGGCGTGGACTTCAAGACGCAGCCCGCCTACGGCCAGAACCTCGATGTCATCCGCTCGGCTCGAGAACTCGCGCTGATGGGGGCGAACATCGAGGGCGAGTCGCTCAACTCCGGTGATCGGTTCCCGGTCTCCTCTGATGAAGCCACGTGGCGGTACGCGCTCGACTGGCAGCGGACGCTCGTCGCGGGGGCGCATCAGGGTGGCGCGACGCGCATCTCCTCCGAGCTCGGAGCGCAGTTCACGCGAGCCTACGAGATCACCCTCGGCGACTACCAGCAGCTGATGGACAAGGAATGGGCCGCTGGCCTGACGAAGCCGTACGTGCACGGATACGCGAGCCAATCCGAGAACGCACCGTGGCCGACCCAGGACCGCTTCTGGGGCATCGTCGGCGAGAGCTGGAACGACCAGACGTATCCGCAGTGGAGCGGATGGAATGAGCTCACCGACTACTGGGCGCGAGGCACGCTTGTGCTCGAGACGGGTGTCCCCAAGACCGACCTCGCAATCTACTCGACCGAGTTCCTGACGACCACGGCCCGCGGAGCCTTCGACACGAGCGTCGACGCTGAAGCGCCTGACCAGCTCTACGAGACCAAGGCGCTCGAGGACAACGGCTTCTCGGTGCAGTACATCGACCCGGCTGGTCTTTCCGCAGACGGCGCGATCGGCGGCGAGACGCTCTTCCCCGACGGCCCGGCCTACCAGGCGGTGATCATCGACGAAACAGCGGTCGACGGCGCCGCGGCCTCGGCACTCGAGGACGCCTCCCGAAGTGGAGTGCCGATCGTCATCGTCGGGTCCGCACCGTCGACCGACGCGAGCTTCGCGAGCGGCGAAGCTGGAGCGCAGGGCGTCGCGCAGGCGTTCGAACAGATCCTCGCTTCTGATCGCACTCGGGTCGTGGCCGACACCGACGGCGTTCTCGGCGCGCTCCGTGACCTCGGGGTCTCAGCAAGAGTCGCCTGGAACGACGCGCCCGTGCTCACGCAGTACCGGCAGAGCGGCGACACGACCTACGTGTACCTCTACAACACCTCCGCTGAGCCGGTTGAATTCGCACCCATGGTCTCTGCGGTCGGCGGGGTCAACGAGATCGACCTCTGGACCGGCGAGCGCGTGCCGGTGGCCCAGTACTCGGCGACGGCAGATGGCACTCGGATACCGATGGCGCTCGAGCCGCTCGGCACGAAGGTCATCGAGATCGACGGCAGCCAGGCGCCGAGCAGCGATGCCATCACGAACGCGGAGCCGCTGCCGCTCAGCGTCCTCGCGGACGGATCCGTGTCCTGGACGGCGACGAGCTCGGATCAGGTCTCACTCGAGTTCGCAGACGGCCAAAGCAGGGAGCTGGAAGCCACCCTCGGTGGTGACCGCGATCCACGTGCGCTCACCGAATGGTCGCTCTCGGCCGAGACTGTCTCGCCAGACGGCTCCACCACATTCGATGCACCTGCCGGCACGCCTCTCGGGGACTGGCGTGAGATCGACGGGCTCACCGGTGAATCAGGTGTCGGCACCTACCGCACGGAGTTCACTCTGCCGGAGTCCTGGTTCGAGGACGGTGCTGGTGCGCAGCTGGCGCTGAACGGTGCCAAGGGGACAAGTGTCGTCCGCGTGAACGGAGTCGAAGTCTCTCGTCACGTCGGGGAGAACACGATGGTGGACGTTGCCTCGGCGCTGACCGTCGGCGCCAACATCGTGGAGGTGGAGATCGCCACGACGCTCCGGAACAAGGTGACGAGCCTCAGCGCCGGAACGCCGAATCCCTTCCCCGGGGAGCGCAGGACACACCCGATCGGGCTGACGGGACCGGTGACCCTCCTCTCGACGCAGGAGGTCGCCGTCAACTCGGAGGAGCCGGGAGCCACACTTCCTCCGAGCGTTGCCCCGACGGCGACTGCCGACGCGGGTTCTCCACCCGCTTCGACCGCCGAAGCGGGGGCACCGCCCACAGCCGACGGCGGCAACCCCGGCGGGCTGGCATCAACTGGTGCGGACGCGCTCCCGCTGGCCGCACTTGCGGCACTGCTGCTTGCCGCCGGCGCGACGGTCATGGCAGTGAGGAAGCGGAGGAAGGGCCGAGCGATCGAGTAGAGCCCGGTCCGATGCGCAGGGTGGGCGGACGGTGTCAACGCGCCGCCGCCCACCCGTGCAGGTGCGCCCCTCGAAGGTCGCGTTCCGCTGGATTGCTCCTACACTCGCACCATGAGCAGGCAACGAGCGAGCCCGAAGGGGACGGCGAAACGGGACGAGATCCTTGACGCGGCGCTGCGCCTGATCGGCGAGCAGGGCTACGCGGGTGCCACGGTGCGAGCGATCGCGGCAGCCGTCGACCTCAGTTCCGCCGGTCTGCTCCATCACTTCGGCACGAAAGAAGACCTGTACAGCGCGATCCTTGAGCGTCACGACATGTTTGTAGAGGCGTACGTCACGAACGACGTCGGGGCGAGCGCCTCGCTCGAGCAGGCACTCCAGGCTGTCCTCGAACGGAATGCGCAGGTGCCGGGACTCATCGAGCTCTACGTTCGGTTCTCCATCGAAGGTGCGCGCCCCGAGCATCCTGCGCACGCGTACCTTGCAGCCCGGCTCGAGGAGGCTCGCCACAGCTACGAATTCGAGCTGCAGAACATGGTCGCCCGCGGGCAGTTGCCGCTCGCAACTGATGCCGCTGCCTCGGCTCCGGTTCTGTTGACTTTCGTCGAGGGGGTGCAGATCGCCTGGCTCCGGGATCCCAGAGTCGACATGGGGGCGCAGCTTGCTGTTTTCTTCGACCTGCTCGGGCGTCCCGGCCAAGCGTCGGGGTAGGGGGCTCCGCGGCGCGTTTCGCCCGCCCGGCAGCCGCAGCGCTACAGGCTCAGGTCGATGACGATCTTGCCGCGCGCGCGACGCTCATCCAGGCTCGCGACGGCCTCCGGGGCCTGCTCGAGCGGCACGACTTCGCTGATGGAGGCCCGCAGCTCACCGCGCTCGACGGCGGGTGAGAGCCTGGCCCACTGTTCGGGGAGCGAGACGAGGCACTCGGGCATGAGCCCCTCCCAAGCGGCTCCGACGACGGAGATGTTGTTCAGCAGGAGTCGGTTGGTCTTGACGGTCGGGATGCTCCCGCCCGTGAACCCGAGCACCACCAGGCGGCCGCGCTTCGCGAGGCAGCGCAGTGAGTCGGTGAAGCGGTCACCGCCGACCGGGTCGAGCACGACGTCGACGCCGCGGCCCTGCGTCAGCTGTCGCACCTCCGCGAGGAAATCTACTGCGAGGACCGTGTGGTCGGCGCCGACCGACTCGGCCAGCGCGCCTTTCTCCTCGGTCGAGACGACGGCGATCACAGTGGTGCCGATGAGCTTCGCCTGCTGGATGAGGGCGACGCCGAGCCCGCCCGCGGCGCCCTGGATGAGGACGGTCTCTCCTTGCTTCACCTGCCCGCGGTCGCGGAGCGCGAAGTCGGCGCTGAGGAGGTTGAGAGGCAGCGCGGCGGCGTCAACGAAACCGATCGAGTCGGGCAACGGCAGCACGCGGTCGGCCAGAGCGACGACGTAGTCGGCGAACGCGCCGTGGCTCGCGACGCCGAAGACCCGGTCACCCTCCGCGAACCCGGAACCTTCGCCAGCCTCGGCGACAACGCCCGCGAACTCGCTGCCCAGCGCAAACGGGGTCGGGATGCGGTGCTGGTACTCGCTGCGCGACTGCAGCACATCCGGGAACGCGACGCCGGCCGCACGCACCTCGACGAGCACGTGGCCGGGCGGCCGGTGCGGGACGGGCATGTCGCGGAACTCGAGGCTGCGCGGCCCGCCATCCGTCGAGTTCACGATCGCCCGCATGGTGGCCGCCTGGCCACGAGTCCGGTTCAGCTCGGGCGGGTCTGATTGCGCATCCGACATGCCTGCCACGGTAGCCGCTGGAACCCGCTCAGTGGCCGAGTTCGACCAGGAAGACGCCGCCGATGATCAGCGCTATGCCACCGCCCATCATCCAGGTGAGGGGATCCTTGAACAGCAGTCGCCCGAGCACGGCTGTGAGGGCGACACCGCTCGCCGCCCAGACGCCGTACGCGACTCCGATCGGGAGGCCGAAGGAGAGTGCACCGGCCAGGAGCGAGAATGCCGAGATGTATCCCACCGCTACGGCTGCATACCAGAGCTTCTTGCCGTCTGTGGCGAGTTTGAGGCTGATCGTCGCCCCGACTTCGAGGACGATCGCGATCGAGAGAAGTACCCAGCCCATCAGCTGACTCCATCGGTTGCTTGCGGTTCGACGATCTGGTGTGCACGAGCAGCAAGGGCTCGCTGCGATCCGAGCTCTACGAGGAGAACGCCGCCGACAATGAGGAGGAGCCCTGCGATCATGACCCCCGTGAGTGCCTGACCGAACAGCACGGCCGCAGCGACTGCGGTCAGCGCAACTCCCGATGCGCCCCAGATGCCGTAAGCAACACCGACGGCCATGCCCGCTTTCAGGACTCTCGTGAGCATGAAGAACGCCGTGAGGTAGCCGGCGACGACAAGTGCGTACCAGCCTGCCTCGTCGACAGCTGCCTGGAGCGCGAGAGCGCCGGTGACCTCTGCCGCGATCGCGACACCAAGGAAGAGCCACTTCTTCATGCGTCCTCCTCGATGAGTGTGGCGATGGTCTGCGCCGCCAGCTTGATGCTCCGGTTGGCGGCGTCCGCGTCGCGGTTCTTGAGCCAGGACGACGACACTCCGTCAGCCACGGCGACGAGGAATGCGGCTGCCTCGCTCGTAGGGATCGTCAATCGCAGCTTCCGTGTGTTCGCCCATTCGTCGAGATTGGCTGTCACTTCCCGGATGTACTCGGTGTGCTCCCACGTTGAAAGGTGCTGAAGGTCGGGGTCCCTGTGCGCGATCGCCGTCAGCTCGTTGAGTGCGAGTGCACGTTCCGGGTGTGCTCTCGTCAGTTCGAGGTGCGCAAGGAGCCCACGTTCCAGGTGTTCCTTGGCGGAGTGGGATTCCTGCGGCGGGGTGAAAGCGACGCCCATGGTCTGGCTTATCTCGCTCTCGAGTATCGCTGCGAAGAGCGCGCCCTTCGTCGGGAAGCAGTAGTGGAAGGAGCCATGCGGAAGGCCCGCGCGTGAGGTGACGGCGCGAGTGGTGACAGCAGCCACGCCTTCTTCGGCCAGCAGTTCGATGCCTGCATCGATCAATTGCTGTCGCCGCTCATCGATCGGTCTGTGTTCTCTAGGGGGACTCATGCGAGCACCGTAGCGCAATTTTGGCCACATGGCCAAATTAAAGTGGCCATCTGGCCAAATCTTGTAACGCAGCTGACGTCAGTGCGCATCTGGACGGCTTGCGCTTGCGGCAACGGTCGGAGCTCGCAGGCTGTGACACGCAGTTCGGCCAGGTGCTCCCCTCAGGCCGCGACGAGCCGCAGGAGTCGCCGTTCGTTGAATTCGATGTGCTGCAGAATCGCGAGCTGCGCCTCCACCACGTCCCCGTCCAGCAGGTGGCGGTAGATGGCCGAGTGGTCGGCGACGACATCGATGTCAGCCACGCCAGATCGGGTCTCATCCTCTCGGAGCAGTGCGATCGCGAACCGCATCTCATCGCCGATGTGACGGAAGAACCCATCGATACGAGGGCTGTCGGCGAGCCCGACGACGGCACCGTGGAACGCGAGGTCAGCGCGAATGATCTCGAAGGAGTCGTTCGATTCGCCGCTGGCCACGAGGGTCTCGTACGCACGTGCCAGGTGGGTGCGTGCGGCGGTGGACGCCGTTGGTGCCGCTCGGGCGCCCTGCACCTCGAGGATGCGTCGGACGCGGTACAGATCCAGAACGTCCGCCTGGCGCATCCGGCGAACTCGCGCGCCTCGGTTGTGCTCGTGGAGGACCAGGCCTCGGCGTTCCAGGAGGAGGAGCGCCTCCCGGACCGAGCGCCTCGAGACCCCCAGTCGGGTGGCAAGCGCAATCTCACGCAGGGGCGCATCCGGCGCGTGCTTGCCTTGGTAGATCTCGTCCCCGAGCAGCGTGGCAATCGACTCTGCGGTGCCTTCGCTGCTCCTCGCTGCTTCCTTGTTCGCTGGGCTCGCGTCGGTCGGGATCGTTGCCTCGGTCATTGCATCATTCTGCGCGACCAGCGGCCGCCCGGTGAAGTCCATCGGCAGCCGCCTCGGTTTGAGCCGCCGCCAGGAGGCGCACGACCGGCCAAGTGCGCGCCATCCTCGCAGCGCCGTACGTCGCGTTGTGCCCTTCGGCCCGCACGGTCCACACCACGGCGTTCAGGCAGAGACGCACGGCTGCTCCCGCGAAGATCGCCGATACCTCCTCGTCGGACCACGCGCGCACCTCCGATGCGCCGTCGACCACGTCTCTCAATGCGGCAAGCGGGTCCACGTCTGCGCCCAGCGTGGCGTAGGCGGCTGCGATGCTCACCTCGGACAGCAGTGGCGCCAGCCGGGCGTCATCGAAATCCACGACACCAGTGAGGTGGCCCGTTTCAGGGTCGACGAGAAGGTTGAAGTCGTTGAAGTCGTGGTGCGTGAGGCCGTGTGGTGCGGCGAGCACGACTTCTCGCAGCGCTTCGAATCGGGTGATCAGCCCTTCGACGCAGGAGCGATCGGTCTCGGAGATCCCCGTGCGCCCTGCATCAGTACCCAGGGCACCTCGGATCGTCTCCGACATGGTTTCGAAGGCCCACTCGTGCTGGATGTCCTCCTGTGGTGCCGGGTGGGTGGACAGCGCCTCGACCATCTCGGCTGCTGCCCGACCGATCTCGCGACGGGTCGAAGCTGCGTTGAGTCGTGTCGGGTGGTATTCCGCGAGTGGGACCCCAGGCATCCACTCGGAGACCACAACGAGCAGCGTGGCACCATCGTGCTCGACGATCGCGACATCACCGCCGGCGAGGCAGGGCTCCGGCAGTGCGGCGGGGAGTCCCGCAGCGGCCGAGGTGCGGGCCAGGGAGCTTCGCCACTCAAGTCGTGTGCGGAGCTGCTCTGCGTGATCTGCGTCGCGTGCACCCACTGCCTTGAACATCCGCCTGGACCCGTCGGCGAGATCGAGGCGTGCGTTGCTGGCCCACTCGCCTCCGAGTGTGCTCGCGCTCTGCACGTCGAGCCCGTGAGTGCTCGCTGCGATCGGACCCACCTGCTCAAGCTCGAGGTGCGGAGGAACAGGGGCGGACCGATCGCCGACGGTGGCGAAGTCAGAAGTCTTCATGGTTGAAGTATTGATCATCAATAGAGTCGACACAAGGTGGGACGACTCGAAATACCGTTGAAACACGAGGAGAGAACACTGTTATTGCGCGCAGTCGGCTGTTGACACCCCGTCGAAGCTCTGCGATGCTTCCATTATTGGTGATCAATGAAGGGTGTTCCCACATGACGACGACGTCAATCACCGTGACGACGACAGATGCTCGCCGCATCGCCGTCGCTGCGTTCGCAGGTACCGCGCTCGAGTGGTACGACTACTTCCTGTTCGGCACGGCCGCGGCCATCGTGTTCAACCGTCTCTACTTCACAACCCTCGATCCGGTCGCGGCGCTCCTCGCGGCATTCGCCACGTTCGGCGTCGGCTTCGTCGCCCGTCCGATCGGGGCGGTGCTCTTCGGTGCCATCGGGGACCGGATCGGGCGCAAGCCCGCCCTCATCCTCACCGTGGTCCTGATCGGCGTCGCGACGGGGCTCATCGGCTTCCTGCCCGACTACGCCGCCATCGGCGTGCTCGCTCCGATCGCTCTTGCCGTACTTCGCCTCTTGCAGGGGCTCGCGGTCGGCGGGGAATGGGGCGGAGCCGTGACCATGGCCGTTGAGCACGCGCCGATCGAGCAGCGTGGCCGTTTCGCCGCGCTGCCGCAGCTCGGCTCCCCGGTCGGCACTCTGCTCTCCTCCGGAGCGATCGCTCTTGTGCTCCTCATGCCGCCGGAATCGTTTGACGCCTGGGGATGGCGCCTGCCGTTCCTCGCCGCGTTCCCCCTGCTGCTCATCGCGCTCTGGATGCGCAACCGCATGGAGGAGTCACCGGTGTTCCTCGAACTGGCGAAGCAGGCCGACTCGATGCCCAAGGTCCCTGCGCTCGTCGTGTTCCGACGTTCGCCCGGCCGTCTCCTCGCCGGCATCGGTGCGAGCCTCCTCGGCGTGGCAGGCTTCTACATCATGACGACCTTCGTCGTCGGCTACGGGACGACGACGCTCGGCCTGCCTCGAGAGTGGCTGGTCAACGCGACGCTCATTGCCGCGGTCGTCCAGATCGGTGCCCTGCTCATCTGCGGTCGATTGACCGAGCGCTTCGGGGCCGGTCGCATGAGCGTCATCGGCGGAATCGTCACGGCTGTCGTCGCGTTCCCTGTCTTCTGGCTCATCGACACCGGGGAGTTCCTCCTGATCGCACTCGCCATCACGATCGGCACCGCCTCGATCGACATCGTCTACGCGGCGGCCGGGACCCTGCTCAGCGAGCTCTTCCCACCGGAGCAGCGGTACTCCGGCGTCTCGCTCAGCTTCAACATCGCCGGTGCGATCGGCGGATTCCTGCCTCTCATCGCCACCGCTCTCCTCGGGGCCACCGGCGGTGGCTCGTGGATCGCGGCACTCCTCCTCGTCTTCGTCGCGGCGCTGACCGCACTGGGCGGGTACTTCGGAGGGCGTCTCCGAATCATCGACAACGTCGTGTCGGCGGATCGAGCGGGCGCGTGAAGATCGATCTCATCGTCGAGGCGGCCGACGTCATCACGATGGACGAGCGGCGGCCGCATGCGCGCCGCCTAGGCATCCACCATGGTCGAGTCGTGGGGCTCGATGAGGATCTCGTTGGCGTAGATGCGGTCCGTCGCGTGGACGTTGGGGATGCGGTGGTGATCCCCGGGATCATCGACGCGCACTGCCACACGACCTGGTTCGGGCGCACCCAGATCGATCTCGACCTGTCCGGAATTCGCGACGTGGATGAAGCGCTCACACTGCTCACTGCCCACGCGAAGACGCTGCCCGTCGGGGAGTGGGTGCAGGCTGCCGGCTACAACCAGCATCTGGTCGGCGGCCGATACCCGTCGCTGGCAGCTCTGGATGCCGCCACCGCAGGGCACCCTGCCGTGATCAAGCAGTCCTCCGGGCACGCCGTGATCGCCAACACCGAGGCGCTCCGTCGAGCCGGTGCTGTGGACGCGTCTGACCCGGATGGTGGCCGCATCGAGCGGGATGCCAGCGGCCGGCTGACCGGCCGTCTGGAGGAAACTGCGCAGGCCCTTGTCCTCGATCTCCTCAAGCCGATGTCCCATGCCGACATCGTTCGTTCGCTCGAGATCGCAACCAGCATCTACGCGTCCGAGGGCATCACCTCCTTCACGGAAGCTGGGATCGGAGCAGGATGGATCGGCAACAGCACAGCCGAGCTCGGCGCCTACCAGATCGCGCGAGACAGTGGAGCTTTGCGGGCAAGGGCGCAGGTCATGCCAACGCTTGACTCCTTCGAACTCGCGCACGGGGATCCGGCAACGCCGGGATCGATCGGTCTGTCCCTTGGCGCTCGAACAGGTCTTGGGGACGACCGGCTCTGTATCGGTCCGCTGAAGCTCTTCGTCGATGGCTCCCTGACGGGACGTACCGCAGCGATGTCCTCGCCGTACTGCGGCGAGCCGGACAACACAGGCTTCCTGCAAGGCGAGGCCGAGGACATCACCCGCAAGATCCTGGCAGCAGCGGCGAGCGGATGGTCGATCGCCGCGCACGCCATCGGCGACGCCGCGATAGACCTGGCCATGGACGCGATCGAAGCATCCATCGCGGCGAACGGGACGCCGTCGACGCCTCACCGGATCGAACACGCGAGCTACCTGCGAGACGATCAGCTTCCCAGGCTCGCACGACTCGGGATCGCCGTCACCCCTCAGGCGATGTTCGTGCACAGGTTCGGCGACGAGTTCGTGACCTCGATGGGGAAGGAGCGCGTCCCCGGTATCTATCGAGCGCGAAGCCTGCTCGATGCGGGTGTGCTCGTGGCGGGGAGCTCAGACCGCCCGTGCATCGATGGCAATCCGTTCCTCGCGATGCGCACTCTCATCGAGCGGCGAACCGCGTCCGGGCAGGAGTTCGCCCCGCAGGAACGGCTGACCGCCCAGCAGGCGCTCGCTTCGTACACGCGAGATGCCGCCAGGGCCACGGGCAGTCTTGACACGGGCTCCCTCGCGCCAGGTCGACTCGCGGATCTCGCTGTCCTCGACCGCTCACCACTCACCTCGACCCCGGATGAACTCAGCGAGACGCAGGTTCTGACCACGCTGGTGGGCGGGGAGCCGACCCATGGCAATCTCTAGAGAGGAACACGACATCGTGCAGCAAGCCACCGGTGCAGGCGTCCACATGGCAAACGGATTCGACCCCGCGAAGGGCGCGCGGCTCGAACCGAAGATCGCCGAACTCGTCGCGCGTCGAGACCGAGCCCTCGGGCCGTCCTACCGCCTCTTCTACGACGAGCCGGTCGCGCTTGCGTCAGCCAGCGGCCTCGAACTCGTCGGTATCGACGGGCGCACCTACCTCGATGCCTACAACAACGTTCCGGTCATCGGCCACAGCCACCCGGCCGTTACTGCCGCCGTGAGCACACAGCTGCAGACGTTGAACACGCACACCAGGTACATCACCGAGTCCATCCTCGATTACTCAGAGCGGCTGCTCGGGCACTTCCCCGCGCCTCTCGAGCGCGTCACCTACACCTGCACGGGCAGTGAAGCCATCGATCTCGCGGTCCGCATCGCTCGCCATCGCACCGGACGACGCGGGCTCATCATCTCGGAGCACGCGTATCACGGCACGACAGTGACCGCAGCGGGCATGTCACCCTCACTCGGTCCGAACAACCCACTGGGCACAGATGTCGTCACCATCCCATCTGTCGACACCGCCGCAACACCGGCGGATCAGGTTGGTGCCAAGCTCGCGGCCGATGTGAGGGCCGCCGCCGCGCAGCTCGAGGAGTCCGGGGCAGGGGTCGCCGCGGTCGTGCTCGATTCGATTCTGTCGAGTGACGGCGTGCAGACCCATCCACTCGGCTTCCTTCAGCCCGCCGAAGCCGTGGTCCGAGAACTCGGAGCGCTCTGGATCGCCGACGAGGTGCAGCCCGGCTTCGGACGCACGGGCACGTGGTGGGGGTTCGAGCGTCACGGGATCGTCCCCGACCTCGTCGTCCTGGGCAAGCCGATGGGCAACGGCATGCCCATCGCGGCCGTCGTGGGAACCCTGGATGCCCAGGCGTCATTCGGCGCCGAAGTCAGGTACTTCAACACCTTCGCCGGCAACCCCGTCTCGATTGCCGCAGCCACTGCGGTGCTCGACGTGATCGAGGGCGACGAGCTCGTCAGCCACGCGGCCGCGATGGGAACGCGGCTCCTGGACGGCTTGCAGGAGCTCGTCCAGAGCCACGAATCCGCACAGCACGCACGTGGTGCGGGGCTCTTCGCCGCGCTTGATCTCGGCACACCCACCTCTCCGGATCCCGAGTTGGCTGCCCGCGTGGTCAATGGCATGCGCCAGTCGGGGGTGCTCATCAGCGCCTCGGGCCCAGCCGCTGCGTCGCTGAAGATTCGACCCCCACTTCCGATCTCGTCGGCACAGTGCGACCAGATCGTCGAGACGCTCGACGCCGTCCTGATGGAGGTCGAGCGCGCACGTTGAGCAGCTCGTGAAGCCGCCGCGCCAGGTTGCCGGCCTGCCCCCGCGGTGCAGGAGTTAGTTCACGGGTGCAGAACGCCCGGGTGGATGTACTGGTCAGCACCAGCACGTCCACCCGGGCGATCCCATGGAAACCGACGCGGCTACTCGCTGGTCACGCGTCCGCGGCGCTTCTTGATGAGGAACGCCGCTCCGGTGCCCGCGAGGACAGCCCCGAGGGGCGCGAGGAAGCCGGCGAGGCTGCCGTCGACGCCGGTCGTGGCGAGGTCGCCGTCCTGACCGCCAGCGTCAGAGACGCCGTTGCCGCTGCCGCTGCCCCCGCCGTTGCCGGGGCTGGACGTCGGCGCGGTCGTCCCCGTGCCGTCGGTCGACGTCGGCTGAGGCGTCGGCTGCGACGTGCTCGTCGGTTCCGGTGTCCCGTCAACGGGAACCTGCTGCGTCGAAACCAGCTGCACCGGGCCGGTGAGGCCCACCGCGTGCGTCTTCACCTGGCCGGGGTTTGGGAACGGCGCAGGAACACCGCCGGCCGCCGAGACAGCGTTGCGGAGCGTCGTCGCCAGTTCGATCTCGATGACGTTCTCGCCTGGTCGAAGCGCTTCGGTGATGTCGTGCGTCGTGTCGCGGCCCACGTGACGCGAGACCTCGATGCCGTTGACGCTGAGGACGCTCGTGCCGAGCGCCCCGTCGATGTCCAACTCGACTCCGGCACCCGAAGTGAACCAGCTCTCCGGCAGGTCGAAGGTCGACGTGTAGGTTCCGGTCCCTGACTTGTCTTCGAGTCCTGAAATCTCTCGCCAGTCCTTCAGCTCAGTGAGACCGTCGACCTGAATCGTCGCACCGCCGTCGGCCGCGGCGCTCGTGACCTGGAGGTCCCAGGTATTCAGTTCGAGAGGAGCTCGATCCGCGCCGAGCTCCGCCGAGACGGACGCCGTCGAGCCGTCCGCGCGGGTCAGCTCTGCGGCGTCGGTCGCGGTGGCCGTCCAGACGGGGGATCCTCCGTCGTCGAACGTGACGGGGAGCGGCTCGGCGTTCGTGATCGCTCCGGACCATGGCTCCTGAGTCGAGTCGATCTCGATGACCGTCGTGCCGAGCGGCTCCAGCGACAGCGGAACGACCGTGCTGGTGCCAGTGGTCGTGAACTGAGCCACCGGGTTGCGCTCGCCCTCCCACAGGTCGATCTCGCTGACCGCTCCGCGCGCGTTGATCTCTGGTGCCAAGTCCACCGTCTCCGAGGAGGTGTTGTACAGGTAGACGTACGTGGTGTCACCGCTCTGGCGGTACTGGGTCAGCACGGGTGCGTCGTTCCAAGAGACGCGAGCGGATACGCCCAGGTCTTCGAGGGCTGGCTGCACGTCGGCCTGCGTCGGCACCGTGCGGGTGTTCGCCGAGGCGAGGATCGTTGACATTGCCGCTTCGACCTTCGCGTTGCCTGCCTCGCCGCTCGCGAAGCTCGAGTCGACCTTCGGCGCATCACCGACGACGACGATCGCGAGACCGTTTGAGGATGCGTCGGCGAGCGCTTCGGCGGCCGCGCCGTCGATGCTCCGCTCGTCGATGACGAGCGCCTGGTACGCGGGGCCGTCAGCGAACAGCGTTCCGTCGCGAACAGCGCCCGCGTCGACGAGTCCCTTGGGGTCGAGGTACTGCACGGAGTACCCGTGGTTCTCGAGGCCTCGCGTCTCGAACAGCTGGTCCGGCGCCGTCGCATCCTCGCTCGGGTCGAAAACGCCTCGGGCTGAGGTCGTCAGGAAGTCCGTGGAGTAGATCGCGACGTCCGTCTTCGGGGTCCCCGTTTCAAGGACAAGCGTGCCGCGCGCCCAGTAGTCGGTGAGCTCGCTCCAAGCTGCCCACTGCGGGTACGTCTCGTCGTTCCAGCTCTCGCCGGTCAAGCCCCAGAATCGGTCTTGGGTTGGCCATGGCGCGTCGTCGGCCTGGCTGGCGTAGCCGTGGACGTACGGCTGCGTCAGGCCGGCGGCCCATTCCTTGTCCATGAGCTGCTGGTAGTCGTTGAGCGTGATCTCGAAGGCGCCCTGGAACTGTGCGCCAAGCTCCGATGACACTCGGTTCGCCCCGCCCTGGTGGGCTCCGGCGACGAGGGTGCGCTGCCAGTCGAGCGCGAATCGCCACGTCGCTTCGTCGGAACGGACGGGGAACCTGTCTCCCGAGTTGAGGGACTCGCCCTCGATGCCTGCGCCCATGAGCGCCAGCTCGCGTGCGCTGCGGATGACGTCGAGGTTCTGGCCGTAGGCGGGCTGCGTCTTGAAGTCGACGCCGTAGCCCTCTGCCCATTCCTGGTACGGCTTCAGGTGGCCGTCGACGTAGAGGTCCGTGAGGGTCGTGTAGTAGTCGGTCCGGACTCGCTCGCCGGTCTCATCAACCGCGGCGAAGTCGGGAGTCGGCTCCTCGTTTGGCACCCAGTAGTGCGACATGCCGTGCGCGAAGAAGAACGGAAGGTACGCCGTGGGGTCGTATCCGCGGGCATCCTCGAACGACTCGAGGAAATCAGGGGTCCAGAACAGGGAATCGGCGTGCAGCTCGAGCGAATCCTCGAAGAGGTCTCCTCCGACCTTCCCGAGCTGCGCTCCGTTGTCACCGATCTGGTGTTCATCGAGGTACTCGGTCGCGGCCTTGGCGGCGTCCGGGTCGAAGGCGTTCGTGACGTTCTGCTCGGCGTCGCGTTGCCAGTAGGCGAAGAGGATCCAATCTCCCTCGGCGGGGGCAGTCCATGAGACGCCGCCGTCGACGACGCTCGAAGTGAGGTCGAGCACGGATTCGGGGTCGAGCACTGTGGATTTCTCGGGCGGGGCTGCTTCGCCGGACACCTCTGGGCCCGCTTCGAGCACCCGCGCCGCGGTGACCGCGACGAGCTCAGCGGGTCGCTCGCCTGTGGCATCGTCCAGCGGCCCGGGGAGCGTGCCCGAGAACGCACTGCCTGCAGGCACGTCGACGCGGCCGTACTGAAGCTCCTTCTGCACGTACGGCGTTCCGATTCCGGTGTTCGGCGTCTGCACTGGCCAGGCGGCGCCCATCGTCATGCTCACCTCGATGCCGAGGGTCTCGGCCTCGTCGAGGACGACACCGAGTACCTGGCGCTGCACGTCGCTGGCCCAGAACGTTGCGGAGAAGGCGATCTCGACGGAGCTGAATCCTGCTTCGGCGATGGCACGGACCTCGCGGAGGGCCTCCGTCTCGGAGATCGGGGTCTGCCACCACCAGCGCATACCGGGCCTGGAGTCGGAACCGGGATCTGCGAGCTCTTCGACGGAGAGGGCTCCGGATTGGGTGACCGCGCTCGCGGGTGAGGCGAGCGGCACCGTCACGAGTCCGGTCGCGCCGACCGCCAGCACGGCTCCGGCGGCACAGGCTCTGACCCATCGGGGCAGACTAGTTGGTGTGGAACGTTTCAATGACACGCAGTTCTCCCTTGAACTCGGCATCGCCTCGGTGAAGCGACCGAATCAAGTAGTAACTGATTATTTATAAGTAATCAAGAAGTTTGAGCATCAGAGGCTTCCGCGGCGTCGGCCGCCCCGGAGGCGTCAAGGCCGAGAGCATGCACTGCGTGCTCGAGTTCGGTCCGCATGTCGACATCCGCATCGATGAGCCAACGGGTGAGGAGCCCATCGCTGAGTGTCAGCAGGAGTGTCGCGGCGCGTCGTGCGTCGAAGTCCTGAGGGAGCCGGGCATGCGCGGCACGCGCCTGGGCGCTGAGCGTGAAGTAGTGCACCATCAGACGCTGGCGCTCGAAGAAGTAGTCGTGTGCGGGATGCTGCTCGTCTGATGCGGAGCTCGCGTAGTGGGTGAAGAGCGCGGCCAGGTGGCGGCTCTTGGCGCTATTGCTGGCGGCGCTGAGGAGGGCAGCGATCGCATCGGGCTCGACGAGCTCAACCGCGTGCGCGTCGCGGTATCTGAGCAGTTCGACGAACAGCTCATCGCGACTGGGGAAGTGGTGGTGGATCGCAGGCTGGCTGATGCCGACCTCGTCCGCGATCATCTGCAGCGAGACGCGCGGGTGACCGTGCTCGCGCACGAGGCGCTCCGCGCTTGCGAGAATCTCCTCCCGCCGCCGGATGCCGGCCCGATTCGGCTTCCTGCTGGCCGGATGTTCTGTTGCCACCCCGCCATGCTAAGCGGCCTCGCACGACCGCGGCCCCGCGCAGCCACGGTGAGGTGGATGCGCGGGGCCGCGGTTGTGATGTGCGCGAGAGCTACTCGCTGGTCACGCGTCCGCGGCGCTTCTTGATGAGGAACGCTGCTCCGGTGCCTGCGAGGACAGCCCCGAGGAGCGCGAGGAAGCCGGCGAGGCTGCCGTCGACGCCGGTCGTGGCGAGGTCGCCGTCCTGGCCGCCAGCGTCAGAACCGCCGCCCCCGCCGCTGCCGGGGCTGGACGTCGGCGCGGTCGTGCCGCTGCCATCAGTCGAGGTCGGCTGCGGCGTCGGCTCGGTCGTGCCGGTCGGCTCCGGCTCGGCGATGCTCTCGACTGCGCTGTTCAGCGTGACGGGGCCGACGAGGCCGGCCGGGATGAGACCGGATCCGCCGTGCACGCTGTTGTACGCCTGGTACTTCACGTTCGCGGTGGGGTCGCTGTTGTAGAGCTCCTTGAGGCCTTCGCGGCGGTTGCTCTGCACGGGCTGCACGTCGACCTCGATGACGTTGGAGCCGTTCACGAGCGCCGGCGCGATGTCGACCTCGTAGGGCGCGGCGTACAGCTGCGTCACGAACTCGTGCTCGGTGCCGGGGTTCACGCGCACCGTCGCGGCGTTGTGCACGGTGCCGAGGTTCAGCACCGCCCCGCCCTCGAGCAGGTCGGCTGCATCCGGAATCTCCACTGAAGTGCGGTAGGTGCCCGAGTCGGTGACGTACCGAAGCTCGTTGCCGAGGAAGCCGTCGGCGCTCCAGTCGCCGAGCACCTCGCCCGTGTACTCGGACGTGCTCGCCTCGCCCGGCGCGTTCGAGCCGATGTTGTCGGCCGTCACCTCGAGCGAGAACGCCCCGAGCTCGTGGGCGACGCCGCGGTCGGTGGTGTCGATCGACGACGGACTTCCGTCGGAGACGGCGGCGTCGGCGATACCGGTGCCGGCTGGCTCGCAGAGCAGGGCGACCGCTCCGCTCGCGTCGAGCGTCGCCGAGACGACGTTGCCGTCGACCTGCGCGTCGAAGATCTCGCCCGTCTCCGGGTCGAGCCACCAGCACGCGTCGAGGCCGTCGCCGACGGTGAGGTTCACACCCGTGGCCGCTTCCGTGGAGGTGTTGCGCACGTAGGCGAGCTCGCCTCCGGTCGGGAGCGCGCGGCGCCCGAAGCGGACGTCCGTGTTCTCCTCGTAGGAGATGGGCGCGTCAACCGAGGCCGCGAGGGCCGCGGGGACGGCAGCCGCATCGACGGCGCCGCCCATGGCCGCGGCGATCTCGCCGACCTGTGCGTCCAGGGCTGCGTAGTCGCCGCCGGCGTAACCGGGCTGCGCGGCGGGAGCGGTGCCCACGAAGACGATCGGAGCGCCCGCGTCCTTGAGCTTCTGCAGCGCCTGCATCGTCTCGAGCGGCACGGTGCCGCTCTCGACGAGCATGGCGTCGAAGGATGCGTTGCCGCCGTTCGCGACGAGGTGCGAGCCGTCCCAGCTGAGGCCGGTCTGGATCGTGTCGTCGTTGATCGCATCCCACGCCCAGCCGTTCGCCTGGGCCGTGGTGACGGATGCGAGCGGCGTGGAGCCGCCGCCGAATCCGCCACCACTGGCGAGAGCGCCGAAGAGCGGCATGTAGATGGCGACGTCGCTGCTGTTGGTGCCGGACTGCATCAGGTAGTTCGCACGCGAGGCGTAGGAGTTCATCGACGCGTAGTAGTCGGCGATGCCCGCGGTGTCGGCCATCTCGACGCCGATCGTGGGCCAGGCGCGCCAGCCCTCCTCGGCGTAGAGGTTGTCGTCGGAGGTGAAGGCGGGGTCGTCGTTGCCGCTGTAGGTGGCGCTGAGGCCGTGGTAGAAGAAGTTGTTCACGCCGCTCGTGGCCATGAGGTCGTAGCCCTGCTTCATGAACTCGGGCGTGATCTGGAACGGCACCGAACCCAGCGTGAAGACCTCGGAGGTGACGAGGTTCTTGCCGTAGAGGTGCGCTCCGGATGCGACGCGCTTCAGCGAGTACTCGTCGAGCCCCTCGGTCTCGGGGATGTCGACGTACTGCGACGACTTGAGGGTGTCGATGGGCGGGTTGTACGCCTGCTGGCGGTAGTCGATGCCGTACTCGCCGAGCGTCGTCGAGAAGGCCTCGAGGCCCTGCAGGAACGAGTCGTTGAGGAGCACGCCGTAGTCGTGCACGATGCGCTGCGATTCCTCCTCGCTGAGGTTCGTGGCGAGGAGCGGGACTCCGCTGCCGCCGCCGAAGCGGCTGACCTCGGGGGTCTGCATCCCGAGGGCCGCGTACTCGGGCTTGACCGTCGGGGTGCCGTCGATGAGGAACGAGTCCTGGTAGAGCGAGTAGAGGGAGGGGAGGTACGGGGTGATGTCGTAGCCGAGCAGCTCCTGCGACTCCGCCGCGGCCTGAATGAGGTCGTTGTAGTGGCGGTCGGTGTAGAACTCGTAGCTGTCGTTGAAGGCGGCGCGGATGTCGCGCGACTCGACGATGTCGTTCAGCGCCGCTTCGCCGAGCCAGCCGTCGACGAGCTTCGTGATGGCGACCGGGTTGAGGTGGTCGACGACGTAGTTGCGCTTGTCGGTCGTCGTGTTCTCGATGATCGAGTTGAAGCCGTAGGCGCCCGTCGCGGCGCTGTAGAGCGCGACGACCTCGTAGTCGCCGGCTTCGAGCTTCGAGGTGTCGACGCCGAAGGTCGTCTGCCCGTCGCTCGGGTAGGAGAGCTGGGCCGCGTCGAGATCGAGGACTGGCTGCTGCTCGTAGGTCTTGACGGCGCTGAGATCTGAGGTGAGTGTCTGGTTGGCCGTGGTCAGGTCGGCTCCCTGGCCGGTGATCGGGGCGAGCATGACCGAGTTGAGGTGGACGTTCGCCGGGTCCCACTCGCCGAAGTCGAAGCCGAACTTCTCGGACGCGAAGAGCGGGCTGACCTCCGGCTTCGGGATGCCGAGTGAGACAGGTCCCGTCCCCGAGGGGACCGACACGTCGCCGGACACGAGGGTGAGGGTGCCCGCGGCGTCCACGCGAACGGTCGCGCGGCCGAGCGCCATCGTGTTCTGGCTGTCCTCGAGGCCGATGGAGTCGTCGCTCGCCAGGTATCCGCTGCCGATGTTGAGGTCGACCGTGATGCCGAGCTCGTTGGCGCGGGCGACGACCGCGTCGAGCTTCGCGAAGTACTCGGGCGACTCGTAGCCGAGGATCGCCTCGGTGTCGTGACCCGGGGCGGCGTCGTAGATCGAACCGCCGTTGCCTCCGTTGCCGGCGATGCCCTCCTCGGTGAGGAATCCCTTGGAGAAGGCGACGATCTCGACCGCGCCGAAGCCGTTCTCGTGCAGGTAGTCGACCTGGGCGAGCAGGTCCTCCTGGCTGGCCGCGTTGCCCGGCCACCACCAGCGCACACCGGGCCGGAAGTCGACGCCCGGCTCGGCGAACTCGGTGGGGTCGATGGCACTGGTCGTCGTGGAGTGCTCATCTCCGATGGCGGGGCCCGCGACCGCGAGCGTGCAGGCCACGGAGAAGGCCGCCCCGAGCGCAAGCGCCCGTCGACCTCTTCTTCGTTGATCGTTCATCTTTGGACCTCTCTGGCATCTTTGCCAATGACGGGGTGTGAACTGTCGCGCGGGCGCACACCGTGGGGGAGAGCTGCGGTGTGCGGCGCGAACCGCTTCGATTGAATCGATTCACGGGTGAACCTAACACGTGTTAGGGAACGCGGCAAGAGACAATGAGGACATGCCTCCAGGCCTCAGCGACAGCTCCGTCCCGCGGTACTCGCGACGGGACGTCACCCCGCATCCGCGACGCGACGAGATCCTGGATGCGGCGACGCGTGTGTTCACGGTCAAGGGCTTCAACGCGGCATCGATCCGCGAGATCGCCGTCGAGGCGGGCATGTCCCACACCGGTGTGCTCCACCACTTCCCGGACAAGGCCGTGCTGCTCGAGACGCTCCTCGAGCGCCGCGGTCAGCGCGCCGCCGCGGAGGTCGGCCTCGACTTCTCCACCGGGCTCTCCTACCTGCGGGGGCTACTTGCGCTCGCCACTCGCGACGTCGCCAAGCCAGAGGGACTTCTGATGTTCAGCATCGTGTCGGCCGAAGCGCTAGCTCCCACGCATCCAGCACACGCCTCGATAGCGCGCTGGTACGAGTTCCTGCGTTCGACGGCGTTCGACGCGCTCACGGACCTGCAGGAGAGAGGGCTGTACGCTCGCGCCGACGTGCCGCTGGAGCTCGCGGCCGTCCAGATCGCCGGCCTCAGGGCGGGGCTGACGCAGCAGTGGCTCCTGGCGTCCGACGTGGATGCGGTAGGAGCGTTCCGCGTGCAGCTGCAGTCGTACGTGACCGAACGACTCTGAGCTCGGACTCGCTCAGCCGGCGTCGTGACCGGCGCGCAGGCGGCGACGTGACTCCCGGACTCGTTCCAGCACCGCGACGGCGCTGGCGACGAAGATGGCCACGATGACGCCGAGCAGCGGCAGCGCCGCGGCAACCCCGATGATGGCTCCCGTGGCGGCCGTCCCAGCCGATCCGGCGGTGATCTTGAGCGCACCGACCCAGACGAACACCTGGCCGCGGGCCTCCGGTGGCGAGTACTCGCTCCGGGCTGCGAGCGTCGCCGCGAAGAAGCAGGCGTTCGCGACGCCGACCGCGGCGTACGCGGCCACCGAGAACCAGAAGCTGGGCGATAGCATCACGGCGAGCAGACCGAGTGCGGTCGCTGCGGCGAGCTTTGGCAGGAGGGCATCCGCCTCCCCTCGCAGGGGGCGGATCGTCACGCCGGCGGAACCCAGAAGGTTGCCGACTCCGTACGCGGCGGTGAGGACTGCGGCTGCGGAGGCCGCGGTGTCGAGGGTGGCCGTGCTGGCGACCGCGACGATCGGCAGGGTCGCGACGGAGAATGCGACGATCACGGTCAGCGAGAGCGTGCGGCGGAGTCGGCCGGACCGAAGCATGAGGCGGAGGGTCCGGAATGGCCGGGGGACATCTGCTCCTGCACCGGCTGCGGGCGCAGGTGGGAGGAATCGCACGAGCACTGCCGCGACGAACGTGCCCGCGGCGAGCACGAGCGCGGCCGCGGTCGGCGTCGACCAGGCTGCGATGGCCGCCACGACGCTGGGCCCGAGCGTGCCACCAAGACCGTAGGTGGCCACATCCCATCCTTGGGCGCGTCGCTGGCTCACCCGATCCACCCCCGCGATCGCGGGGAGGCGGCTGCTGATGCCACCGGTGAGAAAGGGGCCGAAGAGGCCGGAGAGCGCCAGGAGCCCCGCGGGGACGATGGCCCAGGTCAGCGGATACAGGAGCACGGCGGCTGCGAGCGTTGCGCCGTGGACGACGCAGGCGATGGCGATGACGTTTCGGCCATCGCGCGCCGTATCCAGGCGGCGGGCGATGAGCGGGCCGAGCAGGTGCGGGGCCGTCAGGCTCGCGCCGAGGACGCCTGCAAGCCAGCCCGGGGCGCCGCTCGCGGTGACGATGAGCACGATGGCGACGACGCCCCCGCCGTCGGCGCTGCGGGCGAGCGTGGCGGCGGTGACGTAGCGGGTCAGCCCCCATCTCGGACGCGCGGCGGAGGTGTCGTCGGTCATCGCGTCAGTTCTGGAGGCCGAGGTCTGTGACGAGTTTCGCTACGTCTAGGCGCTCTTCGGTGCTGAGACCGAGGATCGGGCGGGGCAGACTGCTCCTGGTGACGAGCCCGAGATGCTCGGCGATCGCGGCCGTGACGCGCAGGCTGCCGTGCTTCGCGAAGGCATCCCAGAGTGGCTGGTGGCGGTTGGATGCTGCGCGCGCGGCGTCGACGTCGCCGGCCAAGGCGGGCCGCGCGATGGCTGTCGCGAGCTGCGGGAGGGTGCCGCCAATCACCGAGTACCAGACGTCGCAACCAGCGCTGAGGCCGGTCTGCGCAGCGCTATCCCCTGAGATGCCGATGGTGACCTGCGCTGGGACGCGGGCTCGGATCGCGTCGACGCGTGCGGCAGCGCTGGCAGGGTCGGCCGGGATCGCGGGGATCTTGATCGATGCCACGTTCGGGAGTTCCGCGATGCGCCCGTACAGCTCGTCCGAGAACGTGAAATGGGTGGTGCCCGGGTTGTCGTAGACGACCAGCGGAACGGAGAGGTCAGCCGTGACGTCCTCGTACAGGCCGAAGACGTCGTCCTCGGTGTGCTTCTGATAGGTCAGCGGGGCGAGCAGCACGCCAGCGGCACCCGCATCCTGCGCGTCCTCGGCGAGGGCTCGCACCTGAGACGTGCGCAGCGCCCCGATGCCGACGATGACCGGCACCGGTCCCGCTGCGGCGATCGCCGCCTCGGTGACCTGCCGACGCTCACTCCGATCCAGGTAGGCGTAGGAGCCCGTCGACCCGAGAGCCGTGACCGAGTCGACCTTCGCCTCGACGAGTCGGGCGACGAGTCCCTCGAACGCGGCGAGGTCGATGACGTCGTCGCGAAGCGGTGTCAGGGGAAATGCGCTGAGTCCGGTGAACATGGTCACGTCCTGTCGTTGGTGGTGAGCGGGGCGCCTCCCGTGTTCGAGCCGACGCCCGGTTCGAACACGGTGAGGGTGAATGTGGCGGGCGTCCGGCCCGAGTTGGCGTAGCTGTGCGGAGCATCGCCGACGAACGTGATCGCGTCACCCGGTCCGAGGGTTGCCCGCTCGGAGCCCGTCGTGAAGGTGACCTCCCCGGCATGGACCTGCGCCAGCTCGCGGGTGCCGATGGCGTGCGCTTCGCTCTCGTGGCGCTCGCCGACCTCCATGGTCCACTCCCAGAGCTCGACCACGTTCGGCGCCTTCGTCGTGGAGAGCAGGACCCCGCTGCCGCCCCGCCGGCCTCTCCAGAGCGCCGCGCCTTCCCCGGCGGGTGTGACCTTCAACGCGACCGCCGCATCTGGTTGCTCGACGAGCGCGGCGAGCTCGACTCCGAGTGTGTCGCTGAGGCGGAGCAGCGTGCCGATGCTCGGATTCGCCGACCCCTGCTCGATGTTGACCAGAGTCCTCCGGCTCACGCTGGCCAGCTCGGCAAGCTGTTCGAGCGTCCATCCCCTGACCTGGCGTTCCTGGCGCGCGCGCACGCCGATGGCGCTCGCGAGGTGCGCGGTGCTCTCATCCATGAGTGCAGAATACTGCACGAAAAGTGCATCCTCATTGTCAGTGCTGGAGTCGAGGGAGGCTGCGCGCCGGTCGCAGCCGCCGAATATGAGGCGGCAAAGCGCTGGGCGGCGCGGTCGAACGGTCGGTCGGATGCTCCGTCGACGAGCTGCGAGAAGTGGGCTGTGACACCAGACGATCTACGTTTGCGACGCGCGCGACGCCGTCTCTCTGTCGACGCGCCCGAGCGCCCGCGATACCGATGACGAGCCCACGCTGAGCAGGCGCGCGATCTCGGCGATGCTGTGACCTTCCCTGCGCATCCGTACCGCCTCAGTCGTGCGCTCAGGCGTCATCACAGACGGGCGGCCGCCGACGCGGCCCTGGGCTCGCGCATGCGCGAGCCCGCGCTGTGTGTTCTCCCGAATCGTGTCCACACGAAGCTGCGCGAACACGGCGACGATGCCGAACAACGCGTGCCCCATCGGCGTGGTCGTGTCAATGTCGGGCTCAGTGAGGCTCTTGATGTTGATGCCGCGATCGTGCAGCTCACTGATGGCTTGAACGGCCATCGTCTCGCTGCCCGCGATGCGGTCGAGGCGGCGCACCATGAGGGTGTCACCCTCCTGCAAGTAGTCGAGGCAGGCGAGCCACTGCGGCCGCTCCGCGACGCGGCTCGATTCGCCGTGATCCACGAACACTCTCGCAGCTCCCGCTGCTCGCAACTCGGCCTCCTGGGCGGCCGGGTCCTGATCGTGCCTAGACACTCGCGCGTAGCCAACGATGTTGCTCATGCTGCCTCTTCCTCTCAGCCTCGGTCGACGTCGTAGCTCTGCCCGGGCCGCTTCACGGCCATCGCTCGGAACACCGGCACGAGCGACGCGGGCTGCGGCGCGTAGCTGCCGCGATCGGGACCAGAGAGCATCGACGCCTGGTTCCACAGCTCGGGACTCACGCCCGACACGGCGGGGCTGTAGTCGATGCGGAACGGGCTCAGCTCGGAGACGTGCTGCATGAACAACTTGCCCGACCGGCCATTGCCCTCGCGGAACGGGTGCGCCTGGTTGACGTAGGCATAGACCTCGGCAGCCGCCGCGGCGAACTGGTCGCGATCCATCGTCGGCCAGTCGGCCCCGCGAATGATCCGGTTGGCATCACTGAGGTACTGCGGGACGTCGGCCGGGTGGGCGAACTCGCTGAGGTTCCTCCGGATGCCGACCGTGCGGTACTCTCCCGCCCACTCGTAGACGTTCCCGAAGAGCTGCTTGTGGATCGCGCGCAGGTGCTCGGCGTCGTATGTCTTCGGGATCGGCGTCATGCCCAGCTCGATCTTCGCTTGCTGCTTGCCCGTCTCGGCATACTCGCGCTGCGCCAAGACGGCCCCGTCGCGCTCTCCGTAGAGGTTGCGCAGCACGGGGCCGCCCGGCTCCCAGAAGTACGAGTCCCAGGAGGAGAACTGCGACGCCATCAGCTCGCGGTGGCGTGCGCGCGATGGCGCTCGGCGGCTCCTGCTGCGCGCCGGTCGTACTCGGCCTCGTCGATCGCGCCGCGCACGAAATCAGTCAGGTTCTCGACGTCCTCGCGGTTCGGCACCCAACCCTCGTGCCAGCTCGACGCGAACGTATTCACGACGGCCGTTCGCGTGGCGTCATCGAGGGCAGCGAACAGCTCTGGCCAGCGGGCCTCGATGTTGAACTCAGCGGCCATGATGGCCCCCCTCTCGTCGATGTCATTCAAGTCTACCGGCCCACCCGAAAACGGTCTAGATATAGTTTCGGGCAGTCTGAGTTTCGGTGCAGAGTTCTGGGCAATCCGAACGCGGCGTGTCGACGTCGAGGGCGACCAGTTCGACCTCTCGCCCACAAACGATCGTTTCCGGTCGGAGTGCGGCGCTGCTGGCGTAGGCCGTCCGTAAACGTGGACCAGTTCAAAAAGTTCTTTTGGGCCAAATGGTTTCGGGCGTGAGTTGCGGGCGGCCCAGCTGAACTCGTCGCGGTCGGCCAGTTTGGTGATGCACGCATGACGACCCCACTCCCGCAGTGCTGTTCGCCGACGGAAGCCTAAGGGACGTTGACTTCAACATGGCGGACCGTTTGCTCTTGTCCCAAATCGAGCCCACCCGTCGTCTGGTGCACTTCGGCATCTTCACTTCTTCCTTACGCGAAGGAGTGTCGAGAGAACCTGTCGAGCAGCTACTCCCCGTGGGCCTCTATCGAAAATTCCGACCATCACCGCACTGGTGATCGAGACTGAATACAGCAAGGTGGGGATGGCGGCGATCACTGTTGGGTCGAGCATGGAAGCTCCATCTGGTGCCAGAGCCAGGAGTAGCACCGATGGTTGAGCAATCGGGCGTTGGGGGGGATCGATGGAACTCATGTGCTGCTGATGCTCCGCTGCTCCTGGGTGCAGGGTCAGAAGAAGATGGTTTCTTCCACCGATCTCGCTTCCAGCGCGCCTGGCGCTCCCAGCGGAAAGATGAGCTGGGTCCTGCCCACGCTCATGGGGTCGTGCCTCAGCCTGGAGAGGCCGGTCCCGCGGCACCTGGCCGCGGGGGATGGCAGCACCCTAGATGAAAAGCCTGAGGAGAGCGATACTCAAGACCCTTCCGCCCCAACTGCTGTCAAAGCTCAATCGGTCTCACGCCGGGGTGTTCAGTCGGAGGTCGCTCCCACCCGTGCTTGGCAGAGATGGCCTTGATCTGCTCTTCGGCCGCGGCCTGGAGCTGCGATGCGGCCGCAGGCACGAACCCGACCTTCCGGAATCGTCGCAAGTTCTGGCCCAGGACTTGAGCCCATAGTTGGTAGGGGGCGAGGGCGGCTAGTCGCTCGTCGCTCGAGTCGCCCGGCTGAGCTGACTTCATCACTTGCCGAGCGAGGACCGTGCCCAGGGCGCGCTCCGACTCCAGCCAAGTATCAAGCCCTTCCCAGTCATCCAGTTCGTCGACGAGGGCGATCGTCGCGATACGGAAGTCCGCGAGCCGATCACCAACCGGCTCAGTCGTTGGATTGAAACCTATGAACCGCTGGACAGCCTGCTGTACGGCGGACCAGATGGCGGTGGCAGCAGCTTTGCGCGACTCAGCCAGCGCCTCCTTGGATCGCTTGTTCGCCAACGCAGTACCCACAATTGCGATGACAAACGACAGGCCGGAAATGATGAGGGCTGCGATCTCCATGGCTGAATGGTGTCACGCTATTTGATCAGCACCTAGAAGCAAGCGTGGCGCAGTCCTGACGTGGTGGTGTTCTTACAGCTGAGAAGGCACTTCCCGGAAACGATCGTCTGCGGCGTGATAGAGCCCGGCGCCCCGGAATAGCTGCCGCAAACGTTCTCCGGAACCCTGTTGTGGCGGGAGTCTCGGCGCACATGATCGTGTTCGACAGCGAACCGTTTCATCTCACACCGCTCGCTCGACCAGAGTGGACAACACGGAGGAGAGAAGAAAATGGACGAGCAAACTCAGACACCGACAGGAGCAGCGTTCGTCAGGCAAGCGATGGAGGCGAAGCGCGCCGCACCCGAAGAGGGACGCAGCAGCGATCGTTAGCGCACCGCGCGCTCGCCTGTCATTTATCTACAGTGCCCGGTTGAGAGTGCTGTGCGCAAACGGTCGATCCGCGAGACAGAGGGCAGCAGCAACCGCTGGCTGGTGGTTCGACAGGATGCAGCAACGGAGCACTGCCGAGAAGGAAGTGCCCCGTTCCTGACATCCGGTAACGAAGGCGCTAGTGCTGATCTGCCTCGCGAATGTGCTGGTGCTGGTACTCGGGGAGGACCACAGCCCGTGTCCACAGTTCCCTTATGAGGGCATCGCACAAGATGTCCCCGCGCCGCACCCAATCGCTCATGCTTTCTTCGCTGGTCCAGCCGAGACCTGGACCCACCTGTTGTGACCATTCGTGCTGCCAAGCGCGCAAGCTTTCTACGAGACTATCGCTGATCCCCAGAGTGTCAGGGTTAGCTAGATCTTTATCGCCTGACGCCCACAAGGGCCAGTCAGTCGCGTGTTCTGGGTAGACCCGAATGCATACTAAAGCTCCATCTCGCTGGTGTTGCGCGCGCAGAATGGTCTCCGCTGGAGTCGAGTATGAAGGAACCAGAAGTTCAACCTGGGTATCAGGATCCACGACCACAGAATGCTTTTCAATGTTCATTTCGGTTTCCGAAGCTTGCTTATTCTGATTAGTTCGCGTTGCAGTAGGTGCGGGGGTCGGGGTATGAAGTGATGATTCGCGCGTTATTCTCTGACCAAGAGACGGTTACCCGGAATTGGTAAACCGGCTCAAATTGAGCGTTGACAAATCCCATTATGCCGTTCGTGCAGTATTTCTGGCTGACTGCACTGTACTTAAGGCCTTCGCCTGGGTCAGAGACGAATGAAGCAGTCGCCATGTTCATGAGATCGTCCCAGGATTCTACTGCCTGCATGTCTGGGTTCCACCCAGCGGCCAGGCCGGCATCAATCTTCTGCTGCCACTGCGTCTCCTTGCCAGCGCGGATGTGCTTGTATCCGTAGACGTCATTCCCGCACTGGAGCGTGATTGGATATCCAACCCCGTCCTTGGGGAATTCGTATGTGCTAAATACCTCAGAACTTTCGTTCAGCGAGAAGCATCGGAACCACTGATCGAAGCTTATGAGCTGTGGGCTCATTTCGCCTTCCGGTGCGGGTGCGTTGTGCAGGTCAAGGGGAGCAGCGTCGACCGCCTCCCATTGGCCATCAACGAGCCGCGCGAGCTGAGTTCCGTTTGTGGTCTCAGGGACGGTAGGGGTGCTCTCCTCAGCACTTACTGACGGGGCTAGGCTGAATGCCAAGACGCCGATGAGCGAGAAACTCGCGAAGAGATTGATTTTTTTGCGCAACTTGTTGCCTATCCGTGAGAATAATCTGTCTGGGTCGGTCGTAATCTGTGTGGACTACCGATTCGAACACTGTTCGGAATAGTCCAGTCCACTCGACAACCCTATGTGCTGGACTCGATGCGAAAGTCGCACGACTATGCGGAATCATTCATCTTGAGACAATTTGTTATCTGGTCGACTCAGGTAACGATCAGTGCGCGGGTCGCATGAACCGTCAACGTCGTGACGGGTGTTGGCTAGGTGGGTTTCATCAGGTAGGCCTGACCGTCACCGCCCAGAGATTGGGGCCAGCAGCTATCGACTTGCCGAAACGATCGTTAGTCGCGTGGCTTGTGCCAGATGATCGCGTAACGCCACATCGCCAGCCCAGTCCATCTGGCGCCCGGCAGCACCTGGTCGGCACTGCGGCGCACATCGCGGTACGTGTGAGCGGCGGCCAGACGACGGGTGCCGAGTGCTCCCAGATGCCGTACCGGCGTTCGTAGACGCGCTGCTGGACGAGACCCTCGACGTCGTAGACGTAATCAAGCGGCCGCGATTAGCGAGCAAGGCCTACGACCGCGACCATGCCTCCCGGAGCGGCCAGCTCTGCGAAGCGGGAAAACGTTTGATCGAGGTTGGGAAGGTGATGGATGGTCGCGATTGAGGTCACTACGTCAAACGATGCGAGCGGCAGCGGGTAGGTCAGCACATCGTCGTGAATCCAGGTCACGTCGTGATCCTCGCCGTGCGCAGATTCCAACGCTTCCGCGTCAGGATCGAGCCCAATGACGGCGGGCACGCGCTGGTGCAGCTCGGCGGCAAGTAATCCATTGCCGGTGCCAACGTCGAGGGCGGTCTGAGCGTTCGGAGGAAGGGCATCGAGGATGAGGTGGTGATAGTGGATGTTGCTGTTCCACTGTGCGGCGCGCTTGATATCCATCTGACCAGAGTGCAGGGATCGCATCGTCTCCCGATAACGATCGTTTCTGGTGCCGGAGTCCACGAGGGTTGACTATGAATAAGCACTGAGGATTCAGTTCCTCCTGGGCTAAACGTGGCTTCACGTGCGTTGCCACCAGGTCCCGGTAGTGCATGCTCGCCACCGCCCTGTTCTGTTGCCTGGCATGTGGGCCGTGCTTCTGCGTCTTTTTGGGCGGCCGCGGCGCCGGTGTGCCAGGTTGTCTCCGGTGCGCCGTGGAGGTCATTTCCCTTGTCTTGATCGCGCCAGCCTTCGCGTGCGCAATCGTCCTCGCTCGACCCGCGTGGTTGGGTGGCTGGTGGCCCGGTGCGAGTGCTCGACGTGTTCTTGGAGCGGCAGCGATGGAAGCGGTCGCTTCTCCGAAGGAAACCTGTGGCAGCGGATGGTTCCGCCGCAATCGTTCATCTCGGCGTCTGAACGACGTGCGCGCGGCCACCTTCGACCTGCCGCAGGACGCGGACCGGACATGCCTGAGGAGGCTGGGGTCTGACCAACGTGGCCCCTGCATCCACACGTTCGTGGATGCAGGGGCCGCGCCCGGTTCTGCTCTGGACTACTCGATGGTCGCGCGTCCGCGGCGCTTCTTGATGAGGAACGCCGTCCCTGTGCCCGCGAGGACGACCCCGAGGAGCGCGAGGAAGCCGGCGAGGCTGCCGTCGACGCCCGTCGTGGCGAGGTCGCCGTCCTGGCCGTCAGCACCTGAACCGCCGTTGCCGGGGCTCGCTGTCGGCGCGGTCGTACCGGTGCCGCCCGTCGAGGTCGGCTGCGGCGTGGGCTCGCCCGTCGGCTCGGGACTCACGGTCGGCTCGGGCGCGGCGAGTGCCACCGTGTCGCGGTAGGGGGTCAGCGTGATGGGCCCCATGAGTCCCGTGCGCTGGTTCTCCGCGGTCTGGTAGTTGGAGTCGCCGGTCGCCTTGACCGCGTTGAACATGGTGGTGGCGACGCGCACGACGACCGAGTTGTCACCTGGCTCGAGGTGCTGACCGAGGTCGATTCGCGAGCGGTCGGCCTGGTTCACCGTGACCTGCTGCCCATTCACCCAGACCTGAGCGGTGTCGAGCACGTCACCGAGTCCGAGGTACGCGCCGTCCGTTTTCTTCCAGGTGTCGGGCAGGGTCACCGTGGTGCTGTAGGTGCCGAGTCCGGATGCGCTGCTCAGGTCGACATCAGCGGAGATCTCGAGCCACGACGGCAGCTTGCCGTCAGCGTCTGCGGTGATCTCGATGGCCTGCTGGTCGGTCTTGAGCGTCTTGGACGCCGTCATGCCGGTGGAGTCCGGCCCCGGGCCCCACGTCTGAGCGGCCAGTGACCAGGCGGTCAGCCCCTGAGCCGGTGCCAATCCGCTGACCTCGGTCGTCGTGGAGGTGCCGTCGCTGAACTCCGTGCGGAACGCGCCGTCACCGGTCGCGCGCACGGAGACGCTGCCGTCAGCCGCAGGCGCGAGCACCTGCGCGTCGCTCGCGACCGCATGCGTGCCCGGCTGCGTCTCGTCGACGAGCGCGAAGATGGCGGTGTCGTGAGCGGCGACGTCGATGGAGACCGTGACGCTGTCACCGTCCTGCGTGAACTCGCCGACCGGCGTCACCTCGCCGGACCACGGGTCCAGCTGGTAGGGGCGGCCGGTGCCCGCGAGGGTCAGCGTCTGCTGGACTGCCTCGCCGGATCGGTTGTACACGAAGTCGTACGTGACGCCGTCAGCTGCGCGCCGCACGAAGCCGAGCGCCGAGCCCTGACCGCTCGGAGCCGCGGCGGGCGTGATCGAGTCGCCACCGAGAGCCGAGGGCAGCTCCGCCTCGGTTGCGAGCTGCGTGACGCTGGGCTGCGCGAGGAGCTCCGCGACGACGGTCGCCAGCTCCTCGGCCCCAGGCTCAGCCCCGGTCAGCTCGCTCGGCGCCTGCCCGACGACGTAGACCCGCAGGCCCTGCTTCGCGAGGTCCCGCAGCGAGCGTGCCCCATCGAGGGAGATCGTGCGCTGGTCGTTGAGGACGACCGCCTTGTACCCGGAGCGGTCGCCGAACAGGCCGCCGTCCGCATCCGGTGCCAGGCCCTCTTCTGCGAGGAACTGGGGTGCGAAGTAGTCGTAGGTGTACCCGGCCGACGAGGTCGCGGAGTTGGTGCCGAGCATGTGCTGCTCAGCCTGCTGGCCGCTCACCGACGAGCCCTTGAGGCCCAGGTCCTCGTAGTAGACGCCCAGGTCGAGCTTCGCCTGGCCTTCGCGCAGCACGTACTGGGTGCGGGCGAGGGCATCGTTGACACCCGTCATGTCCTCCCAGTTGGCCTGGCGGGGTCCAAAGACGTCGTTCACGTTGAGCGCGCCGAAGATGTCCCAAGGCTGGTAGCCGGGCCAGGTGCCGCCATCGCGACCCGCTATCCCGACCCCGGTGGGTGCATCCGGGTACGCGAAACCGTGCCACACGAGCTGGTTCACGCCTCCCGCGTAGCTCTTGTACACGCTGTCGAGCAGGCCCTGCGAGTACTTGCCGCCGAGGACGGACCCCTCGCCGCTGTCCGAGAACTGCCCGCCGATGTTGGGTCCGGCCATGCCGGAGCGGTAGCCGCCGAAGAACACGGCGCAGCACTCGACCGAGACGACGTCCTTGCCTGCGAGGTGCGCGCCCCCGCTGACGGCGCGGTAGTTCTGCTCAGCTCCGAGCGGGTTGGGGCTGCCGAAGTTCAGCGACTCGCCCTCTGGGATGCCGGCTGCAGAGGAGGCGTGCGACGTGGAGGTGGGGAGCCCGTACGCCTGCACGCGGAAGTCGAGGCCGTGCGTCTGCGCCCACGACTGCATGGGGGTCACGTACTCGTCGATGAACAGGTCGCTGACCGTCTCGCGGTAGTCCTCGCGGGCCTTGTCGCCGATGTCGCCGATCTCGAACGCCGCCTCGTGCGACCCCTGGATGCCGATGCCGGCCAGGGCGGGGAGGACTTCGGTCGCGTCGTAGCCGCGGCGCTCCTCGAACTGCTCGAGGAAGCTCCACGTCCATTTCTGGGATTCGCCGAGTTCGAGGGAGTCCTCGAAGATGGCGCCGCCGCCGACCTTGTCGAGGTTCGCCTTGACTGCGTCGGTGAGGATGTTCTCGTCCCAGAAGTCGGCCTGGATGTCGACGCCGCCTCTGCCGAGGTGATCGACGACGTAGTTCGGCTGCGTCGCCGTGTAGCCGCCGCGCTGCCCGACGAGGCCGGATGCGGTCTGCTGGAAGTCGATGACGGCCCAGCGGTTGCCGTCGGTCGGGAACGTGTAGTCGAGCTGCCCGTCGACGACCTTGTCGGTCACGTCGAGGATGGTGCCGGGCACAAGCGCGGCAGGGCCCTCGCTGCCCGGTGCGCAGTCGGCTTCGCACTGCGCGATCACCGTGCGGAGGCGAGTGGTCTCTGCGACGTTCACAAGGGGCGCGTCGGCCGCGTGATCGGCCGAGACCGGGGTCACGGTCAGGGTTCCGGTTGCGCCGAGGCGGTCGCCGAGGGCGGTGACCGTGACCTTCTCAGCTGACCCATCCGCCCCGAGCGTCACGACGTCGCCGACCGCGAAGCCACCGAGACTCGAGACGGTCAGGCTCGTCTGGCCCGCGGTCGCCGCCTCGGTGAGCTTCGTCGCGACCGAGGGTGGCGCCGTCAGGGGCGCCGGGAGGGCGCCGGCGATCGTCTCACCCGGTGCGTGAGCTGACCAGCCGAAGATGAGCTGCTGCTCTGCTTCCGGCTGGTTGAAGCTGTTCAGAGTGGGAACGGTCGGCGGGTAGTGCGGCCCGAGGTTCTGGTCGACGATGAGGCCCAGCTCGGCGGCCTTCTCGGTGATGACCTCCATCTTGTGAGCCCAGGCGGGTGTGCCCCAGCCGTATTCGGCCAGGAACGCGTTGCTCTGATTGCCCTCGCCGGCGACGATGAACGGCGCGACCTCGACGCCGCCGGCTCCGGAGGCGGCGATCTGGTCGAGCTGCTCGCGCAGCACGCTGTCCTCGGTGTACGCCAGCGGCATCCACCACCGGAACATCGGTCGGACGGATGCGGGCGGATCGGCGAACGCGGCGGCGTCGATGACGGGTGTCGTCGCCGGGGGAGTGATCGGCTCAGCAGTCGCCGGGGCGGCGAGCAGCGGAGTGAGGAGGACCGAGAAGGTCGCTGCCGCCGCGAGCGCGACGGTGCGCCGCTGTCGGCCTCGAATGGGTTGGGGCACGGGTGTTCCTTTCCCTGCGCTTGGCAGGATGTGTGGTGCGAATGATGAGTGAAACGATTCACATGAAGGCCGGAAAACCCCGCTCCCTCGACTGCTCGGGGGAGCGGGGGTGACGAGCTCAGGCCTGGATGACAGCCCCGCCGTCGGCGTTGAAGTTCTGGCCGGTGATCCAACGGCTGTCGTCGCTGGCGAGGAAGATCAGGACCGGGGCGATGTCCGCCGCCGGGTCGCCGAACCGTCCGAGCGGATTGACCGACATCTGCTGCTTCACGAACTCCGAGTACTCGGGCGCGAGGCCGTGCAGGATGGTGTCCGTGAGCGCAACCGGCGCGAGCGTGTTCACGCGGATGCCGCTCGCCCCGAGCTCTCGGGCCGCAACCATGGACAGGCCGCGGATCGCCGCCTTGTCGGGAACGTAGGACGCGTATCCCTCCATCCCGGTCTCGTAGACCCCGGAGACCAGGTTGATGATCGAGGCGGTCCCCTCAGCCCTGGCCATGTGCGGGTGGCAGAGCTGCATGAGCCGCCACACGGCCATTGCGCCGACCTCGAACGCGGTGCGAAGCGACGAGATGTCCTGCTGCAGGAAGGGAGTGAGCTCTGCTTCGAAGTTCGCGTTGTTGATCAGCACGTCGATGCGGCCGAAGCGCTCGACGGTTCGCGCGACGTAGTTCTCGAGGTGCTCCACATCGGTCACGTCGCAGACGACCCCGAGCACCTCAGCCCCCTGCGCTTCGCAGAGTGCCACCGTCTCGAGGAGCGCGGCCTCGCTGCGTGCCGAGATGGAGAGCTTCGCTCCGGCCTTCGCCAGCTCGATCGCATTCTGCTTCCCGAGTCCCTTGCTCACTCCCGTCATCATGACGACCTTGCCGTGAAGGCGCCCCTGGTTCTGGTTCTCCGTGGACATCAGATCGTCTCCCCGGCGTCGGCGAGCAGCGTGCTACCGGTCATGATCATTGACAGGTCGCTCGCGGCGAACAGCACGACGCGCGCGATGTCGTCCGGAGTGCCGGTGCGGCCGATCAGGCTCTGGTTCATGACGTCGAGGTCTGGCAGTTCCACGCCGGTGGCCTTCGCGGCTTCCATCCCGGCTGCGGCTGCGGCGATGTTCCCCTCGGTCGGCACGTAGCTCGGGGCGACCCCGAGCACGCGGATCCCCATCGGCGCGAGGTCGAGTGCGAGTGACTTCGTGAGGCCGTTGGCGGCGTGCTTGGAGCTCGCATAGGCGGCCATGCCGGGGAAGCCGACCTTGAATCCTGCCGTGGAGATGATGTTCACGATGACGCCGCCGGAATCGCCCTGGCTCATGTGCCTCGCGGCTTCACGCGAGCCGAGGAAGGCGCCGCGGGTATTCACCGCGAACACCTGGTCCCACATCTCGTCTGGCATGTCGAGCACGGGCGCGTTCGGGAAGATGCCCGCGTTGTTGACCCAGATGTCGATGCCACCGAGCTGCTCTGCGGCGAGGTCTGCGGCGGCGGCGATGGATTCGGTTCGGCTCACGTCGGCGGCAGTGGCGATGGCGCGTGTCTTGTGCTGCGTCGCGATCTGCTCGGCCGCCGCCTCGGCGCCTCCGAGGTCGAGGTCGATGATGAGGAGGTCGGCGCCGGCTTCGGCGAGCCGTTCGCAGATGGCGCGGCCGAGGCCCTGTGCTCCACCGGTGACGACTGCGCGGCGCCCTCTCAGCGAGATGAGGTCGGTGATGGGCGCTGTCGAGACGTCGGGGAACGGGTACGGCATGAGACCTCCACGTTGAGTTCTGAGCGAGTATTGGCAGAGTATGTCAATACTCCGACGTCGGCAAGGAGGAACAATGTGGCTATGAGTGAGACACGACGGCCTGGTCGTCCCGCGTCCGCGGATCACGGCCAGCTCCGCAGTCAGATGCTGCAGATCATCCTCCGCGACGGATACGGGCACGTCACGATGGCGCAGCTCGCCGCGGAGGCCGGCATCAGTGTGCGCACGTTGCACCGCCACTTCCCGTCCAAGGCCGACATCGTCTGGCAGGGCGCGGAAGGCGGGCACGAGGCATTGAGGCGCGAACTCGACACGGTGGATCCCGAGCTGCCGGTGCTGCAGGCGCTCGCGGTCGCGGTCGGCAGGGTGTTCGAC
Source organism: Pseudoclavibacter terrae (assembly GCF_008831075.1). Lineage (GTDB taxonomy): Bacteria > Actinomycetota > Actinomycetes > Actinomycetales > Microbacteriaceae > Pseudoclavibacter > Pseudoclavibacter terrae. The sequence continues at coordinate 84,601 of NZ_WBJX01000007.1, read as the reverse complement.
CTCGAGGCGGAAGATGAGCCGACCGCGCGTCTCCGGCTCCGCGCCATCGCGGCCATGCCGCCCGAGCTGTCGTCCCGCCCCGATGCGTACTCGGGGTGGCGAGCGGAGACAGCAGTGTTCCTGGCGCGCAGGCTGGGCCTCGGTCCGGACGACCTGGTCGTGCGGGCGGCGAGCGCGGCCGTCCAGGCGACGATGGCGGAGGCTCTCTCGTGGTGGGCGACGAACGCCGGTTCGCACGAGAGTGCCCACTCGGCGATCGAGCGGGCATTCCTGGGGTTGGAGGGCGCGCTGGTCCCGAGCCCCGGTGGCGCGTGACGCTCCCGTGTAACAAGTCCGCATCCCCCGCTTGACGTTTTCTGCGAGCGTCGCGTAGTGTCACATCCAGTCGCTTGAAACGATTCACAAAGTCGGTGAACGCCAAGCGGATCACAACGCTCATTCCAGAGCACCTCCCTCAACACCCCGCAATACTCAACGAAGAGAACGGAGCCACCGTGACGAGTTCGCAAGTCGTACTCGAGCTGCGCGATGTGCAGAAGTCATTCGGATCCGTCGTCGCACTCCGATCCGGCACGATCGCCGTCGAGTCCGGTTCGATCCACGCACTCGTGGGTGAGAACGGCGCCGGCAAGTCCACGCTCGTCAAGATCGTCGCTGGCCTCTACCAGCGCGACGCCGGCACCTTCCAGCTCGGCGGCGAAGACGTCAACTTCACATCCACGGCCCAGTCGAAGGCCGCGGGCGTCGCGGTCATCTACCAGGAGCCGACGCTCTTCCCCGACCTCTCGGTCACCGAGAACATCTTCATGGGCCGCCAGCCCACGAACCGCTTCGGCCGCATCAACCGCGCAGCGATGCGCGACGAGGCCAAGGCGCTCTTCGCCAGACTCGGCGTCAACATCGACCCCGACCGCCCGGCCGAGGGCCTCTCGATCGCCGACCAGCAGGTCATCGAGATCGCCAAGGCCGTCTCGCTCAACGCGCGAGTGCTCATCATGGACGAGCCGACAGCAGCCCTCTCCGGCGTCGAGGTCGACCGCCTCTTCGCCATCGCCCGCAGCCTGCGCGACGAGGGCCGCGGCCTCATGTTCATCTCCCACCGCTTCGACGAGGTCTTCGCGCTCTGCGACAAGGTCACCGTCATGCGCGACGGCAGCTACATCGCGACCAACCTCATCAGCGAGACCACCGTGGATGCGCTTGTGCAGCAGATGGTCGGCCGCGAGGTCACCGAGCTGTTCCCGAAGCAGGAGGCCGTGATCGGCGAGCCGGTGCTCGTCGTCGAGGACCTCGAGAGCCCAGGCATCTTCCACGACATCAGCTTCACCGTCCGCTCCGGAGAGATCGTCGGCCTCGCCGGCCTCGTCGGCGCCGGCCGCAGCGAGGTCGCCCGCGCCGTCTTCGGCGTCGATAAGTACAAGTCGGGCCGTGTCACCGTCGACGGCAAGACCGTCAAGCCCGGATCGCCCGTCGCCGCCATGCAGGCTGGCCTCGCGCTCATCCCAGAAGACCGCCGCAAGCAGGGCCTCGTCGTCGACTCCGGAGTCGGCGAGAACATCACGAGCGTCATCCTGAACCAGCTCACGAAGCTCGGCGTCATCAACGGCCGCAAGCAGCACGACGAAGCCCGCGAATGGGCGACGAAGCTCGAGGTGAAGGCGCAGGCGCTCGACACGATCGCCGGCACCCTCTCCGGAGGCAACCAGCAGAAGGTCGTCATCGCCAAATGGCTCGCGACGAACCCCAAGCTCCTCATCATCGATGAGCCGACGCGAGGCATCGACGTCGGCACCAAGTCAGAAGTGCACCGCCTGCTCTCCCAGCTCGCGGGCACCGGGATGGGAATCCTCATGATCTCCTCGGAGCTCCCAGAAGTCCTTGGCATGGCCGACCGCGTGCTCGTCATGCACGAAGGCCGCATCTCCCAGGAGATCGACCGCAGCCAGGCCACCAGCGAGAGCGTCATGCGCGCCGCGACCGGCGCAGTGACGGTGGTGCTCTGATGACCACGACCACCACGCAGGGGCCGCACCCCACCGCCGGCGCGCCAATGCCGCCCAAGAAGGCCATCCGCTTCGGCAACTTCGGCAAGGCGCGCGAGCTGGGCATCCTCCTCGCACTCGCGATCGTCCTCATCGTCGCGACCGTCGCCAACCCGAACTTCCTGTTCAGCCCAGACGGCTGGCGCGACCTCTTCCTGACGCCGTCCATCCTGCTGCTCGTCGCAGTCGGCCAGGCCATCGTCCTCATCACCCGCAACGTCGACCTGTCGGTCGGCTCCGTGATCGGCCTCACCGCCTTCCTCACGGGCCGCCTCTTCATCGACTTCCCCGGCATCCCGATCCCCGTCGTCGTCATCGCGGCAGTGCTGTTCGGCGCGATCCTCGGCTTCGTCAACGGCGCGCTCGTCGCCTACGTGCGAGTGCCAGCCATGGTGATCACGCTCGGCACGCTCTACGCCTACCGCGGCATCAACGTCATGTGGGCTGGATCGAGCCGCATCAATGCAAGCGACATGCCCCGCGACTTCCTCGGGCTCGGCACCGGTCAGATCCTCACCATCCCGATCCTCACGATCGTCGCCGTCATCGTGCTCGCCATCGCCGCCTGGGTCATGAAGAACACCCGCCCCGGCCGCGAGTTCTACGCCATCGGCTCGGACCCGGACGCCGCGAAGCTCTACGGCCTCCCCGACGTGCGCCGCGTGCTCACCGCGTTCGTGCTCTCCGGCGCGCTCGCCGGGCTCGCCGGAGTCTTCTACGTCGCCCGCTACGGCACCGTCAGCTCCCAAGCCGGAGCCGGTTGGGAACTGGATGCGGTCGGAGCGGCCGTCATCGGCGGCGTCGCCATCACCGGTGGCGTCGGAACCCTCTGGGGCGCGGCCATCGGCGCGATGCTCCTCATGACCATCAACCGCGTGCTCCCGCTCGTCGGCATCCCGGACTTCTGGCAGCGCGCCGTCGTCGGTGTGCTCATCCTCGCCGCGATCGTCCTCGACCGCGTCCTCGCCATCCGCCAATCCCGCAAGCTCGTCGAAGCGAGGGAGGAATCATGACCGCTCTCACGACCCCAACGTCGTCCGCTGCCACGCAGCGCACCATCGAGAACTACTCGCAGCCAGCCTGGCGGCGGATGCTGTTCACCCGCGAGATGGCGATCGTCGCCCTCCTCGTCGTGGTGTGCGTCGTCTCCATGGCCGCCGTGAAGGGCTTCTCGCAGCCCATCACCATCACCTACCTGCTCATGGACGTCGCCGCGGTGCTCATCATCGCCCTCCCGATGACGCTCATCATGATCACCGGTGAGATCGACCTGTCGGTCGGCTCCATGGTCGGACTCTCCAGCGTCACCACCGGCGCCCTCTACCAGGCGGGCCTCCCATTCGAGGTCGCCGCCCTCGCCGCGATCATCGTCGGCGTCCTCGGCGGAGCGTTCAACGGCTTCCTCGTCACCAAGGTCGGCCTGCCATCGCTCGCCGTCACCATCGGTACGCTCGCCCTCTTCCGCGGCATCGCGGTCGGCGTGCTCGGCACCGCAGCGGTCACGTCGTTCCCCGAATTCTGGACCGACATCGCGAAGGCCAAGATCGTGGGCACGCCCCTGCCGGCCATCATGATCCCGTTCCTCATCCTGCTCGCGATCTTCATCATCGTGCTCCACTACACGCCCTTCGGGCGCGGGGTCTACGCGATCGGCCTCTCCAAGGAAGCCGCCCACTTCTCGGGCGTCCCCGTCGGCCGCACGAAGTTCATCCTGTTCGTGCTGTCCGGCGCCCTCGCGGCCCTCGCCGGCATCTACTTCACGCTGCGCTACGGCTCAGCGCGAGGCGACAACGCGACCGGCCTCGAGCTCCAGGTCATCGCGGCCGTCGTGCTGGGCGGCGTCTCCGTCTTCGGCGGACGCGGCAAGCTCTTCGGAGTCGTCGCAGCCGTCCTCCTCATCGGCGTCCTCGCCAGCGCCCTGCGCCTCGCGAACGTCACCTCCGACGTCATCAACATCATCACGGGAGTGCTCCTCATCGCCTCCGTCGTCGGAGCGAGCCTCCTCCCCAGGATCCGCCGCAAGCGGCCCCGGGTAGCCAAGTCCGCCAAAACGGACAGGCCGCTGGTCGGCACGACCAGCACCAAGACCACCACTTCCAACTAGACGCAACACCCCAACCGTCGCCCGGAACACCGAGCGGCTCAGTACCCGAAGGGAAACCCCATGAAGCTCGCAACGAAGCGGCTGAGCGCAGCTGGCGCACTCGCAGTCAGTGCAGCACTCGTGCTCACTGGATGCACCACCGGCGGCGACGACACCGCAGCAAGCGGCGGCGACACCGGCAACCTCACCGTCACCTTCCTCCCCAAGAACCTCGGAAACCCGTACTTCGAGGCTTCCAGCGTCGGCGGCGAGGCTGCTGCCACCGAATTCGGCGGCACGTTCGCCGAGGTCGGCCCGTCCGAGGCGACCCCAGACGCGCAGGTCAGCTACATCAACACGCTCACGCAGCAGGGCGTCGGCGGCATCGTCATCGCCGCCAACGACCCCGAGGCGATCTGCGACGCCCTCAACGAGGCCCGCGACGCCGGCACGAAGGTCGTCACCTTCGACTCCGACACCAACCCGGAATGCCGCGACCTGTTCATCAACCAGGCTGACGCCGACGGCATCGCCAAGGCGCAGATCGACCTCATCGCCGAGCAGATCGGTGGATCCGGCGAGATCGCCATCCTCTCCGCAACGGCCAACGCCACGAACCAGAACGCCTGGATCGAGAAGATGGAAGAGTACGTCGGCACCGAGTACCCCGACATCACCATCGTCGAGACCGTCTACGGCGACGACGACGACCAGACCTCGTTCGACAAGACCGCGGCACTCCTCCAGACGCACCCCAACCTCAAGGGCATCGTCTCGCCCACGACGGTCGGCATCGCGGCTGCAGCACGCTACATCCAGACGTCCGACTTCAAGGGCAAGGTCGCAGTGACCGGGCTCGGCACCCCGAACCAGATGCGCGAGTTCGTCGAGGACGGCACCGTCACCTCGTTCGCCCTCTGGAACCCGGAAGACCTCGGCTACCTGTCGGCGTTCGCAGCCCAGGCACTCATCGCCGGTGACATCACCGGCGCTGAAGGCGACACCTTCACCGCAGGCGAGCTCGGCGAGTACACGGTCGGCGCCGACGGCACCGTCCTGCTCGGCGACCCCTTCGTCTTCGACAAGGACAACATCGGCGACTTCAGCTTCTAACAGCTGAACACCTGAAGGCGGGCGCCAGTCGCCTCGCCGAACCGAACTGCAGACGCCGCGCCGGGGCCACCTCCCGACGCGGCGTCTGCGCATTTCGCTCCGCGCATCCGCCCTGCGCATCCGCCCTCGAGTGCATCCACGCGGGAAGTGCGTTTTCGTTTCGTGACGAGCCTGCATTTTCCGGATGTTTGTGCCGGGCCGGGCCGGGGCGGGCCGGGCCGGGGCGGGGCGCCAGGCGCCGTCGGCCGCAGCACCGTCAGCCGCGGCACTGCTCAGAACGTGGCATCTCATCAGATAGGAAGAGCTCATGCCGAGAATCGGATTCCAACTCAAGGTCGCACCCAAGCACATCGACGAGTACGTGCGCCGCCACGCGGAGGTGTGGCCGGAGATGCTCGCCGAGATCGCGGCGGCCGGCCGACGCAACTACTCGCTGTTCCTGGCGCCGGACGGCACGCTCTTCGGCAGCTACGACGTCGACGACGAGGCCGCCGCGAACGCGTACCTCGCCGCCTCGCCCGTCGCGGCACGCTGGGAAGCTGACATGTCCCAGTTCTTCGACGGCCTCGAAGGCCGGGCCGACCAGGCCGCATCCCCCCTCGTCGAGGTCTTCAACCTGGAAGACCAGCTCGGCGCGTAGCGGGCTTTCCGCCCGCCGCCCTCGCGAAGACCTGTGGCTCGTGCATCCCGTCCCACCGACGTAGCTGCCGAACTCCGAGGTCTGCGAGCGAGCCCCGCGGTCTGCGAGCGAGCCCCGAGGTCTGCGAGCGAGCCCCGCGGAGACCTGGGGCTAGCGCGGCTGGCGTGGCCCGTTGAGTTGCGTGAAGCCCAGGTCTGCGCAGATTGCTCGGCGCGTGCCGAGAAGACGCGGATGTTCAGGCCGGGCGGGTGTCGATGTCGTGGCCATGCCACAGGTCGCCGCATTCGACCGAGACGGCGCTCCGGGCCGTCAGGTACGCGCCGGCGCCTCGGTCACCGGCGAGGCTCGAGGCGAGGGGAATCCAGTGCTCGCGGCCGATGAGCACCGGATGCCCGGGCTCGCCGCCGTAGCTCGCCCGGGCAAGCGGCCCACCCGCACCGAGAACCCTCCGGCAGGCCATGACCGGCAGATCGGGCGTGTCGACGGGGATCAGCAGGACGGCGTCCGCATCGGTCGTCGCGGCGGCACGCAGCGCGGCGCGCACTGAGGCAGCGAGGCCCTCCGCCCAGTCCGGCACGGACACGACCGCCGCGCTCGCCGGTACCAGCGCGGAGGCCTCCGCGCGCCCGGCGCCGAGGGCGACGAGCACCTCTGAGCATCCGGCCCCGACAAGCGTCTCCACGGCCAGCGCCACCCACGGCGTTCCATCGGGCAGAGACGCCAGCGCCTTCGGCCCGCCAAACCTTGACCCCGCCCCCGCCGCCAGCACGACCCCGGCCACGCTCATCCGCACACCTGGGCCGGGAGCATCTCCGCTGGCCCCGCCGCATGCGCAACCCCCGGGTCCCTGGGCGGCCCCTGGGTAGACCTCGGCTTCCGGCAACCGCAGCCGCCGATTCGGATGCGGAACTCCCGGGTCTGTGCGGGGTCTTGCGCCGGCCGTGCAGACGTGGGTTGTGCGCTTCCGCGGCCGCCGTCGGGGATGCGGAACTCCCGGGTCTGTGCGGGGTCTTGCGCCGGCCGTGCAGACGTGGGTTGTGCGCATCCGCATCCGTCGCTTTGGATGCGGAACTCCCAGGTCTGTGCGGGGTCTTGCCCCGGTCGCGCAGACGTGGGTTGTGTGCATCCGCATCCGCCGATTCGGATGCGGAACCCCCAGGTCTGCGCGCAGCGCACTCGCAGTTCTCGGCGCCGCCACACGCCTCGGCTCACACGCGGCTCCTCATGCGCACACCAATCCGTGCCTGGACGCCGTCATGATGCGACGCGAGCGTCCAGCGGCCGATGCACCGGACCCGAGAGCTCAGACAGGCGGCGGCCGGATGCGCCATGCCGGTCGGCGACGATCTCGGCAAGAATCGAGAGGGCAGTCTCCTCTGGAGAGCGACCTCCCAGGTCGAGTCCTATCGGCGAACGCAGCCGCTCAAGCTGCTCAGCCGACACCGGTTGCTTGGCCGACCCGGACCCGGACCCGGACCCGGATTCCAGCGACCCGGACCCGGACCCCGCCCCAGCCCCCGACGACTCCGCTGCCAGCCGCTCGAGCCGTTCTTCGTGCGTCTGGCGGCTGCCCATCACGCCGACGTAGCCGGCGTCGGACGCGAGCGCCGCGCGCAGTGCGGGCACGTCGAGCTTCGGGTCGTGCGTGAGCACGCACACGGCGGTGCGCGCATCCGCCTCCGCGGACTCCAGGTAGCGGTGCGGCCAGGCGACGACGACGTCTGCCCCGGGGAAGCGGGCCGCCGTCGCGAACACCTCGCGAGGGTCGACGACCGTCACCCGCATGCCCGCGGCGATCGCGATGCGGGAGAGCGCCACGGCGAACTCGACCGCGCCCACGAGGATGAGCCGGGGCGGCGACCCGAGGGTGATCGTCACGGCTCCCGACGAGGGTGGCGCGGTCTGGTCGATGACGCCTCGCCCGACGTCGGCGCCTTCGACCAGCAGCGTGTACGTCACCTGCATGGCACGCGCTTCGCGTTCGGCCAGGAGCAGGATGTCCCGGGCGGCGACGCTTCCGGGCGGGATGGGGCGCACGAGCACCTCGATGACGCCGCCGCAGCTCAGGCCAACGGAGAACGCCTCGGCAGAGCTGTACCCGAACGTCTCGACGCTCACGGCGCCACTCCGGATCGCCTCCAGGCACTGCTCGTAGACGGCGCCCTCCACGCATCCGCCCGACACGTTTCCGAAGACTTCCCCCTCCGCGGACACGATGAGGCTCGCACCCACCTCGCGGGGCGCGCTGCCGCTCACGGCGACGAGCGTCGCCATCGCGAACGGACGCCCGGCCCGCGCCCACTCGGCGGCAATCGGCAGAATTCCACGCATGCCGAAACGCTAGGCGCGCCCCATTGCGCGCCTGTTGCGGGCAGGTGAAGGTCGTCGCATCCCACGACCCACGATCGAAACACCGACGAAACGGCCGTCTGCTTCACTCCCCAGCATCCGATCTCGCGCTCAGTCAGCTGCACGCGCACGACTCACGACCGGGAGGGCCGATGGACATCACGACGGTGCGCTCGTACCGCGTCGCACGATCCCGCGAGGACCTGCTGCTCGCGCCGGGCGAGGTGATCCTCGCGGGCGGCACGTGGCTCATGAGCGAGCCGCAGCCCGCCACGACGGGCTTCGTCGACGTGACCGGAATGGCCTGGCCTGATATCGAGGCGGATACGGGCGGGTTGCGCATCGCGGCGACCTGCACCATCGCCACGCTCGTCGCGTGGGCGAAGAGCGCCGCGCGGGGAGGCACGCACCCGTCGCAGGTGGACTGGCCGGCGCTGTCGCTCATCCCCGCCGCCGCTGACGCGCTCCTCGCATCGTTCAAGATCTGGAACACGGCGACGGTCGGCGGCAACATCTGTCGGGCGTTCGCGGCGGCCGGCATGGTCTCGCTGTGTGTGGCGCTCGATGGGACGGCCGAGATCTGGCGGGGCGCCGACGACATCCGCCTGCCCGTCGCGGAACTGGTGACGGGGGATGGGACGACCGTGCTGCGGCCGGGCGACGTGCTCCGCAGCATCCACCTTCCGGCCGCCGCGCTGCGCTCCCACGCGCGGCTCCTCAAGATCGCGCTCGCCGAGCACGGGCGCTCGGGAGCCGTCGTCACTGGCCGCGTCGACCCCGAAGGGGGCAGCGTCTTCACTGTCACCGCGGCCACCCAGACACCCACCGTGCTCGCGTTTCCGCAGCTGCCGACCGCGGCGGAGCTCGCCGAGCGCGTCGGAGAGGCGCAGGGGTACTACGGTGACCCGCTCGGCTCGGCAGATTGGCGTCGCGGCGTGAGCATCGTGCTCGCCGAGCGCATCCGGAAGGGACTCTCGTGAAGTTCGAAGTGGACGGCACTGGCCGCTCGGCGGAGCCGCGCGCGGGCCAGTGCCTGCGGACCCTGTTGCGGGAGACCGGGTCCATGACCGTGAAGAAGGGATGCGACGCCGGCGACTGCGGCGCCTGCTCGGTCCTGCTCGACGGCACTCCCGTGCACTCGTGCCTCATCCCGGCGATGCGGGTGGCGGGGAGGAGCGTCACGACGGCCGCCGGCCTCGCACCGGGCGACGAGCTGCACCCGGTGCAGGAGGCGCTGGCGGAGGGGTTCGGCTTCCAGTGCGGCTTCTGCAGCCCGGGCATGAGCGTGACCGCGTCGACCCTGGAGGAGGCGGACCTCGACGAGTTCGACAAGCGGATGAAGGGAAACCTGTGCCGGTGCACGGGCTACCGGCCCATCCGCGAAGCGATCTGCGGGTCCGCGCGTGCGGGGTCCTGCGCACAGACCTGCGGCCTGCCCACTTCGGTCGGTGCGTCGAAGGCCCTGCCGGAAACCGCCTCTCAGCCCAGGGCGCAGCCCGACGAAGCGCCCGACCCCCAGCCCGAGCCTCAGCCCCAGCCCCAGCTCCAGACGGTCGGCAGCTCCGTCGTCCCCGAGGCGGCGAGACGCATCGTCCAGGGCCTCGAGCCGTTCACGTTCGACCTGCCGCCCGGGCATCCGGCGAGCGACGCGCTCGTGCTGCGGGTCGTGACGAGCCCGCACGCGCACGCGCGCATCCTGCGCGTCGACACGGCTGAGGCGCTTGCCGTGCCCGGCGTCGTGCGCATCTTCACGCACGAGGACGTCCCGCAGCGTCGCTACTCGTCGGCCCGCCACGAGCACCGCACCGACGACCCAGACGACACGCTCCTGCTCGACAGCGTCGTGCGGCACATCGGGCAGCGCGTCGCCGCCGTCGTCGCGGAGACTGCCGAAGCGGCGGATGCCGCGCGCGCCCTCGTCCGCGTCGACTACGATCCGCTGCCGGCCGTCTTCGACCCGGAGGAAGCCCGTCTGCCCGGCGCACCGCTGGTGCATCCGGATCGCACGCCCGAGGAGCGCGTCGACGAGGCCGAGCGCAATGTCATCACGAGCGTCCACGCGGGCCCGGACCTCACCGAGGCGTTCGCCTCGAGCGCGGTCACCGTCTCCGGCACGTGGCAGACCGCGCGTGTCACGCACGCGCAGCTCGAGACGCACGGCTCGATCGGCTGGCTCGACGACGACGGACGCCTCGTCATCCGCTCCTCGACGCAGGTGCCGTTCCTGGCACGCGACGAGATCGCCCACCTCTTCGACCTGGACCGAGATCGGGTGCGGGTGCTGGCCGCGCGGCTCGGCGGCGGGTTCGGCGGCAAGCAGGAGATCTTCACCGAGGACCTCGTCGCGCTCGCGGTGCTGAGCATCGGAAGGCCCGTCTCGTACGAGTTCTCGCGCACGGACGAGTTCCAGCGCGCCGCCGTCAGGCACCCGATGCGGGTGTCGGTCACGCTCGGCGCCGACGAGGACGGCGTGCTGACCGCGATGCAGCTCGACGTGCTCAGCAACACGGGCGCATACGGCAACCACTCGCGCGGCGTGCTCTTCCACTCACTCGCGGAGTCGACGACGATCTACCGTGTCCCGCTCCGGCGACTGGATGCGGAGGTCGTGTACACGAACACGGTGCCCTCCGGCGCCTTCCGCGGCTACGGGCTCGGCCAGGTCATCCTCGGCGTGGAGTCGGCGATGGACATGCTCGCCGAGAAGCTCGACCTCGACCCGTTCGAGCTCCGGCGACGCAACGCGATCCGCGAGGGCGACGATCCGGGGCACGACGACCTCGTGTGGGGAAGCTACGGGTTCGACCAGTGCCTCGACCTCGCGCAGGACGCGCTCCGCCGCGGCAACGGCGAGGAGGCCCCTCCCGGCTGGCTCGTCGGGGAGGGGGTCGCCGCGGCCATGATCGCCACGATGGCGCCGTTCGGGCACATCGCGCACACGACGGCGACGCTCCGCGCCGACGGCACGTACCTGCTGCGCACCGGCACGGCCGAGTTCGGCAACGGCACCACGACCGTGCTCAAGCAGATCGCGGTCACCGACCTGCGCACGAGCTTCGACCGACTCGAGCTATGGAATTCCGACACGGATGCGGTCGAGCACGACACGGGCGCGTTCGCGTCCGCTGGCATCACCGTCGCCGGCAAGGCGCTGCACGCCGCCTGCCTCTCGCTGGGGGAGCGGATGCGGGAACGCGCGGCGGCCATCACCGGGGCGTCTCCCGACGACGTGGAACTCGCACTCGACGGCGTCGAGACGCCAAGCGGGCTCATCGGCTTCGCGCGGCTGGCATCGGAGGAGAACGGCGGCGAGATCACCGCCGACGGCAGCGAGCTCGGCGAGCACCGCTCGCTCGCCTTCAACGTGCACGCCGTCAGGCTGGCCGTCGAGCCGGAGACCGGAACGGTGCGCATCCTGCAGTCCGTCCACGCTGCTGACGCCGGGTACGTCATGAACCCGGCACAGTGTCGCGGGCAGATCGAGGGCGGCGTCGCACAGGGGCTCGGCAGCGCGCTCTACGAAGAGGTGACGCTGGACGACGGCGGCCGCGTCGCCAACCCCGTGTTCCGCCTCTACCGGGTGCCGCAGTTCGCCGACGTGCCAGACACCGAGGTGTACTTCGCCGACACCAGCGACGACCTCGGGCCCTTCGGCGCGAAGTCCATGAGCGAGTCACCGTACAACCCGGTCGCCCCAGCCCTCGGGAACGCGATCGCGCGCGCCCTCGGGAGCCGCCCGTTCGAGCAGCCCTTCAGCCGTGACCGGGTCTGGCGAATCGCGAATCACGCCCGTAACACCGGCGAACCCGTCCCCGAAATATGAACTGCCTAATGTCGCGACTAGCCGATTGCATTCAAGGAGAACCGATGCACACACTCACCAGAGCACGCCGACGCGCAACTGCGGCGCTCGCCCTCACCGCAACTGCCGCGCTCGCCCTCACCGCCTGCTCGCCAAGCGCATCAGAGTCGTCCCCGGGCAGCGCATCCGTCGACCACGGCGAGATCAGCGTGCAGTACTCGTGGATCAAGAACGAGGAATTCGCGGGTGAGTACTACGCCTACGACAACGGCTACTACGACGAGGCGGGCTTCTCCGAGGTGCAGGGCATCGCGGGCCCGGACACGGGCGTCGCCAAGCTCCTCTCCGGTTCCGTGCAGTTCGCGCTCAGCGACGCCGCCTCCGTCGGAGCCGCGGTCGCGGAGCAGGACGCCCCGCTGAAGATCGTCGCGACGACCTTCCAGAAGAACCCGTTCACGATCCTGTCGCTGACAGACAAGGGCAACATCGCCACGCCGGAGGACCTGGTCGGCAAGAAGATCGGCGTGCAGGACTCGAACGCGTCCGTCTTCAAGGCGCTGCTCGCCGCGAACGGCATCAGTGAGGACCAGGTGACGGTCGTTCCCGTCGACTTCGACCCAACGCCCCTCATGAACGGTGAAGTCGACGGCTTCATGGCCTACCTGACGAACGAGGCCATCACGGTCGAGATGGAGGGCTACGAGGTCACGAACCTCGCCTACGCGGACAACGGGCTGCCGTACGTCGCCGAGGCGATCACGGTCACCGAGCAGTACCTGGACGAGAACCCGGAGCTCGTCAAAGCGTTCCTCATCGCCGAGATCAAAGGCTGGACCGACACGTTCACGCAGCCGACCGACGACACCGTCGCGAAGGTGACCGAGCACTACAACGCGTCGGCCGCAGCCGGTGACCTGACCTTCGGCGAGCTCGACCCCGCGAAGGTCGAGGCCGGCCTCATGGCCCAGGCGGAGCTGATCTCCACCCCGGAGACCGAGGCGAACGGCCTCTTCACCATCTCGGACGAGCTCAAGACGCAGACCATCGCGTCCCTCGCCGCCGCAGGGTGGGAGCTCGAAGCCGACGACCTCTTCGACACGACGATCCTCGACGAGATCTACACCGAGAACCCCGAGCTGAAGAACTATCAGCCCTAAGCTCATGACCCTCACCGACACAACAACGGATTCCGGTGCCGAGACCGGCACCGGAATCCAGATCACCGGCGTCTCCAAGTCCTTCGACCTGCGCGGCGGAAAATCGCTGCTCGCGCTGCAGGACACGGACCTGCACACCGACAAGGGATCGTTCCTCGCGCTGCTCGGCCCCTCGGGGTGCGGCAAGTCGACGATCCTGCGCATCCTCGCAGCGCTCGACCACCCCACGGCGGGGAGCGCGCTCGTCGACGGGCAGACACCCGACCAGCTGCGTGCGAACAGCGAGCTGGGGATCGCGTTCCAGGACCACGCGCTGCTTCCCTGGCGGAGCATCCGCAAGAACGTCGAACTGCCGTTCGAGGTCGCTGGGCGCCCGGTCGACAAGGCGTACGTCGATGAGCTGCTCGCCCTCGTCGGGCTCAGCGACTTCGCGAACGCCAAGCCCGCGCAACTCTCCGGCGGCATGCGGCAGCGGGCCTCGATCGCTCGAGCGCTCGTGCTCAAGCCCTCCGTGCTGCTGCTGGATGAGCCCTTCGGGGCGCTCGACGACATGACGCGGCAGAACCTCAACCTGGAGCTGCTGCGCATCTGGACGGAGAAGCCCGCGACGACGCTGCTCGTCACGCACGGCATCAGCGAGGCGATCTTCCTCGCCGATCGGGTCGCCGTCATGTCGGCGCGGCCGGGTCGTGTGCAGGAGATCATCGAAGTCGACCTGCCGCGGCCGCGCACCCCGGAGATGATGCGCACGCCCGAGTTCCACGCGCTGGTCGACCGCGCCTCCGAGCTGCTCCTCGGCGTGCACGGACACGCAGAAGCCGAGGCGTGACCATGGCCAGGGAGCGCATCCCAGGCTGGCTCGCCGCGCTCATCGGCGGGGTCGCCCTCATCCTGATCTGGTGGCTGGTCTCCTTCGCCGCCTTCCAACCCTCCGATGGGACGAGCTTCACCCCGGTGCCCTCGCCGCTCGCCGTGTTCGACTGGCTGTTCGTGCAGGGCAATGTCGCGGGCACCTGGGGTGTGTTCGCCCCGACGATCACCGCGGCGGGCATCGGCTACGTGTGGGGCAACGGCATCGCGCTGCTGCTCGCGACCGTCGTGCTCGTCTTCCCCCGCCTCGAGACGGTCATCACGCAGATCGCCGTCGTCACGTACTGCCTGCCGATCGTCGCCGTGGGCGGCATCTCCATCGTGGTGCTCGGTGGGGCGAAGAGCCCCGGCGACCCCTCGGAGACGGCCATCTTCCTCGCGGCGCTCGTGTGCGTGTTCACGACGGTCGTCGGCGCCATCCTCGGGTTCAAGTCGGCGGATCGGGCGTCGCTCGACGTCGTCCGCGTCTTCGGCGGCGGCTCGTGGATGCAGATGCGCAAGGTCCGTCTGGTCGCCGCGCTCCCCGCCATCCTCAACGCGCTCCAGATCGCCGTCCCCTCGGCGTTCCTGGGCGCCGTGCTCGGCGAGTACCTGGGATCCATCACCGCGGGGGTCGGGCCGACCCTGATCCGTCTGCAGGGTCAGCTCGACTCCGCCGGCGTCTGGTCGGTCTTCCTGTTGTGCGCGGTGTTCGCGCTCGCGGCCTACGGGCTCTTCGGGCTCGTCATCCGCCTCATCACACCGTGGGTCTCTGGAAAGGCAGTGCGATGACCGTGATCGTGGAGGACGCGCGAACGAAGGCGGCGGACGATGAGGCCGCCGAGGCTCGGATCGTGCGCGAACGGCGCAGTGCCCTCCGGAAGACGGTGCTGCGCTCGCTGGGTTCGGCGGGCATCACGCTGCTCGTGCTGCTCCTGCTCTGGCAGGCGGTCGTGAGCTTCACCGGCATCTCGTCGTTCATCGCGAAGGGGCCCCTTGACGTCTGGGAGTTCCTGTTCGGGTCCGAGGACGCCGCGGAGCACCGCGCGCAGCTGTTCCCCCTCGTGGGGCAGACCCTCGCGGACTCGGCGCTCGGGTTCGTCGTCGGCATGGCGGTCGCTATCGTGCTGGCGGTGGCGTTCAGCCTCTCCCGCGCGATCGAGGCCGGGGTCATGCCGCTTGTGCTCCTGCTGCGGACGATCCCGCTCGTCTCCATCGCGCCCGTCATCATCCTCATGACCGGTCGAGGCACCACGGCCTCCGTCGCCGTGATCGGGACGATCGTGGTGGTCTTCCCGGCACTCGCGAGCGTCCTGTTCGGCCTCAGCCGCGCGAGCCAGCAGAGCCTCGATGTCGTGCACGTGTTCGGCGGTGGCCGGCTCATGAGCCTGGTGAAGGTCAACATGCCGGGCGCGCTGCCGTCGATCTTCGCGGCCGCCCGCGTCTCCGTGCCCGGAGCCGTGACGGGGGCGCTGCTCGCCGAGTGGCTCTCGACGGGAACCGGCATCGGCGGCGCGATCCTGAAGTTCAACGCGCAAGCCCAGTTCTCCGAGCTGTGGACGTCGATCGCGCTCATCACCATCATCACGCTGGTGTCCTACAACCTCGTGCAGATCATCGAGAACATCGTCCTCGACCGCATGGGGATGGGTGTTCCGCGGCGTTGAGTCCGTTGCGCTGAGCCGTCCGCACTGTATGGGCTGAGACGTCGGGGCCGGGAGATACCTCCCGGCCCCTTCGTCGTTCAGTGCGGGTGGCCGCGGAGGGGGATGATCGCAGCCGGCAGCTCATGGAGCTTCGCCGATGCCTCTTCGGCGAGGGGGTTGGTGGATGCGCCGCCCCGGTTCACGAGCTGGCCGCCGACGTAGACGGCCTCGAGGTTTCTCGGGTTCATCGCGAGCACGTACGAGCGCACCGGGTGCCAGAGCGGTCCGACGTCGGGGGAGCGCGGGTCGACGACGACGAAGTCGGCGAACTTGCCGACCTCGAGCGAGCCGACGCGGTCGGCGACCCCCATGATGTCGGCGCCGCCGAGAGTGTGGAGGCGCAGCATCAGCTCGGGCATCATCGACAGCGGGTCCTTCGTGCGCGAACGCTGCAGGTAGATGCCCATGCGCATGTTCTGCCACGGGTCGCTCACGTCGGTGCACGCCTGGTCGTCGAGGCCGACCCCGACCTTCATCCCGAGCTGCAGCATCTCCGGCACGAGCGCTACGCCAGAGGCGAGCCGCCCGTTCGATGACGGCTGCCACGACATGCTCGCCCCGCGAGCGGCGGCCTCGGCGATGATCTCCGGGGTGGTCTGGATGAAGTGCCCGAACATGAGGCCGAGTTCGAGGGCGCCAGCATCTCGGTACATGGCGAACTTCGACTGCTGGTGCTCGACGGCCTCTGGTGATTCGAGGAAGTGCGCCTGATTGGTGATGCCGAAGCGGCGCATGGCCTCGGCCTCGAGCTCGGCGGAATTGGCCCGCGGCGACCACTGCACCTGGCCCATGATGGACGAACCGAGCGCGAATGCCGGATCCATGGCCCTCGTGTGCTCGACCTCGGCCTGCAGCCTCGCGAAGATCTCGTCGTCGCTGCCGACGGTGGCGTCCATACCGGACGCGTCCACGAAGCGGATGCCGGAGTCGAGGGTGCCGTCCGCCTGGCGATAGTGGTACTCGAGGGGGCGGATGCTCGCTGTGCCCGTCCGCTTCCCGTCGACCATCGACTCCCACGCCTGCAGCGGGTCGGTGAAGTTGTAGGCGGTCGTGACCCCGTTCGAGAGGAAGTCGAGCGAGCCGTGCAGGGTCGACCAGTACAGCTGCTCCGGGGTCATGTGGGCGGTTGTGCCGAGCATCGAGTCACACCAGCCGTAGAGGGTGTCGGCGACGCCGAGTCCACGCAGTCCGCTGGTGAACAGGTGCGAGTGGCTCGAGACGAATCCGGGGGCCACGAACTTGCCGGCCACGTCGAGGGTCTCGTCGGCGGTGACGGACGGCGTCCCGCTGCCGATGGCGGCGATGCGGCCGTCTTCGACGAGCATCCAGCCGTCTTCGATGTAGCCGGCATCCGTGGAGCCCGTGGGGATCGTGATGAGGCGTGCGTGGGTGACAAGGAGGGACATGCTCGCAACGCTAGCCAGCACATGTTTCGGGCCTGTCACGGCTCCGAGGCGCCGCGGGGCGAGTTGTGCGTCAGACCTCGAAGAGGGTGTGGACGGGGCCGGCGACCTGCTGGCCGTCGAGGTCGACGAGCTCCATGAGGACGGCCGTGCCGGCCAGCGTGTATCCGAGCTGCTCGAGGAGCTGCTGGCCCGCGCGCAGGGTTCCGCCGGTGGCGAGGATGTCGTCGACGAGCAGGACGCGGGTGCCGGCTGGCAGGTCCTGCGCCGCTTCCAGCTTGTCCGTCCCGTACTCGAGGTCGTACGTGATCGACGCTGCCGGGCGGGGCAGCTTCCCGGCCTTGCGGATGGGGATGAGGCCGACGCCGGCCGCGTTGGCGATGGCTCCAGCCAGGAGGAACCCTCGCGCCTCGACGCCTGCGACGACGTCGAAGGATCCGGCGAACGGCCTGGTCACTGCGTCGACGACGGCGCGGAGCGCGGGGCCGTCGGCGAAGAGCGGGGTGATGTCTCGGAACTGGATGCCCGCCTCTGGGAAGTCCGGGATGGTCGCGATGAGCGACTCGGCGCGCGCGAGCTCTGTGGTCACGGGTCCAGGATACGCGCGACCACCGGGAGGGCTCGCCTGCCGGGAGCGCCTGCGGCTGCTCGGCGACCCCCGGCCAGTCCGCGTCAGTCGGCGTCGATGAAGGCGCGCAGGATGGGCCTGTGGTCGTCGGCGCGAGACGCCCAGGCGAGCGCGGTGAACGCCTCGGTGTCGTCGAGCGCCAGCACGGCGATGCCGGGTGGCGGAGCGAGGACCGTGCTGGCGGGGGCGACCGTGACGCCGATGCCGGCAGCGACGAGGTGCAGCAGCGTCATCCAGGTGCTGCCCGTCTGCACGATCGTCGGCATCCGCCCACCCGCGAGGACGGGCGCGAGGTTGCGCTGCGTCGCCAGCGCGCCTGCTTCTGCGGGGAAGAACACGAAGGGGTCGCCGGCGAGCTCGCTCGCGCGTATGCTGCCGCGCTTGGCGAGCGGATGCGAGAGGGGCACGGCAGCGACGAACCCTTCCGTGCGGAACGGCGACAGTCGCACGCCATCGACAGGGTCCGGGTCGCGGACGATCGCGAGGTCCAGCTCCCCGAGCGCGACCTTCGTGAGGAGGTGCGCCGTCCATCCCTCGAAGAGCTCGATGTGCACGCCGGGGAACGCGGCTCGGAAGCGTTGGACGCGCTCGACGGGGCCGAGTGGCAGCGCCGAGCTCACGAACCCGACGTCGAGCCGGCCCTGCTCGCCGCGACCGACGCGCATCACCTCGTCCGCAACCCGCTCGGACTGCGCCACGAGCGAGCGCGCACGCTCGTGCAGCACAGTGCCCGCGACTGTCAGCTGGACGTTGCGGGAGGTGCGGGCGAAGAGCTCGACCCCGAGGTCCGCTTCGAGGCGCTTGATCTGCTGCGAGAGCGCGGGCTGGGCGACGTGCAGGGCGGCCGCGGCCCGGCCGAAATGCAGTTCTTCGGCGAGGACGAGGAACGATCGAAGCACGCGAATCTCGAGATCCATGCATCCAGCTTATGGATCCGTGCACATCTGTATTGGACTCGCGGGCCCCGCCTCGCGAGACTCAGCTCATGACAACGACGACCATCACCATCGCCCCGCTGCAGGATGAAGCGGACGCGGCGGCATTCCGCACCCTCAACGAGCAGTGGATCACCACGTTCTTCGCGCTCGAGGACGCCGACCGCGCGGTGCTCGCCGACCCGCAGCGAGCGATCGTCGACCAGGGTGGGACGGTGCTCATCGCCCGTGACGGCGAGACGCGCGTCGGCTGCGTCGCACTGCTGCGGGTCGGCGAGGGTGTCGCCGAGCTGGTCAAGATGGCGGTCGCACCGGAAGCCCGTGGGGCGGGGATCGGGCGGATGCTCATCACGGCAGCCATCGACAGTGCCCGCGAGCAGGGTCTCACGAAGCTCATGCTCGAGAGCAACCAGTCGCTGGCCCCGGCCGTTCGCCTCTACGAGTCAGTCGGATTCCGGCACGTGCCGGCCTCCGCGCACGCGCCGACGCCCTACTCGCGCGCCGATGTCTTCATGGATCTCGACCTGGCCTGAGGGCATCCGCTCGTCTGTGCCGCCTCCATGCCCTCGGCGTCTGCATCCTGCCCCGCCCCACCCGCCCCACTCACGGCGGACCTGGGGTTTGCGCATGCTTCTGCCCGGTCGTGACTGCGCAGGCCCGAAGTCTGTTCCCTGACCGCGACAGACCTTGGGGCTGCGCACGCAGGGCGGCGCGGGGAGGTGCGCGGGGCCCAGGTGTGCGGACGAGGTGGGGAGTGGCGTGGGGCGGGGGTCGCGCTAGGTGCGTGGCGCCGTGGATGCGCGGGGCACGAGCTCGGGCGTGAAGCGGATGTGCTCGGGGCTGGCTTTCGGGTCGCGGGCTGCTGCGACGAGGAGGTCCATGGCCTTGGACCCGATGAGGTGCGCTGGCTGGTGGATGGAGCTGAGCGACGTCGATGCGAAGGCGGCGAAGTCGATGTCGTCGTAGCCGATGAGGGCGACGTTCTCGGGCACCCTCGCGTGGCTCGTGCTCTGGAGGCTCTGCAGGAGCCCGAGCGCGAGCATGTCGTTGGCGGCGAAGATCGCGTCTGGGAGCTCAGCGGCACCCCGCTCGGCGAGGACGAGCCCCGCACGCCGGCCCTCTGACATGGAGAGCGCATCCGTCGCCAGCACCTCGAGCGTCGCGCCGGCCACCTCGCTCACTGCGTCGCGGGCCCCCTCGGAGCGGTCGGTGACCTGCTGGATCTCCATCGGCCCTCCGACGAACGCGATGCGGCGGTGGCCGGTCTCGAGGAGATGCTCGACGGCGATGCGGCCGCCCGTGCGGTCGTCGACGGCGACGGATGGGTAGCGCTCGTCGTCGCTCTCGCGGTCGACGAGCACGACCGGGGTTCCCCGCTTGTGCAGGAGCTCGAGCTGCGGCATGTTCGCTGCCATGGGCGTGACGAGGACCCCGAACACGCGCTGCTCCTCGAAGAGGCCGAGGTGCGTGCGCTCGCGGTCTTCCTGCTCGTCGCTGTTGGCGACGAGCACGGAGAAGCCAAGCTCGGCGGCGCGCTCTTCCGCCCCGCGTGCGACCTCCGTGAAGAAGGGGTTGCGGAGGTCGAGGACGATGAGGCCGACGGTGCGGCTCTCGCCGGCGCGCAGCTGCCTGGCGGCGTCGTTGCGGACGAAGCCGAGCTCCTCGATGGCCGACTGCACCCGGTCGACGGTGGCTTCCGAGACCTTCTCCGGGTGGTTCAGCACGTTCGAGACCGTGCCAACGGAGACGCCTGCGAGTGTCGCGACGTCGCGCACGCTGACTGCCATGGGCCTCCTTCGGTGTACAGCGATGCTAGGGCACGCGGGGTCTGCGGGGCGGGTGCCTCGCTCGTGGGCTGCAACTCCGGAGGTCACGGAGGGTCGCCGCTCAGGCCTCGTCGAGCAGGTGGGTGACGCGTTCGGCGTGGAGGGGCGAGTCGGAGAGGAGGATGCGCCAGCGCCACGTCGCGCTCTCGCCGGGCCTCAGCTTCCACTCCTCGTGGAAGAACGGAGCCGCACAGAGCATGGGGGTGGCGTCGTTCCTCACGAACCACGGGGTGGGGGAGACCGGGTTCTCGGGATGCGCGCCCATGACGACGGTCGCGGGTCCGCTCTCGAGGCCCAGCCAGGCGGCTTCTGTGCCGTGCAGCGTGGCATCCGGGTCGTCGAGCAGCAGGGGCGACAGCGGGCGTGCGCCCGAGAAGTTCGGGTGCAGTCGCAGGAACAGTCCGCCGTAGCCGGCGTCCGGTCGGCCGGCGGTCGTGGGCGAGCCGAATGCGACCTCGACGTCGCGGAGGTTCGTCCAGCGGCTGCTGATGTCGAGGACGCCGACGCTGCGCCCGTCGACGTCGCGGATGCTCGCGTCGAGCATCCGCTCTTCCCGCAGGAAGACGGAGCCATCGGCCTCGCGCCACGTGAGGTGCGTGCCGTCGACCGTCTGCGTCTCGTCGACCGTCTGCGAGCCGTTGTTGTCGAGCTGCAAGTAGCCTCGACCATCCACCCAGGTCACGCCGCCCCACAGGTTGACGTCGTGAGCGGCGTCGCCGATGCGGATGTTCGCGACGGTCACGGAGAGCCCCCAGTGCCACATGTGGTCGGCGGGCCGGAAGTCGCTCACGACGGTGCCCGCCGGGGTGCGCAGCGGATGCACGTAGGGGCGGGGCGACTCGATCGGCTGCGCGCTCGGGTCGCGGTGCACGACCGTGCCGAGGCCGAAGGCGAGCTCGTCGCGGGAGGGGGAGCTCATGACCGACGCTCGTCGCGCACCTGCGCGGACATCGGTCCGCGCAGCTCGCCCGACTCCCTGACCTCACGGAGGGCGACGGCGGCCGAGCGCTCGCTCGACGCGTAGAGGGCTGCAACGATCTCCATGGACCTGGCGGGCGCAGAGGCGACGTCCGGCAATGCGGTGCCCGCCGCGAGGGCGGGGTAGACGGCGTCGATATAGGCGTCGTGCCCGCTCGGCCGCTCGGCCGCGGGGAACGCCCAGCTGCTCGGCGCATCCGCTCCGGGGCGTGGGGTGATGCGCCAGTTGGCGTGTCCGTGGCCGTAGAGGTGCTCGAGCTCGATCGTCGCGAGCTCGGTGTCGATGCGGATGGAGCTGACCTGCCTGGGTGAGACGGCGCTTGTCATCGCTGTCGCGACGACGCCCGACTGGAAGCGCAGCACGGCCGTGGAGACGTCCTCCGTCTCGATATCGCGCGCGAGACGCCAGGCCTGGCCGTGCACCTCATCCACCTCGCCGAGGAGGTGGGCGAGCAGGTCGAGCTGGTGGATGCCGTGGCCGAGGGTCGTCCCGCCGCCTTCGTTCGCCCACGTGCCTCGCCATGGCGCGGCGAAGTACGTGTCGTCCCTGAACCAGAAGGTGTCGCACCGGGCGAGGAGGGGGCGCCCGAGGTGGCCGTCGTCGAGGAGGCGCTTGACGTGCGCCGTCGCGGTGCCGGTGCGCTGCTGGAAGACCACGGCGAGGTGCCTGCCTGCTGCCTCACCGGCTGCGACCATCCGGTCGACGTCGTGGAGGGTGAGCGCCGGCGGCTTCTCGACGACGACGTGAGCGCCGCGCGCGAAGGCGTCTTCGGCCTGGGCCACGTGCCCCGCGGGAGGGGTGCAGAGGTGCACGACGTCGAGGTGCCCGTCTGGCAGCGAGGTCGCGGAGCGCGGGATGCCGTACTTCGCCGCGAAGGCGGCAGCTCGGTCCGCGTCGAGGTCCACGGCGAGGGCCACCTCCGCGTCGTCCCTGGCGGCTATCGCCTCGGCGTGCAGTCGAGCCACGTCGCCGGTGCCCACGATGGCTGCGCGCATTCTCGTCATGGTGTCCTCGTTCCGTCGTGATGCAGTCTCGCCGATGCCGGCACGTGTGGTGTCCTCGATGCCGGTCGAGGCCGCCCCGCGCGGGGACGGCCTCGGTCGACGCCCCTTCAGGGCGTTTCAGTCGTGCGTCTCGATGTCCTTGCCGCGCGTCTCCGGAGTGAGGAGCGTCGCGAGGGCTGAGACGGTGGCGATGGCGAGGGTGAGCCCGCCGACGACCAGCGGCACGTTGTCCGAGCCGGGAGGGGCGACGAACGTGAAGATCGAGGGCAGGAAGGCGACGATCATGAGGCCGACGTTCTGCGAGACCGCGAAGCCGGTCACTCGGGTCTGCGTCGGGAACAGCTCCTGGAAGAACGTCGCGAAGGTGGCGTTCCACATCTGGAAGAGCACGCCCATCATGAGGATCGCGAGGACGATCGTGAGCACGAGGTTGCCGGACTGGATGGCGGTGAGGTAGCCGATGGCGACGAGCCCGGAGCCGAAGGAGCCGACGATCATGAGCGTGCGGCGTCCGATCTTGTCGGAGAGCATGCCGAAGACGGGGATGACGATGACGGCCGCCACGTTGGCGATGAGCGGCACCCACAGGAAGGTGGAGGCAGGCATCGCGACGCCGTAGGCCTCCTGCGTGGCGAAGCTCGTTCCGAAGACGAGGGTCGTGACGCCGGCGACGTTGGCGAGGGTCATGAGGATGGCGCGGAAGACCGTCCAGCCGTTGTTCTTGAAGAGCTCGACGATGGGGGCCTGGCGGTTCTGGGCTTGCTGGACCGCGAGCGAGCGGGTGTAGGCCGGCGGCTCTTCGACGTGCTTGCGGATGAGGAAGCCGGCGAGCACGACGACGGCGCTCAGCATGAACGGGATGCGCCAGCCCCACTCGATGAAGGCTTCGTCCGTGAGGACCGCGGTGAGGGGGATGAACACTGCGGTCGCGATGATCGAACCGGCCTGGGTGCCCTGCAGGCCGAAGCTCGCGAAGAACCCTCGTCTGCCGGCCGGGGCGTGCTCGACGATCATGGCGCTGGCCCCGCCGAGCTCTCCGGCGACGGCGAAGCCCTGGATGAGGCGAAGGAACACGAGGATCAGGGGCGCCCAGAGGCCGATCTGGTCGTAGGTGGGGAGGAACCCGACGGCGAGCGTCGATAGGCCCATGAGGAGCATCGCGATGACGAGCACGTTCTTGCGGCCGTGCTTGTCTCCCCAGTTGCCGAGCACGATTGCTCCGATGGGGCGAGCGACGTAGCCGACGGCGTAGGTCGCGAGTGAGGAGATGAGGGCGACGGTGGGATCGCCCGTCGGGAAGAAGACGACGGGGAAGACCAGTGCCGCCGCCTGCGAGTAGAGCGTGAAGTCGTAGTACTCGAGGACGCTGCCGATCCATCCGCT
The DNA here is from genome assembly GCF_008831075.1 of Pseudoclavibacter terrae. Lineage (GTDB taxonomy): Bacteria > Actinomycetota > Actinomycetes > Actinomycetales > Microbacteriaceae > Pseudoclavibacter > Pseudoclavibacter terrae. The sequence goes on along the minus strand of NZ_WBJX01000007.1, from coordinate 60,702 downwards.
GAGCGCGGCCTTGCGCGGCGTCTTGCCCTCGTTCTCGTGTGACACCGCACCAGTGTCACTGTGTGTTCTCGTCATTGAAAATCCTCGTCATCTTTGACCGTGTTCGATGTCCCACTCAGAGTGGGTAAGCGCTTTCCACTCTGTCACTCGCTCTGAAACGTGTCAAGTGCGATCGCAACGCGGGTCTCAACTCACCTCCTGCGCCCGGGGTGCTCCGCCCACCGCCAGGCCAGGGCGGCTGCGATCACGACCGCGACGCCGATGGCCGTCTCCAGGATCCTGGCCAAGAGCAGGGTGAGATCGGGCTGCGGGTGCGCGAAGTCGAGCATGACGAGCGCCAGCGGGGTGACGAAGACGAGCGCGAGTCCGTAGTTGCGCACGACGAACAGCTCCGCGCACATCTGCAGCACGCAGATGACCGCGATCGTCACGATCGGAGGCAGGTCGACGGACATGATCAGCCACGCAACCCCCACGCCGGCGATGGTCCCCGTGAGGCGGTGGCCGGCCCGCACCAGCTGCTCGTCGGGGCCGGAGGTCGCGAGCGCGGCGGCGGCCGCGACCATGGCCCAGTAGGGGTAGTCGAGCCCGAGTGCTGTGGGGATGAGCCCCGCGACGCCGACGACCAAGCCGACCCCCACGGCCTCGCTGACGCGCGGGCTCTCGGGTCGGGTCGGAGCCGCGGCTGCTCGTGCGCGGCGCTCGAAGTCGCGGGCGGCTGGGCGGGCCAGACCCGCGATGCCGACGATCAGGGCGAACGCGGCCGACGCGGCGGCTGTGCCGGCCGCGAGGAGCGCATCCGTCTCGCTTCCCGGGATGGAGGCCGTCGCGGAGAGTGCGAAGACGGGGAAGAGCGCGCCAGTCGGCTTCCAGCCGAACCGCTGTGCGGCGCCCGTGATGACTGCCGCGTAGGCGGCGGTCGCCGGCAGGACGAGCCACTCACGCTGCTCGGACAGGCTCACCGCGGCGCCGACGCTGACGGCACCGACCATGCCGATGGCTACTCCGCTCTGCAGGCGAGCGCGGATCACGTGCGAGTGGCTGCGCCCGTAGAGCGAGACGAAGGCGCCGAAGGTCGAGTAGAGCGCGAGCTCGACGTGCCCGATGCTCCACAGGATCAGGAGGGGGGTGCCCACGGAGATGCCTGCACGGATCGCGACGCGGTGGGCGCCGTTGTGGGGGCCGAGGTCGAAGAGGCGGTGAGGGTGCGGCAGTTCGGCCAACGGGTGCGTTCGTGTCATGTGGGTGCGATGGTCCCTGCTCGTGCGGTGTTCTGGAATGCGCTTTCCGAGGGTAGTGGATGCGGGTTTCGCCCGTGTTCACGCGGAACGTCCGCCCGGCTCGCGGCGACGAGTGCACGTGAACCGCCGCGCGTGCTTGACACGATTCACTCCGGCTCGTAATCTGGAACCACTGAAACGATTCAATACAGGCCGGCGCGAACAGGCATCCGCTCTCGCCCACACACCGTGAATCGAGTTCCCGAAGCCGTGGACGACGTCGTTCGGCCCGGGAGCGCATCCGCAACCGACCAACGAAGGTGACGAACCGTGAGCATCCTCTCCCCAGACCAGCTTGCAGCGCTCGAAGGACAGGGCATCGAGCTCCCGTCCTGGGCGTTCGGCAACTCAGGCACCCGATTCAAGGTGTTCCAGACGGCAGGAACGCCGCGCGACCCGTTCGAGAAGATCTCCGACGCAGCGCAGGTCAACAAGTACACGGCGCTCGCCCCCAGCGTGGCCCTCCACATCCCGTGGGACGTGGTCGACGACTTCGCCGCCCTCCGCAAGCACGCAGAAGACCTCGGCGTCGAGCTCGGCACCATCAACTCGAACACGTTCCAGGACGACGATTACAAGTTCGGCGCCCTCACCCACGAAGACGCAGCCGTGCGCCGCAAGGCGATCGACCACCACCTGCGCTGCATCGACGTCATGGACGAGACCGGCTCGCGAGACCTGAAGATCTGGCTCGCCGAAGGCTCCAACTACCCCGGTCAGGCCGACCTGCGCGGCCGCCAGGACCGCCTGCACGACTCGCTGCAGGAGATCTACGCGCGCATCGGCGACCACCAGCGCCTCGTGCTCGAGTACAAGTTCTTCGAGCCGGCCTTCTACCACACGGATGTTCCGGACTGGGGCACGAGCTACGTGCAGGTCGCGGCCCTCGGCGAGAAGGCCATGGTCTGCCTCGACACGGGCCACCACGCACCTGGCACGAACATCGAGTTCATCGTCATGCAGCTGCTGCGCCTCGGCCGCCTCGGCTCGTTCGACTTCAACTCGCGCTTCTACGCCGACGACGACCTCATCGTCGGCTCGGCCGACCCGTTCCAGCTGTTCCGCATCCTCGCCGAGGTCATCCGCGGCGGCGGCCTCAACAACCCGGACGTGGCCTTCATGCTCGACCAGTGCCACAACGTCGAGTCGAAGATCCAGGGCCAGATGCGCTCCGTCCTCAACGTGCAGGAGATGACGGCGCGCGCGCTGCTCATCGACAAGGACGCCCTCACCGCCGCGCAGAAGTCCGGCGACGTGCTCGTCGCACACGAGGTCTACATGGACGCGTTCTCGACCGACGTGCGCCCGGCGCTCGCCGAGTGGCGCGAGTCGCGCGGCCTGCCCGCGAACCCGCTCGCCGCGTTCCGCGCATCCGGCTACGAGCAGCAGGTCGCCGAGGAGCGCGTCGGCGGCGTCCAGGCCAGCTGGGGCGCGTAAGCGCTCCCCGCCGACGACCTCACGACTTCACGACCTCAGAGCTTCGAAGGAATCGACATGACGAACCCAGCAGCAGCCGATCTCATCTCGCGCAGCAACCGCCTCGGGGAAGACCCGAAGAACACGAACTACGCGGGTGGCAACACCTCCGCGAAGGGCACCGAGACCGACCCCGTGACGGGTGAGCCCGTCGAGCTGCTCTGGGTGAAGGGCTCCGGGGGAGACCTCGGGACGCTCACCGAGCAGGGCCTCGCCGTGCTGCGTCTCGACCGCTTCCGCGCCCTCACGAACGTCTACCCGGGCGTCGAGCGCGAGGACGAGATGGTCGCGGCCTTCGACTTCTGCCTCCACGGCAAGGGAGGCGCCGCCCCGTCGATCGACACGGCCATGCACGGCCTGGTGGATGCGGCGCACGTCGACCACCTGCACCCCGACTCCGGCATCGCGATCGCGACGGCCGCCGACGGCGAGGAGCTGACCGCCAAGATCTTCGGCGACAAGGTCGTCTGGGTGCCCTGGCGCCGCCCCGGCTTCCAGCTTGGCCTCGACATCGCGAACATCAAGGACGAGAACCCGCAGGCCATCGGCTGCATCCTCGGCGGCCACGGCATCACGGCCTGGGGCGACACATCGGAGGAGTCGGAGCGCAACTCGCTCTGGATCATCGACACTGCAGCGGCATACATCGATGCACACGGCAAGGCCGACCCGTTCGGCGGCGTCGTGAGCGGCTTCGAGGCGCTCCCCGCCGACGAGCGCCGGGCACGCGCGGCGGCCCTCGCACCGTCCATCCGCGCCGTCGCCTCGCACGATGCGCCCATGATCGGGCACTTCACCGACGACGAGCGGGTGCTCGACTTCCTCGCGAGCGAGAAGCTCGCCGAGCTCGCGGCCCTCGGCACGAGCTGCCCAGACCACTTCCTGCGCACCAAGGTCAAGCCGCTGGTCCTCGACCTGCCGACCACCGCATCCGTCGAAGAGCAGCTCGCCCGCCTCGAGGAGCTGCACTCGGCCTACCGCGCCGACTACAAGGCCTACTACGACAAGTTCGCAACGGCCGAGTCGCCCGCCATCCGCGGCGCAGACCCCCTCATCGTGCTCGTGCCGGGCGTCGGCATGTTCTCGTATGGCAAGAACAAGCAGACCGCCCGCGTCGCCGGTGAGTTCTACTTGAACGCGATCAACGTGATGCGCGGCGCCGAGGCGCTCTCGAGCTACTCCCCGATCTCGGACGAGGAGAAGTTCCGCATCGAGTACTGGGCGCTCGAGGAGGCGAAGTTGCAGCGCATGCCGAAGCCGAAGACGCACCAGGGGCGCATCGCGTTCGTCACGGGCGCCGCATCCGGTATCGGCAAGGCCATCGCGACCCGCCTCGCGGCCGAGGGCGCGTGCGTCGTCGTCGCCGACCTCGACCTCGAGAAGGCGCAGGCCGCAGCGGCTGAGCTCGGGAACACCGACGTCGCGATCGGCGTCGCGGCGAACGTCGCCGACGCAGCCGGCGTGCAGGCCGCCGTCGACGCCACGCTGCTCGCGTTCGGCGGCATCGACCTCGTCGTCAACAACGCAGGCCTCTCGCTCTCGAAGCCGCTGCTCGAGACGACCGAGAAGGACTGGGACCTGCAGCACGACGTCATGGCGAAGGGCTCCTTCCTCGTGTCGAAGGCCGCAGCCAAGGCGCTCATCGAGCAGAAGCTCGGCGGCGACGTCATCTACATCTCCTCGAAGAACTCCGTCTTCGCCGGCCCCAACAACATCGCCTACTCGGCGACGAAGGCCGACCAGGCCCACCAGGTCCGCCTCCTCGCGGTCGAGCTCGGCGAGCACGGCATCCGCGTCAACGGCATCAACCCCGACGGCGTCGTGCGCGGCTCCGGCATCTTCGCGGCAGGCTGGGGCGCGAACCGCGCCGCGACCTACGGCGTGAAGGAAGAGGACCTGGGCCAGTACTACGCGAACCGCACCATCCTCAAGCGCGAGGTCGTGCCAGAGAACGTCGCCGACGCGGTGTACGTGCTCACCGGCCCCGAGCTCACGCGCACGACCGGCCTGCACATCCCCGTCGACTCGGGCGTCGCGGCGGCCTTCCTGCGATGACCGAGTCTGCTGCGAAGGGGTCGGCCACCGTCGGGCGTGGTGGAGCGGATGCGCCTCGCACGGTCGCGGCGGTCGACCTCGGCGCCACGAGTGGTCGTGTCATCACGGGCACGATCACGGATGGCGTGCTCACGATGCGCCACGAGGCGCGCTTCCCGAACAACCCGGTACGCACCCGCGACGGGCTGCACTGGAACCTCCTCGGCCTCTACCAGCACGTCCTCGACGGGCTCGCAGCGGCGGAGCGGGATGCGCCCGGCCAGATCGCGAGCATCGGCATCGACTCGTGGGCCGTCGACTACGCGCTCCTGCGCGACGGTCGTGTGCTCGGCGTGCCATACGCGTACCGCGACGAGCGGACCGCGCGCGGCGTCGAGGCCGTGCACGCCGTCGCCTCGCCGGAGGAGCTCTACCGCCGCAACGGCCTCCAGCACCTGCCGTTCAACACGGTCTTCCAGCTGGCCACCGACGGCGAGCTGCTCGAGCTCGCCGAGCAGATGCTGCTCCTGCCCGACCTGCTCGCCTACTGGCTGACGGGCGCGCAGGTCGCGGAGCGCACCAACGCCTCCACGACCGGTCTGCTCCGCGCCGACACTCGTGAGTGGGATGCGGAGCTCGCCGAGCAGGTCGGCGTGCCCGCGCGCATCCTGCCGCACCTCGTCGACCCGGGCGCCGTGCTCGGCTCGCTCGAGGGCGAGGCCGCTCGGGTTGTCGGACGCGACATCGACGTGGTCGCGGTCGGCTCCCACGACACCGCCTCCGCGATCGTCGCCATCCCCAACACGGGCCGCGACTTCGCCTACGTCTCGTGCGGCACGTGGGGACTCGTCGGCCTCGAGCTCGACGAGGCCGTCGTCACCGACGCCGCCCGCGAGGCGAACTTCACCAACGAGGGCGGCGTCGACGGCCGCGTGCGCTTCCTGCACAACGTCATGGGCCTGTGGCTGCTGTCCGAATCGCAGCGCCACTGGGAGCCTGCGGCGACGGATGCGCAGCGCTCGAGCACCCTCCAGCAGCTGCTCGCAGACGCGGCGCAGGTCGTCGGCGACGTGCCGATCTTCGACGTCAACGACCCCGTCTTCATGGCGCCGGGCGACATCCCCGAACGCATCGCCGCCTGGCTCACCGAGCGTGGGCTCGAGGCTCCGACGACGCCAGCGGGCATCGTCCGCTCGATCGTGGAGAGCCTCGCGCAGGCCTTCGCCGAAGCCGTCGCGACGGCATCGGCGCTGGCCGAGCACCCCGTCAGCGTCATCCACATCGTCGGCGGCGGCTCGCAGAACACGCTCCTCTGCCAGGCGACCGCCGACCGCTCGGGCCTGCCCGTGCTCGCCGGCCCCGTCGAGGCGACCGCGATGGGTAACCTGCTTGTGCAGGCACGCGCACACGGCTGGGTTCCCGACAGCCTCGCCGAGATCCGTTCCATCGTCGCGAGATCGACGCAGATCATCCGCTACGACCCGAAGCACACCCGATAGAAGCGAAGGCAGCTGCCCCATGGTGAAACGTCAAGCCCCCAAGCCCCTCGAGCTGCTCGAGCTCATGCAGTTCAAGAAGCCCGACCTCAACGGCCGTCGCCGCCGACTCAACTCGGCGCTGACGATCGAGGACCTGCGACGCATCGCGAAGCGACGCACCCCGAAGGCGGCCTTCGACTACACCGACGGCGCCGCCGAGGGTGAGCTGTCGCTGCGCCGCGCGCGCACCGCGTTCCGCGACGTCGAGTTCAACCCGTCGGTGCTGCGCGACGTCGCGAACGTCGACACGTCGAGCACCGTCCTCGGCGGGCCGATGGCGATGCCGTTCGCGATCGCCCCGACCGGCTTCACGCGCCTCATGCAGACCGAGGGCGAGACCGCCGGGGCCGGCGCCGCCGCCGCCGCGGGCATCCCCTTCACGCTGTCCACGCTCGGCACGACGACCATCGAAGAGGTTGCGAAGGTCAACCCCAACGGCCGCAACTGGTTCCAGCTGTACGTCATGAAGGACCGCTCGATCTCCTACGGGCTCGTGGAACGTGCCGCGAAGGCCGGCTTCGACACGCTGCACTTCACGGTCGACACCCCAGTCGCGGGTGCCCGCCTGCGCGACAAGCGCAACGGCTTCTCCATCCCGCCGCAGCTCACCGTCGGCACCATCATCAACGCCATCCCGCGCCCCTGGTGGTGGATCGACTTCCTCACCACCCCGAAGCTCGAGTTCGCGTCCCTCGCGACGACCGGCGGCACCGTCGGCGAGCTGCTCGACTCGGCCATGGACCCGACGATCAACTTCGAGGACCTCAAGGTCATCCGCGAGATGTGGCCGGGCAAGATCGTCATCAAGGGCGTGCAGAACCTCGAGGACTCGAAGACGTTCGCCGACCTCGGCGTCGACGGCATCGTCCTCTCCAACCACGGCGGGCGGCAGCTGGACCGGGCTCCGATCCCCTTCCACCTGCTCCCCGCCGTCGCACGCGAAGTCGGCAAGGACCTCGAGATCGGCGTCGACACCGGCATCATGAACGGCGCCGACATCGTCGCGTCGGTCGCGCTCGGCGCGAACTTCACGATGATCGGCCGCGCCTACCTGTACGGCCTCATGGCCGGCGGGCGCGAGGGCGTCGACCGCACCATCGCGATCCTCTCCGACGAGATCATCCGAACCATGAAGCTCCTCGGCGCGCATTCGCTGGAAGAGCTCACCCCGTCGCACGTCACGCAGCTCAAGCGCTACGTGCCGACGTCGTTCATCGAAGCGGCACCCGACCGCCTCTAGGACGTGCGTGCGGAGCGGCCTCCGCCCGCACGCACCCGCGAGGGTTCTGGCTGCTGAGGCCTCGCGCTGACCGGCGGATGCGCCCGCCGATCGCAAAATTGTGGCACTGTGCTGCTCCCGCTCCGGGGAACAGCACAGTGCCACAACTGCTTTGGGCTGTGCTGGCCGCTGCGCTGGCTCGGTTCCAGCCGGTCAGATTGATGGGTTTTCGCGACTGGTGATGGGAAAATTCCCACCACCAGTCGGCGAAACCCATCACGCTGGTCCGGCGGAATCCATCACCGGGTGGCGGAACCCATCACGGGGTGGCGAAACCCATCACGCTGGTCCGGCGGAATCCATCACCGGTTGGCAAAACCCATCAGAGCCAAAACTGCGTTGCGCGACGCTAGGTGGAGGTTCCTTCGACACCTCTACCGCGCGTCGAGGAGGGCGGTCACGACGGTGAGGACGCCCTGCTCCTGGTTGGAGGGCGCGAGGTACCGCGCGAGCTCCTTGACCTCCGGATGCGCGCCCGCCATCGCGTAGGAGCGGTCGGCCTCGCGGAACATCTCCACGTCGTTGAAGAAGTCGCCGAACACCGCAGTCTGCGCGGCGGTCACGCCGAGTCGCTCCTGCAGCTGCCGAACCGCGCGGCCCTTGTTGGCCTCGGGCGGCATGATGTCCATCCAGTGGTGGCCGGAGACGACGACTCGGTGGGATTCGCGGAGCTCGTCGACCTCGGTGGCGGCGCCCGTCTCGACCTCCGCGAAGTCGTACACGGCGATTTTCACGTACTCGTCGTCCGTGTCGAGCACGTCGTCGACGACGGTGAGCGCCTCGTAGTAGTTGCGGGCTTCGGCGATGAACTCGTCGTCGCCGCGTTCGATGTACGCGGACTTCTTGCCGCACAGCACGAACCCGAGGTCGTGGCCACCGGCGGCGAGGCCCCGCAGCAGCGCGATGGCGCGCGTGATGAATGCGGTCTCGAGGGTCAGCGAGCTGACCTCCGCTCCATCCCGCACCACGAAGGTGCCGTTCTCGGCGATGAACGACATGCCCTCCGAGTCGCGCTCGAAGAGCTTCGCGAGGGTGGCGTACTGGCGGCCGCTCGCCGGCGTGAACTCGACTCCGGCCTCGCGCATCCGGGTGAGCAGCGCCCAGAACTCGTCGGGAACGGTGTGGTCGTCGAGGAGCAGCGTGCCGTCCATGTCGGCGACCACCAGCCGCACGTCGTTGCCGTCGAGCGACGTCTCGTAGTGGCGGTCGTCGGTCTCGAGAACGGTGTCTGCCATGCGGGCAAGCCTACGAGAGCTTGCGGAGCGCTGATCCCTTGTGCGCGGCCTTCGCCCCAGTCTTCTCCGACTCGATGAGGTATGCGGGCTCGTCGGTCGAGGCGGTGAACTTCTGCCCGTCGAAGTGGAAGTCCTTCGTTTTCTTCTCGACGATCTTGCCCCGCGTGAGCCCCTGCGACGTGTTCCAGCTCACGCGGTCGCCCGTGCTGAAGTCTGTGGTCATGGAGTCTCCTCGCGGTCGTCGTTGCTGTCGTTCGAACCGTCGACGTGAGCGTCGGCCTGCCCGCTCGGTTTCGGCTTCCGGTAGGCGATGACGGTGAACACCATGCCGAGCGCGAACCAGACGATCCAGATGCCGCCGTCGCGCCCGAGGTCGATGAGGGCGACGACGTAGAAGGCGAGCGCCACCCACGCGTAGGTGTTCAGCATCAGCTTCTTCATGCGCGAATTCTGCCGCCCCGCGCTGGATGCGCGATGGATGCGCATCCGGCGCGGGAGGGCATGGCGTCAGTTCGCGTCGGAGATGGCCGAGCTGACGGCGGTGGGGGCGTCGTAGTCGCCGTCGGGGATGGCTTCGAGCGCCTGCAGCACGTTGTCGTCCGCGCCGGAGTCTCGCGCCGACTCGAGGATGGTCTCCTTGCTGGCCGGGTAGTCGATGCCGCCGAGGTACTTCTGCACCTGGATGGGGTTGGGGGTGTCGCTCATGATGCGTTCCTTTCTTGGTGGGGCGCCGGGCGGCGCCGTTCGGGTGCGAAGAGGATGTCCGTCGCCTCGACGCGCCGGTCGACGATGGTCGTGGGTGCCTCGAGGTGCACTGCACCGCTCGGGAGGAGGCCGGCGCCGCCGGCGAGTTCCATGACCCGCCACTGGGCGGCGACGTCCTCGCCCGCGTGGGTGGTGGGGAGCGATGGCCAGAAGGTGAATGCGCCGGCCTCGTCGAGTGTCGCGCGGTCGAAGAGGACGCACCCGCCGACCCAGGCCACGCGGTAGGTGAGCTGCTCGTCGTCGGTGAGTCCGAGCTCGGCGGCGTGATGCAGGAGGTTGGCGGCGTTGTGCAGCGTCCAGCGTTCGAACTCGGGGGTATCGGGACGTACCCGTTCCGGCTGCACGCCCTCGTCGCCCCAGGCCGCGAACGGGGCTCGTTCCGATGGTCGGTGGTCGTCCAGGTAGGAGAGCCCTTGGACGGCGCATCCGATGAAGCCGCAGCGTTGCCGGATGAGGGCGGCGCTCATGCGCGCGAGTGTCCCCGGTTCGAGCCAGACGTCGTCGTCGAGGTAGAGCACCTGGGGCGACGAGGCGCGTTCGAACAGGAACTGGCGCTGCTCGGCCATGCCGCGCCTCGGCAGGTGGCGGTGCACGACCACGTCGCGTCCTTGTGCTTCGAGCACGCGCAGCATCGCGGAGACGGCAGGGGCTGCGGTGGCGGGGAGGGCTTCCGACTGGTCGCTGATGATGACGCGGAACGGCGGGTCGTCCTGCGCGGCGAGCCCCGCGAGCGTCGTGGCGAGCTCCGCGGTGCGGCCGGCGGTGGGGATGAGCACGTCCACGGTCGGGCTGGTCGGGTCCGGCGCGCGCTGCGCGGCCCAGCGCGCGGAGCCGCGCCTGCTGCCGTGCGCTGACGTGGTCGTGGTCACGCGGTCCTGCCCTTCGTCGGGGACGGATGCTGCTCGCTGGCCCGAATGCGTCCGAAGAGCTGCGTGGTGGAGTGCGTCTCGATGTAGTCGAGGATCTCGATCTCGCCGCCGACGGCCGTGATGGCCGCGGTCTCGGTGAGCATCTCGGGCGTGTAGTCGCCGCCTTTGACGTACACGTCGGGGCGGAGCCGCGTGATGAGGGTGTCGGCGGTGTCGTCGTCGAAGACGAGCACGTAGTCGACGCAGGAGAGCTCGGCGAGGAGCGTGGCGCGGTCGGCGGCCGAGTTGATGGGTCGGTCTGCGCCTTTGAGGCGCCGCACGGAGTCGTCGCTGTTGACGGCGACGACGAGCACGTCACCGAGGCGTCGAGCCTGTCGCAGGTGGGTGGTGTGTCCGCGGTGCAGCACGTCGAAGCATCCGTTGGTGAAGACGATGCGCTCGCCCGCCGCGCGGTGGCCCTCGAGGAGGGTTGCGAGGTCGTCGAGCGCGGTGGTCGCGTCACTGGCCTCGTTCACCGAGCTGTGGAGCTCGTCGAGGGTGCACACGCAGGTGCCGGACTTGCGGACGGCGATGTCCGCGGCCTGCTGTCCGAGTTCGGCGGCGATCTCGAGGGGGAGGCCTGCGGCGCTGGCGATCGTGACGGCTGCGACGAAGACGTCACCGGCCCCTGACGCCTGCTTCTCGGAGACGGGGTGCGCGTGGGTCCGGTGCGGTTCGGTCCCTTGCCGGAGCAGGAGGGTGCCGCTGCGGTCGAGCGTGACGATGATGCCGGATGCGCCGGTTCGTTGGAAGAGGGTCGTGGCGTTGGCGAGGACCTGGGCGACGCGGGCCTCCCCATCGCCGAAGGTGGCGTCGACGACGGCGGCCGCTTCGGCCGCGTTCGGGGTGACGATGTCCGGGGTCAGCGCTCGCCACCGGGTGGGGTCGTGGGCGTCGACGACTCGGAGTGTCGGTCGAGGGTGGCGGGCGAGCTGCTCGAGCGTGCCGGTGGTGAAGATGGCGGAGCCGTAGTCGCAGAAGAGCTGAGCGTCGGCGAGGGCGGTCGCGTCGAGTGCCTCGTCGAGGAGGGCGTCGAGCTCGCGTTGTGGCCACGCGTCGATCTGGCCGTCGTCGAGGCGCACGAGGAGCTGGTCATCGACCGAGACGCGGACCTTCGTGGTGGTGCGGGCCGCGTCGACGGGGCGCAGGCGGGACACGTCGACGCCGGCTTCCGCGAGGCGCTCCCGCAGCAGGCTCCCAGCGTCGTCGTCGCCGACGAGTCCCACGGCGAGGACCTTCGCGCCGAGGGACGCGAGGTTGAGGGCCGTGTTCGCGGCGCCACCGGGGGTGTGCGTGCGGGTGTCGACGTCCACGACGGGCGCTGGCGCTTCGCGTGCGATGCGCTGCGTGTGCCCGCTCCACCATCCGTCGAGCAGGTAGTCGCCGATGACGGCGACCGTTGGTCTGCGGTTCGAGATGTCCCGCACGGCCGATGCGAGCCTCACGGTCATCGACGGACCGCCGATTCGACGTGCACGACCTTCACGGTCGTCATCTCGTCGAGCAGCTCCGGCCCGTAGCCGAAGCCCGAGCCGCTGCGCCCCCGTGGTTCGGCGGAACCGCCCGGTGCTCCGCCGAAGACCGCGTTCACCTTGACGGTGCCGACGGGGAGGGCGTCGACGGCGAGTGCGGCGTGCGCCATGCTGTCCGTGAGCACGGTCGCCTGCAGTCCGTAGCTGTCGTCGGCGGCTCGCCGCAGCCCCTCCTCGAAGCTATCGACGACCATGACCGGGGCGACCGGCCCGAAGGTCTCCTCGCTGAACAGCGGCATGGAGGGGTGGAGGTCGGTGAGCACCGTCGCCGGGTAGTGCGCGCCGGGGCTGTCGGGGATGTCACCGCCTTCGAGGATCCGTGCGCCCTCGTTCGCGGATGCGAGCACCTGCTCGTGCACGTCCGCTCGCATCCGCTCGTCGACGAGAGGGGCGAGCGCGCCCTCCTCGTTGCGCTTGCGGGCTTCCGCGGTGAGGGCTGTGAGGAACTCGTCGGCGAGGTCCCGGTGCACGAAGATGCGCTCGACGGCCGTGCAGATCTGGCCGCTGTTGGTGAACGCGCCGATGGCGGCCTGGGATGCGGCCCAGCGGGGGTCGACGTCGGCGTCGACGACGAGGGCGTCGTTGCCGCCGTTCTCGCGGATGAGGTGCGCCCCGGTGAGCGCCGTGACCCTCGCGATGCGCTCACCGGCGGCGGTCGAGCCGACGTGCGCGACGATCTCGACTCCCGGGGCGGCGATGAGTGTCTCGCCGACCTCCGCCGCGCCCGTCAGCACCTGCAGCACATGCAGTGGGAAGCAGTCGCTCAGGATCTCCCCGAGGCGCAGCCCGAGATGGGGGCAGCGCTCGCTCGGCTTGGAGATGACGACGTTCCCGGTGACGAGGGCGGCGCCGATGAGGCCCGCGGTGACCGCGACGGGGTCGTTCCAGGGGGTGATGACGGCTGCGATCCCGCGAGGCTCGGCACGGGTCAGGTCGATCGAGCCGAGGGCTCCCCGCAGGCTCCTGCCTCGGTGGAGGGGGCCGAGCTCCGCGTACTGGCGCAGCGTGTCGACTGCTGCGCGGATGCCGCCCAGGGACGCTTCGCGGTGGCGGCCGTTCTCGCGCTGCTCCAGTTCGGCGAGCTCGTCGGCGTGCTCATCGAGGGTCGAGGCCGCAGCACGGAGCGCGGCTCCGCGTTCCTCGGCGGGGGTCGCTCGCCAGCGGGGGAAGGCGGTCGCGGCGCGGGTGACGACGGCGCGCACCTGGTCGGCGCCGTCGGCGTCGAGACTCCCGACGGTGCTGCCGTCCCGTGGGTCGGTGATCGTGAGCTGCGCCTGGTCCGTGCGGAATCGGCGGGGTGCTGCTGTTGAGGGGTTCACTGCGTTCTCCGTGGCTCGTGGTCTCGTGCTGGTGAGGTCGCGTCCATTCCCTTCTACGTCAGTCACCTTGGGAAAATTGCCCCCTTGACACGATCGGCCGGGGGAGCATTGAGGCATGTCTGCGATCGCCCCTCCAGCCCCCAGGTTCGATGACGTCCGGAAGATCGCCGTGCTGCGTGCCGGCGGTCTCGGGGATGTGCTGTTCGCTCTGCCCGCCATGCAGGCGCTGGCCTCTGCATATCCGGACGCGGAGGTCACGCTGCTGGGCACACGGCTCGCGAAGGAGCTCCTCGAGGATCGTCCGGGTGCCCCGCATCGTGTGGTGGTGCTCCCACCGGTTCCGGGCGTCGGCGTCGACCCGGACACGGCTGTCGACGTGGGGGAGGTGGAGCGCTTCCTGGAGGCGCAGCGCGCCGAGCGGTATGACCTGGCGGTGCAGGTGCATGGCGGCGGCCGCTACTCGAACCCGTTCCTGCTCGCGCTGGGAGCGAGGCACACGATCGGCACCCGCACGTCGGATGCCGCGCCGTTGGAGCGTGACCTCGAGTACGTCTACTACCAGCACGAGATGCTGCGGGCCCTCGAGGTGGTGGGTCTCGCCGGTGCGCCGGCTGTCGCCCTGGAGCCCGAGCTGGGGGTCTCCGAGGATGAGCTGGCGCGGGGTCGGGCGGTCTGCGGCGCCGACGCGCCGACCGTCGTCGTGCATCCCGGGGCCACGGATCCGCGCCGGCGGTGGCCGACGGAGCACTTCGGGGAGGTGGCTGCTCTCCTCGCGGGCCGCGGCGTCAGGGTCGTGCTCGTCGGCGAGGGAGAGGATGCGGCGCTCGCCGCGGACATCATCCGCCTGACGGGTCAGGATCTCGATGACGCCGCCCGTCGTCTGCTGGTGGACTGCTCCGCGCAGCTCACCCTTTCGGAGCTGGCTGGGGTCTTCGCCTCCTGCGATGTGGTGCTCGGCAACGACAGTGGGCCGCGGCATCTCGCGCTCGCGGTCGGCGCGCGGACCGTCGGCATCTTCTGGTTCGGGAATCTCATAAACGCCGGACCGCTGGGTCGGGGCAGGCACCGGGCGCTGCTGTCCTGGGTGACCGCCTGCCCGGTGTGCGGGCGGGACGCGACGCAGGTCGGCTGGACGGCGCCGCGCTGCGAGCACGACGTGTCGTTCGTCGCCGACGTGGCGGTCGAGGAGGTGCTCGCCGAGGTGCTGTCGCTGCTGGGGGCCGCTCGCTCCGGACGACGCTCCGACTAGAGGAGCGAGAGATGAGCAGTGGACGATTGGACGACTACGGCGATCAACTGACCGACGAGTTGGAACTCCGTGATGTGCCGATCGACGCCATCGAGCGCATCGGGTCGCGCCGTCGCTCCGCGATGTGGCGGGTGCAGGAGACCGCCGGACGTCCCTTCGGCGAGCGACTCCGCTGGCAGTTCCGGGTGCAGGCTCACATTCGGTTCGGGTGAGGGTGGGAGACTGCCGCCATGACTGAGCAGACTCCCCACCTCGTGACCCTCGATCTGACGGATGAGGACCGCCACGCGGTCCTCGTCAGCGCGCTCCAGGACTACGCCGATGCAGCCCTCGACACCGTCGAGCGCGACGAGAGCACCACCGCCGAACGCGACCACTTCCAGATCGTCGCGACCACCGCGCAGGGGCTGGTCGACGAGATCATGGCCGCCGGAGGGCATGCCGCCCCGGTCGCGGCCCCTGACCTGTCCTCGAGCTGACGCCCCGGTCGCCCTGTCGGCACCGGCATCCGATCACAGCTCAGTGGCACCTGAGCCGTAGCCGGCCTCGCGCTCACGGTCCTCGCGGGCGTCGTTGTCCAATTCCTGCTGGCGCCTCTCCTTCCGGCCGCTGGAGTAGCTGGAGAACCCGACGGCCGTGAGGCCGACGCCGGTGACGATATTCAGCCAGCTGGCGTTGCCTGTCACCAGGAGCAGGGCCGAGACGATCGTGAACGCCACGCCCGTTATGAACAGGACCAGCCCGAAGGTTCCGGCGTTCCGCTTGCTCTCGTTGCGCATGGACTGCATGGGTGGCACTGTAGCGCCCTTCTGGTCCGTGGCCGTGGGCGATGGCAGTCTCGAGCAGAGCTGACCCGCCGCATCCTCCGCGAGTTCGGGCAGAGCCGCCTCGTGCCAGCGTCGTGACGCTGTCCCGTCACGCGTCTCGACGAAGCGCCTGGTGTCTCGCGATGCTCCCCGCTGCCAGGACGCAGCCGACAGTCAGGGCGCCTGCCGCGAGGAGCGGCGGTGCTGTGAGGTCTGTCTGCGCGAGGAGTGAGGTCGGAGACCAAGCCGCCACAGCATCCACCTGGCTCAGGAGAGGAAGAGCCAGCAGGAGGACTGCGGAGATCGCGAGGGCTGCGGCGGTGCGGCGGATCACCGTCATGACGAGGTAGCCGATGCTCGTCGACATCAGGAGGTAGGCGGTGGATGCGGCCCAGGTCGTGGCGATGAACGTCGCGGTCAGCGGCCCGATCGCGGCCACACTGATGGCGCCCGCGCACGCCAGGCCGAGGGTGTAGCTCGTGACTGCTGCCAGCCAGTCCACGCCCAGTCGGGGCGCGGTGAGGGCCGCGATCGTTCGCACCCGGGTGCGGTAGAAGATCGACGAGCCGGGTCTCGTGTCCCAGGTCAGCGACGTGACCGCGGTGGCGACGGACAGGATGAGGCCGAGCTGCATCGCGCTCTGGTTGTAGAGGGCGATCCCGTCGGCGGGCGTCGGAGCGGCGGCGGTCATGCTGATCTGCTCGGCGCTCGCCGCTGCGTCGAAGATCTCCTGCATGTGGGTTGCGAGAACGGGCGCCGAGAGGCCGAAGAACGTGAAGGCCACGATCATGCCGAGCAGGAGACCTGTCCGAAGGAGTCGGAGGCTCTCCACGCGAGCGGATGAGCGGATGACGTGTCTCATGGGTGGGGGTCTCCGATGAGTCGCGCGAATGCGGCGTCGAGGTCTCGACCTTCGAGGGTGACTTCGATGAGCGGGGCGGGCAGCGCGGCGATCAGCCGAGGAAGCTCTGTGTGGGCCTGCTCGAAGCTCGAGAAGCGCGCCTGGCAGATCGCGTCAGTGGGGAAGCGGATGCGCGTCTCCGGGAAGCGCGCGCGGAGCATGTGCTCGGACATGCGTGCCCCTTCCGGGGTGAGCGGGGTGCTGAGGCGGATGTTCCAGGTGGGGTCCGCGGCGCGTGTGAGGAGCTGCGACGTCGTTCCGGACGAGATCAGGCGCCCTTCGTTCATGACCACGACGTGGTCGGCGAGCTGTTCCACCTCGCTGAGGAGGTGGCTGGAGAGGAGGATGCACCTGTGCTGTCGTTGCTCCTCGAGCACAGCTCGGATGTCTGCTCGACCGATCGGGTCGAGCGCGCTGTTGGGTTCGTCGAGGATGAGCACGTCGGGATCCAGGACCAGCGCGGCTGCCAGCCCGAGGCGTTGCAGCATGCCTCTCGAGAAGTTCGCGACACCGCGGTTCTCGACCTTGCTCAGCCCGCAGAGGGCGAGCGCTTCTCGTGGTGCGGTGCGGCTGGGGGTGCCGCCGCACATCGCGGCGGAGTTCTCGACCACCTCGCGCGCCGTGAGCCAGGACTCGAACTCGGGAACGTCGGGGCAGTACGCCGTCCGTGCGCCGGGCTGGGCCACGACGTGTCCGGAGTCGGCTGATGCCAGCCCCGCGATGATGGTGAAGAGGACGGTCTTGCCTGCTCCGTTCGGTCCGATGACGGCGGTGATGCCCCGATTCGCGGCCTCGAACGTGATGTCGCGGATGCCGGTGTCGTTGGCGAAGGTGCGCGTGACTCGGTCGACCCGGAGCGCGGTGTCGCTGGCGCTCACCGCAGGTCGCTGTCGTGCAAGGGGGCTGCCGGGGCTCGGCCGAGGATGAGGTAGGCGATGGCGCCGAACGGGATCGTGGCGATCGTGATCACGGCCCAGGCCATCTTGGGCAGGTATCGCACCTCGGGGCGTCGGGCGAGATCGACGAGGCACCAAGCGACGAGCACGAGGACGAGGACGAGGACAGGGAGGAGCGGGGCCAGCAGGTCGAAGTTGCCATTCATGGGGTGTCCATCCGGTGGAGTGGGGTCAGGTGCCGAGGAAGCGAGTGCTTCGGAAGTCGTGCGGTGTCAGCTGGGCCGCGAGGCGACTGGCCGCCCAAGCGCCGCGGAGGGCGTCAGGCGCCGTCCATCTCGGGGCGGGGGAGCGCGATCGTCGTCAGCGCGCGGCGGCGGCGGCCTTCGCCGGAAGGGTTCGCCATGACCGTGCCCAGCGCTTCCATGACGGAGGTGAAGAAGGCATCGAGTTCCTCATCGGTCGCCCAGAAGTCCGCCTGTGCGAAGCTCACGCGGTCGCGGACAAGATCGCGCCCCTCTGAGTCCACGTAGGTCTCGAAGTCGCGGATCAACCCGGAGACGAAGACCGTGAACACGGTCATCAGCTCCTCGGATGACAGCGACAGCAGTTCCTTCGAGCTCGGGTTCGCCAGACTCGCCCCGACGCGGTAGGAGCGCTCACTTGCGCCGCGCACGCGCCGTTCGCCCGCGACCTCGATGAGCTCGTGCTCGAGCAGGTGCTTGATGTGGCGGTACAGGGTCGCGATCGGCACGTCGCCGAGTCGCTCGTGCAGTTCGTGCGAAGTCAGTTCGTCCTTCGCGAGCAACGACTGGACGATGCGAAGCCGGATCGGGTGCAGGAGCGAGGACGAGGAGACCATGCTCGAACCATATCGGTATTGATACTGATGCAGGTTCGAACGGCTTTGTGGCGACTCCAGGGGGCGGGGTCAGTTGAGGGTGGCGAGGCGCGCGACGAACTCGTCGGCAGCGGCTACCTGCTTGCGGAGCTTCGCCTGGCGTTCAAGCGCTTCAGCGCGAATCTCATCCAGTCGGGTCCGGTTTTCGGTGTTCTCCGGATGCGCCTCGAGCTCGTCGACGACGTCGAGCAGCTCTCGCATCTGCTCCAGGCTGTAGCCGAGCGGCTTCATGCGCCGGATGAGCAGCAGGCGCTCCTCGTCCTCTGCGGTGTACAGGCGGAACCCGCCGTCGGTGCGAGCAGACGGCACGAGGAGCCCGATCTCGTCGTAATGGCGCAGCGATCGAATGGACATGCCCGTGCGGTCGGCGAGCTTGCCGATCTGCATCGTCTCCTCGGTCATGCGGGCACTCCTCTTGGCTTAACTCTCACGTTACGGTAGGTTTGCGTGAGGTTGCGGTTCTCCGCGATCCTCTCACTCTTTACGAGACGCCTCAGGCACTCGTGGTGCGCAACGGCGCGTGCTCCCTCGTCCTATTCCTGCACCCACCGAGGAGCTCCCGTGACCACAGTCACCCCTACTTCCGACTCATCAGCCCGCTACCGCATCGAGCCGACCGTGCTGCAGGCGCTGCGCAGCCCCCGCATCCTGACTCGCGAGGTGCTCGCTGGTCTGGTCGTGGCGATCGCGCTCATCCCCGAAGCCATCGCGTTCTCGATCATCGCCGGCGTCGACCCACGGGTCGGCCTCTTCTCTTCGTTCGTGATGGCCGTCGCCATCTCGTTCCTCGGCGGTCGACCCGCGATGATCACGGCTGCAACAGGCGCCATCGCGCTTGTCATCGCGCCCGTCGCCCGCGACTACGGCATGGACTACTTCATCGCCACCGTCATCCTCGGCGGCCTCATCCAGATCGTCCTCGCCCTGCTCGGGGTCGCGAAGCTCATGCGCTTCATCCCGCGCAGCGTCATGGTCGGGTTCGTGAACGCCCTCGCCATCCTCATCTTCATCTCGCAGGTGCCGCAGCTGCTCGGCGTGCCCTGGCTCGTCTACCCGCTCGTGGTCGCAGGCCTCCTCATCATGTACCTGCTGCCGCGGCTCACGAAGGTCGTGCCGGCGCCGCTCATCGCGATCGTGCTCCTGACCGGCGCCGCTGTGGCCTTCGGCCTGAACGTGCCCACCGTCGGCGATCAGGGAGAGCTGCCGCGCAGCCTGCCCGAGCTCCTCATCCCGAACGTGCCACTCAGCCTGGAAACGCTGCAGATCATCGCCCCGTTCGCCATCGCGATGGCCGTGGTGGGCATCCTCGAGTCGCTCATGACCGCGAAGCTCGTGGACGAGATCACCGACACCCACTCCCGCAAGACCCGCGAGACCTGGGCGCAGGGCGTCGCCAACATGCTCTCCGGCATCTTCGGCGGCATGGGCGGCTGCGCGATGATCGGCCAGACCATGATCAACGTGAAAGCATCCGGCGCTCGCACCCGCATCTCGACGTTCCTCGCCGGCGTCTTCCTGCTGGTTCTCGTCCTCGCGCTCGGAGACGTGGTCGCGGTCATCCCCATGGCAGCCCTCGTCGCCGTGATGATCGTCGTCTCCATCGCGACCTTCGACTGGCACAGCATCACCCCCGCCACGCTGAAGCGCATGCCCAAGAGCGAACTCGCAGTCATGCTCGTCACCGTCATCGCGACCGTCTGGACCCACAACCTCGCCATCGGCGTCGTCCTCGGCGTCCTCGTCGCCATGGTCCTCTTCGCCCGCCGCGTCGCGCACTTCACCAACGTCACCCGTCGCATCGACGGCGACACTGCCCACTACGACGTGGAGGGAGAGCTGTTCTTCGCCTCCAGCAACGACCTCACCACGCAGTTCGAGTACACGTCAGACCCGGACCGCATCGTCATCGACATGGCCCGCTCACACATCTGGGACGCCTCCACCGTCGCCGCGCTGGACGCCATCGTCACGAAGTATGAGGCCCAGGGCAAGCGCGTGCACATCAAGGGTATGAACGACGCGACCGCCGCCTTCCACCAACGGCTCAGCGGCGGAGTGGCATCGAGCCACTGACCCCGTGGCCGCGCGGCTACCCGATGACCGGGCGCTCCTCCGGCAGGGTGAAGAGCACGTTGCGCTGACGCACGGCGAGCGCCGTCGCGAGCGCGATCGGGCCGACTCGACCCATGAGCATGAGCACGGAGAGCACGTACTTGCCAAAGGGATTGAGCTCTTCGGAGAGGCCGATGGAGAGCCCGCAGGTCGCGAATGCCGAGATGACCTCGAAGAGCGCTCGGTCGAGCCCGACCGGATTCGTCAGCATGATCATGGACGTGGAGACGAGCACGAGCGTGGCCCCGAGGAAGGTGACGCTGATCGCGAGGCGCTGCGTGCTGACCGGGATGCGGCGGCCCGCCACGTTCACGTGCTTGGTGCCTCGGGCTTCGGCGACGATCGCGAGGAACAGGACGGCGAGCGTGGTGACCTTGATGCCGCCGGCGGTCGAGGCGGACCCGCCGCCCACGAACATGAGCGCATCCGTGAACAGCCAGGCTGTCGGCGACGACATGGCGGGGTCGACGATCGAGAAGCCGCCGGAGCGCATCATGACCGACGCGAAGAGCCCGTGGAAGATGCTGTCCGGTACCGAGCGCTCGCCGATGGTGGCGGGGTTGTTCCACTCTGCGACGCACCAGCCGGCGGCGCCGAGAGCGAAGAGGATGAGTGTCGTCGCCAACGTGAGCTTCGTGTGCAGCGTCCACTGCTTCCGCACCCAACGCGCTCGAATCAGGTTGAGGAAGACGGGGAAGCCGAGGCTGCCGACGAACACGCCGACCATGATCGGGATGAGGATCGCGAAGTTCCCGTCGAAGGTGGCGAGCCCCTCCGCGTGCAGGGTGAAGCCGGCGTTGCCAAACGCGGACACTGCGTAGAACAGACCGTGCCAGAGGCCGAGGCCGAACGACCCCTCGGTTGCGGTGAACGCCGGAACGAGCACCACCATGAGGGCGGCCTCGATCGTGAACGTGGTCAGCAGCACCACGCGGAGCAGTCGCCACACATCCCCGAGTCCGGACGCGCCGATGACCTCCTGCGCGAACACCTTCCCTCCGACCCCGAGCCGCCGTGTCACGATCCGCGCCAGCAGCAGCGCCAGCGTCACCACTCCGAGACCACCGGTTTGCACGGCGAAGAGGATGACGATCTCACCGAAGAGCGACCAGTGCTCCGCCGTGTTCACGGTCGTCAGCCCGGTCACGGTGACCGCGGAGACGGCAGTGAAGAGCGCGTCGTGGAAGGCGGTCGGGGTTCCGTCTGCCGTCGCGATCGGTAGGGAAAGAAGGCCCGCGAAGACGAGCGCGGCGATGACGAACACCAGCACTGCCGCTCGGGCGGGCCAGCGGGTGACGAATCGGTTGAGCGCTCGGGAGAACCGCGATCCGGTCGTCGGTGCTGCCCCAGCAACGGGGGCGGGCTCACTGCCGAACATCGTTCTCCTCCGTCGCCTGCTCGTTGCCACGAGCTGCTGATTCTGGTCGATGCATCAGGTTCACGACGGTAAACTGTGCCGCGGTGTGTCGGGAAGCCTGGTCGACGATGTCCTGTCGTCGAACCCGTCTGGAGCACCATCGTGTCCGAAACGCCGTCCCCGACCACCGAGCAGACCCCGGTCGCCGTTCCCGCTCGAGGAAGCTACCGCGAATCCCGCCGCATCGGCGACATCCTCCGCAAGGAGACCGTCGGGGGAGTGCTCCTCGCCGTCATGGCCGTCGTCGCCGTCGTGTGGGCCAACTCGCCCGCCGCTGACAGCTACTTCGCGCTGCGCGACTTCCGCATCGGATACGAGCCCTGGCACCTGGAGCTGAGCCTGGGCGCCTGGGCCGCCGACGGCCTGCTGGCGATCTTCTTCTTCATGGTCGGTCTCGAGCTCAAGCGCGAGTTCGTCTCCGGGGACCTGCGCAGCTTCCGGACGGCCGCAGTGCCGATCGCGGCAGCCGTCGGAGGCGTCGCGGTGCCGGCCGGCATCTACGCGCTCGTCGTCGCGCGCTCGCCTGAGCTGCTCGGCGGCTGGGCCATCCCCACCGCCACCGACATCGCCTTCGCGGTCGCCGTCCTCGCGCTCATCGGCTCGCATCTGCCGAGCCCGCTCCGGATCTTCCTCCTCACACTGGCCGTCGTGGACGACCTGCTCGCGATCAGCATCATCGCGATCTTCTACACGGACACCATCGACCTGGTGCCGCTGCTGGTCGCCTTGGGGGTCATCGCCGTGTACGGCGTCATCGCGCAGCGCTACCGGAGCCTCTTCGACCGTCACGCGTTCGCCGCGTGGCTCGTGCTGCTGCCCATCGGCGTCGTCGCCTGGGCGTTCCTGCACGCCTCCGGCATCCACGCCACCATCGCAGGAGTCCTGCTGGCCTTCACGATCCCCGTCTTGCAGGGGAAGGGGTCGGAGACGCCCGACCGTGCTGGTCTCGCGGAGGAGTTCGAGCACCGCTTCCGTCCGATCTCGGCGGGCATCGCCGTCCCGATCTTCGCGTTCTTCTCGGCAGGGGTCGCCGTGGGAGGCGCCGACGGCTTCCTGTCCGCGCTCACGGACCCGGTCACGATCGGCGTCGTCGCGGCGCTCGTGCTCGGCAAGCCCATCGGGATCGTCAGCACGACGTGGCTCGTCACCCGGTCGAAGCGATTCACGCTCGACCCGCAGCTGCGGTGGGTCGACATCACGGGGGTGGCGCTGCTGGCGGGAATCGGCTTCACCGTCTCCCTCCTGATCGCCGAGCTGAGCTTCCCGGCAGGGTCCCCGGAACAGGATCACGCGAAGGTCGCGATCCTGCTTGCCTCCGTCATCGCGGCGGCCGCGGCAGCGGTCATCCTGGGTGCGCGGAACCGCAAGTACCGGCGGCTGAGCGAAGCGGAGCGCGTCGACGCGGATGGCGACGGCATCCCGGACGTGTTCCAGACGGCCACGGATCAGACTCAGAAGTAGTCGCTCATCGCGGCTGCTGCGATGCTGCGCTCTTCCACGTCCCGCCATCGCAGCGCACTGTCGGACGCTGTTCCGGCGGGGCGCTGGATGTGCGCGGCGAGCCGGCGGCTCAGCCCCTCGGGCGACTCGCAGCCGGTGACGTCGAGCAGGACCACGTCGACGGATTCGCCGAGCTCGCGCTCAAGTGACGCGTGCACGCGCATCGCCAGGCCGGCGGCCGCCGAGTCGAGCCGACGGTCCGTCGCATCCGCCGCGTACACCACGATGAAGTGCGCGAACTGCCCGTAGCGTCGCGCTTCGACGACCGCATCCTTCAGGACGGCCTTCAGCTGCCGACGCGCGGTCTGCGGTGTCGATGACGTTCGGAGGTCGATGGCCACCACGAACGCTCGCGCGCTCATGGTGAGGGATGCGGGCCGTTCGGCTCGGCAGTCGACCACCCCTGACGAGGCGGCGAACGCCTGCAGATGGGGGAGCTGGTCGCCGAAGAGGAGCGAGGGGCGGGGCATAGGTGGGGTCCGTTCTTCTGCGAAACGATCGTTCGATCGCTGCCGACCAGACTTCCCGGCACACCAAGCCCGCAAGGGCAGGAGGCCAACACTAGTCCGAGTCCGGCGAGAACGGGGGAGCATCGGCGGAGGGCCCGCGGGGCGCTCGCCCTGCCCGCCCCCGGAGGCATCACTCAGGGGACGCGCGGGCG
The DNA here is from genome assembly GCF_008831075.1 of Pseudoclavibacter terrae. GTDB lineage: Bacteria > Actinomycetota > Actinomycetes > Actinomycetales > Microbacteriaceae > Pseudoclavibacter > Pseudoclavibacter terrae. The sequence goes on along the minus strand of NZ_WBJX01000007.1, from coordinate 36,896 downwards.
ATGTGCACCGCGAGGAAGGCCACTTCCTCGTTGGGCAGCTCGACCCCGTGCGCTTCGCGGATGAACGTCCGAACCCGCTCCGCGGTGGCGATGGCGCGCGGGGCGCGCTCGCTGAGGTTCCTGAACAGGAAGTCGTCGCCGGCGAGCAGCTGGCCGGCGAAGAACCGTTCGGCGAAGAACTGCAGGTGCGTCAGGAAGCGGGATGCGTGGAGGTCTTTGCGTGAGACGCGCACCGCCGACGTCATGGTCACGATGCTGGTGACCTTCGCGACGAGATCGACGACCCGCATGGAGTCGACCCCGGGCTTCCCTGTGTCGGCGTTGACGAGGTGGAAGGCCACATTGGCCGCTTCCTCCTCGCCGAGTCGCACTCCGAGCCGCCGCTCGACATGTTCGAGGGCGCTCACGCCGACCGCGTGATGGTCTGGGTAGACCGTTCGCACTTCCCACGCGAGCCTGTTGGTGAGCGTCAATCCCTGTCGGTGTCGCTCCACGGCGAAGTGCAGGTGGTCGGTGAGGGTGAGGTACACGTGTGGATCGAGGGTCAGTCCCGCCCGAGCCGCATCTGCGGCGATCTCCCTCGTCAGCTCCACGTACTCGGCCGGTATCTGCGCGAGCAGCTCGACGAGGTTCCGGTGGTCCGCATCCGGGAGCGAGATGAACTCCTGGTCGGTGATGGCCGGTGAGACCTCGTCGCCCGGCTTCTGCCCGTACCCGATCCCCTTGCCCAGGAGGACACGCTCGACGCCGCGGTCGTCGACGACGAGGACCACACTGGAGTTGAGGACTTTCTTGATGGCGGGCACGGGGGTCTCCTTTGACGCCGCTAGTTGTTTCTGCTCTCGAGCTGAGAGGGCTGAGCTGAGCTGAGCCGTGCTGCGCTCAGCTCAGCCGATCGACTCAGTTGAGATTCGAGCCGTTGGACTCGATGACCTGTCGGTACCAGTGGAACGAGTCCTTGCGTCGGCGCTCCAAGGTGCCGTTGCCGAGGTCGTCCAGGTCCACGTGAATGAAGCCGTACCGCTTGCTCATCTGCGACGTCGACGAGCTTACGAGGTCGATCGGGCCCCAACTCGTGTACCCCATCAGGTCCACGCCCTCGTCGACGGCCTGGATCATCTGCTCGAAGTGCGCTCGGAAGTACTCGACGCGGTAGTCGTCGCGGATGCGGCCATCCGCATCGACCGTGTCGCGCATCCCGAGCCCGTTCTCGACGATGAAGAGCGGCTTGCGGTAGCGGTCGTAGAGGTCGAGCAGTGAGATGCGCAGCCCGATGGGGTCGATCTGCCACCCCCACTCAGAAGAACCCAGGTAGGGGTTCTTCACGCCGAGCACCGTGTTGCCCGGAGTGCGCTCTGCATCGGGATCGACGGATTCGGTCATCGACATGTAGTAGCTGAACGAGACGAAGTCCGCGGTGTTCTCGCGGAGGAGCTCGGCATCGCCCTCCTCGAACGGAACCGTGACGCCCATCTCTGCGAGCTGGCGCAGCACGATCGGCGAGTACGAACCGCCGGCCTGCACGTCCGAGCACATGTAGAGGAGGCGCTCCTTGGCGCGCGTCGCTGCGACATCGTCGGGGTGGCAGGTGCGGGGATAGGTGGTGAGCATCGTGATCATGCACCCCATCTGGGCGTCCGGGTGCAGCTCCCGCAGCAGGCGGGTGACCGAGGCCCCGGCGACGAACTGGTGGTGCAGCGCCGTGTAGCAGGCCTGCGAGATCGAGGTCTCCGTCACTGTCTCCTCGATGATCCCACCGGAGGTGAAGGGGTGGCGCTCCATGCCGTCGATCTCGTTGAAGGAGATCCACATCTTCACGAGGTGCCCGAACTTCTCGAAGCAGGTGCGGGCGAAGCGCTCGAACAGGCCGATGGTGGCTCGATCGAGCCAGCCGTTGCGCGTCACGGCCAGTTCGAGGGGGGCATCGAAGTGCGAGAGGGTGACGAGCGGCTGGATGCCGAGGCGCTGCATCTCCTCGAACAGGTCCAGGTAGTAGGCGACGCCGGCTTCGTTGGGTTCCAGCTCCTCGCCGGTCGGGTAGAGGCGCGACCAGAGGATCGAGACACGGAGGACGGAGAAGCCCATCTCGGCGAACAGTGCGAGGTCTTCCCGGTAGCGGTGCACGAAGTCGATGCCTCGCCGCTTTGGGAAGTACGTGGGGTCGGGGTCGGCTTTGGCTTCGGCGATGCTCTCCAGCGTGACCGCGTGGAGTGCCGCGAAGTCGTCGTTGTCGGCGTTCGGGTGCCGGCGGAGCACGTCGGTGACGACCCAGCCTCGCCCGTCTTCTCCCCAGCCGCCTTCGGCTTGGTTCGCGGCGAGTGCGCCGCCCCAGAGGAAGGTGTCAGACAGTGCCATTTGCGGTCTCCTTGATGGTGGTGAGTTCGATGAGCTGTGCTGCACGCTCGGTGTGCTGACCCGTCGTGAATCGCACGTCTCTTCCTGCCGAGTTCACGACGACGACGGGTGTGATGGTGTCGAGTCCGGCTGCTCTGATCGCGTCGAGGTCGGCGTCGATGACGGGCTGTCCCGCTTCGACGCGGTCGCCCTGCGCGACGTGCGTCGTGAAGGGTGCACCGTCGAGCGCGACGGTGTCCATGCCCACGTGGACGAGGACTTCGACGCCGTCGTCGGTGCGGATGCCGATGGCGTGCCGTGAGTCCAGCATGGAGGTGACGGTTCCCGTGACGGGTGCCACGACGCGTCCGTCGGCGGGGCGTATCGCGACGCCTTCTCCGAGGACGCCGGATGAGAAGACCCCGTCCTCGAGGGATGAGAGCTCGACGACCTCGCCCTTCATGGGGGCCACGATGGCGAGCGACACCGTGTCGTCCGCTGCGTTCAGCGGCTGGCTCTCGGCTTGGCCGAGCACTCGCAGGGTGCCGGAGTCCGAGTCCTTCCAGAGGACCACCCCGACCACGAAGGAGACGACGAGCCCGATGACGAGACCGATCAGCGCGTGGATGAGGTTCCACGGGTCGAGCGAGTCGATGAACATGGAGATGCTGGCCAGGCCGGGGCTGACGATCGCGAACGTGTCGACGAAGGTGATACCGAGGTAGGCGCCGGAGGTGATGGCGCCGGCGAGGACGGCGATGAGGGCTCGACGGTTCTGCAGCGTCACGCCGTAGAGGGCGGGCTCGGTGACGCCGAACAGCGCTGAGAAGCCAGCTGAGACGGCGATCGCCCGGAGTCCCTGGTTGCGGGTGCGGAGAGCCACGGCGAAGCTCGCCCCCGCCTCGGAGATGTTGTGGGCGAGCGACGCGGTCAGGTAGAAGCTCTCCTTGCCGTAGGTCGCCATCGTCGTGATCGTCGGGGGCAGCAGCGGCTTGTGCATGCCGACCGAGATGAGGAACGGCAGGATGGCGGCGAGGAGCGCGACGGCGATCCACCCGAAGGTGTTGTGGAAGTTGAAGAGGAGGCCGGCGAAGAGGTCGCCGATCTCGAAGCCGAGCGGGCCGATGAGGAAGACGGTCGCGGGGGCCACGACGAGGTAGCACATCAGGGGCACGAAGAACGTTCGGATGGGCGGCCAGGAGAACTTCGTGAAGAAGCGCTCGGTGCCCCAGAGCAGCAGCACGGCGAGGATTGCGGGGAACACCTGCGAGTTGTAGTTGACGACGGGGACGGGGATCCCGAACAGCGCTGTGCCGCCTTCCTGGGTCACGAGGGCCGTGAAGGCGGGGAAGAGCAGGAGCGCCACCGTGCCGAGCGCCACCGGGCGATTGACGTCGAGCTTCTTGGCCGTGGTGTAGGCGACGAGGAGCGGCAGGAAGGCGAACACCGCGTCGGGGACGGCGGAGATGAGCGCGTACGAGTCCGTCTCGCGGTCGATCCAGCCAAGGGCCGCTGCCAGGACGAGCAGCGACTTGAAGATGCCGGCGCCCGCGATCGCGGGGATGATGGGCACGAAGACGCTGACGACGAAGTCCAGCACCTTCGAGCCGACCCGCTTGACGGTCCACGGGGTTCGGGTCTTCTCGGCTGCGGCGGCGGTCGGTGACCCGGAGCGGAGCTTCTCGACCGCTCGGTAGTACTCGAGAACTCGTCCTCCCACGATGACCTGCGTCTGCGGGCCTCGGACGACGCCGAGTACGCCCGGGATGGACTTGAGTGCCGACTCGTCGACGGTTCTGTCGTCGGCGAGGGTAAACCTCAGACGGGTCGAGCAGTGCTGCAGGGCAGACACGTTGCTGCTCCCGCCGACGTGCTCGAGGATCTCGGCTGCCTCTGAGCTGATGTTCATGTTGTGCTCCTCCATTGGAACTCCGGGGGACCGCATCCGGGCAACAAAAAAGGACCCGACCGTTAGCTCTGAAGAGCAACAATCGGATCCTGCCTGCATGACCAGTCACATGTCCGTTGCATGAACATACACGGATCCCGGATCGGTGTCCACCGTCGGTTCGGAGGTACACTCGGCCTCAGCAGGGTGCGTGCGTGGCACCTTCACGCCAGGTGACCTACGGGGCCTTCGCGATCCGATCGGAGAGCGACGACTGGAGTCCCCTTGACGAATCCCAGCACCAGGGAGCGTGCCCTGGCGGCGCTTGCGGCTCTCGCATTCGGCTTCATGATCGCGGGTGCCAACAGCATCAACCCGCTGCTTCCGATGCTCCGGGTCGAGGTTCCGCTGGGCCCGCTCGGAGTCTCGCTGACATTCGTGGCCTACGTGTCCGCGGCGGTCCTGACCCTCTTGGTGGTCGGCTTCTCCCGCGTGCGCGTGTCACCGGGTGCGGCCTTGATCGTGGCGCTGCTGGTCGCGGCCTGCGCGAATGCGCTTCTCGCGTCGCCCGTGGACTGGCAGATCCTCGCGGGGCGGGCTGCAACAGGTATCGCGGTCGGGCTCGCCACCGGTGGCGCGGCAGGTCTGGTCGTCGAGGTGCTGCAGGGGCGCGGGCGGGGCTTGGCCGCTACGGGGAACCTCGTCGGCGCGGTCGTCGGCACTGCCATCGCGCAGGGCGTGGCGGCGGTCGAGAGCACCGCCGGCGTGACGCTCATGTACGTCACGGGTGCCGGAGTCTCGCTGCTGCTCGCCGTTGCGCTTCTCCTCCTGCTCCGGGCACGGGCGGGGGCACGGGTGCCGCAGGGTGAACCGCCGAGGAGCACGACCGATGCCGCGCCATCTCATCGACTGACGCGCGCAGACGTGGGGACGATCCTGCGTGCCGCCATCGTGTGGACAGGGCTCAGCGCCGGCGTCGTGTACGCGCCGACGATCTTCGCTGACGCCGCCATGCCAGCGGCGCAGTTCGCGGGAAGTGTCACGATGCTCGTGGCCGCGGCCATCGCCCAGCTCGGGAGCGCGCCGCTCGGGCGCTTGCTTCCCAGGGCGAGCGGTCACCTCGCCTTCGCCGTCGGCGCTGCGCTGGCGGTGGCATCGGTGCTGACCACGAGCAATGCGCTTGCCTTCATCGCGCTGGCGCTCGTCGGCAGGGGAGGGGCCGTGGCGTACCGGACGTCGCTCGTGCACCTGACGCGGGGAGCTGCGCCAAAGCTGCAGAGCGTGCTCGCATCGAAGTTCGCCGTCGCCACCTATGCCGCGTCGGCCTCAGCAGTGCTCACGATCGGGCTGCTCGGCGGTGTCCTGCCGACGGAGATCGTGCTCGCCGTGTTCGCGACGCTCCTGAGCCTCGCCGCGCTTCTCATGCACTGGCGTGCGCCGAGGCTCCGGGACCTGTCCGGGTGAGTCCGCACCGAGCTGGCGGGCGAGTTCTGCAGCAGCTCGTGCACCGTGCCCGCCTGCCCGATATCACTGGCCAGGAGGATGCCGACTGCCGCGTGGGTCGTGACTCACGGGCGCTCCTCGATGCGACGAGATCTCCAACGGGCCTCCTTCGGCGCGTCGGTGGCGGAGGCCAGGGACAGGCGAAGGACCTGCTTCGCGAGCAGGTCTGCGAGCACGACCGCCTGACGCACCTGCATCGGGGTGAACCCTGCTGGCGTGCTCGCGTACATGTCCACCGCCCCGATCGGCGTGGGCCCGACGAACATCGGGAACGCGAACAGCGCACCGACTTGCTCTCGCGAGACCGCATCCTTGAACGCCGACCACCGGTGTGCAGGGAGCGCCGTCACGTTCTCGGTCAGCACCGGCTTCCTCGTCGCGAGCGCGTCCCAGCATGGCCCCTCACGGAGGTCGAGCTGGATCTCGTCGATCCGAGCCGCCACCTCGTTCGAGGTCGACAACGTCGCGCTGCCGAGGACGTCGCCCATGGTGGACACTGATGCGCCCGTCACTCGGAACGTCTGCAGGAACAGGTCAGCGGTGCAGTCCAGGGAGTCCACTGGCGCCGCCAATGTCTCCAATGCCCGTTCGAAGCGCTCTCGTCGCATGGAGGGACCTCCTCGGCTCCACAACCCTGGTCCCGCCCGAGCGTAGGGTGGCTGGGCGTCGGGATGCACCCGGTAGCCAGGGAGCTCGAAGAGTGGTAGGAACCGGCAGCGCGGGACCGACGGAGCCCGAACCGGTCGAGGAACTCGCTCTCGAGCTCTACTGCGCCAGTCGCCCCGCCCAGTCGAGCATCAGCGGCATCGATGCGGTCGACAGCAGCGTCTGCACGCCGATGATGGTCGCCATGAGTCGCGTGTCACCGCCGAGCTTCGCGGAGAGGATGGCGGCGGACGGGGCGGTGGGGACGGCCGTCAGGATGACGACGGCGTGGAGCGTCAGCTCGTCAGCGCCGAGTGCGATAGCCAGGGCGGCCGCGGCGAGCGGCAGCGCGGCGAGCTTGATGAGGGTCGGGACGGTCACCTCGATGAGGTCGCGCCTCCTCCAGGCGAAGCTGATGCTGGCACCGGCGATGAGGGTGCCGCAGAGCAGGGCCGATGATGCTGCGAGGTCGAGGGTGCTCGCGATCGCTGTCGGCAGCGCGATGCCCGTGATGCTCAACCCCAGGCCGGCGAGGCAGCTGAGGATGAGCGGGTTCGTGGCGATCTCCCGGAGGAGCTTCGGCCGCGGGGCGTCGTCGTCGTGGGCACCGTACAGGGTGAGCGTCGAGACGCAGAGGAGGTTGACGACCGGCACCGAGATGGCGCAGGCGATCGCGAACGTGGCGATTCCGAGCTCGCCGTGCAGGGCGCTGATGAAGACCAGGCCGATATAGGTGTTGATGCGGATCGCCCCCTGCACCATGGAGCCGAGTGCGGGGCCGGTCGACCTCAGCAGGGGCCTCGACGCGATGAGTACGCCCGTGGCGGTGATGATCGGAACCGTCGTCGTCAGCAGGAGCGGGCCGATGTCGATGGCTCCGAGGTCGGCGTTCCCGATCGAGGTGACGAACAGCGCGGGACCGAGCACGTAGTACGTGAGGCGTTCGAGGCCGCTCCAGAACTGGCCGGACCTCAGCATGGCGCGCCGCAGGACCGCACCGCCGATGAGCGTCAGCAGCACGGGCACGATCGCAGTCATGATGATTCCCACGCCCCCCACCGTGGTGCAATAGGTCAATGCAGTTCAACCATGACAACATGACGGGTGCGCTGCTCGCCGCCGAGCTCGTCAACGCCGAGGCCAGCAATGGTCCAGAAGCACGCGTCGGTGCGGCGCTCGAGCTGCACGGGATCCGCGGTCGAGCTGCACTGTCCACCTTCGTCGATGGCGTGCTCGAGTGGGCTCGATTGCTCCGTCGGGTCTTCGAGGGCCAGGATGCGCGGGCGCGCTGCGACGAGGTCAACGCGCTTCTCGCGCTCGGGGCCAGCAAGGGCGTCTACCTGAGCACGCACGACGGTCTCGACCCTCACCTGCATTTCGCCCCGGACAGCGACGACCTCCTGGCCAGGGTCCGGGCCGTCACGGCGGGTGGTCTGGCGATCTTCCTGACCGAGTCGCGCGGCAGGCGTCTCGGCGTCTGCTCCCGGCGCGGTTGCGAGCAGGTGTTCGTCGACGTCGGTAGGAACGCGACTCGTCGGTACTGCTCGACGCGGTGCGGGAACAACGACGCCGTCGACCGCTACCGTCAGCGCGGCTGACGACCGGCGCATCCGCCGGAGGGGGCGACGAAAGCCCCGACGGGCTCAGTCGGCGTCGACGACCTCGGGAACCGACAGCGCCCATGCGTTCATCGCGTCGAGCACGGTCCGCAGCTGCTCGCCGACTTCGGTCAGCTCGTAGACGACTCGCGGTGGGATCTCCGGGTAGGCCGTCCGGGTGACGAGCCCGCTCGCCTCGAAGCGCCGCAGTCGGTTCGTGAGTGTATGCGCGCTGATGCCGGGGAGGCGGTCCTTGATCTCGGTGAATCGGAGGGGGCCGTGGAGCAGCTCCCGCACGATCAAGGTGGCCCATGGGCCTTCGAGGAGGATGAGGAAGCGTGCCACACCGCACTCTGGGAGATCGTCGCATCGGGACATGGGTGAGAGCATAGGCCTTTAGTGCAGTTGACGTAACCGATGCATCGTATGCACTAATAGACGCATGACCTATCTGATCCACGGCGCCACTGGCGCCCAGGGTGCCCCCGTCGCCGCTGCTCTCACCGCTGCCGGCCTCGACGTCACCGCCGCTGTCCGCACGCCGAGCACCTACGAGGGGCCGGGAGCGGCCGTGGCCGTCGACTTCACCGACACCGCCTCGCTGACCAGCGCCTACCGCGACGTCGGCGGGGTCTTCGTCCACCTGCCCATCGGGTCGCCTGCACAGCAGCTCGCGGCGGCGACCGCCGTGGCCGACGCCGCGGAGGCATCCCGTCCCGCCCGAGTCGTGGTCTCCACGAGCGGGTACACGCTCGAGGACCCGGAGAGCGCGCTCGCTGTGCTGGTGCGCAGGCTCGACGAGGCTGGGATCTCCACCGCCGTCGTGCAGCCCCGCCTGTACCTCGAGAACCTCCTGCTGCCGTTCGTCGCGGGACCGGCGAAGGAGCGCGGCGTGCTCAGCTACCCCATACGGGAGGACTACGCGGTCTCCTGGAGCTCTCACCTCGATGTCGCGGACGTCGTCGTCGGCCTCCTGCGAGACAGCTCGATAACCGGGATCGTCGGTGTCGGCGCCTTGCCGGGTCTGCTCGGCAAGGACCTCGCGGCGACTTTCGAAGCACGCCTCGGTCAGCCCGTGAGCTTCGAGAGCCGCGACCCGGACGACTTCGGGACGGACCTCGCCAGGCTCATCGGCCCGGGGGCGGCGCCCGTCGTCGACTCCTACAAGTGGCGAGCCACGCAGCCTGACGAGGTCATCGACGAGGCGACGAGCGCGCAGCAGCGCCTCGGCATCAGCCCCCGCTCCGTCACCGACTGGCTGGGTCAGATGGGCGTCTGACCCAGGACGTTCAGCACGCGAGCGAAGCCGGGAGCCTTCGGGCTCGGCTTCCCTGCTTCGCTCTCGGACGACAGACAATCCGCTGTTTCCGTCGACCACCGCCGCCTACTGTGTGGTGTACAAGACCCGGGAGGTCGCTATGGAGAGCCGCACGCAGCCGACTTCCATCAAGGTGCGAGGTGCACGAGTCCATAACCTGAAGAACGTCGACGTGGACGTCCCGCTCGGTCGCCTCGTGGCGATAGCGGGAGTGTCCGGGTCGGGGAAGTCGTCGCTGGCGCTCGGTGTCCTGTACGCGGAGGGCTCGCGGCGCTACGTCGAGGCGCTCTCGACGTACACGCGGCGACGCATGACCCACGCGACCCGCGCGACGGTGGACTCCGTTCAGCATGTCCCTGCGGCGCTGGCGCTCCGTCAGCGCCCCGGCATCCCTGGCGTGCGATCGACCTTCGGCACGTCGACGGAGCTGCTGAACGTGCTCCGCGTGATGTTCTCGCGCCTCGGGTCCCATCTGTGTCCGAACGGGCATCGACTCGCGCCCACGATCGATGTCGCCGCGAACAAGGATCTCGTCTGCCCCGAGTGCGGCGTGAGCTTCTCTCCGCCGGGCGCGGAGTCGCTCGCATTCAACTCCGACGGCGCCTGTCCTGAGTGCAGCGGCACCGGATTCGTGCGCGACGTGGATGACGATGCGCTTGTCCCCGACCCGTCGAAGACGATCGCAGATGGAGCGGTGGCTCCGTGGAGGATGTTCGGCCTCACCGTCATGCCCCAGGTCGCCGCGGAGCTCGGGGTCCGCATCGAGGTGCCCTACGGTGAGCTGACCGAGCAGGAACGGCTCATCGTCATGGACGGGGCTCCGGTCAAGCGCGAGATCAGAGTGCCGTCCCGATCCGGCAAGCTCTTCGACCTCAACTTCACCTATCGGAGTGCACGGCAGGCGGTTCGCGAGGCGATCGACAACGCGAGCAGCGAAGCGGGGGTCGCGCGTGTGAACCGCTTCATCACGACGCATCAGTGCACGGTCTGCCACGGAACTCGACTCTCGGAGCAGGCGCTCGGCAGCGAGGTCTGCGGCATCGATCTCGCGCAGGCTGCGAGGAAGGACCTCGACGGGATTCTCGCGTGGGTGGCGGCGGTCCCGGAGTTGATGGATGACACCCTGCAGCCGATGGCGGCGCTCATCGCCGGGCAGTTCGCCGAGATGGGGCAGCGGCTGCTGCAGCTCGGGCTGGGGTATCTGACGCTCGACCGGGCGAGCTCGACGCTTTCCACCGGTGAGCGACAACGAGTGCAGCTGGCGCGAGCCGTGCGCAACGAGACGACCGGTGTGCTCTACGTCCTCGACGAGCCTTCGATCGGACTGCATCCGGCGAACATCGACGGCCTGATCGGGGTGATGCGCGACCTCCTCGCCGACGGCAACTCCGTCGTGCTCGTCGACCACGACGTGCAGGTGCTCCGCGAGGCGGACTGGCTGATCGAGATCGGCCCGGGGTCCGGCGGGGCGGGAGGCACCGTGCTCGCGGAGGGAACCGTCCCCGAGATCGGCGCCCATCCGGCATCGTTGATCGGCGAGTTCCTGGATGGGCGAGCTGAGACCCTCACCAGGGCGCGGAGCGACGCGGTGGACGTCTTCACGCAGGGCACCGTGCGACTCGAGACCTCTGCGGTCCACACCGTGCACCCGCTGCAGGTCAGCATCCCGAAGGGGCGCCTCACCGCGGTGACCGGCATGTCGGGGTCCGGGAAGACGACGCTCGTCCTCGAGAGCTTGGTGCCGGCGATCGCCGCGGCCCGTCAGGGCACGGTGCCGCCGAGTCACGTGCGAAGGCTGGAACCTGCGGGCCTCAACGAAGCCAACGTCGTCGACGCGTCTCCCATCGGCACGAACGTCCGTTCGACCGTGGCGACGTACAGCGGGGTCCTGGATGATCTGCGTCGATCGTTCGCGGCGACTCCTGAATCACGTGAGCGCGGGCTCAAGGCGGGTGACTTCTCGTACAACACGGGCTCCCTCCGTTGCCCGCGATGCGAGGGCACCGGTCAGGTGGTGCTGGATGTGCAGTTCCTGCCGGACGTCGACATCCCCTGTCCCGACTGCGGCGGCAGTCGGTACCGGCCTGACGCGCAGGCGATCCGGATCGCCACGGAGGGAGGTGAGCGCAGCATGCCGGATCTGCTCGCGGCCTCGGTCTCGGAGGCCGCCGAGATGCTCGCCGGCCTTCCCAGACTCGCGGGGAAGCTGCGGACCCTGGTCGAACTGGGTCTCGGCTACCTGAGGCTGGGCGAGGACACCCCTGCGCTGTCGGGAGGCGAAGCACAGCGCCTCAAACTCGCCACCGAGCTTGGTCGCAAGCACGACGGCAGCCTCTTCATCCTCGACGAGCCGTCTGTCGGCCTGCATCCCCTCGACACGAGAGTGCTGCTCGACGTCATCGATCGGCTCCTGGCGACCGGCGCCACGGTGATCATCATCGAGCACGACCTCGACATGATCGCCAATGCCGACTACGTCATCGACATGGGGCCCGGTGGCGGCACCGCGGGAGGCCGCGTCGTCGCGACCGGCACGCCGGAGGATGTGTCCATCAGTCTCGAGAGCGTGACGGGGCGATATCTGGCCCCGATGCTTCGCGACGTGCGGCGCAAGCCGTCGCACTCCTAGCATGGAGCGTGTGAGCAATGAGCACTCGAAGGTCGAGAGGGTCCTCCAGAACAGCCAGCCAGTCGGCGCGCCCTTGCCTGACTGGGCGCCCCGGCGCCTGCCAGACGCGGAGCGCCTGCAGGGCCGGTGGTGCACGCTCGAGCGCCTGGACGCGGACCGTCACGCGGACGAGCTCTCCGCTGCGTACGCCGCTTCTGAGGACAGCGACTGGACGTACCTGCCCGTCGGGCCGTTCGAGTCTGCTGACTCGTACCGAAGCTGGGTGCAGGCTCAGGCTCAGACCGGGGACCCGCGCCACTACGCCGTCATCGACGCAGCCAGCGGTCGCGCGGTGGGCACACTCTCGCTCATGCGGCATGACCCGGCCAACGGCGTGATCGAGGTGGGGTGGGTGGTCTTCTCGCGCGCGATGCAGCGCACCCCCATCTCGACGGAGGCGCACTTCCTGCTCATGGGCTACGTCTTCGACGAGCTGGGCTACCGCCGATACGAGTGGAAGTGCGACAGCCTCAACGCCCCATCCCGCCGGGCCGCCGAACGCCTCGGCTTCGAGTTCGAGGGCACGTTCCGGCAGTCGACGGTCTACAAGGGGCGCAGCCGCGACACGTCATGGTTCTCGATCATCGACCGCGAGTGGCCGCAGCGCCGACGCGCATTCGAGGCGTGGCTGGCGCCGGAGAACTTCGATGACGACGGGAAGCAGCGCACCGCACTCCGGGGGCGATAGCCCGATTCCGAACTCGCACACGGGCGACGGCGTCACAGCCAGTCCCGCTCGTGGGCCGTCCTGGCGGCGTCGTGGCGCGTGGCCGTGTTCATCTTCTGCATCGCGCTGGAGAGGTAGTTGCGGACTGTGCCAGGGGCAAGATGCAGCCGCTTCGCGATGTCACGGAGACTGAGCATTATTCGATTCGTGTGATCCGCGTAACTCCGGGCTTTCAACCTGAGTTTGGTACAACTCGAGCGGATTCTCGGCAGGGATGCGTCGTGAACTGAGTCGCCCGCCCTGAGATGACGGCACGTCGGCGCGCGTTGGTGCGAATCGGGAGTTTTCGCCCGGGAATTTGGGTCGCCAACAGCTCACATGCTTGCATCATTGTTGTATCAGATGCAACACTTGGTGGGTGAGCGAGCAACGCACTCCTCGAGGGTTCCCAGCGAGACTGGATGCCAACGTCGTGCCTCTGAACCAGGAACGATTCGTGTTTGACGGCATGCTGGCGGGGTGGGTCGATCAGCAAGTGAGTCGTGGGCTCGCTCCATCAACGATCACCTCCCGCGTTGCGATGATCCGTCGCTTGCGTGAGTTCGTGGATGCGTACCCGTGGGCGTGGACCCCTGAGAATCTCGAAGCGCTCAGCGTGGAGCTCGCTTCAGGCGCTCGGCCGGTGACGAAATCAACCTTGCGCGGCTATCAAGTTGTCGTGCGTGCGTTCTGCGACTTCATCACCGACGCCCGCTACCCATGGGCTGCCGAGTGTTTGGAGAGGTTCGGGGAGCCTCCCCTTCAGATTTGCCATGATTGGAACACGCTCGCGCATATCGTCGAATATGAGGGGCGACCGCAGCGGCGAGCGTTGACCTACGACGAGTTGGAGCTGTTCTTCGCTGCCGCGGATGAGCGAGTGCTGGCGATCCAGCGCGCTGGGCGTAAGGGGGCGCTTTCCGCGTTGCGTGATGCTGTCCTGTTCAAGACTGTCTATGCCTTCGGGTTGCGCCGCCGCGAAGCGGCCGGCTTGGATCTCGCAGACGTCAGGTTCAGTCCTAGTGCTCCGAGATTCGGACGATGTGGTGCCGTGTACGTGAGGTGGGGCAAAGCGTCTCGCGGCTCCGGGCCGAAGCGGCGCACGGTGTTGGCGGTCCCGGAGTTCGATTGGGCGGTCGAGGGGCTTCGGCAGTGGATTGAGGAGGATAGAGCGCTGTATGGCGCTTCGCGCTCTGAAGCTCTCTGGCTGACCGAGCGCGGAACGCGGGTGTCGTTGCGGTATCTCGATTTCCGGTTCGCCGAACTTCGAGACCATCTCGGGTTGCCCCCAGAGCTGACCGTGCACGCGTTGCGACACTCGTACGTGACGAATCTGATCGAGTGGGGGTACGCCGAACGCTTCGTGCAGGACCAGGTCGGACACGCCTACGCGTCGACGACGGCGATCTACACCTCGGTCGGCGATGACTTCAAGAACCGCGTCCTCGCGGCCGCCCTTCAACGAATCTACGGAGACGAGTCATGACCAGCCCCACCATCCAGTGGAACCTGCGCACCCTCATGGCGGCCAACGGCATGTTCCAAACGACGGACCTTATCGAGCCGTTGCGCGAGCACGGCGTCAACCTGTCGCGCGAGCAGGTGTACCGCCTGGTGACAAGAGCCCCGGAACGGCTGAACATGACTGTTTTTGTCGCGCTGTGTCACATCTTCGGCTGCGGGCCAAACGATCTCATTGAGATCCCAGACGTCGCGGCGGCGCGAGAGCGAAGGGTAGTCAACGAGTCGGCTTCCTCGCCTGTGGTCCAGCGTGAGCTGAAACCGGTGCCGGCTCGGATTCAGCGCCCGCCTAAGGCGTAGAACCTTGGCGACGTGGGGGGAACGTTGCGACAACTGTCACCGAGACGTGATCAGCCGATACCAGCTGCTCGGAGGGCGGATCTGCAACGCCTGCTACAGCAGGTTGCGCCGGAGCCCAGCCGTATGTCCCGGATGCGCTGAGACTCGCGTGCTCGCGTATCTCGACGCTGTTAGCGCGCGCGTCTGTGCCGCCTGTGTGGGGTGGGTCGATCGCATCGGTTGCAGAGATTGTGGTAGCCACGAGCAGCTCATCGGCTCGCAGTGCGGGAGCTGTCGACTCTCCGAACGCCTCGCGGAGCTTCTCGACGACGGAACCGGTACCGTGCATGACCGTCTGCAGCCGCTGCGTGACTACCTACTCTCGGTCAAAGATCCACGAACCGCGGTGCGGTGGTTGAAGCGTGACCCGATCGCGCCGACGCTGCGCAGCATGGCGAGGGGCCAGCTCCCGATTGCACACACGACGCTCGACGAGCTCCCGTTGAGCATGAGAACCCGCCACTTCCGTCGACTCCTCATCAGCGCAAACGTGCTTCCCGAAATCGATGTCTTCCTGAACGAGCTCGAGCTCGCATTGGCGCAGGTTCTGACCACGATTCCCGAAGAGCATGCGCGCCTGATCCGTCGCTACCACCAGTGGCACACGCTGCCTCGTCTCCGGAATCGACCCAAGCCCATGACGACGGGCGTCTTCGCAAACCGCATGCGAAACGTTCGCCTGATTGCGGCGTTCTTGGCATGGCTGCAGGAGCAGCACCTGCAGCTCCCCATGGTGGATCAGGCAGTCATCGATCGCTACTCCGCCTCGACGTCCGGACGCGATGAGCTGAGGCAATTCCTCACCTGGGCAGCGCGGTCTGGGCTGTGCGTGAAAGTCGAGGTGCCGCGGGTGCGCAACGGGCCACCTCAGGCGGCCATGTCAGATGAAGCGCTGGCGGAGCTCACTGGGCGAGTGCTGGCGGACGTGGCGTTGTCTCCTGTCGGGCGTCTCCTCGCGTTGTTCGCGATCGTCTACGCGCAACCCATCCGATCAAGCGTCGAACTCCGGGCTCGAGGCGGTGGAACAGCTTGAGGAACGAGTGTCGATCAGGTTCGTCGCGACCCGAGTCCACTTGCCAGCAAGCATCGCCAAGCTCCTCCAGGAGCACCTCGAGCAGCTCGAGACACGCGAAAGCTACCACCCGATTGTGAATGAGTGGCTCTTCCCCGGGATCGTGCCAGGACAGCATCTCGCCGCAGCTACGGGCATTGGGTTGCTCACGCGCGCGGGCCTGCGAGTGCGAGTACTTCGCACATCCAGGCTCGCCCTGCTGTCACAGACCGTGCCGGCAAGGGTGCTCGCTGATGTAATTGGGATCAGCACGCAGACCGCGCATGCCCGGAGCATCGCATCGGGCGGTGCTTGGCAGAGCTACCCCGAGCTGCGGCGCAACTGAACCGCTCGGACTGCGGCGTCAGAGGCGGTGGTTGAGGACTTCGACGCGGGCGCGGATGTCGTCACGAACGAGGCGCATGCGGTCCATGCCCTCGATGCCGCGCTCGGAGGGTTCGTCGGTGATCCACGTCTCGAGCCCAACACCGGCAGTTTCCGGTACGCGCGCTTCTGCGCCGAGGACGACGATGAGGTCGGCCGCGTCGATCATCTCCGGGGTGAGCTGCTTCGGGTGCTCATCTCCGACGCTCACGCCGATCTCGGCGAGCGAATCCACGGACTGCTGGTTGAGGGCGGTGCCAGGCTTCGTGCCCGCGGACGTGACCTGCACCTCGGGGCCGGCGACGGAGCGCATGAGCGCTGCGGCCATCTGCGACTTGCCGCCGTTCTTCTGGCAGACAAAGACGATGTTGCGGGGACTCGTGGTCATCGGGTCGCTCCGGTGAGTTCGTTGCTGGTGAGGAGGGCGGCGAGTGAGTCGAGCGCGCCGGGGACGAGGCTGAAGTACGCCCACGAGCCGCGCTTCTCGCGGGAGAGGATGCCCGCCTCGACCAGGATCTTCAGGTGGTGGGAGACGGTGGGCTGCCCGAGTCCGAGCGGCTCCGTGAGGTCGCAGGCGCACGCCTCTGCCTTTTCCTGTGCCGCGATCATCGAGATGAGCCGCAGGCGGGCCGGATCAGCGATGACCTTGAGGGTGCGGGCCAGTATCTCGGCGTTCTCCGCGGAGATCGCCTCGTCGGTGAGAGGCTCGCAGCACGCGGTCACGTCGGTGAGCGGCAGGAGTTGCGTGAACGACATCTGAACGTCCTCCAAGGAAATTGACAGTCATCGATACCCTAGCCATACTCGTATCGATCCGCATCAATATCGACCGAGATCAATATTCCTCTGGAGCTTCATGACTGCTGTCACCCCGCCCGCCAAGCTCGGCACCACGGACCGGTTCCTGCCGGTCTGGATCATCGGGGCCATGGCCCTCGGCCTCGCTCTCGCGGTGTTCGTCCCTGCGGTCGGGGAAGCGCTGCACGCGTTCGAGATCGGCTCGGTGAGTGTCCCGATTGCTGTCGGGCTGCTGGTGATGATGTATCCGGTGCTCGCGAAGGTCCGCTACTCGGATGCCCGCGCGGTCGCGGGGGATCGGAAGCTGCTGATCTCCTCGCTCGTCATGAACTGGCTCGTGGGGCCCGCGCTCATGTTCGCCCTCGCGTGGCTGCTGCTGCCGGATCTGCCGGAGTACCGAACCGGGCTCATCATCGTGGGCCTGGCGCGCTGCATCGCGATGGTGCTGATCTGGAACGACCTCGCCTGCGGAGACCGGGAGGCGGCCGCGTTCCTCGTGGCGCTGAACTCCGTGTTCCAGGTCATCATGTTCGGCGCGCTCGGCTGGTTCTACCTCCAGCTGCTCCCGTCCTGGCTGGGCCTGCCCACGACGAGCGCGGACTTCTCCTTCTGGGCCATCACGATCAGCGTGCTCGTGTTCCTCGGCATCCCGCTGCTCGCCGGCTACCTCTCCCGCCGCATCGGGGAGTCAACGAAGGGCCGCGACTGGTACGAGTCCAGGTTTCTCCCAAAGGTGGGCCCATTCGCGCTCTACGGGCTGCTGTTCACCATCGTCATGCTCTTCGCCCTCCAGGGGCAGCAGGTCATCGACCGCCCCTGGGACGTCGCACGCATCGCTCTGCCGCTGCTCATCTACTTCGCCGTCACCTTCCTCCTCGGCTTCGGGCTCGGGAAGCTCGTGGGGCTCGGTTACGAGCGCACCACGACGCTCGCGTTCACCGCGGCGGGCAACAACTTCGAGCTCGCGATCGCCGTCGCCATCGGCACCTTCGGCGTGACCAGCGGGCAGGCCCTCGCGGGCATCGTCGGCCCACTGATCGAGGTGCCCGTACTCGTCGCCCTCGTCTACGTCGCCCTCTGGCTGCGCCCCCGGCTCTTCCCCGCCGCAGCAGCCAGCCCGGCACCCGCTGCGTCGACGTCCACTCTCGTCTGACCCCGCTCCACGCACCTCTCTCTGACCCGCTTCACCCACCTCTGTGAAAGGCCCCTGATGTCCACGAAACCTTCCGTGCTCTTCGTCTGCGTCCACAACGCTGGCCGCTCCCAGATGGCCGCCGGCTACCTCACCGCCCTCGCAGGCGGGCGTATCGAGGTGCTCTCCGCGGGGAGCGAGCCGAAAGACCAGATCAACCCCGTCGCCGTCGAGGCCATGGCCGAAGAGGGCATCGACATCGCCGGCAACACCCCGAAAGTGCTCACCACGGAAGCCGTCCAGGCCTCCGACGTCGTGATCACCATGGGCTGCGGCGACGCCTGCCCCTTCTTCCCCGGCAAGCGGTACGAGGACTGGAAGCTCGACGATCCCGCAGGCCAGGGCATCGAGGCCGTGCGTCCCATCCGCGACGACATCAAGCAGCACGTCGAGGCACTCATCGCTGACCTGCTTCCCGTGAAGGCGTAGCCGACCATGACCGATCTCAGCCAGCGCCGCGGCCTGCCCGGCCTCACCTACCCCGAAGCCTCCCTCCAGCGCCTCGCTGGCGAGCTGGCCGAGCAGTTCACCGGCATCTTCACTCCAGAAACCGTCGAGCGGTACGTGCTCGAGTCCTACGCGGCCCTGCTGCGCACCTCCACCGTCAAAGCGCACCTGGTCACCAACACGACGAGGTTCGCGAAAGACCGCCTCACCGCGCTCGCGCAAGCCAAGGGCGACATCGCCCGCCCCGTGCCGGAAATCCTGTTCCTGTGCGAGCAGAATGCAGGCCGCTCGCAGATGGCCGCGGTCCTCACCCAGGCACTCGCCGGCAACCAGGTGCACGTACGCTCCGCTGGCTCCGCACCCGCGAAGGCGCTCCACCCGGAAGCGGTCGACGCGATGGCAGAACTCGGCCTCGACCTCGGCCAAGAATTCCCCAAGCCCCTCACCGACGACGTCGTGCAAGCCGCGGACGTCGTCATCACGATGGGCTGCGGCGACGCCTGCCCGGTCTACCCCGGCAAGCAGTACCAGGACTGGAACCTCACCGATCCGTCCGGACTGGGTGCCGACGAGGTGCGGGCGATCCGCGACCAGCTGCACACGCACGTGACCGAGCTGCTCGCGAGCCTCGGTGTCACCCCCATGGCGCTCGAAGGCTCCCGCGCGTGAGCGTCGAGAACGTCATCGTCGTCGGCTCCGGCCCTGCCGGGTACACGGCCGCGATCTACCTGGCCCGCGCCGGCCTCTCCCCGGTGCTGCTCACCAGCGCCGTCGAAGCGGGCGGCGCGCTCGTGAACACCACGGAGGTCGAGAAATTTCCGGGATTCCCGGCCGGCATCCTCGGCCCCGACCTGATGGAGAACATGCGCCAGCAGGCCGAGCGGTTCGGGACGCGCATCGTCATCGACGACGCCACCGCCCTGCGGCTCGACGGCCCGATCAAGACCGTCGAAACCGGTTACTCGGGCACGTTCGAGGCGCACGCCATCGTCCTGGCCATGGGGTCCGCGTACCGGAAACTCGGCGTTCCGGGTGAAGAGCGACTGACCGGGCACGGGGTGTCCTGGTGTGCGACGTGTGACGGGTTCTTCTTCAAGGGCCAGGACATCGCGGTCGTGGGCGGTGGGGACTCCGCCCTGGAGGAGGCGATGTTCCTTACTCGCTTCGCGAACAGCGTCACCCTCATCCACCGCCGCGATTCGCTGCGCGCCTCGAAGATCATGCAGGACCGTGCATTCGCGAACCCGCGCATCACCGTGCGCTGGAACTCGGAAGTGCTCGAAGCGGTCGGCATCGATCACCTCGAATCGCTGCGTCTGCGCGACAGCGTCACGGGCGAGCTCGATGAGCTGCCCGCGACGGGCCTGTTCATCGCCGTTGGGCACGACCCCCGCAGCGAGCTCGTCGACGGGCAGGTCGACGTCGATGAGAACCGGTACGTGCGCGTGAGCGCACCCACCACCCACACCTCCCTCCCCGGGGTGTTCGCCGCAGGCGACCTGGTCGACTTCCGGTATCGGCAGGCGATCACCGCCGCGGGCACCGGCTGCGCCGCAGCCCAAGACGCGGAGCACTACCTCGCCTCCGCCGGCCTCGCCACCTACCCGCAGGCCGTCACCGCGGAACTCGACGCGGCCGCCACCCCCGTCCGCTAATCCAAGGAGCCAGTCATGACCACCTCCCCAGCCCCCACCCCAGCATCGACCATGGGGCTCGACGCGTTGCCGGTCGCGATCATCGGCGCGGGGCCAATCGGCCTCGCCGCCGCCGCGCAGCTGCTGGAGCGAGGGCAGGAAGTGGTCGTGTTCGAAGCGGGAGACCAGGCTGGAGCCTCTGTCTCAGCGTGGGGGCACACGCGCTTGTTCTCGCCGTGGGAGTACCTCGTCGACGAGGCTGCTGCGCGTCTCCTAGATGAGGCCGATTGGGAAGCGCCGCCTGCCAAGACCCTCCCCACCGGGCAGCAGCTCGTCGACGACTATCTCCTGCCGCTCGCCGCAGTCCCCGCCCTCGCGGACCGCATCCGCTACGGACACCGGGTGCTCGCCGTCACCCGCCGCGGCATGGACCGCACCCGCACGCTCGGACGCGAACACGCCCCCTTCGTGCTCCGCACCGAATCCACTGCCGGGGTCACCGAAACGCTCGCGCGTGCCGTGATCGACGCGTCCGGCACGTACGAGACCAGCAACGCCATCGGCTCCAGCGGCCTCGAGCCCATCGGCGCAGACCAGGTGCGCGAGCACCTCAGCCACGCCCTGCCCGACGTGCTCGGACACGACCGTGCTCAATTCGCGGGGAAACGCGTCCTCGTCGTCGGTGCCGGCCACTCCGCCGCGAACACCCTGCTGAAACTCGCCTCCCTCGCCAAGCGGGAACCTGCCACACAGATCTTCTGGGCCATTCGAGGCACGCAGCCAACCCGCGTGTACGGGTCCGCCAACGACGAGCTCGCGGCGCGAGGCGAACTCGGCGGGGCCACCCGGGCGCTCGTGACCTCCGGCCAGGTGCAGCTCCTCGACCAGTTCGAGATCGACGCCCTCAGCCCCGCAAAGGACGGCGTTCGAGTTACCGGACTCCGCGCGGGAGTCGCCGCCTCCGTAGACGTCGACGTGATCGTGAACGCGACCGGGTTCCGCCCCAACCTTGACCTGCTGCGCGAACTCCGACTCGACCTCGACACCGTCGTGGAAGCACCCCGAGCACTCGCACCCCTGATCGACCCGAACGCGCACTCCTGCGGCACCGTCTACCCGCACGGCGTGGACGAGCTCACGCACCCAGAGCCCGGCTTCTACGTCGCCGGCATGAAGAGCTACGGCCGCGCCCCCACGTTCCTGCTCCTCACGGGGTACGAGCAAGTGCGATCCATCGCGGACGAGCTCGCCGGACGCCACGAACAGGCGCGCCTCGTCACGCTCGTGCTCCCGGAAACCGGAGTGTGCTCGACCAGCACACCCGAGGAGAGCGCCGGCGTGACTTGTGGTGCCCCAGAACCGGTGAACGCTGGCGGGAAGACGGCGGCAGCGGCAGCGTCGGCCTGCTGCGCCTAGCCGGGAACCTTGTGCGACGTGCAGCAGGCGCAGAATCCACTGATTTGGTCCTCGTGAGCGGGAGTAATACTCACCGAACATTGCTCGGTACCAGTACGGAGTACCCGTCGCGCGTCTCACGCAGGACGTCGACCTCTCGGTGCGTGAGCGGCGAGTCATCGGCCATGGCGGCTTCGAGGATGTGGTGGGCGATCCACCGCTGTCCCGAGTGGACGCGTTCGATCGCCTCCACGAGGTCATCCGGGTCGGAGGCCTTGCTGATGAAGCCGAGCACCCCGAGGTCGAGGGCGCGTCGGAGGACGCCGGGTCGTGCATGCCGGGTGAGCATGAGGACCCGTTGGGTCGGCTGTTCGACCAGGATCTGAGCGACGGCCTGCAGGCCGTCCTTGCCGGGCATCTCGAGGTCGATGACCAGCACGTCGGGTTCGTGGTCGATCGTGACGGCGACGGCTTCGTTCCCGTCGCTCGCGAGGCCGACGATCTGGATGGTGCCGTCGAGGGGCAGGAGGGTGGAGAGTGCTGCGCGGATGAGGAGTTCGTCGTCCGCGAGCACGACACGGACAGGGGTGCCGCCGTTGCTCATTGCTCGGTTCCTGCCGGAGTGCTGGCGAGCGGCGGGTGGATGCGGGCCGCGACGGTGAAGGTGGGCGGTGCGTGCCGCACCGACAGCGTTCCGCCGCTCGCTTCAAGCCGTTCGCGGAGGCGTGCGAGACCACGCAGCGGCGCACGCTCGCCGCTCACGCCGTCGTTCGTGATCTCGAGGCGGTCTGGTCCAGCGGTGATGGTGACGTGCGCGGGGCTGGCGTGGCGCAGCAGGTTCGTCGTCGCTTCACGCAGGACCTGCGCGAGCAGCTCGTGCGGATTCGTGCCCGACCCGTCCGCGACCTCGGTGGTGACGTCGATGCCCGCCGCCTGGCACAGCCTCTTGGCGTTCTCGAGCTCGGCCGGCAGATTGAGTCGGCGCCGAGCGTAGGCGAGCGTCCGCGTCTCCTCGATGGTGTGGCTGGTGAGCTGGCGGATGTCCTCCAGTTCGCTGACGGCCTGGTCGGGGTCCGTGCGAACGAGGCGGTGCGCGAGAGCCGCTTTGAGCTTGATGACGTGCAGCGTGTGGCCCTGGATGTCATGCAGGTCGCCGGCGAAGCGCATCCGCTCGTTGGCAACGGCCAGCTCGGCCTCCGTCCTGGCCGCCTGCTTGAGGCGTCGAACGACGAGCCAGACGTGCTCGCTGAAGACGATGACCCCGCTGATGAACAGCGTTCCGACGGCGGGGGAGGCCAGGTAGAGGGCGGCGAGCTCCCACGTCGCCGGGTGGAAAAGGAGCGCAGTCGCACCCACTCCGGCAACCCCGGCGGCGAACAGCAGGAACCAGAGCGTTCGCCTCCTCGTCCGGCGAGGAGCATGGCCCCGACGAGCGACAGCGGGCCGTCGCGCCCTCCCACCACGACGCGGCGGTGACCGCGACGCCGAGCAGGCTGAGCGGGGCGATGGCCGCCACCGCCGTGATCATCGCAAGCTGCCGCATCCGCTGCTCGGACGGAACCTCACCTCGCTCCACCATGTCGACGCTCACCTCCGTGTCTCGGCGTCCCGATTCCTGATCGTGCGTCCGACGGGCACCTTCGCGATCAGCGCAGCAACAAGCATGCCGAGCGCAACGTACTGCAGGGCCTTCATGGTTCACCAACTCTGGTCAGGTCCGAGCCGTCCCGGTAGTGACGCAGTGTCACGACAATGCGTGACACCGCGTCACTACCGCTGGCTCTCGTCGTCCGGTGGGGTGGGAGCATGACCTCAGCACCCGTTCGAACGAAGCAGCACTCACACCTTCCGCGGTGGCGGCATCCGGTTCGCCTCATCCGAGACAACGCGCGCGCCTACATCTTGCTCAACATCGCCGCGTACGGACTCACCGCCGTCGGCTTCGTGCTCGGAATCGTCTTCCCGGGACTCCAGGCGGCGCGAGTCGACGCCCTCGAGGGCGACGGCACAGCGGGACTCGTGCAGGACCTCGTGCTCACGCCACCGCTGTTCGCGCTCGTAATCCTCGCCGTCAACATCGGCAAGGTCGGGCTGGGCTTCATCATCCTGCCGTCGCTCGTCGTGCCGTTCGCCGGGCTCGGCCTGTTCGCCTACTTCGCAGTGGAGACCGGCATCACCCTCGCCCCCACCTCGCCGATCGCCTGGGTGCAGCTCATCCCGCACTCTCTGACGCTCATCATCGAGCTGCAGGCCTACATCCTCCTGCTGCTCGGCGCGTGGCTCCTCGGGCGATGCTGGATCCTCCCTCGGACAGTCGGCGCCCCCAACCGCCGACGCGGATACCTGCGGGGGCTGCGGAGCATGGCGGTGCTGGCCGTGCCAGCGCTTGCCCTGCTCATCGTCGGGGCGATATGGGAGGCCTACTCGCTCCGCTACCTCATCCACCCGCTCGCCGAGTGGCTGCTGTGATCGCGAAGCGCCGACAAAGACGCATCCTCTGCACGGATCGCAGCCACCGTCAAGGCCCACGCGGCACTCGACCCGGATGGACATGCTTGTCATGCGCGGAGTCGACCGCGCCCAGCCGAGGCCAGGACGACACACACCTCAATCCCTCTTGGAGAGATCATGTCCGCCACGCACACCCCTTCCAACCCAAGCCGCCGACACGTGCTCAACTCGCTCGCCTGGTCAGCGCCAGTGCTCACGCTCGCTGTGGCCGGCCCGCTCGCGGCGGCGAGTACCGCCACCAGCGGCGGTACCCTCACCCTCAGCGGCAGAGCAGTCGCCCGGGAAGGAATTTTCTTCACCGGATCGAGCTACAACGGTTCTGGCGCGAGCGGCCCCTACGCGGCCCAACAGTTGCAGATCCTCATCACCCTCCCCGAGGGGGTGCCCTTCACAACCAGTGCGCCGCCCGCGGGGTTCTCGGTGAGTGCGGACGCCAACGTCGTCACCCTCACGAACACCTCCCCCTTGTCAGCCGACCAGCAGACCACGGTCCTCAACGGCTTTTTCATCACCGGCAACTTCCTTCCAGGCACCGCCTACACCGTGCGCGTCGGGCCGCCCACCCTGGCCATCGTCTACAGCGGCCTTGTCGCGGACGGCACCTTCTGAGCGACCTGACCAGAAACGCACGACTGGCCATCTAGCTCGCGCGGCCCGGCGGCTGGGATGGCTACGGGGCGGGCCCGACGCCGCGCACCGGTGACCACGGTCAGAACGCGATGGGTCGCACGTAATGACTCCCACGCTGCGACCTGCCCGACGCTGACACGGTGAAGCGCACGATGTCGCTCCGGTAGCGGTCGTCGGAGACTTCGAAGACGCGACCCGCATCGTCACGCGTCACGCGTCGCAGGCGCAGGACGGGGGACCCTTCCTCGATCTCGAGAAGCCTGGCGTCGAGACTGTCGGCCGCCTTCGCGTCGATCTCGTGATCGATGTCGGTGTAGCCGTAACCGCGACTGTCGAGAAACTCGGTGATGGACACGGTGTCGAGATCGGCGTCGAAGAGGTGACGTCCGACCTCCTCCGTGAAGGTGAGCCGCTCCAGCATCGTCGGTCGTCCATCGAGGCTGCGAAGCCTGAGGACGTGCACGACGAGCTGCGTGGGCTCGATGCCGAAGATCTCAGCTTGCGCCAGGTCGGGCCGCCGCAAGCTCACCTCCTGCGTCTCGGCCCCCGGTACGGTGCCGATCTCCCTGGCCCATTTCGTGAACGGGATGGACACATCCACTGCCTGGTGCGCCTTGCGCTCCACGACGCGTGCTGGCCGGCCGCGTCCAGTCTCGATGAGGCCCTCGCCGCGCAGCGCAGCGAGGGCGTTCCGGATCGGCCCGCGGGAGGTGCTCCAGCGTTCAGCGAGCTCCCCCTCTGACGGCACATCGTCACCCGGCGCCAGCTGTCCGCTCGCGATGCGGCGGCGGAGGTCGTCGGCGATCTGCTTGTACATAACGTCGGTCACGTAGGAATACTACTTCGCGACCGCGTAGTCCTGAGGCTGTCGGGTGAAATTGAGACCGGAGGGGTTGACCGCGATCTCGAGAGACTGGTCTCGCCAACGTAGGTGAACAACTCGTGAATCTCTCCGAGTTAGGCATACATGTTGACTCGAGTTCTGGCAGTCTCTTCACGTCCCGCTCCGACACCCCGCCCGAAAGGCACAGCACATGACCCGCGCCCTCAAGCCCGCGATCGCCCTCGCAGGCGCCGGCATCCTCGCACTCAGCCTCGCCGCCTGCTCGACCCCCGCCGCAGACGCATCAGGCTCCTCCGACTCGTCGGGCTTCGCCGTCGACTCGAACACCCTCGTCTTCGGTGTCGTCCCCGACTCCGTCGACACCGAGACCAACTACCAGCCGCTCATGGACTACATCGCGCTCGAGACGGGCAAGACCGTCGAATACCACGAGTCCACCGACTACGCGGCGCTCATCGAAGCTGCCATCGCCGGCAAGGTCGACGTGGCCTCCTTCTCGGGGTTCACCTACGTCACAGCCACGAACAACGGCGCCGAGCTCACCCCGATCTCCTCCATCGTGACGTCCGAGGGCCAGGAGCCCGGCTACTACTCGCAGGCCATCGTGCCCGCCGACAGCGACATCTCGTCCATCGAGGAGTTCGCAGGCAAGAAGGTCTGCTTCGTCGACCCGTCCTCCACCTCCGGCTACCTCTTCCCCAGCTACAACCTCCTCGAAGCGGGCATCGATCCCGAGACCGACGTCACCCCGGTCATGGCGGGCAAGCACGACGTCAGCGTCCAGAAGGTCGGCGAAGGCGTCGAGTGCGAGGCCGGCTTCGCCGAGGACAGCGAGGTCGAGAAGTCCGACAAGGTCAAGGTCATCGCCGAGACCATGGTCCCCGGTGCCCCCATCGTCGAATCGGACGCGCTGCCGGACGACCTGAAGCAGCAGCTGCGCGACATCCTCTCCGAGGTCACGATCGACGACATCGTCGCCGCCGGCGTCGAGGGCGCCGACAGCGACGGCTTCCGCAGCGTCTTCTTCGAGACCAAGCCGGTCGACGACCAGTACTACGACACGGTCCGCGACATCTGCGAGGCGACCAACGCCACGCAGTGCCAGAGCTGACCCGCGCCCGACCCAGCTGAATCGGCCGAGACCAGAGATGAGCATCGACATGAGCACACCCCCTGACCAGACCGCACCGGTGATCTCGCTGCGCGACGTCACCAAGCGCTTCGGCGAGACCACTGCGCTCGACGAGGTGAGCCTCGAGGTCGCTCGCGGCGAGATGGTCGTGCTGCTCGGGCTCTCCGGTTCCGGCAAGTCCACTCTGCTGCGCCACCTGAACGCGCTCGAGCAGTCAACGTCGGGAGACGTGACGGTGCTCGGCGACGAGGTGTCGCGCCTGCGCGGCCGCCCACTCCGGCGGCTGCGCAGCAGGGTGGGCTTCATCTTCCAGCAGTTCGAGCTCGTGCCGTCACTCACGGTGCTCGAGAACGTCCTGACGGGCGGCCTCGCCAGCATCCGCGGCCCACGCCTCGGGCTGTTCGGCTACACCAAGGCGAACAAACTGGATGCGCTGGGACACCTCGACCGCGTCGGCCTGCTCGATCGCGCCTACCAGCGCGCCGACACGCTCTCCGGCGGGCAGCAGCAGCGCGTCGCCATCGCCCGCGCACTCATGCAACGCCCCGATATTCTCCTCGCCGACGAACCCGTCGCCTCTCTCGACCCCGAGTCGAGCGAGCAGGTCATGCGTCTCATCCGTGAGATCGCCGCGGCCGATGGCCTGACCGTGGTCTGCAGCCTCCACCAGGTCGACCTCGCCATCTCCTGGGCCGACCGCATCGTCGGGCTCCGCCACGGGGCAGTCGTGCTGGATACCCCCGTCGAGGGCCTCACGAAGGCCGAAGTCATGGAGATCTACGGTCGCGTCGCCACCAGCACCGCCGAGCTCGAGGCCGTGCAGAACGAACTCCTTCAGGCGGAGGCGGCACGATGACCGCCACCGTCGCACCTTCTCCTCCACGCGCGTCCACCCCGAACCAGTCCGGAATCGGAGCACGCGCACCCCGGCAGCGCCGAGCGCCTGAGCGCATCGCGGCCGCCCTCACGCTCCTCGCACTGGCCGGCATCGCCGTCGCCGCCCTCATCGAGATCGACATCTCGCTACCAGCCATGATCGAGAGCTGGTCGAACGCCGAGCGCTTCTTCACTCGCGTCGGCGGGTTGAGCTTCCCCGACTGGCCAGAGCTGCTCGAGCTCACGGGCCTCACGCTCGGCCTCGTCATCTGCGGCACCCTCTTCGCGGCCGTGGTCTCCGTGCCGATCGCCTACCTCGCGGCCGCGAACACGACGCCGGGCCACGCTTGGCGCGGTGCTGCGCGTTTCGTCGGCGTCCTGACCCGCGCCCTCCCCGACGTGGTGCTCGCCATGGTCTTCGTGCTCATGTTCTCCCTCGGCTCACTGCCCGGCATCCTCGCGATCGGCATCCACTCGATCGGCATGATCTCGAAGATGTTCGCCGACGCCATCGAGCAGATCGACGAGGGGCCACGCCTCGCGATCCGGGCCGCGGGCGGCTCGAAGCTGCAGGAGTTCACGTCCGGGGTGCTCCCGCAGGTCATGCCGTCGTGGGTTGCGACGGTGCTCCACCGCAACGACATCAACCTCCGCGGCTCCGTCATCCTCGGTTACGTGGGTGTCGCGGGCCTGGGCCTCGAGATGTCGTCCGCCTTCAAGTCACTCGACTACTCGCTCGGTCTCGGCATCGCACTGGTCATCTTCGTGCTGTGCGTCGCAATGGAGATCGTCTCCAGCCTTGTCCGAGCCGCGATGCTCGGCGGACACCACAGCAGCCGCAACCCCATCGACAAGCTCGTCGACCGGATGCGAGGCGCCCGCGGAACCGCGGCGAACCGCCAGGTCGTCAACGCGCGCCGCTTCAAGTCGCCGCGGGACGCGATCAGACGTCCCTGGAACGCAACCCGCGTCCGCAATCTCGTCTGGGCGTGGGGCGCGGCACTCGTCGTGGTCGCGGCGGTGGTCTTCGCTGAGATCAACTGGCTCGACTTCCTCACCTTCTGGGCACGCATCCCAGACATCGCCGTGCAGTTCTGGCCTCCGTCGTTCGGCGTCTACGACTTGGCGACCATGCTCGAGGCCATGCGCGACACGATCGCCATCGCGTTCGCGGCGACGCTCCTGACCTTCGTCGTATCCCTGGTCATCGGTTCGCTCGCTGCCCGCAACGTCGCCCCAACCCGCTCAGTGCACGGCGGCATGCGCCTGCTGCTCGTCGGCATCCGCGGTATCCCCGAGGTGATCCTCGCCATCGTGCTCATCATCATCACCGGCCTCGGCACCCAGGCAGGAACGATCGCCCTCGCCATCGGCGGCATCGGCCTGCTCGGCAAGCTCATCGCCGACTCCTTCGAGGAGGTCCGGCGAGGTCCGGAGACCGCCCTCCGCGCGACGGGCGCCACCAGGCTCCAGACCTACGCCAGCGCGACGCTCCCGCAGGGCACTCCCGCGCTCATCGGCCACACCTTCTACCTGCTGGACACGAACATCCGCGCGGCCACACTGCTCGGCATCGTCGGCGGCGGCGGCGTCGGCTACTACCTCCTCAACGCCGGACAAGGCTCGAACTACCCGCTCGTGACGGCCATCGTGCTCATGATCCTGGTCACCGTGCTCCTCGTCGAGGGCCTCGCGATGTGGATGCGCCGGGTGTTCCGATGAACCGCGGCTTCGACGTCACCGTCGTCGGCTCCGGCATCGTCGGTCTCGGCGCCGCCTACGCGGCCGCCAAGCGCGGTCTGTCGGTTGTCGTCGTCGACCGGACGAGCGAGCCGATCGGTGCGAGCATCCGCAACTTCGGGCACCTGTGCTTCACGCCGCAGACTGGCGACGCGCGACGGTACGGAGTGCTGGCCCGTGAGCTGTGGCTGCAGCTCGCGACCGACGCCGGGTTCTGGCTGCGCGAGACGGGCACCGTCGTCGTCGCCAGGCATGACGACGAGCTCGCGCTGCTCGACGCGGCCAGGTGCACCCAACTGGACGACGACGACAGGCTTCCCGTCCAAGAGGAGATCCGGATGCTCGAGGTGGCCGAGGTCGCCGAACGCCTCCCCGTCAGGCCGGGCGTCGCGACCGGCGGAGCGCTCCTCGCCGCCGACCTGCAGACCGACCCGCGCACAGCCGCCGCGGCCATCGTGCGCCACCTGCAGCGTATGGGTGTCGAGTTCCGGATGCGCACGGCCGTCGGACGAGTCCGCAGCGGACTCGTCGAGACGAGCCGCGGCGACATCGCCACGGGGCTCGTGGTCGTCGCCGTCAACCACGACATCGACCAGCTGCTCCCCGACACGGCGGAGAAGCACTCCGTCGAACGGTGCGCGCTCGACATGCTCCGGGTAGACGCTCCGCTCGCGAGGCCGCTCGGCG
Organism: Pseudoclavibacter terrae; assembly: GCF_008831075.1. Taxonomy (GTDB): domain Bacteria; phylum Actinomycetota; class Actinomycetes; order Actinomycetales; family Microbacteriaceae; genus Pseudoclavibacter; species Pseudoclavibacter terrae. The sequence continues at coordinate 7,055 of NZ_WBJX01000007.1, read as the reverse complement.
CCCCGCTCCTCACCGGCTGGTCGCTCATCCGCTACCGCGGCTTCGCGAGTCTTCCCGAGGCTTCGGCGGTGCGCGAGCGCCTCCACGGGGAGCGCCCGGACCTCGCCGCGATCGACCTCAACCAGATGTTCACGCAGCTGCCGGACGGCTCGCTGCTCGTTGGGGACACCCACTGGAAGGGCGTCACCGTCGCGCCGTTCCAGTCGGAGGCTGCAGTGAACCTCATGCTCACCGAGGCCGAGCGCCTCCTGCAGGCCGGGCCGATGCGTGTGCGCGAGCGCTGGCAGGGCATCTACGCGACTGCTCCCAACGAGTTCCTCGTCGAGCGCCCCGAACCTGGCGTTCTCGCGGTCGCGGCGACCACCGGGATCGGCATGACCACCGGGCTCGGCCTCGCCGAGCACCACCTCGCACTCGAGCTGGACGCCGTGTCCGCTCCAACCTCGAAAGGCCTGAGATGACTATCCTCACTGCACCTCCCCAGACAACGTCCGACGCCGCGACGACCGTTCCGATCGAGCTCGTCGTGCTGGACATGGCCGGCACCACGGTGCTCGACGACGGCGTCGTCGAGCACGCCTTCCAGCGCGCCGCTGAGCGCACCGGAGTTGCCGCGCACCTTCCGTGGGCCGACGCGCTCGCGTACGTGCGGGAAACCATGGGTCGGTCGAAGCTCGACGTGTTCACGCACCTCGCGAACGGCGACACCGAGGCGGCGTCCGCCGCGACCGCCGCGTTCGAGCGTGCCTACGCGGAGCTCGTCGAGGAGGAGGGGGTGCAGGAGATCCCTGGCGCCCGCGAGACCATCGAGTCGCTGCGGGCATCCGGACTCTCCGTCGCGCTGACGACCGGCTTCGCGCCGGTCACCCGCGACGCGATCCTCCGTGCCCTCGGCTGGGAGCAGCTCGTCGATCTCGCGCTGTCGCCCGTCGACGTCGGCCGCGGTCGCCCAGCCCCGGACCTCGTGCTCGGCGCTGTGCTGCGCACGGGGACGTCGAGCGTCGCGGCGGTCGCTGTCGTGGGAGACACCGCGAGCGACGTGCAGTCGGGGCTCCGGGCGGGGGCTGGCCTCGCGGTCGGCGTGCTGAGCGGCGCGCACGACCGCGCGACGCTCGAGGCGAGCGGAGCGCACGTCGTCATCGACAGCGTCGCCGCGCTCCGCGAGCTGCCCGCGTTCCAGCGGCCCGCGTCGTGAGGTCGGACGCCGCGGCGCGCGTCGAGAAGTCAACTGCGCGCCGCGTCCACCTGCAGCCCGCCGCGACGGCCATGGTGTGGCTCGGCGTCGAGAGGCCTCTGGAAGCGGTCGCCGTGCCGGACGTCGTGCTCGGGCCGGGGGAGGTGCTCGTGGCCGTCGAATTCGCGACGATCTGCGGCTCCGACGTGCACACCATGCTCGGCCACCGGCAGTCTCCCGCGCCGGGAGTGCTCGGCCACGAGTACGTGGGCAGGGTCGTCGCGACCGGCGACGGTGGCGCCCGCACCATCGACGGGAAGGCCGTCGAGCACGATGCTCGGATCGTCTGGTCGGTGATGGCCAGCTGCGGCGCATGCGACCGCTGCACGCGGGGGCTGACGCAGAAGTGCCGGACCCTGCTCAAGTACGGGCACGAGCGCCTCACCACCAGGTGGGAGCTCAGCGGCGGCTTCGCGACTCACATGCACCTGCGGTCGGGAACGGGCATCGTCGCCGTCGATGAGACGACACCGGCTGCTGCCCTCGCCCCCGTCACCTGCGGCACGGCGACCGCGGTCGCAGCGATGCGAGCGGCGCTCAGCGCTGTCGAGCTCGACTCGCCCGCGGTGCTCGTCTCCGGAGCAGGTCTCATCGGGCTCAGCGTCGCGGCCCTCGCCAGGGATCGCGGATGTACGGTCGTCGTTGCCGACCCTGACGAGAGGAGGCGAGACCTGGCCGCGCGCTTCGGCGCGCACGCGGCCATCGATCCGGGCGATCCCGACGCCGCGGCCGAGGTCTGGGCGGGGCTTGGCTTGCCTGGCCCGGACATCGTGATCGAGGCCTCCGGGTCTCGAACCGCAGTATCCGCAGCTCTCGACGCCGTCGAGGTCGGCGGTGCCGTCATCCTCGTCGGCAGTGTCTTCCCCACCGAGCCCGTCACCCTCGACCCCGAATCTCTCGTCCGAGGTCTCGTGACCGTCCGCGGTGTCCACAACTACGCCTCGGCCGACCTCGCGGCGGCCCTCGATTTCGTCGCGGGCAGCACCGACCGGTGGCCGTTCGCGGAACTGGTCGAGGCCACATTCCCGCTCGAGCGTCTCCGAGAGGGGGTCGCGCTGGCTGCCACCGGGGGGCCGGTACGCGTCGGCATAGAACTCTCCGCATCCTCCGGTGCGGCGACTGCACCGCGCGGTCAGCGTCGCAGCAGTGAGGTCGACGCAGTGACCACGCCCAGATGACTGCATCCGCTGCCACGCATCCTCAGCCGTCGGAAGTCCAGACGACGCGACGGCGTCCGGATCCGGTGCTGGTCACGCTCTGCGTGACGCAGCTCATCAGCTGGGGCACGCTCTACTACACGCTCCCCGCGGTCGCCGCCGAGGTCGTCGCCGACACCGGGTGGAGTCTCGTGAGCGTCATGGCTGCCTTCTCCGCAGGTCTGCTCGTCTCGGCCGGCGTCGGCCTCGGCTCCGGGGGTCTGCTCGACCGCTTCGGCGGTCGCGTCGTCATGGCGTGGTCATCGGCGCTCGCCGCTGCCGGCGTCCTGCTTGTCGCCACAGCCGATAGCTTCCCCGCGTTCGTCCTCGCCTGGGTGGTGATCGGCGTCGCGCAGGCTGGCGTGCTCTACCAGGCCGCGTTCACCGTGCTCGGGATCCGCTACGGCAGTTCTTCGGGCAGGCCACTGCTGGTCGTCACCCTGGTAGCAGGCCTGGCGTCCACGCTGTACGTGCCCGCCGCCACTCTGCTCTCGGAGCTCATCGGCTGGCGCGGCACCTACCTCGTGCTCGGCGCGTTCCTCGCCGCCGTCACCATCCCGCTGCACGCGCTCCTGCTGCCGAAACGCGCCCGAACGTCCAGACCGGAGCCCAACAACGAACAGGAGGGGAATCCGGTCGTTGTCAGGACTGGTCGCTTCATGAGGCTCTGCCTCGGTGTGACGCTGCTCTCCTTCAGCGTCTACGCCGTGACCTTGAACCTCATCCCGCTGCTCGCGGCGCGAGGCATCGACGCGAGAACAGCGGCCATGCTCCTCGGACTCGTCGGTGTGGGGCAGGTAGGCGGCCGCATCCTCTTCACGGCTCTCAACCGGATCATCCCGCTGACGCTGCGCGCACTGCTCGTCGGCGCCGTCGCGAGTCTCGCGCTCGGGGCGTTCGCCCTCACCTCTGGACCGTTTGCCGTGCTCGCCCTCCTCGCGCTGCTCGCCGGGGCCGCCCGCGGGGCGCTGACCCTCGTGCAGGCCACGGCCGTCGTCGAACGCTGGGGCACGGCTCGTCTCGGCACGCTCAACGGCGTGTTCGGCGCCCCGATCACCGCGTCCATCGCACTCGCCCCGGTCGCGGGCGTCGCTCTCGCGGCAGCCGTGGGATCGTTCCCGCTCGCAGTCGCACTGCTCGCCGGCGTCGCCGGGATCGGGGCACTCCTCGTCATCGAGGGGCCCGCTGGTCCCGCTGTGCAGCATGCCCGGGGCGAACGCGGGAGTCGGTGACCACATGCCACCTTGTCGACACTCGACACCACTCACAGCCTTCACCGGCCTCACGGCCAACGACCCCTTCCGAATCGAACTCACCGGGCACCTGCCGTCCCCAGGTATCCCGTGTCGCTAGCGTGACCGTATGACTTCCCCTCACCGCCCTCGGCTCGCTCCCCGCGTCTGGCTCGGGGTCGTTGCGTACCTGACGTACCTCGCCGTGTTCTACGGCGTGTGGATCGCGAACGGGATCGACTACCCCCGCATCGGCGACAACGCGGACACACTCTGGAAGTGGTACGTTGCCCCGACTCTCGCGGGCGCGGTGGTCATCAGCATCATCGTCACGGTCTACGGCTGGTGGAGGCCCGCGGTGTTCGAGGAACGCAAGCGGATGCCGAAGTGGGCGTGGGCGTTCCCGGTGATCCTCGTCGCCGTCGCTCTCGCGAACCTGCTGCTCGGTGACACCTCGCGCTTCACTCCCACGATGTGGTTGCTCCTCGCAGCCGGCAGCCTGCTGGTCGGCTTCAACGAGGAACTCCTCACACGCGGTCAGCTCATCGTCGCGCTGCGCAGCCGGTTCGGGGAGCTCGGAGTGTGGTTCTTCAGCACGCTCCTGTTCGGGCTCCTCCACCTCCCGAACACCATCTTCGGCACCGGCCCGCTCGGCGTCTCGCAGGTGTTCATCACCTTCGTCATCGGAAGCGCCTTGTACCTCCTGCGCCGCGTCAGCGGCACCCTCATCGCAGCGATGGCATTGCACGCCCTGTGGGACTTCTCCAGCTTCGCCGCGAACACCGGCCTGATCCCCGTGATCGGGCTCCCCATCTCAGCCGCAGCAATGATCGCGGTGATCATCTGGACACGAAAAGAGAGCAACGCCGACAAGATCCCAGCAGACACGGAATCGCCCAGGGAACCACGTCAAGAGCGCTGATCCCCGGGACCAACCGGCCCACGCTTTCGGCGACTGGGTCCTCTACCTCGCCGCGCCCGTCGCACTCACCCCGATCGTGGGTGTCGCTCTCGCAGCAGCCGTGGGGTCCTTCCCGCTCGCAGTCGCACTGCTCGCTGGCGTCGCCGGGATCGGGCACTCCTCGTCATCGAGAGGCCCGCACGTCCAGACGGTCAGCCGACCCCCGGCGCACACGGGAAGCGGTGAGCACGCCGAAGGGGCGACGAGGCCTTCGCCTCCTGCGAGAGGCTTGCCGGTGGCCGATGGCTCAACGAGGGCGCATGATGCCCCGCCCCGGTCAGGCGTCTGCGCGCTCGCGAGCCGAGAGGCGCCTTCTCACGGTTCCAGGGCGTCGAGGATCGTCACGATGGGGCCGTCTTTCGCTTCGCGCCAGCCCTCTCCTGCCCAGAGGTTGACGAGCGTGCTGTCGCCGGCGGCGGTGGCCTTCGCGCGCATCGCACGGGTCAGGTGGTGGAGGGCCGGATACCCGACGGGCGCATCCGTGTGGCTTGCGACGAAGGCGTTCACGAGCGCGCGTGCGGGGCGGCCGGTGAACGCACGCGTGAGGGTTGTCTCGCTGTAGCGCTCATCTGCGAGGGCCGCCTTGTGCGTCGCGGACGCTCCGCTCTCGTCGGACCGGAGTACCACGGTTCCGACCGCGACCAGGTCTGCGCCCGCGTCGAGCACTTCGCGCGCCTGGTCGCGACGAGTGATGCCACCCGATGCGATCAGCGGCAGGTCCGTCACCGTGCGAACGCGCTCGACGAGCGTCGCGAGCGGGACGTTCTCCGGGAGGGTGTCCGCATCCCATACGCCGCTGTGACCGCCGGCGTCGTGCCCCTGAACGGTGAGGGCATCTGCACCGGCCGCCGCGGCCCGTCGAGCCTCGTTGACGGACGTCACCGTCTGGATCGTGTGGACTCCAGCCGTCTTGAGCCTCCGGAACACGTCCGGTGAGGGGAGCCCGAACGTGAAGCTCACGGCCGGGACGCGGCCCAGGATGACGGCATCCAGCTTCTCGGCCCATTCGTCGTCGTCTTCCAGCCTGGGCGCCATGGTCGCGGTTTCATCGTGCGTGGAAGCGTCCTGCCGGATGCGCTCCCAGTACGCGGCGTACCCCGCTTCGTCGATGGGATGGGGGTTGGGGACGAAGAGGTTGACGCCGAACACCTGCACACCGGCCTCCGTCACCTCAGCGATCTGCGCCTCCAGGGCCGCCGCTGTCTTGTACCCGCCAGCGAGCTGCGCGAAGTGTCCTGCGTTCGCCGCGGCGATGACGAGGGCGGGCGTGCTCGGACCGCCAGCCATGGGCGCGACGGCGATGCGCTTGAACGTGTCCAGGGGCGGGGGGAGGGACATTGTCGAACCTTTCCGTGATCACCCAGTGCAGGGTGACTCGATCACTCTCGCACCAGTTCCAGTGGCGACGAGCGCCTGGTCGTCGGCGAGGAGAACCAGCGGGTAGTCGGGGCCGTAGGTGTCCACTGTCCTGCGGATCAGCTCCGGTGGGTAGGGCGGCAGGTGCCCGTCCGCGTGCGGGATGACTGTCTGCTCGACCAAGCCGAGGCCGGCGAGATCTGTGAGCGTCGGTGCGTCCGCGGGATCATCCATCAGTGACGCAGGAGTGATGTCGGGCCCCGCGATGATCGACCCAGCGCTGGAGCCGACGTAGGGGAGCCCCGCTCGCACGAACCTGACCAAGGGCACGTCGCAGCCAGACACACGCAGCGCCTCGAGGAGCGCGAAGGTGCTGCCGCTGGCGGCGTACACCGCGTCCAACCCTTCCAGTACACGTTCGAACTCGGCCGGGTCCAGGTTGCGAACGGTGATCCCGAGGATCTCGTGGCCGAGCTTCGCCACTGCATCGCGTTCCGCTCGGACGAACGGAGCCTCGGAGAACGCCGCCTGGGCGTCGTCGATGTAGCCGAGACGGAGCGGAGCTGCCGCGCCCGTCGACTCGGCGAGGAAGGGCGCCACAGCACCGGTGCAGCGAGAAAGGAGCAGGATCTTCACGCCGGGCACGGTACCAGCCACCCCCGACAGGGTCAGGAGACAGGTGATGGCGTCGATCTGGATCCGCGTCGACTCCGGTGATCTTGGCGGGCGAGGCTCACGACGAGTGCGAGGGCGAGCGCGGCGCCGATGATCAAGGTCAGGGAGGCGATCGTGTCGCCGGTCGACATCGCAGCGTGCGTGGCGCCGTTGCTGCCGGGCTGGAGGAATCGTCCGAAGTCGCCGAGGCCGTGGAGCAGGATCGGCACCCACAGTGTGCCCGTCGCGCGGTAGGCGCCGTAGAAGAGTGCGCCGTCCAGAGCTACGGCCAACGTGTTGAGGGCGATCGTGAAGATGCCCAGGTCTTCGAAGAGGTAGCTGACGACGTGGGCGAATCCGAAGGCGAAGGACGTGATGAGCAGCGCCGCCAGCTCCCGGTGATGGCCGAGGACTGTGACGCG
>NZ_WBJX01000006.1 GCF_008831075.1 Pseudoclavibacter terrae | reverse complement strand
CCACCACACCGAAGTGCGATGACAAGTTTGAAACTGACAAAAAACAAAACAACACCAAACCCGAAGGCTCAGTACTGACTTGTATTGTCCAAATATGTTTCCAAAAGGAATCCTTACCCCTCCAAAAAGAAGAGGCACGGGATCAAATTGGCATTTGACATAGTGCACGCTGTTGAGTTCTCAAGAATCGAACGCTTCCCTCTTCAGACCTCGCGGCCATCTCTAAGGAGCAATCGCTTGCACTGCAAACCTCGGACAAGAACCACGGACCGTGAGCATGAAGCTCATCCTCCGCACAACCAACTGGAAGAACCAGAGGCCGTTGATCTCGCTACCCGGTGAGGCAGGAGTTCCGAGTGTAGATCATGTTGCTCCAACTTGCAAGAACAAGTGGCAGATGCTGATCTTTCTTTCAGAACTGTCCGGCCCGTGCGACCCGCTCTCGCGTTTCGCTCCGTCGGCCTGACGAGTGATTACATTACGCAGGGCCAGCCCGGCGCACAACTCGGCGCACATCCCGGGCGTGTCGGGGCCAGGCGGCGAGCCGTCAGGCCCGGAATACCAGGCCTGCGAGCGTCTTCTTGCCCCGACGGAGCACGGCGACTCCGCCGGCGAGCGCGGCCGACTGGCTCACCACGGCGGACTCATCGGTCACGCGCTCATTGTTGAGCGAGACCCCACCCTGCGAGATCGCGCGGCGTGCCTCACCGAGGCTCTTCGCCAATCCCGTGTCGACGAGGGCCTGCGCGACAGGTGCACCATCCGCGATCTCGGCGTTCGGAAGTTCGAGGATCGCCGATCGCAACGTCTGGCCGTCGAGCGCGGTCAGCTCGCCCTGCCCGAAGAGCGCGGCTGAAGCCGCGATGACCGCTTCGGTCGCTGCTTCACCGTGCACCAGCGAAGTCACCTTCGAGGCGAGCGTCTTCTGCGCGACGCGCTTGAAGGGCTCGGTTTCGACAAGGGTCTCGAGCTCGGCGATCTCGGCACGAGTGAGGAACGTGAAGATCTTGATGCGCGCGATCACGTCGGCGTCGTCGGTGTTGAGCCAGAACTGGTAGAACGCGTACGGGCTCGTGAGCTCGGGGTCGATCCAGATCGCATTGCCCTCGCTCTTGCCGAACTTGGTCCCATCCGCGTTGGTGATCAGGGGCGTTCCGAGCGCGTGGACACTTGCGCCTTCCGTGCGGCGGATGAGATCGACGCCGGAGGTCAGGTTGCCCCACTGGTCGCTGCCACCCGTCTGCAGCACGCAACCGTAGTTGCGGTGCAGCTCGAGGAAGTCGATCGCCTGCAGGATCTGGTAGCTGAACTCCGTGTACGAGATACCCGCCTCGGAGTTGAGCCGGGCCGACACGGCGTCCTTCTTGAGCATCGAACCGACACGGAAGTGCTTGCCGATCTCACGCAGGAAGTCGATCGCCGAGAGGGGCGCCGTCCAGTCGAGGTTGTTCACCATGCGCGCCGCGTTGTCACCCTCGAACGACAGGTAGCCGTCGATCTGCCCGCGGAGTCCCTCAACCCATTCGGCGACGGTCTCACGGGAGTTGAGGGTGCGCTCCGCAGTGGGGCGAGGGTCGCCGATGAGCCCGGTCGATCCGCCGACGAGGCCAAGCGGCTTGTGGCCGGCGAGCTGCAGGCGACGGAGAAGGATCAGCTGCACGAGGTGGCCGAGGTGCAGGCTCGGAGCGGTCGGATCGAACCCGCAGTAGTACGTGATCGGCCCCTCGTTCATCCGCTCCTTGAGCTCGGCCAGATCGGTCGAGACGTGGATGAACCCGCGCCACTCGAGTTCGTCGATGACGTGCTCGAAGGTGGCGTCGTTGTGCTGGGTCGTCAGATCACGCGTAGTCACCGCGCAACCGTATCAAGCAGTTGCCCGCTCAGCGCCGTCCCGCGCGGAGCGACCTGTGCGCGATGTAGCGGGAGACGGACGCCTCGCCGTCGAGCCAGAAGCGCCAGTTGAACGGAAGCGCGCCACCTGGGATTCCAACCCCGACGCGAAGCCCGCGCACGACAGCACGCCGGGCGCCCGGTGCAGGCGGCTCGAGCGCGAAGGGGTCGACATCGACCCGCGCGCCGTCATCGGCGATGGTCGCGCCCAGCGCCGTCACGAGGTTGCCCGGCCCACGGGCCAGCTCATGGTCGCGCAGCGGAGCAGCCGAACGGCGGCCCTCGGTGCGCCGCGCCGTCGCCAACTCGACCCCCTCGACGACCTCCCCGGCCCGCAGGAGGACTGCGGAGGAGATCCCGGCCTCCCCCGCCACGACGTTGAGGCAGGTGTGGATGCCGTAGATGCGATACGCGTACAGGCGCCCGGCGGGACCGAACATCGTCGCGTTCCTCGCCGTTCGACCCCGGAAGCCGTGCGACCCCGGATCATCCGACCCCGCGTATGCCTCCACCTCGGTGAGGCGGACCGAGACGGTGCCCTCGGGAGACGTACGCGAAAGGACCGCCCCCAGCAGTGCGTCTGCTGCGGAGAGCGGTCCCTCGAGAAGGGCCCCGTGGAGGTCCGGGTGCACTCGGGAGCCTAGGACCTGAGCGACGCCAGTCGCTCGCGGAGCTCTGCGATCTGCTCGGTGACGCGGACGGGAGCCGTGCCGCCACGTCCGTCTCGGGTCGCGACGGAGCCGTCGACCGACAGGACCTCGCGTACCTCAGGTGAGAGGTGCTCGGACACCGCCGAGATCTCGTCGTCGCTCAACCCGTCGAGGTCGACTCCCCTGGCTTCTGCGGCCTGGACCATGGACCCGGAGACCTCGTGGGCCACCCGGAACGGGACCTGGCGCTTCACGAGCCACTCGGCAACGTCCGTCGCGAGCGAGAAGCCCTGCGGTGCGAGCTCCCGCATCCGCTCACCGTGGAAGGTGAGCGTCGCGACCATTCCCGTGAAGGCGGGGACCACGAGCTCGAGCGTCTCGACCGAGTCGAAGATCGGCTCCTTGTCCTCCTGCAGGTCGCGGTTGTACGCGAGCGGGAGGGCCTTGAGCGTTGCAAGCAGGCCGGACAGGTTGCCGATGAGGCGCCCCGCTTTGCCGCGAGCGAGCTCGGCGATGTCCGGGTTCTTCTTCTGCGGCATGATGCTCGACCCCGTCGAGTAGGCGTCATGCAGGGTGACGAAGCCGAATTCCTTCGTGTTCCAGAGGATGATCTCCTCGGAGAGACGCGAGAGGTCGATGCCGATCTGCGCCGCGATGAAGGCGAACTCCGCGACCAGGTCGCGGCTCGCCGTCGCGTCGATCGAATTCGGGGACGACGAAGTGAACCCGAGCTCGCGCGCGACGCGCACGGCGTCGAGCCCGAGCGTCGAGCCAGCCAGGGCGCCAGCACCGTACGGCGACTCGTCGAGGCGTCGGTCGAAGTCACGCAGACGATCGAGGTTGCGGACGAGCGGCCACGCGTGGGCGAGGAGGTGGTGCGACAGCAGCACCGGCTGGGCGTGCTGCAGGTGCGTTCGGCCCGGCATGATGACCTGGATGTTGTGCTCGGCCTGCTGGGCGAGCACGTCCACCAGGGTCTCGAGCTGCTCCGCGATCGTCGCGCTGTGGTCGCGCAGGTACATGCGCACGAAGGTCGCGATCTGGTCGTTGCGGCTACGACCCGCACGCAGCTTGCCGCCCAGCTCCGGCCCGGCGATCTCGATCAGCCCGCGCTCGAGAGCACCGTGCACATCCTCGTCGCTGTCCGCCGCCACGAACTCGGCAGCGACGACACGTCGTTCGAGCTCCGTGAGCGCATCCAGCATGCCGATGAGCTCGGCCTCGTCGAGGTACCCCGCGGCCGCGAGCGCACCAGCGTGCGCCCGCGACCCGGCGATGTCGTACTTCGCCAGCTGCCAGTCGAAGTGCGTGGACTTCGACAGCCGCGCGAGCTCCGGGGACGGCCCGTCGCTGAAGCGACCGCCCCAGAGCGCGCCCTGCGTGGTCACTCCCCCGGACTTCGGTCCGCCCTCGGCTGCGACCATGCTCAGAGTTCCGGCTTGTCGCGACGCGCCGAGATCTTGGACGGCAGGCTCCAGAGCTCGATGAAGCCCTTGGCGTGCGACTGGTCGAACGTGTCGCCGGTGTCGTACGTCGCGAGGCTGTAGTCGTAGAGCGACTCCTCCGAGCGACGGCCCGTGACGACGGCGCGGCCGCCGTGCAGCGTCATGCGCACCTCGCCGGAGACGTGCTCCTGCGTGTGGTTGATGAACGCATCGAGCGAGCGCTTGAGGCCCGAGAACCAGAGTCCGTCGTAGACCAGGTTCGACCACTCGGCCTCGATGCCGCGCTTGAAGCGTGCGACATCGCGCTCGAGCGTCAGGTCTTCCAGGTGCTCGTGCGCCTCGATGAGGGCGAGGCCAGCCGGGGACTCGTAGATCTCGCGGCTCTTGATGCCGACGAGGCGGTCCTCGACGACGTCGATGCGACCGACGCCCTGGTCGCCGGCGAGCGTGTTCATGAGCTCGACGACCTGGATGGGCGAGAGCGCCTCGCCGTTGATCTTGACGGGGACGCCCTGATCGAACGTGACCGTCACCTCGGTGGGCTCGCGAGCCTCGTCCGGGCTCTTCGTGTAGGTGTAGAGGTCCTCGATCGGCGGGTTCCACGGGTCCTCGAGGAACCCGGTCTCCACCGCACGACCCCAGACGTTCTGGTCGATCGAGTACGGGCTCTTCTTCGACTGCTCGATCGGCAGGTTGTGCTCCTGCGCGTACACGATGGCCTTGTCGCGCGTGAGCGCGAGGTCGCGCACCGGCGCGATCGACGTGAGCTCCGGGGCCACGGCGGCGACAGCCGCCTCGAAGCGAACCTGGTCGTTGCCCTTGCCCGTGCAGCCGTGCGCGATCGAGTCGGCGCCGAGCTCGCGCGCGGTCTTCGCGAGGTGCTTCGCGATGAGCGGGCGGGAGAGCGCGGAAACCAGGGGGTAGCGCTTCTGGTAGAGCGCGTTCGCCTTGAGCGCCGGCACGATGTAGTCGCTCGCGAACTCCTCGCGAGCGTCGATGACCACGGACTCGACAGCGCCGCAGTCAAGCGCTCGCTGTCGCACCTTCTCCATGTCCTCACCGGCCTGGCCGACGTCGATCGCGAGTGCGACCACGTCCTTGCCGGTGGCATCCTTCAGCCAACCGATGCCGACGGAGGTATCGAGACCTCCGGAGTATGCGAGAACGACGCGTTCCGTCATCAATGCTCCTAGCGTTTGAGTCTTGTGTTCAGTCTATGTGCGGTGGATGCGCGGGTCAGGCCGCGGCCTTGGCGAGCAGCCAGACGAGCAGTGCCTTCTGGGCATGGAGGCGGTTCTCCGCCTCGTCCCAGATGACCGACTGCGGACCGTCGATGACAGCCGCGTCGACCTCGTACCCACGATCGGCTGGCAGGCAGTGCAGGAAGATCGCGCCTTCAGCCGCCTCCGCCATGGTCTCCTCGGTGACCCGGTAGGCACTCAGCGCATCGATGCGACGCTGCTTCTCGTCCTCGCGACCCATCGACACCCAGGTATCGGTGACGACGACGTCCGCGCCTGCCACGAGGGCGTCGATGTCGTCGCCGACGACGACGGAGCCGCCGGTTTCAGCGGCGATGCGCTCGGCGTCCGCGACGACATCGGCGCGCGGCTGGTAGCCGACCGGTGCCGCGATGCGGACGTGCATCCCCGCCGTCGCGCAGGCGAGGAGGTAGGAGTGGCCCATGTTGCTCTCACCGTCGCCGAGGAAGACGAGCGTGCGCCCCGCAGGGTCACCGAGGTGCTCGTTAACCGTGAGCAGATCGGCGAGCAGCTGGCACGGGTGGAAGTCGTCGCTGAGGGCGTTCACGACCGGAACGAGCGCCCCGTGCGCCATCTCCTCCAGGCCGCTCTGCGCGTAGGTGCGCCAGACGATGGCGGCGACCTGGCGCTCGAGGACGCGAGCCGTGTCCGATGCCGTCTCCTTGCCACCGAGCTGGCTGGACGCCGTCGAGATGATGAGGGGCGAGCCGCCGAGCTCCGAGATCCCGACGTGGAACGAGACTCGCGTGCGCGTCGAGGTCTTGTCGAAGATCACGGCCACGCTGCGAGGGCCCTCGAGCGGACGCGCGGAGAAACGATCGCGCTTGAGCACCGCGGCGAGCTCGAGCACCTCGCGCTGCTCGGCGGGTGTCAGGTCGTCGTCGCGGAGGAAGTGGCGAATCACAGTGTTGCCTTTCAGTGAGTGACGGAGAGGTGTCAGAACGACGGGCGCGCGCGCATCAGGCGGAGACCTTGGTGCCGAAGCCCTCAGTGGTGAAGATCTCGAGCAGCATCGAATGCGGCACCCGGCCATCGATGATCGCCGCCTGGTCGACGCCGCCCTCGACGGCCTCGATGCACGCCTGCACCTTCGGGATCATGCCGGCCGAGAGCGTCGGAAGCACGGCGCGCAGCTCTTCGAGCTTGATCTCGGAGATGAGCGAGTCGACGTCCGGCCAATCCCGGTACAGGCCCGCGACATCGGTGAGCATGATGAGCTTGGCCGCTCCCAACGCCTGCGCGAGCGCCGACGCAGCTCGGTCCGCGTTGATGTTGAGCGCCTTTCTGGGCGTATCGATGTCGCTCGCGATCGACGAGACGACAGGGATGCGGCCAGCCGCGATATCAGCCTTGACCACCGTGGGGTCGACGCTCTCGATCTCACCGACGAGGCCGAGGTCGACGGTCTCGCCATCGATGAGGAGCTTCTTCCGCCTCGCCTGGAACAGGCCGGCATCTTCTCCGCTCGTCGCCACCGCGATCGGCGCGCGCTCGTTGATCGCCGCCACGAGCTCACGCGCCACCTGGCCCCCGAGCACCATGCGAACGACCTCCATGGCCTCCTCACTGGTGACGCGGTAGCCGTCCTTGAACTCACTCTCGATGCGAAGCTTGCCAAGCATGCGAGAGATATGCGGGCCGCCGCCATGCACGATCACGGGCTTGATGCCGGCGTAGCGCAGGAAGGCGATGTCAGACGCGAACGCCTCGAACAGCTCGGTGTCGACCATGGCGTTTCCACCGAACTTGATCACGAGGACACGACCCGAGAACTCCTGCATCCAGGGCAGCGCCTCGATGAGCGTCTCGACCTTGGAGGTCGCCTTCTCGTACAGGTCAGGAGTGGTCATGTTGCCCCTTTCGGGCCGGTCAGAAACCGTCGGGCTGGTCGGGCATCCGCTCGGCGGCTGCGGCTCCTCACAGCGACTCGCGTCGGCAGTCAGGACGAGTACGCGCTGTTCTCGTGCACGTAGTCGTGCGTCAGGTCGTTGGTGAGGATCGTCGCCTCGCTGACGCCCGCATGCAGGTCGATGAGGACGCTCGTATCGCGCGGGGTGAGGTCGACGAGCTCTGCAGACTCGTGGGGTGTGCCAGCGCGGCAGACCATGACGCCGTTGATCGTGACGTCCAGCGCCTGCGGGTCGAACTCCGCGTCCGTCGTGCCGACCGCCGCGAGCACACGACCCCAGTTCGGGTCGTTGCCGAAGATGGCCGCCTTGAAAAGGTTCGAGCGAGCGACGGCCCGTGACGCGTCGAGCGCGTCCTCCTCGGTCGCAGCGCCGATCGTCGTGATGGTCACGTCGTGGCTCGCGCCCTCGGCATCCTGCTGCAGCTGACGTGCGAGGTCGGCGCACACGTCGGTGAGCACCGTCGTGAAGGCGGCCTCATCTGGCGTCACCCCGCTCGCGCCGGAAGCCATGAGCGTGACCTGGTCGTTGGTCGACATGCAGCCGTCCGAGTCGACACGGTCGAAGGTCACCCGCGTCGCCGCCCGCAACGCTCGGTCGAGTGCCGCGGACTCGAGGTCGGCGTCGGTCGTGATGACGACGAGCATGGTCGCGAGCCCGGGCGCGAGCATGCCGGCGCCCTTCGCCATGGCTCCGACGACGTACCCCTCGCCCTCGCGCACAGAGCGCTTAGGCTTCGAGTCGGTGGTCATGATGGCGAGCGACGCCTCATCGCCCGCTTCTGCCGTGTCGGAGAGCGACTCTGCCGTGAGCTCGACGCCGCGCAGGACGCCGTCGCGGAAGCTCTGGTCGCCGACGCCGATGAGCCCGGTCGAGCACACCAGCACGTCGCCTGCGCCGATTCCGAGCTTCGCGGCCACGGCCTCGGCGGTCTGGTGCGTGGTCTGGAATCCGAAGGAGCCGGTGTAGCAGTTCGCGCCGCCGGAGTTCAGGACGATGGCGGAGATGGAACCGCCCCTGATGGCCTCCTGCGACCACAGGATGGGGTTGGCCTTGCAGCGGTTGCTCGTGAAGACCGCCGCGCAGGCCGCGCTCGGGCCGTCGTTGACGACGAGGGCGACGTCGCGTCGCCCCTCTGACTTGATGCCAGCGGCGACACCTGCCGCGCGGAAGCCTGCTGCTGCGGTCACGCTCACGGTGCCACTCCGTCCAGGGGAAGGCCCAGCGACTCCTCGAGTCCCAGGGCGATGTTCGCTGACTGCACCGCGGCGCCCGCGGTGCCCTTGCCGAGGTTGTCGATCGCGGCGACCGCGACAAGCCTGCCCGCTCGCTCGTCGACGCCGATGCCGATGGATGCGCGGTTCGAGCCGGTCACGTCACCGGTCCGCGGCCATTCCCCGTCGGGGAGGAGCTGCACGAAGCGCTCGGCTCCATACGACTCCTCATACGCTGCGCGCAACTGGGCCGCATCCACGCCATCGGAGAGGCGCGCCGTCGTCGTGGCGAGGATGCCGCGGGCCATGGGCACCAGGACCGGAGTGAACGCGAGCGTGACGTCGGCCCCGCCTGCGCGGCGGAGGTTCTGCCTGACCTCGGGGTTGTGCCTGTGCCCGCCCGTCACGGCGTACGGGTTTGCCGAGCCCATGAGCTCGGAACCGAGGAGCGAGACGGCCGCTTTCTTGCCGGCCCCGGAGGGACCGACGGCGAGGACGGCGGTGAGGTCGGCCGGCTGCACGAGGCCGCGGTGGAGCGCAGGTGCGAGCGCGAGCGTGATCGCCGTGACGTTGCAGCCCGGGACCGCGATTCGAGAGATGCGCTCGAGGTTCGTCCGCTGCTTGGTCTCGGCCCCGGAGAGCTCCAGCTCGGGCAGGCCGTAGGCCCACGTGCCGAAGAAGTCTCCGCCGTAGTACTCGGCCCAGTCTTCCTCGCGCTCCAGACGGTGGTCGGCTCCGCAGTCGATGACCAGCGTCTCCTCCCCCAGCTCCGCGGAGATCGCCCCGGATGCCCCGTGCGGCAGCGCCAGGAACACGACGTCGTGCCCTCGGAGCACGTCAGCCGTCGTCGGCTCGAGCACCAGATCGGCGTAGCTCGCGAGGTGCGGATGCACGCGCAGCAGCCGCTCACCCGCGTTCGCGTGCGCGGTGACGGTGCGGACCTCGAGTTCGGGGTGCGAGGCGAGAATGCGCAGGAGTTCGCCACCTGCGTACCCGCTCGCCCCAGCTACTGCAACGGAGAAAGCCATGCCGTTCATCCTAGGCCGTGCGACCCCCACCCACGGTCGGGCGGGGCCACGGGCCCCTCCTGGGGCGTCTCCTGCGGGAATGTCGACAGCGCCGCGCACGTTGCACTCGTAGGCTTGACAGGCTGAGGCGTCGACGTTCACGCGTCGGCGGCGCGATGCCGATGAGAGGACGACGTGACACTGAACACCGAAGACGCAACTCCGACCGGGAGCGCTGACGGGACACCGAGCGCGGTCCAGGCGCTGAGCGACACACGGGTGAACCAGCTGCGACGAGACTTCCCGATCCTCGACCAGGAGGTGAACGGCGAGCCGCTCGTGTACCTCGACTCCGGCGCCACCGCACAGCGGCCGACCCAGGTCCTCGAGGTCGAGCGCCGCTTCCTCGAGAACGAGAACGCGGCCGTCCATCGCGGGGCTCACACGCTGGCGGCCCTCTCGACGGTCGCCTTCGAAGATGCCCGCGAGACGGTCGCCGCCTTCGTCGGTGCCGCCCCGGAGCAGATCTCCTGGACACTGAACGCGACCGACGCCATCAACCTCGTGACCGGCGGGATCCGCATCGCGAGCGCGGGCCGCGGCGGACCACGGGCAGCACGTCTCGCGATCGGCGAGGGCGACGAGATCCTCATCACCGAGGCCGAGCACCACGCCAACCTCGTGCCGTGGCAGGAGCTGGCGCTGGACACCGGCGCGACACTCGTCTACGTGCCGGTCAACGATCGCGGGACCTGGAGCGTCGAGGATGCGGCCGCCCTCATCTCCTCGCGGACCAAGGTCTTCGCATTCGCGCACGTCTCCAATGTGACCGGGCTGGTCGCGGATGCGAAGCGCCTGACCGAGCTCGCGCACGATGCGGGTGCAGTCGTCGTCCTCGACGCCTGCCAGTCGGTACCGCACCTGCCGGTGAACTTCCCCGCGATCGGCGTCGACTTCGCCGCGTTCTCCGGGCACAAGATGCTCGGACCCAACGGCGTCGGTGTGCTGTACGGGCGCGCCGAGATGCTCGACGCGCTGCCTCCCGCCCGCACGGGCGGGTCGATGATCTCGACCGTCACCATGGAGGCCAGCGACTTCATGGCTCCCCCCACCCGCTTCGAGGCCGGCACGCAGCCGGTCTCCCAGGTCGTCGCGCTCGCCGAGGCCGTGCGCTACCTCGAGTCGGTCGGCATGGATGCGGTCGCGGCTCACGAGGCCGAGATGGGCCAGCTCCTCCTCGCGGGCCTCTCCGGCATCCCGGGCGTGCGCATCATCGGCGAACCAGCCGGCGTGCCACGTGCCGGCCTCGTCAGCTTCGCGGTCGAGGGCGTCCATTCACATGACGTGACCCAGTTCCTCGACTCGAAGGGCGTCGCGGTTCGTGGTGGCCACCACTGCGCGCAGCCCCTGCACCGAAGGCTCGGGCTCACGGCGTCCACACGCGCGAGCAGCTACCTCTACACGACCCGGGAGGAGATCGACCGGTTCGTCTTCGCGGTCGGGCAGATCCGCGGCTGGTTCGGAGTCGACGCGTGAGCGCGCTCGACGGCCTCTATCAGCAGCTCATCCTCGAGCACTCGAAGAAGCGGTCAGGCGATGGGCCCCTGCCGGACGCCGAGGCTGAGCACTTCGAACGCAACCCCAGCTGCGGTGACGAGATCACCGTGCGCGTCAAGCTCGATGAGGCGGGGACCGGTCTCTCGGAGCTCGCTTGGCAGGGCGACGGATGCAGCATCTCGATGGCTTCCGCGTCTGTGCTGAGCGAGCTCGCCGTCGGCAAGACCACCGCCGAGATCGAGGAGCTCGTCGCCGCGTTCCGACTCATGCTCCGGACCCGAGACGGCTCGGAGCCGGACGAGGATCTCCTCGAGGACGCGGTGGCGTTCCAGGGTGTCTCGAAGTTCGTCATGCGCGTCAAGTGCGCCATGCTCTCCTGGGTCGCCCTCGAGGCGAGTCTGAAAGAGGCTTCGGTCGCCCGCGAGCACTGATTCCCTCCGCAGGCAGCGCTGCTGCCGGTGGAACAGCATCGCCCGGCCCCGATGGGGCCGGGCGACTTCTGTTTCGAGTCCGTGCTTCGGAGTTCGTGCGACCGTCAGGCGCGCATGGTCGCGCCGAAGCGCTCCGCCGCCAGCGTCGCGCCCGACTCCTTGGCTTCGCTCGCCTCGGCGGCCGTCAGCGTCCGGTCGGTCGCACGGAAGCGAAGCGCGAACGTCAGGCTCTTCTGACCGTCCTCGAGTCCCGCGCCGCGGTAATCGTCGACGATGGTGAGCTGTTCGAGCAGCGCACCGGCACCTTCGGTCACAGCCGCCGACACGTCGGCGGCGGGAACGGTCGCGTCCACGACGAGGCTCAGGTCCTGAGTGGCTGCCGGGAAGGTGGAGATGGGCTCCGGCAGCACCTCGCGCCGCGCCAGGTCGATGACCGCGTCGAGGTCGACCTCGAACGCGGCGACGACGCGGGGCAGGTCGGCCCCCTCAGCGATGTCTGGGTGCACCTCGCCCGCGAAGCCGACGACGATCTCGTCGCTGCCGAAGCTCATGAACAGCTCCGCGCAGCGGCCCGGGTGGAAGGCGCGGTGTGTCCCCTGCCTCACCTGGATGTCGGCGCCGGTCGCGAGGCCGAGCTGCGCGACCAGCTCGAGTGCGTCTTCCCAGGACGCGGCGGTCGGTGCGTGGCCAGGGCGCTTGGGCTCGCGCTGTCCGAGCACGATGCCCGCGGCATGCCGCGGCTGCGGCGGCAGACCGGCCTCGAGCTCCGCGATGCGCTCGGGTGTCGGTCGCACGGCGACCGATGGCACCTCGTCGACGCCGTACACGACGCCGGACTCCGGCTTGAAGACGGTACCCGTCTCGAAGATGGTCAGGTCCGTGAGGCCACGGGACACGTTTCGGTGCGCGATGGTGAGAAGTCCGGGCAGGAGGCTCGTCCGGAGCCACGCCGCGCGCGGGTCGAGCGGGTTGGCGAGCTTGACCGCCGCCACGTCGCCGGCATCCGGTCGGCCGAACGTGACCGTGTCCGCCTCGGCGACGAACGGGTAGCTCTGCACCTCGACGGCGCCGGACGCCGCCAGCACATCCGCCGCGGCGCGACGCAGGCGCTGCTCGCGGGTCAGCCCACGCCCGGGAGGGGCGACGGGGAGGCGAGACGGGATGCGCTCGAAGTCGCACAGGCGCCCGATCTCCTCCACAAGCGTGACCGGCTCGGTGAGGTCGCCGCGCCAGCTTGGAACGGTGACCCCGAGGAGCCCCTCCGCTTCCTCCCAGACCTCGCAGCCCACGGCACGCAGCGCACCGATCGTCTCGTCGAGCGAGTAGTCGACGCCCATGATGCGAGCGGCGGCATCAACCGGGAGGATCAGCGACTCCGGGGTGGGGATCTGCTCGTGGACGCTTCCCGCACGCACCACGTGTCCGCCAGCGTGCTCGACCAGCAGCTCTGCGACGCGTGCCGCGGCCGGCTGCGCGACCCGGGGATCGACGCGGCGCTCGAAGCGGCGCGAGGCCTCGCTCGGCAGCTTGTGCCTGCGCGCCGTGCGCGCGATGGAGATCGGTGAGAACGATGCGGCCTCGATGAAGACATTGCGAGTCTCGGTGCTGAGCTCGGTCTCCTCGCCACCCATGACCCCGGCGAGGCCGATGGGTCCCCGGTCGTCGGTGATGAGGATGTCCTCGGCGCTGAGCGTGCGCTCCTTGCCGTCGAGGGTCGTGAGCTGCTCCCCCTCAGCGGCACGCCGCACCCGGATGCCGCCGCGCAGCTTGTCCAGGTCGTAGCCGTGGATGGGCTGCCCCAGTTCGAGCATGACGTAGTTGGTGATGTCGATGGCGATGCCGAGCGGACGGATGCCCGCGAGGCGGAGTCGCTGGGCCATCCAGGTCGGCGTCGGCCTCGTCGCATCGATGCCCTCGACGATGACACCGACGAACACGGGGGCCATCGGCTGGTCCCGCACTGAGGCGTCGTCGTCGACGGTGACCGGCACGCGCACATCCTGAGCATCCGAGGCGATGGCTTCGGCCAGGATCGCCTCGAGCTGCGGCCGCAGCGCCGGATCACTGAAGGCGGCGCCGGTCGCATTCGAGTACTCCCGCACGAGACCGCGGATCGACATCGCGTAGCCGCGATCGGGGGTGACGTTGACCTCGACGGCCTGCTCGGTGAGGCCGAGCAGCTCGATGGCATCGGTGCCAGGGGTCGCGCTGACGCCGAGCCGCGACAGCACGATGATGCCCTCGTGGTCGTCGCCCATGCCGAGCTCACGCTGGGACGCGATCATGCCGTCGGACACGTGCCCATACGTCTTCCGGGCCGCGATGGCGAAATCGCCGGGAAGGACCGCGCCGGGAAGCGTCACGACCACTGAGTCGCCGACGCCGAAGTTGTGCGCGCCGCAGACGATGCCGCGCACATCCGCGCCGCCGTCGGCGGCCAGCTGGCCCTCAGGCGCAACACGCACCTGGCACCAGTTGATGGTCTTCCCGTTCGACTGCGGCTCGGGCTCAGCAGAGAGGACCTCGCCCACGACGATCGGTCCCTGCAGCTGCGTGCCGTGCACGGCTTCGTCTTCGAGGCCGACGCGGACGAAGGCGTCGAGCACGGACGCCGGGGACACCGAGGCAGGAATCTCCGCGTACTCGCGGAGCCAGGAGAGTGGGGCACGCATGACTAGATCACCATTCCGAACTGAGTGCTGAAGCGAACGTCGCCCTCGACCATGTCTCGCATGTCGGTGAGCGCGTTGCGGAACATGAGGGTGCGCTCGACACCCATGCCGAACGCGAAGCCCTGGTACTCCTCGGGGTCGACGCCGGCCGCCAGCAGCACGTTGGGGTGCACCATGCCGCATCCGCCCCACTCGATCCAGCGCGGGCCACCCTTCGCGCCGGGGTGCCAGATGTCCATCTCGGCACTGGGCTCCGTGAAGGGGAAGTAGTTGTTGCGCAGGCGGATGCGGGCCTCGTCGCCGAACATGGACGTCGCGAAGTGCTCGAGCGTGCCGCGGAGGTGCGCCATCGTGAGGCCCTTGTCGATCGCGATGCCCTCGAACTGGGTGAAGACCGGCGTGTGCGTCGCATCGAGCTCGTCGGTGCGGTACGTGCGGCCCGGCGCGAGGACGTAGAGCGGCACGCCGCGCTCGATCAACGACCGCATCTGGACGGGTGACGTGTGCGTGCGCATCACGAGGTGCCGGTCCGCGGGCTCGACGAAGAACGTGTCCTGCATGGCTCGCGCGGGGTGGTCTGCGTCGAAGTTGAGCGAGTCGAAGTTGAACCACTCGCTCTCGAGCTCCGGCCCTTCCGCGATCTCCCAGCCCATGCCGACGAAGATGTCGCTTACCCGGTCCTGCAGCACGGTCAGCGGATGCCGCGCTCCGATCCCGCGAGCGGGTCGCGCGAGCGTGACATCGACGGTCTCTGCGGCGAGACGCGCGGCGGCCTCGGCGCGAGCCAGCTCCGCTTCGCGTTCGGCGAAGGACTCGTTGACGCGGGTGCGCGCCTGCCCGATGAGCTGGCCGGCCTCCTTCTTGCTCTCCTTGGGGACGGAGCGCATGGCGGCGTTCAGCGACGCGATCGCCGATCCCTCCGCCAAGTGCTCGGCGCGCACGCGCTTGAGGGCGGTCAGGTCAGGCGCCGCGGCGATGGCGGCGAGCGCCGCGTCGACCGCGGAGCCGACGGCTTCCTGCGTGATGGGGTTCGATGAGGCGTCAGACACAAGGGTCGAGTTTAGCGAACCGCGTGGACAACGGCTCCAGAACCGCGGAAGACTATTTCTCACGCTGTGAGACGGGCTCTGTCGGGGTCGGCAGGAGAACGGCGCTTCATCTCGGCGCGTGGCCGAGATCCCCATGAATCCGGCGATCTTCCAGGGTCGCGGTGTATCCATGAGCACCGAAATTGTGGCCGGCGTGCACCAATCAGGTAACCATCTCGTTGCGAAAGCGAGAAATAGGCAACCGCGCAGTCTGACGCTGTGGTGGAATCGCTCCATGCAAAATCAGAGCGAGCCCCTCGTCGTCGTCGATCACGTCGAGAAGCACTACGGTGAATTCCACGCCCTGAAGGACATCAATCTCAACGTCGAGCGCGGTCAGGTCGTCGTCGTCATCGGACCTTCCGGTTCCGGCAAGTCGACCCTGTGCCGCACGATCAATCGACTCGAGACGATCACCTCGGGGGAAATCAGGATCGACGGGAAGGTGCTGCCCAAAGAAGGGAAGGCACTCGCCGCGCTCCGCGCCGACGTCGGAATGGTCTTCCAGTCCTTCAACCTCTTCGCCCACAAGACCATCCTCGAGAACGTGGCTCTCGGCCCCATCAAGGTCCGCAAGCTCTCGAGGGCTGACGCCGAAAAAGAGGCAAAGGCGCTTCTCGACCGCGTCGGCATCGGCCACCAGGCGGCGAAGTTCCCAGCCCAGCTCTCGGGTGGCCAGCAGCAGCGTGTCGCGATCGCCCGTGCACTGGCCATGAAGCCGAAGGTCATGCTCTTCGACGAGCCCACGAGCGCCCTCGACCCGGAGATGATCAACGAGGTCCTCGATGTCATGGTCGATCTCGCCAAGGAGGGCATGACGATGATCGTCGTGACGCACGAGATGGGCTTCGCGCGCAAGGCGGCCGACCGGGTCGTGTTCATGGCCGACGGCCAGATCCTCGAGGACCAGGCGCCAGAGGACTTCTTCACGCACCCGAAGACCGACCGGGCCAAGGACTTCCTCTCCAAGCTCATCACCCACTGACGGCAGGCGCGGACCGCGCCCCGACCGTCCCGCAGGACCAGACAGACTTCCAACAGAAGGAGAAGAAATGCGAAAGACCAAGCTCAGCGCCATTCTCGGCGCAGGCATCCTGGCCTCGCTCGTACTGACCGGCTGCGCCGAGGGCGCCCCGCCCGCTGCAGGCGGCGGCGAAGGCACCACGACCGGTGAAGCACCCGTCTTCGAGGTCGCGACCGACGTCGCGATCGAGGGCTCGCCCACGTTCGACGCCATCAAGGCACGCGGCGACAAGGTCGTCGTCGGCGTCAAGGAAGACCAGCCGAACCTCGGCTACCTCGACGCGGTCACCGGTGAGCGCACCGGCTTCGACGTCGACGTCGCCCGCTGGATGGCGGCATCGCTCGGCGTCTCCGAGGAGAACATCGAGTTCAAGCCGATCGCCTCCGCCAACCGCGAGCAGGCGATCTCCAACGGCGACATCGACTACTACGTCGGCACGTACTCGATCACCGACAAGCGCAAGGACCAGATCGACTTCGCCGGTCCGTACTTCGAGACCGGCCAGGGCCTCCTCGTCGGCGCCGACTCCGAGATCACCGGTGTCGACGACCTCGTCGCCGGCGTCACGGTCTGCTCGGCCACGGGTTCCACTCCGATCCAGAACATCAAGGACAACTACCCGGAGGTCACGACTACCGAGTTCGACACCTACTCGCAGTGTGTTGACCAGCTCCTCAACGGCCAGGTCGACGCAGTGACGACCGACGAGGCCATCCTCATCGGCTACGCGGCTCAGGACCCGGAGCAGCTCAAGGTCGTCGGCGAGCCCTTCAGCGAAGAGCTCTACGGCATCGGCCTCGCCAAGGGCGACGACGCGCTCCGCGACCACTTCAACACGACCCTCGAAGAGGGTGGCGACATGTGGCAGTCGATCTTCGACTACAACCTCGGCTCCTCCGGAACCACGGTCTCGCAGCCAGCGGTCGACCGCTACTAATCCCACAGGCGAGCGGCGGCGAGACTCACTCTCGCCGCCGCTCGTTCGCACCTAGGGCGCCTCGCGCCCTGTCTCAGAAAGGAAGGCGAGCGTGTTCGATATCTTCACGAACCACCTCGACCTGTGGAGTGAGGCCCTTGTCGGGACGCTCATCCTCTTCTTCGGGGGCGCGCTCCTCGCGCTCGTCCTCGGCTTCATCGTGGGTGCCATGCGGGTCTCGCCGGTCCCGATCGCGCGGGCCGTCGGCGCCGCCTACGTCAACATCGTGCGCAACACCCCGCTCACCCTGGTGTTCTTCATCTTCGTCTTCGCGGTGCCCGTCCTCATCCCGATGGGCCGCACCGACTACCTGCTCCTCGGCGTCCTCGCGCTGGGCGTCTACACCGCCACGTACGTCGCCGAGGTGCTCCGAAGCGGCATCAACACCGTCCCTGTCGGACAGGCAGAGGCCGCACGGGCCATCGGCCTTCCCTTCGGGCAGGTCATGACCCTCATCGTGCTCCCCCAGGCAGCACGTGCCGTGGTCCCGCCCATGATGAGCGTCCTCATCGCACTGCTGAAGAACACCACCGTCGCTGCTGGGTTCTCGGCCGTCAACCTCGGCATCATCCGCGCCAACATGAGCGAGCGGGGTGAGAACGCGATGGAGGTGCTCATCTGGGTCGCCATCGTCTTCATCGTCCTCGTGCTCCTGCTCTCGTGGGTGCAGAACGCGCTCGAACGCCACTGGAAGGTTGCCCGATGAGCCAGACCTCTGTTCTCTACGACGTCCCGGGACCTCGCGCGCTCGCCCGCAACAAGCTCCTCGGGATCATCACGGTCGTCGTCATCGTCGGCCTCGTGGCGTTCCTGATCTACCGCCTCGGTGCGACGGGCAACCTGAGCGCCAGCAAGTGGCAGATCTTCGGCTACGCGGCCATCTGGACGCAGATCGCGCAGGCGCTCTGGGCCACGCTCAGCGCCTTCCTGGTCGCGGCCGTCGGCGCGCTGGCGCTCGGATTCGTCCTCGCCATCGGCCGCCTGTCGGACCACGCGTGGGTCCGCATCCCGTTCACGGTTGTCGTCGAGGGGCTCCGCGCGATCCCCGTCCTCATCCTCATGATGCTCATGTACTACGGCCTGCCCGCCATCGGCATCAAGATGGAGCCGTTCTGGGCCGTCGTCATCGCGCTCATCGCGTACAACGGCTCAGTGCTCTCCGAGGTCATCCGAAGCGGCGTCCAGTCGCTGCCGAGCGGACAGGCTGAAGCCGGCTACGCCATCGGCCTCCGCAAGAGCGGCGTCATGCAGATCATCCTGCTCCCGCAGGCCATCCGCGCGATGCTGCCCGTCATCATCGCGCAGCTGGTCGTGACGCTCAAGGACACGGCCCTCGGCTCGATCATCACCTACAACGAGCTCCTCTACATGGCGAAGCTCATCGGCGGCCAGGCAGACTACGGCCGCCCGTACATCCCGGTGACGATCGTGATCGGTGCCATCTACATCGCAACCTGCGTGCTGCTCTCGTGGCTCGCGACCATCGTGCAGAAGCGCATCTCGCAGAACCCGAAGGTCATCGCGGGTGCGGCGCCGGAGCCGCTCACCAACGCGGGCAACGTGACCGACACGGAGCTCATCCTGGTCCAGCAGTCGGACGTCCTCGAACTCGAAGAGGACGAGCGGCAGAAAGCCAAGCACGATCTGGCCGAAGCGCAGCGGCAGAGCGATCTCCGCAAGCGCGACGACGGCGATCGCGTGTAGACGCCACCAGCGACGAAACGCTCCCCGCCGGCAGGTACCGAGATTCTCGGTCCTGCCCGCGGGGAGCGTTTCGTTGCTGCGGCTCGCGGGCGCTACGCGCGCTGCGCGAAGGCGCTCTCGTACAGGCACACGGATGCGGCGGTCGCGAGGTTCATCGACTCCGCCTGACCGTAGATCGGCACGCTCATCGTCGCGTCGGCGTACGCGAGCTGCTCAGCGTCGAGGCCGCGGGCCTCGTTGCCGAACAGCCACGCGGTCGGCTGCGCCAGCTCGCCGGACTCGCGCGCGGAGAGCAGGTCGGAACCGTCGATGTCGGCGGCCACGACGCGCAGCCCCGCGTCACGAGCGCGCGAGGTCGCGACGTCGAGCGTCACCTCGACAGCGATCGGGAGGTGGAAGATCGAACCGGTGCTCGAGCGGACGACCTTCGAGTTGTAGAGGTCGACCGTGCGACCCGTGAGGATCACGGCGTCAGCACCCGCAGCATCGGCTGCCCGGATGATCGTGCCCAGGTTGCCCGGGTCACGCACCTCCTCGAGGATGGCGACGAGCTTCGGCGAACCGCTCAGCGCATCGCGGATGGAGGCGGGGAACTGTCGGCAGACCGCGATGACGCCCTGCGGCGTGCGGGTGTCCGCCATCGCGTCGATGGCTTCCTCGCTCGCGAAGTCGACCTCGAGCTGCGCCTCCTCTGCAAGGCCACGCAGCTCGGAGTGGCGTTCGAGCGCCGTGGGAGTGACGAACAGCTCCTCGATGAGCTCGGGACGCGAGACGAGCGCCTCACGGACGGCCTGCGGGCCCTCGATGACGAACAGGCCAGTCTCCTGGCGCTCGGACTTCTGCGAGAGCTTCCTGACTTCCTTGACTCGCGCGTTCCGCGGACTCTCGATCATGGTGTCGACTTCTTCCTGCGCACGGGGCGCTGCTTGGCTGGAGTGGTGGTTCAGGGGGCCGACCTCATGCGGGTGCGGCACCGTCCCGATGCGGGCGGCTGCGGAGCTCGAGGCAAAAGAAAATGCGGCCGAGAGCTGGACTCTCGGCCGCATGTTCAGACGGCCACTGACTGCATATCGAGTCGGGCCGCGGAGGTCGCTACGCTGCTGCGCGCGGGGCCGACGTGTCGGCCGGGAGGGCCTGCTTGGCGGCCTCGACGAGACCCGCGAACGTCGCAGGCTCGTTCACGGCGAGCTCGGCGAGGATACGGCGGTCGACCTCGATGCCGGCAAGGCCGAGGCCCTGGATGAAGCGGTTGTACGTGAGGCCGTTCGCGCGGGACCCGGCGTTGATGCGCTGGATCCAGAGGCGACGGAACTCGCCCTTCTTGGCGCGACGGTCGCGGTACGAGTAGACCATCGAGTGGATGACCTGCTCCTTGGCCTTCCGGTACAGGCGCGAACGCTGTCCGCGGTAGCCGGATGCGCGCTCAAGGATGACGCGACGCTTCTTCTGGGCGTTAACCGCCCGCTTTACACGTGCCATGTGTGTTGATTCTCCTCAGTAAGTTCGTGTGCGGGGCGGCTTAGTGGCCGAGCAGCTTCTTGGCGACCTTGGCGTCTGCCGGGGACAGGAGCTGGTCCTGGTTCAGGCGAGCCTTGCGACCGGGGGACTTGACCTCGAGGTTGTGGCGGAGGCCAGCCTGCTGCTTCATGATCTTGCCGCTTCCGGTGACCTTGAAGCGCTTCTTGGCGCCCGAGTGGGTCTTCTGCTTCGGCATTACTTCTCCTCTGTTGGTGCAGACTCTGCTGCAGACTCTGTCGCAGCTTCATTTACAGCTGGTTGTGCAGCTTCGTCTGGTGACGGCTGCCCGTGCTTGGCCGCCCGCGACGCCTCGCGAGCTGCGTTCCGCTTTGCGGAGGCATCGGCCTTCACGTCGGACTTGTTCCGGAACGGGCCGATGATCATGACCATGTTGCGGCCATCGATCATGGGGTTGGACTCGACGGTGCCGTACTCCGAGACCTCTTCAGCGAAACGCTGAAGAAGACGCACGCCCATCTCCGGGCGCGACTGCTCGCGACCGCGGAACTGGATCATGGCCTTGACCTTGTCGCCGTCTTCGAGGAAGCCGATAGCGCGCTTGCGCTTGGTCTCGTAGTCGTGTGCGTCGATCTTCAGGCGGAAGCGGACCTCTTTCAGGACCGTGTTGGCCTGGTTGCGGCGGGCTTCTTTGGCCTTCTGGGCGGCCTCGTACTTGAACTTCCCGTAATCCATGATCTTGGCGACGGGTGGCTTCGAGTTAGGGGCGACCTCGACGAGGTCGAGCTCAGACTCCTGCGCGAGGCGCAGGGCCATCTCGAGCTTGACTACTCCGACCTGCTCACCGCCCGGGCCGACAAGGCGGACTTCACTGGCACGGATGCGGTCATTGGTACGTGGTTCGCTGATGGAAGGCTCCTGACTTCACTGAATGTGGAAAGGAGGCGTCACACCAACACCACTGCGCTCGCAGTGTGTTTCCACCCGACGTCATGGAGTCCGTAGGTCGTGCATCTCGTGCACGTCCTGCAGGCTCTGTGACCTCTTCCCGTCCAGCCGTGAGGCCGAGCTGAGGAAGGGAGTGGAGCAACCCGGTAACCTACGTAGAGCGGTTTGCGCGGGTGGGACGAATCCTCTTTCGCGGTCTCTGCACAGCAGAAACCGATCGCTACATTACCAGAACTTCGCACAAAGGACCAGCGTGACCGACGCCTCACTCGAAAACCCCTCCGCCAGCGATCCCGAGTACGGCGACCTGCGTCGCGACATCGGCGAAGTGCCCGCGGTGGAGCTCATCACGACCACTGCAGTCCACCTCATGAGCGCCGCAGCTGTCGCGTGCGGACTCGACGAGGAGAGCGGTGAGGACGAGCTCGACCTCGACGAGGCCCGCAAGCTCATCTCGGCGCTTGCAGGCCTCCTCACCGCGAGCCTCCCCTACCTCGGAGACCACCACGCGCGACCGCTCCGCGACGGCCTTCGCTCGCTGCAGCTCGCATTCCGCGAAGCGTCGGATCACCCCGACGCCGTCGGCAAGGGGCCGGGCGAGGACCTCACGGGCCCCGTCTACGGCTAGGAGTCGTTCGCAGCCGCCTGCCAGATTGCCGCATATCGCGGCGGGTAGGCGGCTCAGGGAGCGGTCGAGCCTCGCCGCTCGGCCGGGCCGATCATCTCCGCCACGATGGCCGCGGAGAGGGTCACGAGCGGCAGACCGCCGCCGGGGTGCGATGATCCCCCGACCAGGTAGAGCCCCTCGACCGGCTGGCGGTTCGCGGGCCGCAGGAACGACGCCTTCGCCCCGTTCGACGCGGTGCCGTAGATCGACCCCCCAGGTGAGCGCGTATCCCGCTCGATGTCGGCGGGCGTGCGGATGCGCATCCACCGAACGTGGTCGCGCACGTCCACGCCGCGTTCGGCCATGAGGTCGAGGAGCGACGCCGCATACCGCTCGGCGAGACCGGGCTCGTTCCAGTCGACGCCGTGCTCGGGGTCGTGACGAGGCGCGTTGACGAGCACGAACCAGGCACCGCTGCCCGGACCGGGAACGATCGCCGGATCATCGGGTGCGGCGATGTAGATCGTCGGCCGCTCGACGGGCTTCGGCCCCCACTGCGCCTGCCCCCCGACGCCGAAGATCGAGTCGAACTCTGCGTCGTAGTCCTCGGCGAAGAGCACACGGTGGTGCGTGGCCCCGCCGTGCTCGAAGGCGGCATCGTCCAGCCCGTCGAGCGCGAGCAGCAGGACGAATCCGGAAAGCGACGGATCGAGCTTCGCGTGGCTTCTCGCCGCCCGCCGGGCACCCTCGCTCCGCAGCAGCTTCCCGTAGACCGTCTCCGCATCCGCGTTCGAGACGACGACGTCGGCGGTGATGCGCTCGCCGTCCGCCGTCTCGACGCCCGACACCCGCGCACCGTCCTGCAGGATGCGGGTCACATCCACGCCGGTGCGGATGCGCGCGCCGCACTCGCGGGCCCGATCGGCGATGGCCGCACCCAGGCGCCAGAGACCGCCAGGCACGTACCAGGACCCGTACGCCTGCTCCGCGTACGGGACGGTCGCGAGCGCCGATGGCGCGCGCCGCGGGTCCGAGCCGGTGTAGGTCGCGTAGCGGTCGAGCAGGGCACGCAGGCGCGGGTCGGCGAGGTCCTGCTCGCCGAAGCCACGGAGGCTCCGCCACGGGGCGACCTTCGCGAGCGACCGCGGATTCGCGGCGAGCATCGCGATGCCTGCCGCGGTGATGGGCGACTCGAGGAACGGCCCACGGGCGATGTCCCAAACGCTCCTGGAGCGCTCGAGGAAGCTCGACCACTGCCGCCCGGTTCCTGACCCGAGTGCCGCATCCAGCGCGCCGGGGATCTCCTCGACGCGACCGGGCATGTCGAGCTCGGTGCCGTCCGCGAATCGGTACCTGCACGCGACCTCGAGGCGCCGGAGCTCGAGCACGGACTCGAGCGGCGCACCCGTCTGATCGAACAGCTCGGCGAAGACATACGGCATCGTCACGAGCGACGGCCCGGTGTCGAAGAGGAAGCCGTCGTGCTCGATGGTGCCGAGCTTGCCGCCGATGACGTCGGACTGCTCGAGCACCGTCACGTCGTGCCCCAGCGACGCGAGGCGCGCCGCCGAGGCGAGCCCGCCGACGCCCGCGCCGATGACCACGATCGAGCTCATCGCGACGAGTCCGCACCCCGCGCACCGGCCGTGGCCAGATCTCCGGCAGACCTGCGCGCGCGCCAGTCTCTCAGCAGCACGACGATCAGCGGCACCGCGATGGCACCCATGATGATGCCGCCGACGAGAGCCACACTCGGGCGCTCGAAGAAGGTCAGGTTGCCGAGGACGCAGGTCGCGTAGGTCCACAGGTAGACGGTGAACGGGACCGCGTCACTCGGTGCGCCCTCGACCCGCTTCGACCTCGCGGCCACGGCATCGATGAGCCCGCAGATGATGAGGGAGACGAGGTACCAGCCGAGGAAGTTCGTGAGCGGGATGCCGTCGACGCCAGGGATGCCGGGATCCGGGTGCTTCCAGCCCCAGTGCCCCGAGTCGACCATCTGCGGGTCGAGGAAGACATCCCAGGCGGTCAGCGCCCACGCGGCGACCGCGACGCGAGCGATGCGGCGGAGGACCCCGGGAGCCGTGCCGACGAGACGCCGCGCGATGATCACCGCAGGGTAGGCGATCGTCACCCAGGCGAGCGGCACGATGAGGGGAACCTCGAACAGCGAGAAGCCCAACGACGGGGTGTAGATGTACTGCCCGAACGGGAAGCTCGTCGCGACGCCCACGACCTCGGCGAAGAAGCCGATCGCGGCCGCAGCGAGGAGGACGGAGGCGAACTTGGGGCCTCTGGTCGCCCACGCGTGCAGCACCCCGGTGGCGGCGAGGAGTGCGACGCTCGCGATCGTCAGCGGCACAGTGCCGCCGCCGGTGAAGGCGAAGAGGCTCTGCACGAACATGCCGGCGGCAAGGGTCACCCACATGAGTCGTCGTGTGATGGCGGTCATCTTGAGTCCGTTCCTCTCGGTCGTGGCTCTGGATCTTCGTCGTGTGGTCTCGTGGCTCGTGGTCCGTCTCGCCGCGCGGAGCTCATCCCGTCTCGCCCGCCCACCCTTCGACCGCATCCACTGCGAATCTGGCGAAGAGCTCTTCCGCGAACCACCCACCAGCCCTGCTGTCCAGCATCGCCGCGCGATGCGACGGCGCACCGGAGATGAACTCCCGAAGCGCCGGCGCAGACTCCCACAGCGTGAAGGTGCCGAGCAGGCCGGCCGGCAGCTCGCCCATCCCGAATCCGAGCCGCAGGCCTCGCGACCTCGCCTCCATGAGCTCGGCGGCGATCGGCGGCACGGTGCCGGAGAAGCGGTGCGCAGCCGAAGGGCGGATGCGGGCCCGAGTGATCACGGCGACCCGCTGCCCCTCGTCCGCCTCAGCCACCGCCGGACCGAATGGCTCGCGGCCTCCCCACAGTCCGACGGAGCGGATGGCGCGCATGCGAACCCTGACCCGCTCCCGCGCGCTCGCATCCCAGGCGGCGACCAGTGGCCCACGGTCGAAGGCGTCAGCCGCCTCCCGCGACTCCCAGGACGCGACCAGCGCCCAGTGCCCGAGGTCGGCGTCTCGCGACGAGAAGCTCGTCCCCTTCGCCGTGCCGAGGATGCGGGCGAAGCGCAGCCCCTCCGGCCTGCGGCGCCCGAGCAGCTGCAGCGTCGTCTTCGCCGTCAACCCGAGGCCGGTGCTCGCGCTGCCGGTTCCCCAGAGGTGGACGGTGGCGACCGTCACCGGCTCTCGACCTCGAGGGGCCCGGCGCTGCGGTCGCCGCGCACATGCTTGAGGACGAGCTCCGCGCTGATCAGGCACATGGGCACACCGACACCGGGGTTGACCGTCGCGCCCGCGTAGTACAGCCCCTTGACCTTGGGAGAAGCGTTGCCCGCTCGGAGCATGGCCGACTGGGCGAGCTCGTGCGACGGGCCGAGGATTCCGCCGCGCCACGAGTTGTAGTCGTTCACGAAGTCCGCGGGCCCGAGCGTGCTCCGAACGACGATGCGGCTGGCCAGATCGGCAGCCCCGGTCCACTCGGCGAGCTGGGCGATCGCGAGGTCGGCGATGCGCTCCACCTCGGCGTCTCCCCTGCCGTCCGCTCCTCCCCCGCCGATGGCGGGATCCCCCTTCACCGGGATGAGCATGAACAGGTTCTCGTGCCCCTCCGGCGCGACGTCGGGGTCGGTCGCGCTCGGCTTGCACACGTACACGGAGACCGGGTCCGGGAGCGCGACGCCCTGCCCGAAGATGGCGTCGAAGTTCTCGCCCCACTCCTTCGTGAGGAGCAGCGAATGGTGCGGGAGCGTCGGCAGCTCGCCCTCGACACCGAGCATGACGAGCACGGCGCCCGGCCCGGAGTCGGTCTTCTTCCACACCCGCTCCGGGTAGCTGCGGGAGCGCTCCGGCAGGAGCTGCGTCTCCGTATGGTGCAGGTCGGCCGCCGAGACGACCACCTCGACGTCCTCGAAGTGCCGGTCGCCCGCGGAGTCCCGCCAGTGCACACCACGGCTCCACCCGTGCGAGACGGCGATGCCCGTCACCTCGGCCTCCAGCCTGAACTCGACCCCGGCCTCGACCGCGAGGCCGTGCAGCGCATCCACCACCGCCGTGAAGCCACCCATCGGGTACTGCACGCCCTCGACGAGGTCCATGCGGCTCATGAGGTGGTAGATCGCCGGCGCGCGGCGCGGATCGGTTCCGAGGAACACGGCCTGATACGCGAGGATCTGCCGGAGCAGCGGATGCGTGAAGGACGCCTCGACGAACTTCTCGAGCGGCGTGGTGAGCCACGTGAGGAGATCAGGCAGCTCGCGACGGACCCGCTCGCCGACCAGCGACAACGGGTTCGCGAACGTGTTGTAGAGGAAGACGTCCTCAGCCATGTCCATCGCGCGTCTGGCGGTCTCGAGGTAGTCATCGAACGCGGAGAGCGCGCCAGGCTCAAGCTCGGCGACCAGCTCACGCACGGCGTCCTGGCCGTACGGGATGGAAATGGGCTCGCTGGGTGCGCCGGCGACGGTCGGCTCGGGGAAGACCCGGTAGCCGGGGTCGAGCATCCGGAGGTCGAGCTGCTGCTCGGTGCTCGTGCCTGCCAGCTCGAAGAAGTGGTCGAAGACGCTCGGCATCAGGTACCAGCTCGGGCCGGTGTCGAAGCGGAACCCATCGACCTCGAGAAGACCCGCTCGGCCTCCCACCCTGTCGTTCTTCTCGAGCACGGTCACGGCGAAACCGTCCCGCGCGAGGAGGATCGCCGTGGCGAGCCCAGCCATTCCAGCGCCGACGACAACTGCGCGAGTGCTCATGATCGTGTCTCCAGAAGGACTCGTGCTGCGATACGCGCCTTCTCGGCGCCGGGAACCCTGACTCGCGTCGTGCGCAGCTGCTCTGCCGGCGTCGCCGCGATGCGGTCAGCCAGCGCGGCGAAGAGGGCGCTCGCGAGCGCGACGCCCCTCCTGCAGTCTCGCGGAAGCAGCGGGATGCCCGCATCCGCCGTCTCGATATCCGTGCGGATGCGG
Source organism: Pseudoclavibacter terrae (assembly GCF_008831075.1). Lineage (GTDB taxonomy): Bacteria > Actinomycetota > Actinomycetes > Actinomycetales > Microbacteriaceae > Pseudoclavibacter > Pseudoclavibacter terrae. Next base: position 274,898 of record NZ_WBJX01000006.1, on the reverse strand, counting down.
TCGAGCCAGATGAGCTTCCGGCGCTCGTCGAGCGGCGCCGACTCGAGACCCTCCACCGGGAGGTAGTCCCGGCCGAGCCGGTCGGAGTCATCGCCGACGTCGCGCAGGAAGTTCACGTTCTGGAAGGCGGCGCCGAGCGCGCACGCGGCCGCATCGATTCGTTCGCGTTCCTCGTCCGTGCGGGAGACGCCCGTGAGGAACACCCGGACGCACATCAGGCCGACGACTTCGGCAGAGCCGTAGACGTACCGACGCTGCTCCTCCACGTCGAGGGACTTCGGCTCCAGATCCATGCGCATCGACGCGAAGAAGGGGACGACCAGTTCGGCACCGAACCCGCAACGTCGCGCCGTGACCGCGAACGCATGGACGACCAGGTTGGTGCTGAAACCGGATTCGATCGCCTCCAGCGTCTGCGCCTCGAGTCCGTCGAGCGCCGCGTGCTGCTGCTCGAGCGAGAGTCCGGCAAGCGCTCCGACACCGTCGACGATCTCGTCGGCCACGCGGACGAGCGCATAGATGCTCCGCACGGGCTTGACCGTGCGGCGCCCGAGGAGGCGCGTGGCCGCGCCGAAGGAACTCGAGTAGGCGAAGATGACCTCCGCGGCGGATTTCTCAGCCGTGCGCGTGTACTGCTCGAGCGGAGAGATCATGAGGTGCGCCGCTCCAGCAGCATGAGCAGCCGCTCCATCATCTCCGCGAGCTTCCTGTCGCCCTCGTGGCCCGAGGCGCCCACGGCACGGGCCGCGGCGCTCGCCCTCGCGAACTGCGCCGCGAGCTCCTGCTCGACGGCCGCACGTGAACCGGACGCGTCGATGAGGTCGCGCGCTTTCGCCCCATCGACCTCGCTGAGGTGCGGGTCGCCGAGCAGCGACTCGAGCTCGTTCCAGACAGGGGTCCCGCACGCCAGCGCGATCAGGGCCGTGAACTTGCCCTCGCGAATATCCGAGTACGGCGCCTTCCCGAGTTTGTGCTGATCCCCGAAGACGCCGAAGAGGTCATCCTGCAGCTGGAACGCCAGACCAGCAGCGTCGGAGAACTGCGCGATGAGCCGCGCATCCACGAGCTCCTCGCCACCCGCCGCGATCAGGCCGAGCTCCAGCGGAAGCAGCACGGTGTAGGCCGACGTCTTGTTCGAGCTCATCGACAGCACCTCGGCGAGCGCAGGATGGTCGGCCCGGACCGACAGGCTGACATCGCTGAACTCGCCGGCCACCGACACCGAGAGCGCACGCTCGATGGCATCGAGCACGCGGAGGCGCACAGCATGCGGCAGGTCGATGCGCGCGACGCGCAGGTGCGCTTCCGAGAGCAGGAGGTCACCGACCAGGATCGCGGCGGCCTGGCCGAGTCGGTTCCCGCGTTCGTCATCGAACGTCGAACCGCCGACGATCTCCTCGACGCTGCCGAGCAGGTTCCGGACACCACGTCGCATGGTGTCGTTGTCGATGACGTCGTCGTGCGTCAGGAACGCGAGATGGAGGAGCTCCGTCGCCGTCGCCAGCTCGATCACCGCGTCCGGTACCTCTTCCGCGCCCGTGTAGGCGAGGTAGCTCTGCACGACCAGGGCCGGCCGGAAGAGCTTGCCGCCCTCCGCGCTTCTGGCCGTGATGCGCCAGAGGGTCGCGAGCCCTTCGTCGATGACGCTGGCCGCTTGGACGCGCTCATCGAGGAACTTCTCGATGCGCCGTCGCACCTCGAGCAGTTGCTGCGCTGCGAGCTCGAAGCCCGAACCCTGGCCACGGGGGCTCGCCAGAGGCTCACGAATCACTCGGCACCACTCCCTGTAGTTCGGTTGGCTAGCTATAAGAGTATCTAAGTACTTCTCGGTGAGCCTACAGGCAAGCTTTGCCCGACATGCTGAGCCCGGTCAATCCCCTCTGCGACGCCACCAGGAGCGTCTAGGATCGGGGCCCGCAGGGCCCTGGGCCTCCCGTCGATGAGGACTGGCGGCGCGGGAGAAGGAGATGCCGAGAGAATCGACCGCTGTGCGGAACGCTTCGCTCTCCTGCAGCAGCTCACTGGCCCGCCGCGACAGATCTGCGAGCTCATCGCGGCCGAGCGCTGACCCCACATGGAGCACCACGCGCAGCTCCGGCCCCGTCAGCCTGGCCTCCGGATCGCCCGGCACCAGGTCGACGCCGGCCACGTCGGCCAGCTCGGCCATGACCCGGGAGAGCTCATCGGCGACCACGGGGTTGACCCACGGGGCGAGCCACGCCCGCTCCTGCGCGATCGCCCACACCGCGGGTCGACGGACGACGAATTCTGTGTCGCTCGTCGCATCGACGACGATCAGGTCACTGCCCTCGGCGGCAGCGGAGATCGCTGCACGCTGCATGAGCGCGGGGACCGGGCGGGCGGCCGGGTTCCACCGCTTCATCGCCTCGGCCGAGGTGAACACGGGAAGCACGGTGCGGCCATCCGGGCCGGCGACGGTCACGATCGACAGATCGGCGCTCTTGTCTACGGTGGAGCCTCGCTCGTTGACACCAGCCTCACCGAGCTTCGCGACGAGAGGGATGAGCACCCTCGCTTCGCGGAGAGCGTCGACCACCGCGTCGGGTCCCGCCTCGCGGGCACGAAAGCGCTGCATCGCAGCGACGAACGCCGCGGGAGCAGTGCCGTCGTCGTCACGGAAGGGGCTATCGCTGAAGCTCCGTCCCGACCAGCTCTGGCCGGCCGAGTCAGCTTCGCTCGGATGGAAGTGCTCAGGCAGGGACGGCATGGGTCAGCGCCTCTCGACTCAGGACGAGACGTCGAGCGCTTCGACCAGCGTGAAGGCCCCGGAGTAGAGGGCCTTGCCGATGATCGCGCCCTCGAGCCCCTGCGGGACCAGCCCACGAAGAGCGACGAGGTCATCGAGACTCGAGACGCCACCGGAGGCGACGACAGGTCGATCGGTACGGTCGAGGATGTCGCTCAGGAGCTGCAGGTTCGGGCCCTGAAGCGTGCCGTCCTTGGTCACGTCGGTCACGACGTAGCGAGCGCAACCGGCTTCCTCGAGGCGCTCGAGCACCGTCCAGAGGTCGCCGGCATCACGCGTCCAGCCACGGGCCGCGAGCGTCGTGCCCCGCACGTCGAGGCCCACGGCGATCAGCTCGCCATAGCGGGCGATGACGCTGGCGGCCCACTCCGGGTTCTCCAGCGCCGCCGTGCCGAGGTTGATGCGGCTCGCACCGGCTTCCACCGCGCGCTCGAGGGACTCGTCGTCGCGGATCCCGCCGGAGAGCTCGACGTTGACGTGCTTGGCGGCCCGGATGACGCGCTTGATGACGCCGCGGTTCTCACCGCGCCCGAAAGCGGCGTCGAGGTCGACGAGGTGGATCCACTCGGCGCCCTGCTCGATCCAGTCCTCAGCCGCATCGACGGGGTCGCCGTAGTTCGTGGCCGAGTCGGCTTCCCCCTGAACCAGGCGGACGGCCTTGCCACCCGCGAGGTCGATTGCGGGGAAGAGCACGAGCTCCGGTGACGTGTTGAATTCGCTCACGAGCGTTGGTTCCTTGTTCTCGTTCAGAGGCGCCTGGACGTCGACGCCGGAAGGGCAGGCCCTGGCCGTCCGGGCAATAGCGTATCGGCAGGCGGTCGCGCCGCGCGCCGAGCCGAGCGGCCTAGGCGCTCGTCGGGAGCGTCTCTATCCAGTTGCGGAGCAGGCGGACGCCAGCCTCGCCGGACTTCTCGGGGTGGAACTGCGTGGCCGAGAGCGGGCCGTTCTCGACGGCCGCGATGAAGCGCTCGCCGTGCTCCGCGTACGTGACGAGCACCGGGCGCGCCTTGGGATGAGGCTCGAGCGGCAGCTCGTGCGCCGCGTACGAGTGCACGAAGTAGAAGCGCTCGTCGGCGATGCCCGCGAAGAGCTTGGAGTCGGTCGGCGGCTCGACGAGGTTCCAGCCCATGTGCGGAAGCACGTCCGCGTGGAGCTCGGTCACTTCCCCCGGCCACTCGCCAAGGCCCTCGGCACGCTCCCCGCCCTCGATGCCGCCATCGAAGAAGATCTGCATGCCGACGCAGATACCGAGGACCGGGCGACCGCCGGCGAGCCGCCTGCCGACGATCTCGCCGATACGCTGCCGGTTGATAGCCTCCATGACGTGCGCGAAGCTGCCCACGCCCGGAACGACGTAGCCGTCGGCGTCGTAGGCCGCAGCACGGTCGGCGGTGAGCTCGACGTCGGCTCCCGCGGCCTCGAGCGCCTTGACCGCCGAGTGCACGTTGCCGGACCCGTAGTCGGCGACGACGACGCGCGGGCGAGCGACCCCGGTCACAGGGCGCCCTTCGTCGAGGGGATGCCGACGACCTCGGGGTCGAGGCGCTTCGCAGCACGGAAGGCTCTGGCGAAGGCCTTGAACTCCGCCTCGGCGATGTGGTGGGGGTCGCGCCCTCGGATGAGTTCGACGTGCACGGTCAGACCCGCGTGGAAGGTGATCGCCTCGAAGACGTGGCGCACCATCGCGCCAGTGAAGTGACCGCCGATGAGGTGGTAGACGAACGCCTCAGGCTCCCCCGTGTGCACGAGGAACGGCCGCCCTGAGATGTCGACGACTGCCTCAGCCAGCGACTCGTCGAGAGGAACCCGGGCGTCGCCGTACCTGGCGATGCCGGACTTGTCGCCGAGGGCCTGCCGGATCGCCTGGCCGAGGACGATCGCGGTGTCCTCCACCGTGTGGTGGACATCGATCTCCGTGTCACCGGTGGCGCGGACCGTGAGGTCGGTGAGCGAGTGCTTCGCGAAGGCCGTGAGCATGTGGTCATAGAACGGCACGGACGTCTGGATGTCGGCGGTGCCGGTGCCGTCCAGGTTCAGGCTCAGCTCGATGGAGGACTCGCTCGTCGCTCGCGAGAGCGTCGCAGTGCGTGGCGTCGTGGTCATCCCTCCAGCCTAGGCCTTCCCGGCGTTCGTGATCTCGGCGAGAGCGTCCAGGAAGGTGGTCGTCTCCGCCCGCGTTCCCGCCGTCACCCTGAGCGTGTTCGGGATCCCGACGTCGCGGACCAGGATGTCGCGTTCCAGCAGCCGGGAGAAGGTGCCTGCCGGGTCGTCGACGCCCCCGAAGAGCACGAAGTTCGCCCCGGACTCCCACGGCGTGAAGCCGAGCGCCGGGAGCTCTCGGACAAGGCGGTCACGCTGCTCGCGGATGGCGTCGACCTGCTGCAGCATGATCTGGGAGCACTCGAGTGCGGCGGTTGCCGCGGCCTGCGTGATCGCGGACAGGTGATAGGGAAGGCGGACGAGCCGCACGGCATCCACGACGGCGGGGTCAGCCGCGAAGTACCCGACGCGAGCGCCCGCGAACGCGAATGCCTTGCTCATGGTCCTCGAGACGACGAGCCGCTCGCGTCCGGGAAGCAGCGAGAGCGCGGTCTCCTCGCCGTCCGGGAGGAACTCCGCGTAGGCCTCGTCGACGATGAGGATGCCGTCGGTCGCCTCGTAGGCAGCGGCGATCACGCTGAGGTCGGTCGCGGTGCCCGTCGGGTTGTTGGGCGAGCAGATGATCGTGATGTCGGGCTGCTCCCGCTCGATGGCCTCGGTGACGAGCTCTGCGGTGAGCGTGAAGTCATCGGCCCGCGGCACGGGCACCCAGGTGGACCCCACCCCTTGCGTGAGCAGCGGGTACATCGAGTAGCTGGGCGTGAAGCTGAGCACGCTCCGACCTGGCCCCCCGAAGACCTGCAAGAGCTGCTGCATGATCTCGTTGGAGCCGTTTGCCGCCCACACCTGCTCGGGTGAGATGTCGTGGCCGAGGTAGACGCTCAACTGTTCGCGGAGCGCTGTGAACTCGCGGTCCGGATACCGGTTGAGGCCCGGGAGCTCGCGGGCGATCGCCTCGATGATGCGTCGTGCGACGACCTCTGGAACCTGGTGCGGGTTCTCATTGACGTTGATGGCGACGCGCACTGGTTGCTGAGGCGCTCCATATGGGGTGAGTCCGCGAAGATCGTCGCGGATTGGCAGGTCTTCGAACGAGGTCACCGGATAAGCCTACGACGACGCCCCCGCCGCCCCGCGGCCGAGGTGTCCGTCGAGGACATGTGTGACGTCAGTCGAGCGGCAGGGCGAGACGCTGGCCGGCCTGAACCGTGCCGTTCTCGAGCGCGTTGAGCTTGGAGATCTCGACGATGACGTCACGGACGTCGGCGTCGCCTGCGATCTCCTCGGCGATACCCCAGAGGGTGTCGCCTGCGCCGACCGTGACGTACTCGAACTCGACATCGGCTGCCTCGCTCGACGCCGCTGCGGCCGTCATGTGCGTGGCGCCGAGCGCGATGGCGGCAGCGACGGGCAGCGCGGCAAGCGCCAGGACGACCCGGCGGCCTCGAACGGTGAGGCGGAGCGGTGCGACAGTGTTGTTCATGATTCCTCCTGATTCGTCCACATCTTCGAGTGGTCGAATGTATGTACTGAATATAGCTACGAACAAAGTGTCAAGTCAAGGTCGAACGTTCGAATCTGCCGAACATTCCTCCACAACACTCGAAGAAATGTTTCGTAGCTGCGTGCACCCTCGGTAGGGTTGGCGCTATCAGGCAGTGCATCATCTGCCACCGACATTCCGTGTCGGAGAGCGGACGGAGACGACATGGCCAAGAAGCCAGCGAGTGACATCTACAGGAAGCTGACCGAGAAGCAGGAGCGGATCCTGACCTGCATCATCGAGTCGGTTCGCACTCGCGGGTACCCGCCGAGCATGCGCGAGATCGGCGACACGGTCGGGCTGGTCTCGCTCTCGAGCGTGACCCATCAGCTCGGGCAGCTTGAGAAGTTCGGCTACATCAAGCGGAACCCGGGCATGCCACGAGCCCTCGAGGTGCTCGTGCATTTCGACCACGCGGACGACGGAGACTCGAACGACACGGCGGAGGCCGCCTTCGTGCCTGTCGTCGGTCGCATCGCGGCCGGCATCCCGATCACGGCGGAGCAGCAGGTCGAGGACGTCTTCGCGCTCCCCCGCCAGATCGTCGGCAAGGGTGAGCTCTTCCTGCTCCGCGTGGTCGGCGAGTCGATGATCGACGCCGCCATCTGCGACGGCGACTGGGTGGTGGTGCGGTCGCAGCGCACTGCGGAGAACGGTGACATCGTCGCTGCCATGCTCGACGGCGAGGCCACCGTCAAGACCTTCCGCAAGCGGGACGGACACATCTGGCTGCTCCCCCGCAACAGCGACTTCGAGCCGATCCTCGGTGACGAGGCGGAGATCCTGGGCAAGGTCGTCGCAGTGCTCCGCTCCATCTGATCCTGCCGGAGAAGTCCCACCTCAACGCAGAAGAGCGGCAAGCCCATTGGGCTTGCCGCTCTTCTGCGTGTGGCGCTCAGTCGCGCTGAGGCGACTCAGCCCGCGACGGTGAACTGCTCGAACAGGCCGAGCTGGTCGGGGTTCACTCGCGCCTTGAGGCGAGTGCCCCCCTCCTCGTGGCCCAACTCGAGGACGGCGCCGCGCTCGTGGAGGTAGGAGACGAGGTCACCTCGTTCGAACGGCAGCAGCACGTCGATCGTGACCTCCGGCGTCGGGAGCAGCTCCGCGATTCGCGCGAGCAGCAGGTCGATGCCCTCGCCGGTGTGCGCAGATACGAAGATGCCGTCGTTCGCGAGGCCCTGCAGCTCAAGGCGCCGGTCGCTGTCGACGAGGTCGGCCTTGGTGAAGACGACGATCTCCGGGACGTCGTGCGCCTCGACCTCACCGATGACATCGCGGACCGTCGCCAGCTGAGCGGCCGGATCCGGGTGCGAGGCGTCGACGGCGTGCACGATGACGTCGGCCGCCTGCAGCTCCTCGAGCGTCGAACGGAAGGCCTCGACCAGCTGGTGGGGCAGGTTGCGCACGAAACCGACGGTGTCGGCGATCGTGTACGGACGGCCGTCCTCGGTGGATGCCTTGCGCACCGTCGCGTCCAGCGTTGCGAAGAGCACGTTCTCGACCAGAACTCCCGCATGAGTGATGCGGTTGAGCAGGCTCGACTTGCCGGCGTTGGTGTAGCCGACGATGGCGACTGCCGGCACCTGGTTGCGCTCCCGAGTCGCGCGCTTCACGTCGCGGGCGTCCTTCATGTCCGCGATCTGGTGCCGGAGCTTGGCCATCTTCGTGCGAATGCGCCGACGATCGAGCTCGATCTTCGTCTCACCGGGACCCCTCGACCCCATGCCAGCTCCGCCGCCGACCTGCCCACCAGCCTGGCGAGACATCGACTCACCCCAGCCTCGGAGGCGCGGGAGCATGTACTCCATCTGCGCCAGCTCGACTTGAGCCTTGCCCTCTCGGCTCTTCGCGTGCTGGGAGAAGATGTCGAGGATCACGGCAGTGCGGTCGATGACCTTGACCTTGATCTCGTCCTCGAGCGCACGCCGCTGGCTTGGTGCGAGCTCCGTGTCCGCGACCACCGTGTCGGCCTCAAGGGCCGCGACGATCTCCTTCAGCTCCGCGACCTTGCCTCGGCCCAGGTACGTGGCCGGGTCTGGGTTCGGGCGCCGCTGGAGTACGCCGTCGAGGACGACGGCGCCCGCTGTCTCCGCGAGGGCCGCCAGCTCCTGCATGGAGTTCTCGGCCTCCTCGAGGGAGTTTCGGCGGTAGACGCCGACGAGGACGACCCGCTCAAGACGCACCTTGCGGTACTCGACCTCGGTGACGTCCTCGAGTTCCGTGCGCAGGCTCTCGACGCGCCTCAGTGACTGGCGCGCCTCACGCTCGAGCTGGTCGCCATCGGATTCGCCGTCGTACCCCGTGCTCGCACCGTCCTGCAGTGCCTGCGCACGCCCGGACGAGAACAGGGTCATGGTCGCGCCCGGCTCTTTCGCCGCTCGAAGGATTCGGTCGATCGCGTCGTTGCTCTCGCCTGGAGGAGTTTCAGAATCTCGCATATTCGTACGATTCTACGCCGGTGCTAGCGTCTAGGGGTGACCGCTCAGCATTACTTCTCAGCAACCCCAGACGGCCCGCTCGAGCGGCGAAGCATCCAGGTCAGGCTCCGGGGGCGCGCAGCGACCGTGACCACGGCGGGCGGCACCTTCAGCCCGGAGCATCTCGATCGAGGAACCCAGGCGCTGCTCGCCGCCGCCCCGAAGCCTCCAAGCACTGGCACGGCGGTGGATCTCGGCTGCGGCTGGGGCGCGATCAGCCTGGCCCTGGCGCTCGAGTCGCCGGAGCTCGACGTGTGGGCCGTCGATGTGAACGAGCGAGCACTCCTCCTGACCCGTGAGAATGCAGAGAACCTCGGCCTCGATCGGATCAGGGCATTCCTGCCGTCAGATGTCCCATCGGACGCCCGCTTCGACCTCATCTGGTCCAACCCGCCCATCAGGATCGGGAAGGACGCGCTGCATCAGCTGCTCATCGACTGGCTCCCCCGCCTCAACGCGAACGGCGAGGCATGGCTCGTCGTCGCGAAGAAGCTCGGCGGCGACTCGCTGCAGGCGTGGATCGCGAAGCAGTTCGGTCCGGAGCTGTCCGTCGAGCGCCACTCGACGGACGCCGGATTCAGAGTGCTGCGGGTGCGGCGAGCTCAGTAGCGAGGTCGTCCTCGACAACGCCGGTGAAGGCGATCTCGGCCGGCCCGGACAGGAACACGTGCTCGACGCCGTCGACCGGCGCGACGGTGACCTCGAGGACACCACCCGGCACTCGTACCGACCACACGTCCGGCGCTCCTGCACCAGCCCAGGAGCGGACCGCAAGCGCTGACGCGACCGCGCCGGTGCCGCAGGAGAGCGTCTCGCCGACACCTCGCTCGTGAACGCGCATCCGGATGTGCCCGACCCCGTCCTGGACGAGCTGGTCGTGCGGCACCACGAACTCGACGTTCGCGCCGAGCTCGGGCGCAGGCTCGATGAGCGGGGCGTGGAAGAGCTCGAGACGATCCAGCTCCTCCTCGCTCGAGAGGGCCACGACCACGTGAGGGTTCCCGACGTCGATGCCGAGGCCCGGGCGGGACACACCGATGTGCGGCACGGTCACCAGCGGCTCTCCGCCCTCAAGACGCCACGGACCCATGTCGACGCGGAAGCCGTCGCCCTCGCGCTCGACGATCCGGAGCCCAGCGCGCGTCCCGATCTCGAGACGCTCCCCCGCAGCCAGCGTCGCCAGACCGGTCTCGGTGAGGAATCTAGCGAAGGCGCGGACCCCGTTGCCACACATCTCGGCGATGGATCCGTCGCCATTGCGGTAGTCCATGAACCACTCTGCGCCGGGGTTCGCCGCCTGCAGCTCACGGCCCTCCGCGAGGTGCGCGGAGCGAACGGCGCGGATGAGCCCATCGCCGCCGACGCCGAAGTTGCGGTCGCACAGCCGCGCCACGCGCTGAGGTCCCAGCTCGAGTTCGCCATCCGGGTCGGAGACGAGGACGAAGTCGTTGCCGGTGGCCTGCGCCTTGGTGAACGCGAGTTGTGTCATGGCGTCAATGCTACGGACATCTGACCCGGCCCGTGCGCAGCGAACGACGCATCAGAGTCCAGCTGCTTCGATGATGCGCTGGGCGGCGAAGCCCTCGCCGCCGTGCGCGCGGACGGCCGTGCGGTAGCGACGGAACCACGAGACCTGTCGCCTCGCGTACTTCCGAGTGAGCAGCTGCGCCTCCGCGATCGCCTCAGCGCGAGTCACCTGACCTCGAAGTTGCGCGAGCGCCTGCTGGTAGCCGATGGCTCGTCTCGCGGTCGTACCGCGTTCCAGGCCGGCTTCCGCCAGCGTCTCCGTCTCTTCCAGGAGTCCGCTGTCCCACATCCGCTCCACCCTGGCGTCCAGCCGCGGCGTGAGCACTTCGCGGTGCTCCTCGACGACGGCGAAGGTCACGTCACGCCAGGTCGCCTCCTGGTCGGGCAGCTGCGCGCTGAACGGCTCGCCGGTGACCTCGATCACCTCGAGCGCACGGACGAGACGACGACCGTTCCGCGCGTCCATCGTGGCTGCGGCGGTCGGGTCCAGCTCACGCAGCCGTGCGAAGAGCGGGCCAGGTCCGTCGCTCTCCAACTCGGCGTCGAGCCGCGCGCGGATCTGCGGGTCGGTTCCGGGGAATCGCAGGTCGAAGCACACGCCGGCGATGTAGAGCCCGGATCCGCCGACGAGGATAGGCACGTCTCCCTCGTCTTCGATCTGCGCGATGAGAGCTCTCGCGCGTTCCTGGTACCAGGCGACGCTCGCGTCCTCTGTGACCTCCAGGACGTCGAGGAGGTGGTGCTGCACTCCCTCGCGTTCCTCGACGCTGAGCTTCGCGGTGCCGATGTCCATGCCGCGGTACAGCTGCATGGCGTCGGCGTTGATGATCTGAGCTCCTCGACCTGCGGCGCGAAGCCGGGCGGCCACCTCGAGCGAGAGCCGCGACTTGCCCGTGCCGGTCGCTCCCCCGATCGTGATGAACACGGTCAGGCTCGCCGGAGCGTCGGAAGACCGAGCGAGACGCGGCTCTGGGCTCCTCCCGGCGTCGGTACCGCGCAGCTCTCCGCGAGCGACCGATCCCAGGCGTCCCCCGCCGTCGTCCGGCGGACATCGAGGTGGGGCGAGCGGGCATCGGCCACGAGGTGGAACGACGCCGCGGTCGTGATCTCGGCGGTCACGACGTCCCCGGGTCGCGGACGCTCCGCATCCGTCGGCACAGAGAAGTGCACGAGCCTGTTGTCTTCAGCTCGCCCGGACATGCGATGGGTCTCGCCGTCTTTCTTCCCCTCGCCTGCGCTGACCAGGATCCGCTGCACCGAGCCGACGAGCTTCTCGTTCTCCTCGCGGCTGATGCGGTCCTGCAGCGCCATGAGCCGCTCGTAGCGCTCCTGCACGACCGCCTTCGGCACCTGATCCGGCATCGTCGCGGCGGGCGTGCCCGGCCGGATCGAGTACTGGAAGGTGAAGGCACTCGCGAATCTCGAGGCCTCGACGACGCGCATGGTCTCGGCGAAGTCCTCTTCGGTCTCACCCGGGAAGCCGACGATGATGTCGGTGGTGATGGCAGCGTGCGGCATCTGCTCTCTCACCTTGTCGAGGATGCCGAGGAACTTCGTGCTGCGGTACGAGCGCCGCATGGCTTTGAGGATGCGCTCCGAGCCGGACTGCAGTGGCATGTGGAGCTGCGGCATGACGTTGGGGGTCTCCGCCATGGCATCGATGACGTCCTGCGTGAAGGCGGCGGGGTGCGGGCTCGTGAAGCGCACGCGTTCGAGGCCTTCGATCTGGCCGGCCGCGCGGAGGAGCTTGCTGAATGCCTGGCGGTCGCCGAACTCGACCCCGTAGGAGTTGACGTTCTGCCCGAGCAGCGTGACCTCGATCGCGCCGTCGTCGACGAGCGCACGCATCTCGCCGAGGACGTCTCCTGGCCTGCGGTCCTTCTCCTTGCCTCGGAGCGACGGCACGATGCAGAAGGTGCAGGTGTTGTTGCATCCCACTGAGATGGACACCCACCCGGAGTAGGTCGAGTCGCGCTTGGTCGGCAGCGTCGACGGGAAGACGTCGAGGGATTCGAGGATCTCGAGCTGGGCCTCGTCGTTGTGCCGTGCCCGCTCGAGGAGGCTCGGCAGCGCCCCCATGTTGTGTGTTCCGAAGACCACGTCGACCCACGGGGCCTTTTCCAGGATCGTTCCGCGATCCTTCTGGGCCAGGCACCCGCCGACGGCGATCTGCATGCCTTCGTGTTCGCGCTTGATGGCAGCCAGCTGCCCGAGGTTGCCGTAGAGACGGTTGTCCGCGTTCTCGCGGACGGCGCACGTGTTGATGACGACGACGTCTGGTTCGAGGCCCTCGGCTTCGACGTACCCAGCAGCGCGCAGCGAACCGGACATGCGCTCGGAGTCGTGCACGTTCATCTGACAGCCGAGCGTGCGCACTTCGTAGCTCCTCGGCGACCCGTCTGGTCTGCGTGCAGCTGGGGAGGGTGCGATGGGTGTGGCTGTCTCGCTCATGATCCGCCAATTCTACGTTCGCTTCACGATGGCGCACTGCCACCGCTACGCTGGCGGGATGCGAGCCATGACCACTGATGACGGCGTCACACCGGCGACTTCTCTTGCTCTCCAGAGGGGGCTGCTGCAGACCGATGCTGGCCGCGTTGAGGCGCGCGGGGAGCGTTCGGCTGTCATCTCGGCGCCGAGCGGGGCCCTGTATGTCGGACCGGCGGGCGGTGAGAACGGAGTCGACGGTCTCGTGCTGAAGGTGGGTGGGGGTCCGCTGCAGACGGTGACCACGGTGGTCACCGATGAGTCGGGGGCCTCGAGCCTCGAGGCTCTGACGATCTCGATGCACGATGAGCCTGAGCGCTGGAGGGACGCGCCTCGCGATGAGGCGTACTGGCATTCTCTGCCGAGCGAGCTCCAGGGCGAGGTGCCGGTTGTCGAGCCGCGCCATGGGCTGCTGATCGTCTGCGACGCGGGGCTGCGCGATCAGTACCGACAGAGCGAGTTCGCTTGGGATCGGTGGGTGGATGAGGTGGTTGCTCCGGCAGCGGCGTCGCGGGGGCTGCCCGTGACGGCCGTGGAGTTCGCCGGGCGGAGCGAGGTGCTCCTGGCCCTCGGGGCGACGTCGTTCCCGTCGGGTGCCGCGGTGTTCGCGGGTTTCGACGCCAACCTGCAGATCGCGGCCCTGCACCTGTCGCCCGTCGCCGAGCGGGAGCAGGAGGCCGCGATCGTGGCGGTTCGCCGCGCTCGCGCGGCCTTGCGGGACGGCGAGCCGTCGCGTGCGGCGACGCAGGCGATGGCTGCCATCTCGGCCCTCGAAGCGGAACGGGACCTGCGCGCGGCAGGTCGCGTGGGCTTCGTGTTGGCTGAGGCACACGATCGGGCTGGTGCTCCAGCCGCGGCTCGGCGAGCCCTCGAGGAGGCTCTGGTCCGCCTCGAGGTCGCCCGCGACGCTGAGGGGCAGCGCGTTGCGCTGGCGCTACTCGACGGGAGTGACGCCGAAGAACACGCCGGCTGAGCCGCTCGTGGGGCGGTGTGTCCTGGCACCTCCCTGGACGGCTTCCCTGGCAGCGGCGAACGCGACGCCTGCGGAGTATCCGCGCCTGGAGAGGAACCCGGCGATGCGACGGATCGCCGCGTCTGGCTCGACCCCGGTCACTCGCCTGGCGCGCTCGGTGGCGAGTTCGGTGGCGCGCTCGAGCTCGTCGTCGCGATCGATCTCGGCGAGCGCCTCCTGGATCGCTTCCGTGGAGAGGTGCCGGTCGCGAAGGGCGCGCTCGACGCCCTGGATGCCCGACCGCTTCTTGTCTCTGGCCTTGTGCACGAGCAGCTCGGCGAGTCTGAAGTCGTCGAGGTAGCCGAGCTCAGTGCAGCGTTCGATGATCCGCTCGGTCTCGTCGTCGTCGAGCCGAAGGGATGCCTCGTACTCGGCGGCTTCGTCGGAGCCGTCCTCGGGAGCCTGCGCCCCCCTCGGGTCCTCGCCTCGCCAGTCTCGGAGCAGTCGCCGCGCCTCCTCGGTCGACCGGTCGCTGCGTGCGAGCGCACGGACCAGCGTCTCCTGCGCTTCTTCGACAAGCCGCAGCCGAGATTCCGAGTCCATCCCAGCGGGCACGACGGCCGTGAAAGCCTGTGTCTCGCCTTGCCCGCCTGGGATGGAAACGAGTCTCGGAGTTCCGCCGGTCGAGGGGCGGGACTGTGCCGCAGAGCTGGCAGCGTCTCGCATCGTCGGACTCGACGGGGCCGACTCCGTGGTCGGCTCGACCGGGTCAGCCTTCGAGGCTGGCTGACGGCCCGCGGGCGACGCCCCGAAGAGGGGCGTCACCGGAGCGAGCTCGTCGGTCATGCGCCGCGCCGCTGAGCGACCTTCGCCTCGGCGGCGACAGGCGCGAGCGGTGCCTCGACAGCCTCGGCGGGCGCGTCGGCTGGCTGGCCCACACCGAGCTTCGCCAGGATCTTGCGCTCGATCTCCTCGGCGATCTCGGGGTGCTGGATGAGGAAGTTGCGGGCGTTCTCTTTGCCTTGCCCCAGCTGGTCGCCTTCGTAGGTGTACCAGGCGCCCGACTTGCGCACGAGGCCGTGCTCGACCCCGAAGTCGATGAGCGAGCCCTCGCGGGAGATGCCGACACCGTAGAGGATGTCGAACTCCGCCTGCTTGAAGGGCGGTGCCATCTTGTTCTTGACGACCTTCACACGGGTGCGGTTGCCGACGGCGTCGGTGCCGTCCTTGAGGGTCTCGATGCGACGGATGTCGAGGCGGACCGAGGCGTAGAACTTCAAAGCCTTTCCACCGGCGGTGGTCTCGGGGCTGCCGAAGAAGACACCGATCTTCTCGCGGAGCTGGTTGATGAAGATGGCGGTGGTCTTCGTCTGGCTGAGCCCACCGGTGAGCTTGCGGAGCGCCTGCGACATGAGGCGCGCCTGGAGGCCAACGTGGCTGTCGCCCATCTCTCCTTCGATCTCCGCCTTCGGCACGAGGGCCGCCACGGAGTCGATGACGACGAGGTCGACGGAGCCAGAGCGGATCAGCATGTCCGTGATCTCAAGCGCCTGCTCGCCGGTGTCTGGCTGAGCGACGAGGAGTGCATCGATGTCGACGCCGAGCTTCTTCGCGTACTCGGGGTCGAGCGCGTGCTCGGCGTCGATGAACGCCGCGATGCCGCCGGCACGCTGCGCGTTCGCGATGGCGTGGAGCGTCAGCGTCGTCTTACCCGAGGACTCCGGGCCGTAGATCTCGACGATGCGGCCGCGAGGGAGCCCCCCGATGCCGAGCGCGACGTCGAGCGCGACGGATCCGGTCGGGATGGTCTCAACGGGTGCGCGCTCGTCGCTTCCGAGGCGCATGACCGACCCCTTGCCGAACTGGCGGTCGATCTGGGCGAGTGCGGCGTCAAGTGCCTTTTCGCGGTCTGCTGGGTTTGGCATGGTGATGGTCCTCTCGGAATGTGGCGGTCGCCTCTCGGCTGTCGCGCGCTGATGGAGAGCGCTGACGACAAGGCGGATCGGGTTCCTTGGCTACTCGACACTCACGCTAGAGGCGACCACCGACATTCTGTGATCGAGGTCCCTCATCTGTGGACAAGTCTCCGAGGAGTCCGACGTGAACACCCTACGCGCTTAGAACATTACTTCGAACACCCGACAGGCGTGTCGGACGGAAGGCAGTGACTCCGGAGGTCGAGATCAGTCCCGAGCTCGGGGATCTATCGTGCCGACGCCGTGGCGTCTGGACTCTGGCACCCCTGTGTCAGCGCAGAGCGCGAGCCAGATGTCGCGGGGCTCGACTCCGTCATCAAGCGCCTGCTGGGCCGTGCGGTCTCCGACGGCCCCGAGCACCAGGTCTCGCATCAAGGAGCGCCCGTAGGCGTCACCGAATTCGTCGACCACGGCCCTGTCGAACTCGCTCTTGCGCATCCCCCAAGCCTACGCCGACGGCGCCGCAGCTGATGCTGCGGCGCCGTCGTCGGCCACTTCTCCAGGCGAAGGGCAAGCCTGCGGCTCGTCTCGCTAACGCGTGACGAGCGGCTTGCGAACTCCGAGCAGGAGGTCGTCCGGAACCGTGTCCGGGATGCTCGTGTCAAAGCGTTCGTGAACGGCCAGGCGGTCGCCCACTTCGCGATAGATGGTTGAGAGGGGGGTCTCGAGGGCTTCCGCCACCGAAGCGAGGATCTCGCTCGAGGCTTCCTTCTGCCCGCGCTCGACCTCACTCAGGTAGCCGAGTGCAACCGAGGCGCGACCTGCGACCTGCCGGAGCGTGTGCCCCTTGCGCAGGCGCACATCGCGCAGCACTTCACCGATCTCTTGACGCGCTAGGACCATAGCGGGGTCCTCCTTACTGCCGTATGCCAAGAACTGTAACTTACGAGACTTCGTGGAGACTTCGTCACGCTGAGAACAACCAAGCAAACATCGATGGTATTCCTGAAAGAAAGCCGAATGTTGAGGCGATTCGACTCAACCTTCGAGGAAGCTCCGCTCACGATACCGCGTCAGTGTTCCACGAGCATTTCGAGCACGTTGTGAACGGCCGCCTCGACCGTGGCACCGCGGACCCGCTGCCGACTGCCGGCTGGGTCGTCGAGGCGGACGAGCGAAGAGAAGTCGAGCTCGACGACCTTGTCGCCGAAGAGTGAGGAGATGCCGACGAAGACCACACCGGGAGCTCGGCCCGCCTGCGGCTGCGGGCCTGCGACGCCCGTGGTCGAGAGTCCGATGTCGAGGCGCTCGCCACGTCCAGCGGCAAGAGCGGTCCGCGCGCCGAGGGCCATGGCGGCGGCGACGTCCGGGTCGACCGGCCCCCGCTCGGCCAGCAGGTCCTCGTCGACCCCGAGCAGCGAGTGCTTGAGTTCGGTGCGGTAGGCGACGATGCCGCCCGCGAGCGATGCGGACATGCCGGGGATCTTGACGAGCTCTGCGACGAGTGCGCCACCGGTGAGGGACTCGGCGACACCGATGCTGAGGCCAGCCTCGAGCAGCACGCGCCCCAGCTCGATCGTCTGCGGGAGTGCTGGGGTGATTCCGCCGGTCATCGCTGGTTCCCGTCGTCGGCCCGAAGCTCGGGCGTTTTCTTGTTCTGCGGTCGGTAGGCCTGCCAGAGGTAGTCGATCCCGGACCACACGGTGAGGATGAAGGCCGCCGACATGAAGACGACGTTGAGCCAGTGCACCCAGTCCCCGAAGACGACCCAGAGCGGAAGCAGCGCGAGGGAGATGGCGAAGGCCTGGACAAGGGTCTTGAGCTTGCCGCCCCGCCCGGCAGGCAGGACGCGCTTCTTGGCGACCGCCAGTCGCCAGAAGGTGATGCCCAGCTCGCGCACGAGGATGATGATCGTCACCCACCACGGGAGCTCGCCGAGCACGGAGAGCATCACGAGCGCGGTGCCGGTGAGCGCCTTGTCGGCGATGGGGTCGAGGAGCTTGCCGAGGTCCGTGATGAGGTTCCGGCTGCGGGCGATGTGCCCGTCAAGGCTGTCGGTCGCGATGGCCACGATGAACAGCACGGCGGCCGCCCAGCGCCAGGCACCATCGGTGTTGCCGTCCAGCAGGAGGAACCACACGAAGACGGGCACCAGCAGGATGCGCGCGATCGTGATGAGGTTCGGCACGCACCAGTTGCTCACCGGCCCGTCGCCTCCACGGAGTATTCGACCGGTCATGGTGCTGCCTCTCGCTAGTCGCGCCCCGTCAGACCCCAGGCGTCTTCGTCGCCGCTCTCGCCTTCGACTTCTTCAAGCCCATCGTATTGGGCGGCGACTGCATCGAACGACGCGGCCATGCCGTCAGACTCAGCCGGTATCGCGGCGGCGGCCGGCGCTGAGGCGCCCGCAGCGGGTTCCTGTCCCCGGATCCGGGCCAGAACGCCTGGCAGCTCTTCGGCCGTGACGAGCACGTCGCGGGCCTTGGACCCCTCGGAGGGCCCGACGATCTCGCGGGACTCCATGAGGTCCATGAGGCGCCCGGCCTTGGCGAAGCCGACGCGCAGCTTGCGCTGCAGCATCGAGGTCGAGCCGAACTGCGAGTTCACGACGAGCTCCGCAGCCGCGAGCAGGAGCTCGAGGTCGTCCCCGATATCGGCGTCGATCTCCTTCTTCTCCACGACCTGCGCGACGTCGGCCCGGTACTCGGGCTGCGCCTGGCGCTTGACGTGCGCGACGATCTCCATGATCTCTTTGTCGTTGACCCACGCGCCCTGCACTCGGGCGGCCTTGTTCGCTCCGGACGGCAGGAAGAGCGCGTCACCCTGCCCGATGAGCGACTCGGCACCGACCTGGTCGAGGATGACGCGTGAGTCGGTGGAGCTCGTCACGGCGAACGCGAGACGACTCGGGACGTTCGCCTTGATGAGTCCTGTGACGACATCGACGCTTGGACGCTGCGTCGCGAGCACGAGGTGGATTCCCGCGGCGCGAGCCAGCTGGGTGATGCGGACGATGGAGTCCTCGACGTCGCGGGGCGCGACCATCATGAGCTCGGCGAGCTCGTCGACCACGACGAGCAGGTACGGGTACGGCTTGAGCTTGCGCTTCGACCCCTCGGGCAGGACGATGCCACCCGACCTGATCGCGGCGTTGAAGTCGTCGACGTGCCGGTAGCCGAAGCTCTCCAGGTCGTCGTAGCGCATCTCCATCTCCTTCACGACCCACTGCAGCGCCTCCGCTGCCTTCTTGGGGTTCGTGATGATGGGCGTGATCAGGTGAGGAACTCCGCTGTACGGCGTCAGCTCGACGCGCTTCGGGTCGACGAGCACCATGCGCACCTCGGCTGGCGTCGCGCGCATCAGGAGCGACACGATCATCGAGTTGACGAAGCTCGACTTTCCGGCACCCGTTGCACCGGCGACGAGAAGGTGCGGCATCTTCGCGAGGTTGGCGAGCACGAAGCCACCCTCGACGTCCTTGCCGACACCGATCGTCATGGGGTGCCTGGCCGCGATCGACTCCGGCGACTGGAGGACGTCGCCGAGGGACACGACCTCGCGGTCTGAGTTGGGGATCTCGACGCCGATCGCGCTCTTGCCGGGGATCGGCGACAGGATACGCACCTGGTTGCTCTTGACCGCGTACGCGATGTTGTTCGAGAGCTGCGTGACTCGTTCGACCTTGACGCCGGGGGCCACCTCGACCTCGTAGCGCGTCACCGTCGGGCCCCTCGAGAAGCCGGTCACCTTGGCGTCGACCTTGAACTGAGCGAATGTGGAGTTCAGCGCCTCCACGATGAGGTCGTTCGCCTCGGTGCGGGCCAGCGCGGGCGCGCCCCTGGACAGCATCGACTGCACTGGGAGGCTGTACCCCTGGCCGGACGAGTCGGCGTCGCGGGAGTCCCACTGCTCGCCGTCCTCCTCGGCGGCTTCGGGAGCAGCCTCAGGGGACGGGGTCGTCACGACGGCCGCTGCGGAAGCCGGAGGCGCGCCGAAGAGGTCAGCGAACTCGTCCGGGTCGGTCGGCGCCGAGTCGTCCTGGATACCGGTCGCGGAGAAGAGGGTCGGTTCTGCGACGTCAATGACATCGGTCGCGTCGTCCATGCGCAGGCCTGGGAGCACCGCGGTGGGCTGCGGCCCGGTGACGGCGTTGTCTGGGTCTTCGGAGGTGAGCCCTCGCAGCACGGTCGTCGTCGCCTCGGGATCGATGCGGTGGTGCTCGTGCTTCTTGGTGTCGGCGACCGCCGTCTCGTATGGCTGCTCCTCGTAGTCGACGTCGTCTTCACGGCCGGACTCGTTCCGGCGCCACCAGGGAAGTCGCTCGGCGTCGGCGGAACGCGAGCGGTCATCGTCGCCGAGCAGGCTCTCCTCGTCGCCGCCCGCTGCCTTGCCGGGTTTCGCGGAGCGTGCGTGGGCTGCGGACTCCTCGTCGATGCCGAACATCCACTCCCAGAGCTCGCGCAGTCGAGAGACGACCTTGTGCGGTGGGGTCTTCGTGATGATGAAGACAGAGAGCAGGACGAGCAGGCCGGCGACGATGGCCGCGCCGATGGGGGTGATGATGACCCCGAGGGTGCCGCCGAGGAGCCAGCCGAACACTCCGCCGCCGAGCGCAAGGGCGGGCATGCCGTTCGCCGGGTCCGGGTTGTCCGCGATGACGTGGCAGATCGCTGAGCTCGACACCAGGCCGAGGAACAGGCCGACGCCGATCCGGCCGTTGTCACTCACTGATGAAGGGTGACGAAAGAGCCAGAGGGCGAAGAAGGCGAGCACCACCGGCAGGGCGTAGGAGATGCGGCCGAAGAGCCCGCCGAAGGTGAAGTCGTTGAGGGCCATCGCAACGCCGTTGCCCGGGAAGAACCAGACGACCACGCCGCCGATGACCGCGAGCAGGAAGAGCAGGAACGGGAATCCGTCGCGCCGCTGATCCTTCTCGAGCGTTTCGGGCCCCAACGCACGAGCCGTCTGGCCTGCGACGTTCGCCGCTGCCATCCAGGCTCGGGTCGCGATGCCGGGCTTCTCGGTCTCCACCGGAGCCTTCGCAGCTGCCGCGCTCGCCCGCTTCTTGGGCGCGGGGGTTCGCTTCGTGTTGGACGAGGTTGTGGCCATGGTGCCCAAGGTACCTGCGGCCACCGACAGGATCGAGGATGACGCCCCGAGAGCCGCCGAGATCGGCGGCCCCCGGAGCACGACGTCAGGCTTCGATGACCACCGGGATGATCATCGGGTGACGGCGGTGCTTCGTGTTGACCCAGCGGCCGATCGTGCGACGCACGACCTGCGAGAGCTGGTACGAATTCGAGTTGCCCGCCTCGACGGCCTCCTTGAGGGCCTTCTGGATGCCGGGAATGATGTCGTCGAAGACGGCCTCATCCGGCGCGAAGCCTCGTGCGTGGATCTCGGGGCCGACGAGGATGTTGCCCGTCGCCGCTTCGACCACCGTGAAGATCGAGATGAATCCCTCCTCAGCGAGGATGCGCCGGTCCTTGAGGTCGGCGTCGGTGATCGTGCCGACCGTCGAGCCGTCGACGTAGATGAAGCCGATGTCGAGCTGCGCGACCTGGCGTGCGACGCCGTCCTTCATGTCGATGACGGCGCCGTTCTCGACGACCAGCACGTCCGCGTCGGCGATGCCGGACTTCTTCGCGATCTCGGCGTTGGCGACGAGGTGACGGATCTCGCCGTGCACGGGCATGACCTGGCGCGGCTGCAGGATGTTGTAGCAGTAGAGCAGCTCGCCCGCGGCGGCGTGGCCCGAGACGTGGACGTTGGCGTTCGCCTTGTGCACGACGTTCGCGCCGAGCTTGATGAGCGCGTTGATGACGCGGAACACCGAGTTCTCGTTGCCAGGGATGAGGCTCGACGCGAGGATGACGGTGTCGTCCTCCCCAACCTCGATGGCGTGCGTCTTCGACGCGATGCGGCTGAGGACAGCCATCGGCTCACCCTGCGACCCCGTCGACATGAAGACGATCTCGTTGTCGGGCAGCTTGAGCGCCTTCTTGTGGTCGATGAGCACGCCCTGCGGCACGTTCAGGTAGCCGAGCTCGGACGCGATGCCCATGTTGCGCACCATGGAGCGACCCATGAGCGCGACGCGACGGCCATTGGCCGCTGCGGCGTCGATGACCTGCTGCACGCGGTGCACGTGGCTCGAGAAGCTCGCGACGACGACCTTGCCCTTCGTGCGCGAGATGACGTCCTCGATGACCGGGCCGATATTGCGCTCCGTCGGGGTGAAGCCCGGAACCTCGGCGTTGGTGGAGTCGGCCATGAAGAGGTCGATGCCCTCCTCGCCGAGACGCGCGAACGCGCGGAGGTCCGTGAGGCGGCCGTCGAGCGGCAGCTGGTCCATCTTGAAGTCACCCGTGTGGAGCACGGTGCCCGCGTCCGTCGTGATGTGCACGGCGAGCGCATCCGGGATCGAGTGGTTGACGGCCACGAACTCGAGCGAGAACGGGCCGAGCTCCTCGACCTGGCCCTCCGCCACCGTGAGCGTGTACGGCTTGATGCGGTGCTCCTTGAGCTTCGCCTCGACGAGCGCGAGCGTCAGCGTGGAGCCGATGAGCGGGATGTCCGGCTTGAGTCGGAGGATGTACGGCACCGCTCCGATGTGGTCCTCGTGGCCGTGGGTCAGCACGATGCCGACGACGTCGTCCAGACGAGCGCGGATCGAGTCGAAGTCGGGCAGGATCAGGTCGACCCCTGGCTGGGTCTCTTCGGGGAAGAGGACGCCGCAGTCGACGATGAGGATCTTCCCGTCGATCTCGAACGTCGCCATGTTGCGGCCGACCTCGCCCAGGCCTCCGAGCGGGATGATCCGCATGGAGCCTGCAGCGAGCTTGGGAAGGTGTTCGGTCTTTGTCATATGAGCCTTAGAGAAGTCAGCGTTGCCGCTGGTGGAATGGTCGAATCAGCGGGTTGTGCCTGGGATGCGCGGGAGCGCACCACCCGCGGCCGCGTTGCGGTCAGGCCGGAAGTTCGTGAAGCTCGCGCCTTCGACGTCGCGAACCAGGTCGAGCTCGTCCTCGATGAGGGCGGCTTCCCACTCCTCCGGACCGACAAGCGGCAACCGGACTCGCGGGGACTTGATGCGGCCGAGGCCGTGCAGGATGTACTTGGTCGCCACGGTGCCCGGCACGTGGGTCATGGTGGCCCGGACGAGCGGCTCGAGGCGCTGATGCGCATCCGTCGCGGTCCGGAGGTCGCCCGCGTTGACGGCGTCGACCATCGTGCGGTACGGCTGCGACGCGATGTTCGCGGTCACGCCGATGAGGCCGGTCGCACCGATCGAGAGGAGCGGCAGCGTGTTGGCGTCGTCACCCGAGAAGTAGAGCAGCTCCGTCTGGTTGAGCACACGCGACACCTGCGCGAGGTCGCCCTTGGCGTCCTTCACCGCGATGATGTTCGGGTGCTTGGCGAGGCGCAGGATCGTCTCGTACGTGATCGGGATGCCGGTGCGGCCCGGGATGTCGTAGAGGATGAGCGGCAGATCGGTCGCGTCCGCGATCATGCGGAAGTGCGTGAGCACGCCAGCCTGGGTTGGCTTGTTGTAGTAGGGCGTGACGGCCATGACGCCGTCGGCGCCCGCATCCGCCGACTGCTTGGCGAGCTGGATGGCGTGCGCCGTCTCGTTCGACGGGCCACCGGTGATGATCTTCGCGCGCCCTGCCGAAACTTCCTTGCCGACGACGACGAGCTTGAGCTTCTCGGCGTCGGTGAGCGTCGACGTCTCACCGGTCGTCCCGGTGACGACGATGCCGTCAGCGCCAGCCGAGATGACGTCGTCGATGTGCTTCTCGACGCCCGCCCAATCGACTTCTCCGTCGTGCGTCATCGGGGTCACGAGTGCGACGAGCACCTGGCCGAAAGGGTTGTCCTGTTCCATCACGTCTCTCAGGCTACTTCCACTAGGTAAAGACTGCTGCTACTTCTTCTTCTCGACATCACCGCTGAGGGCGGCGATGAATGCTTCCTGCGGCACTTCCACGCGTCCGACCATCTTCATGCGCTTCTTGCCGGCCTTCTGCTTCTCGAGCAGCTTGCGCTTTCGCGAGATATCGCCGCCGTAGCACTTGGCCAGCACGTCCTTGCGGATGGCGCGGATGGTCTCGCGGGCGATGATGCGGGCACCGATGGCTGCCTGGATCGGCACCTCGAACTGCTGGCGCGGGATGAGCTTGCGCAGACGCTCGGTCATGAGGAGCCCGTAGGCGTACGCCTTGTCCTTGTGGATGACGGCGCTGAACGCGTCGACGCGCTCGCCCTGCAGCAGGATGTCGACCTTCACGAGGTCAGCGACCTGGTCGCCCATGGGCTCGTAGTCGAGGGAGGCGTACCCCTGCGTTCGGCTCTTGAGCTGGTCGAAGAAGTCGAACACGATCTCGCCGAGCGGCATCGAGTAGCGCAGCTCGACGCGCTCCTCGCTGAGGTAGTCCATGCTGATGAGCGTTCCACGCTTGCCCTCGCAGAGCTCCATGATCTTGCCGACGTAGTCCTTCGGCGCGAGGATCGCGGCGCGCATCATCGGCTCGCGCACCTCGAGGATCTTGCCCTCGGGGTACTCGCTCGGGTTCGTGACCGTGTGGAGCTGCTTGTCCTCCGTCTTGACCTCGTAGACGACCGACGGCGCGGTCGTGATGAGGTCGAGATCGAACTCGCGCATGAGACGCTCGGTGACGATCTCGAGGTGGAGGAGGCCGAGGAAGCCGACGCGGAAGCCGAAGCCGAGCGCAACGGACGTCTCCGGCTCGTAGTTGAGGGCAGCGTCGGAGAGCTTGAGCTTGTCGAGCGCCTCACGCAGCTCCGGGTAGTCTCCGGCGTCGATCGGGTAGAGGCCGGAGAAGACCATGGGCTTCGGCTCGGTGTAGCCGGGCAGCGGGTCCTCCGACGGCCGGGTGCTTCCCGTGACGGTGTCACCCACCTTCGAGAGGCGGACATCCTTGACACCCGTGATGAGGTAGCCGACCTCGCCGACGCCGAGGCCCTTGGCGACGGTGGGCTCGGGCGACGAGACGCCGATCTCGAGCATCTCGTGCGTGGAGCCGGTCGACATCATCTTGATCTTGTCGCGGGCCTTGAGCTCGCCGTCGACGACGCGGACGTAGGTGACGACGCCACGGTAGGCGTCGTAGACCGAGTCGAAGATCATCGCGCGCGCCGGAGCATCCGCGACACCAACCGGGGCCGGGATGCGCTCGACGACGCGGTCGAGAAGCTCCTCGACGCCCATGCCCGTCTTGCCGCTCACGCGCAGCACGTCGTCGGGGTCGCCGCCGATGAGGTTCGCGATCTCGGCCGCGAAGCGGTCGGGGTCGGCGGCCGGCAGGTCGATCTTGTTGAGGACCGGGATGATCTCCAGGTCGTTCTCCATGGCCAGGTACAGGTTCGCGAGCGTCTGGGCCTCGATGCCCTGCGCTGCGTCCACGAGGAGGATGGCGCCCTCGCAGGCGGCAAGGGAACGTGACACCTCGTACGAGAAGTCGACGTGTCCGGGCGTGTCGATCATGTTGAGCGCGAAGGTGTCGCCCTCGACAGCCCACGGCATGCGCACGGCCTGGCTCTTGATCGTGATGCCGCGCTCGCGCTCGATGTCCATGCGGTCGAGGTACTGTGCACGCATGGCGCGCTCATCGACGGAGCCCGTGAGCTGCAGCATCCGGTCGGCCAGGGTGGACTTGCCGTGGTCGATGTGGGCGATGATGCAGAAATTGCGGATCCGGGCGGGGTCGGTCTGAGCCGGCTCGAGCGGAGTGGAGGCGCGTGGTGACATGGTGTCGCCTATCCTCCCATGAGCCGCGAGTCCGCCGCTCATCGCCCGGCGATCAAGCGCGCTGCCAGCGGCACGCACCGCCCGAGAACGCCAAGGAAGGCACCACTGCATGAGTCTCATCCGCCTCAACGACGTCGAGGTCGGCTTCGGCCCCTCCCCCGTGCTCAAGGAGGTCTTCCTCACGCTCGACCGGGGCGACCGCATCGGGCTCATCGGCCAGAACGGCTCGGGCAAGTCGACGCTGCTCAAGCTCATCCTCGAGCAGGTGTCGCCCGACACCGGCACCGTCTCGATCGACGACGGCGTGCGCATCGGCTACTTCTCGCAGTTCTCCGAGCTCGACGGATCCTCGACGATCCTGGAGACGCTCGAGACGCTGTTCTCGCACGTCCACGAGATGGAAGCCGAGCTCGCCCAGATCGACGCCGCCATCGCCGCCGAACCGGACGCCGACGCGCTCGACCGCCTCATCCTTCGCCAGTCCGAGCTCTTCGAGCAGATGGACCGGGCTGACGGCTGGGACTACAAGCGGCACATCGACACCGCCCTCACGAAGCTCGGCTTCGACGAGGACCACCGGACGAGCCCCATCGAGAAGCTC
This sequence comes from Pseudoclavibacter terrae, assembly GCF_008831075.1. Classification (GTDB taxonomy): domain Bacteria; phylum Actinomycetota; class Actinomycetes; order Actinomycetales; family Microbacteriaceae; genus Pseudoclavibacter; species Pseudoclavibacter terrae. The sequence continues at coordinate 248,756 of NZ_WBJX01000006.1, read as the reverse complement.
TCCGGCGGTTGGCGCAACCGAGCCGCCCTCGCGAAGCTGCTGCTCGAGCAGCCGGACGTGCTGCTGCTCGACGAGCCCACGAACTTCCTCGACGTCGCGGGTGTCGAATGGCTCGAGACGTGGTTCCGCTCGTTCCGCGGCGCCGCGATCATCGTGTCGCACGACCGCACGTTCCTCGATGCCGTGGTCACGCGCATCCTCGAGGTCGAGAACCTCCACCTGCACGAGTACCCGGGCGACTTCGGCGAGTACGTCATCCAGAAGCAGTTCCGACTCAAGACCCTCCAGGCGCAGTTCGTGCACGAGGCGGAGCTGCTCGCCTTCGAGGCCGAGGGCATCTCCGACCGGCGCGAGGCCGCGAAGGCCGGCGGCTCCGGGCTCGGCAAGCGCCTCTCGAGCATCAAGAAGAAGCGCGCGCCGCGGCCGGTCGACGAGATCGTCACCGAGATCTACGGCTCGCTGCACGTCAAGGATGTGCTCGCGCGCGTCTCCGGCCTCGGCAAGAGCTACGGGGAGCGCACGCTCTTCGACGACGTCACCTTCGAGGTGCACCGCGGCGACCGCATCGCCGTCATCGGCCCGAACGGCAGCGGCAAGTCGACGCTCCTGCGCGTGCTCACGAGCGAGGAGAAGGCCGACACCGGGCGGGTCGACTGGCCGAACGGCGTCAAGGTCGTCTCCTACAACCAGGTGCTCGCCGAGCTCGACGAGTCGGACACCGTCTCGCACTCGGTCAACGCCATGCCGGACAGCATCGCGCTCCGGGCCACGAAGAAGTCCGTCGCACGCTTCCTCAGCATGTTCCGCTTCAGCGAGGCGGAGCTGAAGTCACGCATCGGGACCCTCTCGGGCGGGCAGCGCGCCAGGGTCGCGATGGCCCAGTGCCTGCTCTCCGGCGCCTCCGTGCTCGTGCTCGACGAGCCGACCAACCACCTCGACCTGCCGAGCACGCAGGTCATGGAGCGCGCGCTCGTGCACTTCCCCGGCGCCGTCATCGTCGTCAGCCACGACCGGTTCTTCATCGACAAGGTCGCGACCGGTACGGTCGTGTTCGGCACGAAGACGGATGCGCCGGCCGAGCTCGCGATCACCATCGCGGATTCGGCCTAGAACGCTGCCGGGTACCGACGTCGCCTGAAGCCTGGTAGAGTTTCTGTTTGGCTTACGCGTCGCCCACTCGGCGCGGATTGGCGGCACGGCCCTCTTCCGTGCGGCACCGTTCCAGTACACCTTCCTGTAAGAAAGAAGCAACGTGGCAAATATCAAGTCGCAGATCAAGCGCATCGGCACCAACCGCAAGGCGACCGAGCGCAACCGCGCCTACAAGAGCGAACTCCGCACGGCTATCCGTCGCGTGCGTTCGGCTGTCTCCGAGGGCAACAAGGAGCAGGCTGAGCTCGCGCTCACCTTCGCTGCCAAGAAGCTCGACAAGGCCGTCTCCAAGGGCGTCATCCACAAGAACCAGGCAGCGAACCGCAAGTCGGCCATCGCCAAGACGGTCGCAGCGCTCTAAGCCTCCCGTCATGCCGACATCGACCCCCGCAGCCTCGTCCGAGGCGCGGGGGTCGATTCGTCGTGTCGCCCTCCTGCAGAGCATCAACCTGGGTCAGCACCGGAAGCTCCCGATGGCGGACCTCAAGGCCGCGCTCGAGGCTGCCGGGCACACCAGCATCGCGACGGTGCTGCAGACGGGCAACGTGCTGCTCGACGCCCCCGCCGAGGTCGCGAACAGCGAACTCGAGACGAGGCTCCGCGCCGAGATGGCGGCCGCCTTCGACCTCGACGTCCCCACGCTCGTGCGCGACGCGGACGAATGGCGAGCGGTTGTCGAGCTGGACCCGTTCAGGGCCCTCGACCCGCATCCGAGCCGCTACGTCGTCGTGTTCTGCGCGGAGCCACCCCAGGAGCGCGCGGTGGCCGCGCTTGAGGGCGTCGACCTCGAGGAGGACCGCTGGGCCGTGCGCGGCCGCGAGATCTACGTTTCCTGCCCCAACGGGCAGATCCAGTCGCCCGTGCTGCAGCGCCTCGGCAGGCCGAAGAGCTCGGACACGTCGAGCGGACCGGCGACCGTCCGCACGTGGGGCACCGTGCTGCGGGTCGCCGCGAAGCTCTCGGGTCGGAACGTCTCAGGCCTGACCCCGGGCGACGGTCGGACCTCGTGACCAACGTGCGTGATCAAGGGCTCTCCGGCGAGTGCCGAGGACACGCGGGCGCCGTTCCATCACCGAAGCCGGTCAGCTGAAGGTGGCCCGGGGGGGCGAATGCGGTCAGACGTCGCGAAGTGCGATGCAGCGGAGCATCCGCTCCACGGCGAACTGCGGGTCCTTGCCTCCGCCTTTGACGGCGTGGTCGGTCTCGGCGACGAGCGTGATGGCGCGTCCGAGCGACGAGTCATCCCAGTCGCGCAGCTCACGACGGGCCTGGCCGACCTGCCAGGGGGACGCCCCGGCACGGCTCGCGATCTGCGCGTCCGACCCGCTGAGGCCCTGCACCTTCGCCATGATGCGCAGCTTCGAGGCGACGGCGGAGACGATCGGCACGGGGTGCAGCCCGGTGGAGAACCCGTGTCGGACAAGCGCGAGCGCGTCGCGGACTCGCCCGGCGAGCGCCGCATCCGCGATCTTGAAGCCCGTCGTCTCGACGCGGCCACCGAAGTACTTGTCGACGTGCTCGTCGGTGATGGTGTCGCTCGTGACCGTCAGGAGCTGACGGGCGGCGCCGATGAGCTCGGCGAGGTCGGTGTTGAAGGCGGCGACAAGCAGCGCGGCGGCCTGCGGCTCGATGCGTCGGCCGGCGCCTCGGACCTCGGCGACGACGACGTCGACGAGCTCGCTCGGCTTCGGCTTCTGGCAGTCGATCTCGACGGCGACGTCCTTGGCCGCCCGGACCGCGTCGAGGAGCTTCTTGCCGCGCACTCCCCCGCCGTGCCTGAGCACCAGGGTTGCGCCATCCACGGGAATCTTCGTGTAGTCCACGACGTCGGCGATGAGCGCGTCGGTGCACTGCTGCACTCCGCGGATGATGACGAGGCGCGGCTCGAAGAACAGGGATGGGCTCACGAGCGTCGTGAGGTAGCCGCTCGAGTACCCGGAGGCCTCGATCTCGGTGATCTCGAGGTCGGGCGACTCGGCGCGGAGCACGTCGCGCAGACGCGTGATCGCGGTCTCGGCGAAGTAGTCCTCCGGGCCGCTGACGAGGACGATGCCGGCCGGCCGCACCTCGCGGTGGGTGAGGACGGGGATCGCCCTCTTGGGGGTGCTCGCCCGCTTCGCCTGTGCCATGCGTCAATGGTAGCGACGACGGGTCTGGGCTCGGGACCAAGCGCCCCCGCGCCAGCGCGATCGACCCCTCGTCCGTGCCACGGTCTCGATCCCGGCGATCACCGGCTCATCCAGACCGCTGCCGCGAGTCCCGACCGTGCCCCCGACCACGATGGTGCCGAGCTCGTCGGTGCGCAGCGGCTGCGTGCCAGCTGCGGTGAGCATCCCGAGTGCGGCATCCGTCGGATGCCCGTAGCCGTTGTCGGCACCGACCGAGACGAGCCCGATCGAGGAGCCGAGCTCCTGGTACAGCTGCGCGCTCTGGTCGCGCGAGCCGTGGTGCGCCATCTTGACGATGTCGGCTCGCGGATGCGTGTGCTCGCGGAGGACGTCGCGCTGCGCATCCTCCCCCAGGTCGCCGAGGGCGGCCAGGGACAGGCAGACGGACGCGCACGACGCCGTCGGCTCGAGCAGCGTCACGAGACTGCCGTCGTTGCCACCCCCGCTCGACGGCTCTCCGCTTCGTCCGCGCTTCGGCCAGAGAGCGCTCCAGGTGAGGTCGCCGAGCGTCCACGAGTCTCCGCTCGCCGCGTACGTGACCTGAGCCCCGGATGCGCTCAGGGCCGCGACGAGCGGCTCCTCCCGGGCCTCGCTCGTGTCAGGGACGACAAGCACCGCGATGGTGACTCCAGACTCGACCATCGCCATGGCGGCCCCGGTGTGGTCCAGGTCGAAGTGCGACAGCACGAGAAGCGCGAGTTCGCGGACGCCGAGCGTCTCGAAGCAGGACAGCAGCGCCTCGGGCTCCGCACCGGTGTCGATAAGCGCCGTTCCGGCTTCCGTTCGCACGAGCAGCGCATCCCCTTGGCCGATGTCGCACGCCGCGTACCGCCAGTTGCCCGGGATGCTGCGCCTCAGGTGGACGGCCTGGCCCACGACTGTGCCGAGGTAGGCGACCATCGCGACGCAGAGCAGCAGCGCGAGCCACGCTCTCCAGCGCTGGATGAGGAGGACAAGCACGACGACCGCGACGAGGCAGAGGAACGCGCCCAGGAGACCGCCAGGCCACGGGAGGAGGGCACCCGGCCAGGAGCTGACCGCGCCAGCCACGAGCCCGATCCACTGGGCTGGGACCCACGCCACCCAGAGCAGCGCATGACCAAGCCAAGGAGCGAGACCGAGGATGAGACAGCCGACGAGACCGATGAGCGTCGCGGCTGGCGCTGCCGGGGCAGCGAGCACGTTCGCGACGACACCGTAGAGCGGGAGCTGTGGCGCGAGGAGCAGGAGGACGGGCTGACAGGCGAGCTGCGCCGCTGTCGGCACGGCGAGGACCATGGCGAGAGCTCGGGGCATGAACCTCGCGAGGCGGTCGCTCATCGGGGTCGCGAGCGTCAGCAGCCCCAGCGTCGCGAGCACTGAGAGCGCGAAGCCGTACTCGCGGCTGCGCCACGGATCTGCCGTGAGCACGGTGAGGACCGCGAGTGAGAGCAGCGCGAGCCCGCTCACGCGACGAGACGTGGTCTCGAGCGCCAGCACGACGGCTGCCATGACGCTGGCTCTGACGACGCTCCCCTCCGGGGTCACGAGCGCCACGAAGGCCGCGAGGACCACCAAGGCGAGAGCCAGCCTCACCCCGCGCCGGACTCCGAGCAGGCGCCCGACCACCAGCACGGCCGCGACGACGATGGCGCAGTTCGCACCGGAGACGGCGGTGAGGTGCGTGAGGGCGGCGGCCTTCATCTGGGCATCGAGCTCGTGCGTCACGAGGCGAGTGTCGCCGACGGAGAAACCGGGGAGCAGCTGGGAACCGGGCCCGGGCAGCCCTCGCGCCGCATCCACGAACGCATCCCGCGCGCCCGCGGTGACCTCGAGGAGCCCGCCGGGGCTCCGCACGACCTCGGCGGGAGCGTCGAGGAAGACCATGGCCGCCACGCTGTCGCCTGCCTCGGCCGGGCCAAGCTCGCCCTGCAGCACGACCCGCGAGCCGATCCCGGGAATGCGCGCCTCCGCGTCCTCCGGCATGCTCAGCTGACCGAAGACGAGGAGCGCGGCCCCGCCCCCTCCCGAGCTTCCCCCAGCCGTGAACGAGTCGAGGAGCACCTCGAAGTGCGGTGCCTCCTCAAGCTGCGCCCCGACCCAGTCGCCGCTCTGCTCACGGTCGCCGACCGCACTGTCACCCACGAGGGTCGTGAGCGTCCCCGTCGCGCGGAGTGTCGCCCCCTCGGCAGCGGCTGCCCGCAGCGCCTCAGGCGCTCGGACCGGGAGCTGGACGGCAGCGCTCACCGCCACGAGTGCCACTGCCGCGGCCAGGACGGCCAGGGTGGCCAGGACTCCGCTCGCGGAGGGCGACCTGGACCGCCAGACGAGCGCCGCCGTCAGACAGCACAGGGCGAGGAGCACCGCACCGACCGTGATCCGCCAGGCGATCTCGGGGAACGTCACACACAGCCAGGCCACACCCCAGACGGCGCTCGCCGCAGGAACGAGTCGGGCATCCCTGATGCCGAGGCGCTCGGCGTGCAGCCAAGGCAGGAGCACGCCGTCCTGCGCCTGATCGCGCGCGACTCCGCCGCCGCCGCTCTTCACACCGTGACCAGATCGACGAGGCCCTCGTAGGTCGCGTCGCCGACGCCCGCGACCTCCAACAGGTCTTCGACGGCCGTGAAGCCGTCGTTCTGCTCGCGGTAGTCGATGATGCGGGCCGACATCGCCGGCCCGATCCGAGGCAGTTCCTCGAGCTCGGCCGCCGTCGCCGTGTTCAGGTTCACGACCCCGCCCGCGGACGGGCCTCCCCCGGCAGCCGGTGGCTCGACACCCGTCGCGACCGGCGCAGGCGGGGCCTCACCGAGGCGGGGAACGTGCAGCTGCTCGCCGTCGACCAGCATGCGAGCCATATTGAGGAGCGAGGGGTCGGCATCGGACGCCAGGCCTCCGGCGGCGGCGATGCCGTCGACCACGCGTGCGCCGGGTGGGACCTCGTAGACGCCAGGGGCCCCGACCGCCCCGACGACATGCACCAGCAGCGTCTCGGTGGTCGCCCCCTCGCTGCCAGCGGGCGCCTCCGTCGATTCGAGCTCGAAGCTGGCCGACGGCGACGGCACCCCGATAGCTCCCAGGCTCGGCGTCGGCCGGAACGCTGCGATCGCGATCGCCCCCGCCAGCACGACGAGCACGAGCACGACCGCGGCGCCCACCCCGATCCGCAGGCGCGGTCGGGACGGACGCTCGAAGAGGTCGGCCAGCTCGGATTCGGACACGATCGCACGCTACGACCGCCCGGCATCCTGGTGCCTGGGAAGTCGCATCCTGTGGAGAGCTGACTCCTCTCAGCGGACATGTCTGCAGAGTCGCCGCGCGACTCGTGACCGACTCTCGGGATGGCTTTCTCGCTTCGGGATGGGAAACAAACCATCCCGAAGCGAGAAAGCCATCCCGAAATGGAAGAGGGAGTCGGAGTGACGAAGGCGGTCCGACGCGCAGACGCGCCCCCGCTCGACTGAGCGGGGGCGCGTCCGGCGCCGGTCAGCGGAGGGCTTGCTAGCCCTTGACGGCGATGTTGACGAGCTTCGGGGCACGCACGATGATCTTGACGATCTCGCGCCCGTCGATGGCTGCCTGCACCTTCGGCGAGGAGATCGCGAGCTGCTCGAGCGACGCTTCGTCGATGGTCGGCGGCACGTCGAGGCGGTGCTTCACCTTGCCGTTGACCTGGACGACCGCCGTCACCTGGTCCTGCGTGAGCAGCGAGCGGGCGGCCGTCGGCCACTTGACGTGCGAGATGCTGCCCTCGTGGCCGAGGCGCTGCCACATGTCCTCCGCCGTGTGCGGGGCGTACATGTCGAGCACGACGGCGATGGCCTCCGCGGCCTCGCGCACGGCGGGGTCAGCGGGGCCTGCGCCCGAGTCGATGGCCTTGCGGGTCGCGTTGGTGAGCTCCATGAGCCGCGCGATGACCACGTTGAACTTGAACCCGCTCGCGAGCTGCGGGACGTCGGCGAGGAAGCGGTGCGTCTCGCGACGCAGGCCCCGGTCGCCCTCGCCGAAGTCGACGCCCAGGGGGCTCGTGACCTCGCCGGAGATGCGCCAGGCGCGCGCCAGGAACTTGCCAGAGCCCGCGACGGACACATCGGCCCAGTCGACGTCGTCTTCAGGGGGGCTCGCGAAGAGCATCGTCAGGCGGACGGCGTCGACGCCGTACTGGTCGAGCTCCGCCGAGAGGCTCACGACGTTGCCCTTCGACTTCGACATCTTCTTGCCGTCCATGACGACCATGCCCTGGTTGAGCAGCGCGGAGAACGGCTCCGTGAAGTCGACGTGCCCGAGGTCGTACAGCACCTTCGTGATGAAGCGCGCGTAGAGCAGGTGCAGGATGGCGTGCTCGACGCCGCCCACGTACTGGTCGACGGGCGCCCAGCTCGACGCGGTCTTCTCGTCGAACGCGGCGAGCTCGTTGTTCGGCGACAGGAAGCGCAGGAAGTACCAGGAGCTGTCGACGAACGTGTCCATCGTGTCCGTGTCGCGCAGCATGGGCTCGCCCGTCTCGGGGTCGACCGTGTTCACCCAGTCGGTCGCACCGCCCAGCGGCGAGGCGCCCTTGGGTCGCAGGTCGAGGCCCTCGGCCTCCGGCAGGCGCACGGGCAGCTGGTCGAGCGGCACGGGCACCTCCTTGCCGTTCTCGCCGTGCAGGATCGGGATGGGCGTGCCCCAGTAGCGCTGGCGGGAGATCAGCCAGTCACGCAGTCGGTAGTTCTTGGCGGCGCGCCCCGTGCCGCGCTCGTCGAGGAGCTCGATCGCGGCCTGGATGCCCGAGCGCTTCGAGAGTCCGTCGAGCGGTCCCGAGTTGGTGAGTCTGCCGTCGCCGGACAGCGCCTCGCCGGTCTTGGCGGGGTGCAGGTCCTCGAACTCCGGCATCGAGCCGTCTTCGGGGATGATCGGGATGACGCCCGTGACGGCCTGCGTGACGTCGACGACCACCTTGACCGGCAGGTCGAAGGCGCGCGCGAAGTCGAGGTCGCGCTGGTCGTGCGCGGGCACGGCCATGATCGCGCCGGTCCCGTAGTCGGCGAGGACGTAGTCGGCTGCCCAGATCGGGAGGCGCTCCCCGCTCAGCGGGTTGATGGCGAAGCGGCCGAGGTCGACGCCCGTCTTCGGACGGTCGCTCGACTGGCGGTCGATGGAGTCGAGCGCGCGCGTGTCGGCGAGGTACTTGGCGAAGCGCTCGCGCACGTCGTCGCTCGCGCCTTCGGCCAGCTCTGCGGCGAGGTCGGAGTCCGGAGCGACAACCATGAAGGTCGCGCCGTAGAGCGTGTCCGGTCGCGTGGTGAAGACCGTGACGGGCTCGTCCCTGCCCTCGACGACGAAGTCGACGTCTGCACCGAGCGAGCGCCCGATCCAGTTGCGCTGCATCGTGATGACCTTCTGCGGCCAGTGCCCTTCGAGCTGGTTGAGGTCGTCGATGAGCCGGTCGGCGTAGTCGGTGATCTTGAAGTACCACTGGTTGAGCTTCTTCTTCACGACGATCGCGTCGCAGCGCTCGCAGTGTCCGTCGATGACCTGCTCGTTGGCGAGCACGGTCTGGTCGTTCGGGCACCAGTTCACGTCGGAGTACTTGCGGTAGGCGAGGCCTCGCTCGTACATCTGCAGGAACAGCCACTGGTTCCAGCGGTAGTACTCGGGGTCGGAGGTGTGGATGACGCGGTTCCAGTCGAAGGACGCCGCGTAGCGCTTCATGGAGGCGCGCTGCTGGGCGATGTTCTCGTACGTCCAGTCCTTGGGGTCGCCGCCGTTCTTGATGGCGGCGTTCTCGGCGGGGAGGCCGAAGGAGTCCCAGCCGATGGGGTGCAGGACGTTGAAGCCCTGGTGACGCCAGTAGCGCGCGACGGCGTCGCCGAGCGCGTACTGCTCGGCGTGGCCCATGTGCAGGTCACCGGAGGGGTACGGGAACATGTCGAGGACGTACTTGCGCGGGCGGTCGTCGCCCGCGAGGTTCGTCGCGAAAGGCTGAAGCTGATCCCATTCAGCCGACCACTTCGCCTCGAGAGCCTTGTAGTCGTAGTCCTGGGGCTCAGCGCCTGTCGCTTCGGTCACAGATTTCCTCTTCCATTTTCTTGCAGGTCGCTCGGCGGTGAGGAGGTCTCATCGCGTTGCCGGTTGCTGCACGGAGGGTGGGTCTCGCCGCGAGCGGCGGGATTCCACGCGAAGCACGGGGCTCTTCGCGTTGCACACCAACGCCCAAGACTACTCGCCGCCGAGGCGAAGCGCGCGAGTCACGAGGGATGGGTCGACGGGGGTGTGCGAGATGATCACGACCGAGCGTTCGGCACCGGATGCGTCGAGCAGCTCAGCCACGAGCCGGTCGGCGAGCGCGGGGTCGACGTTGGCCGTCGGCTCGTCGAGCACGAGCACCGGGAAGTCTGCCAGGATGCCGCGCGCGAGGGCGATGCGCTGCGCCTGCCCGCCAGACACGAGCGAGCCGTGCTCGCCGACTCTGGCTTCGAGTCCGCCCCGCTCTTCGAGCCATTCTCCGAGTCCCACTCGGCCGAGGACGGCCTCGAGTTCGGTGTCGTCGGCATCTGGCTTCGCGAAGAGCAGGTTCTGTCTGATGGTCTCGTCGAAGATGTGGGGCCGCTGCTCGATGAGTCCGACGACTGCGCGCACCTGTGCGGGCGCGTACTCCTTTGCCTCGACCCCGTTGAGCCGGTACGAGCCTTCGTGGTCGAGGAACCGGACGAGGACGTTGGCGAGCGTCGTCTTGCCAGCGCCCGATTCGCCCTCGACGAGCAGGCGGTCGCCCGGTGCGAGCTCGAGGGAGATGCCGCGGATGGCGGGCTCTGGTGCGCCGGGCCAGGACGCGGAGACGTCGTGGAGTGCCAGCGTCACGGGCCGGGTCGGTCCCTGCCGCGGCTCCGGAAGGGGCTGGGCGTCCGGCAGGCTCGTCGGCGCGTCCCCCGGTGCCACGTCGGCGACGCGAACCGCGCTCGCTCTGACCTGACGCCAGGCGGCCACCGCCTGGGGTACCTGCGCGAAGATCTCGAAGAGGGCCATCGGCACCAGCGCGATGAGGGTGAGCATGGGCGCGAGCAGGCCGCCGTCGACCGTCGGGTCGATGCCGACGGCGAGGGCGCCCGCCGTCGCGAGGCCCGAGAAGAGCATCACGGAGCCGGCGACCGCGCCGCTGCCCCGAGCCCGGGAGACGAGCGCGTCCCTGAGGCGCGCATCCGCCGCGTCGACCTCCGCGAGCTTCGCGTCGAGCGCTCCGTATGCCTCGAGCGTCTCGAAGGTGGAGACGGTCTCGTAGATGCGGTCGTTGAGCGCGGCGCGCAGCGGCGCGGCCTCCCGGTCGGCGCGGCCCGAGATGGCCAGGTTCGTCGCCGTCGCGACGATGCCGGCCAGCAGGAGGCAGAGGGCGAGCACGATCGCCGCAGGCGCGCTCACGAGCCAGATGCCGACGACGGCGAGCGTCGACGTGAGCCCGGCGATGATGAGGGGCTGCGCGACTCGGAGCGGCAGGAACTGCAGCTCGTCGACGTCGCTCACGAGGCGGGTCAGCAGGTCGCCGCGGCGATGCGTGGCGAGTCCGGCTGGCGCAAGCGGGATCAGTCGCTCGAGGACACCGACTCGAAGTTCCGCGAGCTGACGGAAGGAGGCGTCGTGTCCGAGCAGCCGTTCGACGTAGCGGAAGACCGCACGCCCGATGGCGAACGCGCGGACGCCGACGATGGCGATGCCGAGCAGCAGGATGTGGATGATCTCGGAGGCCCGCGTGAGCAGGTACGCGCTCGTGGCGAGGAGCGCGACGGCGCAGATGGCGCTGAGCAGCCCGATCGCGATCGACGGCCACAGTCGACGCGCGGACGGCATGGCGAGGCGCAGGATTCGGCGCTCGTCTGCGGACGGGCGCTCCTGGAGACGAGTCATGCGCTGGCCACCGCCTCGAGTCGTTCGACGGTATGGACGCAGTCCGCGGACGCGACGAGCGCGGTCCGGTGGCTGACGACGAGGACGACGCGCCCTTCGTCGGCGAGCGTCCGGAAGGCCGCCGCGATGCGACGCTCGGTCTCGGCGTCGAGCGCGGAGCTCGGCTCGTCGAACAGCACGACGGGGCAGTCGAGGCGACGCGCGCGCAGCAGCGTGCGGGCGAGGGCGAGGCGCTGCGACTGCCCGCCGGACAGGCCCGTTCCGGCGACGCCGAGCATCCGGTCGGCGTCGAGGAACGCGAGGCCGGCGTGGGTGAGTGCGGCGCGCACCTCGTCGGGGCTCGCGTCCGGTTGGCCGAGGGCCACGTTCTCGGCGATGCTTCCTTCGATCAGTGACGGCGACTGGCCCATCCACGCGATGGCCGCGCGTCGCGCGTCGCCGGTCAGGCGCTCACCGCCGACCGTCACGGAGCCGACCGCGTCGACCGTGCCCCGGACGACGGCGAGCAGCGTCGACTTGCCCGCGCCCGACGGACCGACGATCGCCGTCACGTGCCCGGCGGCAGCGACGAGGCTGTGATCGCGCAGCACGGACCGACCCTCGTAGCCGGCCGTGACACCGCTGAGCACGAGATCCCCCCGGGGACTGTCCGGACGCGCGCGTCCCGCGTCGAAGGCACCCCGCGCGCCGACCTGCGGTCCACCGGGAGCCGCGTCGGCCTCCTCGATCACCGCGAACACGTCCTCGGACGCGGCGACGCCATCGGCCGCGGCGTGGAACTGGGCGCCGACCTGGCGAAGCGGCAGGTACACCTCTGGGGCGAGCAGCAGCACGAAGAGTCCCACTTCGAGCGACATCTCGCGGTTGATGAGCTGGATGCCGATCGTGACGGCGATGAGCGCCACCGAGAGGCTCGCGAGCAGCTCGAGCGCGAAACCGGACATGAACGAGAGGCGGAGGACCTTCATCGTCGCGACCCGGTAGTCGTCGGTGACCTGCCGGATGCGCGCGGGCTGCCGTTCGGCTCTGCCGAAGATCTTGAGTGTCGAGAGCCCCTCGACGACCTCGAGGAACCCCGTCGCGAGCGTCGAGAGCGCCGACCACTGCCGCTGCTGCACCTTCTGCGTCGCCCAGCCGATGAGGATCATGAACACCGGGATCAGCGGCAGGGTGATGATGACGGTGATGGCGGACGGGAGGTCCCAGATCGCCATGACGACGATCAGCACGGGCGCGGCGATGGCCGTGAGGATGAGCTGCGGCAGGTACTTCGAGAAGTAGGTGTCGAGAGCGCCGAGCCCCGGTCCAGCAAGGGTCGTGAGCCGGGAGCTCGACGTGCTGGCCAGCCAGGCCGGCCCGAGCCTCGCGATGGACGCCAGCAGCTTCGAGCGCAGCTCGCTCTTGACCTTCGCGGCGGCACGGGCGGAGACGGCCTCCATCCCCCAGGTCGCGGCGCTGCGCACCACGATGACCGCGAGCAGCGCCCCGAACCACGGCAGGAGCTCGTTGACGCGCTCACCCGCGATCGCCGACACGATGAGGTGGGTGACCAGCCAGGCGAAGCCGATGACGGATGCGGTCTGCACGACCCCGAGGGCCGCGCCGAGCACGAAGAAGCTTCGTGCCGACGCGGCGTGGCTCAGGAGTCGGGGGTCGAGGGGTTTCACAGGCTAGGCGGCCACGGCCGCTGACTCCTTGGGCGCTTCTCCCGTGATCATGGTGCGGCTGATGCGCTTCCGGAAGACCCAGAAGGTCCATGCCTGGTACCCCAGCACGAACGGCACGATGATGAGCGCGGCCCAGCTCATGATCGTCAGCGTGTAGTCGCTGGAGGAGCCGTTGATGATCGTCAGCGGGTTGGCCGGGTCGAGCGTGTTCGGGATGAGGTTCGGGAAGAGCGACGCGAAGAGCGTCAGCACGGCCGTGGCCACCGTCAGCGCGCCGAGCGCGAAGGCGATGCCGTCGCGACGCAGCATCGTGCCGACGTAGGAGCCGACGAAGGCGAGGACGGCGACCATCGCGAGCATCATGCCTGCGGTCGAGAAGTTCGCGGTGACCGTCCAGCCGAGGAATGTGATCGCGAGCACCGCGACGAGCACGCCGACCTTCAGGGCGAGCGCGCGAGCACGGTCGAGGATCTCCCCCTCGGTCTTCCTCGTGATGAACACCAGCCCATGGTAGAAGAACAGCGCGAGCGTCGTGAGCCCGCCGAGCAGCGCATAGGGGTTCAGCAGATCGAAGAACGAGCCGATGTAGTTGAAGTTCTCATCGAGCGCGAGTCCCTGCGTGATGTTCGCGAACGCGACGCCCCACAGGAAGGCGGGCACGACCGAGCCGACGAAGATCATCCAGTCGAACCATCTCGTCCATTCGACGCCCTTGCCCTGGTGCCGGTACTCGAACGAGACCCCTCGGACGATGAGCGCCAGCAGGATGAGCAGCAGCGGCAGGTAGAAGCCCGAGAAGATCGTCGCGTACCACTCGGGGAACGATGCGAACAGCACGGCCCCGGCGACGATCACCCATGTCTCGTTGAGGTCCCAGATCGGGCCGATCGTGTTGATGAGCACTCGCCGGTCGGTGTCGTCCTTGCCGATGAACGGGAGGGCGATGCCGACGCCGAAGTCGAAGCCGTCGAGCACGAAGTACCCGATGAAGAAGAACGCGACGATCCAGAACCAGAGGACGGGCAGATCCATCAGTAGACGCTCGCTTTCACCTTGACATCGGCAACGTCGTCGACGGTGCCATCGGCATTCGAATCGAAACTCGGCGGCTCGGACTGAGCCGCCTTCAGCAGCAGCTTGACCTCCACGATCGCGAGGATCGCGTAGACGACCGTGAATGCGACGAGAGAGATGAGCACGCTCAGTCCGCTCACGTTCGGGGAGACACCGGACTCGGTCTTGAGCAGCCCGAACACCAGCCAGGGCTGGCGCCCCATCTCGGTGAAGATCCAGCCGACCGTGATGCCCAGCGTCGGGAACAGGACGGTGAGGATCGCGACGTTGAACATCCACTTCCTGGGCGGGTTCTTCGCCTTCTTGCGCGTCACCCAGAGCCCGGCCACGGCGACCGCGATGGACGCCATGCCGAAGCCCATCATCCAGCGGAAGGACCAGTACGTGACCCAGATGATCGGCGCGTAGTCGCCCGGCCCGTAGAGCGCCGTGTACTGCGCCTGCAGATCGTTGATGCCCTCGACCGTTCCGTCGAACGTGTGCGTCGACAGGAACGAGAGGAGGTAGGGGATGCGGATGGAGAAGAGCTCGGACGAGCCGTCCGGGGTTCCCCACGTGAAGACCGAGAAGGATGCGTCTGCGCCGGTGGCAGTCGTGTACAGCGCCTCGGCGGCCGCCATCTTCATGGGCTGCGCCTCGACCATGGCGAGACCGAGCTGGTCGCCGCTGAGCATGGTGCCGACGCCGCCGACGAGCATGAACCAGAGGCCGAACTTGAGGGCGGGCCACATGACGTCGTGGTTCTGGTCGCGCTTGAGGTGCCATGCGGCGGTCGCGATGATGATGGCCGCTCCCACCATGAGGGAGGCGAAGATCGTGTGCGGCAGCGCGGCGAGCGCAACCGGGTTGGTCAGCACGGCACCGAAGTCGACGAGTTCAGCTCGACCGTTTGCCTCGTTCATCTCGTACCCGACCGGGTTCTGCATGAACGCGTTGGCGGCCAGGATGAAGTAGGCCGAGGTCCACGTTCCGATCATGGTCATCCAGATGGTGGCGAGGTGCAGCTTCGGCGGCAGCTTGTCCCAGCCGAAGATCCACAGCCCGATGAAGGTCGCCTCGAGGAAGAACGCCACGAGTCCCTCGAACGCGAGCGGAGCCCCGAACACGTCGCCGACGAAGCGGGAGTAGTCGGACCAGTTCATTCCGAACTGGAATTCCTGCACGATGCCGGTCACGACGCCCATGGCGAAGTTGATGAGGAACATCTTGCCGAAGAGCTTCGTGAGTCGCAGGTACGTGACCTTGCCCGTGCGCACCCAGGCCGTCTGCCAGATCGCGATGGCGAGGACCAGACCCAGCGTGACGGGCACGAAGAGGAAGTGGTAGATGGTCGTGACACCGAACTGCCACCGCGCGAGAATGAGTGGATCCAGCAGGGCGTCCACGGGGCCTCCTGATGCGTCTGGGGTTGGGCGCGAGGCCCTGGAAGCGCAGCGCGATTCCTGATCTCGATGGTACGCCGCGTTCTCCTACATGTTGTCGAATAGGCGGCCCTAAGTTCGGTTGCATTGCGAGCCCCACCAGGCTTTTCTACATAATGTAGTGAGTGTAACGAAACGGTAACGGTGACGAATCCCCAGGGACGCCAAACTTGTGGCCCTAGAGTCGCGGACATGAATGCGGGGACGAGAGCATGAACGAGCTGATCGAGACCGCCCTCGAGTACATCGAATCCGTGCCTCCCGTCTGGCGGATCGTGCTGGTGGGCGTCGCGATCCTGCTCGAGACGAGCGTGCTGATCGGGCTCATCGTGCCAGGCGAGACGGTCCTGCTCGCGCTCAGCACGGGGATCGACGCGCCGCTCCCCTGGGTCCTGACGATCGCCGCGTCGATCATCGGTGCGCTGCTCGGCGAATCCTTCGGGTTCTGGCTCGGCCGCACCTTCGGGCCACGGATCCGCGCCTCACGAGTGGGCCGCTGGCTCGGAGACGACCGCTGGCAGCGCGCGGAGCTCCTCATCCAGCGCCGCGGTGGCCCCGCAGTCCTCATCTCCCGATTCCTCCCGGTCCTGCACTCCCTCGTGCCGCTCACCGCAGGCATGGGCGGCATGCGCTACCGACGATTCCTCGCCTGGACCATCCCGGCCTGCGTCATCTGGTCGACCGCCTACGTGAGCGCCGCGGCCGGGGCCTCAGCCGGGTTCCGAGAGCTCTCGTCGTCCCTGCACTGGGCCGGGTACCTCTTCGTCGGCGTGATCGTCGTGTTCCTCGTCATCATGTGGCTCGTGAAGCGATCCATCGGGAAGGTCATGAACCGGGACCTCGACGAGGCAGCAGCTCGTGCCGCCGACGAGCAGGGCAAGCCAGGCACAGGCAACACGGACGCAGACAACTCAGACGCCGAGACCGCCGGCGTGCGAGGATGAGCGGGTGACGCCGACCTCCGACGCCCAGTCCCCGCTCGAACGCTGGCTGCTTGGGCTCAGGCCCGTGCGGGCCGTCATCGACAACGCCTTCCGAATCGAGGACCGCGTCCGCCTCGTGCGAGTCAAGCTCGTCCGGAAGCGCGGCTACCTCACCGTCCTCGAGCCCTACACGGGATACGGGACCACGACGTGGGTCCGCGCGCTCGCGCGCGTCCACATGGCCCCGCCCGGCAGCAGGCGCCGCTTCAGCCTCTCGAGGCTCCTCCGGCGCAAGCGCCGCGAATCGGTCGTCCGCGGCTGGCGGAGCTTCGCACGAGTGTCCGCCGGGAACGTGCCCGCGACCGTCATCATCGATGGCGTCAGGCACGCGGTCAAAGCCGACCGAGGCGGCATCATCGACATCAACCTGCCCGCGAGCCTCCCCCCGGGCTGGAACACCATCACCTTCGAGAGCTTCGACCGGCAGACGAGCACGGCCCCGGTCTTCATCGTGGCCGACGAACAGCGCGTCGGACTCCTCTCGGACATCGACGACACGGTCATGGTGACAGCGCTCCCCCGCCCCATGCTCGCCGCGTGGAACACCTTCGTGCTCGACGTGCACGCGCGCACCCCGACGCCCGGCATGAACGTGCTCTCCGAGCGCATCCTCACGTCCTTCGGGCGCAGCGAGACACCCGTCGTCTACCTGTCGACCGGGCCGTGGAACGTGGCTCCGACGCTTGCTCGGTTCCTCGGACGCAACCTCTACCCCGCTGGCCCGCTGCTGCTCACCGACTGGGGCCCGACCCCCGAGCGCATCTTCCGGTCGGGGCTCGACCACAAGGTGTCGAACCTCGACCGACTCGCCCGTGAGTTCCCCGACATCAAGTGGATCCTCGTGGGTGACGACGGCCAGCACGACGAGCAGATCTACGGCGAGTTCACGAGCCGCCACCCTGACCAAGTGCTCGCCATCGCCATCCGGCAGCTGTCGACGAGCGAGGCTGTCCTCGCTGGCGGCCGCGCGGCGAGCGCGCACTGGCGCAAGAACGCGCCGGTGCCGTGGGTCTACGCGCCCGACGGCGCTGGCCTTGCGAAGCAGCTCACGGAAGCGGGCATCCTGCCGGACCTGACACAGGCACCGGGGATGACGACGGACGAAGCGCCGGAAGAGACCGTCGTCACGCCCTCGGACTAGGCGCGCTCCTCGCGCGGGGACTCCGTCCGCCCGAGGGCGAGCGTGAAGTTCAACGAGTCCATCTCCGAGTACGGGCGGTACATGCCGTTGAAGACGCTCGAGCCGGCAGGGGTGAGGATCACGCGCACGCCCAGCCATTCGGCCACGTCATCGCGGACGAGCGGCGTACCGACCTCGCAGCTCGCGAAGTCGATCAGTGCACCGTCCTCACCCTGCACGACGAGCCTCGCCCCGTCGCCGTCGAAGACGAGCTGCGGGTTGCGGAACGTCACGTCGAGCATGCCTCCGTGCCCCGTGAGCCTCACCGAGCCGACGAAGCTGGCGCTGCCCACGGGCGACTCTCCAGCTAGCCAGGCGGAGTCGGTCGCGCCTCGCGGGTAGGCGAACTCCTCGTCGTCGACGAACGCCCCGCCCTCCACGCGCACGTCGCCACCCGAGCGACGCACGTACTCGACGAAGGACGACTTGATCGGCCATCGCAGTTCTCCACGCCAGAGCTCCATGCGACCAAGCTAGCCCGCCTCGAATTCGAAGCGCCAGCGCCAATCTGCGCGCGCTACTTCGACAGCAGCACGGTCACGACGAATATGACGGGAACCGAGAGGAATGTGGTGGCCAGGATCGTCTCGCGCGCGACACGCATCCCGACCCCGTAATTGCTCGCATAGGTGAAGACGTTCTGTGCGGACGGGAGCGCCGCAGTCACGACGACGATGAGCAGCGCGGCACCGTCGAGACCGAAGAGCCACGCTCCGATGAGCCATGCCAGAGCCGGGTGGATGAACACCTTGAGCACGGTGGCGACGATCGCGGGCGCACGGTCCGATTCGCGGAACGGGATGGCGTTGCCCCAGAGGGACATGCCGAACGCCAGGAGCATGGCGGGGACGCTCATGCCACCGAGGAGCTCGATGGGATCGAGCAGGAACGCCGGGATGGTGACGCCGGATGCGCTCACCGCGATGCCAGCCAGCGCCCCGATGACGATGGGATTCCGGAAGGGCCGGAGGACGATCTGCCACCACCGGAGCCGGGGCGCATCGTCGTCCCTGGATGCGATGTCGAGGAGCGTCATGAAGACCGGCCCCATGATGAGCTGCTGCCCGAGCATCACGGGTGCGACCAGAGTTGCGTCGCCGAGCACGTAGACCGCGATGGGGATGCCGAGGTTCCCGGCGTTGACGTAGCTGGCCGCCATCGCGCCGGACGTCGTCGTCCCGAGTCCCCACCTGCGCAGGGCGCCGACACCGCTGTAGATGAGCGCGACGGCGGTCATCGCGATCGCCGTGACGACGAACTGCCTGGAGTAGAGCACCTCGAGGTGCGCGTCGGCCATGAGCGTGAAGAGGAGCGCCGGAGTCGCGACGTTGAATGCGAGCTTGGACAGGCCGGTCTGCCCGGTCTGCCCGAGCACCCCGCTGCGTGCCAGGAACACGCCAACGGTCACGATGACCGCGATGACCGCGAATCCCTGAAGAACATTCATAGCTTCCGCGATCGTATCCTGCTCGCCGCTCGTGAGTGACGCCGGTGGCTGCCACCGCGGGGTCCGCCGACGAATTCACGAGGAACTCGGATGCGAACCGAAATGACTTCGGGAGACGTTTTCCCTCATCGTGTCGCGACCTAGCGCGCCGAGTGCATAGGGTGCGAACTCCCCACCAGAAGAAACCTGGATTCAAATCACCGGATAATCATCTAGCATGTCCTCGGTCTGCATTTAACGAAGGGGATCCCATGGCTCGGAAAGTCATCTACCAGCTCGTCGACGACATCGACTCGAGTTCACTCGCCGAAGGCGAAGGCGAGACGGTTCAATTCGCGCTCGACGGAACCGACTACGAGATCGATCTCTCCGACGAAAACGCCAAGAAGCTCCGCGATGCATTGGCCGACTACGTTTCGGCCGCCCGCACGGTAGCCAAGTCGCGAAAGTCGAAGTCCGCCGGTTCCGCCTCGAACCGCCCGAAGCGTGATCTCGCCGCTATCCGCGCCTGGGCTCGCGCGGAAGGACACAAGATCTCCGACCGGGGTCGTATTCCCGGTTCCATCATCGAGGACTACGAAGCAGCCACCGCGTAGGCGCGGACGCGCAAGGTCTCGCTGGCCCACCCTCCGAGACCACACGCAGGAAGAGGGCCAGACGGCGGAAGCCGCCCGGCCCTCTTGCTGTGCGGCCCGCCGTTACTTGGCGACGATCGTCGGAGTCTCGAGGTGCGCAAGGACTCCGTGGCTCACGGAGCCGAGCAGGAGCCGGGCGAAGGCCCCCCGCCCCCGGCTGCCGACGACGACCAGCGACGCTGAGTGCGCGGCGTCGAGAATGGCCATGTCCGGAATGCCCTCGACCACAACCGGGGTGATCTCAAGGTCCGGGTAGCGACCCCTCAGACCCGCGAGGGCGAGTGAGAGCGTCTCCTCGGCGGCGAGACGCAGCTCATCGAAGAAGTCACCTGTGACGATGACGCCCCCTCCGTACACATTCGGGGCATGCCAGGCATGCACGGGGATGAGGGGCTCCCCCGCGCGGCTCGCTTCCTCCGCGGCGACCGCCAGCGCGTTCTCCGACAGGTCCGACCCATCGACCCCGACGACGACGCCGCGTCGGGCCGAGAGATCGGTGTCCGGGACGACCGCCACCGGCGATTCGCTGGCAGCTGCGACGCGAACGCTGTGCGTGCCGCTCGCGCGTCCCGGTGCATCCCCACGGTTGCTGCCGACGACAAGCAGCCCGGAGGACTTCGAGAGCTCGGCGAGGGTCTCGATGACAGCGCCCGTCAGCACGACGGTCTCCACGTCGAGGCCGGCGTCGACGGAAAGCGCGGCTTCGGTCGCCTCCTGCAGGATGCGCGCCGCCGCCGCCTCCGCCTCGATCATCAGGTCCGGATTGCCGGCGCCCGCGATCCTCGGATCGACGATATGCGCGAGTCGCAGGCGTTTCCGTCCGCGTGACGCACGGGCTGCCGCCCACCGCGTCGCGACGATTCCAGGATGGTTACCAGCGACTCCGACGGTGATGTTCTCGCTCATACCCGAATGCTAACCCCGCCCACCAGTGGAATCACTGCGTAGCGGCGTACTCGCGTTTGAGGTCGCTGAACCCGGCCAGACGGAATGGGCCCGCAGTCTCGTTCGGGAGCGTGAACTCGCCCAACTCGCTCGGATCCCGACGTTCATGCCACTTCAGGTATTCCACGGCATCGATCGAAACACGATTCGCGAGCGTTGCTCGATTCTCTTCGGTTCGCAAATGCTCTCGATATCCGGGTTGAACCGTGCCGCCGAAGAACTCAGCAACGCTTCCGGAGCCGTAGCTCAGGAAGCCGATTCGCCTGCCCTCCAGGTCTTCCTCGCTGTCGAGCAGGCTCAGGAGCGCGAGGTAGATCGAGGCCGTGTACGTGTTGCCGATGACCCTGTTGTAGCGCAACGTTGGCGCGATCTGGGCGTCGAGAATGGCCGGTTCGAGGTCGCCTCCGGCTGTCTTGATGAGGTGGCGGTGCGCTTTCGAGGCCATCTTGGTAAACGGCTGGTGGTAGCAGAAGCGATGGAAGTCGCCGATCGGGAATCCGCCCTGCGCGGTGTAGTCGTTCCACGCGTTCTCCACGGCCTGGAGATAGGCGCGAATCGAGTACTTGCCGTCCACAAGCGCGGTGACCTGGCCATTCGGGCGCCAGAAGTCCATGATGTCGCTCGTGAACACCCCTGAGCCTGGCTCGATGACGACCAGGTCCGGGTCGGCCGCCACCAGCATGGCGACGGCGCCGGCCCCCTGGGTCGGCTCCCCGCTCGACCCCAGTTCGTAGCGCGCGACGTCGCTCGCCACGACGAGCACGCGTTGCCTCGGATCGCGTGCGACGAGCGCCGTGGCGAACTGCAGAGCGGCGGTGGCTGAGTAGCAGGCCTGCTTGAGCTCGACGACTCGGCAGGTGGCCGGCAGGCCGAGCAGCTGGTGCACGTACACACCGGCCGCCTTCGACTGGTCGATGCCGGTTTCCGTCGCGAACAGGACGGTGCGGATCCCCTCGGATCCGTGCCGGTCGATGATCTGCTTCGCCGCGGCCGCACCCATCGTGACGACGTCCTCGTCGGCCGCGGTGATGCTCATCCGCTCCTGGCCGATGCCGATGGTGTACTTCTCGAGCTCTGTGCCGAGCCGCTCGGCGATCACCGAGAGGTCGAGCACTCGGGACCCCGTCGCGAACGCGAGGTCGTGGATGCCGATTGGTGTTGTCATAGTGTTCGCTCGTTTCCGCGCGTCGCTCAGTTCGCGGCGCGTTCCAGCTTGAGGTGCGAGGCCATCAGCTCGCCTTGGTTCGTCTGGGCGGCCATGAGGGAGAGCTCGCCGCAGAGAACGGTTGCCGCACACAGTACGGCCAGTCGCCGAGCGTTCGCTCCGGGCTCACGATCTTCCTTGCAGCCCAGGCGTGCGAGGTTCGCCTCGATGAAATCGAGCCCCTTGCCGTTGCCGACGCTCCCGACGATGAGATTGGGCAGCGTGCAGGAGAAGTAGAGGTCCCCGTCGCGCACCTCGGCATGGGTGATGCCCTGCGAGCCTTCGACGATGTTCGCCGCATCCTGCCCCGTGGCGAGGAAGAAGCCGAGGAGCATGTTCGCGTAGTGCGCGTTGCCGGTCCGCAGCCCGCCCGCCAGCATCGTGCCGATGAGGTTCTTGCGCACATTGAGCTGCGCGATCTTCTCGGGGGTCGACCGCAGCCACCGTTCGACGGTGCGCCGCGGGAGCACGAGCTCCGTCACGACGTTCTTGCCTCGTCCCAGGATGCCGTTGACGGCCGTGGCCTTCTTGTCTGAGCAGAAGTTGCCGGAGATCGACTCGTACCGCAGCTCAGGCCAGCGGCGCAGGATGAAGTCCATGAGCCGCTCCGAGGCGAGCGTCACCATGTTGTGGCCGGAAGCGTCGCCGGTGGTGAGCTCGAACCGAAGGAAGAGCAGGTTGCCTGCGATCTGCGCGTGCAGGTCGATGAGGCGTGCGAAGCGACTGCTCGTCGCGACCACCTCCTGCAGCAGGTGCATGTGCGCCTGGATCTCGTGCAGCGCCTTGAGCGCGACTCCGGCGTCGTCAGCCTCGAAGAGCACCGAGCGGCTCATGCGCTCGTCGATCAGGGTCGCTTTGATGCCGTCCGGCACGAGCATCGACATCTTGGCGCCTCGGCCGACCGACGGCCACAGGGGCTGCTCGTAGGTCGCGAGCGGCACGAGCTGCTCACCCTCCATGACGTTTCCGGTCACGCGGACTGGGCCCACCCACTTGAGCGGAACGGGTGCGTGGTCGAGGAGCTCGGTGCTCATCGCTGTCCTTTCGATGGGAGGGTGCCGCGCCCGCGGGCTCGCGAGACGACGGCCGGGTCGATGCCGCGGGAGGCGCAGAACTCGAGGAGCGCGCCGTGGAGGATGAGCTCCTGCTGCCGCAGGGCCGCAGGGGTGGGAGCCCCGAGCATGGTCTGCAGCGCGGCGAGCTGATCCTGCCAGGAGCGGATGTGCTCGACGAGCGTCTCGAGGCCCTCCTCGACGAGCACCTCGAGGAAGTGGCCCGAGACGCCCACGGCTCGCGCGCCGAGGGCAAGCGCCCTCAAGACGTCGAGTGGCGTTCGCACGCCGCCTGAGGCGAGCAGGACGGGCGTGGGCGAAGTGCTGGCGTCTGCCTCGATGAGCGCCTCAGGGGTCGACTGTCCCCAGCCGACCAGCGACGCGTAGTCGCCCAGGCGCCGTCTGGAGTTCTCGATCTTGGCGAAGTCCGTGCCACCCCGGCCGCTGACGTCCGCGTACGACACTCCGAGCTCGGCGAGACGCGCGAGCGTCTTCGAGCTGAGTCCGAATCCGACCTCTTTGACGATGACCGGAACGCCGACGCGCTGCACGATGGCCTCGATCGCCCCCGGCCATGCAGCGAAGTCCCGGTCGCCCTCCGGCATCACGGTCTCCTGCACCGAGTTGATGTGGATCTGCAGCGCGTCCGCCTCGAGCAGATCGACGGCGTGCTGAGCATCGTCGGAGCTGACGGTGGCGTTGACGTTGGCCATGACGAACCCGTCCGGGTTCTCATCGCGGATGACGCGGAAGCTGGGTGCCGTGGCGGCATCCTTGAGATAGGCGGAGAGCGAGCCCGCGGCCATGGCGATGCCCGTCTCGCGAGCCGCAACCGCCAGGTCGCGGTTGATGGCCCCGGTGCGCTCGCTGCCGCCCGTCATGC
Organism: Pseudoclavibacter terrae; assembly: GCF_008831075.1. GTDB lineage: Bacteria > Actinomycetota > Actinomycetes > Actinomycetales > Microbacteriaceae > Pseudoclavibacter > Pseudoclavibacter terrae. The sequence goes on along the minus strand of NZ_WBJX01000006.1, from coordinate 225,085 downwards.
CGTTGAGGTAGAACGGCACAGGCCAGTTGGCACCGGCGACCTCGACGGCCGTCGAGACGGACCCGCGGTCGACCCCGCCGAGGGCGTGATGCACGAAGCGCACGTCGTCGAAGTCGTTGCGCGTGATGCCCGACCGCTGCTCGAGGGCCAGGTCGACGTGCTCGTCCTTGCGGTTACCCATGTTCGCGAACTCCAACTCGACGGTGCGGTATGACGTGCAGGTCCAGGACCTCGATGCCGGCGGCGCGCCACGCGGCGTCGAGTGCCTCGTCGCGGGCCGGCGCCAACGCGATTCCGCAGTCGCCGCCACCTGCCCCCGAGGTCTTCGCCGGTATCCCGACGCCGCGTGCCGCGGCGATGAGATCCAGCAGCGCGGGGGTGCGGATGCCGATGCCGCTCAGCTCGTCCAGCGCCTCGAGGTTGTCGGCCGCGTCGCGGATGGCCAGGAGGGCGTGCTCGACGCTGTCGGCTCGGACCGCCGCGACGAGGGCCGCCGTGATCCTGTCGCTCTCGCTGAGGAAGGTTGCGTACTCGGTGCTCGAGCGCCAGTCCCCCGCGTGGAGCGTGCCGACGAGCTCGGCCGTCGAGGCTGGTGCTGAGGTCCACCCCACGTGCAGCACCATGGAACCCGGATCAGGCAGCGACTCGAGCACGAGCCCTGGCCAGGTCTCGTTCAGGCTCGCCTCGACCCCGCTCGCGCGACGCAGCTCGCGCACGGCGAGGCGGTCGGGCGACGCGTAGTGCACCCATCCCCCCAGGGTGCTCGTCGCGATGTCAGCGCACGAGGCGGCCGGGCGCAGCTCGATCGTCGCGAGGGTCGCGAGGCGGAAGACCGCGTCGTCGTCGAGGCCGAGACCGAGGTGCTCGGCGACGGCGCGCACCGTGACGACGGCCACCGCGCCGCTCGATCCGAGTCCGAACTTGCGGCCGTGCTCGTCGTCGAGCTCGCTCTCGATCTCGAGCGCGAACGGCGAGGCCTCGGTCCCCCGCTCGCGTGCGAGCTGGACCACGACGCGGATGCACTCCCGCACGAGCTCGGCACCCGGCGCGTCGATCGAGACCGAGTCGCCTCCCATGCTGACGGGCACCGGGGTCGGCCCGAAGTGCCGCGAGCGGACAGTGCTGCCATCGCCGCCTCCGGCGGCGACGAGGCGGGCGCGGATGAGCCTGGAGACTCCCACGATCACGGCGTGCCTGCCTGGTTCGACAACCGCGTACTCGCCGGTGATGAAGAGCTTGCCCGGGGCTTCGGCGACGATCACCGCGTGGCTCCGCGGGCAGCGGGGGCGTCGTCCGCGTCATCCGGACCCGAGACGGCCACACCGGGACCTGACTCGGCGATCACGAACTCGATGCCTGGAGCTGCCGCCGCGAGCGCGGCGCGGACCGCGGGGGCATCAGCGGAGCGGCACAGCGTCTTGACATTGGGTCCCGCGTCCATGGTCGCGTACGCCTCGAGGCCACCGCGACGGAGCTCTGCCACGGCATCGAGCAGCGCCATGCTGCCCGCGGTGAGGTATCGGACGGGCGGCACCGCGCCGAGCATCGCCGCGTGCATGCGGAGGGCGTTTCGCTCGGAGATCTCGCCGACCTCCGTGAAGTCGCCCCGGCGCAGCGCGTCGCGCATGAGGGCCAGCTCGGTCGGGTTCGTCTCGACCCACGGAGCGTTGTACGGCGAGGTCTCGACCGTGCGGCGCATGGCGTCCCTGCTGGAGATCGGCTTCGCCCCAGCGTTGACGATGCCGAGCACCATGGCTGCGTCGACGTGCGCGTCGCTCACGGGCTCCGCGTAGGAGCTGAGGTCGTCAGTGCCGGCGTTCCAGACGGCGAAGCCGCCGAAGATCGAACGCGAGGCGGATCCGGAGCCACGCCTGGCGAGTCGCGAGAGGTCGCGGGACGAGAGGTCGAGCCCGTACGCCGCCGCAGCCGCGGCAGCGAGGGCGGCGAAACCGGAGGCCGACGACGCCAGGCCTGCTCCGGTCGGTCCGGCGTTGCTCGTCTCGACGCACGCGCCCCGGGAGCTGCCGGCCAGCTGTCCGACATGGTCGAGGAACCTGGCCACCTTGACGGACGCCGCCTGCGGCATGGGGGCGCCGTCCTGGAGGACCTGGTGCTGCTCGCCGTCGGCCGCCAGCGTGACGGTCGTCGTGGTCGGGTAGACGGCGAGCGTCAGCGAGAGGCTCGAGGTCTGCGGGATGATCAGCGCCTCGTCGCGCTTTCCCCAGTACTTGATGAGCGCGATGTTCGGGAAGGCGACGGCGGTCGCCCTCACAGCGGGGTGCCCGTGCTGGTGATGCTCCAGGTCTGGATGGCCCCCGCGCCCTGCAGTGCGGCGGCGACCGCCGCTGCGTTGCCGCGCTCGACGACCGCCACGATGCATCCACCGAGGCCGCCGCCCGTGAGCTTCGCACCGAACGCCCCCGCCCCCACCGCGGCGGCCACGAGGTCGTCGAGAGCCGGATGGCTCACGCCAAGCCGCGAGAGCAGCTCGTGTGCGTCGGACATGCGGACGCCGAGCGAGCGAGGCGCGTTGGTCTCGAGGTCGGTGATGGCCAGGTCGGAGAGCTCTCCGAGGGTGTCGATGATGGTCATCGTCGCGTCGTGGTCGCGCTCGAGTGAGGTGCGCACGTCATCGACGGCCTGTCGCGTCGAGCCGTGCACGCCCGTGTCGGCGATCACGAAGCACGCGTCCAGCGCGACGGGAACCGGCACGGCGCTGGCGTTCTGGAACCGGATGGGCGACGGGATGGTCGTCGCCAGCGCATCGAGTCCGCTCGGCTTCCCGTGCGCTACCTGCTCCGCCAGCTGGACGAGCGCGAAGTGCTCGCCGCCGGAGAGCGTGACGTTGTGCAGTCGCGAGACAGCGTCGACGATGGCTCCGGCCGCCGCGGCGCTCGACCCGAGGCCGCGCCCGAGCGGGATGTTGCCCCGGACGGCGACCGTCAGGCCCTCGAGTTCGCCGCCGATGGCCTTGAGGGTCTCCTCGATCGCCGTGCGTGGCGCCTCGACGATCTCGGGAGCAGCAGCAAGCGGACCCGTGTAGTGATCCGACTCGAACCGGGGCTCCGTGCCCTCCCGCCACGCGGTGGCCCGCATGCGCATGGCACGAAGCGGAAGCGCGACGGCGGGCTTTCCGTAGACGACGACGTGCTCGCCGAAGAGGATGAGCTTGGCGTGCGCGCTCCCGCGCCCGACGGCTCGTCCGATTCGCGGCAACGCCGAAGTGTCGAGAGAAGCAAGCGACGTCACGTCGAAACTCGATGGCACCAGGGTCACTCACCTCGCAGTAGGTCGGCGTCAAGTGTACGGCGCAGTCAGGCTGATCGCATGCAGCGCACTCGTCAGCTTCCCAGGATGTTGATCATCCACGCGATCCCGAAGCGGTCGACGAGCATTCCGAACGTGTCGCCCCACGGCGCCTGCACGAGGGGCTGCTCGATCTCGCCGCCATCGGCGAGCTTGTCCCAGTAGCCGCGCAGCTCATCCGCCGCATCACCGCTGATGGAGATCTCGACCGTTCGTCCCGGGCTGGGCTCGATGAAGGACGGGGTGTCCGAGGCCATGATCGTGAAACCGCTCGTGGTCGTGAGCTGGCCGTGCATGATCTTCTCCGACTCGGAACCGTCCATGGGCATGCCAGAGCCACCGAAGGTGCTCATGACGAGCTCACCCCCGAACACCTCCTTGTAGTACTCGAGCGCCTCGCGCGCGTTGTCGATGAGGTGGATGTACGGGTTCAGGATGGCTGCCATGGTCCGGCCTTTCGTTCTCGCAGACGACGAGCGTCATCGCGTGGGTCGATCGTGGCACAAGCCGCCGACAATCCGACGCATCCGAGCAGCGAATCTCGCAGAACTCCTGCCTCACGACCTCCACCGCGCCGATGAGCACCCCGTGGTGGAACGCCGACGTCGCGGCCCGGCCGACGGCGCTCCACCCTGGGGCAGGACGGTGCGTGAGCCCAGCCTCGAGTCCGCGAAGGCGGAGGCGACGCGCGAACGACGGGTCGTCGGCGTCGTCGAGTCGCGGGCCTGATCCGAGTCTCACATCGAGACCATGACCGAGGCGCTTCAGCGGCGAAGCGACTCGGCGATCGCGGGCCTGATCTGGGCGCGGGTGAGGTGCCCCGCGATCACCAGGTACGCGAGCCCCTGCATGGTCGCCCAGAGGGCCGTCGCACGCGCCTCGACTCGCCCAGCGTCAGCCTCGGGGTCGAGCCCCGCCGCCGCATCGCCGAGCGTGTCCTCGAGCTGACTGATGAGCGGGGCCATGGTCTCGCTCGGGGAACCGGGCACGCAGACCTCGGGGTCGTAGATCAGCGTGAACGCGTGCGGGTTGTCGACAGCGAACTCGACGTAGGCGGCACCGAGCGCAAGCGCGCGCTCCTGCGCGTCGAGGCCTGGCGCATCCGCGGCCAGGAACTGGTCGACAAGCCGCTGCATGCTCACTTCGCCGAGCCGCTTGAAGAGTCCGGTCTTGTCGCCGAAGTGGTGGTATGGCGCGTTGTGGCTGACGTCCGCCTCTCGCGCCAGCTCGCGGAGGCTGATCGACGAGTGCGGCTTCTGCGCCAGCAGCTCGACGCCGGCTGCCTCGAGGACGGGGCCGAGGTTGCCGTGGTGGTAGGGCGCATCCGATCTTGACATGAGCAACATTGTAGCTAGGCTGACTCTCGTCACATCTTGACACTGTCCACTTCAAGGCCTGGAGCCAGCATGCACACCCTCGTCATCGACGGCCACCCCAACCCGAACTCCCTCAGCGCGGCACTTGCGAAGCGCTACGCGGACGCGCACGGCGACGCCAGGGTCCTCGCCGTGCGAGACCTCACGTTCGACCAGAACCTGCGCTTCGGCTACACCAGGCGGCAGGAGCTGGAGCCCGACCTGCAGGAGGCCTGGGCCGCGATCCAGGCGGCGGCGCGGATCGTGCTCGTCACCCCGGTCTGGTGGGGCTCCGTGCCGTCGCTGCTGCAGGGGTTCTTCGACAGGCTCCTGCTCCCTCGCATGGCCTACGACGCCTCGGGCATGCTCCCCAAGGGCCTCCTCAAGGGACGCAGCGCGCGCATCATCCTGACCGCGGACAGCCCGGGCATCTACCTTCGCCTCACCGGCAACACGCCCGTCCGCCAGCTCAAGACGCACGTGCTCGGCTTCATCGGCCTCTCGCCCATCGCGGTCACGCGCTTCTCCCCCGTCAAGACCTCGACGGCGGAGAAGCGCGTGCAGTGGCTCGACGAAGCGGCCGCGCTCGGCGAGAAGGACGCCAGACGCTACTTGCCGGCCCCGAGTCCTGCTCTGATGAGCTGACCGGTCGTCGCGGTCGGGAGGTACGCGCGGGTCAGGCCGATGCCGATGCGCGGCAGGTCGGCCTCGTCCCGGTACAGCAGGTACATGGGCTCGTACCTCGGGTTGAACTTCGTCTTGAAGTTGTGCAGCGATGAGAACCCGTAGAGCGGTTCGAGGATCTCCGAGACCTGGCTCAGCACCTGGTCGAGCGCGGTCGCCTGAGCTTCACCCGACCCGGCCAATGGTGCTCCCGACAGCGAGGCGAAGGCCGCGCCCTCATCCCGGAAGGCCATCGCCGACGAGATGATCAGGAACTCCATGACGGGCTTGAAGCCACCGTCACGTCGACGCATGAGGTCGAGCGTCCAACCCCGGACCTCGCCATCACCGCCGTACACGGGCAGCCACGAGGTGACCCCGTGCACGCTGCCGTCGTCGTCGATCGCGATGCCGAGCCGCACGGCCGGGTCGAGCGCCTCGTCGACGCCGCCGAGCGTGAAGCCCATCTCGGGCAGCCCCTTGTCGCCCACCCAGTCCTCGGAGATCGCGCGCACCTGCGCGAGCACAGCCCACGGCTCCTCGGCGAGGGTCGTCATCTTGAAGCGGATGCCTTCACGTTCGGCCCGGTTCACGGCGGAGCGGACGGGCTGCCACGGCTTGCCCTTGAGCTCGAGACCGGGGAGGTCGATGATCGTGTCCTCCGCCACCTGGACGCGCTGCCAGCTCGACGGGGCGGCGTCCACAGTCGCCTGCGTCGCCGAGAAGAACGCCGGCGTGTGCCCGGCGAGCTCGGCGCGGGAGGCGAAGTCATGGATGAGGTCGCTCAGCTCCGTCGCCGGCGCGACGGGGTCGCCGAGGGCGAGCGCGACCCCCGAGTACTCCTGGTAGGCGATATAGCCGTCCTTCTTGGGACTCATCAGGTAATGGTTTCGGGGCCAGAGCGTCATCCAGGAGATCGTGCTGCCCCCGACTCTCGGGAGGATCTCGCGGGCCTCCTCGACCGTTCCTCGCCGGTCTCCGGAGATCGAGTTCTTCGACGGGCGCACGCGCACGGCGAAGGACCTGCGGGCGACGACGAGGAAGAGCACGACGAGCACCCAGAGCAGCGATCCCGTGAAGTTCATGGTCAGACCGTCGTCGAGGCTGCCGGACGTCGCGACGTCGAGGACGATGAGCGCGAGCTCGAGCAGGTTGAAGATGCCGAGGGCGACTGCGACGATCCACGCGAAGCGCTGTCCTCTCCTGATGCCGTTCGCGACGAGGAGGATCACGACGACGTCGATCGCGACGCCGACCCAGGTCTCGGTCTCAGCGGTCGACTTGCCGAGCGGCCCGTCGAGCGTGAAGAGAGCGGCGACGACCTGCGCCGCACCGAGGCCGATGAGCGCCGTGAAGGCGATGAGGCGGTCTTCGCGCGTGCTTGTTGCGAGGCCCGTCTTGCGGTGCCGCTGCACGGCGTAGATGGTGAAGATGACGGCGACCGGGAGGAAGTGCTCGAGGTCTGCGAGGTCACCCACGTAGAGGAGGCGCAGGGAGACGAGCGCCCCGAGCGCGAGCCCCAGTCGCAGGCGCCATGGCGGTCGGAGGACCCAGACGAGGGCCGCGGTCAGTGCGGCGATGCCACCGGATGCCCCCACGTCGAGGCTGCCCGCGAGTCTGGTCGCCCATTCCCACCCGGTCGGGGCGAGCGCGGCGACGATGGCGAGCGTGCCGAGCACGGCGAGCGCCTGACCGGCGAGGAAGACCAGAGCGGTGCGCTTCCAGCCGAAGCGGAACTCGAAGACTCCGCCGACGATGAGCAGCTGCACGATGAGGAGCGCGTAGTGCCAGGCGCCGTTGCCGAGCAGAGACCCCGTGATGGGAGTCCACCACATGCCAGCCTGGAGCGGCGGCAGCCCGAAGGCCACGTCCCCGTACCAGGGTTGCGCTCGTGACAGGTGCCACATCGCGCCGGTGGCGACGCCTCCGACGATGAGGACGAGGACGAGGATGGTCGTGAACGGAGCACGACGAGCGAACGTGACGAGCGGGCGGACAGCCGCCCCGACTGCGTCGCGGACGGCGGCGCCTCCAGGGGCGGTCTGCTGCGCATCCTGGGCGGCGGGGATGAGCAGGTCGAGCTCCTGCTCGGTCTCGCTGCTCGCATCCGCCCCCTCAGGTCGGTTGCGCGCTCGGTACACGACGACCGCGACGATGACGATGACCACGACGACGGCGACGGCGAGCGCGGCCCAGCCGAACGCGTGGATGAGCGCGAGAGCGCTCTTCCCGAGGGCGACGGTGATGGCGGTGACACCGGCCGCCCAGGCGACGCCGCCGAGGGCGTTCGCGACGAAGAAGCGTCCGTACGGCATGGCCATGGCACCGGCGAGGGGGCCCGCGAAGACGCGGAGCAGCGCGATGAAGCGACCGAAGAAGACGGCGTACGCGCCCCATTTCTGCATGAGCCCGACGGCGGCGTTGATCCGCGCGACGCTGAAGTGCTTCGGGAAGCGCTGCGAGAGGTAGCGCAGCAGGCGCGCGCCCCAGCGCTTGCCGATGTAGTAGCCGATCGAGTCGCCCAGGATGGCGCCTGCGGCCGCAGCGGCGGCGAGCAGCCACGGGTCGATTCCCGCGTTGGCGAGGCTCATGATGACCGCGGCGATGAGCACGCTCTCGCCAGGGAGGGGCAAGCCGAGACTCTCGAGCGTGACGATGACGGCCACGAGGAGGACAACGAGCAGCGGGGGGATAGCTATCAGCCAGTCGAACACGCGTTCAGGCTAGCTGTGAAACGGCCGAGAGGGCCCGCATTGTTGCCAAACCGCCGCCAGATGGGTTCCGAACGACTCCTGTGACCAACCAGGCACACAGCGAACTGAGGAGCAAGACAATGAAGAAGACGACGACGCGCACCATCGCCAGCCTCTCCACGGCCGCGGCCCTCTCTCTCGGCGCAGTCGCCCTGACGGCCGCCCCCGCGAGCGCAGCCGACCTCGCACCCGCGAGCTCCGTCTCGACGACGGCGAGCGGCGCGCTCATCAACGGCCCCCTCATCGACGGCCCCCTCATCGACCTCGGCGGTCTCCTCAACTCCCTGCAGATCGGCCAGTTCCAGTAGCGGCCGCGCCTCCGTCTGAGGGAGGCCAGCAGCGGCGACCAGCCGCAGCACAGCAGGAGACCAGGTGCCGAGGGAGACCTCGGCACCGCTATGAGGAGCGCACAGTGACGAAGGCCACCCAGCAGACGCAGACCAGTCAGCAGACCCCGAGCGGCCAGCAGGCCCCGAGCAGCCAGTGGGCCGAGAGCCGCCAGCACGGTGACGGAGCGGTGGCGGATCGCCTCCGCCTCACCCCGGCGCAGCTCGGCATCTGGTACGCCCAGCAGCTGGATCCCGACAACCCGAGCTACCAGATCGGTCAGTACCTGGACCTCCGGGGGCAGCTCGACGAGCGCCTGCTGCGCATCGCGTTCACCAAGACCGTGGCGGACCTGGACGCGATGAGCCTCGTGCTCGCCGAGGACGGCGACGGACCGTACGCTGTCATCGAACGCCCATCGCCCACCGCGGACCTCCTCTCGGTGACGGACCTGCGCGAGCACGGCGAGGAGGCGGCCGTCGAGGTCGCCCTCGAGCGCATGGACCGCGAGCTCGAGACGCCCAGGTCGATGACGGGACGCGACCTGCTCGGCACGACCCTGTACCGGGTCGCGGACGCTCGCTGGCTGCTCTTCCAGCGTGTGCACCACGTGCTCCTCGACGGCTACTCCGCCGTCGTGGGCCTCCGCTACCTCGCCGGCGCGTACACCCGGCTCGAGAGGAGCGCCCCTCGCGGAGTGCTCGGCGCCCTGCTCGCCGGCCCGATCGCGCACCTCGCCGCGCGCACCGCGTCTCCCCTTCCCGGACTGCCCGAGCTGCAGGCCCACCTCGACGAGTACGCGGTCTCCGATCAGCACGCGGCCGACGCCGACTACTGGCGGGAGCAGCTCGCCGACGACAGCGTCGTGACCGGGCTCGAGGGAACCACCGGCCGGGCGGCCAGGCACGTCGTGCGCGTGTCGACGAGCATCCCGGACGCCGACGCCCGGCGCCTGCGCGCGCTCGGTCGCGACATGCCGAAGACGGCGGTCGGGCTGGTCGCCCTCTACCTGTCGAAGATGACCGGCCAGGTTCGGGTCTCACTCGGCCTCCCCGTCACGGCGAGGCGCGGGAAGGTCGCGAAGACCACCCCGTCCATGCTGTCGAGCATCCTGCCCCTGCGCGTCGACGTCGCCCCGGGGCTGAGCCTCTCCGAGGTCATCGCCAACGCCGGCAACGCCGTGCGCGGCGCCGTCGCGCACCAGCAGTTCCGGGTCGAGGAGGTCGCGCAGACGCACACCCTCGCCGGCCCCTCCGTCAACCTGCTCCCCGTCATCGACGAACTCGTCTTCGGCCGCGCCCGCGGCACCGTCAACATCCTCTCGACCGGTCCGGTGCACGACCTGTCGGTCGTCATCTCCGGGCTGACGAGCGAGGCCGCCGCGCCAACGCTCCAGCTCGAGGGCGACGCCGAGCTCTACACGGCCGAGGTCCTCGGCGAGCACGCGGGACGGATGCTCGAGCTGCTCTCGCAGGTGCTCGACGAGCCCAGGACAACCACCGTCACGGACGCCAACGTGGTGCGAGCGGACGAGATCGCCGGACTCCTCGAGCAGGGCTCCGGCGACGACGTGCCGATCGGCCAGGAGTCGGTGCTGCGCGCGTTCTCGAAGGTCGCCGCGGTCCGCGACACGGCTCCCGCGGTCGTCGCAGCTGACGGCACGCTCACCTTCTCGGAGCTCGACGAGCTCTCCACCCGCCTCGCGCACCACCTCGTCGGCGAGGGCGTCGGTCCCGGGCGAACGGTGGCGGTGCGCATCGAGCGCAGCAAGCACCTCCCGATGCTCGTGCTCGCCGTGCTCAAGGCTGGCGGCGTCTACGTCCCCCTCGACCCCGAGTACCCCATCGACCGCGTCGGCAACATGATCGAGGACGCGTCGCCCGCGCTCCTGCTGACGAGCAGGGCCCAGGAGCAGCGCGACCTCGCCGATGGCGCATCCTGGCGCGTCGCGACCCTGCCGATCGACGCCGACACCTCCATCGCCTGGCGCAAGCGGTCCGCCGACCCGAGCGGTCTCGCGCCCGTCTCCCCCTCCGAGCTCGCCTACGTCGTCTTCACCTCGGGAAGCACCGGACGCCCCAAGGGCGTCGGGGTGGACCGCCTCGCGCTGCGCAACCTCTTCGAGCACCACCGCGCCGAGATCTTCGACCCGGCAGCCGAGCGCCTCGGTCGGCCCGTGAGGGTCGCCCACACGGCCGGCCTCTCGTTCGACGCCGCGTGGGACCCGCTGCTGTGGCTCTTCGCCGGCCACGAGCTGCACCTCATCGACGACGACGTGCGCCGCGACCCGCAGCGCCTCGCCGCGTACCTCGCCGAACAGGACATCGACGCGATCGAGACGACCCCGTCGTTCGCAGAGGCGCTCATCGCGGGCGGCCTCTTCGAGCAGGACAGGTACCCGACCGAGATCGCGCTCGGCGGGGAAGCCGTCGGGCCCGCCCTCTGGGACGCGCTCGCGGCCCAGCCGGACGTCTCCGCCCTCAACCTCTACGGCCCCACCGAGACGACCGTCGACAGCCTCATCGCGCCCATCGTGCAGGGCTCGGAGCCGCACATCGGCAGCTCGGTGCGCAACACGCGCCACTACCTCCTCGACGCCTCGCTCACCCCGGTGCCGGCAGGCGCCATCGGCGAGCTCTACCTCGCCGGCGCCAACGTCGCGTCCGGCTACGTCGGCCAGCCCGGCCTCAGCGCCGAGCGCTTCCTCGCCGACCCGTTCGCCGGCGACGGCACCAGGATGTACCGCACGGGCGACGTCGTCCGTCGCCGTCGCAGCGGCTCGCTCCGCTTCCTCGGCCGCATCGACGAGCAGGTGAAGATCCGCGGCTACCGGGTCGAGCTCGCGGAGGTCGAGGCCGCGCTGCGCAGGCAGCCGGGAGTCTCAGCCGCCGCCGCGATCGTCGTGGGCGACGGCGCATCCGCACGCATCGTGGGATACGTGACCGGCGAGCGCCAGCAGGTGGACCTCGCCGCGCAGACGAAGGCGGCACTCGCCGCCGACCTGCCCGGCTACATGGTCCCGAGCAGCGTGCTCGCCCTGAGCGAGCTGCCCATGACCCCGAACGGCAAACTCGACCGGCGGGCGCTGCCCGCCCCAGAGCAGCGCCCGAACGACCCGGTGCAGCAGCCGCGCACCCGCGCCGAGCGCGTCACCGCAGAGGCCTTCGCCGACGTGCTCGGCATCGCATCGATCGGCGTCGACGAGGACTTCTTCGGCGCGGGCGGCCACTCCCTGCTCGCCACCAAGCTCGCCTCGCAGCTCACGGAGCGCCTCGACCGTCAGATCACGGTGCGCGACGTCTTCGAGCGCCCGACCGTCGCGGGTCTCGCCGCGCTCGACGACGACGACAGCACCGACTCCGCCCGCGCCCTCCCCCTGGCCCCGACGCCCCACGGCGACGAGCTCCAGGTCTCCCTCGCCCAGCGGCGCCTGTGGTTCCTGAACAGCCTCGAGCCAGGCTCCAGCGCCTACAACATCCCCATCGTGCTGCACCTCGAAGGCAGGCTCGACGAGGCGGCGCTCCGGGCCGCCTTCCGGGACATCGCAGAGCGCCACGAGCCGCTGCGCACCGTCTTCCCCTACGTCGATGGTGAACCGAGGCAGCGCATCCTCCCGATCGACGCCGGCGCCCCCGCCTTCACCTCCGTCGAGGTGCCAGAAGATCGGGTGGACGACATCGTCCGCCAGGAGTCGCTGCGCCCCTTCGACGTGACCCGCGAGGTGCCGCTGCGCGCCGTCCTCCTGCGCACCTCGCCGACGAACCACGTGCTCGTCGCGACGATGCACCACATCGCCTCGGACGGCTGGTCGCTCGCCCCCTTCGCCGCCGACCTCTCCGCGGCCTACTCGAGCCACGTCGCGGCGGCCGCCGGCGAGAGGCGCGCCTCGCCCGACGAGGTGCTGCCAGAGCTCCCCGTCTCCTACGCCGACTACACGCTGTGGCAGCGGGAGTCGCTCGGCTCCGAGGACGACCCCTCGAGCGCCATGAGCACGCAGCTCGACTTCTGGCGGCGCACGCTCGCCGACGCACCCGACGAGATCGCCCTGCCTCGAGACCGCGAGCGCGGCGCACGGCCGAGCGACATCGGCCACCTCGCCTTCGAGCTGGACGCGGAGCGCCACCTCGCCCTCCGCGAGGTCGCGGCGAGGCACCGGACGAGTCTCTTCATCGTCCTGCACGCGGCAGTCGCCGCGGCGCTCGGCCAGCACGGAGCCGGCAAGGACATCGTCGTCGGCACCCCGGTGGCCGGACGCGTGGACCCGAAGCTCGAGCGACTCGTCGGGTTCTTCGTCAACACGGTCGCGCTGCGCACCTCGCTCGAAGGCAACCCGACGCTCGGCGAGCTCATCGAGCGTGTGCGCGTCGGCAACACCGAGTCCTACGCCCACCAGGACGTGCCCTTCGATGCCGTCGTCGATGCCCTCCGGCCGCCGCGAGTGGCCGACCGCCACCCCGTCTTCCAGGTGCTCCTCACGCTCCAGAACACCGAGTCGGCGAAGCTCGACCTCGGCGAGGTCGTCGTGACCGTCCCGAGCCAGGTCACGACCGCCGGCGTCAAGACCGACCTCATGCTCGACTTCTCGACCCCGGCCGGCGACGCAGGCCCGCTCGAAGCCGCCCTCGCCTACGACCTCGCGCTCTTCGACGAGTCGACGATCGGGCGGATGCGCGACACGGTCGACCGCATGCTCTCCGCAATGATCGACACCGTCGAGCGCCCCCTCTCCGACCTCCCGGCCCTCGACCGGGAGACCCAGCAGCGGATCGACGCGCAGGCCCACGGCGAACGCCTGCCGGTGGACGGGACCATCCTCGATGAGCTCGCCACGAGCATCCGCCGCCTCCCAGGAGAGCTGGCCCTCGAGGACGACGCCGAACGCCTCACCTTCGCCGAGCTCGGCGAGCGCATCGACGCCGCGGCCCGTGGCCTCGTCGCCTCTGGCGTTCGCCCGGGAGACCGAGTAGCCATCGCCCTGCCTCGCTCCGGCGACGCCGTGACGCTCGTGCTCGCCGCGCTCCGCAGCGGCGCCATCGCGGTGCCCGTCGACATCGACTACCCGGATGCCCGCATCACGCAGATCCTCGACGCCAGCACCCCCGTTCTGCTCGTCGCGGCCGACGAGGCGCGCCTCAGCTCCCTCGCCGGCTCCACCCGGACTCGGACCGTCGACCCCACCTCGCTCGTCGAGCTCGGCTCCGGCGAGTCGGAGCTCGACCTGCCCGCCCCGCCGCTCCCCGAGCAGCCCGCCTACCTCGTGTTCACGTCCGGCACCACCGGTGCCCCCAAAGGCGTCCAGGTGCCGCACTCCGCCCTCGCGAACGTCCTCGCGCAGCACCTCCACGCGATGATCTCCCCACTCCTCGAGGTCCTCGGCGGGCGCCCCCCGCGCGTGCTGCACGTGGCCGGCCTCGGCTTCGACGCCGCCTGGGACCCGATCCTCTGGCTCGCCGCGGGGTCGAGCCTCCTGATGGCGTCCGACGCCACGCGGCGCAATGCCGACGAACTGGTGCAGCGCGTGTCCGGTTCCTCGATCGACGTGCTCGAGACGACGCCGTCGTACGTGCGCCAGCTCATCGGCACCGATCTCCTCGCGCAGAGCGCCGAACGCGAGACTCCGCTGCTCGTCGCCCTCGGCGGAGAGGCCGTCTCGGCCGACCTGTGGGACGCCCTGCTCCGCGCGGACGGAGTCGAGGCATGGAACCTCTACGGCCCGAGCGAGTTCGCGGTGGACTCCGTCGTGACCCGCCTGACCGAGCCGGGAGGGGTCCGCATCGGCCGCCCGGTCGCCAACGTGACCGCTCGTGTGCTCGACGACTACCTTCGCGACGTGCCGGACGGCGTGCCGGGTGAACTCCACCTTGCTGGCGCCTCCGAGGCCCACGGCTACCTGGGACGCGCCGCCGAGACGGCGAGCGCCTTCATCGCCGACCCCTCGGGAGACGGCACCCGCCTCTACCGGACCGGCGACATCGTCCGCCGCCACCCCTCCGGCGAACTCGAGTTCCTCCGACGGGACGACGACCAGGTGAAGCTCCGCGGCTACCGCATCGAACTCGGCGACGTCGAGCGCAGCCTCGAGCGCACGCCAGGCGTCGAGGCCGCCGTCGCGACGATCCACGCTCCGGCAGGTCCGGACAGCGCGAGGCTCGTCGCCTGGGTCGCCGGGGCAACCGACGCCGACGCCGTCCTCTCGCTCGCCCGCGCCGAGCTGCCCGACTATATGGTTCCTGCCACCGTCACGGTGCTCGAGCGGCTCCCGCTGACCCCGAACGGCAAGGTCGACGTCGCCGCGCTCCCCGCGCCGGAGTCGGCAGCAGGATCCCGCACGCCCGAGACGGTCGACGAACGCAGCATGTGCGAGGCGTTCGCCGCCGTCATCGGCCTCGAGGAGGTCGGCCTCGACGACGACTTCTTCCGGCTCGGAGGGCACTCCCTGCTCGCCGTGGCGCTCGCCGGTGAGCTGCGCCAGCGCTTCGGCGCCGCCCCTCCCCTGCGCGCGATCTTCGACGCCCCCACGCCGGCCGGCCTCCTCGCCGTGCTCGGCCGCGCGGGCGAGCACCCGGTGGCCGGACCGGCCGACGGGCCGAGCTCGCGTCCACCGCTCCACGAGTGGACCGCGGCCAACCCGCGCGTCGACGGCGAGCCCCTGCCGCTCTCACCCGGCCAGGCGCGCCTCTGGTTCCTGAACCAGCTCGCCCCCGAATCCGGCGACTACAACGTCGTGCTCAGCGCTCGCCTCGACGGCGACCTCGACCTCGAGGCGCTGTCCGGCGCCGTCGACGACCTCGTCGCGAGGCACGAAGTGCTGCGCACCACGTACCCCGAAGTCGATGGGGCTCCGGTGCAGCGCATCCACGAACCCGCTGCCGGTGTGCTCCAGCACGAGCCGGTCGACGCATCGGCCGGCTTCGACCTGACGAGCCAGCTTCCCCTGCGCGCAGGCCTGACTCCCGCCGGCGACGACTCGTGGCTGCTCGAGCTCGTCCTCCACCACATCTCCACCGACGGCGCCTCCCTCGCGCCGCTGGCGCACGACCTCGCCACGGCCTACACGGCACGTCGCAGCGGCTCGGTGCCGCTCCAGCGCCCGCTGCCCGCTCAGTTCGCCGACTACGCCCGCCTGATCCAGGCGAGCGGGGCACCAGCGGATGAGGCAGACCAGGTCGCGGCGTGGACCGACCACCTCGAAGGTGCCCCGTCGGTGCTGCAGCTCCCCGCCGACGGCACGCGGACCGCGCAGACCGCGCAGCCGGCCGGCCAGCTCGAATTCAGCGTCCCCGCAGAGGTCGCGAGCGCGCTCGGCTCCGTCGCAGCGGGCCGGTCGGCGAGCGCCTTCCACGGCTGGCTCGGCGCGATCGCCGGCTTCCTCGCACGGACCGGTGCCGGCACGGACCTCGTCATCGGGGCCCCCTCCGCCGGCCGGCAGGACGCCGACCTCAGCGACCTCGTCGGATTCTTCGTCAACACGCTGCCACTCCGGGTGCGGCTCGGCGACGAGGCGACGCTGGCCGATGCCGTCGAGGCGGCACGCACGGCCGCGCTCTTCGGCATCGACCACGAGCAGGTGCCGTTCGAGCGCATCGTCGAGGCGATGGCCCCGGAGCGTGTCCTCGGACGCCACCCGCTCTTCCAGACGATGCTCGCGGTCGAGGAGCACAGCGCGCTCCCCCTCGCCCTGCCGGGCGTCGCCGTCACCCCGGTCGCTCCGGAGAGCACGGGCGGCGCGAAGTTCGACCTGTCCTTCACGCTGCGGGGTGCGGAGGCCGGCGCCGACGTGCCGGGCGTGCTCGAATACAACTCGGCGCTCTTCAGCGCAGCCGCGGCCAGCGGCCTCGTCGAACGGCTCCTCGGCTACCTCGCGGCGGCCACCGCGACACCGGATGCGCCCCTCGAGACGATCCAGGTGCCAGGGACGCCAGGACGCCTGCATGCCTGGCCCCTTCGGGCGGAGAGTGACGGCGGCACGAGGTCCGAGCCGAGCACCGTGCTCGACGCCTTCGCCGCCTCGGCCGCGCGCACGCCCACGGAACTGGCGGTCGTGGCCCCGGACGCGGAGCTCGACTTCGGCGCGCTCACAGCTCGCATCGACCGGCTCGCTGGCGCGCTCCGCCGACGCGGCGCGGGCCGCGGCGACGTCGTCGCCTACCGCCTGCCGCGCTCGGTCGACACGGCCGCCGCACTGCTCGCCGTGTGGCGGGCGGGCGCCGTCGCCATGCCGATCGACCCCGAGTACCCGAGCGAGCGCGTCGACGCGATGCTCGCGGCCGCAGATCCGGCCGTCGTCCTCGACGGCGGACTCGAGGAGCTCCTGGCTGACGGCACCGCGGAGTCCGAGACCGCAAGATTCCCCGACGTGTCGCTCGACGACCCCGCGTACCTGATCTTCACCTCGGGAACGACCGGCGTGCCGAAGGGCGTGCAGGTTCCCCACCGCGCCCTCGCGAGCCTGCTGCGGAGCCACCGCTCGACCTTCATGCCGGACTCGGCGACGCGGCGAATCCGCGTGGCGCACACCACGGGCGTCGGCTTCGACGCCGCCATGGACCCGATCCTGTGGCTCGCGAGCGGACACGAGCTGCACGTCGTCGCCGACGACGTGCGTCGTGACCCCGAGGCGCTCGTGCAGCTGTTCGCGGATCGGCGCATCGGCGCGTGGGAGACCACCCCGAGCTACGTCGAGGCGCTCATGACGCAGACGCGGCTCGAGAGCTGGCTCGACTCCCTCCCCGACGCCGACGGGTTCACGATGCTGCTCGGAGGCGAAGCGATCACCGCTGAGCTGTGGACCTGGCTGCGTGGACGCGCGACGGTTGGCGCGTGGAACCTCTACGGCCCGACGGAGGTCGGCGTCGACTCGATGCTCGCCGAGGTCGGCGAGACGGCAGCCCCCTCGCTCGGGGCGACGACGGGTGACGTCGTCGGCTACGTGCTCGACGCACACCTGCGCCCCAGCCCCGTGGGCAGCGTCGGCGAGCTCTGGCTCGCCGGCACCCAGCTCGCCGACGGCTACACGGGCCGGTCGGAGGCCACCGCAGAGCGCTTCGTCGCCGACCCGTTCGCCCGCGACGGCAGCCGCATGTACCGCACGGGCGACCTCGTCGTCGTGCGGGATGCGCTCGACGGCGAACCGAGCCGAGTCGTGTCGCTCGGCCGCAGCGACGCCCAGCTCAAGATCCGCGGCCACCGCGTGGAGCCCGAAGAGCTGGCGCGGGTGATCGGCGCCCAGCCTGGCGTCGCCAACGCCGTGGTCCTGCCCGTCGAATCGGCCGGGCAACTCGCGCTCGGCGCGTGGATCGTGCCGAGCGAGCCCGGCATCGCGGACGGCGAGCCGGTCGCAGACGGCGAGGCCCGAGCGCAGCTCGCGAGCCGAGTGCTCGGTGCCGTGCGCGGCGCGGTGCCCGACTACATGCATCCCGTGGGCCTCGAGCTCATCCCGAGCATCCCCCTCACCCCGAACGGAAAGCTCGACCGGGATGCGCTGCCGCGGTTCCAGGCGACGGGCGGTGCAGGTCGCGAGCCGAGCACGCGGGCCGAGCTGGCGGTCGCGGCGGCCTTCGCCGAAGTGCTTGACGTCGAGGATGTGCGGGCTGACGACTCGTTCTTCGCGCTCGGCGGCCACTCGTTCGTGGCGCAGCCGACCATCCGCGCCATCAACGTGGCTCTCGGCACCGAGCTGCCCGTGCAGGCCATGTTCCAGGCACCCACCGTCGAGGGGCTCGCTGCCCTCGCCAGCAGCGGAGGCGGCGACATCGCGGAGAGTCTCCGGACGATCCTGCCGTTGCGGCCAGCCCGCGAGGACGGCTCCCCGGTTCCCCAGGAACCGCTGTTCGCCGTGCACCCGGCCAGTGGGATCTCCTGGAAGTTCGCCGGGCTGCTCGCGCACCTCGACGGCGACCGCCCGCTCTACGGCCTCCAGCTGCCGGGCATCGCCCCGGACGACGGGGAGCAGACCGACCACGAGACGCTCGCCGAGCTGCTCGACGAGTACGTGGACGCGATGAAGACGGTGCAGCCGGACGGCCCCTACCGGCTCGTGGGCTGGTCGTTCGGCGGCCGCCTCGCCCAGCACCTCGCCACCCACCTGCAGCACCGCGGCGACGAGGTCGCGCTCCTCGCGATCCTCGACGCGTACCCGACCGAGCACTCCTCGGTCGCGGGCGTGGATGGCGGCGACCGCATGTGGCGTGCCTTCCTCGATGCGAACGAGGTGGAGGCGCCAGCCGACGAGCTGGATGCGGATGCCGTCCGCGCCCTGCTCGCAGGGGCAGGCAATCCGCTCGCGGACATTCCTTCGGCCAGCATCGAGCGGATGGTGCGGGGCTTCCTGCGCGTGGGCGCCCTCCTCGACACGACACCCGTGCCGACCTTCCACGGTGACCTGCACGTCTTCGAGGCGAGCGTCGATGTCCCGGCCGACAGGCCCGGCCCCGACGCCTGGGCGCCGCACATCACCGGCACGGTGACCTCGAGCCCAGTGCAGGCGCGCCACTCCGCGCTCCTCGACGAACCCGCCCTGCGCGAGGTCGCTCCGGAGCTCGACCGCCTCATGTCGGATTCACACGCGCGATTCCCCAACCGATAGCGAACGGGCTCCGAAGGACCTTGAGAACCATTCGCGCCACCTCCACCACGACCCCCGCGCGTGACGAGAGAAGGGAACATCATGACCAATCCGTTCGATGACACATCCGCAGAGTTCCGAGTTCTTGTCAACGACCTGCAGCAGCACTCCCTGTGGCCAGACTTCGCCGACGTCCCCGCAGGGTGGGTCGTGGTCTACGGACCGGCCCCCAAGCAGGCCTGCCTCGACTACGTGACCGAGAACTGGCGGGACATCACGCCGGTCCGCGAGCGCGACCTGGCGGTCTCGTGATCTCGATTCGCGGCCTGCGGAAGCGATTCGGCGACTTCACCGCGCTCGACGGCGTCGACCTCGAGATCCCCGCCGGCTCCGTCCACGCCCTCCTCGGGCCGAACGGCGCTGGCAAGACCACCACCGTGCGCGTCGTCACGACGCTGCTCGACCCCGATGAGGGCGACGTGGAGGTGGCCGGCCACTCGGTGCAGCACGAGGCGCAGGACGTCCGCCGCAGCATCGGGGTCTCCGGTCAGTACGCGGCCGTCGACGAGAAGCTCACCGGAGTCGAGAACCTGACGATGGTCGGCCAGCTCTACGGGATGCGCAGGCGAGACGCCCGCGCCAGGGCCAACGAGCTCCTTCGCGACTTCCGACTCGACGACCTGCCGGCGAAGAAGCGCGCCGGCGACTACTCCGGCGGCATGCGCCGGCGCCTCGACCTGGCGGGCGCGATCGTCGCCCGTCCGCCCGTCGTGATCCTCGACGAGCCGACGACCGGCCTCGACCCACGAGGGCGCCGCGACACGTGGGACGCCATCCAGACCCTCGCCACGGCGGGCACGACCGTGCTGCTGACCACGCAGTACCTGGAAGAGGCCGACCAGCTCGCCGACTCCATCTCCGTCATCGACGCGGGCAGCATCGTCGCGGAGGGCACGGCCGCCCAGCTCAAGGCCCGAGCCGGTGGCGCGTCGATCGACCTCGTCCTCGACTCCTCCGACGATGGGCGCCGCGCGCTCGACCTCGTCGCAAGCATCAGCAGCGAGGCGTCCCTCGACGACCGTGGTGTGCGTATCACCGCCAAGGCACCGCGTGGCAGCCACGACCTGTCCACCGTCCTGCGTGCGCTCGAGGACGCCGACATCGCCACGAGCGAGGCCGCCCTCCGGCAGCCCACGCTGGACGAGGTGTTCCTCCAGATCACGGGCCAGCGGCCGGATGAACTGATCGCGGATGCAACCGCGCACGACGAGCGAGAGGCGGTCACCGCATGAGCGCCATCACGGCAGCATTCCGCGACGGCAGCATCGTCGCCCGCCGGAACGTCCTCAACGTCCAGCGTACGCCGGGGGCGCTGGTCACCGGCATCGCCCAGCCCATCATCTTCGTGCTCATCCTCGCGTTCGTCTTCGGCGGGGCGCTCGGCGGAGCCGACTACCGGCAGTTCCTCATCGGCGGCATCCTCGCGCAGACGCTCACCTTCAACTCCTCGTTCACGGCTGTCTACCTGGCGAAGGACCTCCAGTCGGGCCTCATCGACCGGCTCCGCACGCTGCCGATGTCGCGCGTGGGCGTCATCCTGGGTCGGACCAGCTCAGACCTCGTCACGAGCATCATCTCGATCGCCGTGATCCTGAGCTGCGGACTCGCGATCGGCTGGCGCGTCGAGTCCGGCCCACTCGAGGTGCTCCTCGCGTTCGGGCTGCTCCTGCTGTTCGCCTTCGCGACCTCCTGGATCGGAGCGACGATCGCGCTGACCGCCAAGAGCGTCGAGGTCGCGCAGAGCCTCGGCCTCCTCTGGCTGTTCCCCGTCTGCTTCATCTCTGGGGCCTTCGTCTCTGCCGACATGCTTCCCGGCCCCCTTCGCGCCTTCGCCGAGTGGAACCCGGTCACCGCGGTGGCAAGCGCCGTGCGAGAGCTCTTCGGGAACGCGGCCCCGAGCGGCTTCACGGCCGCCGGCGGATGGCCTGCCGAGAACGCCGTGCTGTACGCCTTCCTCTGCAGCGTCGCCATCATCGCGATCTTCGCCCCGATCGCGGTCTGGCAGTACCGCCGCATCAGCCGCCGATGATCGCCGTGCTCGCCGCTGGCATCGACGAGGTGCTCGACGCCGCGTCGATGTGCGCGAGCGAGGACGACCGCGTCATGGCGAGCGCCAGGCGGAGCGAGGAGCTGCGTCGGCGAACGCTCGCAGGGCGCGCCGCGCTGCGCCTGCTCGCAGCCTGGGGGCGCGGTCTGCCGCTCGAGCAGGCGAGCGAGCTCGAGATCTCCCGTCTCTGCCCGGACTGCGGTCGCCAGCACGGCCAGCCGCGCAGCGCCGACCTCGCCCTGAGCTCCTCGACGAGCACTGGACGGGTGCTCGTCGCGATCGCGGACCCCGCGGATGCGATCGGCGTCGACATCGAGACCATCCCGCGACAGCTGTGGGCCGGGTTCGATGCGTACGCGCTGCACCCGGACGAACGCGCTCGGGCCTCCGACCTCAGCCAGCCAGCAGCAGTCGCAGCCCGCATCGGCACCTGGACCGCCAAGGAGGCGGCGTTGAAGGTCTCCGGCACCGGCCTGCGGACCGAGCCCGCCTCGCTGCGCGTCGACGAGCATCCGGACCCGGAGCACGGCGGCTGGCACCGCGTGCACGGCGCCCCCTCCCCAGATCTCGCCGGCGCTCGTACCCCCGGCGATCCTGCCGCACCGACCCCCTCGCCCGTCAGCGTGCGGATGCTCGAGGTGCGAGGCAGCGCGAGAGCCGCGGTTGCGGCCAACCGCCCGCAGGAGGTGCGCCTCTGGACGATGCCGGAGCTGCTGAC
This sequence comes from Pseudoclavibacter terrae, assembly GCF_008831075.1. Classification (GTDB taxonomy): domain Bacteria; phylum Actinomycetota; class Actinomycetes; order Actinomycetales; family Microbacteriaceae; genus Pseudoclavibacter; species Pseudoclavibacter terrae. The sequence continues at coordinate 203,292 of NZ_WBJX01000006.1, read as the reverse complement.
TGAACTCGGCTGTCTGCCCGACACCGGCTACGACGTCGGCGAGCTCTCGCACCTCACCTGAAGCTGCGTCCACGCCTCTGCAGTCGTTCCCGCCTCGGGACGGCCTTGCTGCCGCTGCCGGCGGCAGCCGGAGGTGCCCGAGGTGGGAGAACCCTGTGTCTCAGGGCGGGCCCGGGCGGGTGCCTTCCCCCATTCCCCGCGTTCGGAGCAGAATGTGCCCATGCGGAGAGTCAACGTGATCGTGTCCGGGAACGTGCAGGGCGTCGGCTACCGCTTCAGCGCCGCGCAGGAGGCCGAGCGCCTCGGTGTGAGCGGCTGGGTGCGCAACCTGCACGACGGCCGGGTCGAAGCCGAGCTCGAGGGTGAGGAGAGCCACGTCGACGCGCTGCTCGCGTGGATGGCGGAGGGGCCGCAGTTTGCAGAGGTCACCTCCTCGCGTGTCTCCGAGCGCACCCCGAAGGGCATCCAGGGCTTCCGCGTCGTGCGCTGACGCCGTTCACGCGCCCCGCTCGAGGGCCAGCCTCGTCTCGAGCTGGTCGAGGATCATCTCGAGGCCGACGTCGAACTCGTCAGCGAAGTCGTACGCACCACCGATGATGCGTTCGCCGACGAGCTCCGCAAGGTGTGGGAACTCGTCAGCGGGCAGCTCCATCGCTGCGACGAACTCCTCCGCGTTCTGGCCCTGCTCGAACGGCAGGTTCTGCTCGGTGAGCACGAACCCGAAGACGTACGCATCGAGCAGCGAGTAGGCGTGTGAGGCCAGCAGCACCGAGAACCCGCCGGCGCGCAGCGAGCCGAGCGTCGCGTCGTGGTGGGCGAGCACCGCCACCGCCGGGTTCGAACGGGACTCGAGGAGGCCGAGCGCCCAGGGATGTGCGCCGAGCACCTTGCGAGCTGCGCGCGCCCTTGCACCCATCTCGGCTCGCCAGTCGCCGCCGCCCGGCGGGAGAGGAATCTGCTCGAAGGCCCACCCTGCCAGCGCATCGAGGACAGCCTGCTTGTTCGCCACGTGGTGGTAGAGCGACATGGCCTCGACGCCTACCTCACGCGCCACGCTGCGCATGCTGACTGCGGCGAGCCCGCCTCCGTCAGCGACGCGCACGGCGGCGTCGAGGATGCGCGTCCTGCTCAGCGGTTGACGGTCTGCCATTTCTCCTCCTTGCGGGCTTACATGCGTAAGGCTACTCTGAGCACAACAGGCTTACAGGCGTAAGGGAACTCATGAGAGCTGCAGTCGTCACCAGATACGGACCACCAGAGGCCGTCGTCATCACCGAGATTCCGAACCCGACGCCCCGCACGGGCGAGGTCATCCTCCGAGTCGAAGCCGCTGCCGTGACCTCCGGAGATGCGCGAATGCGCGCCGGGCGTTTTCCTGCCGGCTTCGGGATGCTCGCGCGCCTTGGCATCGGGGTCCGCGGGCCGCGCAAGAAGGTGCTCGGGATCGCCGTGGCGGGCACCGTCGAATCGTCGGGCGCGACGGGCAGCGGCTTCCCGCCGGGCACGAGGGTCGCCGCCATGATCGGCAGCGGACTGGGTGGGCACGCAGAGCTGGCCCGGGTTCCCATCGCACGCCTCGCCCGCCTCCCCGAGCAGGTGTCGTTCGAGGATGCGGCCGGCCTGCTGTTCGGGGGCGGCACCGCCCTCCAGTTCCTGCGCGAGCGCGCCCACGTCCAACCTGGCGAACGCGTCCTCATCAACGGAGCCTCTGGCGCAGTCGGCTCGAGCGCCGTGCAGCTCGCGAAGCACCTCGGCGCGCACATAACTGCAATCTCGAGCGCGCGGAACCGGAGCTTCGCGCTGCGCCTCGGCGCCGACGAGCACGTGGACTACACCAGCACGCCCGTCGGAGACCTCGATGCGCGATACGACGTCGTCCTCGACACCGTCGGGAACCTCAGCAGACGGTCGGGCCGTCACCTGCTCTCCCCCACGGGACGACTCATCCTCGCCGTCGCGGGCCTCGCCGACACGGTCGCCGCGCGCGGCAATGTCATCGCCGGGCCCATTCCCGAGCGGACGGCCGACATCACGGAACTGCTCGAGCTCGCCGCAACCGGCGCCCTCGACCCCGTGACGAGCGTCTCAGGCGGCCTCGAGAGCATCCGCGACGCCTACGCCGTCGTGGACTCCGGTCGCAAGGTCGGCAACCTCGTCATCCTGCCGAACGATTAGCTCGTGAGGCCACCGAAGAGCACCGACACCATCATCGCGACGATGACCGAGTTGAACGAGAACGCCAGCACGACGTTCGTGCGCGCGATCCGCCAGCCTCGGCGGGACGTGATCTCTGCCGAGGCGGTCGCGGCCATCGTCGACATCAGCACGGCGAGCGTCAGATAGTCGCCGAACCGCGGTTCCTCCTCGAACGGGAACACGATCTCCGGGCGACACGCCCGCTCCTGCTCGAGGGCGGGTGCACCCTCGAGACCGACCGCCGGCTCCGTCGCTGCTGTCGCGTCCAGGCGCAGGTACTCGAGCGCGAAGGCGTAGACCATGAGCGCCCACGACGCGGCCACCGTCGCGAGCCCGAGCACCACGAAGATCGTCTGGTCCCGGAACGCGGGTTCCTGCGCGATCGCGATCGTCAGAGCGACGGCGACCATGGCGCCGGCGGTCGTCCAGTCGGTCGCTCCCCCATAGCCGACAAGCCGATGCCACCATCGACGCTTGGTGATGCGCTCCTGCCTGGACGCCACCCGCAACTGCACGGTGTCCGCGTTGCGGTACGCCAGGTGCGTCCAGATCAGGTAGACCGCACCGAACAGCGGCCAGAAGACGATGAAGATGCTCACCAGGTAGCGCACGGAGTCGCCGATCTTGACCCCGAGCCTGCTCGCCACGAAGATATAGAAGGCCGCCGCGAAGGGCGTCGCGATCAGCGCGCTCCAGTTCGCGCGCGCGTTGTCGCTCGTTCTGCGTCTCGCCATGCGGACATCCCGCCCCATGCCGACGTCGCAAGTTCGGGGTGAAGACCGCACACGCCCGCCGCACGATCGAGAAAGCCCCGGTCAGCATGTGCTGACCGGGGCTTCTTGGTGGATCTGAGGGGATTCGAACCCCTGACCCCCTGCATGCCATGCAGGTGCGCTACCAGCTGCGCCACAGACCCGCACCCGTTTCCGGGAACTCGAAAATAATAGCTCAGAACCTGAGGCGTACCAAATCGAGGCGGCCGACGCGTGTCGCTACTGCGCGCGACGGCGTGGCCACGCGTCGACAGCCATGCGGATGGCGGTCGCCGCGAGGAACACGGCGAAGAGGATGTTCGCGAGCGATGGCGAGATGGCCGCAGCGCTCAACCCTCCGAAGCTCGTCGTCAGGCAGGCCGCCCCACCGACGGCAAGGCCAGCGCCCACGTCGACGTTCTTGCGCCGGAAGTTGCTGATCGTGCCCGAGATCGCCGTCGGGATCATCATGAGCAGCGAGCTGCCCTTGGCCAGCAGGTCACTGGACCCGAACAGCACGACCAGCATGGGGACGACGACAACACCGCCGCCGATGCCGAGCAGCCCGGAGAGCACTCCAGTGCAGAGGCCGAGGACGACGAGCAGCACTCCCCCGAGGACGTCGATATGGACGGCGGCGTCCCTCGACGGCACGACGAGGAACAGGGAGACGATGACCACGCCGATGAAGGCGATGAACGACCACTGCAGGGTGCGCTTGGAGACCTTCTGCAGGAGCCATGACCCGATCGGCGCCCCGACGATAGCCCCCGCAGCCAGGAGCGCCGCGAGCAGCAGATCGACGTGGCCGCCGATCGCGTACGTCACGACGCCGACGATCGCCGATGGCAGGATCGCGAGCAGCGAGGTGCCGGCCGCCAAGCGTGGGTCGAGTCGCACCAGGTAGATGAGGGCGGGCACGATGAGGATGCCCCCACCGACGCCGAAGAGGCCGGAGAGGAAGCCCGCCAGCAAGCCGGTGAGGATGAGCCACGCCCATCCTCCCGGGGACCTGCCGGTGGTCACGCCGGTCAGCTCTGCGCGTCCGGAGCCGAGTCCGCGGACTCCGCGTCGTCGGCCCCGATGTCGAGCTTCACGACGGGGGCGTCGTTCCACAGGCGCTCCAGCCCATAGAACATGCGCTCTTCCTCGTGGAAGACGTGCACGACGATGTCGTTGAAGTCGAGGAGCACCCAACGGCCCTCGCGGCGACCCTCACGGCGCAGCGTGCGCTGCCCGATGTCGCGCATCGCGTCTTCGATCTCGTCGGCGATGGACAGCACCATGCGCTCGTTTCGGCCGGAGACGAGCAGGAAGATATCCGTGAGCGGCATGTTGTTCGAGACGTCGAGGGCGACGATGTCGAAGCCGAGTCTCGTGTCGGCGGCTTTCGCTGCGACGTGTGCCAGTTCGATTGCTCGCGTACTCGCGGTCATTCGGTCCCTTTCGTTGAGAGCCCTTGAGAGCTCATCGTGGTGTCCGAGAGGCGATGCGCTCGCCAGCTGATCAGAACCAACCCTGAACGATACCCAGGATCACGGCGACAACGCCAGCCACAGCGACGGCGATCCCGCTGACGACGGCCCAGATCGAGAGACGGATGCCGTGTCCGCGACGCGGCGCGAGCGGCATGCCCGGCTCGCGGACCGCACGACTGGCAGCGACCGGCGTGTGCTCCTCGACGACCCTGCCCTGCTGCGGCTCGTCGCCATCGTCCTCGCGGTCGATCTCGGGCGAGTCGAGGCCGCTGGTGAGCGTGCCGAAGTTGGACAGCTCACGGGAGACCTGCATCTTGCCCGTGACCATGAGGTCACCGGCTCCGCTGAGGGCACCCGTGATGTCTGGCGAGCTCATCTCGGGCATGACGATCATGCCCGTCGGCGTCTCGTCCGTGGAGTGGCTCGCCATCACGAGGCGACGGAAGTAGTCGCCGCTCGTGCCGTCTTCCTGGGCCTCCTGTTCGACGGCGGCCGGGCTGCGGTTGAACGAGTCGCCAGGCAGCTCCACCGCCTCCGACGTGTCGGTGGTCTCCGCGGGACGCTCGGGCGAGAGCCCGTCGATCTGCAGCGGAGCCTCGAGGGCGACACCGGATGCGGGTGAAGGCGCTGAAGGCAGTCCTTCGGCGTCAGCGCTCGTCTCTCCAGCGTCCGCCACATCCGCGGTCGGGACATCACTGCTCGGAGCTTCCGCCTCGACCGAGACGGTCGGCGTGCGGTTCGGCAGCGGTGTCTCCTCGCCCTTCTCGCGGCGCCGTTCGAGCTCTCGCAGCTCGCGGCGGGTCAGTGGAGCGTCACTCATATCGCATCAATCTCTTCAGCCGTGTACAGCCGGTGCTTCGCCATGTACTGCACGACGCCATCCGGAACCAGGTACCAGACCGGCTTCTCCTCGTAGGCGCGCTCCCTGATGTCGGTCGAGGAGATCGCCAGCGCGGGAATCTGGAGGACGGCGACCTTGTCTGCCGGGATCCCGTCGGTTCGCAGTTCGTGGCCGGGTCGAGAGACCGCCACGAACTGCGCGAGCTCGAAGAGCTCGAGCGAGTTCTTCCAGCCGAGGATCTGCGCGATGGCATCCGCGCCCGTGATGAAGTAGAGGTCAGCATCAGGACGGAGCCGCTGCACGTCGCGAAGCGTGTCGATCGTGTACGTGGGACCGTCGCGGTCGACGTCCACTCGACTGACCTTGAATCGTGGGTTCGAGGCCGTCGCGATGACCGTCATGAGGTAGCGGTGCTCGACCGGCGTCACCTGCGACTTGTGCGACGGCTTGCCCGTCGGCACGAAGAGCACCTCGTCGAGCTCGAAGTGCGCTGCCGCCTCGCTCGCCGCCACGAGGTGCCCGTGGTGGATGGGGTCGAAGGTGCCGCCCATGATGCCGACACGGCGGCGCGCGACTGCAGGGGAGGTCTCGACGGTATGAGGCATGGGGGCGGCGCGGCTCTTCGCGCTAGTGCTTCGAGTGGACCGAACCGGCTTCGATGACACCAGCGTGGTTGAACGGCTCGTACGGCACGACCTTCGAGTCGACCGGGTGGCTGTGCCACGTGTTGCGGAACGCGTACGTCACGGCAATGAGGACCACGAAGGTGACGAGCGTGACGACGCCGAACATGATCGGGGGCATCGCCAGCTCGTTGACGACGTGGTGCCCCTCTTCAGCTAGCACAGCGTTGGCAAGCACGGCAGGAATCAGCTCGATCATGCCGTCCATCCTACCCATGTTCGAGGGGTCACTCGTCGACCTTCCATACGCCGCCCTCGCGCTCACGCTCGAGCTCGGCCCGGGCCGCGGCCTTGCCATCCATCCGCTCGTAGTAGCCCTCGCGACGCTCGCGAGTCGTCGTGCGGGCGTTCTCCTCGAGGCGACTGTCCGTGCCACGAGGCGAGACGGTCAGCTCGGCCGCGCTCGTGAGCGTGGGCTCCCAGTCGAAGACGATGCCCTGCGAGCCGGGTCCGATGATCACCGCGGACCCTGCGACGGCACCCGCCTTGAAGAGGGCATCCTCGACGCCGATCTTGTTGAGACGGTCGGCGAGGTAGCCGATCGCCTCGTCATTGGCGAAGTCGGTCTGCGCGACCCAGCGCTGCGGCTTCTCGCCCAGGATCCGGTAGGTGTTGCCGTGCGTTCCGCCCTCGACGCGGATCTCGAAGTCCTTCTCGTCGACGGGGCGTGGGCGAAGCACGATGCGCGGCTTGATGGCCAGCTCGGCCAGCTTCGCCTCGCGGTCGCGTTCGATGAGCTCACCGAGCGCGAAGGAGAGCTCCTTCAGCCCTTCGTGGCTGACGGTGGAGATCTCGAAGACGCGGTAGCCGCGCTCCTCGAGCTCGGGACGGACGAAGTCCGCGAGTTCGCGGCCGTCCGGCAGGTCGATCTTGTTCAGCGCGATGAGCTGGGGGCGCTCGAGCAGGGGGGTCTGCCCCTCGGGCACCGGGTAGCTGCGCAGCTCCTCGAGGATGACATCGAGGTCGCTGATCGGGTCGCGACCAGGATCGAGCGTTCCGCAGTCGAGGACGTGCAGGAGCGCAGAGCACCGCTCGACGTGCCTCAGGAAGTCGAGGCCGAGCCCCTTGCCCTCGCTCGCGCCCTCGATGAGTCCGGGCACGTCGGCGACCGTGTAGCGGTACTGGGCCGCCTGCACGACGCCGAGGTTGGGGTGGAGCGTCGTGAAGGGGTAGTCGGCGATCTTCGGCTTCGCAGCGGACATGGCCGCGATGAGGCTCGACTTGCCGGCAGACGGGTAGCCGACGAACGCGACGTCGGCGACGATCTTGAGCTCGAGCTGCACCTGCAGCTCCTCGCCGGGCGTGCCGAGCAGCGCGAAGCCGGGAGCCTTGCGCTTGGTGTTCGCGAGTGAGGCGTTCCCCAGGCCGCCCTGGCCGCCCTCTGCCGCGACGTAGCGCATGCCGGGCTCCGACAGGTCGGCGAGCTCGACCCCATCCGCGTCACGGACAACCGTGCCGACGGGAACGGGAAGGTCGAGCGGCTGACCCGTGTAGCCGTTGCGCCAGTCACCCATGCCGAAACCGCCCTTGTCGCTCGAGCGGTGGGGCTTGTGGTGGTACGACAGCAGCGTCGTCTCCTGCGGGTCGGCGAAGAACGTGATGCTTCCACCGTTGCCGCCGTCACCGCCATCGGGGCCGGCGAGTGGCTTGAACTTCTCGCGCTTGACGGAGACGCAGCCGTTGCCACCCTCTCCGGCGCGCAGATATAGCGTCACCTGGTCGACGAAGGTGGCCATGAAGAGCTCCTGTAGAACGATTGGTCCTGAAAAGACGGATGAGGGGCGGACCGTGGCCCGCCCCTCATCCTGACACCGCCCTGAATTCAGGGACTGTGCTTGCTGCTATTCGCCAGCGACGATGTTGACCACCTTGCGGCGGCCCTTCGCACCGAACTCGACGATGCCTGCCGAGAGGGCGAACAGCGTGTCGTCGCCACCGCGGCCCACGAGGGCGCCGGGGTGGAAGTGCGTGCCGCGCTGACGGACGAGGATCTCGCCCGCGCTGACGGTCTGGCCCGCGAAGCGCTTCACGCCGAGGCGCTGAGCGTTCGAGTCACGGCCGTTGCGAGTCGAGCTCGCTCCCTTTTTGTGTGCCATTGAAGTCTGCTCCTCGACTTACTTGATGTCGGTGATCTTGATGCGCGTGAGCTCCTGACGGTGGCCCTGACGCTTCTTGTAACCGGTCTTGTTCTTGTACTTCTGGATGACGATCTTCGGGCCACGGAGGTCGTTCAGGACCTCGGCAGTCACCGTGACCTTAGCGAGCTTCTCTGCGTCACTCGTGATGGTCTCACCGTCGACGAGCAGCACAGCCGGAAGCGTGACGTTGCCCTTCTTGTCGGCAACAACACGGTTCGTGGTGAGCACAGTGCCCACCTCTACCTTCTCCTGCCGTCCACCGGCGCGCACAACTGCGAATACCACTTCAGTACCTTTTCTCCGAGCCCGACAAGGTCGGACGCTGTGTGTTCAAACTCTGGAAGCCCTGCTCGCTGCGGCGAGCTGACTCTGCCCTGCTACCGGGCGAGGGAATGCCAGCACGAATGCAAACGTGCAACAGCGAACCACTTTACCCGGCAGGGTCGGTACGCGCAAGCGCACCCACCCGGTGGGCGCTCTCGCGCCCGGCCGCCCTGCTCTGACCGCCTATTCGGCGGAGAGCGGCGGCGTCGTGATGCGGCGGCGTCGCGGACGCCCCGAAGCACCCTTCGGCGGTTCAGCCGTGACCGGCTGGACTGCCTCAGGTGCCGACGTCACCGACGCGTCCTGAGACTCCTCAGGGGCGGCGGCGGGTGTCGTCACCTCGACCGCGGCTGGGGCCCCGGTCGTTTCGCTCGCTGCGGGCTGCTGCTGTTCACCCTCGGGGGCGACCAGCGCATCCAGCAGCGAGTCGAGTTCGCGCAGCGCTGCCGGGTCGGCCTCGCGCGTGGTCTGGGCCGGCTCGGCGCTCTTGGCCGAGTCGAAGTCGAAGAGGTTCTCACTGGCGCGAGCCTTGCGGTCGTCGCTGTCGGACTGCTGTGCCTCGTTGCGGTCGACCGACGCCGCGTCGCCAGCTGCCGCCTCCGGCGCCTGGTCGTGCGTCGATGCGGGCGCCTGGGCGTCCGTCTTGGCACGCCTGCGTCCGCGACGCGAGCGACGAGACTCACTCGGCTGGGCAGCCTGCTCGTCACCCCGCTCGTCGGCCACCGGAGCCTGGGCACCCTGCTGCGACTGCGATTCCGCGGCCTGCTCCTCGCCGTGCTCACCCGGCTTCTGACCGTTGATGGTGGACGCGGCGATCTTGGAGAGGGCCCCACGGAGCTCGTCCGTGATGCCGTGCGTGGACGTCGACGGCGCCGCCGGAGCTGCGACCGCCCGAGGCCCCTGCTGCTCGCGCTGCTGTCCGCCTCCGCGGCCCTTGCGGCCGTTCTTGCTGTTGGCGGCACTGTCAGGAGCGCCACCGCGGTGCTTCAGCACCGGGTCGTGGAACACGATGACACCGCGACCCGCGCAGGACTCGCACGGCTCGCTGAACGTCTCGAGCAGGCCGAGGCCCAGCTTCTTGCGGGTCATCTGCACCAGACCGAGGCTCGTGACCTCGGCGACCTGGTGCTTGGTCCGGTCGCGGCTGAGGCACTCGATGAGGCGACGCATGACGAGGTCGCGGTTCGATTCGAGCACCATGTCGATGAAGTCGACGACGATGATGCCGCCGATGTCACGGAGACGCAGCTGACGCACCACCTCTTCGGCGGCCTCGAGGTTGTTCTTCGTGACCGTCTCCTCGAGGTTGCCGCCGGACCCGACGAACTTCCCCGTGTTGACGTCGACGACCGTCATGGCTTCAGTGCGGTCGATGACCAGCGATCCACCGGAGGGCAGCCAGACCTTGCGGTCGAGGGCCTTCTCGATGTGCTCCGTGGCGCGGTACTCGGCGAAGACGTCGCCGCCCTGGAATGCCTCGACGCGATCGACGAGGTCAGGGGCCACCTGGCGCAGGTAGGTCGTGATGGTCTCGAGCTCGTCGCTGCCCTGGATCACGATCTTCTGGAAGTCCTCGTTGAAGACATCGCGGATGATCTTGATGAGCAGGTCGGGCTCGGAGTGCAGGAGCGCAGGAGCCGGGCCGGCCTCGATGCGGGAGGAGATGTCGGCCCACTGCGCCGTGAGTCGGTTGACGTCGCGCTCGAGCTGGTCCTGAGTCGCTCCCTCGGCGGCCGTGCGCACGATGACGCCGACGCCTGCCGGCAGGGTCTCCTTCAGGATCTTCTTGAGGCGAGCGCGCTCGGTGTCCGGCAGCTTGCGTGAGATGCCGTTCATCGAGTTGCCGGGGACGTAGACGAGGTAGCGGCCGGGAAGCGAGACCTGGCTCGTGAGGCGCGCACCCTTGTGGCCGATCGGGTCCTTCGTGACCTGGACGAGCACGCGGTCGCCGGGCTTGAGGGCGTTCTCGATGCGACGCGACTTGCCACCGACCTCTGCGGCGGCCCAGTCGACCTCGCCGGAGTAGAGGACGGCGTTGCGTCCGCGACCGATGTCGATGAAGGCGGCTTCCATGCTCGGCAGCACGTTCTGAACGCGGCCGAGGTAGACGTTCCCGATGAGGGACGACTCCTGCGAGCGGGCGACGTAGTGCTCGACGAGGACCTTGTCCTCGAGCACGCCGATCTGCACGCGGTCGTCCTTCGCACGGACGAGCATGACGCGGTCGACGGACTCGCGCCGGGCGAGGAACTCGGATTCGGTGACGACCTGGCGACGGCGACCGCTCTCGCGACCCTCGCGGCGTCGCTGGCGCTTCGCCTCGAGACGAGTAGAGCCCTTGATCTTCTGCGGCTCCGTGATGAGCACCGGCTCTTCGGCCTGCTGCTCCTCACGAGGCTGACGGCGGCGAGTCGTCGACTGGGAGCGCTCGGCGGATGCCTGCCTGCGGTCGTCACGGGAGGAATCGCGTGAGCGGTCTCCACGGTCTGAGCGGTCTCCACGCTCAGAGCGCTCTCCGCGGTCGGAGCGGTCGGTCGACTCCTGGCGGTCGTAGCGGTCGGCGCGGTCGCTGCGCTCCGAACGCTCGTACGGCTCGTCGTCCTGGCGTCGCGACCGGCTGCGGTCCTCGCGCGGTGCGCGCTCCAGGACCGGCGGCAGATCGGGCTGCAGGAAGAACAGCGTCGTCGACGAGATGACGGCAGGGATGGGCGACGTCGCGTCTTCCCCGGAACCCTGTTCCTCGGTCTCCTCTGCAACCGCCTGCGCGGACTCCTGGCGGAGTTCCGCGTCGAGCTGCTCCTGGGCGCTCGCCGACTCCGTGTTGGTGTTCTGGTCTGATTCGTTTGTGGTCACCATTTCTGGTGTGCTCCTACTCCGGCGTGGCGCAAAGCGTGCGCCCACCCCTCCGGGCGATGAGGATGCCACGCATCCTCATCGAAAATGGTCTCCGCCCGTTCGGCGGAAATGTTGTTCGTGCTGTGCCGCGGTTGCGGCGATCCTGCCTGCGGCGCGTGCGACGGAGCGTTGCTCTGCTCGTGGCGCGTGCCTGAAAAACTTCGGGTGCCGTGGGACTCTGCCCGGTCGACGATCCCAGTATCGCACGGCCGACGCTCCCGGGCCCTGATTCGGCTGTGGGCCGATCGTCAGGGAAGGGCGCGCCTGTGGTGGGCGATGCCGAGGATGCGCTCGGCGGCCGCGCAGTATCCGGCGAGGAAGGCACTGGCCACGAGCCCCACCGCGTCTTCCGTCGGCAGGAACCGCGGGTGGTGCAGCGTCGGGGCGTAGGCGCCATCCGGACCGGGAAGCCCAGCCGTCTCGACGCCGGCGAAGCACATGATCGACGGCACCTCGTCGCAGTAGTACGAGAAGTCGTCGCCGCCGAGCGAGCGCATGGGCTCGGCGCCGTCGACGCCGAGCCGCGCGAGCCAGTCGTCGGCATCGGAGGCCAGGTGGGAGTCGTTGATGAGCACCGGCATGTTCTGGTGCATATGGACCACAGCCTCCGTCCCGTAGGCCTCCGCCGTGCGCACCGCGAGATGCTGCACGGCCGCGAAGAGCAGCTCGCGGTCTCTGGGGGCGGTGGTGCGCATGGACGCGAGCAGCCGCGCGCTCGAGGGCAGCACGTTCGCCGCCCCCTCCCCCGCGCTCAGCGTGCCGACGCTGATCACTGCGGGGTTCATCGGGGAGATGGTGCGACGGACCACCTCGGGCAGGCCGAGGGCGATCTGGGCGATCGCCGCGACGGGATCGGCTGCCTGGTGCGGGTACGCACCATGGCCGCCGCGCCCCTGGAGTGAGATCTCGATCTCGTCAGCGGCCGCGTTGATGTAGCCGCCGCCGATCGCGATGGCACCTCGCGGGACGCCCGGGTGCACGTGTGCGCCGATGACGTGCTCGACCTGGAACCGCTCGAGACCGCCCTCCTGGACGATCTGATGCGCACCGGACGGATAGGTCTCCTCCCGCGGTTGGAGGATCGGCACCAGACCGACGGGCAGCTCCAGGTGGTCGGCGGCGCGGATGAACGCGACCAGCGCGGCCTGATGGACGTCATGACCGCACGCGTGCATCGCCCCGTTGGCCGAGGCGAACGGGACTCCGGTGAGCTCGGTCAGGGGCAGCGCGTCCAACTCCGCCCGGACTCCCACCGCTCCCCCCGCGCTCGGGCCGAGTCGCCCGATGCGGCCCGAGTCGGCGATGCGATGCATCGCGACCCGGTCGCCGAGCTCGCTCTCGAGACGAGCGGCGGTCTCGTTCTCGTCACCGGAGAGCCTGGGGTTCGCGTGCAGCTCCTGGCGGAGGCGCACCGCGGCCGGCAGCTCGTCGCGCAACGCGACGCGCCACGCCGCGGCCAGCTCATCGAGCCGCTCACCGTGTGCCGTCGCCGACGATCCTCGCCCAGCCTTCATCCGTGCCTCGCCCCCGAATCACTCGTGTCGGACCTGCCGGTCCGCGTACTGCGAAGCCTACGACTCCGCCGCCCTGCAGCCCGAGTCGGTCAGGCCGCGAACCAGATGCCGAGCTCGCGCTGTGCCGACTCGACGGAGTCGGACCCGTGGACGATGTTCAGCAGGACGCCCGCGTCCCAGTCGCGGCCGAGGTCGCCGCGAATCGTGCCGGGTGCGGCCGTCGTGGGGTCGGTGGTGCCTGCCAGCGAGCGGAAGCCCTCGATGACGCGGTGGCCCGCGACGCGGATGGCGACGGTCGGTCCCGACTGCATAAACTCGAGGAGCCCCTCGTAGAACGGCTTGCCCTCGTGCTCCGCGTAGTGCGCGGACAGGATGGCGCGGTCGGCGTGCACGAGGCGGATGTCGACGAGCGAGTAGCCCTTCGTCTCGATGCGGCGGAGCACTTCGCCCGTGAGGCCGCGCTGCACGCCGTCCGGCTTGACGAGCACAAGCGTCTCTTCGATGGTTGCCATGATTCCTCCATTGGTCGTGGTGGTCTGCCCCTGAGGGCCGGGTCGGTGGATGTGAGCCTGCGTCAGCTGCTCGGTGTGTCGGTCTGGTCGATGGGCTGCCCGTCGATGCCGATCTCCCCAGCCGCGAGGCGACGGTTGTACTCGGCGATGATCGGGGCCCGCTGTCGGTCGATCTGGCCGCCCTTCCACATGAAGTACGTCCAGGAGGCGAGGAACAGCGCCCCGACGACGAACATACCGGGGTGGAGGAAGCCGGCGGCGACGAGCAGCACCTGCACCGCCCATCCGAGCCAGATCCCCCACTCGTGGCGGAGGAATCTGATCGTCACGAGGATGAGCACGGCGAAGGCCGCCCCGAGCACGAATGCAGGGACGGGGTCGAGCACCCGCATCCCGAAGATGAGGAGTGTGCCCAAGAAGACGACGAAGAGCTCGAAACCCAGGAAGATGGAGCCGATGACCTCGCGGATGCTGCGCTGGCGAGGGACTCGGGTTCGGTTCCGCGGACTCACGACTCCTGCGCCCAGCCTTCGTCGCGCGACAGGGTGAGTGCCGTGCCGATGAGCGTCACGGAGCCTGTGATGAGAACCGCCGCGTTCTTGCCCTCGTCCGCGCCTTCTGCGAGGAGGTCGAGAGCGACCTCGCGGGCGCGTTCGATGGCATCCTCAGCACGCTCGAGCACCTCGGGTTCGCTGCCCGTGACGTCGCGGACGATGTCGCCGAGCGCCTCGGCGTCGATGGCACGCACCGAGTCGGACTGCGTGACCACGAAACGCTCGGCGATGGGCTGCAACGCCCGGATGATCCCGGCGGCGTCCTTGTCCTCGAGCACGCCGAGGACCACGACGACCCGCGAGAAGTCGAACGACTCGGTCACCGCTCGCGCGAGCGCCTCCGCGCCGTGCGGGTTGTGGGCGGCGTCGATGAGCATGGGGGGCGTGACGCCGATGCGCTCGAGTCGGCCGGGGGACGTCACCTCGCCGAACGCGGCCTCGACGAGCTCGTCGTTCAGGCTCCGGTTCGCGCCGAAGAAGGCTTCGACGGCCGCGAGAGCGACGGCCGCGTTGTGGGCCTGGTACTCCCCGTCGAGCGGCAGGAGGAGGTCCGCGTACCTGCCCACGATGCCGCGCACGGTGATGAGTCGACCGCCGACCGCGAGCTGGTTGTCGGTGACCGCGAAGTCGGTGGGCTCGGCGAAGACCTGGGCCTCGGAGATGCCCGCGGCCCGCGTGATCTCGGCGAGCACCTCGGGCTGCTGCTCGGCGGTGACGACACGTGCGGCCGGCTTGATGATGCCCGCCTTCGTGCGCGCGATCTCGTCGAGGGTTCGGCCGAGTCGCTGCGTGTGGTCCAGCGCGATGGGCGTGAAGACCGCCACCTCGCCGTCGGCGACGTTCGTGGAATCCCACTCGCCGCCCATCCCGACCTCGACGACCGCGACGTCGACCGGCGCGTCCGCGAAGCACGCGTAGGCCAGCACGGTGAGCGCCTCGAAGAACGTGAGGCGCGGCTCGCCGGCGGCCTCGAGCTCCGCATCCACGATCGAGAGGAACGGGGTGATGTCCTCCCAGTTCGCGACGAGTCGCTCGTCGCTGATGGGGCTGCCGTCGACGGCGATGCGCTCGTTGAGGCGCTCGAGGTGGGGGCTCGTCAGGAGGCCTGTCCGCAGGCCGTGGGCGCGCAGCACCGTCTCGATGATGCGTGCCGTCGAGCTCTTGCCGTTGGTCCCCGTGAGGTGGATGACGGGGTAGGCCGTGTGCACGTCGCCGAGCAGCTCGACCGCGCGCCGCGTGGCGTGCAGGCGCGGCTCGGGAGCCGCCTCCCCCACGCGCTCCATGAGCTCGTCGAAGACCCGCTCACCCTCGCTGGCCCAGTCCGTTCCTTCGAGCAGGAGGCGCTCGTCCTCCTCGCGCTCGGTCAGGACCTCGTCCTCATCGTCGGAGACCGCCGGCATGAACGTCTCGGCGATGTCCTCGGGCCGGAGCTCCAGGTCGCCGGAATTCGTGACACCCTCATTCCCGTCGGGCTGGTCGTCCCAGTCGCCGGAATCCTGCTGATCGCGTTCGCTCACGCCACTACCTCCACGTCGATCTCCAGTGCACCATACGTGTCGGCGCTCGCCTCGGCGTCCGCGGGGACAGCGAGTCCGCCGGCCACCTGGAACTCGACGGCGAGCGTCTCGCCGGCGATGAGCTCACGGTGCGCTTCGATGGCCGCGACCGACGCGTCGTCGGCACGCAGGGTGAGGCGGATGCGGTCGGAGACCTCGAGTCCGGCCTCCTTGCGCGCGTCCTGCACGGCACGCACGACGTCGCGGGCGAGGCCCTCGGCGGCGAGCTCGGGGGTCACGTTCGTGTCGAGCACGAGGATGCCGCCGCTCGGCAGCAGGGTGATGGCGCGGTCCTCGCTCTCACCGGCGGTGACGAGCTTGACCTCGTACTCACCGGCCTCGAGCTGCAGGCCGCCCGCCGTGACGACGCCGTCGACCTCGCTCCAGTCTCCCGACTTCGACGCCTTGATCGCGAGCTGCACCTGCTTGCCCAGGCGCGGACCAGCGGCCCGCGCGTTGACCTGCAGGACCCGGTCGATGCCGTACTTGGCCTCAGACTCGTCGACGAGCTGCTCGAACTCGACGGACTTCACGTTGAGCTCGTCGCGCAGGATGCCGGCGAACGGCTCGAGCGCGTCCGTGTTCGGGGCGACGACGGTGAGGCTCGCGAGCGGCAGGCGCACGCGGCGCCCGGCCTGCTTGCGCAGCGACAGGGCGGAGCTCGTGACACGGCGCACCGCGTCCATCGAGTCGACGAGCGTCTGGTCGCTGGGGAAGGCGGAGGCGTCCGGCCAGTCGGTGAGGTGCACGCTGCGGCCGCCCGTGAGCCCGCGCCAGACGGTCTCGGAGATGAGCGGCGTCAGCGGGGCGGCGACGCGGGTGAGCGTCTCGAGCACCGTGTAGAGCGTGTCGAACGCCTCGGTGCTCGAGGCGTCGTCGGTCA
Source organism: Pseudoclavibacter terrae (assembly GCF_008831075.1). Classification (GTDB taxonomy): domain Bacteria; phylum Actinomycetota; class Actinomycetes; order Actinomycetales; family Microbacteriaceae; genus Pseudoclavibacter; species Pseudoclavibacter terrae. The sequence continues at coordinate 186,966 of NZ_WBJX01000006.1, read as the reverse complement.
CGCCTCGCCAGAAGCGGTCCCGCGAGCGCCGCACGTACCAGTTGGTGAGCACGTCGCCGAAGTCGCGCAGGCGCGAGGCCGCGGTCGTCGAGTCGAGCGCCTCGAGGTCGGCCTGCACCTCGGAGACGAGCACGCCGAGCTTCGCGAGGATGTACTGGTCGAGCACGTCGCTCGAGTCGGTGCGGAACTTGGCCTCGTACGCCTCGGTCGAGCCGACCGCCGTGTTGGCGTAGGTCGTGAAGAAGTAGTACGTCGACCACAGGGGAAGCAGGAACTGGCGGACACCCTCGCGGATGGTCTCCTCGGTGACGATGAGGTTGCCGCCGCGCAGCACGGGGCTCGCCATGAGGAACCAGCGCATGGCGTCGGAGCCGTCGCGGTCGAAGACCTCCTGCACGTCCGGGTAGTTGCGGAGGCTCTTCGACATCTTGCGGCCGTCGTTGCCGAGGACGATGCCGTGGCTCACGACGCGCTTGAAGGCGGGGCGGTGGAAGAGCGCCGTCGACAGCACGTGCATGACGTAGAACCAGCCGCGCGTCTGCCCGATGTACTCGACGATGAAGTCGGCGGGCGAGTGCGAGTCGAACCAGTCGCGGTTCTCGAACGGGTAGTGCACCTGCGCGTAGGGCATGGACCCCGAGTCGAACCACACGTCGAGCACGTCGGGGATGCGCCGCATCGTGGATGCGCCCGTCGGGTCGTCCGGGTTCGGCCTCGTGAGCTCGTCGATGAACGGGCGGTGCAGGTCGGTGGGGCGCACGCCGAAGTCGCGCTCGATGTCGTCGAGCGAGCCGTAGACATCCACTCGCGGGTGGCTGGGGTCGTCGCTCTTCCACACGGGGATGGGGCTGCCCCAGTAGCGGTTGCGGCTGATCGACCAGTCGCGGGCTCCCTCGAGCCACTTGCCGAACTGGCCGTCCTTGACGTTGTCCGGCACCCAGTCGATCTGCTGGTTCAGCTCGACGAGCTCGTCGCGGAACTGCGTGACGCGCACGAACCAGCTCGAGACGGCCTTGTAGATGAGGGGCCTGCGGCAGCGCCAGCAGTGCGGGTACGAGTGCTCGTAGCTGGCCTGCTTGAAGAGCCGGCCGTCTGCCTTGAGGAGCTGCGTGAGCGGCTTGTTGGCATCGAAGACCTGTAGGCCGGCGACGGGCTCGACGGCGGCGAGGAACTTGCCGCCCTCGTCGACGGAGAGGATCGTCGGGATGCCGGCGGCGTCGCTGAGCACCTTGTCGTCCTCACCGTAGGCGGGCGCCTGGTGGACGATGCCCGTGCCGTCGCTGGTCGTGACGTAGTCGCCGAGCAGGAACTGCCACGCGTTCTGGGTGCCGTACGTCTCGGTGTCGGCGTAGAAGTCCCAGAGTCGCTGGTAGCGGAGGCCTGCGAGCTCGGCGCCCTTGAGGGTGCGAGCCGTCGCGGCCGTCGCGTCTTCTGCGGCCTCGTAGCCGAGCTCCTTGGCGTGCGCTGCGACGCGCGCGGTGGCGAGCAGGAAGGATCCTTCGCCCGCTTCGGTGCCGTCGGCCGCGCCGAGCGGTCCCGCGGGCACGACGGCGTAGTCGATCTCGGGGCCGACGGCCAGGGCCAGGTTGGTCGGGAGTGTCCACGGGGTCGTCGTCCACGCGAGCGCCTTCACGCCGGCGAGGCCGAGCGCATCCGCCTGCTCACCATCGAGGGGGAAGGTGACCGTGACCGTCTGGTCCTGACGCATCTGGTAGACGTCGTCGTCCATGCGCAGCTCGTGGTTGGAGAGCGGCGTCTCGTCGTTCCAGCAGTACGGGAGCACACGGAAGCCCTCGTAGGCGAGGCCGTCGTCGTAGAGCTTCTTGAACGCCCACAGCACCGACTCCATGTAGGAGATGTCGAGCGTCTTGTAGTCGTTCTCGAAGTCGACCCAGCGGGCCTGGCGGGTCACGTACTCCTGCCATTCCTGCGTGTACTTCAGCACCGACTCGCGGGCGGCGTCGTTGAAGGTGTCGATGCCCATGGCCTCGATCTCGGCCTTCGACTGGATGCCGAGCTGGCGCATGGCCTCGAGCTCTGCGGGCAGCCCGTGCGTGTCCCAGCCGAAGCGGCGGTGCACCTGGCGGCCGCGCATCGTGAAGTAGCGGGGGAAGACGTCCTTGGCGTAGCCGGTGAGGAGGTGGCCGTAGTGCGGGAGGCCGTTGGCGAAGGGTGGGCCGTCGTAGAACACCCACTCTTCAGCGCCTTCGCGCTGGTCGATGGACGCCTGGAAGGTGCCGTCTTCGCGCCAGAAGTCGAGGACGCGCTCTTCGAGTCGCGGGAACGACGGGGAGGCGGCGACGCTGTCCCTCGTCGAGCTGGCGGGGGTCGAGCCTGCGGGCTCGGCGGCTGGTCCGAACGAGGCCTTCGGGTAGCTCATGCGGTGGAACTCCTGGCAGTAAGTGGATGTGCTTGGTCTGCTTCAGGGACGCCGTGCGGCGCGGTACCACCCCGATTGCGCGCTCCCCCGGAACATTCTTCCGCTGGAGGAAGGGCTTCCGTTGGCACACGCCACTCGTTCCGAGCTGTGACGGGCTCGCCCGCCCGGTTCTACTTGGCGTGTGCTCCTCGAGAGGTTCGCTCGCCGTTCTTCCGGGGACTCCCCGCTGATGGGCGGATCAAAGTCGTGCTGCCAACATGGTACGCGCCCAGTCGACACCTGTGAAACGGGCGGGGCGCGCTCATTGGAAGGCTGTGTACTCTCGCTTCGCCGATGCTCGCCTCGCAGCGAGCACCTCAGAACGAACGGACCACCCATGCTTTCCTCCCGCCTGCCCAAGCTCGCAGCGATCTGCGCCTTCGCCGCGATCGCCCTCACCGGATGCTCGGCGGCCGGCAGCGGAGGGGCCGCGACCCCGTCCCCGACGGCCGCCGCGTCCGCGGAGAGCACAACGGCGGAGGGTGGCGGCACGTGTGCGGACGTGCAGGCGGAGATCGATTCGATCCGGACGAGCGTCGAGAGCATCTCAACGCAGGTGCCAGGCGACATCCCGGGGGCCGTTGCGACGCTCGCGACCATCGGCACGAGCCTCACGACGCTGCAGGAGAGCGTGACCGACCCCGACCTCAAGACCCACGTGGACACGCTCGTGACCGAGGTGACGGAGCTGCAGGCGACTGCCGGGGAGCTCGCGAACGGCGAGGGCGGGTTCGCTGCCGCCGCGAGCATCCTGACCCAGCTCGGCGAGGTCGAGTCGGCGCTGTCGTCGCTGACCGCGTACTGCGAGCTGCAGACGAGCTAGGCGCTCCGAGCGGCCGTCCGACCAGCTTCAACACCTCGACTTGACTTCTCGGTATCGCTTGCGGGTGAGGAGTCGGTACTGCCAGCCGGGGCGGAGGACTCGCCACCGCTTGCCGTGGTCCCTCACGAGTTCGAGTTCTTCGCTGTGGGCCATGTGGTGGTGCAGGCTGCAAAGGAGGACGCCGTCGTCGGTGTCGGTGAGGCCGCCGTCGACCCACCTGCTGGTGTGGTGCGCTTCGCACATGCCGACGGGTTTCCAGCAGCCGGGCGTGATGCACCCCTGGTCTCGGACGGCGAGAGCGCGGCGTTGCCCGCGGCTGTACAGCCGCTGTCGGCGTCCCAGTTTCAGGATCTCCCCGTTGCCGCCGACGATCGCCGTCTGCACAAACCCATCGCAGAGGGTCTTCGCGACGAGGCTTGGAGGCACTGCAGTGCCGGTGCGCTCAAGGTGCGGCACATCGGCAGGCCGGGTCGCTTCCCCGTTCGCGCCGGCCAGGGTGGTGACGATCACAACGGTGGGCGCTTCCCCGCCCGCGCGGGGCGCGTGGGCGGACTCCGCGTAGCGAGCGAAGACCTCGCCGAGAGCGTCGACGCGCTGCTGCGGCAGAGTCCGCCGGTCCGTGATTCGCTCGTCCGGATGTGCGAGGTCGACCTCGGCCGCGTCCAGGCCGCCATCTTGCCCATCGTCAGCGTCCAGACCACCCGCGCCAGCCTCTTCAGGCTCGCCGCGATCATCGCCGGCGGTCGCCTCTCCGAGCCCTGGGGTGCCGGTCCGCTCGCATGCAACCGTGCGGCGGGGCGAAGTGAGGGTCTCGAGCGTCTTCACGAGCAGCTCGCCCTGCTCGGGAGTGGCGACAAAGCGACCCCGCACCGTCCCGTCCGCGGCCTGTCGAACCCACAGACCGCGCTTGCGCGCGATCGCCTCCGCGCGCGGTTCCGCCCCGTCCGGATCGAGGAACGCGACCCACGCGGACGCCTGCACGCGCAGTTCCTCCGGCGTCGCCGGCACCGCGGCTTGCAGGTCGGCGCCCTCATCGATGCCATCAGGGTCAGCGCTGACTGGAGTCGCACCTTGCGCTGACGCAACAAGCTCCGTCTCGGCAGCGTCGACGTGCGCTGGTTCAGCCCGAACTGCAGCGGCCTTCACCCCCTTCACGATCATGAACGCCTGTGCAACCGAAACGCGCGCCGTGGCCAGCGCTCCGGCAACCGCTGGACGTGCGGGCAGCAGCGGTTCTCCAGTGAGCGACCGGCCAGAGCGGGTCGCTTCGGCGAGCTCGACGAGCATTCGCGCGTCTCGCATCTCCACGCCAAGCAGATGCTGCAGCAGCTCTGCGAGCGACGAGAACCCGGCCGCTCGCGCGAGCGCGTCCGGCGCCGACGACTCCTCGTCACGTCGTAGCGCTTCCCCGGTGACCTCCACGAGCGCCGCATCCACAGCGCGCCGACGCCCCGCGAGCTCGCTGATCACAACCGGGATCTCCGCCGCAAGCAGGCCCGCGACTTGGCCGGGTGACGCGACCAGCGCATCCACCACCGCCGACTCGGCCATACCCCGCGATCGCGACTCGGCCATCTCCGTCAACGGCTGCGCACTCGCACGGCGCGACGCAGAAGTGCACTCTGCACCGAGACTCTGGGCTTCAGCGACCACGATGACCTCCCCCCGGGATCACCACCAGCATACCTCTTGGCACGAGCCACTTCAATGCCAAGACCAGGCATTTTCTACATTCTTAGAACATAGCAACTACAGAACAGTCACGCCGAGCCGCTTCCCGAGTGAGCGGCACAGGCGCGTACGAGATGCGGAGCCGACCCACACCTTTAACCACCGTAGGCGCGCAGAATCGGCGCCGTCGCCTCGTCGACGAGCTCGGCCAGGCTGCCGCGAGCTGGGCCAGCCTCGACCCAGCGGTCGCCCGCGGCGACCACCGCTGCGACGATCGCGCCAGCGCAGACAGCCCGCTGCAGCTCGTCGAGCGCAGGTTCGGTGCGCGACAGGTACCGCCGGAGGGCCGCCTGCTGGACGAGCGCGCGCTTGGAGCCGGTCGCCGCGAGGTCCTCACCCGTTCCGGTCATCTCGCGAAGCGACGCGGCCCATGGGATGTGCTCAGGACGGACGGTCTCGGCGATCGCGAGGAGCACCCGGCGCAACTCGGCCAGCCCGCCACCCGATCCGCTGACGTCGTCGGCGGCGAGATCGACGGCAGCCGCATCCAGGAGCGAGGGGATGCCGGCCAGCAGCGGGTCGAGGCCGACCCACAGCACGTCGGCCTTGGCGGTGAAGTAGTTGAAGAAGGAGCTTCGCGCGACCCCCGCTCGGCGGGCGATGTCGCTCGCGCTCGTCTGCTCGTACCCCTGCTCGAGGAACAGCTCGAGGGCGGCCTCTTCCAGGGTCTCGCGACTCGACGCCGAGGGCCGACCTCGACGCGCGGCCCGCTCCTCGTGATCCGTCATGTCCGACTCATTTCTGCATGGTGTCCATAAACACGGTTACACTCTGCGAGTGTCAGAATCCGTCACCCGCCGTTCCGCGAAGCCCGCCGCGCTCCTCGCCTTGTCCGCAGCCCTCATCGTGCCACTTGCCGCCTGTTCGAGCGACACCGGCACCGCTGGCGAGGGTGAAATCCTCCGATATGCCTCGGGTGACGCCGAACCGACCTGCCTCGACCCCCACGTCGGCGGGAACTGGCCCCAGGCGATCCTCGCGAACCAGTTCCTCGAGTCGCTCTTCTCGAAGGACGAGGCCGGCGAGATCGTGCCGTGGCTCGCGACGGGTGCCGAGCCTTCCGCCGACCAGCTGAGCTGGACCGTCTCCCTCAAGGAGGGTGTGACCTTCACCGACGGCACGCCGTTCGATGCGGACGCGGTTGTCGCCAATGTCGAGCACATCAAGGACCCGGACACCGCATCGTCGACGGCGATCCTGGCGCTCGGCAAGGTCTCCGAGGCGGTCGCCGTCGACGAGCACACGGTGCGCTTCGACCTCAGCGAGCCCGACAGCGCCCTCGTCGAATCGCTCGCGCAGACGTGGCTCGCCATCGAGTCCCCGGCCGGCCTCGAGCGCGGCACAGACGAGAACTGCCTCGCCCCCATCGGTACGGGAGCGTTCAAGGTCGAGTCGTGGGAGAAGCAATCGCAGGTCGTGCTGACCCGCAACGAGAACCACACGACACCACCGGAAGACGGCGTGACGACCGAGGGGCAGGCAGGAGCGTCCGTCGACACGATCGAGTGGAAGTTCATCCCAGACGCGGCCACCCGCCTCGCGGCCCTGCAGTCCGGCCAGGCAGACATCATCGACTCCGTGCAGCCGGATGCGCTCGCGCAGTTCCAGGCGAACGGAACCGAGGAGAACCTCATCGGAGCTCGACCGGGCGTGACGGCTCGCATCGAGCTCAACACGACCCGCGCGCCATTCGACGACCCCAAGGTGCGCGAGGCGTTCGCGGCCTCGGCCGACATCGACGCCGCCGTGGAGTCCCTCTACTTCGGCACCCTCGAGCGCTCGACGTCAGTGCTCTCGAGCGCCACGCCGTTCGCCACCTCCCACCCCGACGCGTTCGGGTTCGACGCTGGCCGCGCATCCACCCTCCTCGACGAGGCAGGCTGGACGGCACGCGACGCCGACGGCGTGCGCACCAAGGACGGCAAGCGCCTCGAGGTGGCGTTCCCCGTCTCCACGAACCAGTCGATCCCCGCCGAGATCTCGGTGCTCGAGCAGATCAAGGCGACCAGCGCCGAGGTGGGCTTCGACGTGCAGCTCGAGCTGCTCGACCTGTCGACCTGGTACGAGCGCAGCGGCACGTGGGAGTTCGACGCGATCGTCGCGCCGTACTCGAAGAACTCGGCGGACGTGCTGCGCATCGTCTACTCGACCGACAGCATCACGCCAGCCCCGAGCGGCTACCACGCCAACAACACGGGCCTCTCGCTGCCAGAGCTCGACGCGGCCCTCGAGGCCGCCGTCAAGACGACCGACGACGCCGAGCGCGAGCGCCTGTACGGCGAGGCCCAGCAGCTCATCATCGACAGCGGCACTGTCATCCCGCTCTACGACCAGACCGTGCAGTTCGCGTACGGCGACAACGTGCACGGCTTCCGGCTCCAGCCGAACGTCAACGTGCCGTCGCTCGTGAACGTCACCGTCGAGTAGCGGGACGACAGACGAGCGCGGCACACGAGACAATCGACGAGTGACGACGGATGCGCGGTCTCGCGCGGCACGACTGGTGCCGCTGGTTCCGCGCATCCTCCTCCGTCTCGGCGGCGTCGCCTTCGTGCTGTGGGCCGTCATCACCGTCACGTTCTTCGCGGTCCGCGCCGTGCCGGGCGACCCGGTGCTCGCGATCCTCGGCGGGCCGGGGTCGAACGCCAGCGCGGAGGCGGTCGCGCAGGCGCGGGCAGACAATGGGCTCGACCAACCGCTCTTCCTCCAGTACCTCTCGCAGCTCTGGCGCACCGCGACGGGGGACCTCGGTTTCAGCTACGCGCAGCGCGAGAGCGTCGCGGACCTCATCGGCGAGCAGCTGCCGGGCACCCTCGCCCTGGCCGGCCTCTCGCTGCTATTGGCCTGGCTCATCGCGCTCACGGTCGCCTGGTGGTCGACCGGCGGCGGACGCCTCGCGTGGGGCATCGCCTCGACGCTCGAGGTCGTCGCCGCCGCCGTTCCCCACTTCTGGCTGGCCGCCGTGCTGGTGCTGATCTTCGCCGGCATGCTCGGGCTTCCGGTCGCCGTGTCCGGCCCAGGGTTCTCCGGCCTCATCCTTCCGAGCATCACACTGGCCCTCCCCCTCGCCGGCTACCTCGGGCAGGTCATGCGCGAGCAGATGCTCGACGCCCTCGAGTCGCCGTTCGTGCTCGCGGCGCGTGCGCGGGGGGAAGGGCGAAGCGGGATCTTCTGGCGGCACGTGCTGCGCCACGCCGCGATCCCCGCCGTCGGACTCAGCGGGTGGGCGCTCGGCTCGCTGGTCTCCGGCGCGGTGGTCGTCGAGACGATCTTCGCGAGGCCAGGGCTCGGGCGCTCGCTGCTGGATGCCGTCGGCGCACGCGACGTGCCGTACGTCATCGGCGTGCTCATCGTCGTGGCCGCCGCCTACATGCTCGTCACGGTGCTGACCGACCTCGTCGAGCCGCTCATCGATCCGCGAGCGCGGGACCGGGCCGGGGCGCGCGAGCGGATCGGGGCGAGCGCATGAGTCTCGAGGCTGCTGCGGTCCGGGACGCGCGCGCCGGTTCAGGCGCGCGCCGCTCCGGGCGCACCCGCTCGGGCTCTCGGCGGGGCGTGTGGCTCGCGGTGTGGCTCGGGCTCGCGGCGCTCTACGTCATCGCCGCCCTCCTCCCCCAGCTCCTCGCGCCAGGCAACCCGCTCGCCGTGAACCCGGCCGACGCGTTCTCGCCGCCGAGCCCCGAGCATCCGTTCGGCACCGACGAGTCGGGGCGCGGCGTCTACACGCGGGTGGTGCACGGCGCGGCATCCTCGCTGACGATCGGCGCGCTCGCGACCGCCATCGGCCTCGCGCTCGGAGCCGTCTTCGGGCTCGCGGCCGGCCTCGGGCCAACATGGCTCGACTTCGGCACGACCCGCATCGTCGAGGTGTTCTTCGCGTTCCCCGGCATCCTCCTCGCCCTCCTGCTCATCGTGCTGGCGGGCCCCGGGGTGGTGACGACGACGATCGCCGTCGGCCTCTCGACGGCACCCGGGTACGCGAGGCTCATCCGCTCGCAGGTGCTCCGGGTGCGCGCGAGCGCCTACGTCGAGGCCGACCTCGTGCTCGGCCGCTCGCGCTGGCACACGTTCACGCGCACGCTTCTGCCGAACGTCGCGTGGCCGCTCTTCTCACTCGCGACCCTCGGGCTCGGGCAGGCGATCGTCTGGGCGGCGGCCCTCAGCTACCTGGGCCTCGGCGAACCCCCGCCCAGCCCGGAATGGGGTTCGATGCTCTCGGCTGGGCGCCTCTACCTGCCCACGGGCAGCTGGTGGCTCACGATCTTCCCCGGCACCGCGATCGTCGGCGCCGCCGTCACGGCGACGATGCTCGGCCGCATCATGCAGCAGCGCACAAGGCAGGCGTCGTGAGCGAGCGCGACCCCAGTGAGGGCGACGTGAACGCCGCGGGTGCGCGGGATGCGGGGCTCGTCGTCGAGGCGAGCGAGCTGCGCGTCTCGTTCGGCGACTTCGAGGCCGTCCGCGGGGTCTCGTTCGAGGTGCGGCGTGGCGAGTGCCTGGCGCTGGTCGGCGAGTCAGGCTCCGGGAAGTCCGTGACGGCGCGTTCCCTGCTGGGGCTGAGCGGGGACGGCGCTCGCGTGCAGGCCGGAGCCCTGCGACTCGACGGCGAAGAGCTGCCGGCGAGGACTTCCGACGGGGCGTGGCGATCCATCCGCGGGGGCCGCATCGGACTTGTCCACCAGGATGCGCTGGTCGCGCTCGACCCGCTCCGCCCGGTCTGGCGGGAGGTCGACGACGCGCTGCGGCTGCACACCGACCTGGGGCGAGGGGCGCGGCGGCAGCGCGTGCTCGAGCTCCTCGACCGCGTCGGCATCGAGGAGCCCGCGTCGGTCACCCGACGCCGGAGCGGGCAGCTCTCCGGCGGCCAGCGACAGCGCGTGCTGATCGCGGCCGCCCTCGCCGGAGACCCGGCGCTGCTCATCGCCGATGAGCCGACGAGCTCGGTCGATCAGGCGGTGCAGGCGCAGCTCATCGGGCTGTTCAACGCGCTCAAGGCAGACGGCATGACGATGCTCTTCATCACGCACGACCTCGGCGTCGTGCAGCGCCTCGCCGACCGGGTCGCCGTCATGAGCGAGGGCCTCGTCGTCGAGACGGCGCCGACCGCGCAGCTCTTCCACGCGCCCCAGCACCGCATCACCCGCACCCTCCTGGCAGCGCAGCCGAAGCCAACCGTCGACTCCTCCGGCCACGCGTCTGCCGCCTCTGCAGCCGGGGCCGCTCGGCCGCTCCTCGACGTGCGGGCCGTGTCCAGAACCTTCCGCACCCTCGGGGCCCCGCCGGTGCACGCCGTGCGCGGGGCCTCGTTCTTCCTCGGCCGCGGGGAGACGCTCGGCATCGTCGGCAGCTCCGGCTCAGGCAAGTCGACGCTCGCCCGCATCGCGCTCGGCCTTGAACAGCCGGACTCGGGGTCGGTCACCTTCCTCGGCGAGCCCTGGAACCCGGCGCCGGAGCGCCGTCGCAGGCCGCGTCGGCCGCGACTCGGCTACGTGCCGCAGGATGCGCTGTCGAGCTTCGACCCGCGGCGCACGGTGGGCGAGATCCTCGCGGATGCGATCACCGCGGGCAGGTCGAGATCGGTGCGCACGAACCGGGCGGCCATCGAGGCCGCGCTCGAGCAGGTCGGGCTCGACGCCTCGATCGCGGGACTTCGCCCGCTCCACCTGAGCGGCGGGCAGCGGCAGCGAGTGGCCATCGCGCGGGCTCTCGCCCCCGAACCGGACGTGCTGCTGTGCGACGAACCGGTGTCGTCGCTCGACGTGACGGTGCAGGCGCAGGTGCTCGCGCTCATCCAACGGCTCGTCGACGACCTCGGCCTCGCCTGCCTCTTCATCTCGCACGACCTCGCGGTCGTGGCGCAGCTCTCCGATCGCGTCGCGGTCATGAGCGAGGGCGAGCTCGTCGAGACCGCGCCCGTCGCCGAGCTCTTCGCCGCGCCGAAGCACCCGGCCAGCCGCGCCCTCCTCGAGGCCCAGAGGAGCCTCGAGGTGCGCTGAGCTGAGCCGGGTGCCCGGGGAGTGGCGGGGCGCCGCGGAGACCTACTCGACGGTCAGGAAACCGGAACCGACCGAGACGGACAGCGTGCTCTCTGCATCGTCTGACTGGCGGACGTTGACGTTCGCCGCCCCCGACTCGCTGAGGTTCGACTCGACCGTGTAGGCACCGTCGGGCAGCGCGACGCTGCCGAAGCCCGATTCGAGCGAGATGTCAGTGCCCTTCGGCGCGGATCCGGTGAAGACGGCGTTGAGAGCACCCGAGTTGGCGGAAAGCACCACGTCCCCGGAGACCTCCGCCTCGATGTTCGAGGCACCGGACCCGGTGCTCACGGTGAGGTTCGCGGCGGAGCCTTCGAAGTTGCTCGCGCCCGAGTTCGTCTCGATGACGAGGTCGCCGAAGTCACCCTCGAGGCTCGCGGCACCGGAGCTGACGGTGATCTGGGCATCCAGGTCCTCCCCCGCCAACGTCCTCGGCAGCGTCAGCGAGAGCTCTTCGTCGCCGAAGGGGCCGCCGCTGCGGCCACCCGCCCGCTCGACGGCGAGCTCCCCGCCCTCGGTCGTGAGCTGCCAGTCACCGGCCTGCTTGAAGCCCTTCGTCTCCACCGCGAGCTGCGCCTCGGAGACGTCGCCGAACTCGATCTCGATGCCAACCGAGTCGACGTCGACGCGCAGCGAGGACACGCCCGCGACCGATTCCGTGATGGTCGTCTCGTCGCGCATGACATCACGGAGGTTGCCGAAGACGGCGCTCGTCAGCGTGCCCGCGACCACCATCCCGCCCACGATGGCGACGGTGATCGTGATCCAGCCGAAGCGCTTTGTGCTGTCGCCCGAGGCGTCTGGGCGCGTGTCCGGTTCGAGAGTTGGCGTGGTCATCGGAGTTCTCCGTTCGGGAATCGGGCCACGTGGCCCTGTCCATCGAGGGGTGTCTGTGGGGTCGGACGGGGCGTGTGCCCCTGCCCGTCAAGGTGCGCGAGGACGGCCAGCACGCGCCGGTTCCCGCCGTCGCCCTGGTCGAGCTCGAGCTTCTGGAAGACCGCCGAGATGTGCTTCTCGACGCTCCCGGCGCTCACGTGGAGCGCCTCGGCGATCGCGTGATTGGAACGGCCCTCTGCCATGAGCCCCAGCACTTCCGACTCGCGCGGCGTGAGCCGCTCGAAGCGCGCATCCCTCGTCTTTCTGGCGAGCAGCTGCGCGACGACCTCCGAGTCGAGCACCGTGCCGCCAGCCGCGACGTTGTCCACGCCGGCGAGGAACTGCTCGACGTCGGCGACCCGGTCCTTCAGGAGGTAGCCGAGCCCGCCGCGCGAGCTCGAGATGAGCTCAGAGGCGTAGCGCTCCTCGACGTACTGCGAGAGCACCAGGACGGCCAGGCCTGGGTCGGTGGCGCGAAGCCGAAGCGCCGCGCGGATGCCCTCGTCGGTGAAGCCGGGCGGGAGGCGGACATCGAGGATCACAAGATCGGGGTTCGTGTCGGCGACGAGCCGATCGAGGCGTCCGTCGTCGGCCAGGATGCCGACCATCGTGTGACCGGCGTCCTCGAGCAGGCGGGCGATGCCCTCCCGCAGGAGCGCGGAGTCTTCGCAGATCAGGATCCGCATGGCACGCTCACCTCGATCGTCGTCGGTCCTTCCGGTGGGCTGGAGATCGTGATCCCGCCGCCTGCCGCCTCGATGCGGTCGGTCACGCCGTCGAGCCCGCCACCGGGGATGAGCCGCGCGCCGCCCCGTCCGTCGTCCTGGATGCGAGCCCACAGCATCGAGCCGCGCATGCGGACCTGCACCGAGATCTCCGAAGCACCCGAGTGCTTCGCCGCGTTGCCGAGCGATTCGGCGACGGCGAAGTACACGGCGGCCTCCGCATCCTTCGAGCAACGCCCAGGCAGCTGCGCGTCGAGCACGACCGGGATGTGGGAGCGCGCTGCGAGGCCAGAGAGCGCCGCGTCGAGCCCACGGTCGGTGAGCACAGCCGGCTGGAAGCCGCGGGCCAGCTGGCGCAGCTCCGTCACGGCCTCCTTCGTGGAGGCGTGCGCCTCGTCGATGAGCTCCGCCGCGCGGGAGGGGTCGGAGTCGAGCTTCGTCTTGGCCATGCCGAGCGTCATGCCGATCGAGACGAGGCGAGGCTGCACGCTGTCGTGCAGGTCGCGCTCGATGCGGTCGCGCTCCGTGGCGGCGCCACGAACAGCAACCGTGCGGCGGCGACCGGCGTCGCGCACCTCCTCCTCCAGCTGCTGCTCCCGATCGCGGGAGAGGAGGCTGATGGATGCGGCGCGCTGCACGTAGGCGAACGCGACGATGAGGGCGACGGCGACGAGCAGCATCCCGATGCCGATGAGGACCCCCACGAACGGCGTGACGGCGAAGTCCATGCCCCACACGCTCAGCGTCTCCCGGTTCTGCAGCGGGGAGAAGAGCGCGAAGACGCCCGAGACGCCGAGCTGCAGCGACCCGAGAGTCAGCGTGCCGAGGACGGCGACGATCACGAGGTGCAGCATGGCCTTCCAGTTGGCCCCGTCCGCGAACTGGACCAGCGGGGTGAGCACGAACCGCCAGCCGTCGCGGCGACGCGAGCGGCGCATCCCGGAGTCGTCGAGCGGACGGTCGTAGAGGGCGGCGACGCGGCGACGCTCGAAGGCCGAGACGCCACGGAACGCGAACGCGAGGCCCGCGAGAACGATGACGCCGACGCCCAGCACGAAGAGGAGTCCGACGCCGAGGCCGAGGAGGCCGAACAGGAGTGAGAGCAGGAGCGGCGCGATGACGCCACCGGCGGCGAGGTGCAGCGAGGTGAGACTCAGCTGCTTGACGTTGTTCTTCATGTCCACAACGCTATGGTCGCGCGTCGCGCGGCAACACGGAGCATCCCTCACACCTCAGCGGGGGTTTTCCCCCAGGAAGCGCGCGTCCTGCTTCAGCTGGGAGCATGAGCTCATGCCCCTCGACCTCGTGCTCATCGCCGACACCCACCTGCCGAAGCGCGCCAAGATCCTTCCCGACGCACTGTGGACGGCGATCGAGGGGGCGGATGTCGTCTTCCACGCGGGCGACTGGGTCGACCTCGCGACGCTCGACGAGCTCGAAGCCCGGGCACCCCGGGTCGTCGGCGTCTGGGGCAACAACGATGGGCGGGACCTCAGGGAGCGCCTCCCCGAAGTCGCGCAGGTCGAGCTCGACGGCGTCCGGTTCGCGATGACGCACGAGACCGGGCAGAAGGCGGGCCGCGAGCGCCGCATGGACACGGTCTTCCCCAACGCTGACGTGCTGGTCTTCGGCCACAGCCACATCCCGTGGGACACGGTCACCCCGAACGGTCTTCGCCTGCTCAACCCGGGCTCCCCCACCGACCGGCGCCGCCAGCCGCGGGTGACCTACCTGACCGCGAGGGTGGATGCGGGCAGGCTCACGCAGGTGGAGCTGCGGGATGCGCGCACGGGCGAGGTCGTGCCCGCCTAGGTCACCTGGGTCGCCTCTAGGCGTCTGCGGTGGCCCGGTCGGCGTCGATGTCATGGCGCTCGAGGAACTCGAACACCTCGCGCTGGTCGACCCCCGGGAAGTCGCCGGTCGGGAGCGGCGAGAAGACGTGCGCGTGCACGCGGGCGCTCGGCCAGGCCTTCGCCGCCCACCGCTCGCTCAGGTCGCTGCTCGGCGTCCGGCAGCACGCGCCGTCCGGGCAGGTCGAGGATGCGCGCTGCTTCGTGTCGCGTCCGCGGAACCAGCGGGCTTCGTCGAACGGCACCCCGATCGTGATGGAGAACTCGCCGGCGTCGGCGTGCCCGGTCTGCGTCGAGCACCAGAAGGTGCCGGCCGGGGTGTCCGTGTACTGGTAGGTCTCCGTTGTGCGGTTCGTGCGGGCGAGGGAGCTGACCGCCGAGAACTTGCGGCACACGAACTGGCCCTCGACCGAACCGGTGACGTCCTGCGGCAGCGGCAGCCCATCGTTCTCGTAGGCCTTCGAGATGGAGCCCTTGTCGTCGACGCGCAGGAAGTGCAGCTTGATGTCGAGGTGCGAGGTGAGCAGGTTCGTCATGCGCAGCGCTGCGGCCTCGTGGGTCACGCCGAACGCATCCCGGAAGTCCTCGACGGCCATGTCGCGGCGCTCCTTCGCGTCGCGGAGGAACGCGACGGAGCGCGCCTCCGGCATGAGGCAGGCCGCCGCGAAGTAGTTGATCTCGAGGCGTTGGCGCAGGAAGTCGGCGTAGTCCTCGGGACGCCGGTGCCCGAGCACGCGGTGTGCCATGGCCTGCAGCGCCATGGCTCGCAGCCCGTGGCCACCTGGGATGGAGGCGGGCGGCAGGTAGATGCGCCCGTTCTCGAGGTCGGTGATGGAGCGCGTCGACCGTGGGAGGTCGTTGACGTAGATGAGCTGGAAGCCCAGGTGGTCGGCCATCTTGCCCACGGAGTGGTGCATGAGGGCGCCGCGGGTGTGGTCGACGCGGCTCAGCAGCTCGTCGGCGAGCTTGTCGAGGTCCGGCATGTAGTTGTCGTGCGCCCGCATCGCGAGGCGCAGCTCGGTGTTGGCCCGGCGAGCCTCCTCCGGGGTCGCGCTCGCCTCGGTCTGGCGGCGAACGATCTCGCTGTGCATGCCCGCGAGCGCGCGGAGCACCTCGTCGGAGAGCGATTTCGTCGAGGGGATGCGCGGCAGACCGAGTTCCCGGTAGACGGACGAGCTCTGTGCCCGCTCGACCTCGATCTCGAGGCGTGAGCGGTCGTCGGGTGGCGTGTTGGCGAGCATCTCGCTGAGTTCGACGTCGAAGGCGTCGGCGAGCTGCTGCAGCACGGAGAGCTTCGGCTCGCGCTTGCCGTTCTCGATGAGCGACAGCTGGCTCGCGAGCAGGCCGGTCTTCTCGCCGAGGGCCTCGAGCGTGAGCGAGCGCTCCTTGCGGTAGTAGCGGATGCGCCGCCCGAGCAGGAGGGAGTCCACGGCGCCACCTTTCCCTTTGGTTGCTGACGATTTTTGCGCAGCGGGGAAAGGACCGAGTCCGCTCATGGGTGCCTCCGGGCATCTGAATTGCTGATGTGTGAAATTTTGCCATTTTTCTCGGCCAATCTCCATCCCGGGGCAACCCCAGCAGGTCAACACTGGGGGTACGACGCCATGTACGCATGCTGGCCGGAGAACGCCGGCATGCAGAACAGTGAAAGCAGCTTCGAAATGACTGAACACGCACACGACCACCTCGACATCCCGCAGCGGGCAGCGAACCCGGAAGTCAACGACTGGGTGCGGGAGATCGCGGCACTGACCAAGCCGAGCCGCATCGTCTGGTGCGACGGATCGCAGGCCGAGATCGACGCCCTCACCGCTGAGATGGTCGACGCAGGCACGCTCATCAAGCTCAACGAAGAGCTCCGCCCTGGGTCGTACCTCGCCCGCTCGGACGCCGGCGATGTCGCCCGTGTCGAGAGCCGCACCTACATCTGCTCGGAGAAGGAAGAAGATGCAGGGCCCACGAACAACTGGCGCGCGCCTGCCGAGATGAAGGCCGAGCTCAGCGGCCTCTTCGACGGGTCCATGCGTGGCCGCCCCATGTACGTCGTGCCGTTCGCGATGGGCCCCCTCGGCGGTGCCATCACGCAGTACGGCGTCGAGATCACCGACTCGCCATACGTCGTGCTGTCCATGGCGCTCATGACGCGCTCCGGCGACGGCGCCCTCGAGCACCTGACGCCCGGCCGCGACTGGGTCAAGGCGCTCCACTCCGTGGGCTTCCCGCTCGAGTTCGAGGACGGCGCGAGCCGCCCGGACGTGGCCTGGCCGCACAACGAGTCGAAGTACATCACCCACTTCCCCGAGACGCGCGAGATCATCTCGTACGGCTCCGGGTACGGCGGCAACGCACTCCTCGGCAAGAAGTGCTTCGCGCTGCGCATCGCCTCGGCCATGGGACACGACGAGGGCTGGATGGCCGAGCACATGCTCCTCATCCAGGTCACGAGCCCGGAAGGCAAGACCTACACGCTCACGGGCGCCTTCCCGTCGGCGACGGGCAAGACGAACTTCGCGATGATGAAGCCCAAGCTCGACGGCTGGAAGGTCGAGACGCTCGGCGACGACATCGTGTGGATGCGCAAGGCCGCCGACGGTCGCCTCAACGCCATCAACCCCGAGTTCGGCTTCTTCGGGGTCGCCCCCGGCACCGGCTACGACACCAACCCCGTCGCGATGGAGACCATCACGACGAACACCATCTTCACGAACGTCGCGCTCACCGACGACGGTGACGTGTGGTGGGAGGGCATGACAGATGAGGCGCCCGCGCACCTCATCGACTGGCAGGGCAACGACTGGACTCCCGAATCGGGGACCAAGGCCGCGCATCCCAACGCCCGCTTCACGGTTCGCGCCTCGCAGTGCCCGACCCTCTCCCCCGCCTGGGAGGCCCCGGACGGCGTCCCCGTGGATGCGATCCTCTTCGGCGGCCGCCGAGCGAGCAACGTGCCGCTCGTCTTCGAGTCGAAGGACTGGAAGCACGGCTGCTTCCTCGGCGCGACGCTCGCGAGCGAGCAGACCGCCGCGGCGGAAGGACCCGTCGGCATCCTGCGCCGCGACCCGTTCGCGATGCAACCCTTCGCCGGGTACCACATGGCCGACTACTGGGGGCACTGGCTCAAGACCGGCGCCGACCTCGGCGACAAGGCCCCGCGCATCTTCCAGGTCAACTGGTTCCGCAAGGACCAGGACGGCACGTTCCTGTGGCCAGGATTCGGCGAGAACGTGCGCGCCGTGAAGTGGATCATCGATCGGCTCGAGAACCGCGCCGACTCGATCGAGAGCCCCATCGGCCAGCTGCCCGTGACCAGCGACATCGACATCTCGGGCCTCGACGGCTTCGACCCTGCAGCCCTCGACGAGATCTTCACCGTCGACCCCGCCTCGTGGCTCGTGGAGGTCGGCGTGACGCGCGAGTACTTCGACAGCATCGGCGAGAAGGTTCCCGCGACGCTCTACACGGAGCTCGACGCCGTGCACGCGGCACTGGACGCGGCCGCCGCCTCCACCACGACCCAGACCAAGGCCCCCATCCGGGCCTGACCGACGGCGGCGAGCGGGACTCCGACCACTCGCCGCAAGCTGTGCCCCTCCGCGCGCGCGTGGCGCGGAGGGGCGCACAACTCCTGGCAGCTCGAACCCCGGTGTTCGCAGCTGAGCCCCTCAGGGATGCGCCTCTGAGGGGCTTTTCCTTGCCCTCGCAGGCGACCCGCCCGGCAACGCGCGCCACCCCGGAAGCCGCTACCCTGGATGGGTTCACAACAGGCACCCCAGACTCGGTGCCGCCCACATCGACACGGAGTGTGCATGTCCAGCTCGCCCTCAGTTCCCCCTTCTTCCTCGACTCAGGGCATTCCAGACAAGCCCGTCCTCGAGGGCCTCGAAGTCAAGTGGGGTGAACGCTGGGAGAACTCCGGCACCTACCGCTTCAACCGCGACGGCGCGACGCGAGGCGACATCTACTCGATCGACACCCCTCCGCCGACCGCGTCGGGCTCGCTGCACGTCGGCCACGTGTTCTCGTACACGCACACCGACGTCGTCGCGCGCTTCCAGCGCATGAGCGGCAAGCGCGTCTTCTACCCCATGGGCTGGGACGACAACGGCCTCCCCACCGAGCGCCGCGTGCAGAACTACTACGGGGTTCGCTGCGACCCGTCGCTGCCCTACGTCGCCGACTTCACTCCCCCGCACGAGGGCGGCGACGGCAAGAGCATCAAGGCCGCCGACCAGCAGCCCATCTCCCGCCGCAACTTCATCGAGCTCTGCGAGCAGCTCACCATCGAGGACGAGAAGGCCTTCGAGGAACTCTGGCGCCAGCTCGGGCTCTCCGTCGACTGGACCCAGAGCTACCGCACGATCGACGACTCCTCGCGCCGCAAGAGCCAGCTCGGCTTCCTCCGCAACCTCGAGCGCGGCGAGGCCTACCAGGACCAGGCGCCGACGCTGTGGGACATCACGTTCCGCACCGCCGTCGCACAGGCCGAGCTCGAGGACCGCGACCAGCCGGGCGCCTACCACCGCATCGGCTTCGCGCGCGAGGGCGGCGAGCCCATCTTCATCGAGACCACCCGCCCAGAGCTCCTCCCCGCATGCGTGGCCCTCGTCGCACATCCCGACGACGAGCGCTACCAGCCGCTGTTCGGCACGACCGTCACGACGCCCCTCTTCGGCGTCGAGGTGCCCGTGCTCGCGCATCCCCTCGCTCAGAAGGACAAGGGAAGCGGCATCGCGATGATCTGCACCTTCGGCGACGTCACCGACGTGATCTGGTGGCGTGAGCTGAAGCTCCCCAACCGCACCGTGCTCGGCAAGGACGGCCGCCTCATCGCAGATGCCCCCGAGGCCATCACGAGTGAAGCGGGCAAGGCCGCCTACGCCGAGCTCGCCGGCAAGACCGTGTTCAGCGCCAAGAAGGCGGTCGTCGAGCTGCTGCAGGCCTCCGGCGACCTGGTCGGCGACCCCAAGCCCATCCAGCACCCCGTCAAGTTCTTCGAGAAGGGCGACCGCCCCCTCGAGATCGTCTCCACGCGCCAGTGGTACGTGAAGAACGGGGCGACCGACCCCGCCCTCAAGGCCCGCCTCATCGAGCTCGGCCGCGAGATCGCGTTCTGGCCCGACTTCATGCGCGTGCGCTACGAGAACTGGGTCGAGGGCCTCTCAGGCGACTGGCTCATCTCGCGCCAGCGCTTCTTCGGCGTGCCCATCCCCGTCTGGTACCCCATCGACGCCGACGGCGAAGTGCAGTTCGAGTCGCCCATCACGCCGGATGCGGCGCAGCTGCCCGTCGACCCGTCGTCTGACGTGCCGAACGGCTACACCGAGGCGCAGCGCGGCGAGGCCGGCGGCTTCCTCGGTGAAGTCGACGTCATGGACACGTGGATGACCTCCTCGCTCACCCCGCAGCTCGCGGGTGGCTGGGAGTCGGACGAGGAGCTCTTCAGGCTCGTCTTCCCCTACGACCTTCGCCCGCAGGGCCAGGACATCATCCGCACCTGGCTCTTCTCGACCGTGCTCCGTGCGCAGCTCGAGCACGGCGTCGCGCCCTGGTCGAACGCCACGATCTCCGGCTTCATCGTCGACCCCGACCGCAAGAAGATGTCCAAGTCGAAGGGCAATGTCGTCACTCCCGCCGACATGCTCGAGGCCCACGGCTCCGACGCCGTGCGCTACTGGGCTGCCTCCAGCCGCCTCGGCACCGACGCGGCGTTCGACCCGAAGAACCCGACGCAGATCAAGATCGGCCGACGCCTCGCGATCAAGGTCCTCAACGCTTCGAAGCTCGTGCTCGGCTACGGCGACCACGTGGGCGAGGTCACCGAGCCGCTCGACCGCTCAATGCTCGCCGAGCTGAACCGAGTCGTCGGTGAGGCGACGAAGGCGTTCTCCGAGTACAACCACGCTCGCGCGCTCGAAGTCACCGAGACGTTCTTCTGGACGTTCTGCGACGACTACCTCGAGCTCGTCAAGGAGCGCGCGTACGGCGCAGGCGACGACACCCAGGCTCAGGCCTCGGCCGTCACCGCGATGCGCTCAGCGATCGACGTGCTCCTCCGGCTCTTCGCGCCGTTCATCCCGTTCGCGACCGCCGAATCGTGGTCGTGGTGGCACGACTCCGAGCTGCACACGGCGGCCTGGCCGACTTCGGCCGACCTCGCTGCGGCTGGCGACCAGGACGGGGCGCTGCTCGCACTGACGAGCACGGCCCTCACGAGCATCCGAGGTGCCAAGACCGCGGCGAAGGCCTCCCAGAAGACTCCGGTTGCGAGTGCCGTCATCGCGGCACCCGAGGAGTCGGTGGCCCTGCTTCGCCTCGCTTCCGCGGATCTCCGCCACGTCGGCCGCATCGAGCAGCTCGACTTCGAGGTCGCCGAGACCCTCGAGGTCCGCGATATCGAGTTGCTCGTCGCCCCGCAGACCGAGGCGTCGTCGTAGGCTGGGGGTTCCCCCAAGTCTGAGTGCAGCGACGTCAGTGACAGAAGAGGAGTCAGGGCCGGCATGACAGTTCCTGAGAACGCCAAGCCCCGCAAGCGCACGCGGGACCGTGCCGCGGCGCGCCCCAGCATCGAGGTGCGGGCCATGGGCCCAACCGACTACTTCGTCTGGCAGCCGCTGTTCGCACAGCACGTGGATGCGCTCGGTGAGAGCTCGAACGACGGCCGTGCGCTCGGCGTCTGGCGTCACGTCGCGAGCAAGACCGGGAACCTCGAGGGCATGATCGCGTTCGTCGAGGGCGAGCCGCGCGGGTACGTGCTGTTCCGCGAGCGGCTCGACATCCGCGGCGCTCGCACGGTGCTGAACATCGAAGCCAAGTACTCGGGTGCCGACTCGAACCGCGCTGCCGTCAACGAGGAGCTGCTCGGCGCCGTGTTCGCGGCGGCCGCGAAGCGCGGCTTCGACGCGATCTCGTGGCTCGTCGATGCCGAAGACGAGGTGGGCCTGCAGCAGTCGGCCCGCATGGGCAGCCGCAGCGACGAGGTCCGCTTCGAGATCTCCGTCGACTCGCGTCAGCAGAACGAGGGCTAGACGTGCTGATCGGTGAGCGGTGGCGGGCGGGCTCCGTCCCGCCGCGCTCGCTGGAGAAGTACCCGGAGTTCCTGGAGGCGTGCTCCGCCCAGGAGCGGGTTCTCTCTTCGACGGTCGACGACGTCTCGAAGCTGTGGTGGACGCTCACCTGGCTCGAGGGGCGGCCTGTCGCCGAGCTCGATCGGGGGCCGCGGGCCGCCCTCCGCGGCGACGGCTCAGTCCACGTGAGCGGCGCCGAGGAGCCGGTCGGCGCTGGCGTGGGCATCGCCGATGGTGACTCGCACGAACACGACGTCTTCGACGAAGACGAGGATGACGACGATCTCTTCCCGGAGCCAGCGCCCCGCGCCTAGCGGCTTCCGCTCTGGCCACGGTGTCGAGGGCGGACTTATGGTCGTCAAGATCGCCGGAGAACGACCACAACCCCGTCCTGGGTGAGCGCGCGTGAGCGGCGCGGTTTCCTCGCGCGGCTTCCGCTGAGCGCGGACAGCGGATGCGCGTGCCGCGTCGGTGGTCGCGCCTAGGGTTGGAAGCATGACCCAGACCGTGCAGCTCGACGCCGAGAACCCGTTCGCCACTCCCAGCGCGCTCCCCTTCCAGTTGCCGCCGTTCGGAGACGTGCGCGAGGAGCACTTCCTGCCCGCGTTCGAGGCCGGCATGGCTGAGCAGCTCGCGGAGGTCCAGGCGATCACGGCGAACACCGAGGCGCCGACCTTCGCGAACACGGTCGAAGCGCTCGAGCGCTCCGGCCAACTGCTGGAGCGCACCGCCGCCGTCTTCTTCACGCTCAGCTCGGGTGACGCGACCCCCGGCATCGACGCGATCGAGGCGGAGATCGGGCCGCGCCTGACGGCGCATGAAGACTCGATCACGCTCAACCGCGCGCTGTTCGCGCGCATCCAGTCGGTGTACGACGCCCGCGAGGAAGCCGAGCTCACCGATGAGCAGCGTTTCCTCGTCGAGAAGCTGCACCGCAACGCGAGTCTCGCGGGTGCAGGCCTCGACGACGCGTCGTCGGCTCGCCTGCGTGAGCTCAACAGTCGCCTGGCGGAGCTCGAGGTGCAGTTCGACCAGAAGCTGCAGGCCGACAGCAACGCGCTGGCCCTGGTCGTCGACTCGGCCGAGGAGCTCGCGGGTCTCGACGAGAGCGCCATCTCGGCGGCATCAGCCGCCGCGGAGGCGCGTGGGCTGACGGGCAAGTACCTCATCTCGCTCGTGCTCTTCACTGGCCACCCGCTGCTCTCGACGCTCACGAACCGCGAGACGCGTCGCAAGCTCTTCGAGGCTTCGTCCGCGCGGGGCAGCCGCGGAGGCGACCACGACACCCGGGCGACGGCGCTCGAGATGGTGCGCGTGCGCGCCGAACGAGCCCGACTCCTCGGCTTCGAGAACCATGCTGAGGCCGCGGCCGCGAAGTCGACCGCGGGCAGCGCATCCGCGATTCGCGCGCGCCTCGAACAGCTCTCCACTCCGGCCGCCGCGAACGCGCGCCGCGAGCAGGAGGTGCTCCAGGCCACGATCGACGCCGAGCAGGCCGCGATCGGCGAGCCGAGCTTCGCGCTCGAACCGTGGGACTGGGCGTTCTACACCGAGAAGGTGCGCGCCCGCGACTACGCGGTCGACACCTCGCAGATGCGGCCGTTCTTCGAGGCCAATGCTGTGCTCGAGAACGGCGTGTTCTACGCCGCCAACCAGCTGTTCGGCGTCACCTTCACCCATCGGCCCGAGCTGCGAGGTCACCATGCCGACGCGGTGGTGTACGAGGTGAGCAACGAGGACGGCACCGAGGTCGGGCTGTTCTCGCTCGACCTGTACACGCGCGACTCCAAGCGCGGCGGCGCGTGGATGAACTCGGTGATCCAGCAGAACCGCCTGCTCGGCGAGCCGACGGTTGTGCTCAACACGCTCAACGTGCCGAAGCCCGCCGAGGGTTCGCCGACGCTGCTCACGTTCGACGAGGTCGAGACGTTGTTCCATGAGTTCGGGCACGCGCTGCACGGCCTGTTCGCACTGGTCGACTACCCGAGCCTCGGCGGCACGAACGTGCCCCGCGACTTCGTCGAGTACCCCAGCCAGGTCAACGAGATGTGGATGCTGTGGCCGGAGGTGCTGCGTACCTACGCGAAGCACCACGAGACTGGTGAGCCGCTGTCGGAGGAGCTCGTCGAGCGTCTGCTCGATTCGGCGTCGTTCAACGAGGGCTTCGGCACGAGCGAGTACCTTGCAGCGTCGGTGATCGACCTCGAGTGGCACTCGCTGTCGCCGGAAGAGGCCGCCGAGGTCAGCGACGTCGAGGCGTTCGAGCAGCAGGTGCTTCAGCGCTACGGGCTCGATCTCCCTGCCGTGCCCCCGCGCTACACGCTCCCCTACTTCCAGCACATCTTCGCGGGCGGCTACAGCGCCGGCTACTACGGCTACATCTGGAGCGAGGTGCTCGACGCTGCGACGGTCGACTGGTTTGCGGAGCAGGCGGAGCTCGACGGCGGGTTGCGCGCCGCTGGCGAGAAGTTCCGCCGGAGCATCCTCGAGCCCGGCGGCTCCCGGGATGCGATGTCACTCGTCGTCGACCTCCTCGGCGGTCCGGCCCCCATCGAGCCGCTGCTGAAGCGGCGCGGACTGCAGTAGGGCGACCGCGCGGGGCTCGGCTGAGCTGAGCCCTTATCGCTCCAAGGCGAAGAAGATGAAGCTCAGGAACGCTGTCCGGTCAACAAGATGCGGCGGGATGAGGTCCGCTGGCGTGTCCGCAGCGAACGGCGGCTCGGCGACCGTTGCAACCCTGAAGCCCGCCTCGGCAAAGGCATCGGTCATCGCGTGGAGGGGACGGTGCCAGTACGTGAGCTCGACCTCGGTGCCGTTGAAGTTCGAGGTCGACGTCCACGCTTCGGTGGCGAAGTAGTCCCGCTCCGGAAACATCAGGCGGTACACGAACGGATGATGCACGGAGATGGTCAGCCGACCACCGGGCTTCAGCACTCGGTGAAGCTCGGTCAGAGCCGGACCCCAGTCTTCGAGGTAGTGGAGTACAAGCGACGCGGCGACGAGGTCGAAGCGTTCGTTCGGGTACGGAAGCGGTCTCCCAAGATCACTCACCTGGAGGTCGACGGCGTCGCCGAGCCGCCGCCGAGCGATCGCGATCATCTCCGAGCTCGAGTCGAAGCCCGCGACGGTTGCACCACGGGCCGCCAGTTCGGCCGCAAGCGGGCCGGCGCCGCATCCGGCATCGAGCACGTGCGCACCGCGTACGTCGCTGAGGAGTTTGAGCATCGCCGGCCGCTCGTAGTGGTTGTTCACGAGGTTGCGCTCGCTGTCAGTCGCATAGTCAGAGGCGAACGCGTCGTAGTGGCCGGGTTCCATGTGTCCCATCCTGCACGAGCACGGGGACGCGAGCGCCCGGCCCGTCCGCAGAGACCTCTCAAAGGGCTCAGCGGCTACGAAGCGCAAGGACGCGAGGCAGATCAAGGCGGGCCCTGTCCGTGACGCGCGGCGCCAGAACTCGGCAGACAGGAAGTGGAGTCTCTGAGGCGGCGCCCAGAGGGGCATGTTCGTGTGGGGCCCATGGAACTCTTCTGGGCACTCGTTCTGCTGGCGATCGCCGGAGCGGCATCTCTCGTGGACGTCGTCCGCCAGTCGAGAGCCAACCCCGACGAGAAGATCCCATGGCTCGGTAACCCGCCCCGCTTGCCGAAGTGGTGGTTCCTCCCTCGCCTCATCATGATCTTCGCCATCATGGGCGGCATCAATCTACTGTGGCGGGGCACCGATATCAGTCCGTGGTTAGCCGGGGTCGTCGCAGCGGTTGTCATCTGCGTACCTACGCTGTGGGTGCTGATAGCGCACAATCGACGCGTGAAAGCTGTCGCGACTTCACCTACCCTGGGCAGACAGATCCCGCCATCGAATGGCGTCGAGTAACGGTTTCGCGCATCCAGACCTGACCTCCGTACTGCACCTATGCTCGTGCCATGTCAGTGGTCAACGAGGAATTACCGCGAGCGGGCGTGAGTGCGCAGGCGGCAAGCGGCGAGGGCAAGATCGGCCTGCTCGCGGTTCTGGGAGTGTTCGTCCTCGGATTCCTGGCGCTCGGGCTCGGTCTCTGCATCGACGAGATGCTGAGGTACGGGTCCGGCATGGAGGCCGATAGTGATCCGCATTCGACCACCGCCCTGCACTACGGCGAAGCGAAGTCGGTCGCTGACCTCACGATCCTCGCCCTCGGTACCACCTGGCTCGCGTACATCGGAACCGCCGTCAGCGTCGCCAGCAGCGACCCGCGTCCGTTCGGCCGCACGTTCGGGATGCTCGTCCTCCTCTCCGTGGTCGCCATCGCCGTTCCGGTCGCCTGGCCCATCCTCGAGCATTCCTGGCGATGAGCTCTCTTGCATCCGCCCCGCAACGGGCCACTTCCGGCCCACCTCGTGGCACAGTCTGGCGCCCCGTCCTCGGCTGGAGCATCGCAACGGGAATAGCCTTCGTCACGGCGGCCGTGACGCTCGTGATCGGTGTCCTCCTCGGGCTGAGCGTCGGCGAGATGCTCTACTACGGCTACGCCAACTCGAGCGACACCTGGACCGTCCCCAAGGGGCACTACGAGGAGGCCGTCACCACGACCGGCATCGCGGCCGTCGCGCACTTCCTGGTCTGGATCGTGAGCCTTGCTGCAGCGGCCATCACAGCAGCCTGCACGCACAGGTCCGTGTGGTGGTCGCTCGCCATCATCACGGTCATCGTCGGGCTCGAGATCGGCGCCATCATCGTCATCCAACACGCCAGGTTCGAAGCCGGCGCATACATGGGCTGACCCTACCTCGGAGCGCGGGCGACGCCTTCGTTAGCAACTACCTCGACCTTGAACCCCGACGAGTTCTCCAGCCAGCCAGCGTAGTGATCCTCACCACCAGCGTGCGGGTAGCGCTCCGCGTAGAGCGGCAGCCACCCATTCTCTCCAGCGCTCTCTACCAAGGCGTCGACGGCCGAAGGAGACCCACCCCGAAACGCGAGGTGGTTCACCCCTGGCCGGCGTCGGTCGTGCGGCGCGTCTCTCATATTCGGTGAAGTCGTGAGCGTCAGATAAGCGGACCCAGCGCTCCACGACTGGCCGCCCGGCCATTCCTCGGTCAGCATCCACCCGACCTGAGAGAGCAACCAGCCCCACTCATCGCGCACCGCATCCAGGTCGGCGACCCACACCTCGACATGGTGAAACCCCGCAACCATCTAGATCCGTGCCGCCGCTTCAAGGTCGACGACGCGCATGACCTCGCGCTTGGGTGAGAGCTGGACCAGCTTGATCGCGGCACGGAACGCGTCACTGTTCCGCTCACGGGCGACCTGGACGCGCCTCCGAAAAGTACCCAGCTGAACGTCGAGCTTCTCGGCGGCCTCGGCAACCGAGATGCCAGGCAGGTCATCGCGCGGCGTCGCACCGATGGCCTCCGAAGCCACCCGGTTGCGCTGCGCGGCTCGGTCCCGCGACTGCTGCGCGCGCGCCTCGCGTTCCTCGGGCGTGCCCCCGAACCGGGTGGTCGCCGTCGTTCCCGTAACCCCCAGCGCCGCACCGATCTGCGCCCACGTCGAACCACCGGCGCGTGCCCGCTCGACCGCCTCCACGAGTCCAACCTCTTCCAGCCATCTGGCTGCGTCGCGCGTCGCCGTGACGCGCGCGAGCGCATCGCCGTCACCGGGGGCCAGCTCGTCGAGGGCAGCTTCAAGAGGTTCACGCATGGCGTCCATCTGACCGAGGGTACGTCGCTCCTCAGCGGCACGCCCGCAGACCCGCGAGGACCGCAGACGCGAAACTGTCCGGGCTCGTCGCGCCGCGCCCGGTATCGTCGGCGGCATGCTCAGCGACGAGGACCAGGTGCCCGCAGAGTCGAGCCCAGACTGGGAGTTTCGGTTCGGGTTCTGGTCCTCGCCCCGTTCTCGGGAAAGAGCCTCACACCGGCCGATTGGGGCTTGCACCTGGATGCGCAGCCTGCGGAGCTGCGCGCAGCAGGGAGCACGGTCGAGACGATCTTCCCCGGTGCGGAGCTCGACCGCCTCTTCGGCGCCAACGCCATGGACTCGCACGCTGCGACCGCAAGCAGCCCGCGAGGGGTTCGCACATGGACGACGCTTCGCCGCCGAACACGGCCGGTTCTGGATGTAACGAAGGAGTGAACTCTGCACAACGGGGATTCCCAACAGAAGTAAGGGTCACCTAAGCTGGACTCATCCAGTCTTCGGTGTGCCCCCTCGCACCGATCCCGCCCGAAGGGATCCCCATGACCATCGTCACCGATACCGCGACGACCATCAGCGCCCGCCTCCGCGAGCGCACGTCGCAGGCCCACCAGAGCGCGGAACGTTCGCGCTTCCTCGAACGGCTCCTCGGCGGTGAGCTCGGCATCGACGCCTGGGCCGCGCTGCTGCAGCAGTACGGCTTCATGTACGAGGCGCTCGAGAGCGCCGCAGTCACGGTACGAGAGCACGGCCAGCTCGGCGCGATCCCCGCGGTCGAGCTCGATCGTGCGTCGTCGATCGCGGCGGACCTCGCGGCGCTCGCACCCCGCCTCACGCAACCGCTCCCCGGCGAGCTGCCTGCGACGCGCGAATACGCAGACCGCATCACCGCATCCGCCGCCGACCCGGCCCGGTACCTCGCGCACCACTACACGCGCTACCTCGGCGACCTCTCGGGCGGCCAGGCCATGCGCGTCATGCTCGACCGCACCTACACGCTCCCCGCGGAAGAGGCGACGTTCTTCGACTTCACCGAGATCCCGGCGATCGTGCCGTTCAAGCGGACGTACCGCACGCAGCTCGACGAGCTCGCCTTCGACGAGGACGCCATCGCACGCCTCCTCGACGAGGCGAACGCGAGCTTCACCTGCAACGAGCGCATCTTCGAAGAGCTCGACGCGCGCTACTAGGAACCTCCGCACACCGTGCGACGCACGACGTGCGACGTGCGACGCGAACGGCCCGCATCCACTCGGATGCGCGCCGCTCCCCTCGCCGCGGGTCGCCGCGAGGTGCTCGTTTCGCCGCGAGTCGCCGCGAAGTTGTGGAGAAGTGCTGCCGCGCCGCGACAGCACTGTGCCACAACCCTGCGCCACACCCCTGCGCCCAACCGCGCATCGGCCGCACGCCGACAGACGCGCGGCTCGCGGCTCGCGGCTCGCGGCACCCTCCCCCGCGAGCATCACAGAGAGTTGTGGCGCAGAGCGGTTCGATCGCCCGGCAGCAGCATCTCGCCACAACTCTGCGCCCGGCGCAGCGCCCGGGGCAGCGGCCGGGGCAGCGCACCCGCGGCTCGCGCCTAGCCGAAGAGGTGCGGATCGAGGCCGAGCCTTCGACGCACGAGCAGGGAGATCGACCAGTTCAGGCCGGCAACCGCGAGCATGCCCGCTCCTCCGCCGAGCACCATTGGCGCGCTGATCTCACCGATCCGCAGGCCCGAGGCCTCGTTCGCGACGGCGACCGGCCCGGTCTCCGACGGCGTCGCTCCCCCACTGCTCGTCGCTGCGCCGACCGCCGGGGCCGTCGTGGCTGGCGCCGGCGCGGGTGCCACCGGGTTCGGGACACGCGTGCCGCCCGACGGATTGCTCTGCGTGAGCGTCGGCGCGGCAGGAGCGTTGTACGCGCCCGCCGTTGGCGTGTAGTCCCCTGCCAGGCTCACGGTGAGCGGGATCGTCGGCTTGTAGGCGTCCCGGGCGCCGTTCGACGTGAACCAGTACGAGAACTGCCCGGTCTCCTTCTGGAAGTCGACGAAGTCCGACGGGAACGAGCCCCAGTAGCTCGAGTTCAGCGCGGTCTGGGGCGCCTGCCCGCTCGCCGTGCCCTCGTCGCCGCCGACCACTCCCTGCGACTGTCCGCTTCCGCTGTAGGACACGCCCAGGTAGTCGGGGGTCGTCGTGATGACGTCGGCGCTGGCATCGACTCCCGTGAGGTTCGCGAGCGTGATGGTGCGCTCGCTGAGCCGCACCCATTTGGACGCGTCGGTCATGGATGCGCCGTAGCCGGAGGCTGTCGCGGTGATGGTGCCTCTGCCGTCCCCGCCCACCTTGAGGATCGGGTCGGTCGCGGTCCAGTAGGTGAGCCCTCCGTAGAAGGCGACCGTGAAGCTGCCTCGCCACTGCACGGTGAGCTCCGATCCGGAGCGCGTCGCTTCACCGCCGGTGATGCGCACCTGCGACTCCGTGTGCGAGCCGAGGCGGCTCGTCGAGACGTTGGCGCCCGTGCGGTCGACGCACTTCGTGCCCCAGCTTGCCTGCTGGAAGTCGTTGCCGTTGGGCTTGATGATGGTCACGTTGCCGTCGGCGGATCGGTACTCGCCGGCGTTCCAGACCCGTGACGAGCCGGTGTCCCCCGCCGTGCCTGCTGCGAGGAAGTTGCATCCCCCGAAGAAGGCGCCGCTCGTGGCTTCCGTGTTCAACCCCCAGTAGAAGGTTGCTCCCTCGGCGGATGCACCACCGTCGGTGGGGGCCGTCGGCTCGGCGGTCGGGGGTGTTGTCGGCGTTGGCGGTTC
Source organism: Pseudoclavibacter terrae (assembly GCF_008831075.1). Lineage (GTDB taxonomy): Bacteria > Actinomycetota > Actinomycetes > Actinomycetales > Microbacteriaceae > Pseudoclavibacter > Pseudoclavibacter terrae. The sequence continues at coordinate 156,976 of NZ_WBJX01000006.1, read as the reverse complement.
GGGGTTGGGGGTCGTGGTGGGCTGCGGTTGGGCACCGGTGCTGACCTGCTGCGTCGCTGGCGTGCCCGCCTGTGTTGCGAGGTACGGGGTGACGGTGATGGCGTACTCGGTGCTGGCGGTGAGCCCGGACACGATGGTTGAGCCTTGACCCGTCGCATCCGCCGGCACCTGGAGGGCGGCACCGACGGCGACGCCGCCGTGCGTGAGCTGCACCTGGTAGCCGGTCGGCGGGCCGCCACCCGCGGCGGGCCACGTCAGGGTGGTCGTGAAGGAGCTGGCGTCGACGTCGCTGACCGCGATGCCGGGTGAGGCCGTCGGGCCGAGCGGTTCGACGATGGCGAGGCGAATGGCAGGGTCGGGTGAGAGCTCGATGGGTGTCTCGGCGGTGCCGTTGCGGACGGCGAGCGTGAACTCGTGCACTCCTTCGGCGAGGCCGCTGACGTCCCAGGTGCCCACGCCAGCCCCAGCCGTGATCTGAGCGGGGGTGCCGCCCAGTCTCGCCAGCTCGCCACCATCGGCTGCCCGCAGCACGGGCTCCCCGGAGACGTCGACCCCGAGGTTGGCGAACCGCAGCTCGGCCCCCTCCGGGAAGTCGCGCGGCAACCGCTCGTAGACCGGGGTCGCGCTCGCGGACGTGTCGAAGCTCAGGGTGAGCGGCGCTGCGACCTTCTTCGGATCGGCACGTCCACCGGAGGAGTACCAGTAGCTCGACTGGCCGGTCGCCTCGTGGAACGCCACGAAGTCCTGGGGCCACGAGCCCCAGTCGTCGCCTTCGCGAGTCTGCGGGGTGCCGACGTTCCCTGCCTCCACACCCCGGTAGTCGGGGGTGAGGGTCGCGCCGGATGCGGTGAGATCGGCCGGCGTCGCGTCGATCGTCGCGAGCGTGACAGTGCGCTCGGTCAGGGGCTGCCAGGTCGAGGGGTTGTCCATGTCGGCGCCGAATCCGCCGGCAGTGCCGGTGAGCGTTCCCTTGCCGTTCTCGAGCTCGAGCGTGAGCTCGTCAACCGACCAGTACGTCATCCCGCCGTAGAAGACGACGGTGAACGCGCCATCCCACGAGATGCTGGCCGAGCCGGCCTCGAGGTCGACGGAGCCGGTGCCGTCTGCCAGGTTCACCTGGTTGGCGCTCGTCGACCCGGCATCAGTCCCGACCTGGCTCCCACCCGCGTCGAGGCACCTGGACTCCCACGTGGCGGGCACCTGGTTGCCGGCCGCGTCGGGCTTCGTGATGGTCACGTTGCCTGCGCTCGCCGAGTACAGGCTGTCGTCGGTCCAGACCGCCGACTTCCCGTTGTCCCCGGATGCGCCGGCCGAGAGGAAGTTGCAGCCGCCGAAGTAGGCACCCCCTCCAGCCTCGTCGTTCAGGGTCCAGGACAGGTCGACGCCCGCGATCGGCGTCGACGCGGCCTCCGCCGGGTCTGCTGCCATGAGGCCGAAGCCTGCGAGCAGCCCGGTGATGCCGAGTCCGGCCAGGATGCGCGTGCCGATGCCCGGGGCTGGCATGCGCCGTGGCCGCGGGCGGCCCGTCTCGTGCGATTCGAGGGTCACCGTGCGTCCTCCCGGCGACCTGTCGCGCTCGAGAGGATGAGCGTCGGCGCGTCTCGGCCACCCGGCGCCGATTCCGCTGCTGCGTCCCCGAGTGGGCTCGGGTGGCGCGGGATCGGAGCATCCATGGCGAAGAAGTCGACGAGCTTGTCGTTCTCGAGCGGCGCGGGAGACGCGGGGAGGTTCACGAGGCCCTGCTGCGCGGCAGCCGCGCCGAGCCTGCGCCGGGCACGAGCTTCGCGTTGCTCCTGTGCGAGTCGCACCGCCGCCGTCTTCCTGCGCTGCTTCTCGCGCTCCCGCAGTGCCTTGCGTTCGCGTTGCCCGCGCACCTTCTCGAGGGCCGCCGGGTTGACGCCGAGCAGCAGGCTCTTCGCTGCGAGGTAGGCGCCGATGCCGACGGCGAGGCCGACGACGGTGAGTCCGACGAGCAGCAGGACCGGCGCGAGCACGACAAGCCAGGCGAGTGCGTCGCTGACCGAGCCGAGGCCCTGTGAGGACGCCGTGTTCTGCGTGACCGCGCCGACGGGGGCGGACGTCGCGACGGGAGCCGCGTCAGCGGGAGGCGCCTGTTCGACGGGTGCGGCGGGGGCAGCAGCCTCGGACTGCTGGGTGGTCGCCTGAGCCTGAGGCGCCGCGGCCGCCGCCGCTCCCGTGAAGGTGAGCGGCGTGAACGATTCGTTGTTCGTGTTCTTCACACCGTGCGCGCCGATGGTTATGATGCCGCACTGCACGGCGTTGCAATCGACGGAGGTCGCGTTCTGGTCGCGGTCGTAGGTCTGGAACACGGCGCCGGGGATGCGCAGCGTGCCCGACCAGGTGCCGTCGGCCGCGACCTCACCGCCGTTCGCGGCGTAGGAGGTGGATCCGCCGGGGAAGGCCGCGAACAGCTGATAGCCGACGGGGTTCGTCTCGTCGTCGTACACGTAGCGGTAGTCCTCCCCCGTCACGCCTCCCGCACTCGGCTTCCACGAGCCGCCGCTCGGGTCGTCGACCCAGCCGAAGAGCACGTAGATGCCCCCGAATCCGCCCTGCACCGACTGGAATCCGGTGCCGGACACCTGGATCTCGCTCTGGCCGTCCGCCGTGGGCTGTCCGGAGATGGTCACCTGGCCGGCCGCGTGCGCGGGCGCAGCGGAGAGGCCCACCGCGGTGACGCCGAGGGCGAGCCCGAGCGCCGTCAGGATGGCGGCGACCCAGCGAGCTGCGGTGAGCGGAGGCGTGGTTGCGGTCATGCGTGGTGCCCTTCTTCGGCGGGGGTCGAGGAACCGGTGGATGCGCGTTTGGGCACGACGATCGGTGCCCCGGTGAAGGGGTCCGCGAGGATGTGCACTGGATGCTCGTAGACCTGCGAGATGCGCTCAGCCGTGAGCACCTCTGCTGGCGGCCCGTCGGCGACGATGCGGCCGCGGCTAAGGAGCGCGATGCGGTCGGCGTAGGCGGCCGCGAGGTCGAGGTTGTGCACGATGATGACGACCGCGCATCCGGTGCTCGCGTAGCTGCGCACGAGGTCGAGCACCATCTCCTGATGCTTGATGTCCATCGCCGCGGTCGGCTCGTCGAGCAGCATGACCGAGGCGGTCTGCGCGAGGACGCGGGCGAGCGCGGCCCTGGCCCGTTCGCCGCCGGAGAGTGACGGGTAGTGGCGGTCGGCGAAGCGGTCGATGTCCGTGCGTCGCATCGCGCCGGCCGTGATGAGGTCGTCGCGCTCGCGCTCGCTCACCTGCTGCCAGGGCGCGCGGCCCATGTCGACGACCTCCTCGACCGAGAACGGGAACGCGATGTCGACCTGCTGCAGGAGCACGGCTCGGCGCATCGCGAGCTCGGTGTTGGTCCAGGCGTAGCTCGGGAGGCCGTCGATCTCGACGGTGCCGCTGCGCGCATCCACGTCGGCGGTGATGACGTTGATGAGCGTCGACTTGCCGGCCCCGTTGGGCCCGACCAGGGCGAGCACCTCGCCGGCGCGGATGTCGAGGTCGAGGCCCTCGAGCACGGTGCGCTCGCCGAAGTCGACGCTCACGTCGCGGACGGACAGGACCACCTCGCCCGGCGTGGTCGCGCGCGGCTTGCGGATGGGGGTCCTGAGGATGGAGCCGATCATGACCACGCGCCGCCCTTCGCCCGGCTGCGCCGGATCAGGAAGAAGAAGAACGGCCCGCCGATGAGGGAGGTCAGCATGCCGATGGGCAGGTCGGCGTACTCGACGAGGGTGCGGGCGCCGAGGTCGGCGATCGTGAGCAGCAGGGCTCCGCCGAGCACCGAGCAGAGCAGGAGCGGGCGGTGCGCTGGCCCGATGATCATGCGGATGACGTGCGGCACGACGAGGCCGACGAACGCGATGATGCCGGCGAAGGCGACCGCTGCGGAGACGAGCAGGGCCACGTAGATCATGACGATCAGACGTACGCGCTCGACGTTCACGCCGACGTGGCGGGCCGCCTTCTCGCCGAGCGACAGCAGGTCGAGCTGCCTTCCGATCCCGATGGCGAGGACGCACCCCACGACGATGAGCGGGGCGACGAGCCAGACCTGCTCCCAGCGGGAGCCGTTCATGCTGCCCATCTGCCAGAAGACGATCTGCTCGCGCGCCTGCGTCGGCGCGCTGAAGGTTATGAAGGCGATGAGCGCACCGCAGACGGCGTTGACGGCGACGCCGGTCAGGATGAGCGTGATGACGTCGGTGCGTCGGCCGGAGCGGGACAGCGAGTACACGACGAACGTCGTGATGAGGCCGGCGACGAACGCGAAGGTGGGCGTCGTGAACGGGCCGAGGAAGGTGAGGCTGAAGAGGATCGAGAAGCTCGCGCCGACGGCCGCGCCCGCGGAGACGCCGACGGAGCCGGGCTCGGCGAGCGGGTTGCCGAAGATGCCCTGCATGAGCGCGCCCGCGACCGCCAGCGCCGCCCCGACGAGGACGGTGAGCACCAGACGCGGGAAGCGGACCTCCGCGAGCGCGGCCGCCCCGAACTCGTGGCTCGGGCCCGGCAGCCAGGTGATGCCGAGCTGGTTGAGCAGGAAGCCGAGCACCTCGAGGGGCGGGATGTAGAGCTGGCCGATCATCGCGGAGACGAGGCAGCCGGCGATGAGGAGGGTCGTGAGGACTGCCGCGAGCAGCGAGGCGCGCGCCTTCTTGGAGCGGGGTGGCGCATCCGTCGGCTGGGCGACCGGCTCGGGGCGGGCGCGCTCCTCGACACGGTCGACGAGGTCCCAACGTTTCGGCTGCCCCGTTTCTGGCCTCGGGGCGGCGCTCTGCGGTGCTGCCGTTGACACGTTCACGTCTCTGCTCATGCGCCGCTCTCGTCTGTGCTGTCGGTTCTGTCGTCGGCGGGGTCTGCCTCGGGGGCGCGCTCCGGGACGTAGGCGAGCTCTGGCGCGTAGATCGCGGTGCCAAGGGCCGCGAGCACCGACGCCGACCGGGGTCCGAAGCTCATGACCTCGTAGTCGCTCATGTCGACGATGCGCTTGTTCGCGCCGGCCGGGGTCTGCCCGATGCCGGGCAGCTGGACGGCCTCGTCGATGCCGCCGACCGAGGCGAGTCCCATCGTCATGACGATGATCACGTCGGGGGCGGCGCGGACAAGCGCTTCTGCGTTGGTGGGCGACATGCCCGCGAAGCCGACCTCGGTGGCGACGTCGCGAGCGCCGATGCTCTGGATGATCGAGTCGGCGCCTGATCCTGCGCCGAACCAGTAGTAGACGCTGCCGCGCAGGTACAGGAACACGACGCGAGGCTTCTTCTCCGGGTCGGTGGGGGCCATCGTGCCGATCTGCTGGATGGTCGTGCCGATCTCGGCCTGTGTTCGCTGCGAGAGCTTCTCCCCCAGGGTGGGGACGCCGAGCGCATCCGCCACGAACTGGATCTGCGGGGAGACACCCTCGATGCCGTCCTCGTAGGCGATGGGCACCATGACCACGGGGATGCCGGCCTGGCGCAGCTGCAGCTGCACGTCGTAGGGGCCGATCGAGGCATCGGTGACGACGACGGTCGGCGCGAGCTGGAGGATCGACTCCGCGTTGAGCTCGTGCCCGTTCTGCGTGACGAGCGGCAGCTGCTCGTTGCCCGGCATGAGCTTCGTGATGTCGGTGGCGGTGTCGCGCCCGATGAGGTTGCAGCCGAAGCCGAGCCCGATGACGGCGGCCGCGAGCCCGCCGTTCTGGTTGATGGCGAGGATGCGCGTCGTGTCGGTCACGGTCGTCTCCGCGCCATCGGAGCTCGTGAGAGTGGCTGGCAGCTGTTGCACCGCGGTCGCCGCGTCGGTGATGGGGTTGATGGCCGCCGTCTGCGTGTACGCCGTTGTCGGCCCCGCGATGCTCCGCGGATCAGGGAGCTCAGCCGACGTGATCGACGGCAGAACCGGCGCGACCGGGTCCGTCTGCACGGGTTGCGAGACGCATCGCTCGTTGCCCGCGCCATTGGCCGTGCCGATGTTGTGGAACCCGTTGGCCCACAGCACCGAGACGACCACCACCGCGAGTGCCGCCCAGCCGGCGCGACGGATCGTCGAACGGCGGAAGCGGCGGAGCGTGCGTGGCAGGGGCATGGGTTCCTCGGTCGTGTCTGGTCGGGTCGGGGATGCGCGGCAGGTCGGGTGGTCTGGTCAGCCGGTGCGTCCCCGGCGACGAAGGAGCAGCACGGCGCCGCCGAGGAGCGCCAGCGCGCCGACGCCGAGCGCGAAGGCGAGCGGCTCGTTGCCGGTGGAGAGGAGGCCGGATCCGCCGCCGGCGTTCGCGGAACCGTTGCCAGCGTTGGAACCGCCGCCCGTTCCCGTGCTCGGTGCCGGGGCCGCGGTCTGCGGCGTGCCAGGGCCTGCCGTGGGAGTCGGCACTGCCGTCGGCGCTGGGATGGTCACCTCGACGACTCCGGATGGCGAGGTCGGAGCGGGCTCGGCGACCGCCGGCGTCGGACCCGAGAGGCTGACGCCGAGCGCGAGCACGACGCCGGCGACGAGCGCGAGTGCGGCACCTGCCGCGCCTCCCACGCGCGGGGGCGCGAGCTTCTCGGCCCCGAGTCCTGCGTCGTCGCCGTAGCCCGCCATCAGGAGGTCGAGGCGTCGGCGCCGCCAGACCCAGAAGATGACGGCCGCGACGGCGAGGAGCAGGACGACGAGAAGCACGATGAGCGACCAGGGCAGTGCGAAGGCCGACAGCTCGGCGGTGACGGCCACCGGCACGTCGGTGAACGCATCCATCGGCTGCAGGTAGAGCGTGAGCGTCCCACTGAGCGGGCCAACGGCCCCGGTGCTGAGTGCGCGCGTGACGGTGACCGATGATCCTGGCAGGAGTTCTGGCACGTCCGCACCGGTGAGCACGACCGGCGATGAGCCCCCGATGCCGCTGAGGCGCAGGTCCTCCATCGAGGCGAGCCGAACATTGCCGGTGTTCACGAGCTCGTAGCTGACGGTGGTGGTGCCTCCGCCGAAGGGGTTGAAGCCCGCCGCCGACCAGCCCGTGTCGAGGCTCCGAATCTCGGCGGTGGGCGCGAGCGCACCGCTGACCCGCATGTCGATGCGGAGTCCGAGTCGACGCTCGACCTTCACCTGGTCGTCCGAGTCGGCGGGGAGCAGCGAGGCGACGATCGCCGCGGAGTGGTCACCGGGGGTCGCGTCGGCCGGCACGCTGAGCGTGAAGGGGACGTCAGCGCTCGCGCCCGGCTCGAGCGAGATGGACGTGGCGCCCGGAGCGACCCAGAGTCCCGCATCCACAGAGGCTTCGCCGCTCTCGAGGATGTCCACCGCGCCGGTCGCCGTCGTGAAGGCGTCCGCGGCGTAGATCGTCAGGGTCAGCGCACCCTGGCCGGTGTTGGTGACGCTGATGGAGTCGGTGATGACGTCGCCGGGATCGACCTCGTAGGAGAAGTTTGCGCGGCCCGATCCGCGATCACCGTCGACCGTGTCGATGCTCCACGCGGGCGGCTGCGTGGTGTCGGCGTGCGCCGCCGTCGGGGCGAGCGACGACAGCAGCGCCATCAGCGAGGCCGCGACAACGACGGAGGTTGTGGCGCGGATGCGGAGACGGAGGCTGATGGGGAGAGCCATGTGGTCCCTAACGTGGGGCTCTCGCGGTGAGGCCGCGTGGGAGCGAGAGGTGGTGGGGGGCGAGGTGCGAGTGCGCGGAAGCCCCGTGGGCTCCCGCGCACTCCTCGGCGCCTAGGAGATCGCCGAGATGGTGAGGGTCGCGGAGTACGCGCCCTGCTTGGTGGTGGTGGGAACCGACAGGGTGAGGTCAGCACCCAGCGTTGCGCTTGCGGCAGCGTTCGACTGGGCGAGCTTCTGCGCCGAGCCGAGACCCGTCGCGGCCGTGCCGGCGGTGACGTTGTCCGGGTTGCCCGTGAGGACCTTCGGCGACCAGCCGAGGGCCTCTGCTCCGAACGAGTCCGTGCCGTTGCTGAAGTCGGTGGACTGTCCGGAGACGGTCCAGCCGTACGCGGCCGTGCCGCCCGCGCGGGTGTCGGTCACGGCGACGTTGCTGATCGAGCCCGTGGCAACGAAGTTGTCCCCCGTCTGCACGGCGGTGCCGAGGTCGGCGCCGTTCGCGTCGGCCCACGCCCACGAGAACGACCCGGTCTCTGGGTCGACGGGCGGGACGATCTCCGCTTCAGGGATGACGACATCGACGTTGCCCTCTGGCGTGCCGGGAACCTCGACCTCGGGGAGCGTGTAGGCCACCGAGAAGGGCTTCGCCGTCTTGCGCGCGTCAGCCGCGCCGCCGGAGGAGTACCAGTAGGAGGATTGGCCGGTCAGCTCGTTGTACTCGACGAACGACTGCGGGAACGAACCCCAGTTGGCTCCGGTACGCGACTGGGGCGTGCCGCTCGTGTCGACCTCGACGCCGGCGTAGTCGACGTCGACGACCGCACCGGTGGCCGTCAGGTCGACGCCGCTGAACGTCGCGAGGTCGATGGTGCGCGAGGGCAGCGGCTCCCAGATCGTGGCGTCATCCATGGACGCGCCGTAGCCGGAAGCGGTGCCGGTCAGCGTGCCCTCGCCGTTGACGACCTCGAGCTGGATGTCGGAGACGGACCAGTACGTCATGCCGCCGTAGAAGACGAACGTGAACGACCCGTCCCAGCCGATGGTGCCGGACTCCGTGTCCGGGTCGACCGTGCCCGTTCCGCCAGCGAAGTTGACCTGGTTCGCGGAGGACGTGCCCGCCGGAGCCGACACGTTGCCGCCTGCCGGGGTCTGGCACTTCGTGGCCCAGGTCGGCTGAGCCTGCTCGCCAGCCGCGTCGGGCTTGGTGACGGTGACGTTGCCGTCAGCTGTCTTGTAGAACCCTTCCGATTCCGCCCAGACGTGGGAGGAGCCGGCGTTGCCGACCTGACCCGCGACGAGGTAGTTGCAGCCACCGAAGTACGCACCTGCGCCGGACTCCGTGTTGACCTGCCATGAGAACGAGACGTTCTCGACGGTTGATTCGGCTGCCGAGGCCGGTGCCGCACCGAGGCCGAGGCCCGCCGCGATGAGGCCGGCTGCGGCGAGTGTCGTTCCGCCGCGGGCCAGCACAGACGACCGACGAGCCGTCTGATCTTGCACTGCTGTCATGAGTTCTCCTGAGTAGAAGCCACGGCTCCCCGACACGCGCGCAGATGCGCGGCGAGTGCCGTGTCCGAAAGCCTCACCGTGGGGACGCCACCCGGTGGAGCTGGTTAGGTGACGCTAAGTAAGGCAAGGGTTACCTTACGGGAGATTTTCAGGTTCGACAATGGAGTCGCCGGATCCGAGGCGCGGGGCAGCCCGGGACGCTCGGCAACCGCCGCGTTACCTTTCCCCGGTAGCGTTGCCACGTGCTCTCCCCTCTGGACCGATCCGCGGCCGCGCCCACGCCCCGCACCCTCATCGACGTGCTCTCGGCGACAGCGACCGCGCATCCCGACGCCATCGCGATCGATGACGGCGTCGCTCCCCTGAGCTACCTGGACCTGACGGCCTACGTCGCCCAGACGGCAAAGGTGCTGCAGGATGCGGGAGTGCGTCGCGGCGACAAGGTCGGCGTGCGACTCGTGTCCGGCACCCGTGAGCTGTACGTCGCGATCCTCTCCATCATCGCCGCCGGGGCCGCCTACGTGCCCGTCGACGTCGACGACCCGGACGAGCGCGCCTTGCTCGTCTTCGGGGAAGCCAAGGTGCGAGGCACCATCGAGGGTGACGGCGTGTTCGTGCTCGCGGCCGACGGCGAGCAGCCAGCAGGGGTTCCGGTCGACCTCTTCGAGGCCGGCGCCCCGCATCCGGAGAGCAGCAGCCTCGACGAGCTCGAGGGCCCGAGCCTGGACGACGACACCTGGGTCATCTTCACCTCCGGTTCGACAGGGGTGCCGAAGGGCGTCGCCGTCTCCCACCGCTCCGCCGCCGCCTTCGTCGACGCCGAGGCGAAGCTCTTCCTGCAGGCCGAGCCCATCGGTCCAGGCGACCGCGTCCTCGCCGGACTGTCGGTCGCCTTCGACGCCTCGTGCGAAGAGATGTGGCTCGCCTGGCGCTACGGCGCGTGCCTCGTGCCAGCCCCCCGGTCGCTGGTTCGCTCCGGCGAAGACCTCGGGCCGTGGCTCCTGCGCCACCAGATCTCGGTCGTCTCGACCGTCCCGACACTGGCCGCGCTCTGGCCGAGCGAGACCATCGAGCAGGTCAGGCTCCTCATCTTCGGCGGCGAGGCCTGCCCGCTCGAGCTCACGCAGCGCCTCGTCGGCGACGGCCGCGAGGTCTGGAACACGTACGGCCCGACCGAGGCCACCGTCGTCGCGTGCGCCGCGCTCCTCGACGGCAACGCCCCCATCCGCATCGGCCTCCCGCTCGACGGGTGGGAGCTCGCCGTCGTCGACGCCGAGGGCAAGCGCGTCACAGAGGGCGAATCCGGCGAGCTCATCATCGGCGGCGTCGGCCTCGCCCGGTACCTCGACCCGGCCAAGGACGCCGAGAAGTACGCGCCCATGGAGAGCCTCGGCTGGGAGCGCGCCTACCGCTCGGGCGACCTCGTCAAATACGAAGCCGAGGGCCTCGTGTTCCTCGGACGGGCCGACGACCAGGTCAAGATCGGCGGCCGCCGGATCGAGCTCGGCGAAGTCGAAGCGGCGCTGCAAGCCGTCACCGGCGTCACCGGATCCGCCGTCGCCGTCCGCAAGACCTCGGCAGGGGCCTCCATCCTCGTCGGCTACGTCGTGACGGGCCCCGACTACGAGCGGCAGCTCGCGCGCGCCGAACTCGGCGAGCAGCTGCCGAAGGCCCTCGTGCCGCTGATCGCCGAGGTCGACTCCCTGCCGACCCGCACGTCCGGCAAGGTCGACAAGAACGCGCTGCCCTGGCCGCTTCCCGGTGCAGACGAGGTGTCCGGCGACCTCGAGGCCCACAGCGCCTGGCTCGCCGAGCAGTGGCAGGCCGTGCTCGGACTGCCCGTCGCCAGCGAGGACGCAGACTTCTTCGACCTCGGCGGCGGCTCGCTCTCGGCCGCCCAGCTCGTGACGAGGGTGCGCGCCCGCGTCCCCGAGTTCACGGTCGCCGACGTCTACGACCATCCCCGCCTCGGCGCGATGACCGAGTCGATCCGCGAAGCGCTCGACGACGAGGACGAGCTGCCCACGACCTTCAGCACACCCGGGCCGACTCCGCTGTCGGCACGCATCCTGCAGATCGTCGCAGGCCTCCCCCTGCACATCCTCGCCGGCGCCCGCTGGATCACCTACCTGCTCACCGCGAGCGCCCTGCTGCAGCTCCTGCCAGGGTTCGAGGTGCTGCCGGACGCTCCGCTCTGGCTCATCGTCGTCATGCTCGTGGTGTTCGTGACCCCGTTCGGGAAGATGGCGATCTCCGTTGCCGCCGCGCGCATCCTGCTGTTCCGCCTGAAGCCTGGCGACTACCGACGCGGCGGGTCGACCCACATGCGCCTGTGGCTCGCCGAGCAGGTCGCCACGCAGATCGACGCCGTCGGGCTCGCGGGTGCACCCTGGGTCGTCTACTACGCGCGGGCACTCGGCGCGAAGGTCGGCAACAACGTCGACCTGCACTCGCTGCCGCCCGTCACAGGCATGCTGCAGCTGGGCGACGGGGCGGCCATCGAGCCGGAGGTCGACCTGACCGGCTACTGGATCGACGGCGAGCTCGTGCGCATCGGCGGCATCCGCATCGGCGCCGGCGCAACGGTCGGCGCCCGAAGCACCCTCGCTCCCGGCACGAAGATCGGCCAGGGAGCCGAGGTCGCACCCGGCTCCGCGGTCTTCGGCCGCGTCCGCTCCGGCAAGAGCTGGGCCGGCTCCCCCGCCGTCCGGGTCGGCAAGGTGCGCGCGAACGACTGGCCCGCCGAACGCCCGCCGCAGCCCTTCGGGTGGGCCCTCGTCTACGCCGTCGCCTCCGCCGCCCTCGCGCTGCTGCCGCTCTTCTCCTTCGCGGTCGGCGGAGTCGTCGTCGCGATCGGGATGCGCGGTGCAGCGTCACTGGGCGACGCCGCCCTCGCCGCGTTCGCGTGGCTCGTCCCCGCAGTCATCGCGGCGGGAGTCGTCTTCGCGGGGCTCGTCGTGGCCTTCGTGCGTCTCCTCTCGATCGGCCTCACGCAGGGCACGCACCCCGTTCGCTCGCGCGTCGCCTGGCAGGCCTGGTGCATCGAACGCCTCCTCGACGCCGCCCGCACCATGCTCTTCCCGTTCTACGCGAGCCTCTTCACGCCCGTCTGGCTGCGGATGCTCGGCGCCAAGGTCGGCCGCGACGTCGAAGCCTCGACCGTCCTGCTCCTCCCCTCGATGACGCAGATCGACGACGGCGCGTTCCTCGCCGACGACACCATGGTCGCCTCCTACGAACTGCACAACGGGTGGATGCGCATCGAGCGGGCCCGCATCGGCGCGCGAGCCTTCCTCGGAAACTCCGGCATGGCAGCGGCGGGCCACTCGGTGCCCCGCGACGGCCTCGTCGCCGTGCTCTCCGCCGCACCCGCGAAGGCGAAACCCGGCTCCTCCTGGCTCGGCTCGCCCCCCGTGCGCCTCCGCCGCGTGACGGTCGACGGCGACGAGTCCCGCACCTACAACCCGCCCCGGGCGCTCCGCATCGCCCGCGCGCTCTGGGAGCTGTGCCGCATCGTCCCCGTCATCGTCACCTGCGGGCTCGGCCTCGGCGTGCTCCTCGCGCTCGCCGCCATCGAGACCGCCGTCGGCGTCGCCTGGAGCATCGTCCTGTCCGGCTTCGTCCTCCTCGCCGCGGCAGCAGCATCCGCCATCATCTCGACCCTCGCCAAGTGGCTCATCGTCGGACGCATCCGCGTCTCCGAGCAGCCCCTCTGGTCGAGCTTCGTGTGGCGCACCGAGGTCGCAGACACGTTCGTGGAGATGGTCGCAGCCCCCTGGTTCGCACGCGGCGCCGCCGGAACGCCCGCCCTCGCGCTCTGGCTCCGCTCGCTCGGCGCGAAGATCGGCAAGGGCGTCTGGTGCGACTCCTACTGGCTCCCGGAGGCAGATCTGGTCACTCTCGGCGACGGAGCCACCGTCAACCGGGGATGCGTCGTCCAGACCCACCTGTTCCATGATCGAATAATGAGCATGGACACCGTCACCCTCGAAGCAGGCGCAACGCTCGGACCGCACAGCGTGATCCTGCCCGCCGCCACGATCGGCGCCCACGCCACCGTGGGACCAGCCTCCCTCGTCATGCGCGGCGAGTCGGTCCCCGTCGGCAGCCGCTGGAGCGGCAACCCCATCGGCCCGTGGCGCGCGCTCAAGCTCCGCGCCTACCAGTCGAAGGTGTCATGAACCGCGCCGCCGCGCGCGAGCCCCTGCCCGGCAACCCCTACACGCCGCAGAGCGGCGACGTGAGCATCCGCGTCGAGCACTACGACCTCGCCCTCAAGTACCGGATGCAGAACAACCGACTCTCCGGCACGGCGACGCTGAGCCTCCGCGCCACCGTCCCGCTCACCGCCTTCGCCCTCGACCTCGTCGGCCTTCGCGTCAGCAAGGTCGCCGTGCGCGGCGACAAGCAGGCGCGCTTCAAGCAGAGCGACCGCAAGCTGAAGATCACGCTGTCGAAGCCAGTCGAGGCCGGAGCCGCCATCACGCTCGAGGTCGTCTACGAGGGCGCCCCTCGCCCCCGCCGCTCCCGCTGGGGAACCATCGGCTGGGAAGAGCTCGAGGACGGCATCATCGTCGCCTCGCAACCCACCGGCGCCCCGACCTGGTTCCCCTGCAACGACCACCCCGCAGACAAGGCCAGCTACCGCATCCAGGTCTCCGTCGACAGCAACTACGACGTCGTCGCAACCGGATCGCTGCGCTCGAGGCGCTCAGCCGGAGGCCTCACGACCTGGGTGTACGAGGAGGGCGCACCCACCGCCAGCTACCTCGTCACCCTGCAGATCGGACGCTACCGACGCGAAGACGTGCAGCTCGCGGGAGTCGACGGGCACCTGCACTACCCGACCGCCCTCGCCCGCCGCGTGGGAACCGACCTCGCCGACGTGTCTCGCATGATGGAGACCTTCGAGCTGACCTTCGGCCCGTACCCCTTCGACTCCTACGCCGTCATCGTCACGGCCGACGACCTCGAGATCCCCCTCGAAGCCCAGGGCATGGCGATCTTCGGCGCGAACCAGATCGACGGCGCCAGAGGGCAGGAGCGCCTCGTGGCCCACGAGCTCGCGCACCAGTGGTTCGGCAACAGCGTCGGAGTGGGCGGCTGGCAGCACATCTGGCTGAACGAGGGCTTCGCCTGCTACGCCGAGTGGATCTGGGCGGAGGCGAGCGGTGCCGAGAGCGCTGACCAGCTGGCCAGGCACTACTGGCGCTCGCTGTCTGCGCTGCCGCAGGACCTGCTGCTCGGTGACCCGGGTGCCGCCGACATGTTCGACGACCGCGTCTACAAGCGCGGCGCACTCACCCTCCACGCGCTGCGCCTGACCGTCGGCGACTCAGCGTTCTTCGAGATCCTCACGAGCTGGACCGTGGAGAAGCGATTCTCCGTGGCCTCGACCGCGGAGTTCATCGAGCACGCCGCAGCGGTCGTGCCGGACGCCCCGCTCCAGGAGCTCTTCGACGCCTGGCTCTACCAGCTCGCCCTCCCAGATCTGCCCTCGGCGGTCAGAGCGAAGGTGACTCGGCTCCTTCGTTAGCGGGTTCACTGACCAGGCTCGTTTCCCGGTCCGGCTTCCTTGTGGCCACGGCCACGAGGAAGCGCTCCGCGACGGCGCGGTGGATGCGGTAGCTCGCCTCCTCGCCAGCGACGCGAGCATGCTCGTCCCCGTCGGCGCGCCCCTCGCCTGGCTCGAAGCGCACCAAGCTCGAATCGACTCGCAGCCCGCGGCCGTCCGCCTTGAGAACCGCCTCGACGGCGGTCCACCACTCGAGGTCGAGGGCGGGGTCGACCGCATCCCCCGATGGCGCACGGGGCGCTGCGTCTCGGTCTGGGTCTGCGCCTGGGCCTGCGCCTGAGATCGGGAGGGCTCCGGCGGGCCGCGCAGAGGCGGAGTCCTCGTCGATCCGCAGCTCCTCGACGTCGATCCCGAGGGCGCTGACGTCGTCGGCGCTGGCCAACGCCACGAAGACCGTCGTCCCCGCATAGGCGAGGCTGATGAGCACCGGCAGACCCGGCATGCTCGGCTTGCCGTGCGTCGTCGAGCCGCAGTTCGAGCAGACCACCTCGAGCGCCGCGACCGGCGCGAGCCCGCGCTCCCCGCTTTCGAGGTGGGTTCCGCGCTTCCGGATGGCGTGCACGCCATCCGGAAGCGTGGAACCCATCTCGAGGTCTGTGGCGAGGAGGTCTGAGGCGAAGTGGTCAGCCGAGAGGCGCTCGAGGCCGAGCTGCACCAGCAAGCGGCCAGTGAGGAACGCGTCCGCGCGGTCGTCCGCCCGCACCTCGGACATGGCGCGCAGCCGATGACGATCGCCCTCCGACAGCACCTCGAGAGCCCGCAGGCGGTCTCGGCCGCCGAGCGCACGCGCGTCGGCGCTGACGATGAGCACGCTCCCGAGGAGCCGTTCCGTCATCTGCACGCGGCCTGCCTCACGTCTTCGGAAGAGACTCGCTTCGCTGCCGCGGCAGGGCGAGTCGAGCGCGTCGGTGAGCACCCCGAGCACGTCGAGCCCGCCGACTGCGCCTCGCGACCGCCCGCTTCCCCTCGGCGGCGGGCGGCTGGCCCACGCAGAGCAGAAGCCCCGCCTGCTGGATGGCAGGCGGGGCTTCCGGACGTCGTTGACGCGCTCACGCGACGGTGAGCTAAGCCGACTTCTCGGCGCGCAGCTCGGGTCGCGGGATGATCGTCGGCGCCGCATTCTTGAGCACGACGTCGCGAGTGATCTCGACCCGGCTCGCGTCGTCGAGCGAGGGCACATCGAACATGACCGGCCCGAGCGTCTCCTCGAGGATGGCTCGGAGCCCGCGGGCACCGGTCTGGCGCAGCACCGCGAGGTCGGCGATCTCCTCCAGCGCGCCTTCGTCGAAGACGAGCTCGACACCGTCGAGTTCAAACATCTTCTGGTACTGCTTCACGAGCGCGTTGCGCGGCTGCGTGAGGATGTCGATGAGGGCACCCCGATCGAGCGGCGAGACCGTCGTGATGACGGGCAGGCGGCCGATGAACTCCGGGATGAGACCGAACTTGTGCAGGTCTTCCGGGAGCACCTCGCTGTAGAGGTCGCGATCATCGTTCTTCGAGTGCAGGGGGGCGCCGAAGCCGATGCCCTTCTTGCCGGCGCGCTGCGAGACGATCTCTTCCAGGCCCGCGAAGGCACCCGCCACGATGAACAGGACGTTCGTCGTGTCGATCTGGATGAACTCCTGCTGCGGATGCTTGCGGCCACCCTGCGGCGGAACCGAGGCGACCGTGCCCTCGAGGATCTTCAGTAGCGCCTGCTGCACGCCCTCGCCGGAGACGTCGCGCGTGATGGACGGGTTCTCCGCCTTGCGCGCGATCTTGTCGATCTCGTCGATGTAGATGATGCCGGTCTCTGCACGCTTCACGTCGAAGTCGGCAGCCTGCAGCAGCTTCAGCAGGATGTTCTCGACGTCTTCGCCGACGTACCCCGCCTCCGTGAGCGCCGTCGCGTCTGCGACAGCGAACGGCACGTTGAGGCGCTTCGCGAGCGACTGCGCGAGGTAGGTCTTCCCGCATCCGGTTGGCCCGATGAGCATGATGTTGCTCTTCGAGATCTCGACCTCATCGACCCGCTCTTCCGCAGAGGTGATCTGGCCGAGCGCGCGGACACGCTTGTAGTGGTTGTAGACCGCGACGGCGAGCGCCTTCTTCGCGGGCTCCTGCCCGATGACGTACTCCTCGAGGAAGGCGAAGATCTCGCGCGGCTTCGGGAGCTCGAAGTCCTTGACCTCGCTGGTCTCGGAGTCGGCCATGCGTTCTTCGATGATCTCGTTGCACAGCTCGACGCACTCGTCGCAGATGTAGACACCAGGACCAGCGATGAGCTGCTTGACCTGCTTCTGGCTCTTGGCGCAGAACGAGCATTTCAACAGCTCGCTGCTTTCACCGATACGTGCCATGAGGACCTCCTTCGCGGTCTGCCAAGACTAACCCGAACCACCGACATTGCCCGGATGGCCGCGCCAGGGGGACTCCCCTGACGCGGCCATCCGGGCACTTCATGTCGCTGTTCGGTCGACTCGAACTAGTCGATGATGACCGGCTCGGCGCCCTTACGGCTCGTGAGCACCTGGTCGATGAGGCCGTACTCGAGGGCCTCGGCGGCCGACAGGATCTTGTCGCGCTCGATGTCGCGGTTCACCTTGTCGACGGGCTTGCCGGAGTGACGCGAGAGCGCCTCCTCGAGCCAGGTGCGCATCCGCAGCACTTCCTGCGCCTGGATCTCGATGTCCGAGGCCTGCCCCTGGCCGGCGCCGCCCGTCGAGGGCTGGTGGATGAGGACACGAGCGTTCGGGAGGGCGAGGCGCTTGCCTGGCTGGCCCGCGGCGAGCAGCACGGCCGCCGCGGAGGCTGCCTGCCCGAGGCACACGGTGGAGACCTCTGGACGGATGTACTGCATCGTGTCGTAGATCGCCGTCATGGCCGTGAACGAGCCACCGGGCGAGTTGATGTACAGCGTGATGTCGCGGTCAGGGTCCTGGCTCTCGAGCACGAGGAGCTGGGCCATGATGTCGTCAGCCGAGGCGTCGTCGACCTGCACGCCGAGGAAGATGATGCGGTCCTCGAAGAGCTTCGCGTACGGGTCCTGGCGCTTGTAGCCGTACGCCGTGCGCTCCTCGAACGACGGCAGGATGTACCGCGACGAGGGGCTCTGGACGCCTGCCGGCGAGCCGCCGGTCAGAAATGGGGTGTTCATATGCTCTGGCTTCCTTACTCTGCCGACTCGGACGTGGACTCGGCGTCGCGCTTGGTGCCGCCGCCGCCCGTGACCTCGGTCGCCGACGAACGGATGTGGTCGACGAAGCCGTACGCCAGCGCCTCATCGGCGTTGAACCAGCGGTCGCGGTCGCCGTCCTCGTTGATCTGCTCGAGGCTCTTGCCCGTGCGCTGCGCCGTGATCGACGCGAGGCGCGCCTTCATGTCGAGGATCAGCTGCGCCTGGGTCTGGATGTCGCTCGCCGTGCCACCGAAGCCGCCGTGCGGCTGGTGCAGCAGGACGCGTGCGTTCGGCGTGATGTAGCGCTTGCCCGGCGCACCTGCGGTCAGCAGGAGCTGGCCCATGGAGGCCGCCATGCCGATGCCCACGGTGACGATGTCGTTCGGCACGAACTCCATCGTGTCGAAGATCGCCATACCTGCGGTGATCGATCCGCCCGGCGAGTTGATGTAGAGGTAGATGTCTCGCTCAGGGTCCTCTGCAGCAAGCAGCAGGATCTTCGCGCAGATCTCGTTTGCGTTCTCATCGCGCACCTCGGACCCGAGCCAGATGATGCGGTCTTTCAAGAGCCTGTCGAAGACGCTGTTCGGCAGTTGAATATCAGCCACGGTCGCTCCATTTCCCTAACGGTCGTCACCGAATCTAGTAGAGCTGCGAGGCCAGCGCTGGCCTGTTCGCCCACGGCACACGGTGCCTGGCAGTGTCCCAAGGAGTCGTGTCACTCCGTGCGGGGCTGCTGCAACGGCGATGGGTTCTGCGGATGCCCGTGCGGGGTTTCGGCAGCGCTGATGGGTTCTGCGGATGCCCGTGCGGGGTTTCCGTGAACGGTGATGGGGAAAAACCCATCACGGGGGCGAAAAGCCCGCACGTCACGGTGGACGCTGAGGACAGGGAGGGCAGGGAGGGCAGGGAGGATGGGGCCGCGCGTCCGGCCGCGCATCCGCTGCACCATGCACGAAGCGCCGCCGGCGTGATGCCGGCGGCGCTTCGCGGAGTGGAACCGGAGACTACTTGGCCTCGTCGTCCTTGACCTCTTCGGAGGCGACCTCGTCGGAGGCGACCTCGTCGGACTCGACGGCGTCGGCGGATGCCTCGGCCTCAGCCGCGGCTGCCTTGTCCTTGGCGCGCTGAACGGCGACCGTGAACTCGGAGATGTCGACGGCGTCTCCGTTGGTGTCGACGACCTCGGCCTTGTCGAGCACGAACAGGATGGCCTTGGAGCGGGCGACCTCGCCGATCATGCCGGGGAGCTGGTTGTTCTCCTGCAGCACGCCGATGAACTCCTGCGGAGCCATGCCGTACTGGGCTGCCGACTGGATGAGGAACTGCGTGAGCTCGTCCTGCTCGACCTCGACGCCCTCTGCCTTGATGACCTCGTCGAGGAGCACCTGCTGGCGGAAGGACTTCTCGGCGTTGGCGCGAACCTCGACACCGTGCTCGTCGTCGGGCTGGAGGCCCTCCTGCTCGAGGTGGCGCGTGACCTCATCGTTGATGAGGGTCTCGGGCAGCGGGATCTCGACGAGGTCGAGGAGCTGCTCGACGACCTTCTCGCGTGCGGCGTCGACCTGCTCGAACGTCTTCTTGCTCTTGGCCTGCGTCTCGAGGTCGGCGCGGAGCTCCTCGATCGTGTCGAACTCGCTCGCGATCTGCGCAAACTCGTCGTCGACCTCGGGCAGCTCGCGGTCCTTGACGGACTGCACGGTGACCGTGATCTCTGCTTCCTTGCCCTCGTGCTCGCCGCCGAGCAGCGTGGAGCGGAAGGTCGTCTCCTCGCCCGCGGTGAGCGTGAGGAGCGCCTCGTCGGTGCCCTCGAGGAGCTGGCCGGAGCCGAGCTCGTACGAGATGCCCTCGGCCTCATCGACCTTCTCGCCGTCGACCGTCGCGATGAGGTCGAGCGTCACGAAGTCGCCGTCCTCGATGGGGCGGTCTGCGGTGACGAGCGTGCCGAAGCGCTTGCGGAGCTCTTCGAGCTCGGCGTCGACGTCAGCCGCGTTGACGGCCGCAGCCTCGACCTCGACCTTGATGCCGTCGTAGGAGGGGAGCTCGATCGAGGGACGCGAGTCGACCTCGACCTCGACGACGAGGTCGCCTGCGAAGTCGGCGACGTTCGGCGTCTCGACGATGTCGGCCTTCGGGCGGCCGAGCGGCTGCACGTCGGACTCTGCGACGGCCTGGTTGAAGAACACGTCGAGGCCATCGGAGATCGCCTGGTCGAGGACGGCGGCGCGACCGACGCGCTGGTCGATGATCGGCGTCGGAACCTTGCCGCGGCGGAAGCCGGGCACCTGGATCTGCTCTGCGATGGTGCGGTAAGCGGAGTCGACGTATGGCTTGAGTTCAGCCGGTTCTACGTTGATCGTCAGCTTGACGCGGGTCGGGTTGATCTGTTCGACCGAGGTCTTCACGTGGGGCATCTCCTGAGATACGTGGGGTGACTGCGCGGATTCGCGCGTGGAGCGGGGTGCGACTGCACGCCGCGCACCACCCAGATGGGCGTATCGCCGCACTGATGCGGCTGCGAACAGCCTACGGCACCCACAAACGACAGCACTCTACCGGCAATCAGGATTCGTGTGGGCGCGAAGGCGCGAGGGCGGATCCGGGGAACGCGCGAGGCGGGTGGGCGCGCTGTGCGCATCCACCCGCCCTCGCGGCATCCGCTGGTCGGCGCTACCTGGCGTCCTCTCGCTCGGCGGCCTGGACGGCGACGGCCTCCGTCTTGGCCTTCTGGATCTGCTTCTCGCGGGTGCGGGTCCGCAGGTGCTGGATGGCGCTGATGATGATGGCGCCGGCCATGAGCACGTACAGCGCGATGGTGATGGGCGAGTCGACGAGGATGCCCAGGTCGCCTTCGCTGACCGCCAGCGCGCGGCGCAGCTCGGTCTCGGCGAGCGGTCCGAGGATCGCGGCGATGAGCACGGGAGCGAGCGGGATGGCGTAGCGCCGCATCACGAAGCCGAACGCGCCGATCGCGAGGGCCAGCCAGAGGTCGACGGGCGACGAGGCGATGGCGTAGACCCCGAGCATCGCGAAGCCCGTGATGCCCGCGTACAGGTAGTGGCGCGGGATCAGCAGCAGCTTCGCCCAGACCGCGGCGAACGGCAGGTTGATGATGAGGAGGATGAGGAGCCCGACGAAGAGGCTCGCGAGCAGCGGCCAGACGAGGTCTGCGCTGCGCTCGAAGAGGAGCGGCCCCGGCTGCATCCCGTATTGCTGGAACGCGGCGAGCATCATGGCCGCGGTCGCGGATGTGGGGAGGCCGAGGGCGAGCAGGGCGCCCATGGCCGTTCCTGCGGTGGCGTTGCCGGCAGCCTCTGGCGCCGCGACGCCCTGGATGGCGCCGCGCGTGCCGAAGTCGCTGTCGCCGCGGCGCTTGGCGAGGCGCTTCTCCGTGCCGTACGCGAGGAAGGTGGGTACCTCGGAGCCGCCGACGGGGATCGCACCGAAGGGCACGCCGTATGCGGTGCCGCGAAGCCACGCCGGGAGGGCCTGTCGGAGCTCGCGCAGGTTCAGGTACGGCGAGCCGGACGCCGGGATCTTCGTGAGGCCGCCTTCGCGGTGGATGCGGCTGGCGACGTGCAGGACCTCGCCGATCGCGAGGAGGCCGACCGTCACGACGATGATCGAGATGCCGTCGAAGAACTGCGGCAGGTCCATCGTGAAGCGGGAGGCGCCGGAGGGGCCGTCGACGCCCACAAGGGCGATCGCGAGGCCGATGCCGAGCGCGATGAGGCCGCGGATGACGGAGTCGGCGACGACCGAGGAGATCGCGACGAACGCGAACGCGGCCAGTGCGAAGTACTCGGCCGGCCCGAACTGCGTCGCCAGCTGCACGAGGAACGGCGAGAAGAACACGACAAGCGCCGTCGCGATCGTGCCGCCGATGAACGCGCCGATGGCGGAGGTTCCGAGCGCTTTCGCGGCTCGGCCGTCCTTCGCCATCCGGTGGCCCTCGAACGTCGTCGCGATCGCCGAGGAGTTTCCCGGAGTGTTGAGCAGGATGCCCGAGGTCGAGTCGCCGAAGAGTCCGCCGAAGTAGATGCTCGCGAACATGATGAACGCGCCGGTCGGGTCGAGGCTGAAGGTGACGGGGAGCAGCAGGGCGACGGCCATGGCGGAGCCGAGGCCGGGCAGCACGCCCACCGCGGTTCCGAGCACGGCGCCGATGAGCAGCCAGAGGAGGTTGATGGGGGTGAGGGCGACGGTGAAGCCCTCGAGGAGGTGGGTCAGCTGATCCATGGGAGGACTCCGCTCAGGATTCCGGACGGCAGCGTCAGGCCGAGGCCCGCCGAGAACGACAGCTGCACGAGTGACGAGAAGAGGAACGCGACCCCGATGTCGAAGAGGTGGCGCTTGCTGCCGAGGGCGTAGGCGACGACCCAGAACAGTGCGGCGGCCGTGATGATCCAGCCGAGCGGTTCGAGCAGCAGCGCAGTCCCCGCGAGCGCGGCGAAGACGATGCCGAGGGTCTTCCAGTCGGTGCCGTCGCGCTTCTTGCGCTCCTCCCCCGCGGCCGCCGTGACGACGCGGATCTCGGAGGTCGTGTCGATCTGGCCGATGTCCTCCAGCAGCTCCGGTGAGATCTCGAGCATCTGGTCAGCTTCGTCCTCGTCATCGCGTGCTGGCCTGCGGATGACGGTGATCGCGAGAGCGATGGAGACGATGAAGAGGAGGATGACGACGATCGTCGGGAAGAACTGCGGCCCGGGAACTCCCGCCGTTGCCGGCACGTCCATGGTGGCTGTGCCGATCGCGAAGACCGCGGCGAGGAGGAAGACGAACGCGGCGACCCCGAGTTCGCTCCGCCCGTGCCACCAGGAGCGTGGCCCCGTCTGGATGCTGTTGGTCGCCGGCCCTCTCGAATCTCGAGAGCCCTGCGCCTCACGCTGGTTCTGCACCTGACTCATAGTCCGAGCTCCTTCACGAGTGCGGTGACCTGGTCGGTCTCGCCGACGAGGAAGTCTTCGAAATCGGTACCGGGCTGGAAGCTGTCCGTCCAGTTGTTCCGGTCGAGCGCATCCGCCCATTCGGGGCTGTTCTCGAGCTCCGTGACGATGGCGACGAGCTCGTCGCGCGTGGCGTCGTCGATGCCGGGTGGGGCCACGACGCCGCGCCAGTTCACCATCGCGACGTCGACGCCCTCCTGCTTGAAGGTCGGGATGTCGATGCCGTCGACGGGGTCCGGGGCCGAGATCGCGAGCGCCTTGAGGGTGCCGGCTTCGATCTGGTCCCTGAACTCGTTGTAGCCGGAGAGGCCTGCCGCGGTGGTGCTCGAGAGCAGCGAGGAGAGGACCTCGCCTCCGCCCGAGTAGGCGACGTAGTTCACGTCCTTCGGGTCGACGCCGACAGCCTTCCCGAGCATGCCGCTCAGGAGGTGGTCGATGCCGCCGAGCGAGCCGCCGGCGATCGAGTGGCCGCCGGGGTCCTTCTTCATGCCCTCGACGAACTCGTCGAGGGTGGTGTACGGCGACGAGGCCGGCACGACAAGCGCGTTGTAGTCGTCG
Organism: Pseudoclavibacter terrae; assembly: GCF_008831075.1. Lineage (GTDB taxonomy): Bacteria > Actinomycetota > Actinomycetes > Actinomycetales > Microbacteriaceae > Pseudoclavibacter > Pseudoclavibacter terrae. The sequence continues at coordinate 133,654 of NZ_WBJX01000006.1, read as the reverse complement.
GCGAGGCGGGCGATGGGCACCGTGTCGGCGAGCGACTCCCCCGTGTTGGAGAGCACGGTCGCCCCGACCATGACGCCTCCCGTGACCATGAGCAGGTCGTCGCGGCCCTGCATCTGCAGCAGCTGGCTGAGTCCGATCGTGCCACCCGCGCCCGGCACGTTCACGACCTGGGCGTTGTTGACGATGCCGTTGGCTCGCAGCGCCTGCTGGGCTTCGCGAGCGAAGGCATCCCAGCCTCCGCCGGGCGCCGCCGGCGCCATGATCGTGAGCTTGCTCCTCGCCGATGCTCCGGCACCCGCACTGCTCGCGTCCACGACCGCGAAGCCGAGGACAGCGACGGTGACGATGGCGAAGAGCGAGGTGAGCAGCTTGTTCGGGAGTCTTGTTCTACTCAATGGAGTATTCCTTCCGTTGGCAACGACTCTGTCGCCGCGCTGGTCTGCGCGCTCTCTACGATTGCACCGGGATTGAGCGCCGACGCCTTCTGGCCTTTATGGTCTTTGTGGACACGGAGGTTCGCCGGACAACCGTCGTTCATCGACGATCGGCGCACGCGGAGGTGGTGGAGCGGCATGAGGAAGGAACCGCCCGCACAGCTCCGCGCCCTGCGCGGCCCACGTGTGCTCACGCTCGTCGCCGTGCAGTTCTCGATCGTCCTGATCTGCATGGTCGCGACCCTCCTCGTCGCGCTCCAGGTGCAGCACACCTCCATCCGTGAGGAGACCGGTGAGCGCACGCTCGCCGTCGCCCTGAGCCTCGCCGAGCTGCCTGCCGTGGTCGACGCCGTCGGCGAACCGGATGCCGGTGTCACGCTGCAGCCGATCGCCGACCTCGTCGCGCAGTCCGCTGGCGTCGACTACGTCGTCATCACCGACGACGAGGGCATCCGCATCACCCACCCGGTGCCAGAGCGGCGGGGAGAGATGGTGTCGACCGACCCCAGCGTCGCGCTCGGCGGCGAGACGTTCGTCGGCACCGAGGTCGGCACGGTCGGCCCGACGCTCCGCGCGAAGGTGCCGGTCTGGCGCGACGGGATCGTCGTCGGCACCGCGTCGGTCGGCATCCTCGAGTCCTCGATCTCCGCACAGCTGGAGGACCGCGTCTGGCAGGTGGTTCCGTGGGTCATCGGCGCCGGACTCTTCGGGCTCGCGGCCGCGGCCGGGGTCTCCCTCGTCCTCGGTCGACGCTTCGACCACCTCGCGGCCGCGGCGCAGGAGCTCGAGACGCAGCGCCGCTTGTCGGCGGCACTCCGCGAGCAGACCCATGAGTTCTCGAACCGCCTGCACGTGCTCTTCGGGCTCATCGAGGTCGACGAGCGGGGCGAGGCCCTCGACTACATCCGCTCGCTGACGCCGGTGGATTCGCTCGCCGCAGACGCGGACCTCGAGGAGGCGCTCGCGGATGCCCCCGTTCGCGTCCGCGCGATCCTGGCCGCGGCGAGCGCCCGCCTCTGCGAGCACGGCGGGCAGCTCCACGCGGATGTCGAGGGCGACGACCGGGCCGTCCTCGAGCTCCTCTTCGACGACGACGCAGCCACCGTGCTGAGCAATCTCGTCGGCAATGCGACTGAGGCCGTCGAGGAACAGGGGGCGCGCGGAATCGTGCGCGTCGCCGTCGAGGCGGCCCCCTCAGGCTTGCGGATGCAGGTCGACGACAGCGGCCCGGGGGTGCCAGAAGAGCTCAGGGGCCAGATCACCGAGGTCGGCTTCTCGACCAAGGAGACGCAGACGATGGACGGCCTCGAGATCCCACGCGGCGTCGGCCTCGGCCTTGTGCGCCGCCTCGCGCGGGAGCACGGCGGCGACCTCGTCATCTCGGAGAGCGAGCTGGGAGGTGCCCGCTTCGTGGCGACGCTGTCCTCCGCTGGCGCCCGCCGCGGCGCGGGTGGGTCCTCGGATGCTCCGACTGCTGGGAGGATCGCACCGTGACCGCCATCCGCACGCTCATCGTCGATGACGAGACCGCCGTCAGGCGCCTGCACGAGCGCATGCTCGCGGGCGTCGACGGCTTCGAGGTCGTCGCCACCGCTGGCTCGGGCCAGGAGGCACTGGAGGTGGCCGCCAGCACGGAGATCGACCTCGTGCTGCTCGACGTGCACCTCCCGGACTTCAGCGGGGTGGAGGTGCTGCGGCGCCTGCGCCAGCTGCTCGGCGACTCGTTCGACGCCGTCATCATCTCGTCGGCCAACGATCGACTGTCCGTCGCCCAGCTGGCGACGGCAAGCATCGCGGACTACCTCGTGAAGCCCTTCTCGAAGGCCAACTTCGAGGCGAGGCTCGTCAACTACCGGGATACTCGCGTGGCCGCGCCGAAGCCGGAGTCCACCGCGCCGCAGACGGCCCCACTCCGCCAGCAGGACATCGACGGGCTGCTCGCTCGACGCGGCGGTCCTGCCGCGTCGGCAGACCGGGCAGGCGCCCAGGGACTTCCGTCGCCGACGACGCGCGGCAGGCCCCTGCCGAAGGGCCTCTCGGAGCCGACCATCAAGCTCGTCCTCTCGCACCTCGGCTCGGAGTGGCAGTCTGCGCTCGAGGTCGCGGAGGCGTGCGGCCTCTCCCGCGTCACCGCGCGTCGGTACCTCGACCACCTCTGCGGGCGCGGCCTTGCGCTCCTCGAACCGGTCTACGGCAAGCGCGGCCGCCCCGAGCTCCGCTACCGCCGCGCGTCCTGACTAGCTGGTCGGGGCTGGGGCCGCGCCGTCGAAGCTGATGCTCCAGGCCGTGTCCTCGTACGGCTCGACGCGGATGATCGTGGGACCGGCGGGGAAGGGCCTGGTGAGGGATGTGACCTCGCTGCTGCTCTGGTACCAGCTGTCGGCGCCGAACGTGTCGATCGAGATGCTCTGCTCGGGTTCGAAGGTGAAGGTCGCGTCGCCGCCGGCGCCCGTGTAGAGCACGACCTCAGGGCCGGTTCCGGTGTACTCGCCGTCGAAGGAGGGCAGCGTGTCCGTGGAGACGAGCGTCACGGTCCACTCCCCCTCGGCTTCGATGTCGATGGCCCGGAACTCGTCGTCCGTCCACTCGTTGATGACGGCGAGGCCCGAGTACTCGTCGTAGGCGGAAACGGAAGAGCCGCCCATCTGCTCGCCGTCGGCGTCGACGTCGTAGATGCGCAGCCGCTCGCCCTCGAACTCGACCTGCAGCAGGCCGATGTCCTCCGGCCCGCCGGGCAGGGTGACGTCGAAGCGCGCGTTGCCTGTTCCCGAGACGGTGGTCGTCCCGTTGAGATCGAGCGTTCCGGTGCCACCGGAGAGCTCCGTCACCGTTCCGCGGATCGAACCGCCGGTCGAGCCGATCAGCTGGATCACGAGCGCCACGACCGTCATGACGAGGGTGATGACGCCGACGACGCGGCGCCCACCACCGGCACGCAGCAGGCCGATGCTCGCGATGAGCGAGACGACGACGAGCACCCAGCCGACGAACGACATCCCCGAGATCGCGAAGGTGAGGGCGAGGATGGCGGCGATGACGCCGAACCACCCGCCTCCGCCCTTCTTCGCCGTCGCGGCGGTCGTCTTCGACGCAGGAGACGGCGCGACCGACGGCGCGGGATGCTGCTTCGACGGAGTCTTGGAGCTCGCTCCCCGCTGCCCCGCGCCGCTCCCCGGCCGGCCGCCGACCAGCGCGCTCTGCACCTCCCTGGCACGCTTCCCGAGGAGGGCGCTGCTGTCGGTTGCGACGCGCGTGAGCAGTTCCTCACGGTCGAGCGGGACGTCGGCCGACTGCGTGAGCTCCTCGCCGTCTCCCGCGCCGGGAAGCACGTGCCCCGGCGACTGCGCTTCCTGCTCGCGGCGGATGATCGCGTCGAGCTCCTCCAGCGTCCGCGGCGGGTCGGGCAGCCCAGCCGGGGTGTCACCGCCCGCCGTCGTCGACCGCGGTGCGTCGTACGGATCTTGAGCGGCGTCCTGCGCATCCCGCGTCGCCTCGCGCTGCTCGTCCTCGAGCCGCTGCGCGTCGCCCCTGCTGTCCTGCGCCGCCCACTTCGACACGAAATCAGGGGCCCGGTATCCCGTCGGTGCCTGGTAGTCGCGCTGCGAGTAGTCGACGGCTCCGTCGTCCTTCTCGGAGTCTTCTGGCGTCGAGTTGTCTGGCACGTGAGCTCCTCGGGGCGATGAACGGGGCGGTGATCGCGCATCCATTGAACTACATGCACTCGACCCGCCCCGCGAGCGAGTAGATTCTCGGGACCGCAGTCAGAGAGAAAGGGCCCAGATGTCGCAGCTCGCAGACTTCAGCCGTGAGGAGTTCGAGGTCAGGCTCGCGAACACGAGGGTCAGGATGCAGGACGCGGGCCTCGACGCGCTGCTCGTGACCGACCCGGCCAACCTCCACTACCTGACGGGGTACAACGCCTGGTCGTTCTACATGCCGCAGTTCCTCTTCGTTCCGGCCGACGGTGATCTGCTGCTCGTCATGCGAGCCATGGACGCGCACGGCGCGCACCACACGACCTGGCTGCCGCGCGAGCAGGTCGCCGGCTACCCGGAGAGCCTCGTGCACCGAGCCGAGGTGCACCCCATGGACTGGGCGGCAACCGAGCTCCGCGAGCGCGGTCACGCCGCCAGGAGGATGCGGGTCGGCTACGAGTCGGAAGCTCACTTCTTCTCGGTTCGCTCGTTCCTGACGCTGCAGCGCAGGCTCCCCGAGTGGGAGCTCGTCGACAGCCAGGAGCTCGTCAACTGGGTGCGCCTCGTGAAGTCGAGCGCGGAGATCTCGTTGATGCGGGCCGCGGCGGCCGTCAGCTCGAACGCGATGGCGGTCGGTATCGAGGCGCTGCGCGGCGGCAGGAGGCAGAGCGACATCGCCGCGGAGATCCAGGCCGCGCAGGCCGCGGGGATCGGCGACGCCGAGGGCGACTACCCGTCGATCGTTCCCATGATGCTCGCCGGCGAGGGCGCCGACACGCCTCACCTCACGTGGTCGAGCGCCCAGATCGTGGCCGGCGAGGCGGTCTCGCTGGAGCTCGCTGGAGCTCACCGCCGCTACCACGCCCCGCTCGCCCGCACCGTGAGCCTCGGGCAGCCGAGCTCCGAGCTGCAGCGGGTCGCCGCGACGACCCTCGACGGCTTCGAGGCCGCACTCGAGCTGCTGCGTCCCGGCCAGACCCCCGAGGCGGCCGTCGAGGCCTGGGATGCGGTGCTCGCGAAGCAGGGACTCACGAAGGCGTCGCGTCTCGGCTACTCGATCGGCATCGGCTACCCGCCGGACTGGGGCGAGCACACCGTGAGCATCCGCTCGGGCGAAGAGACGGTGCTGGCCCCGAACATGACCTTCCACCTCATCGCGGGCATGTGGATGACGGGCTTCGGCTTCGAGGTGTCCGAGTCGATCCGCATCACCGAGACGGGTGTGGAGGTGCTGACCAGCGCACCGCGCGAGCTCATCGTGAAGGCCGACGCGTGAGTGCGCTGAGTCCGGTCGAGACGGCGGTGCTCGCGCGGATCGATCTCGAGCGCATCGTCGCGGATACGTCCACCCTGATCCGCGCGAGGGGCGAGAACCCGGGTGAGACGGAGGCGGCGACCGTGGAGGTCCTCGCGACGCTGTGCGAACGAGCTGGCGCGCAGGTCACGCTCACCGAGGTCGCGCCCGGTCGGCACAACCTGCTCGCGCAGATCGGCGACGGCGACGGGCCAGCGCTTCTCTTCCTCGGACACAGCGATGTCGTGCCCGCGGGAGCGGGCTGGCTCGGCGACCCCTTCGAGCCGCGCCTGGTCGACGGTCAGCTCATCGGCCGAGGCGCCGTCGACATGAAGGGCGGGCTCGCCGCCGTGATCGCGGCGATGTCGGCCGTGCACGCGCAGCGGCCCGATGTCCGCCTCTCGCTGCTCTGCACCGTCGACGAGGAGGACACCGCGACGGGTGCGCTCCGCTACATCGCCGACGCGCCCACGGCGCGGGAGCTGCGGAGCGTGGGAGACCCGCTGCCCTACTCGGCGTGCATCGTCGCCGAGCCGACCGGCCTCGACACCGTGGTCGCCTGCCGAGGCGCCACGAACTTCATCATCACGCTGCGCGGAGCCGCCGCTCACGCCGGCAATCCGGCGGATGGAGCGAGCGCCGTCGCGGCCGCCGCCATCGCGGTGCAGACCATCGAGGACGACGCGAGACGGATCTCCCGGCAGGCCGCGGCAGTCCCCGGACTCATCGGCACCGGCAGCTGGAACGTCGGCATGATCGCCGGCGGCCACGGCACCTCCATCGTCGCCGAGGAGTGCACCCTCTACGTCGACCGCCGCGTGCTTCCAGACGAGGAGCCGCAGGAGATCCTCGACGACGTGCTCGCGCGCATCCGCTCGGCCATCGAGCAGAGCGGCATGCTGAACGCAGAGCGCATCACCGTCACCGGCCAGCTCGACATGGCTATGCCCGGATTCCTCACTCCGCCCGAATCGGCCGTTCCCGGCACCGCCGTGCGTGCCGTCGCCGACGCGGGCGGCGCCTCGAGCATCGGCGGGTGGAGCGCCGCCTGCGAGGGCGGGTTCATCGCCCGCCACCACGAGATCCCGGTCGTCATCCTCGGCCCGGGCGACGTGAAGTCGCAGGCGCACCAGCCGGAGGAGCGCGTACAGGTGGGCGACCTCCTGACCGCCGCGCGCGCCTACGCGCTTATAGCGCTCCGTCTCGACGAGTCGCCCCGGTAACACCCAGGTGGCCGCGCTGGACTTGAGCATTACCCGTGTGGAACTTCCAGCAAGGAGCCCCCATGTCCTCTGATCAGTCCAGCACAGGGGGCCAGAGCGCCACCCTGCCACCCCTGACCCGAGAGATCGATCTCACCCCCATCCAGCGCAAGACGGCACGGAGATCAGTCGCAGGCTCCGCCATCGGCAACGCCATCGAGTGGTTCGACTACGGCATCTACGGCTACCTCGCCATCTACGTCTCGCAGCTGTTCTTCACCTTCAGCGAGAACCAGGGTGGCGCACTCGCGCTCATCCTCACGTTCGCGACGTTCGCGGTCTCGTTCCTCGTGCGTCCGCTCGGCGGCATCGTGCTCGGCCCCCTCGGTGACCGCATCGGGCGCCAGAAGGTGCTCGTCTTCACGATCATCATGATCAGCCTCTCGACCGCCGCGATCGGCCTCCTCCCCTCCTTCGACTCGATCGGCTTCGCCGCGCCCATCCTGCTCATCCTGCTCCGCATGCTGCAGGGATTCTCGGCGGGCGGCGAGTACGCCGGCGCGGCCATCTTCATGTCGGAGCATGCTCCGGACGACAAGCGCGGCTTCTTCGGGTCGTTCCTCGAGTTCGGCACCCTCGCGGGTGCCAGCGCCGCCGCCATCCTGTGCACGACGCTGGCCTTCATCGTCGGCGACGACGGGATGCTCGAGGGCTGGTGGCGCCTGCCGTTCCTGCTGACGCTCCCCCTCGGCCTCGTCGCCCTGTGGATGCGCCGCCACCTGAGCGAGTCGGAGACGTTCGTCGACGACGCGCAGCAGCCGGGCGAGAAGCAGTCCGCGATCGGCGCCCTCGTGTCGCTGCTCAAGAACTACCCCATGCAGGTGCTCAAGCTCTTCGGCTTCGTGATCCTCATCAACGTCGCCTTCTACCTCGTGCTGACCTACATGCCGACCTACCTGTCGACGACCCTCGACCAGAGCACCGCGGAGTCGACCTTCTCGCTGGTGGTCATCCAGCTCCTCATGATGGCCGTCATCGTGCCGTTCGGGGCCCTCTCCGACCGCATCGGCCGGAAGCCGCAGCTCATCGCGGCGAGCATCGGCTTCACGGTGTTCTCGGTGCCTGCGGTCATGCTCATCCAGACCGGGTCGCTCGTCGCGCAGATCGCGGGGCTCGGCATCCTCGGCCTGTTCCTCGTGATGATCATCTCGACGATCTCCTCGACGCTTCCTGCGCTGTTCCCGACCGCGGTCCGCTATTCGGGCTTCGCCATCGGCTACAACATCTCCACGGCGATCTTCGGCGGCACGGCGGCTTCGGCGAACACCTGGCTCATCGACCAGACCGGCAACGTGCTCATCCCCGGCTTCTACCTCGCGGGTGCCGGTCTCATCGGCCTCATCTCCGTGCTGACCTTCAAGGAGACCGCCGGTCGCTCGCTGCGCGGCAACGTCATCCCAGGCAGCGACGACTCCGAGCGCGTCGCCGCCGGCGAGCATCTCGTCGGCAAGGTCAACAGGTAACCGGGCTTCGCGGCACTCGGAGGAACGAATGGCAGAGCTCATCCGCCTCGGCGGCGATGTCGCGAGGTACATCGCCGCCTTCGGGCATCCTGAGACGCACGCGGAGTCCGCGAGCCTCCTCGCCTCGCTGCCCGGCCCCGTGAGGCGCGAGCGCGCGTCGGGACTCGCGCGCACGTACCTCGAGTACCGGCAGGCGGGGGTGACGGTGATCGTCGAGCGGGCGAAGCTCGATGCCGCCATCGTCACCTTGGTCGGAGGTGAGGGCTTCGAGCCCTACGCACGGCCGGCCCAGCTCATCGAGGGCATCGACTTCGCCACGGCGTACAAGGATGAGGTGCGCAGCGTCCTGGGTGAGCCCGTCCGCGCCGACGAGTACCAGGACAACTTCGACGTCGCCGGGGCGCACGTCGTCGTGGGCTACGACATCGACGACGTCTGGGACGTGCAGGTGCTCGCGAGAAGCCCGCTTCGCAGCTGAGCGCCCGAGCCAACGGCTCAGCCTGCGAGGACCCCGTCGATCTGCCCCATGGCCTCGGTCATGCCCTCCGCCATCCCCATCTGGAGGACGCTGTCGAAGTCGGCCGGTGACGAGAACACGGACACGGTGGTCATGCGGGTGACGTCCCCCTGGCCTTCGATGGTGACGGTGCAGCGCATGACGGGCAGCTCGTGGTTCCGCGAGCCGTCATCGTGCGCGAACCCGTTGTCGAACGACAGCGTGCGGTGCGGTTCGATCGTCACGAACTCCCACCACTCCCCAGCTGTGCTGCCGTCCGGGCCGGTCATGTGCGAGGCCACCTGGCCGCCCGGCGCGAACTCGAACGAGTCCACCGTCGAGGGCCAGGTCGGCGGACCCCACCAGCACTCGAGCTGGCGCGGGTCCTCCCAGAGCTGCCAGACCCGTTCCGGTGTGGCGGCGTGCTCGGTGACGACGGTCAGCGTGAGCTGATCCGCGTCCTTCTGCGTGGAGATGACGGGCATAATCTCTTCCTCTCGTTCACCGCTCGTCGGCGTCGGCGCGCGGGGTCGGTGTGCTGGTCTTGTCGTCGTCGGCGAGCAGGTCGTCGATGCGGGAGCTGCGCTCGCGCCAGAGCTGCTCGTAGGACGCGAGGAGCCGGGTCGCTCGGGTGATCGTCGCGCTGTCGGCGTGCACGAGCTGCTCCCTCCCCTGCTTCCGCTTCTGCGTGAGGCCCGCCCTCGTGAGCACGGCGACGTGCTTCTGCACGGCCGCGAAGCTCATGGCGTAGGCCTCCGCGAGGCTCGTCACCGACTGCTCTTCGCGGAGCACGCGCGTGAGGATGTCGCGCCTCGTCGCATCGGCCAGGGCCTGGAAGATGCGGCTGACGTCGTCCTCGCTGAGCTGTCGTATAACCATTTGGTTGTACGTTACGCCTGACTCGTGGCGATCGCAAGGCAAACCGGCCGCGCAGTTCCCTCGTCCACCGGGCGCATCCGCAAGACTGACGTCATGACCACGGAACTCACGCGCGCGCAGCTCCTCGGCCTGCGCCAGCGAGCGCAGCTGCTCACGGGCGACCGCCTCACGGTCGCGGGTACTGCGGAGCGCTTGCTCGCTATGCAGGGACAGGACCTGCCCGGCGCGCTCTGGTCGCTCGGACTCCGCTCCGGATGGACGATCAACGAGGTGCGGGCGAGCTTCGACCGCGGAGAGCTCGTGCGCTGCTGGCCGTTGCGGGGGACGCTGCACGTCGTGCCCGCCCGCGACCTCGGCTGGCTGCAGCTGCTGACCGCCGACCGCGCACGTGCATCCATGCGCAAGCGCCACCAGGACCTGGGAATCGACGCGGCATCCGAGAGCGCCGCCCGACACTCGCTGCACACCGAGATGGATGCGCGAGGGGAGAACCGACGCCTCACGCGCGCCGAGCTCTTCGCCGCCTGGGAACGTGACGGCATCGCGACCGGCGGCCAGCGTGGCGCGCACCTCCTGTGGCTGCTGTCGCTCGACGCGACCCTCGTCTACGGTCCGTTCGCAGGGGCCGAGCAGCAGCTGGTGCTCGGCGCCGAATGGATCGCCAGCTCGGTGACGCTGGACCAGGACGCCGCGGTGCGCGAACTCGTCCGGCGCTACCTGCGAGGTCACGGCCCAGCGACGCTCGCCGACCTGCAGTACTGGTGCAAGCTGCCGCTCGCCACGCTGAGGTCGGCGGTCGACGAGCTGGGTGACTCGCTGGCCGGGGTGCAGTTCGACGGCGCGCGCCACCTCGTCGTCGCTGAGGCGCTGGATGAGCGGGAGCCGCCGAAGAGCGCCCCGACCCTGCTGCTTCCGGGCTTCGACGAGTGGGTCCTCGGCTACCAGGACCGCTCGGCGAGCGTGCATCCCGATCACCCCGACCTCATCGTGCCGGGCGGCAACGGGATGTTCCGGGCGACGGTCGTGCACCGCGGGAGGTGCCTCGGACTCTGGTCCAAGACGACGACCGCCAAGCGCACCCGGGTGGTCGCGACCCCCATCTCCGGCACGTTCTCAGCACCGACGCTGCGCGAAGCGGCGGCGCAGGTCGAGCGCTACGCCGCATTCCTCGGCGTGGACGGCACCCTCAGCGTCGGCGAATCGCTGCTGACCTGACCGCGGATGCCCGCGTGGGGGTGGTGGTTCGTAGACTGCACCGGTGACCCTTCCGAGTGAGACCCCCGCGCCAGCATCGTGGCGGAACGCGCTCACTCGCCTGCTCGAGAAGCCGGACGCCGCCGAAGCATCATCCCAGGCAGCACCACAGGACCGGGTGGTGCCGCTCGCGCTGCAGTTCGAGGTGCGAGAGCTCATTCCGCGAACGATGTACCGCTGGAACGGGCCGACGTCGCGCCGAGCGTTCACAGGGGAACAGGGCACCGGCGTCGCCCTCGAGGAGCTGCGCCTGGGCGTGCGCCCCGTCATGCAGGGCGTGCGCGGCAAGTGGGTCAAGGGCGACCTGACCTGGGCGAAGCTGCAGCACCTGCGCGGGCGCCGCGACCTCGACCCACGGCACCAGGCATGGTTCGCCCAGTTCTTCGCGCTGCACCGGGCGGCACGACCCGCGGAGCCGGGGCAGGACAGCGAATGGATGTTCCTCGACGAGGCGACGAGCCCCGTCATGTGGACGATGCTCGAGGAGGCCACCAGCCAGGACATCGCGTTCGTCGGCACGGCCAAGAGCGCGACGATCGCGCTCGAGCACACCTCGAGCCTCACGCTCGACGCCCGGCGGACGGACACGGGACTCACCCTGGCCCCGCTCCTCATGGTCGGGGAGGCACAGGTCGAGTTCGAGACGGCACGGCCCATCGGCGACCACGGCATCTACACCTTCGACGCCGACAATCCCGACCGCATCCGCCTGGCACCGAGTGACACGCGCCTCACACCAGCGCAGCTCGCGCTCCTCGCTCCGGGCAACGCTCAGCGGGCGCGATTCACGGTTCCGAGCCACGACGCGGCCGAGTTCGAGCATGCCCATCTGGCGGAACTCGCGGCGCATCTGCGGCTCGGCAGCGCCGACGCGTCCGTGCGCATCCCAGACCCGGCACCCGCCGAGCTCGTCCTCACGGCCACCTTCGGCCCACGGCACAGCCTCGAGCTGCGCTGGAAGTGGGCGAACCCCCGGTCGCGAGCAACGCCGCCGGCGCTCTCGACCGTCATCGACGAGGGCCTGCTGCCGCGCGACTGGATGCCCGAGGACGCCGACGCACCCGGCTCCCTGCCCGTGCGCGTGACGCTCACGCAGATCGATGCCGCGCGCTTCGCGGCCGAGACGCTGCCGCTGCTCGAGCGCCTGCCCGGCGTTCGCGTCGAGACCGTCGGGACACCACCGGAGTACCGCGAGCTCCGCGGCGCGCCCAACCTGACGGTCACGACCGTGCCCACCGAACGGCACGACTGGTTCGACCTCGGCGTGACCGTCACGGTCGACGGCAAGGTGATCCCGTTCACGAAGCTCTTCAAGGCGCTCGCCCTCGGCAGGCCCAGGCTGCTGCTCATCGATGGCAGCTACCTCTCCCTCAAGCACCCGGCATTCGAACCCTTGCGCGAGCTCATCAGCGAGGCGCAGGGGCTCAACGAGTGGGAGCCGAACCGCCTGCAGATCAGCCGGCGGCACGCGAGCCTCTGGTCGGACTTCGAGGACCTCGCCGACGAGGCGAAGCCTGCGGTGGAGTGGCGGGAGCTGCTCCGCGAGCTGCAGGATGATGCTCCATCACCCATCGCCCCTCCCCGCGGACTCCAGGCAGAGCTGCGCCCCTACCAGCAGGAGGGCCTCGACTGGCTCGCGTTCCTCTGGCGGAACAGGCTCGGCGGCATCCTCGCCGACGACATGGGTCTCGGCAAGACGCTGCAGACGCTCGCGCTCGCACAGCACGCACGCGAGGAGGCGCCGGAGGGCCGCGAGCCCGCACCCCTCCTGGTCGTCGCGCCCACGTCCGTCGTCGCGAACTGGGCCTCGGAAGCGGCGAGGTTCACCCCTGAGCTGGTGACGCGCGTCGTCGACGCGACGCAGGCCTCCTCTGGCAGGCGGATCGCCGACGTCGCGCGCGGGGCGAGCATCGTCGTCACGAGCTACGCCCTCTTCCGCCTCGACTTCGAGGCCTACCGCGCCGTCGCCGAGGAAACGGGATGGTCGGGCCTCGTGCTCGACGAAGCGCAGTTCGTGAAGAACGCGAACTCCCTCGTCAGCGAATGCGCGCGCGAGCTGGAGGTGCCGTTCAAGCTGGCGATCACCGGCACCCCGCTCGAGAACTCCCTCACCGAGCTCCATGCGCTGCTCGCCATCACCGCCCCCGGCCTGTTCCCCTCAGCGCGACGCTTCGGCGAAGAGTACGTGCGCACGATCGAGGGCAGGCGGCAGGGGGTGAGCGAGGGCGTCGGCGCGGGCCTCAGCGAGCCGGCGAGCGCCGAGGTGCGGGCCAAGCGGCTCGCACGACTTCGGGCGCGCATCCGCCCCTTCCTGCTCCGCCGCACCAAGGAGCGCGTCGCACCCGAACTGCCGGAGAAGCAGGAGCAGACGCTGTTCATCGAGCTGAGCGACGAGCATCGCGAGCTTTACGACCTCTACCTGCAGCGGGAGCGTCAGAAGCTCTTCGGCCTGCTCGAGGACCTCGACAAGAACCGCTTCACGGTGTTCCGCTCGCTCACACTCCTGCGGCTGCTCGCCCTGGACCCCGCGCTCATCCACGCCGGACTCGACGGCATGGCGCCGGGAGACGTCCCGTCGAGCAAGCTCGATGCCCTCCTCGAGCACCTCGCCGATGTCGCCGCCGAGGGGCACCGTGCGCTGGTGTTCAGCCAGTTCACCTCCTACCTGAAGCTCGTCGCCGCCCGCCTCGAGACGCAGGGCATCCCGTACGTCTACCTCGACGGCACGACAACGAAGCGAGCCGACGTGATCGCCTCGTTCAAGGAGGGCACGGCCCCCGTGTTCCTCATCAGCCTGAAGGCGGGCGGGTTCGGGCTGAACCTGACGGAGGCCGACTACGTCTTCCTGCTCGACCCCTGGTGGAACCCCGCGAGCGAGGAACAGGCCATCGACCGCACGCACCGCATCGGGCAGGAGCGACGCGTCATGGTCTACCGGATGATCGCCGAGGGCACGATCGAGGAGAAGGTCATGGCGCTCAAGGAGCGCAAGGCGAAGCTCTTCGATGCGGTGATCGACGACGACGAGCTCTTCAGCACCGAGCTCTCCGCCGACGACATCCGTGAGCTGCTGGTGTAAGTCGCCCGGGAGGCTGCGTGCACGGACGAGAAAATCCCGGCCGCCCTGCGCGGGCTGACCGGGATCTCATGTCGAGGGGCTGACGAGAATCGAACTCGCATCATCTGTTTGGAAGACAGAGGCTTTACCACTAAGCTACAGCCCCGAATCGGGACGAAGAGAATGCTACCGCATCTTCGGGCGGTCCGTGAACTCGCACTGCGACCCGCGCGTCGCCGTCCGCGAGAGTGGTCTCCGACGCCCTGTGCGTCCGGTAGCATTACCTGCGGTTCGCCGAGCGATCGGCACCGGGGTGTAGCTCAGCTTGGTAGAGCGCCCGCTTTGGGAGCGGGAAGTCGCAGGTTCGAATCCTGTCACCCCGACCAGACCCCGCTTTGGCCCCCTCTCGAGGGGGCTTTTCGCGTTCCCTCATGCGCCGTTCATAGACGCCTCACATGTATGCCGGGTGGTCCGCATATGGAGCGTCGTTATCTTCCTGTTATCTGCACGTCGGCGTGATGAGGCTTCGTCGCACCGGCGGCGGCCGGGGCGTTGCAGTGAAGGCCATCCGCGGCGCCCCAGCGCTCTCCGAGAGGAACACCATTGCAGTCAGACCTGGCACGCCCCAACAGCCCGCATTCCGTTCCGCTCGCCGCGGTCGCTGACGCGACCGGTGGGTCGGTCTCCGCCGCGGGCGCGCACGTCCAGGTCACCGGCGTGTCCAGCGACTCCCGCCGCGTCCGCCCCGGCGACCTCTACGTCGCCATTCCGGGCGCGCAACGACACGGCGCCGAGTTCCTGCCCGCCGTCGTGCGTGCCGGGGCCGTCGCCGTCCTGTCCGACGCTGCCGGGGCCGCGCTGGCGGCCGAGCACGAGCTCCCGGCCATCGTCGTCGAGAACCCGCGCGCGGTGATGAGCATCGCCGCCGCGACGGTCTTCGGAACCGACATCACGGCTCCCCCGCTCTTCGCCGTGACCGGCACCAACGGCAAGACGACGACCAGCTACCTGCTGCACGCGCTCTTCCTCTCGCTCGGCCTCAAGGCGGGCCTCTCCGGAACCGTCGAGCGCATCGTCGGCGATGCGCGACTCGAGACCCGCCTCTCCGGCCGCCTCACGACCCCAGAGTCGGACTACCTGCACGGCCTCGTCGCCCGCATGACCGAGGACGGCGTGCAGGCGGCGGCGATCGAGGTCTCCTCGCACGGGCTCGACGGTGCCCGCGTCGACGGCCTGCCCTTCGAGAGCGCGATCTTCACGAACCTCTCGCAGGACCACCTCGACGTCTATGGCACGCTCGAGAACTACTTCGCCTCGAAGCTCACGCTCTTCACCCCCAGGCACGCCAAGCGCGGCGTCATCGCGATCGAGGACGAGTGGGGTCGCCGCGCGGCCCGCGAGGCGCAGATCCCCGTCGTCACGGTCGCTCGGGACACGGCGGAGGGCGCGGACATCGCTGACTGGCTGCTCCACATCGACACCGAGGGCCTCGAGCGCACCGACTTCACCCTTCGCGGGCCGAACGGTGAGGAGCTCACCTCCAGCATCGGCCTGCCCGGTGCCTTCACGGCGCTCGACCTGTCGCTTGCGGTCGTCGCCGTCATCGGCGCCGGACTCGCCTCCCTCGACGAGATCCGCGAAGCGCTTGCCGCGACCGACGGCCTCCACCCGGTTGTCCCCGGCCGCCTCGACCTCGTGTCGGGTGACTCCGAGCTGCGCGTCTACGTCGACTACGGCCACACGGCGGCGTCGTTCCGCGCGGTGCTGCACGCGCTCCGCCCCTTCACCCCCGGCCGGCTCTTCATGATCTTCGGCGCGGACGGCGACCGCGACAAGGGCAAGCGGCCCGAGATGGCCCGCGCCGCGAGCGAGGAATCGGACGTCGTCATCGTCACGGACTACAACCCGCGCACGGAAGACCCGGACGGCATCCGCCGCACGCTCGTCGAGACGATCCGCGCGGAGTTCCCCGAGCGGGAACTGTACGAGATCGCCGACTCGGCGACCGGCATCGGCCACGCCGTCGCGATGGCGGAGGTCGGCGACCTCATCTTCATCGGCGGTCACGGACACCGCGCTGATGTCGAGGTCGACGGCCGCATCGTGCCGTACTCGGCCCGAGAGGCGGCGGTCGCCGCTCTCCGCGAGCACGGCTGGCTCGCGGAGCAGGCACCGTCCACGTTGGGGTCGCCGGATGCGATGGACAGCACCCGGGAGCGGCGCGCTTCCTGACCTCGCTCCGTCGCAGACCTGGGCTTTCTCCACCCGAATCTCAGATCGCGGATGGAAGAGGCCCAGGTCTGCGGTCCGCGAGGCCAGCAAGCCCACGGCATGCGGGGGACGCTAGCGGTCGGAGACGGCCTCGAAGTCGCCACGGTCCCGGGCCGCGAGGAGCTCGGCGTAGTCCAGGGCGGACTGCTCGGCGTAGCCGATGGCCCACTCCGCGATCGCGCCGTCGAACGACCCGCTCTTGCCGAGGTAGCCGGCGATCATGGGGGCGATCGGGCTCTGCGCGTGCGCGCGGGCCAGCAGCGTTCCGCAGGCCTCGCCATACTTCGAGAACTCCGAAGGGGTCAGCTGCTCGAGCTCGACCGAGCCCTTCATGTCCCTGAACTGCCGCACGTAGAAGTCGCGCTCGATCCCGTCCTCGCCCGCGAAGCGGAGGTAGCCGAGGAAGGGGTCGGAGACGGCCTGCAGGATGCGCTGGCAGCTCACGACCCGGTACCCCTCGCCGAGCTCGTCGTACTCGGCGCGCGTCCGCGCCTGCAGGAGGCGCCGCGGGTCGACGTCGCCGTAGGTCTCGAGCACCGACGCGGGCGCCTCCTTCACCTGCAGCACCAGCGCCTCACCCGCGGGCCCGGTCAAGATCAGGATGAAGCACCGCGTGCCGACGCTACCGACGCCGACGGCTCTGCGGGCGACGTCCGTGAGCGTGAAGCTGCCGAGCAGGAACGCCACGTCGGTGCTCACCGTGGCGCGGTACTGCTCGAAGAGCTCCTCGACGCGCGCCTCCGACTCCGGCGGGACGTGCGTCATCACGGGCGGGTTCTCCACGATGAGCCGCGTTCCGTCGGCCGCTCGCTCGGTGAGCTTGTCGACGAACTTCTGGGACGTGCGCTTCCTCGCGCTCTTCGTCGCCTTCGCGAGAACATCCTGCGCCTCCGTGCGGAACGACGGGTGCGCCACATCCGTGTCGAGCCGCAGGTAGTACCGGTCGAGGGCGGAGTGGCCGACCATCTCGCGCATCCCCTCCCGGTAGGCGGCGGCGGCCTTGCGCGCCGCCTTCCTCGTCTTCTCCTCGGTCAGCCCGAGGTCGCGGGCGCCGATGACGACGCTCGCGACGAGCCGCTTCAGATCCCATTCCCACGGCGCTGACGCCGCTTCGTCGAAGTCGTTGAGGTCGAACACGAGCGTGCGCTGCGGCGACGCGAAGAGCCCGAAGTTGCTCAGGTGGGCGTCACCGCACGCGACCACCTGGATGCCCGTGGTGGCGCCCTGCGCGAGGTCGTGGGCCATGATGGCGGCCGTGCCCCGATAGAAGGTGAAGGCGCTGTCGAGCATCCGCCCCATGCGAAGCGGCACGAGCTCGGGCAGCCTCGCCGCGTTCTGCTCGGCCAGGATCGCCCTCGGGTCGCGCTCTCCCGCGACGAAGATGGCGTGCTCCACATGCGGTTGCGTCTTGCGGAGCGCCTTGCCGGCCGCGTAGAGCTCGTCACGGCTCGGGCGCGGCGCGCGGTCACGCTGCAGGCGGCTGAGGTGTGTCGGCATCGGGGTGGCCTTCCTCGTCGAAGCGTCGAGCTCGAGCCCGATCTGGCACAGTGTCTCGCGAATCGGTGAAAGCCGACAGAGGCAGTCGCTCCTGACCCGATGATCAGGAGACGATGTCGTAGGTGACCCACGACGTCTGCGTCGCGACGGCGTCGTAGAGGCGCCGCGCGGTGGTGTTGTCCTCGGCGGTGATCCAGCGCACGACGCTGAGGCCGGAGTCGCGCGCGTAGTCGCCGAGGTGCAGCAGCAGCGCCTTCCCGGCGCCGCCTCCGCGAACCTCCGTCGAGGTGAAGAGGTCATCGAGGTAGAGCCCCGTCGTCGCAGACAACGGACGCGCGAAGCGGCGCACGTGTGCGAGCCCACCCAAGCGCCCCTGCTCGTCGACGGCGACGAAGCCATGCGTCTCGTGCGCCTCGTCACCGAGCCAGGACCAGACCACATCCAGCTTCGACTCGTCTTGCGGCACCCCGTAGAACTCACGGTAGCCCCGATAGAGCTCGCGCCACTGGGGCTCGTCAGCGGACGTCACAGGTCGCACATTCCAGTCAGTCATGCCGTAAGTCTCCGCCTCAACGGCTGCATGCGGAAGTCGAACCGGCATGAAGGGGACCCTGAACTGCTCACGGTTGGACGTACCCGTCCCGGAGACGTAGAGTCTCCGCCGTGGATCTGTTCAAGTACCTCCGCCCAGCCTCGACCACACCCCAGGCCGAGCACCAGCCGCACGGCGTTCACAACCCTCGGGAAACCCTCCGCGCCAAGACCGTCGAGCTCATCCGTCCCGGCTTCGTGTCGCTTGACGAGGCCCTCGAGACGGCGGGCTCATTCGCTGAGGATGAAGCGCTGCCCGTTCGTGCCGACGAGATCGAGCGGATCGTCACCGCGACCTGGGATGACCTCGCCGACTGCCAGCGCGACTGGTCCAGCGAGGGCGACTACGAGAAGCTGCGTGCCGCGTTCGCCGACCTGGAGCAGGCCGGTGTCGTCGCCCGCATGAACTTCGCCTGCTGCCAGAACTGCGGACGCACCGAGATCGAAGGCGAGAAGGACGCGGATGCCCAGAGCGGGTACGTCTTCTTCCACCAGCAGGATGCGGAGCGGCTCGCCGGCGACGACGCGCAGCTCCTCCTCGCATTCGGTCTCTTCGCCTCGCACGACGCGGGGACGGCCGACGAGCGTGCGGACGCCGAACGTCAGCTCGGTCGCCTGATCACCACCACGATGCGCAGCAACGGACTCGCGGTGGACTGGGACGAGGAACCGTCGAGCCGCATCTCGGTCTCGATCAGCAACTGGCGCAAGCGCCTCCCGCTCGTCAGCGCCTGACCGGCGCACCCCTCCATTCTCGGCAACCAGAGCCTGCCTCTCTGCGGGCCCTCCTCCCCCACCCCTGTCTGAAACCGGCATTCCAGCGGCACGCTCGCTAGGCTGACGGCCAGACAACCCAGGGGGATACGCAGAGTGACTGACGCAGGAGCGGGCAGACCAGCCCAGAGGCCACGGTTCCCGAAGACGCTCGGCGATCTGACCGACCCGAGCAAGTGCCCGTCGTGCTTCGAGACGTACGGGGCTCCAGGCGCCTCCTGCCCGAGCTGCGGGTTCACCCGCGATCCGGCCGTCATCGGCCACCTGCTCGACCTCGGTGAGCAAGCGCGCGAGCCCCTGCTCGCGCGCGGAGAGTTCATCGTCGCGGCCGGCGAGCAGGCGCGGGCCAGGGCCGCGGCCGAAGCGCACGCGCAGCAGGCACGAGCCGAGCAGCGTCGCCTCGAGAGCGAGCGGCAGGGGCGAGCTCAGGCGAGCGATGCGGTGCTCGCGGCCGATCACGCACGGCTCCTCGGAGGCGCTGCGGGGCACCTCGGGGCGGCAGCGACCGCCGCGCCAGAGCCGTCCCCGATCGTGCGCTCCGCGCCGCCCCGCGTTCCGGTTGCGGACCAGCTGCCACCGGCGCAGCACCCGCCTTCGATGCAGCCCACCCAACCGCAGCGCCCACGACGCTCCAGCGTGCAGCTCCTGCTGCTGGTGCTCGGCATCGGGCTCCTCAGCATCGCCGCGGTCGTCTTCCTCACCTTCGCCTGGGTCGTCTTCGGCGTCGAGGTCAAGGCCGCCATCACCGCAGGAGTGACCTTGGCGGTCGTCGCAACCGCCAGCATCCTGAAGCGGCGCAAGCTCTCGGCGACTGCCGAGGGCATCGCCGCGCTCGGCATCGTCCTCGTGGTCCTCGACGTCTGGGCAGTGCAGGCGACGGGGCTCTTCGGCGCCGACCGTGCCCCTGGAACGCTGTACTGGGGTGTCGGGCTCCTCGTCGCGACGGCCGCCTTCGAGACGTGGCATCGCCTCGCACATCTGCGAGCCCCCGGCATCGCGGCGAGCCTCACCGTGCTACCGGCGATCGCGCTCACCGTGGCCGGCGCCACCTCCGCACTGCTCTCCCCCGTCCAGCGACTCGTGCTCGCGCTGGTCCTCGCGGGCGCCGCCTCCGCCCTCCACGTGCTCCTGCGGATCAGGCAGTCACCACCGGCCGCGGCAGGGCCGCCCTCGCCCGACGCCGACGCCTTCAGCACGGCAGCACCGCGCTCGCTCGAGCGCTGGATCCTGTCCGTGACCGGCGCCGTCGCGCTCGCCGCCGGTGTACTCTCCGGTGCGGCCGCGGCGACGGGCAACGACCCATGGCTCGGCTACGCAGTCCTGTTCGTCATCGCGGCCGCATCCGCCGCTCTCCTCGCCTGGCTCGTCAGCCGCGAGCGCGGTGCGCTCGGCGGTCGCACCCTCCTCGTCGCATTCGGAGTGCTCTCGGCGCTCGCCCTCGGCGCGGTGCCCCTGAGCTTCACCGGCTCCGTGAGGCTGGCGCTCTCACTGGCGCTCATCCCGGTCGCGCTCGCCGCGGGGCAGGTCCTCAGAGCTCGGCTGGCCAACTCCGCCCAGCCGACGGCTTCGTCCGTGCAGATCGCGGTCACCGCCTGGAGCTGGACGACCGTCGGTGCAGCCGTCGTCCCGGTCCTCTCGCTCGCACTCACCGTGCTCCCCCTGCGCGCCCTCCTGGCGTTCGTCCGTGCCGACCAGGCCGGCATGGCAGAAGCATTCGCGGGCGCGCAAGGCGGGACCTGGTGGGCGATCGCGAGCGGCGCGGTCGGGCTCGCTCTCGCGGCGGGCCTGCTGCTGCTCGTCCCCCGGCGACTCCAGCGCCTCACGGCTGCGCTCGCCGCGGCCGTGGCCTTCCTCGCGCTGTGCGCAGCCGCCAGCACCCCTGGACCCTTCAGTGTCACGATCGCGAACCTGGCGATCGGCGCCGGGGCCGCCGTCGGTGCCGTGCTGCTTGCACGGAACCTGTCAGCCGCTCCGCACGAAGACCCACGCCGAGTCGAGCTGCTGGTCACCCTGCGGTACATCGCCGGAGCTGGCATCCTCGCCTCGCTCCTGCCTGCGCTCGCGGCAGCCCCGTTCGAGACCATCGCCCTCCTCACCGCCGCCGCCCTCACGTTCTGCCTGCGCTTCTCCGCGCCGACGAACCCGTCGGCACTCCGACCGGTACTCACCGCGCTCACCGCAGTGCAACTCCTCGCAGCCCCGCTGCTCGTGGCCTTCACACGAGATGCCTGGAGTTCGTCCGGCGTGCTCGGCACGAACCTCGCCGTCACGTGCGCGTACCTCGGCATCGCGCTGCTGCTTACCGCAGCGCTTCTCCTTCCCAGACCGTGGCTCGCAGCAGCCGAGCGCACGCTGCTCGCCTACTCGGCGGCCATCCCGACGCTCGTGGTCTCGTTTGTCCTGCTCGCCATCGTGCGGGCGGCGGCGCATCGCGCCGAGGCGGACGCGCTGCTGACCGCATCCGCCTCTCCCCTCGGCGCGCTCTGGTTCGCAGCAGCCGCCCTCGGCGCCCTGCTCGTCGCCACGATCAGCGTCGTGGCGCTGCGCCGGAGACAGGACGACGACGTGCCAGCGGTGGCGCCGCTCCTCCCTGCCATGGTGACAGCCCTCTGGGCGACGTCGGGAGCGCTCGCCGCCACGATCCTGGTGGCCTCGCACCTTCCGGCCGTCGCCGCGTCGCTCGGCGTCGTCGCCAGCCTCCTGGTCGCCGGAGGCACCCTCGTCGCGCGGCTCCGCGGCGCACCCGCGTCCCGTGTCCTTCCCGCCGAGCTCGCCGTCGCTGCGGTCGCCGTCGGAGCGCTCGCGAGTACGCGAGCCTTCACGGGCGCATTCGGACAACCAGCAGGTGAGCAGTACTTCGCCGTGACGATCGCGATCGCGGCGGCCGTCCCCGTCCTGCTGGCGATCTCCCCATCGGGCCTGTTCCGAGCCCGAGGACGTGCGTTCCTGGCGTGGATCGGCGTCGGTCTCCTCACCGCCGCCTGGTACGTGTTCGCCGTCGGCACTCCCAGCGTCGATACCCCCGAGCGCTTCCACTTCCCGGCTGGGATCCCGCTGATCGCCGCGGCCCTTCTGCTCTGGTGGTTCGGCCGAGCCCGGGGCTCCCACGAACCGGCGCGGGCCGCCGCGTGCGTCCTGGCCGGAGGTCTCGCGCTCTCGGCCCTCGTCCCCGCATTGGCCTCGAGTGGCACGACCGCCAGCACGCTCGCCTACGTCCTCGGCGGGGCCGCCATCGCCCTGGCGGTCGCCGCAGCCGCCAGCACGCTCGACGTCCCGGCCCACGCGCGCCCGCTGCTCATCTCGCTGAGCGCGGTCTCCGCCGGCATCGGCGTCCTGTCGGCCCTCTCGCACCTCGCGACCGAGCTGCGCGGTGAAGTGAACCGGCACGGCCTGCTCACCGGCCTGCTCCCAGGCGCCGAGGCGTTGATCTGGCTCACGGCCTGCGTGCTGCTCGTCAGCGGCGTGGCCTGGCTGCTGCTCCGCCCGGTCTGGTCCGCCGACACAGCAGGGTCCAAGCGCAAGCTGCTCCTCGCCCTGGTCGCACCGCTCAGCGGGGCCGTCGTCGTCGCGCTCCTGCTCACCACGCGGTTCGACGGCAGGCTCCTGCTGCTTGGGCTCGCGCTGCTCGCCGGACTCCTCGCCGCCGGCCTCCCGAACCGGCTCATCACCGGCGTCGGCCGCGCGAGCATCGCGGTCGTCGGCTTCCTCGCGCTTGCCTCGCAGGGGTTCGCCGTCGCTATCTGGGAGCCAGCTGAGGCGGCCAGTCTCTGGGCCCAGCAGCACGCCGCAATCACATCGCTGCTCATCGGCGTCATCGCAACAGCAGCGGTCATCCTCGTCCGGACGCTCGCGGAGACGCGCCTCCTCACGAGACTCGCCAGCTACGCGACGGGCGTGCTCGGGTCCTGGATGCTCATCCACCACGCCCAGCTGGTCGGTTTCGAGAGCGCCACGCCGGTGCAGCTCGCGGCCACCGCCGGCGTCGTCGGGGCGCTCTCCGCGCTGCTCGGCGTGCTCCTCTCGCCGCAAGGAACGCGTCGAGGGGACGGCATCGCGCTGCGTGCGCTCGGCCTCGGGACCGCGCTGCTCGGCACGGTGCTCGCCCCGAGCGCAGCCGCCGCGAGCCGCACCAGCGGCTTCGAGGACTGGACACCGCTGCCGCTCGCGGCGGCGCTCGTCGCAGTGACGGCGGTCGTCGCGAGCATGCACCTCGGTGCGAGGTCGCCGTATGCGCTGCTCCGCTACCTCGGCGTGCCGGTCCTCGCGCTCGCATGGGTCTGGGAAGTGCTGGCGAACTGGGACGGCGCATCCTTCTTCGTGGCCTTCGGCGGCGCCTTCCTCGTGTTCCTCGCCGCAGGCATCGCAACCGCGAGGCTCAGCAGCCCCGCCGACGGGGCACGCACGTCGAGCGTCGAGAGCCTCCTCTGGCTCGCGGCGGCCCCTGGAATCTGGCTCAGCGCGGGCGCGGTCGCCGCGGTCTCACAGCCGCGCGACGACGACGCCATGCGCATCCTCTCCCTCACGACCCCGGAGCTCGCCCTGGCGATGCTGACTCTGGCACTCGTCGTCGTCTGTGCCGTCGTTCCGGTCGCCGCGTGGATGCGCGCCTCAGTGAACGCGCTCGGCGTGGGCTCGGCGATCGCGGCGGCCGTGCTCGGCCCCGCCCTGGTCCTGGCCGCCGAGGGCCCGCTGACCCCGATCACGCTGCCGCTCTGGGGAGTCCTTCCTGCTGGACTGGTGCTGCTGTTCGCGAGCGCACTCTGGCGGCGGCAACAGCAGCTCGAGAATCCGCGTCTCGCCGCGCTCTCCGCAACGGTGCTCGTGCCCGTCGCCATCGTGGCGCTGGTGCTCTCCGCGCTCCCGAGCATCCTGCGCGGTGCCGTGGAGAACACCCAGCAGCTCGCGCTGACGTGGGTCGTCGCGCTCTGCGGTCTCGCGCTGCTCGCGCTGCTGCGCCCGCAGCTTCTGCCCTCGCTTGCGCCCGCGCAACCGACACCGGCCGGCCAGGCGCCGCTGCGTCTGCCTGTCCTCGCATTCGCAGCCGCCGGTGTCGTCGCAACCGCAGGCACGCTCGGCACGCAGTTCCCGATCCCCTGGTTGGAGCTCGCAACCGCCCCGCTCGGTGCCACCCTGTTGGCCGGTGGGCTGTTCTTCCTCGCGAAGCGCCCCACCCTGCGCAGCTGGCCAGCCCTCTCGCCCGGCCTGGTGCTGCTGCTCGTGCCGAGCTACCTGGCGCAGTTCGCAGACCCCGCGCCGTGGCGCCTCATCGCGCTCGGGCTCCTCGCCGTCGGCAGCACGGTGTGGGGCGCCACCAGGCGCCTCCAGGCGCCGCTCGTCGTCGGCGCCGCCATCACCGTGCTGCACGCAGTCACCGCGTTCCGACAGCAGCTTGCCGTCGTCGCCGACGTCATCCCCTGGTGGGTGTGGCTCGCGCTCGCAGGCACGGTGCTCGTCGTCATCGCCACGACGTACGAGGCACGACTGCGGGACGCCAAGCGGGCGGCGGCGTCGATCAGCTCCCTCAGGTGACGGCAGCCGCCGTCGCCTGAGGGCTCAGCGGGGCCTCAGAGCTGGCAGCCGGGGCACCAGTAGAGCTTGCGAGCCTGCATCTCGCCGAGCGCGATGGGGGTTCCGCACACCCGGCACGGCTCCCCCGCGCGTCCGTACACCCAGTGCCGGTCCTCACGGTTCTCGAGCGCGGCGGCCTTCGCCTTGCCTCGGAGCCCGTCGATGGTCATCATCTGACCGACTTCCACGCCGATCTTGAGGAGCTTCGTCCAGTCGCGCCACAGCTCTCTGAGCTGCTCGTCGGTCAGCTGCGACGTCGGCGTGTGCGGGTTGATGCCGGCCCGGTAGAGCATCTCGGCCCGGTAGACGTTGCCGATGCCGCTCACGATCTGCTGGTCCATGAGCACGATGCCGATCGGCGTCCGCTTGCCCCGCGCGCGTTCCAGGAACCGCGCCTCCGCCTTCGCACCGCGGTCGACGAGCGGGTCGGGGCCGAGCTTCTCGATGCGGGCCGCGACCTCATCGCCCGTCATGAGCTCACACGCGGTCGGACCGCGCAGGTCAGCGCAGGTCTCGGACGTGAGGAGCCGAAGTCGGACCGCACCGACCGGCTCCGGCGGCCACTGCGAAAGCTCCTGCTCACGCTCGGCCTCCGCCATCTTGAGCCGTGTGCGTCGAGGCGCCCCGATGCTCGACAGTGACGTCTCGCCGCGCGAGTCCTCGATCGTCACGCCCGGACGCCTGCGCGAGTACTCCCCCGTCTGGCCGAGCGTCGTCGACACCTGACCCGAGAAGTCCCAGGCACCGTAGATACCGAGGTGCACTCGCAGCCAGATGCCACCATCGAAGCGCGAGAACATGTGCTTGCCGACGGCGAACGTCTCGACCATCTCGCGCCCGTCGATCTCTGCGGCGCCCTCGGCGAAGCGGCCCTGCGGAGACGACGCCGCCACCACGCGACCGGCGTAGTTCGCGGTGAACTGCCGGGCGATGCGGTGGACGGAGTGGCCCTCAGGCATTCCCCGCCGGCGTCTCCGACTCCACCATCGGCGGCACGACCGTGCCAACGGAACCGAGCACGGACTTGCCGGCGATCTTGCCGGTCTGCTCGTACTCGGCGAGCTGCGAGATGCGACGCAGGTGGCGCTCCTCCCCCGGGAAGGGCTCGGCGATGAAGATGTCGATGAACCTGAGCGCGTCGGCGATCTCGTGCTGGCGCGCGCCGATCGAGATGACATTGGCGTTGTTGTGCTCGCGGGCGAGCTGCGCCGTGGCGTCGCTCCATGCCAGCGCGGCGCGCACGCCCGTCACCTTGTTGGCGGCGATCTGCTCGCCGTTGCCCGAGCCCCCGAAGACCACGCCGAGCGACTTCGAGCCGTTGGCCCAGTCGTTGGCGACCGCCTGCGCGGCGTTGATGCAGAACGAGGGGTAGTCGTCGAGCGCGTCGTACTCGGCGGGCCCGTGGTCGACGATCTCGTGCCCCTGCTCGCGCAGGTGCTCCTGCAGCTGCTGCGAGAACTCGAGTCCAGCGTGGTCCGTGGCGACGTGGATGCGCATCAGTCGAAGACCGGTCCGCGGGTGCGGCTGCGCTTCAGCTCGAAGAAGCCGTCGACCGAGGCGGCCATGACGACGCCGTCGAAGAGACGCAGCGCCTCCTCGCCCTTCGGGGCCGGGGAGATGACGGGGCCGAAGAACGCGACGCCGTCGATGGCGATGATGGGCGTTCCCACCTCGTCGCCCACGCGCTCCATCCCGGACAGGTGGCTCGCGCGGTAGCGCTCGTCGAACTCGCCGGCATCCGCGCGCTCGACGATGGACTCCGGGATCTCCAGCTCGGCGATGGCCTCGGCCAGCACCGCGTCCCGGTCCTTGCGGCCGCCCGGGTGGATGCGCGTGCCGAGGGCGTCGTAGAGCGCCTTGACCTTCTCGTTGCCGAGGTCCTGCTCGACGCCGGCGACGACCCGCCCGAGGCGCGACGTGCCCTGCAGCATGTCGCGGTAGGACTGCGGGATGTCTTTCTCCTCATTGAGGAGCTCGAGGCTCATGATGTGCCAGGTGATGGTGAGGTCACGGTGGCGGGCGACCTCGTCGATCCACCGCGAGGTCATCCAGGCGAATGGGCAGATCGGGTCGAACCAGAAATCTACTTTGATCGGTGCGGGCATACGCATAAGCCTACTCGGCAGGACTAGGCTGGCCGCCGCAAGCCCGGAATACCCGGGCCCCCTGACCCCGAAGGAGCTGGAATGCCCGGAGAGAACCTGACTCGCGCTGAGTCGGTCGAGCGTCGAGGAGTTGTGCTCGGTGTCGAGCACTACGACGTCGCACTCGACCTCACGACGGGTCCTGAGACGTTCCGTTCGATCACGACGGTGACGTTCTCCGCGGTTCCCGAAGCGTCCACGTTCATCGATGCCATCACCCGGCAGGTGCACAGCGTCGTGCTCAACGGCGAGGCGCTCGACGTGGCGGCCGTGAACGACGGGGTGCGCATCCAGCTCCCGAACCTGGCCGAGCGCAACACGCTGACCGTCGACGCCGACGCGATCTACATGAACACGGGCGAGGGTCTGCACCGCTTCGTCGATCCCGCCGACGGCGAGGTCTACCTGTACTCGCAGTTCGAGGTGCCTGACTCCCGCCGCATGTTCGCGGTGTTCGAGCAGCCCGATCTGAAGGCGAACTTCACCTTCCATGTGACCGCGCCCGCCGCGTGGCAGGTCGTCTCCAACGAGCCGTCGCAGCCGCCTCAGCCCATCGACGCCGAGCGCGCCGTCTGGCACTTCGGCACGACGCCCCGCATCTCCAGCTACATCACCGCGCTCGTCGCGGGCCCGTACACGGTGGTGCGCGACGAGCTGACGTCCATCGACGGCCGCACGATCCCCCTCGCCGTCTACTGCCGCGCGTCCCTCGCGCCGAACCTCGACGCCGACAACATCTTCCGCACCACGAAGCAGGGCTTCGAGTACTACGAGAAGGCCTTCGGGGTTCCGTACCCGTTCACGAAGTACGACCAGCTCTTCGTGCCCGAGTTCAACGCTGGCGCCATGGAGAACGCCGGCTGCGTCACGTTCACCGAGACCTACGTGTTCCGTTCGAAGGTGGCGGATGCGGTGCGCGAGCGACGCGTCGTCACGATCCTCCACGAGCTCGCCCACATGTGGTTCGGCGACCTCGTCACCATGAAGTGGTGGAACGACCTGTGGCTCAACGAGTCGTTCGCGGAGTTCATCTCGACCCTCGCGACGGCTGAGGCGACGGAGTGGACCGAGAACTGGGTGACCTTCAACGCGAGCGAGAAGTCGTGGGCCTACCGCCAGGACCAGCTGCCCTCCACGCACCCGATCGTCGCCGAGATCCGCGACCTGGACGACGTGCAGGTCAACTTCGACGGCATCACGTACGCCAAGGGCGGCTCGGTCCTCAAGCAGCTCTTCGCCTGGGTCGGCCGCGACGCCTTCTTCGCCGGCATCAACGCGTACTTCTCGAAGCACGCGTGGGGCAACACTGAACTGCGCGACCTCCTCGCCGAACTCGAGGTCACGAGCGGCCGCGACCTCACCGAGTGGAGCGCGAAGTGGCTCGAGACCGCCGGCGTCAACACGCTGCGCCCCGTCTACGAGCTCGATGAGCACGGCAACTTCACGTCGTTCGCGATCGAGCAGACGGCGACCGCCGAGCACCCCACGATCCGCCCGCACCGCCTGGCCATCGGGCTCTACAACGTGCAGGGTGATGAGCTCGTCCGCATCCACCGCTTCGAGCTGGATGTCGACGGCGAGCGCACCGAGGTGCCGAGCTTCGTCGGCGGTGCCCTGCCCGACCTGATCATCGTGAACGACGACGACCTCGCGTACGCGAAGATCCGCCTCGACGCGCACTCGGTCACGACCGTGCAGCAGCACCTGCCCAAGCTGCGCGCGCCCCTCTCGCGTTCGCTGGTCGTCAGCTCGCTGTGGGATGCGACGAGGGATGCGGAGCTGCGCGCACGCGACTTCATCCGCGCCGTGCTCGGCGTCATCGGCACCGAGACCGAGTCGACGACGCGTCGCACGGTGCTCGGACAGCTCATCTCGGCCGCGAAGTTCTACACGGCACCGGAAGACCGCGCCGAGATCGTCGAGGTCGTCACCGATGAGCTCTTCGAGCTCGCGAAGCGGGCCGAGGCGGGTTCGGATGCGCAGTTCAGCTTCGTGAGGGCGTTCGCCTCGCTCGCCGAGACGGGGCCGCAGCTCGACGCGGTCGCCGCGCTCTTCGACGGCACGTTCGCGCTCGAGGGACTCGAGATCGACACCGACCTCGGCTGGGAGCTGCTCTACGCGCTCGTCGCCGGCGGTCGCGCCGGCGAGGCCGAGATCGCGGCTCGTCTCGAGACCGACCGCACAGCGGACGGGGAGCGCAGCGCGGCTCACGCGCGCGCCGCGCTCCCGACGCCGGAGGGCAAGGAAGCAGCCTGGGCATCCGTCATGGAGCGCTCGGACGCGACCAACGCCATCGTTCGGGCCACCGTCGCCGGCTTCGACCGGGTCAACGACGAGGCGCTCCTCGAGCCATTCGTCGATCGGTACTTCGGTCACATCTCGACGATCTGGGCCGACCGCAGCTTCCAGATCGCCGAGACCCTCATCGAGGGCTTCTTCCCCGCGGGTCTCGCGACTGCGCGCATCCGCGACGCCGCCGACGAGTGGCTGGCGAACAACGAGGCCGCGGCCCCCGCGTTCCGCCGCATGATCATCGAAGGGCGCGCCGGCGTCGTCCGGGCTCTCGCCGCCCAGGAGCGCGACGCGCAGCCCGAGTAGCCGCGTGCACGCAGAAGAGGTCGCTTCCCACTTTGGGAGGCGACCTCTTCCGCGTTGCTCCGGTTCCGGCTGCTACTCGGCGAGCGCAGCCTCGATCGCCGCGACGACCTCCGGCGCATCAGGCTCCGTCGTCGGGCGGAAGCGCGTCACCGTGCCATCGCGGGCGATCAGGAACTTCTCGAAGTTCCAGCTGACCCGGCCGGCCTTGCCGTTCGCATCCGGCGTCTTCGTCAACTCCGCGTAGAGCGGGTGCTGGGATCGGCCGTTGACCTTGACCTTCTCGAACATGGGGAAGCTGACGCCCCACGTGAGCGAGCAGTACTCCTTGATCTTCGAGGTGTCCGAGTACTCCTGCAGGAACTGGTTGCTCGGGAACCCGAGCACCGTGAACCCCTGCGGGCCGTACTGCCGCTGCAGCTCCTCCAGCTTCTCGTACTGCCCGGAGAGGCCGCACTTCGAGGCGACGTTCACCACGAGCTTCACGGGCTCATACGCCGCGAGCTTCCTGGCCTCGCCGTCGATGGTGGTGACTTCGATGTCGTTCACGTTGAGGCTCATACTGAGGGCAACAGGATGCGCGACCCGCCTATTCCTCGCACGCCGCTCACACGAGACGGAGAGGCGCATCCGCCTACACTCGATGCGCTATGGCAGAATTCTGGACTTCCTTCACGACCGCGCTCGCCCCCTTCGACGTTCCCATCACGATCGTCTTCTACATCCTCGGGGCCTTCGTCTTCCGATGGATCCTGTTGAAGCTCATCGACCGCTCCGTGAAGCAGATCGTGAGCGGCGTCAAGAAGAAGCGCGGAGTGACCGACACGCAGGCGCTCTCGGTCCGATCCCCGTTGGCTGCCGTCCGCACCGTGCAGCGCACGCGCACCATCGGCTCGGTCCTGACGAACATCGTGAACGTCGTCGTGGTCGTCATCCTCGTCGTCATGATCATCGCGAAGATCGACCCGGGCATCCTCGCCTCGCTGTCGATCCTGAGCGCGGCGGTGGGTGCCGGTCTCGGTTTCGGTGCGCAGCGCATCGTCGGTGACGTCCTCAACGGCCTGTTCATGGTCATGGAGGACCAGCTCGGGGTCGGCGACGTCATCGACATGGGGGAAGCCACTGGCGTCGTCGAGAAGGTGGGCGTGCGCATCACGCAGATCCGCGACGTCGAGGGAACGCTGTGGTTCGTGCGCAACGGCGAGATCCAGCGCGTCGGCAGCTTCTCGCAGGGCTGGAACCGCATCGTCTTCGACCTCGCCGTGCCCTACGAGACGTCTCGCGCGCACGTCGAACGTGTCATGCTGCAGGCCGCGAAGGAGCTGACGGAAGACCCGGACTGGATGGACTACTTCATCGGCACCCCCGAGATGTGGGGCATGGAGTCCATCTCCTCCGACGCCGTCGTCCTTCGCCTCACCATCCGCGTCCGCCCCGGCACCAGGTGGGAGGTGGAGCGCGAGCTCCGCGCACGTACGCAGGATGCGCTCAAGTCGGCCGAGATCAACCTGCCGTCGCTGAAGGCCATCGTGCTCGACGGGGCCGACGGACAGCCGACCGCTGGAGGCACCGCATGATGTCGAACATCCCCATCCACCTCCGCGGATCCGACGGCGGCGCGTCGGCCGTGCCGACCCTCTACGACGAGATCGGCGGCATGCCCGCGTTCGACAAGCTCGCCGCAGCCTTCTACGAGGGCGTCCGCGACGACCCGCTGATGTGGCGCATGTACCCGCAGGACGACCTCGAGGGGGCCACGTGGCGCCTCGGCCACTTCCTCGCCCAGTACTTCGGCGGGCCGAGCGAGTACAGCGCTCAGCGCGGGCACCCGCGGCTCCGGATGCGCCACAACGGCTTCCACATCAACCCGGAGGCTCGAGAGCACTGGCTGCGGCACATGCACGCCGCCATGGACCAGCTCGAGCTCTCCCCCATCCACCGCGCGCAGATGACCGACTACTTCGACAGGGCCGCGACCGCCATGGTCAACACGTTCGAGCCGAGCCCAGGAGCCGAGACCGACTCCTGAGCTCGGCTGCGACGTCCGGCCCGGTCGTCGTTCAGACGACGCCTTGCGCGAGCATCGCATCGACGACTCGCGAGAAGCCGGCGATGTTCGCACCGAGGACGTAGTCGCCCGGCTTGCCGTACTCCTCCGCAGTCTCGCTGCAGCGCGTGTGGATGTCGCGCATGATCTCCGCGAGACGCGCCTCCGTGTGCTCGAACGACCAGGAGTCCCGCTGCGCGTTCTGCTGCATCTCGAGCGCGCTCGTCGCAACACCACCGGCGTTGGCCGCCTTGCCCGGGCCGAACAGCACCCCTGGCTCGGAGCGGAACCGGTCCGCAGCCTCCTTCGTGCACGGCATGTTGGCGCCCTCGGCGACGACGCGGACACCGTTCGCGATCAGGGCCGCCGCAGCGTCCCCGTCCAGTTCATTCTGCGTCGCGCACGGCAAGGCGATGTCCACGGGCACGTGCCACAGCGCGGCCGCGCTCGCGAGGGCCTCAGACGCTCCACCGACACGGTCGACGTACTCGCCCACGCGCTTCCGCTCGACGAGCTTCAGCTGCTTGAGGGCCTCGACGTCGATGCCGTTCGGGTCGTACACCGCTCCAGACGAGTCGCTCGCGGAGACGACCGTCGCGCCCAGCGCGATCGCCTTCTCCATCGCGAAGATGGCGACGTTCCCGGAACCGGAGACAGCAACCCGCTTGCCATCGAGGTCGTCGCCGGTCGCCCTGAGCATCTCCTGCGCGAACAGCACCGTCCCATAACCTGTCGCTTCCGGGCGCACCAGTGATCCGCCCCAGGTCATGCCCTTCCCCGTCAGCACGCCAGCCTCGAAGCGGTTCGTCAGGCGTTTGTACTGGCCGAACATGTAGCCGATCTCGCGGCCGCCGACGCCGATGTCTCCGGCTGGCACGTCGGTGTGCTCACCGATGTGGCGGTACAGCTCGGTCATGAAGGACTGGCAGAACGCCATGATCTCGCGGTCGCTCCGGCCCCGCGGGTCGAAGTCCGCGCCTCCCTTGCCACCGCCGATCGGCATGCCCGTGAGCGCGTTCTTGAAGATCTGCTCGAAGCCGAGGAACTTGATGATGCCGAGGTTCACCGAAGGGTGGAACCGGAGCCCGCCCTTGTACGGGCCGAGGGCAGAGCTGAACTCCACGCGGTAGCCGCGGTTGATCTGCACGTGACCGTTGTCGTCGACCCACGGCACACGGAAGATGATCTGCCGCTCCGGCTCGCTCAGTCGATGGATGACCGCGAGTTCGAAGTACTCCGGGTGGCGGTCGAGGACCGGGCCGAGCGTGTCGAGCACTTCGGTGACCGCCTGGTGGAACTCCGGTTCGCCCGCGTTCCTCGCGAAGATCGCGGTCTTGAGGCTGTCGATGCTGCGGTCCATGGGGTCCTCCGGGGGTGAGGCGCACGTGGGTGCGCGGATGCGGAGCGAGAGACTCGCTCCGGGGGCGGTGGCAGCGTTCAGCGTGCCTGGTTCGATCGCAGCAGCACGTTGCCCTGCGTTGTCTCGAGCCGCAGCCACGCTCCGGCTGTGAGGATGCGCGCGTCCTCACCGGAGCGCAGGAACCCGAGGCTCAGGGCGGCGAAGGCCGCGCCGCTCGTGAGGCCGCTCGGCTCGTCGATGACGCGGGTCCACACGTCCGTGCGGACACGTTCGACGAGGGCGGTCCCGAGGTTGCCAGGCACCGCTTCGGCGACCTCAGCGATGCCCTGGTCCGCGGCCGCGATGAGTGTCGCCGCTGGCAGGACACCCGTCAGGCTCCACCCCCCGGTGGGGGCTGCGATACCTGCCCACGATTCGCGGAGTCGCTCTGGCGGGACCGAGAGGTCGAAGCCGACGGTCGCGTCCGCGGACGCGTCGTCCCCCGGTGCGCGCAGCCTGGCGAGACGGTCGAGGAGCGCTCGCAACGGCACGGTCACGTCGAACGCTCCCGCGTGCGCGTCGTCGCCCGCTTCACCGAGGAGCTCGGCGCGGAGCGCGCGCACGCCGAGCACCAGCGGTGAGGTGTCGAGGATGCCCTGCGGCCGCAGCACGGGCACCCAGAACGCCCCGACCGAACCAGTGGCGACGATCCGCACCGCGCCGTCTTCGATGCGTCCGGCCCGACCCAGGAACGATTCGAGGTCGCGGGCGGCACGGAGATCGGGGATGCGGAGGACGGGAGACATTGCCATCTAACCTACCCAGTTCTTCCCGAGCGCTCCTGCGGCGGCGGGTCTCTAGACTGCTGGGATGGCAGATCAGCTCCACGAGTCGTCCTCGCTTTCGCCCGCTCAGCACCAGCCGGCGCCGCTCTCCTTCGACGCGCTCGAAGCGCTGTCGCCTCTCGACGCGTTCCTCCACACGCTCGATCTCACCGACACTGGTGCCCGCACGCGGGACGACATCTTCACGGGCCCGAGCCAATGGATGCCCCACGGGCGGGTGTTCGGCGGGCAGGTCGCCGCGCAGTCGCTGGTCGCCGCCGCCAGGACGGTGGCCGCGGATCGCCCGGTGCACTCCATGCACGGCTACTTCCTGCGCCCGGGCGACGTGAAGCTGCCGATCACGTTCGCGGTCGACCGTATCCATGACGGCAACTCGTTCACGACCCGGGCTGTGAGCGCCTTCCAGAGCGGTCAGCCGATCTGGTCGATGATCGCTTCCTTCCAGGACGTCGATGAGGGCTTTGAGCATGAGGTGTCGATGCCAGTGGGGATCCCGGATCCGGAGGATCTGCCGAGCGAGGCGGATCTGCTGGAGACGGTGAAGGCGACGCTCGGTGACGACGCGCCTGAGTCGCTGGCCGCGTACTGGCTCCTGAAGCGTCCGTTCACGATGCGGCACGTTGACGGGCCCGTCTATCTCGAGCCCGCCAGCGACCCGACGCCGGCGCAGGCGGTGTGGATCAAGGCCGTGGAGCGCATGCCGGACGATCCGATGCTGCACCGGGCCGCCATCGCCTACGCGAGCGACTACTCGATCCTCGAGCCCATCATGCGCGGCCACGGACTGACCTGGTCGACGCCGGGGCTTCGCGCGGCGAGCCTCGATCATGGCGTCTGGTGGCATCGGGACGCGCGGGCCGACGAGTGGCTGCTCTACGTGCAGGACTCCCCCGTCGCCCGCGGGGGCCGTGGGCTCTCCCGCGGGCAGCTGTTCTCGCGGGACGGCGCGCTTGTGGCGACGGTCGCCCAGGAGGGCATGGTGCGCCGGAAGCGCGGCTGACGCCGGCAGGATCGGCCGTCGCCCCGGGGCCGAGCGCCCGTCGACTCAGTCGTTGCTGCGGCCGCCGCGGAACGTGAGCGGCTCGTCGAGGTAGGGGGTCCACGCCTCCCGCTCTCGGTCGTTGATGCGACGCGGGCGCTGCGTTGCGGCGTCGATGAACACGAGGGTCGAGGATGCGATCACGTACCGCACGCGTTCCGTGCCCTCTTGGTGGCTTTCCTCCGGGCTCCAGATCTCGTAGTCGACCTCGGCGCTGGCCGCTCCCATCTTGGAGATCCACAGCTGCACATCCAGCGGCTTCGTGGAATACGGGATGGGCGCGAGGTACTCGATCTCGTTGCGCGCGATGAGTGTGAGCGTGTCGCCTCCCTCAGCCGCCGCGTCGATGATGGCGAGGGGCCGCTCGTCGTCGTTGGAGGCGCCGATGTTCCAGAACGCGCGCACTCGGGCTTCTTCGAGGAGCGTCAGCACGCGTGAGTTGTTGACGTGGTTGTAGGCGTCGAGGTCGCTCCAGCGGAGGAGCGTGGGGACGTGGAAGCGCATCGGCGAGGTTGGTCCTTCTTGTGTGCTGGTGGTTGGCTGCGCGCGACGGGGCACGGGACGAGGAAACCCCGGGGCCGCACGCTGCGGCCCCGGGGTTCCGGTCGGGACTAGTCCCTCGTGAGCTTGCGGTAGGTCATCCGCGACGGCTTGGCCGCGTCAGGGCCGAGGCGCTCGATCTTGTTCTCCTCGTAGCCTTCGAAGTTGCCCTCGAACCAGTGCCAGCGGCTCGGGTCTTCCTCGGTGCCCTCGTAGGCGAGGATGTGCGTGGCGATGCGGTCGAGGAACCACCGGTCGTGCGTGATGACCACGGCGCAGCCGGGGTACTCGAGCAGCGCGTTCTCAAGGCTCGACAGGGTCTCGACGTCGAGGTCGTTCGTGGGCTCGTCGAGCAGCAGCAGGTTGCCGCCCTGCTTGAGGGTGAGCGCCAGGTTGAGGCGGTTGCGCTCACCACCGGAGAGCACCCCTGCCTTCTTCTGCTGGTCTGGCCCCTTGAACCCGAAGGTGGAGACGTAGGCGCGGGACGGGATCTCGACGTTGCCGACCTGCATGTAGTCGAAACCGTCGGAGACGACCTCCCACACGTTCTTCTCGGGGTCGATGCCGCCGCGCGACTGGTCGACGTACGAGAGCTTGACGGTCTCGCCGATCTTCAGGTCGCCGCCGTCGAGCTCTTCGAAGCCGACGATCGACTTGAAGAGCGTCGTCTTCCCGACACCGTTCGGGCCGATGATGCCGACGATGCCGTTCCGGGGCAGCGAGAAGCTGAGGTCGTCGATGAGCACGCGCTCGCCGAAGCCCTTCTTGAGTTTGTTCGCCTCGAGGACGATGCTGCCGAGGCGTGGGCCTGCGGGAATCTGGATCTCTTCGAAGTCGAGCTTCCTGGTGCGCTCGGCCTCGGACGCCATCTCCTCGTACCGGGCGAGGCGAGCTTTCGACTTGGCCTGACGGCCCTTGGCGTTGGTGCGCACCCACGCGAGTTCCTCTTCAAGGCGCTTCGCGAGCTTCTGGTCCTTCTTGCCCTGGACCTGGAGGCGCTCCTGCTTCTTCTCGAGGTAGCTCGAGTAGTTGCCCTCGTAGCCGTGGAGGCGGCCGCGGTCGATCTCTGCGATCCACTGGGCTACGTGGTCGAGGAAGTACCGGTCGTGCGTGATGGCGATGACTGCGCCTGGGTACTTCTGGAGGTGCTGCTCGAGCCAGAGCACGCTCTCGGCGTCGAGGTGGTTCGTGGGCTCGTCGAGGAGCAGGAGGTCGGGCTTCTCGAGGAGGAGCTTGCAGAGCGCGACGCGGCGCTTCTCGCCTCCGGAGAGGACGCTGACGTCGGCGTCGCCCGGCGGCAGGCGGAGGGCGTCCATCGCCTGCTCGAGCTGCGAGTCGAGATCCCAGGCGTCGACATGGTCGATGTACTCCTGGAGCGTGCCCATCTCTTCCATGAGCGCGTCGAAGTCGGCGTCGGGTTCTGCCATCAGCGCGGAGATCTCGTTGAAGCGGTCGAGCTTCGCCTTCGTCTCAGCGACGCCGAGCTCGACGTTCTCGCGAACCGTCTTCGTCTCGTCGAGCTCCGGCTCCTGCATGAGGATGCCGACCGTGAAGCCCGGCGTGAGGGTCGCGTCACCGTTCGAGGGGGTGTCGAGGCCAGCCATGATCTTGAGGATCGTCGACTTACCAGCCCCGTTGGGACCGACCATGCCGATCTTGGCGCCTGGGAGGAACGACATCGTCACGTCGTCGAGAATGAGCTTGTCTCCGACCGCCTTGCGGGCGCGGATCATCTGGTAAATGTACTCGGCCATGGGTTCCAGTCTAGGAGTTGGTTGGCTGACAGCGCGCGGGGCTTCGCTACCAGGTGATGGGCTGGGTGAGCCCGATGAGGCATTTTCCCGTGCTGACGGGCGCGACGATGTCCGAGGTGTAGCCTCGCGGGCCGCGCTGGCCCACAAGGCACTCCTCACCGATCTTCACCGAGACGATGATGTAGTCAGCTTCGAGGTCCACATTCGTGCGGTCGAAGGTGACCTCCATGGCCGCCTTGTCGAAGCCGATCCCTGCGAGTGCGTCGACGAACTCCACGGAACTCGCCGAGCCGTTCGTCGCGATCGTCTGCAGGTTGGTCTCATCGAAGATCGGCTTGTTGTCGCTCGCCGTCCCGCCTGGCACGAACGCAGCTGGTGCCGCCTGCGTGGGCGCGGCCGCGGCGGTCGTCTCCGCAGGGGGTTGCGCCTCCTCCGAGGAGCATCCCGCCAGCGCCAGCGCCGCCACCAGAGCCACTGGGGCGAAGAGACGGGAGCTGCGCATTCGGGACCTTTCTCGGACGGGGCGGTCACCAGTGTAGGTGGCCGCGGCTCCTAGAAGGGCGTCGGGTACGCCCCCGCATCAGCGACAGAGGGCTTGTGCCACTCCGCCTCACTGGGCGGCGCCTGGGCGTCGTCCTCTTCCGGCGGAGCCTCGCTCTGCTGATCGCCGAAGCCTGGTGCTCCACTGAACCCCTGTTGCTGGTCGCTCACCCGCTTCTCATGCGAGGCTCGCTCCCGCTTGGCGAAGATCGACGAACCGGCCGTCAGGTCGTGGCCCAGGGCATCCGCGACCACCTCATGCTTCGTGCGGGAGCCGTTCTGGGTCTCGAACTTCCGCATCCGGAGCTTGCCGACGACGATGACGCGCTGACCCTTGTCGAGTGACTTCGCGGCGTGCGTCGCGAGGTCGCCCCACGCAGCGACGTCGTACCAGTTGGGATCCACGTCTTCCCAGACGTTGGTCGTGCGGTTCAGGCGCCGTGAATTCGTCGCGATGCTGAAGTTCACGACGTGCTGCCCGCCCGGGGTTGTCCTCACCTCCGGCTTGCTGCCGAGGTTCCCGATGAGCGTGATGTGGTCTTGCATGTTCTCCCCCTGGTCTGGATGCGGTGCGGTCCGACGCGGCGCCCGTGCCGAGAGCTCCGCACCGGACCGCGGCACCAGTGTGCGACTGCGGGCGTCAGTTCTTTCCGACGACAACGGCGCCTGTGGACGGGGTTCCGTCCACAGGCGCCGTGTCGTCAGAGTGCCGAGCCCGTCCGGGCTGGCACCGCAGGTCAGAGCATGTAGGGAGTGAACTTGGCGCGTACCTTGTTCACCTTGGGCACGGCAACGAAGTTGCAGTACCCCTGGCCCGGGTTCTTCGCGAAGAAGTCCTGATGGTAGTCCTCCGCGTCGAAGTACTGACCAAGAGGGGCGATCTCGGTGACGATTCCGCCGCCCCAGAGCTCGTCGGCGCGGTCGCGGGCCGCTTCGAAGAGTTCGCGCTGCGCTTCGTCGGTGTAGTACATCGCGGAACGGTACTGCGTTCCGACGTCGTTGCCCTGCCGGTTGAGCTGTCGCGGGTCCTGCAGAGTGAAGAAGATGTCGAGGATCACGTCGGCGGGCACCACGTTCTCGTCGAAGACGACGCGCACGGCCTCTGCATGCCCGGTCGTGCCGGTGCACACGAGTTCGTAGTCCGGCTTCGGGTGCTCGCCACCCGTGTAGCCGGAGATCACGTCGCTGACACCCTTGACGTTCCTGTACACGGCGTCGAGACACCAGAAGCAGCCACCTGCAAGCACGAATTCGGTCATGCGCCAAGGCTACGCCGCTGGCTGGTCCCATGGCTGAGCCCTGCGCGAACTCAGCCAGCACCGAGAATGTCGGTGGTCGCTTCTAGCCTGACCTCATGACCACGACGCACCTCACCCCGTCCAGCTCCACCCCGACGCTCACTCCCCGAACTGGCCCATTCACCCAGCGATTCGCTGGGCTCACCGCGACGCGGGTGCATGCGGCGCGGTGGCGGGTCACGGGCTCCAACGGCGCCGTGCGCGGGTACGTCGAAGAGCACCAACGCGGCTCGGGGGTGGCTTACGCGGCCACCCGCATGAGCCGCACCTCCACGGCCTTCCTGACGCTCGACGAGTTTTCGGACTTCGCCGAGGCGGTCACCGCGTTCCGCTACCTCTGAAGGTGCGCGTGCCCTCGTCGGCGCTCGCTTGCGCCGGCGTGCCGTCGGTCAGGCTCGCCACCAGTTGTCGGTGGGGAGCACCGGCAGCTGCCGCTTGTGCTCGGTCTTGCGGTACAGCGCCTCGATGCGCTCGGCGATCTCCGCATCCACGTCTCCACCGGTCAGGTACGAGTCGATCTGCGCGTAGCTGAGCCCGAGGTTCGCTTCATCGGTCTGCCCGGGCGTCTCGTCGAGCAGATCGGCGGTCGGCGCCTTCGCGTACAGGCGTTCAGGCGCCCCGAGCTCCTCCAGCAGCTGACGCCCCTGGCTCTTCGTCAGGCCCGCGAGCGGGTTCAGGTCGGTCCCGCCGTCGCCGTACTTCGTGAAGAAGCCCGTGACTGCTTCGGCAGCGTGGTCGGTGCCGAGCACAAGGAAGCCGCGCTCTCCGGCGATCGCGTACTGCGCGATCATCCGCTGGCGAGCTTTCGCATTGCCCTTGTTGAAGTCCGTGATGGCACGCCCCGTGGCGTCCAGGAACGCGTGCTGCATGCCATCGGTCGCCGGCTTGATGTCGAACGTGATCCGTTCGTCCGGCTGGATGAACTCGAGCGCCAGCTGCGCATCGTCCTCGTCCGCCTGCACGCCATGCGGGAGGCGCACGGCGACGAACGTGGCGTCACCACCCTCCGCGCGCACCGCCTCGACCGCGAGCTGCGCGAGCTTGCCGAGCAGCGAGGAATCCTGGCCGCCGCTGATGCCGAGCACAAGCCCACGTGAGCCCGTCGTGCGCAGGTACTCACGCATGAAGGAGATGCGCTCTCGCACCTCCGTGGCAGGGTCGATGACC
Source organism: Pseudoclavibacter terrae (assembly GCF_008831075.1). Lineage (GTDB taxonomy): Bacteria > Actinomycetota > Actinomycetes > Actinomycetales > Microbacteriaceae > Pseudoclavibacter > Pseudoclavibacter terrae. The sequence goes on along the minus strand of NZ_WBJX01000006.1, from coordinate 93,810 downwards.
GGCTTCACGCCGAGGGCCGCGATGATTTCCTGTTGAGCGCTCATGGTGGGGCCAACTCTACCGAGCACCTGTTTCGGGAAAAAGTCGCCGACCCGAGATCAGAGAGAGCACTCAGCTGCGCACGAGGCGCGCGATGGCGTCAGACGCTTCCTTGAGCTTCAACTCCCCCTCGGCCCCACCCAGCTTGACGGCATCCGCGACGCAATGTTTGAGGTGGTCATCCATGAGCCCGAGCGCGACGTTCTCGAGCGCCGAGGTGATCGCCGAGATCTGCGTGAGGATATCGATGCAGTACTGCTCCTCATCGACCATGCGGTGGATGCCCCTGGCCTGCCCCTCGATGCGTTTGAGGCGTGTCAGATACTTGCTCTTGTCTTCCATGTAGCCGTGGTGGGCGTGGGTGTTCGACTCAGTGGTGTCGGTCATGACGTTGCCTTTCCTGGGGTGGGATCGAGAGATGCTGCCGCGGTCGTGATGTTTCGAAAGGTCCGGAGACGAAGGCTGTTGCCAACGACGAAGACGCTCGAGAAGGCCATGGCCGCACCCGCCAGCATGGGGTTGAGCATCCCGAGCGCCGCGAGCGGAATCGCAGCGACGTTGTACGCGAAGGCCCAGAAGAGGTTGCCCTTGATGGTGCCGAGTGTACGTCGGGAGAGGCGGATGGCATCCGCGGCCGCCAGGAGGTCGTCTCGGACGAGCGTGATATCCGCTGCCTCGATGGCGATGTCCGAACCCGTGCCCATGGCAAGGCCGAGGTCAGCCTGCGCGAGCGCGGCAGCATCGTTGACGCCGTCGCCGACCATCGCGACGACGCGCCCTTCCTCCTGGAGACGGCGGATCACACCGACCTTCTCCTGCGGCAGGACTCCCGCGATGACGTCGGTGATGCCGACGGTGGCCGCCACCTGGCGGGCGACGATCGAGTTGTCGCCGGTGAGCAGCATCGGCTCGAGACCGAGCCGTCGCAGTTCGGCGATCGCCTGCGCGCTCGTCGGCTTGATCGTGTCTGCGACGGCGAGCACTCCGCGAGCCTCGCCGTCCCAGGCCACGACGACGGTGGTCTGTCCAAGGGTCTCGGCTGTGTTCTTGTGCTCCGCGAGCTCGAGTCCCACCGCGATGCCCCGGTCGGTGAGCAGCTGCTCGCGTCCGACGATGACGAGGTGACCGTCGACGATGCCCTGCACGCCGGTGCCCTCGTGGTTCTGGAAGTCCTCGACGTCGGGCAGCCGGCCGACCTCGGCCGCGGCACCAGCCGAGAGGGCACGTGCGATGGGATGCTCTGAGGCCGCTTCGAGCGCACCCGCGAGACGCAGGAGCTCCTCCCGCTCGACGCCATCCGCCACCCAGGCGTCGGCGAGCGACATCTTTCCGCTTGTGACCGTGCCGGTCTTGTCGACGACGATCGTGTCGACCCGGCGAGTCGATTCGAGGACTTCTGGGCCCTTGATCAGGATGCCCATCTGCGCCCCACGCCCCGTGCCCACGAGGAGCGCGGTCGGAGTCGCCAGACCGAGCGCGCACGGGCAGGCGATGATGAGCACGGCGACCGCGGCGGTGAATGCGGCCGAGGCCGGGAAGCCCCCGCCGAGCCAGCCGCCGAGAGTGGCCACCGAGATCCCGATGACGATGGGCACGAAGACGCCGGAGATGCGGTCGGCAAGGCGCTGCACTTCTGCTTTCCCGGTCTGTGCGTCCTCGACGAGCTTGGCCATGTGCGCGAGCTGGGTGTCGCCGCCGACTCTCGTGGCGCGCACCACAAGTCGGCCGCTCGCGTTCATGGTGGCCCCGACCACCTTGTATCCTTCGACGACCTCGACGGGCACGGACTCTCCGGTGAGCATCGAGGCGTCAACCGCAGAGCGTCCGCTCGTGACGACGCCGTCGGCCGCAATCTTCTCCCCGGGCCGGACGACGAATTTGTCGCCGACGATGAGCTCCCGGATGGGAATGCGCGTCTCGATGCCCCGGCGAAGGACGGCGACGTCCTTCGCGCCGAGCTCGAGGAGCGCCCGGAGGGCCGCACTGGCTTGCCGTTTGGATCGTTTCTCGAAGTAGCGACCGGCCAGCACGAACATCGTGACGCCTGCAACCACCTCCAGGTAGATGTTGGATGCTCCGTCGGAGGGTGCGATCGTGAACTCGAATGGATGCTTCATCCCGGCTTCACCGGCGGTGCCGAGGAAGAGCGCGTAGAGCGACCATGCGAACGCGGCGAGCGTGCCGAGGGAGATGAGCGTGTCCATCGTGGCGCTCCCGTGGCGCAGGTTCAGCCACGCGGCCCGGTGGAATGGCCAGGCGCCCCAGACGATCACCGGCGCGGCCAGGGCCAGCGACGCCCACTGCCAGTACGTGAACTGCAGCGCGGGCACCATGGCCAGGGCGATGACGGGAACGGCGAGCACGATGCTGCCGATGAGACGTTGCCGCAGGCTCACGAGCTCGGGGTCCGCCGCCTCGGTGGCCGACTCCTCGATGTCAGGATGCTCAGGCTCTGGGAGTGCGGCCGTGTAGCCAGTCTTCTCGACCTCGTCGATGAGCGACTGCGGGTCGAACCCTGCTGGCGCGTGGACGCGGGCTTTCTCAGTGGCGTAGTTGACGCTCGCGCTCACGCCTTCGAGCCTGTTGAGCTTCTTCTCGATGCGCATCGCGCAGGACGCGCACGTCATGCCCCCGATCTGGAGCTCGATGTCGGTGGCTGTGCTCATTGCTCGCCCTCGGTGTGCTGCGGGGCCTTCGGATGCTCGGCGGGGAGGCCAGGCGTTGCGGTCAAGCCGGGTTGCGAGGTCTGGTGCACCTTCACGTCAGGCCTTGACTGCGCTGTAACCCGCCTCGTCGACCGCAGTGATGACGGCCGCGTCGTCAAGGGGCGCGGTGCTCTCGACGACGAGCTTGCCGGTCTCAGCAGAGACGGCGACGCCTTCGACGCCTGCCAGCGCATTGACTTCCTGTGCGACGGCGCTTTCGCAGTGGCCGCAGGTCATTCCGGTGACGAGGTAGGTGGTGCTGGTCATGATGGTCTCCTTGCCGAGGGAAGTGCCCCGTAGGGGTATGGACGGCAACTACAACCGTATACCCCCAGCAGGTATTCCCGCGTCAGTGGCCGGAGATCAGTCTTCGCGCAGGATGCGGTAGCCGCGCAGCGGGTCGTAGCCGTGGATCTCGCGGGTGTCGAGCACGGCCATGAAATCGAGGACCTCGTCGGTGACGAGCTGGCCAGGGACGAGCACGGGGAACCCGGGAGGGTACGGGGTCACGAACCCGGCGGAGACGGGCCTGGCCCCTCCCGCCACGCGCTCGGTGAGCTGCGCGTGGCTGAGGTGCTCGATGTTCGCGCGCTGCTGGCCGCGGAAGAACGCCGTGCGAAGGTCCCCATCCGGGAGTCCGTCCGCGGACGCGTAGTCGGGCGCGAACGCGCTGAAGTCGGGCAGCGGGGGCATCGGGGCCGGGGCGGCGCGCTCACCGTCGATCTCCCTCGCCTGCGTCTCCTCCTCGAAGCGCTCCGCGAGCTTCACGAGCACCTCGATGAGGTAGCCGACGGAGCTGCGGGACGTGCCGATGTTGGTCATGAACAGCACCGTGTTCCGACTCGTCTTGTTGACCTGGATGCCGTAGCGGTCCATGAGGTGCTCGTGCTTGAACGTGTCCCCATCGACGCCCGTGCGTGAGATCTCGACCGTGATGCGGCTCGGGTCGACGACGAACTCGTCTTCCTCCCACGCCTGCCACATCGTCGAGAATCCGTCGCGGTGCGGCATGGGACGCGAGCTCGCGCGGTTCTCGGCCGGGATGAGGTCGTGGCCCGAGAGCACCCGGAAGGTGCGGCGCAGCAGCGGGTGCCGGGCGATGGCTTGCGCGATGCTCGTCGCGAGGTCGAGCTGACGCTGAACGAGTTCGAAGCCCTCGAGCTCCACCTGGCGCCTGCCGAGGTCGAGCGAGGCGAGGATCTGGTAGTTCGGCGACGTCGAGGTGTGCGTCATGTACGCCTCGTGGAACGGCTCCTCCGCCTCCCGGTACCAGTCCTTGTCGTAGACATGGATCATGGATCCCTGTCGCAGCGCGGTGAGGGTCTTGTGGGTCGACTGTGTCGCGTAGACCCGGATGCGCGCATCCGGGGAGGGCAGGAGCCGCTCGGCGAGCCAGACGTCGTCGGCCGCTGGCTCCCCCGTCTCGGGGTCGAAGAGGCGGGCCCGCTGCTCCTGGTACGCCGTCGCGTGGGCGCTCGACGCGAGCCGTTCCTCGAGGTGCTTGGCTGCCGCCATGGCGGTGCGTCGGCGGGTGATGGGGTGGAACGCGGCGAACGCGAACCACGCCTCGTCCCAGAGGAACACCAGGTCGGGCTTGATCGCGAGGCACTCGGCCATGACGCGTTCTGGGTCGTAGACGATGCCGTCGAAGGTGCAGTTCGTGAGGGTCACGAGGCGCACCTCGTCGAGGCGACCGGCGGCGCGGTAGTCGAGCAGCAGCTGCTTGATGCGGTCGAGCGGCACCGCGCCGTAGAACGCGAACTCGTTGAGCGGGTACGCCTCGAGGTACGCCGTGCGGGCGCCCGTGAGCATGAGGGCGTGGTGGTGCGACTTGTGGCAGTTGCGGTCGACGAGGACGATGTCGCCGGGCGAGACGAGCGCCTGGTGCACGATCTTGTTGGCCGTGGAGGTGCCGTTGGTGACGAAGAACGTGTGCTTCGCGCCGAACGCGCGGGCCGCGAGCTCCTGCGACTTCTTGATCGCGCCGACGGGAGCGAGCAGCGAGTCGAGGCCGCCGGAGGTTGCGCTCGTCTCGGCGAGGAGCAGGTTGAGCCCGTAGAAGTCGACGAGGTCGGTGATCCACTTCGAGGTGACCACCGACCCGCCACGGGAGATCGGGAGCGCGTGGAAGACCCCGGCGGGGCGGCGGGCGTGCTCCTGGATGGCGGTGAAGAAGGGCGTGTCGTAGAGGTGCGAGACGCGGCGCAGCAGCGACAGGTGCAGCTCGAGCTGGTCTTCGCGCAGGAACACGCGCCGGAAGCGGCGCGTGAGCACCCCGGCGAGGTCTTCGATGTGCGCCCCGGCCACGAGGTAGAGGTCGAGCTCTGGGCGCAGCGTGTTGAGGGTGTCGGCGAGGCCCAGCACTCGCTGCACGGACGCGAGGCTCGATCGCGACGTCGCGGTCGTGCCTGCAGAGTCGACGTGCGCGAGGTCGATCGTCTCGCGCATGTCCCGGCTCAGGCGCTGCTGGCTTCGGTCGCTGAAGCCGGGCCGGATGATGACGGCCAGGATGTTCGGGTTCGTGAGCACAGCCGCGACGGCGTCGTCGGCGGACGGCACGATCACGTAGTCGTAGACGAACGCATCCGCCGCGCTGCGGAGTTTGAGGATGTCGGCCCTCAGCGCGTCGCGATCGGCCGTGGTGGTCTCGTCGACGAGCAGCACCTCGAAGCGGGGGCGCGGGTCGGAGTCGTCCTGCAGCTCGGCGCGCTCGGCTTCGTCGAGCCGGTCGTCGCGATGGTCGGCGGGGATGCTCGTGCCGCGCAGGCGGCTCACGACTCGACCGATGCGCTCCAGCGCGCTCGAGTACTCCCCCTTGTCGAGGGCCTCGCGGATTTCGGCGACGTAGCGCTGACCGAACCCCGCCCAGTACAGCTCGAGCGTCTCGAGGGCCCTCAGGTTGCGGGAGATCTCGCCGTCCGCGTCCAGGATGCTCGCGGTCTCGTGCCCGGATTCGAGGCGCTTGATCGCGAAGCGCAGGTACTCCCACGCGTCGCTGCGCAGGCGCCAGGTGCTCGTCGGCATGCCCGGATCCCGCTCCAAGCTGTGGCCTGAGGCGCGCCGATCGGCGTCGTTCGCGGTGGGGGCGGATTCGTGGAGACCTGCGGCGTCGAAGCTCGTCACATCGGCCATTCTTTCAGAGCTGCGGGCGCTCCCCCGCCACGCGACGAATTGCGTCCTTCGCAGGGTGTTCCGGCCCCGCGGCCAACGCGCGCTCTTCCCTTCCTGCGGCGCTGAGCGGTGGCGGGTTCAGGAAACTGAGCGCTGCTGGGCCAGCCACGTGTGGTTCACAATCGCCTTGCTCATGGCCTCGCGATACGCTGCCCCCTCCGGCCCCCGTTTGAGGTCGCGGGAGAAGAACGGCGACTCTTCGCGATGGGGAGACCCGTCGTGGATGCGCTCCGCCAGGTCCGCGAGAAACGCGCGGCCGACCGTCCGATACTGTGCGGCCTCCGCCGCGTCGAGCTGCAGCAACGCGGAGTCGTCGACCATGTTCGTGACCACGTACCTGGCGTCGAGGAAGAGCTGGCCGGCCTGCTCGACGAGGAACCAGCGCCCCGGCTCATGGTCGACGTAGTGCATGGCGTCGCGCTCTTCGGCGACGCGGGCGTCGTCGCCCCATGCGTCGACGGGCGGGATCGGGCCGAGCCGGTGCTGCCTGGCCTCGTTGAGCGCGAGGTGGGAGACGGTCGGTCCGACGCCGTGCTCGAGTGTGATGCAGAGGATGCGCCGGCACGTCTGGCACGTGAGCTGACTCTCGACGCGCTCCATGAGACCCGACGCATGGAGGGGCAGGAGGTCGCGGATGCTGACCCAGCTGACGTCCTCCTTGAGAACTCCCGACGCGGCCGCATCCGTGATCGCGTGCACCGTCTCTTCGACGTCGAGCATCTCGGTTTCGTCGCGCACCAGGAGCTGACTGCAGGCCGTGCAGTTGTCGTCCTCGGGGCGGCAGGTGAGCCCCGGCTGCTCGACCGTGAACACGAGGCTCTCGAGGTTGCCCGGGTCATTCCAGCCGCGATGGTCCTTGAACTCGGCCCGCGCGTATCCGCCGTCGAGTTCGAAGTACGGCGTGCCGAAGCCGGCGAAGCGGCGGCGCCCGTTGATCACCTTCTTGAAGTCGTCGAGGGTCGCCGCGTTGGTGGCACCGGGGATCCACTCGGAGAGGTCGACAGTGCTGGTCTCCGACGACGTCGGCACCGTGTGCAGGACGACGGCGACCAACGTGTCGTCGTGCAGGATGAGCTCACCACCCGACGCGAAGCGCACGCGGCGGGACAGCACGGCCGGCTCACCGAAGGATCGCTCGGTCGCCGTGAACTTCTCACCGCCAAGGGCCTCGATCAGCCGCCGGACGGGCGCATCACGCTCAGCACGGGCAAGCGCGTCGAGGATCATCGGGAGTCGGGAGGCCATGATCCATCGTCGCAGGCCCGACTCGACGCCTGGTCGGCGGTTCAGGAACGAGCGCTGAACGGACCGGCGAGGGCGAACGCGTAGTCGGCGAAGCGGTCGCCCATGAGCTGGTGCGCCTCGGGTCCCGGGTGCAGGTCGTCCGGCAGCGGCAGGCGCTGCGCATCCGCCTCGCCGTAGAGCTCGGTGCCATCGAGGAAGAAGAGATTCGGGTCGGATGCGCGACGCTGCGCCAGGGCCGCGAGCTCGCGCCGAATGACGCTGAGCGTGAGCCGCCCCTGCGACTCGTCTCCCGGCGCCCCCGTCGCGATGAACGTGACCTTGCCGGTCGCGAAGGATGCGGGATCGAACGCGCCGGGCCCGGCCGTGTGCTCGTGAATGCCGCAGAAGATGGGCGAGATGAGCACGATCGGCGTCTCGGGGTGCCCGTCCCGGATGGTGTCAAGGAAGCCGTTGACGGCCGGCACGAACGCCCGCACGCGCATCGCGTCGGCGTTCACGACGTTGATGCCGAGCTTCACGCTGATCAGGTCCGCTGGAGTATCGCGCATGACGCGGGCGAGGAAGGGGTCGACCATTGCGCTGCCGCCGAGCCCGAGGTTCACGAGTTCAACCCCGCCACGACGCGCGGCGACTGCAGGCCAGATATCGCTGGGCGAAGTTGCGTTCGAGCCGTGACTGATCGAGCTGCCGTGGTGCAGCCACACACGATCGGACACGATCACGGGCTCGAGAGGCGCGTCCGATCGGAGCTCGATCAGCTCGACCGACTCGTTGTGAGGCAGCCAGAACTCCAGGCGCTTGGTCTCGCCAGCTGCAAGACCCTCGATGGTCGTCGTGTGCGATGGCCCCTCGCGGAGCGACATCGCGCCCGTCTGCAGATCGACCTCGACGGCGTCCCCGCCGGTCAGCTCGTCGCTCGCGAACTTCTCGCCGTCGACGAAGACATCGACGCGACCCCGCGGCCGGTCGATGCCCGTGTAGACGGACCGGGTCGGCAGCAGCCCCAGCTCAACCCGCTCGGCGGTCGTATCGGAGACCACGCGGACGCCGGATGGCTGGCTCTCGACGAGCAGCAGCTGCGGGTCCGGGAACTGCGCACGAACGTGTGCGGGGAGCCGGTGCGGCCGCACTCCCCTGTTGGTCTGCTCGAGCTCAGCGGCTCCGCGGACGAATTGGGGCGTGGGCTGGGTGACGATCACGTGGAGGCCTCCGGAATCGGGGGGCGGCGGTGGCCGAGGAGCTTCGAAGGTGAGTGCCCCAGGCAGGATTCGAACCTGCGACCGACGGATTAGAAGGCCGTTGCTCTATCCACTGAGCTACTGGGGCGCGATCCCAGCCAGCATAGCGGGCCTCGAAACGCTCCACTGGCCGCCACGGGACCCCGGGAATCACTACGATGTCCCTCATGGCTATAGCTCAGGAGCGTCTCGTCTGGATCGACTGCGAGATGACTGGCCTCGACCCGTCGATCGACGAGCTGGTCGAGGTCGCCGCTTTCGTGACCGACAGCGACCTGAACATCCTCGACGAGGGCTTCGAGATCGTCATCTCGGCGAGCGAGGCGGCGATGGCCAACATGGGCGAGTTCGTGACGCAGATGCACACGACGTCCGGCCTCATCGAGGAGATCCCGAACGGCGCCACACTCGAAGCGGCCACCGCTGAGCTCCTCGCGTACCTGAAGAAGCACGTGCCCGTCCCCCGCACGGCACCGCTCGCGGGCAACACGATCGGCACCGACCGCATGTTCCTCGCGAAGTACATGCCGGAAGTCGACCAGCACCTGCACTACCGCAACGTCGACGTGTCCACGCTCAAGGAGCTGTCGCGCCGCTGGTTCCCCCGCGTCTACTTCCACTCCCCCGACAAGGACGGCGGACACCGCGCGAAGGCCGACATCCTCGAGTCGATCCGCGAGCTCAAGTACTACCGCAAGGCGGTGCTCGTGCCCGAGCCCGGACCCACCAGCGAGGAGCTCCGAGAGGTCGCAGCCGAAGTGGTGAACGACTTCGCCCAAAATCTGTAATAGACTCTCGTAGTCGCAGGCGAGCGAGAGCACGCAGGCGGCAGACATGGTGGGTATAGCTCAGCTGGTAGAGCGCCTGGTTGTGGTCTAGGAGGCCGCGGGTTCAAGCCCCGTTACTCACCCCATGGAGAAGGCCCCAAGTCCTGAGGACTCGGGGCCTTCGTCGTTGGGTCGCACGCTCCTCCAGAGAGCGTCCGGCCGCATCCACACGGGAGATGCCGGTTCCCAGTGCCTGGAACCTGCATCCCCCGTGTGGTTCTAGCGAGGCGCGGGGGCCTCGAGTCTTGGTGAGCCCGGGATGGGCGGCTCAGTGAGCGGCGCATCAGGCGCGCTCGGTATCGGGGCGGGAGCGAGCGCCGCGGCGGGCATCTTGCTCGCCCACAGCACCCCGAACAGCACGACCGCGCCGCCGACGAGCTCCAGCGGGCCGGGGCGCTCCCCCAGCACCAGCCACGCCGTGGAGATGCCGACGACCGGCACGAGCATCGAGAACGGTGCCACGACGCCGGCCGGGTGGCGTTTCATGAGCCACACCCAGATGCCGGATCCGAGCACCGTGCCGAGCAGGATCGTGTAGACGAGGCCGACCCAGGCGGGGACGGCGGCGACGGTCCAAGCCGTCGCGAGCGACGCCCCGATCTGCTCGGGCCCCTCCACGAGCAGTGAAACGGCGAGCATCGGGATCGGCGGCACCACGGCCATCCACATCGTGAGGTGGAGCGGCTTCGGCGGCTCGGCCAGACGGCTCGAGATGTTGCCGATCGCCCAGCCGAACGCCCCGATGACGACGAGCAGGAACGGCCACCAGCTGCCGGAGCCCCCGCGCGCCACGCCGACCAGGAGGAGGCCCGCCACCGCGAGCGCGATGCCGACCACGCGACGGGTTGTGAGCTTCTCCCGAAGGAAGATCGCGCCGAGAAGCACCGTGAATGGCGCCGACATCTGCAGCACGAGCGATGCGAGCCCGGTCGGGAAGCCGGCGGCCATGCCCAGGTACAGGCCGACGAACTGCAGGGTGCCGAAGCCGAGCCCGTAGCCGATGAGCCAGCGCAGCTTCACGTTCGGGCGCGGGATGAACAGGATCGTCGGGATCGCGAGCAGCCCGAAGCGCAGAGCGATGAGGAAGAACGGCGGGAACTGCTCGAGCGATGCGTGGATGGCGAGGAAGTTCACGCCCCAGAGAACCGCGACGAGGCAGGCGAGGGCGATATGACGGGGAGGCACGAGATCAGTGTCGGGCGCATCCACCATGAAGCACCAGTGCTGATGCGTGACGTGTCCCTGTAGGCTCCCTTCATGGAGTTCAGGCACCTCGAGCTGCTCAGGGAGCTGTCGATGCGCGGCACCCTCGCCGCGGTCGCCGAGGCCACGCACCGCACTCCTTCCGCCCTCTCGCAGCAGCTGAAGACTGCCGAGCGGGAGTTCGGCGCGCGCCTCGTCGAACCGTTCTCCCGGGGCCTGCGGCTCACGACCGCCGGGCAGATCCTGGCCGACGGCGCGGACGAGGTCGGCCGAGCGCTCGCCGAGGTGCAGGCGCGGCTCGAGGCGAGTCTCGGCGAGCCGAGCGGCACCGTGTCGATCGGCGCGCTGCCCAGTGCGAGCGAGGCCCTCTTCCCCGGCCTCCTGCGCCGAGCGGCAGGGTCGGCCATCGACCTCGAGCTCGACGACTTCGACCTCGCCGAGTCCGAGTACGCCGCCAGGACCCTCGACGCCGACATCGTGATCGGACACAGCCTCACCGGCGACGTACCAAGAGGAGCGGAGCACCTGCACACGCGCGTTCTGGCCCGCGAGCCCATCGACGTGGCCTTGCCCTCGACGCATCCGCTCGCCTCCCAGCAGCGGCTCGCGCCCGACGCCCTCGTCGGCACGACGTGGGTGGGCGTGCCCGTCGGCTACCCGTTCGACAGCATCCTGATCGCCGTCGAGAACGCGACGAGCACGAACCTCGAACGCGTGCAGCGGCTGCGCGACAACCGCCTCGTCGAGGCGCTCGTCGCGGCGGGTTCGGGCCTCGCGCTCCTCCCCCGGTTCACGACTCGGCCGCGCCCCGGCGTCGTGCTTCGACCGCTCGACGGCGTTCGCTCGGTGCGCAGCATCGTCGCGTTGGCACGCCCGGACCGCCACGCTCGCTTCGCTGTACGCACTGTGCTCGACCACCTGACCTCGGCCGGGGAAGACCTCGAGGCCACGTTCGCGGAGGCCGAGTCGCCGCGTTCCTGACCAACTTCAGTGCTCAGACGGCGGCTGTGGGCCGGATGCGCCACCCAGCGGCGCCTTCATCACGCAAGTTGGTCAGGCGAGCTGCACCGGGACGCCCCCTCAGCCGAGCACCTGGGACAGCGTGGAGCCGGTTGCTACTCCTCAGCCAGCGCGCTTCGCGGCGGCGACGAAGTCTCGGATGCGCGCATGATCCTTGACACCCGGCGATGACTCGACGCCGCTCGAGACGTCGACGCCCCATGGGCTCGCTTCGCCGATCGCCTCGGCGACGTTGCCCGGGTGCAGGCCGCCCGCGAGCAGCCAGCGGCCGTCTGGGCGACGGCGGACGAGTTCCGAGAGGTCCCATCGCTCGCCGGATCCCGGTTTCGGCGCATCCAGCAGCAGGAGCTCCTCGCCGAATGCACCGACGCGCAGCTCGGGGTCGTCGGCGAGGGAGGTGGCCCGCCAGATGCGCGGGAAGATCGCGTCGGCCGCGCGTACTTCCTCGCCCGTGTAGGAACCGTGGAGCTGGAGCACGTTCGCGCCGACCTCGGCTGCGATCTCGGCGGCGTCCGTTGACGGCATGTCGTGGACCACGAGCACGCGGTCGACGCTCGCGGGCACCGACGCGAAGATCTCGGACGCCTCCTCGGGAGTGCGCCGCCTGGGGCTCGTGCGGCTCATCACGACGCCGATCGCGTCGGCGCCGCTCTCAACGGCGACCGCCGCCGACTCGACAGAATCCAGGCCACACACTTTGACGTACACGCGAGAATCCTAGGCGCTGGGGTTCGCGGATCAGCGGCAGCCCACGCAGCCAGACGTCAGTCGCGAGCTGCGGTGAGCCGGAAGCGACGCTGCGTCACAGTGATCGGCCGCGCCGTGTCGAGCTGCCTGAGCTTCTCGACGTTGCTGTCGACGCTGAAACCGGGGACATCCCAGGGGACCAGAGCGAGGTACTCGACGAGCGTCAGCGAATCCGCGAACGTCATCCGCCCAGCCCACTCTTCCGCGACCTCGACGCGAAGCCCCTCCGCGCGCAGGGCCGAGACCGCATTGGCGAGCGTCACGTGTTCGTACAGGGGTTCGCAACCGAACCAGTCTCGGAGCTCGTGCGCGTCCCGGCCATCGACCTGCTGCGTCAGGAAGCGCCCGCCGGGAACCAGCACCCTGGCGACCTCGCTCGCATCGAACTCCTCATGACGGGCCACGATCAGGTCGAGAGAGGAGTCGGCGAACGGCAGCGGCTCCCCAGACTCGATGTCGTGCGCGTGCACGCCGACGCCGAACGGTGCGAGGTTGTTTCGCGCCACGGCGACGTTCGGCTCCCACCCCTCCGTCGCTGCGATCTGCAGCGGGGATGCGTTGCTGGGCATGGAGCGGATGAGCTCGATGAGCCGCTCGCCGCCGCCCGTGCCGAGATCAGCCATGCTCGTCGCCGTTTGCATAGCGGCCCGGCACTCGGCGTCGAAGTCCCAGGACGGATCGTCGGCCGTCAGGCGCCCGTCCAACGAGGAGAAGTTCCAGCCGGTCATCTGTGCGTTGGCGTGCGCGCCGCGCCAGGCCCGCACCTGCGCATCCGGAGAGCCGTTCACGAGGCCAGGCTACCGACTGCGCGTACCCGGTCCCGCGGCTGCCCTCGTAGGCTTCGCTGATGAGCATATTCGTTCCGTCGTCAAGCCTGCCCGTCTCCGAGGCCGAGCTGGCCCTCGTCGACGCGGCACGTTCGACGATAGATGCGGCCACCGATGCTGGTCCGGACGAGGATGGCATCCACACCGTGGGAGCAGCGGTCCGCTCGGCGGATGGGGCGATCCACGTCGGCGTCAACCTGCACCACTTCACGGGCGGTCCGTGCGCTGAGCTCGTTGCTCTCGGCGCGGCCCGAGCGTCAGGTGCCCGCCAGCTCACGCACATCGTCGCCGTCGGCAACCACGGGCGAGGCGTCATAAGCCCCTGCGGACGCGACCGACAGGTGCTCGCCGACCACTACCCCGACATCCGCGTGATCCTGCCTTCCCCAGAAGGGCTGATCAGCGTCATCGCCCGCGAGCTCCTGCCCCTCGCCTACGACCACACGGCACAGCAGGTCTAGCCGCAGGTCGGCGCCCATCCAGCGCCCCTGCGACACAATGGGCGGATGGAGATGTCGCCCGAGGACTTCGAGGCCCTGGTCGTCGACGAGCTCGATGAACTGCCCGATGAGATGGTGGACGGCCTCGACAACGTGATCTTCGTCGTCGAGGACCGGCCAGAGGACGGCTCCCTCGACCTGCTCGGCGTCTATGAGGGATTCGCTCTCACGGACCGCGGCCAGTACGGCTTCGGCGAGCTGCCGGACCGCATCGTGCTGTTCCGCGAACCGCTGCTGTCGATCTGCGATGACGAGGAGACGCTACGCGACGAGGTGCACACGACGCTCGTGCACGAGATCGCGCACTTCTACGGCATCGACGACGAGCAGCTCCACGAGCTCGGCTGGGCGTAGGACTCCCGCCCACTCGCTTCCCCCGGCTACGCTTCCTGGATGCACCCACCGGCACCAGCACGCGAGCCCCTGCGGGTCGGCCGCCTCCTCTGGGGCATCGCCCTGCTCCTGGCCGCTCCGGTCTTCGCGATCTGGATGGCCGTGACGGGTCTGCTCTCCGCGCTCGCCGCGGCCAGCATCACCGTGGACGCGAGTGGCGCCGTCCCGCCCCTCATCTCGGCCGGCCAGACCCTGCTCTCCGCGTTCGCCTTCTGGGCCATGTTCGTCTCAGCCGGGGCCGGCCTCGTCGTGCTGATCCTGCTCGGCGTGCAGAGCATCCAAGCCGCCCGCCGGCCGCCCGTCGTCTCCCCCGGCGCGACCTTCGGCTCCGTTCTGTGGGCTTGGGGGCTCGCGATCCCATTCGCGACGGGCATCGGGGCGCTGATCGGGATGCTGTTCCGGGCGACGGCCGAGAGCATCGGGACCGACCTCTCGCTCGATGCCGGTCCGGGCACCGGCATCAACGACGACGACGCTGTCCACGGCCTCATCACCGGCGGCGCGTGGCTCCTCGTGGCGGTCGTCGGGCTCTCCCTGGCCGTGATCCTCACGGTGCGCTACGTGCGCGCGCGGCGGCAGAGCAAGAACTACGCAAGTGGCCGCAGCACGGGCTGAAACGGCTCCGTGTCGACGAGGCTTCAGGCGTCGGGCGCGACCTCGATGACGACGTCGGCGAGCAGGAACGGCGCGTTGCGCCGCCAGTGCTCCCGCTCCTGCGCAGCCCACATCTCCCAGAACTCCTCGAAGACGCCGACATCGCCGGGCCGGGACAGCGCGCGCGGCTTCCGATGCGCCTCGTCGAGCTCGATCCAGACGCTGGTGGTCGCGAGCGGCGCACTCTCTCGCGACAGGGCCCCGCATCCCTCGACGATGAGCGGCGACGTCGCGTCGATATCCCGCCACGGGCCGGGCTCATCCGCCGCCCAGTCCCAGCTCTCGTAGCCGGGATGCGCGCTGCCCAGCATGTTTCGGTGCACCGCCTGCGATGCGGCGGCGAGGCCTCCCCAGCCCGGGTAGGCGTCGTCGAGCGACACCAGCTGCGCGCCACCGAATCCGCGCGCTCGGAACTCGTGGAGCAGTTCACCCGCGAGCGTCGTCTTCCCCGAGCCTGAACCGCCATCGATGAGGACCACCGGCCGCCTGCCACCCGCGTCGGCGAGCACCCGGTCGAGCAGCGCTGCCGCCCTCACGCGCTCCCCACCAGCCGGTACGAGCTCAGCGCGACTGCCGCCGCGACGGCGACCCCGGCGATGCCCACGGCGGCGAGCACCAGCACGAGGTCACGCCAGCCGAGCCTCGATGGCCGCGCCCAGGTGCGTGCCACGTCTTCCGCCCCGAAACCGCGCGCCTCCATGACGGTGGCGAGCGTCCCCGCCCGCCTGATCGCGAGCGCGAGCAGGGCGAAGGCCATCGTCATCAGTCGACGGACGGCCCCCGAGTCGCCCAGTCCGCGAGCGCGCCTGGCCTGGCTCATGGCCGTCCAGTCGTCACGGAACACCGCGAACAGGCGAATTCCGGCGAGCGCCGACACGACGAACCTCGCTGGCAGGTGCGCGACCTGGGCGAGCCCGTCGGCAAGCCGCGTCGGGTCGATGCGGCTCAACGCGACAAGGGTCGGCACGCCGATCGCGAGGACGCGCACGCCGACGGCGATGGCGAGCTGGATGGAGTTGTCGGTGATGTTGGCGTACAGGAACTGCCCGTAGCTCTCGCCTCCCGGCTTCGCGTACAGCAGCATGCTCGTGGCCGAGACGGGCGCCGCGATGAGCAGGATCCAGCTCGAGCGCAGGATCTCCACTGGTCGCACGCCGGCGACCCAGAAGGCGACCATCGCGAGCACGAGGGCGGCCAGCGCCGAGACGATGTCCAGCGTCGTGAGCAGCGGAATCGAGTACAGCACGGCGGCGAGGAAGGGCGTGACGGGGTTGACGCGGTCGAGGAACCTGCCGCCGACGGGCAGCACCTCGAGCGGCACGCCGTCGCTGTCGACCGCCACCGACCTCGCCGACTGAGCACCTGCCGGGGCGATGCCGCCGCTCATGCCGGCACCTTCGCGTCCTTGCGGTCGTGCGCGCCGATGCGGATGCACTGGTCGCCGAGCACGCGCACGAGCTGTTCGTCGTGGGTCACGGAGACCAGCGCGTGCCCTTCGGCGACCAGGCGAGCCATGATGGCGACGAGTTCCGTCCACGTCCTGCGGTCCTGCCCGAAGGTGGGCTCGTCGAAGATGAGGACCCGAGGCGCCGTCGCGAGCACCGTCGCCACCGAGAGGCGGCGCTGCTCGCCGCCGGAGAGGGTGAAGGGGTGCGCTTCCGCGAGGTGCGAGAGGCGAAGCGCCGTGAGGAGCTCGTCGACGCGTTCGCTCGTCTCGCGCTTGCCTCGGCCCGCCGCATCCGGGCCGACTTCCAGCTCGCGGCGCACGGTCCCCGCGACGAACTGGTGCTCGGGCTGCTGGAAGACGGTGCCGATGCGCGTCAGGAGCTGCCGCGAGCGCCAGGCGGACGGATGCGGGCCCGCCGGAGGGGCCGCTCGGAAGCGGCCGAGGCCCCAGCCGCCGCGGCGCACACGTGCGTCATCACCGGCGTCTCGGAGTGCCTGCGTCGCCCGCACCTCGCCCTCGACGGGCGTGAGCAGGCCGGCGAGCGTGAGCGCGAGCGTCGTCTTGCCCGCCCCGTTGGGGCCCAGCACAACCGTGGATTCCCCCGCGTGCAGGGTCGCCGAGAACTGCGTGTGCAGGGCATGGTCGGCCCGCCCGAACCCGAGCCCGTCCGCGATCAGCAGGTCCTCCCCTGGCGCGAGAACGGCCCGCGGCACCTGCGGTTCGTGACCGCCGATCCACACACCGGCCGCGAGCAGCGACTCGCGGTGCTGCTCGAGAACGAGGTCAGGGGTGCCGTCGGCGAGGAGGTGCTGCTCACCCCCGAGCACGACGACCCGGTCGACGCTCGAGCGCCACACGTCCACCCGGTGCTCGATGACGATGAGCGTCGCGCCGGACGCCTGCGCGGCGCGGACCACGGCCTCGCGAACCTCGTCCACGCCGGCCGGGTCGAGGTTCGCGGTCGGCTCGTCCAGCAGGATGAGGTCGGGGCGCATCGCGAGCACACCGGCGATCGCGAGCCGCTGACGCTCGCCGCCGGACAGCTGGGCGGTCGACCGATCGAGGGGCATCCGCAGCCCGACGGCGTCGAGCGCCTCGCGCACCCGCGCCCACGTCTCTGCCCGTGGGACGCCGAGGTTCTCGCAGCCGAACGCGACATCGTCGCCGATGCGGGCGAGCACCGTGTTCGCCTGCGGGTCCTGCAGGACGAGCCCGACCGTCCCGCGCGCGTCGCTGGGGTGCCTCCCGTCGACGAGCAGCGAGCCGAGCTCCTGCCCGTCGTCCTCGTGATCGCCGAGCACCCCCGCCAGGGCGGCCAGGAGCGTGGACTTGCCAGCCCCCGACGGCCCGAGCAGCAGCACAGCCTCGCCGGGCTCGATCGTCAGATCGAGGCCAGCGACGGCCAGCTTCGCCCGGTCGGCGTGGCGCCAGCCCCACCCCCTCGCCTCGACTCTCGCGCCCACGAGCGCTAGCCGATTCGCTTCGAGCTTCTGCCCGCGGCGAAGCGGTTCAGTGCACCGGTCGCCGCGAGCGCGCGGGTCAGCAGCCAGCCGACCACGCCAGCGAGCACGGCACCCGAGAGGACGATCGAGACGAGGTAGATGGTGAGGAACTCCGGGCCCTTCTCGATGTTCGCGCTGAGGAAGAGCTCGAGCGTCCACGCCGCGACCGCCGCCCCAGCCCCAGCCAGCATCGCGACGCCGAGGCCGAAGCGCTTGTAGAAGAACAGCAGGAAGATGAGCTCGGCGCCGAGGCCCTGCGCGATACCCGAGTACACGGTCTCGATCGACCACTGGCTGCCGAGCAGCATCGAGACGCTCGCCGCGAGCACCTCGACGAAGAGCGCCGCGCCGGGCTTGCGGATGATCAGCCCGCCCAGCACCCCACCGAGCAGCCAGATACCGACGGCGATCCCGCCGACACCCGGCGTGAACGCATCCATGACCGTGAACCACGCGTAGCCGACGCTGTTCCAGACGATGAAGATGAGCCCCGTCGCGACACCGAGAACGGCCGCCGTGACGATGTCGATGACCCGCCAGCGGAAGCGGCTCTTCGGCGACCTCGCCTGTGCCGGCCCCTGCGCAGAGGAGGTTCGAGATGGAGTTGAAGAAGTTGTCATGCGGTGTGCCCTTTCGAGTGAAAGTGCACGGGCGCAGAGCCTGGGGTGGCTCTGCTCGGAGATGTGCCTCCCTGCGCTGGCATTACCCAGATCAGGTTTGACGGTCGAAGGCTTGTGCCTTCCTCTCAGCCCGGACTACCGGACTCCCGTGAACACCTCGAGTATAGGCCGAACCGCGCCCCGAGCTACTTCTTGAGCGCCTTGATGAGACGCGGCAACGCGTGCCCGACCGTCCACACCAGAGGAATCGAGACGACGAGCAGCGTGATGATGTTCGGGCGGAAGCTCGTGCCGAACTCGTCATCGACGTACGCGCCGACGGGGACCGCCATGCCGCCGCCGCCACCTCCGGACGAGTTCTCCTGTCCCTCCTCGTTGCTCTCGCCGCCTCCATAGCCGTACGAGACGAGGGCGACGGGAAGGATGGTGGCCTTGCCAAGCTCCACCTTCTCGCCGTAGGCGAGCGTGACGCCGAGCTTCTTGACGGAATCGGTGAGGTTCTGCGTGAGGTTCGTCATGCGGCCAGCGTAGGTCGTCGACATGCCTGCCAACCAGGAGAACTCCTGTGTGCTGGCGGGCGAGAGCGCTCCCACCCTTTGGTAGCTTTAGTGCCTGCATCCACACGCGATGTTCTTCGGCGGAGCAAGATGAAGCAATAGGAGCGTGCATGAAAACGTGGCCCGGAAATGCCTACCCCCTCGGAGCGACGTTCGACGGAAGTGGCACGAACTTCGCGATCTTCAGCGAAGCCGCCCACAAGGTCGAGCTGTGCCTCTTCGATGACGACGGCAACGAGGAGCGGGTGAGGCTCCACGAGCGGGATGCCCACGTCTGGCACGCCTACCTGCCGCACGTGCAGCCGGGCCAGCAGTACGGCTACCGCATGCACGGCGACTACGACCCCGCGAGCGGCAGCCGCTGCAACCCCGCGAAGCTCCTCCTCGACCCCTACGCGAGGGCCACGACCGGCGACATTGACTGGGACCAGTCCCTCTTCAGCTACAACTTCGGCGACCCCGACTCGTTCAACGACCTCGACTCCGCGCCCCACATGATGAAGGGCGTTGTCATCAACCCCTACTTCGACTGGGCTGGCGACCGGAAGCCGGGCATCCCCTACAACGAGTCCCTCATCTACGAAGCCCACGTCAAGGGCCTCACCCAGCTGCACCCGGATGTGCCCGAGGAGATCCGGGGCACGTACGCGGGCATCGCGCACCCCGCGATCGTCGAACATCTCAAGCGGCTCGGCGTCACCGCCATCGAGCTCATGCCCGTGCACCAGTTCGTGCAGGACAGCACCCTCATCGAGAAGGGCCTCCGCAACTACTGGGGCTACAACACCATCTCGTTCCTCGCCCCGCACGCCGACTACGCCTCCCAGGGGACGGCCGGGCAGCAGGTGCAGGAATTCAAGTCCATGGTGCGCACCCTGCACGCCAACGGCATCGAGGTCATCCTCGACGTGGTCTACAACCACACGGCAGAGGGCAACCACCTCGGCCCGACGCTCAGCTTCCGCGGCATCGACAACGCCGCCTACTACCGCCTCGAAGAAGACGACAAGCGGTACTACACGGACTACACGGGCACCGGCAACTCG
Organism: Pseudoclavibacter terrae; assembly: GCF_008831075.1. GTDB lineage: Bacteria > Actinomycetota > Actinomycetes > Actinomycetales > Microbacteriaceae > Pseudoclavibacter > Pseudoclavibacter terrae. Next base: position 74,069 of record NZ_WBJX01000006.1, on the reverse strand, counting down.
CTCAACATGCGCCACCCCCACTCGCTGCAGCTCATCATGGACTCGCTGCGCTACTGGGTCACCGAGATGCACGTCGACGGCTTCCGCTTCGACCTCGCCTCCACCCTCGCCCGCGAACTCCACGACGTGGACAAGCTCTCCACCTTCTTCGACCTCGTGCAGCAGGACCCGGTGGTCTCGCAGGTCAAGCTCATCGCCGAGCCGTGGGACGTCGGCCCCGGCGGCTACCAGGTCGGCAACTTCCCGCCGCAGTGGACGGAGTGGAACGGCAAGTACCGCGACACCGTGCGCGACTTCTGGCGCGGCGAGCCCTCCACGCTCGGTGAGTTCGCGAGCCGCATCACGGGCTCCGCGGACCTCTACGAGCACTCCGGACGGCGCCCGTTCGCATCCATCAACTTCGTCACGGCGCACGACGGCTTCACGCTGCGCGACCTCGTCTCCTACAACGAGAAGCACAACGACGCCAACGGCGAGGACGGGAACGACGGCGAGAGCCACAACCGCTCGTACAACCTCGGCGTCGAAGGCCCGACGGACGACCCCGAGATCAACGCCATGCGCGCCCGCCAGCAGCGCAACATCATCGCGACGATGCTGCTGAGCCAGGGTGTCCCGATGCTCCTCCACGGTGACGAGCTGGGCCGCACCCAGCTCGGCAACAACAACACGTACGCACAGGACAGCGAGCTCAGCTGGGTGCACTGGGAGAACGCGGACGAGCCCCTCGTCGAGTTCACGCGGGCCGTCGCCCAGCTGCGCGCCGACCACCCCACGTTCCGACGCCGCCGGTTCTTCAACGGCCGCGTCGAGAAGCGCGCCGAGGGCTCGGCGCTGCCCGACATCGTGTGGCTCTCCACCGACGGCACGCAGATGGCCTCCGAAGACTGGAACGCCGAGTTCGTGAAGTCCATGGGCATGTTCCTGAACGGCAACGCCATCGCCGGCCGCGACGAGCGCGGCGAGGAGATCACCGATGTGAGCTTCATGGTCTACTTCAACGCCAGCGAGACCGTCGTCGAGGCGACGATCCCGAGCGTCGAGATCACCTCGCACTGGGACATCGTCATCGACACGTCCGGGATGCACACCGACCTCGAGGCGATCGAGCCGGGCGCGATCATCCCCCTCGAACCGCGCTCGCTGGTCGTGCTGCGAGAAGCTGAGCTCAAGGAGAAGCCGGACCACTCCGTCGCCGCCTCCGTCGCAGCGATGACGACCCCCATCCCCATCATCACGAGGCCACCACTCGGCAGCTGACGCCGCCTGCCCCATCTCAGCAGCACCCGCCGCGACGGAGACCATGATGCGCATCCCATCCAGCACCTACCGATTCCAGCTGACGTCGGAGTTCGACCTCGATGCCGCCGCCGAGCAGCTCCCCTACCTGGAGCAGCTCGGCGTCGGGTGGGTGTACCTCTCCCCCATCCTGCAGGCCGCGCCCGGCAGCACCCACGGCTACGACGTCGTCGACCCCTCGAAGGTGGACGACGAACGGGGCGGGCGGGAGGCGCTCGAGCGCTTCTCCGCGAAGGCGCGCGAGCTGGGCCTCGGCGTGCTCGTCGACATCGTCCCGAACCACATGGGAGTCGGCACGCCGCGGGACAACCCGTGGTGGTGGGATGTGCTCGCCCACGGCCGGGATGCGGCGCACGCCGAGTCGTTCGACATCGACTGGGACGCCGGGGACGGCAAGCTCCTCATCCCGACCGTCGGCGACGACGACATGCCGCGGGAGCGCGGCGACGCGATCGCCAACGTCACCGTCGACCGCGAGGCAGGCGTCCTGCGGTACCACTCGACCGAGTACCCGCTCGCCGACGGCTCTGCGCCCGAAGGCGCGTCGGTTCGCGAGGTGCTCGACAACCAGCACTACCAGCTCATCCACTGGCGCCAGGGGGACAGCCGCCTCAACTACCGTCGCTTCTTCACGATCACCTCGCTCGCGGGCATCCGCGTCGAGGACGACGAGGTGTTCGAGGAGGCGCACGCCGAGATCCTCGACTGGATGCGTCACCGCCTCGTCGACGGCCTCCGCATCGACCACCCGGACGGGCTGCGCGACCCCGGCGGCTACCTTCGACACCTCGCCGAGCGGACACGCGGCGCGTACGTGCTCGTCGAGAAGATCCTGGAAGGCGACGAGTCGCTGCCCGCAGACTGGCGCACGGCCGGCACCACCGGCTACGACGCGCTCGGCCAGATCGACCGGGTGCTCGTGGACGCGGACTCCGAGGAGTTCCTCGACGAGCTCGCCGGAATCGACGGCACCCCCGTCGACTGGGAGCAGCTCATCCACGAGGCGAAGCGAGCCGTCGCCGACGTCTCGCTCAACGCCGAGATACGCCGAATCGCGCGCGAACTGCGCGCGACCGGCCTCGAAGACGATCTCATCGAGGACTCGGTCGCCGAGATCGCCGCGCACTTCAGCGTGTACCGGAGCTACCTGCCCACCGGCTCCAACCACCTCGACGACGCGGCACAGGCGGCGAAGGAGCAACGACCCGACCTCTCCGCGTCGATCGCACGCATCCTGCCGTTCCTCGAAGCCCCCGAAGCTGAGGCCGCGCTGCGGCTGCAGCAGACGACCGGCATGATCATGGCGAAAGCCGTCGAGGACCGCTCGTTCTACCGGTACGCCCGCCTCACCTCGCTCAACGAAGTCGGCGGCGACCCCAACGTCTTCTCGATCACGCCCGAGCAGTTCCACGAGCTGCAGACCGCCCGCGCCCGCGACTGGCCGGACGCGATGACCACGCTGTCGACCCACGACACGAAGCGCGGCGAGGACACGCGAGCCCGCATCACGGCGCTCAGCGAGGTCCCGGAGTTCTGGGCCGAGAGCGTCGCCGAGCTGCAGAACGTCGCACCCATCGACGACAACGCCTTCGCCCAGCTGACCTGGCAGGCGATCATCGGAGCCTGGCCGGCGTCCCGCGAGCGCCTCAACGCCTACCTCGAGAAGGCCGCCCGCGAGGCCGACCTGCACACGAGCTGGACCAACCCGAACGAGACCTTCGAAGCGCAGCTGCGCTCGGCCGTCGACGCGGTCTTCGACAACCCCGTGGCGTCCAACATCGTGCAGAACGTCGTCGCCGAGACGCAGGCGGCAGGCTGGTCGAACTCGCTCACCGCCAAGATCGTGCAGCTCACGATGCCGGGTATTCCGGACGTCTACCAGGGCACCGAGCTCTGGGCGCGCACGCTCGTCGACCCGGACAACCGGCAGAGCGTCGACTACTCGTCGCGCACCGCGGCGCTCGACGCGATCCTCCACGGCGCCGTCCCTGAGATCGACGACTCCGGCGCGGCAAAGCTGCTCGTCACGGCCGCCTGCCTCCGCCTGCGTCGCAGCCGCCCCGAGCTCTTCACTGAGTACGAGGGCATCACCGCCAACGGCCCTGCCGCCGAGCACGCCCTCGCCTTCTCACGCGGCGGTGCCATCACCATCGGAACGCGACTGCCCATCGGGCTCGAGCAGGGCGGCGGCTGGATCGGCACCACCATCCCCCTCCCCGAAGGCGAGTGGATCGACCAGCTCACCGCCGCCGTCTACACGGGCGGCAAGGACGTGCCACTCGCGGCGATCCTGCAGCAGTACCCCGTGGCCCTCCTCGCCAAGTCCTGACCAGCACCCGAATCCACCCTCGCCTGCCACCAAGGAGTTCACCGTGCGCGATTCCCGCTTCGACGTCTGGGCACCACACGCCGAGACGCTGACCTTGCACCTCGACGGATCCGAGCTGCCCATGCGCCGCACCGACGGCGACTGGTGGGTGCCGGATGCCGCGCTCGAGCTCGACGAGGCGACGCACGACTACGGGTACCTCGTCGACGGCGCCACGACTCCGATTCCCGACCCCCGCTCGCGCTGGCAGCCAGACGGCGTGCACGGCCTCTCCCGCACGTTCGACCCGGCCAGGCAGCCGTGGACGGACGGCGACTGGACCGGCCGAACGCTCGCCGGCTCGGTGATCATCGAGCTGCACGTCGGCACCTTCACGCCAGAGGGCACCCTCGACTCCGCCATCGAGCGCCTCGACCACCTCCAGTCGCTCGGCGTCGACTTCGTCGAGGTCATGCCCGTCAACGCGTTCAGCGGCACCCACGGCTGGGGCTACGACGGCGTCGACTGGTTCGCGGTCCACGAAGGCTACGGCGGTCCTGCGGCCTACCAGCGCTTCGTCGAGGCGTGCCACGAGCGCGGCATCGGCGTCATCCAGGACGTCGTCTACAACCACCTGGGCCCCTCCGGCAACTACCTCGGCCAGTTCGGCCCGTACCTCTCCGACCACCACGCGACGGCCTGGGGCGACACCGTCAACCTGGACGGCGAGAACTCGGACGAGGTGCGCGCCTACATCCGCGACAACGTCGCCATGTGGTTGCGCGACTTCCACGTCGACGGCCTGCGGCTGGACGCCGTGCACGCCCTCATCGACGACCGTGCCGTGCACATCCTCGAGGAACTGGCACGCGACGTCGACGAGCTCGAGGCGCATGTGGGCCGCCCGCTCACGCTGATCGCCGAGTCCGACCTCAACAATCCCCGCCTCATCACCTCCGATGAGGCCGGTGGGTACGGGCTCGACGCGCAGTGGTCCGACGACTTCCACCACGCCGTGCACGTCACCCTGACGGGCGAGACCAGCGGGTACTACGCCGACTTCGAAGGCCTCGACGCACTCGCGAAGGTGCTCACGAAGGGCTTCTTCCACGACGGCACCGTCTCCACGTTCCGGGGCCGTCACCACGGGCGAGCGCTGCCCGCGCGGACCCGCACCTGGCGGCTCGTCGTCTCCTCGCAGAACCACGACCAGATCGGCAACCGCGCCATCGGCGACCGGATCACGGCGACGCTCTCCCCCGGCCAGCTCGCCATCGCCGCGACGCTCGAGCTCACCTCGCCCTTCACTCCCATGCTCTTCATGGGCGAGGAATGGGGTGCGACGACGCCGTTCCAGTTCTTCTCCTCCCACCCGGAGCCGGAACTGGCGAAGGCGACGACGGAAGGCCGCATCGGCGAGTTCGCGCGCATGGGATGGGATGCGGCCGTGGTCCCGAATCCGCAGGACGTGGAGACGTTCACTCGATCGAAGCTCGACTGGACCGAGCTCGAGAAGCCCGAGCACGCGCGCCTCCTCGAGATCTACCGTGAGCTCATCGCGCTGCGTCGCCGCGAGGCCGACATCACCACCCCGTGGCTCGACGCGAGCAGCGTCGACGCCTCCGAGGAGCACGGCACACTCGTCGTCACGCGCGGGAGCATCGTCATCGCGGTGAACTTCTCCTCGCAGGAACGCGAGCTGCGCGTCGAGCGCGCCACCGAGGTGCTGTTCTCGACCGATGAGCAGGCGGCGCTCGGTGAGACCACCGGAACTGTCACCGGAGCGCCGGTCGGCGCATCCGTCGTGCCGCTGCGCCTGCCAGCGCAGAGTGCCGCCGTCCTCCGCGTCAGCCGCGCCTGACCCCGCCTGTCCAACTTCAGTGCAGATCTCGGCGTTACAGCCCCAGAACGGCTCGAATCGACGCATACTGCACTGAAGTCGGACACGCGGGCATGGGTTTCTTCCGCTTCCCTGGCTAGCATGGTGCTCCCGACGCGAAGGAGCGCCTCATGGGCAAGGTCGTCATGTACGGTTCGGTCTCGGTCGACGGCTTCATCGCAGACGACAGTGACGATCCCGGCCCGCTCTTCGACTGGCTGACCAGCGGCGACGTCGCGCTCGACGACAGCGGCGTGCTGAAGGTCAAGCAGGCGTCCCACGACTACATCCGGCCGTACTGGGATGAGATCGGCGTGACGATCGCGGGACGCCACGTCTTCGACCTCACCGACGGCTGGGACGGGACCCCGCCGAGCGGGATCGACCACGTGGTCGTCGTGTCCCACCGGCCACCACCAGAGGGGTGGAACCCCGACCTGCCGTTCCAGTTCGTCGAGCGCGTCGAGGCCGCTGTCGCCCGGGCCAAGGAGCTTGCGGGCGACCGGACCGTCGAGATCACCGCAGGGGACGTGGGCGGTCAGGCGCTGGCGGGAGGCCTCGTCGACGAGGTGCGGATGGACGTGGTGCCCGTGGTCTTCGGTGCAGGGAAGCGCTTCTTCGGAACCCTCGACGCGCACCACCTGCTTGAGGACCCAGACCTCGTCGTGCAGGGCGAACGCGTGCTGCACCTTCGCTATCCGGTGCGCCGCGAGACGAACTAGCCCTCGTCGGGGAACAGGCGAAGCCGGATTCGCTTGTCGCGTGCAGACCGTCGGCGTACCCTGACCGGCATGTGCAGAAACATCACCGAGCTGCGCGGGCTCGAACCGGCCGCGAACGACACCGAGATCGAGGCCGCCGCGCGCCAGTACGTGCGCAAGGTCTCCGGAATCACGCATCCGACCGACCGAACCCGCGAGGCCTTCGAGAAGGCGGTACGCGAGATCGCGCACATCACCGAGCACCTCCTCGACGACCTCCCCGAGCGACGTCAGCCGCCGAAGACAGTGCCGCCGCTGCGCCGGCCCGAGGTGCAGGCGCGCATCGCCGCGCGCGAGGAAGCGAAGACTGCCTCCTAGACGCACCCTCAGTGCTGGTCCTGGGCCTCGTCCTGCTTGCGGTTCGCCCGCTCGCTGAGGCCGACGGTTCCGTCGCTTCGCTCACCCCGACCGAGCAGCGAGGCCGGGCGCAGCGCGAACTTCCCGAAGCGGGCCACCGCCTGGTCGACGGCTCGTTCCGCCGCCTCCCAGTCGTCGTCCTCCTCAGCGCCGAAGAGCGACAGCTGCCCCGAGGTCCCCGCCTCCACGAGGCGCTCGGCGCGCACGCCGATGAGGCGCACGGGCCGCGGCGGCACGAGGGCCGCGCGCAGCATCTCGCGCGCCTCGAGGTACAGCGAATGCCCGACGTCGCTCGGCTCCGCCAGCGTGTGCGAGCGCGTGATCGTGGAGAAGTCGGACCAGCGCAGCTTGATACCGACCTGCCGTGCCTGGAGGCCCGCGCGCCGAAGACGGGTTGCCACCGCATCCGCCTGCGCCCGCACCTCCCGCTCGAGGAAGACGAAGTCGGCCACGTCCTCGAAGAACGTCTGCTCGTGACTGATCGACTTCTCGCGGTGCGCCTCCTCGACGCCGCGCTCGTCTCGGCCCCACGCCAGGGCGCTGAGCTTCGCCGCCCCCGCCTTGCCGACTGCCCGCTCGAGCACCGGCACCGGCGTGTGCGCCAGGTCGAAGACCGTGTGGATGCCGATACCGCGCAGCTTCGCCTCGCTCTTCTCGCCGACGCCCCACAGCGCCCCGACGGGAAGATGATGCAGGAACGGGATGGTCTCCTCGTGCGGGATCACGAGCATGCCGTTCGGCTTGCACTTGCCGGAAGCGAGCTTCGCGACGAACTTCGTGGATGCGGCGCCGACGGAGCAGGTGAGCCCCGTCTGCGCCTTCACCCGCTCACGAAGCCGCTGCGCGATCTCACCGGGCGAGCCGAACAGCAGACTCGCCCCGGACACGTCGAGGAACGCCTCGTCGATCGACAGCGGCTCGACGAGGGGCGTGAACTCGCGGAAGATCTCCATGACCTGCTGCGACGCCTCGCGGTACTTGTTCATGTTGCCCGGCAGCACGACAGCCTCGGGGCACCGTGCGATTGCCTGGTGCATCGGCATGGCGCTTCGCACGCCTCGCGCCCTGGCCTCGTAGCTCGCGCTGGAGACGACGCCGCGCTCTCTCGTGCCACCGACGATCACCGGCTTGCCGATGAGGTCGGGCCGCTCGAGCAGCTCGACTGCGACGAAGAAGGCGTCCATGTCGACATGGAGGATGCTCGCAGACGCATCGCGGTCGGACGCCGCACCCGTCTGCCGCACACCCATGTCTTTCCTGGTCATGCCTCCATTGTGCGACGTCCCACCGACATCCGCAGGACGCACCCGGACATCTGCCCGACGCTCTGCGCGAATAGACTCTGCGCATGCAGCTCAACGAGTCTCGCGCCTGGACCGCCTTCTACGCCCCCGGAACCCCGACGGACATCGAAGTCCCGAACGGCTCACTGCCGGACATGCTCTCGGAGATCGCGGAGCGCTTCCCCGACAAGCCGGCGATCGAGTTCTTCGGCGCGCAGACCACCTTCTCGGAGCTGCAGGACCAGGTGCTGCGGTTCGCGCAGGGGCTGCGCCGCATCGGCGTCAAGCGAGGGGACCGGGTCGCGCTCATCATGCCGAATGCACCGCAGCACGTGGTCGCGTTCTACGCGGTGCTGCGGCTCGGCGCGGTTGTCGTGGAGCACAATCCGCTCTACACGCGTGATGAGCTCCGCACCCAGTTCGAGGACCACGGCGCCGAGATCGTGATCGCCTGGGACAAGGCCGCGCCGACGGTGCAGTCGCTCCCCCATAGCCTCGGCATCCGCCACGTCATCGCCGTCGACGTCACGAAGGGCATGCCGCTGAAGACGCAGCTGCTGCTCCGACTGCCCATCGCGAAGGCCCGCGAGTCGCGCGCGAAGCTCAGCGCGAAGGCTCCTGGCACCGTCCCCTTCGAGAAGCTCGCGAAGCAGCAGCCGCTCGACGCGAGCATCCCCGCCCCGGGTCCCGAGGACCTCGCGAGCCTGCAGTACACGAGCGGCACGACCGGCAACCCGAAGGGGGCCATGCTCACGCACCGCAACCTGTGGTCGAACGCCCGCCAGGGTGCCGCGTGGATGCCCGAGTTCACGGCTGGCAACGAGACGATCTACGGCGTCCTGCCCATGTTCCACGCCTTCGGCGTGCTGCTGTCCGTCATCTACTCCGTGAGCGTCGGCGCGAAGGCCGTGCTGTTCCCGACGTTCGACCCCGAGCTGGTCATCGAGGCGTCGAAGAAGTCGCCCGCCACGTTCATCCCCGCCGTGCCGCCCATGTACGACCGGCTCGCGCGCGTCGCGAAGGAGGGCAAGCTCGACCTCTCCGGTGTCATCTACGCCATCTCGGGTGCCATGACCCTGAACGACGCCATCGTGCACCGCTGGGAGGCGGTCGCGGGCGGCCAGCTCGTCGAGGGCTACGGACTCACGGAGACCTCGCCCGTCGCGCTCGGCAACCCGTTCACCGACAAGCGCAAGACCGGAACGATCGGCATCCCGTTCCCGTCGACCTTCATCAAGGTCACCGACCCGAGCGACCCGAGCACGGAGGTCGAGCTCGGCGACGTCGGCGAGCTGCTCATCAAGGGCCCGCAGACCTTCCAGGGCTACTGGAACCGACCCGAGGAGACCGCCGAGGTGCTCATCGACGGTGGCTGGGTGCGCTCGGGCGACCTCGTCGTGCAGGATACGGACGGGTTCGTCACGGTCGTGGACCGCAAGAAGGAGCTCATCATCACGGGCGGTTTCAACGTGTCGCCCTCCGAGGTCGAGCGCGTCGTCACCGAGGTGCCAGGAATCGCCGAGGCAGCCGTCGTCGGCATCCGGCGAGGTGGAGGCGCCGAGGTCGTCACCGCGGTCATCGTGCTCGACGAGGGGGCACGCTTCGACGAGGCTGCAGCGCGCGCGTTCGTTCGCGAGCGTCTCTCCGAGCACAAGGTGCCGCGGTCGTACGTCGTCTGGGAGGAGCTCCCCAAGTCGCTCATCGGGAAGGTGCTGCGCAAGAAGGTCCGGGACGCGCTGCAGCAGAACCGCAACGCGACCGCGGCAGCGGCCGACGACGAGGAAACCGGCGGGGCGCACTCCCGCGCCGAATAGGCGGGAGAGCGAGCGAGCCCGCCCCTGCAACGCAGGGGCGGGCTCGAGGCGTCTCGGTCAGCGACTCGCTCAGCCGCCGGTGACGTACTGCTCTCCAGCCGGGGTGAGGCGGATGCCCGTGGGGCCCTCAAGGTCGACCAGGCCGGCCCTCGCCGCCTGACGCACCGAGGCGGCCACGTTCACGGGCACTCGCCACGTCATACGCTCGAACTCACCGGCGATCCTCGCAGCGGTGACGTCACCGTCGCCACCGACGATCGAGGCGATGGCGAGTGCGATGCGCTGCCCATTGTTCGTCGGCTTCAGCTCTTCGGCCAGCTCTTCGAGACTCCGGGGATTCGAACCTGCAGCTCGGGACCTGGCGGCCGCGCTGCCTCGCGAGCCTGCCCTCGTCCGGGATGCGATCGGGGCGTTGCGCTTGCGTTCGTCCGTGGCCGTCTGCGGCGAGGGCTGAGGGTTCGAAGCACGCCCCTCGCCCGCGCGAGCTCGCGTCGAGGCGCGAACGGTGCTGCGAGGACTGCGGACCTGGTCTTTCTGCCCAGTCGAACTCGAGGTCGAACTCTTCTGGGCGGGCGACGTCGGCGCGGGCGAGACCGGGTCGACCGTCTCGGCGCTGTTGATCCCGGACGGGCGCCGCCCACGGCCCGCGCGGAGCGAGCGGGCGGACTCCGCGCCCCTGACCGCAGACTCGTCGTCTCGTGGTTCCGTGGCGACGGGCGCCCCGCCCTCCGCCGTTCTCGGCGCTGCCGTGCGGATGTCGATGGGGCCGAGGTCGCCGGCGTCGACGCCGTGCTCGACGACCGCGGTCACGTAGCTGTCGAAGACCGCACGATGCACCGCCGTCTCGTGCTGTTCGACGAGCGCGACGATCCCGGGCATGGCCCTGATGAGTCGAGCGAACCCGTGGGCGTCGTCGCCCTCATCGGTGAGGAGCTCCGCATCGCGCAGGATGTGCGTCCGTTCGCCCGCGCCCGACTTGCGGCCCTTCGTCGCACCGGCCTTCGGAGCAGCCTCGACCAGCCCGGAGTCCTCGGCCTGGACCGTCTCAGCCTTGGACTTCTTGTCGCCCTTCGGCTTCTTCTTCTCCTTGGACTTCTTCTCGTCCTTGGATTTCTTCTTGTCTTTGGACTTTTTCTCGTCCTTGGACTTCTTCTTGTCCTTGGACTTCTTCTCGTCCTGAGATGTCTTCTCGTCGCTGAGCTTCTTGCTGTCCTTGGACTCCTTCTTGTCCTTGGACTTCGTCTTGTCCTTGGACTTCGTCTTGTCCGTCGGGTCCTTCTGCGTCGCCGGATCCGCAACGACGATCGGTTCGAGCGTCGTCAGGAGCGACGGCGTGCCAGCTGAGACCGGCCGCTGCACTGACTTCGGCGGCTGCACGCGCTCTTTCTTGACCTTCGCCCGAGGGCCGCCCTGCGTCGCATCCGGTCGCTCGACCCGAGCCTTCTTGCCAGTCTTCTTGCCCATGAGATTCACTGCTCCGTTCACCGAGGCCCTGTGGCTCTGACGCTATCGTCAGAGCCACAGGGGCGCCTAGGTCCTGCCCGACAATTCCCCGGTGTACGAGTTCGAGCTCTAGGAGCTCTGGGCGCGCTCGAGAACGAGCTCTCGCACGCGCGCGGCATCTGCCTTGCCCCGCATCGCCTTCATCACGGCGCCGATGACCGCACCTGCCGCCTGCACCTTGCCGTCGCGGATCTTCGCGAGGACGTCGGGCTGCTGCGCAAGTGCCGCATCGATGGCCTCGATGAGGGGTCCGTCATCGCTGACGACCGCGAGGCCGCGCGACTCCACGACCTCGGCCGGTGAGCCTTCACCGGCGAGCACGCCCTCGAGCACGTCACGCGCGAGTCGGTCGTTGACCGTGCCTGCCGTGATCAGACCGTCGAGCTCGGCGATCTGCTGCGGCGTCGCGAGGTCGGTGGCCTGCACGCCCCGATCGTTGGCGATGCGCGAGAGCTCGCCCATCCACCACTTCTTGGCGCCAGCGGCCGTCGCGCCAGCCGCGACAGTCGCATCGACGACCTCGAGAAGCCCCGCGTTGGCGATGTCCTGGAACTCCTGGTCGGCGAAGCCCCACTCCGCCTTGAGGCGACGCCGACGGGCGACGGGCGCTTCGGGAAGCGTCGCGCGAAGCTCCTCGACGAGCTCACGGCTGGGGCGCAGCGGCATGAGGTCGGGCTCAGGGAAGTACCGGTAGTCGTCGGCGTCGGACTTCGGTCGACCGGACGAGGTGCGTCCCGTGTCCTCGTGCCAGTGCCGCGTCTCCTGCGTGATGCTCCCGCCTGCCGCGAGCAGCGCGGCCTGGCGCTGGATCTCGTACCGGACTGCGCGCTCGATCGACCTGAAGGAGTTGACGTTCTTCGTCTCCGTGCGCGTGCCGAGCTTCTCCTCGCCGCGCGGGCGGAGAGAGACGTTGGCGTCGCAGCGGAGATTGCCACGCTCCATGCGAGCCTCGGAGACGCCGAGCGCGCGGACGATGTCGCGGATCGTCGAGACGTACGCCGCCGCGAGCTGCGGCGTCTGCGCCTCTCCGCCGAAGATGGGCCGTGTCACGATCTCGACGAGTGGCACGCCGGCGCGGTTGTAGTCGACCAGCGAGTACTCGGCGCCCTGGATGCGGCCGGTCGAGCCTCCGACGTGCGTGAGCTTGCCCGCATCCTCTTCCATGTGCGCGCGCTCGATCGGAACGTGGAAGACGGTGCCGTCCTCCAGCTCGACCTCGACCTCTCCATCGAAGGCGATGGGGTCGTCGTACTGCGAGATCTGGTAGTTCTTCGGGTTGTCCGGGTAGAAGTAGTTCTTCCGCGCGAAGCCCGAGACCTCGGCGATCTGGCAGTTGAGGGCGAGGCCGAGCGCTATCGAGTAGCGCACAGCCTGCTCGTTGACGACGGGCAGCGTGCCGGGAAGACCGAGGTCGACCGGCCCGATGTTGGTGTTCGGCTCGCCGCCGACCTCGTTCCCCGAGTGGTTCGGGGTGTCGGAGAACATCTTGGTCTTGGTGCCGAGTTCGACGTGCACCTCGAGACCGATGACGGGCTCGTAGAGTTCGAGCGCGCGGTCGTAGTCCATCAGCTCTGGCTTGGCCATCAGCGTGCACCTGCCTTCAGCTGGGGGGCCTGCGCGAGCAGGGGTCCGCCCCATCGGTCTTCAAGAGTCTGTTCGAGCGCCGCAGCCACGGTGTAGAGGCGCGCGTCGTCGCGGGCGGCCGCCATGAACTGGATGCCGACCGGCAGCCCGTTCTCGGGCGCGAGTCCGCCGGGCACGGAGATGCCGGGGACGCCAGCGAGGTTGGCGGGGATGGTCGTGAGGTCGGCGAGGTACATGGCCGTCGGGTCCTCGGCCTTCTCGCCGAGCTTGTAGGCCGTGGTCGGCGACGTGGGCGCGGCGAGCACGTCGACATCGGCGAAGGCGGCGGCGAAGTCCTGCTGCACGAGCGTGCGCACCTTCTGGGCTGACCCGTAGAAGGCGTCGTAGTAGCCGGCCGAGAGCGCGTAGGTCCCGAGGAGGATGCGGCGCTTGGCCTCGTCGCCGAAGCCCTTGCTTCGCGTCGCGGACATGACCTTCTCGACGGTTGTGGCGGAGGCGTCCGTGACCCGCAGCCCGAAGCGCACGGAGTCGTAGCGAGCGAGATTGCTGGATGCTTCCGCCGGCATGATCAGGTAGTACGCGGCGACGGCGTACTCGAAGTGGGGCGTCTCGATCCACGAGATGACCGCACCGCGCTCCTCGAGCGCGGCGAGCGCCTCCTGGAAGCGCTGGGTGACCCCGGCCTCGAAGCCCGCCCCGTCGGCGATCTGCTTGGGGACGCCGATGCGGAGTCCGCGAACGGAGTCCTCCTTGCGGCCCGTGAGGGCTGCGTCGGTGAACGACGGCCATTCCCCCGTGAGCGAGGTGGAGTCGCGGCGGTCGTGGCCCGCGAGCACGTCGTGCAGGGCGGCCGTGTCGAGCACGGTGCGTGCTGCCGGTCCGATCTGGTCGAGCGAGGATCCCAGGGCGAGCGCGCCATAACGGCTGACGCCGCCGTACGTGGGCTTCATGCCTACGGTGCCGGTGACGGATGCAGGCTGACGGATGGATCCGCCCGTGTCAGTTCCGAGCGCGAGCGGCGCCTCGTAGGCGGCCACGGCGGCGGCGGAGCCTCCACCGGATCCACCGGGGATGCGCTGGAGGTCCCACGGGTTGTGAGTTGGGCCGTACGCGGAGTGCTCCGTGGAGGAACCCATCGCGAATTCGTCGAGGTTGGTCTTGCCGATGATGACGAGGTCGTCGCCGCGGAGGCGCTCGACGACGGTCGCGTCGTACGGCGGCACCCAGCCCTCGAGGATGCGGGAGCCGGCGGTCGTCGGCGTGCCCTTCGTGGCGATGTTGTCCTTGACGGCGACGGGGACTCCAGCCAGCGGTGCGAGCTGCTCGCCGGCCTGCCGCTTCGCGTCGACACGTCCCGCGGCGGCGAGCGCAGCGTCGGCGTCGACGTGGAGGAACGCGTGGACGTCACCGTCGACAGCCTCGATGCGCTCGAGGTGCGCGGTCGTCGCCTCGATGGAGCTGATGGTGCCGGCCGCGATCGCCGCCGCCAGGTCGGTCGCGCTCAGGCGCGTGATGTCGGCGGTCACTGCTCTTCTCCCAGGATCGCGGTGACGCGGAAGCGTGTCCCGTCGCTGTCCGGTGCTCCTGCGAGCGCAGCATCGCGGTCAAGCGGTTCGCCGACCTCGTCTGCACGCGTCACGTTGTGCATGGCGATCGGATGCGTCGTCACTTCGACGTCGGGGGTCGCCACCTCCTGCACTTTCTGGATCAGGTGCTGGATTTCGATGAGTTCGCCGGTGACGCGCTCGATCTCGCCGTCTGCGAGGTCGATGCGTGCGAGCTGAGCGAGGTGCTCAACGTCGGCGGCAGTGATGTCGGTCATTCGTCTCCGATAGTGCGTCGGCCAGGGCTGGACAAGTCTAGGCCGCGCACGGGGCGCGGCCGTGCTCGCTGCCGGCTACTGGCGGGGTGGCTGCTGCTGGGGTGGCCAGGGCGGCTGGCTGTTCCCCGGTCGGCGTGGGTCGTACCCGGGCTGGCCCGGCTGAGGGTCCTGCCCCTGCTTGGGCCCGTGCTGTGGAGCCTGGCCGGAATACGGGCCCTGCCCCTGGGGGTTCTGGCCGTACGGCGGCTGCCCCTGCGGCGCCTGACCGTATGGGGGCTGGCCGTTCCAGCCACCCTCCTGCGGACGCTGCTGCGGCGCGCGTGACGGTGGGAACTGCTGCGGCTGGCCCTGCTGCCTGGGGTCGAAGCTTCCCGGCTGGGCTGGGTACTGGGCGCCGGGATACGGACCACCGGGAGCCTGCTGCTGGCCCGGCTGCCATTGGGGCGGCTGGCCCTGGTGCTGCTGAGCGCGCCCCTGCTCGTTGCCGTACGAGGGCGGCTGAACCTGCGGGCGCTGCTGCCAGGAGGCGCCCTGCGGAGCTTGGCCCTGCCAAGGCTGCCCCTGCGGGCCCGGGCTCCCGGGCTGGCCTGGCTGCCCCGCGTGCGGGAACTGCTGCTGGGGCGGCGGTTGCCAACCGGCTTGCGGTGGCTGGCCGGGCTGCCCGGGCTGCCCGGGCTGAGGATACTGCTGGCCCGGATGCCCCACGGCGCTCGGCTGGCCGTACGCGCTCGGCTGGCCGTACGCGCTCGGCTGGCCATACGCGCTCGGCTGGCCATACGCGCTCGGCTGGCCATACGCGCTCGGCTGGCCATATGCGCTCGGCTGGCCAGGCTGCATGGGCCGCTGGTTTGGTTGGCCGAAGTGATTCGGCTGGCCAGGCTGCGTGGGCTGGCCAGGCTGCCCCTGCTGAGGAGGGCGCCCGAAGGGAGCCGACGGGCCTGCTTGCGAGGGCGGGACAGGGTTTCCGCCTTGTGCACCCTGGGCCGGGTTCGCGAGGTGCGGCGGAAGGAAGCCCTGTGCTGCGCCCTCACCTGGCGCAGGCGCCGGAACGGGAGGCGGGCCGCCGACAGGCGGAGCGACGGCCGACGGCGGGGTCCGCTCCCAGCGGGGCGAAGCGTCGAACGGCTGCCAGGGGGCGCCAGGAGCCGCAGCCTGAGACTGAGCCGCTGCTGATGCCGATGGAAGCCCCGCGGACGGGGGCGCAGCGGTCTCTGCTCGCTGCTCTGCGCGCTGCGGCGACTGGACGTACGGGGCCGATGCGGGAACGACGGGCGGAGGCGGTGTCGGGAGCCCGGCCGGCGGTACGACAGGGACGGGCGCAGGCTGCGCCTCCGATGTCTGCAGCTCGTGCAACGGCGCCGGGGGTGCATCGCTCGGTGCGTGATCGAGTTTCACTCCCGGCTCCGGAGTAGGCGTGTGCTCGATCTGCGGCTCGGGCTCAGCCGTCGGCTCCTCCTCGGAATGAGCCTCGCTGAACGGTTGCTCTTCGGACGACACCTGCCCCGGTTCAGCTGGCGGAGTGACGTCAGACGTGCGCTCGGACGCCGCCTCGGGCGCGCTGTCCGACACTCCTCCGGGCGCACCGTCGGGCACGACCTCGGGCTCGCTCGTGTCGGCTGCCGCCTCCGGCGACACGCGAGCGACAAGGATCCGCTGCGCGTCGTCGAGGGTGACCTCCACACTGCCGTCACTCGTGGAGAGCTCGTAGCTGGACGCGCCCGTGCGGCTGAGCTGCGACTCGCTTCGTGCCGCATAGGAGTGGAGCGCACGCACGTGGTCGCCCAGGACCCCCGCGTCGAGGGCATCCAGGATGGCGCGCGTCGCTCGCTCGGCGGTCGTCGACGTGTCTGGCCCCGCTTGCACCATGAGGTGCACTTGAACGCCCGGCGCGGCCTCGAGGACGACGCTGTCACGCGATCGGGTGAGGGCCTTCGCTGCGAGGACCAGCAGAAGCGGCGCGGTCTCGTCGGTCTTCACCACGGAGGACGAGAGCTGCTCCGGCCCGCCATCGAGCACAAACGAACGCACCCGTCCGGCAAGCGCGATGGCCTGCTCGGGGAAGTTGTTGACGTTGTTCCAGCCCCACATCCACGTGCCCGCGCTCTGGGCGACGCTCCCGATGAGCTGGACCGGGAGCACCGTCTCGCTCGGCTGGGTCTGGTAGGTGATCGACGGAGCCGTCAAATCGACATCCCATCCGGCGTCGCCGAGCTGCTCCGTGAGCTGCGCCTGCGCGTCGAAGTGGAGGATGGCGGCGTCGTCCGCCAGATCTTGCAAGCTCACGCTGAGCATGGTTCCCCGTTCCTCCGCGGCGAGCCGATGCCACGGCCTGCACACTGTAGCCGAGCGACCGGGCCGCAGCCTCGGAGTCCGCTCCTGGTCGTCGGACCCTGCGGGTCGCTCATTCTGCTTCTGCTCGCAGGTGCTCCACTGCGCTCGGGCCGCCCTCGAGCAGCAGGCGGAAGCCGTCGGCGTCGAGGATCGGGATGCCGAGCTCCTCCGCCTTCGTCAGCTTCGAGCCAGCACCGGGGCCCGCCGCCACGAAGTCCGTCTTCTTGGAGACGCTCCCCGCGGCCTTCCCGCCCGCCGCGATGATCGCCTCCTTCGCGCCGTCGCGCGTGAACCCCTCCAGGGTTCCCGTCGCCACGACGCTCAGTCCGGAGAGCGGACCATCCGCGCTCGTCATCGCGCCGGGTCCGGGGTGGTTCGGAGTCGCGAAGCGAACGCCGGCCGCCCGCCAGGCGTCGATGATCTCGCGGTGCCAGTCTTCTGCGAGCCACTCGACGATCGCGTCGGCGATCGTCGGCCCCACACCTTCGACCTGAGCCAGCTCCTCGGCGGGAGCCGCCTCGATGGCCTCGAGCGAACCGAACCAGTCAGCGAGCGCCCTCGCCGCGACGGGACCGACGTGGCGGATGTTCAGGGACACGAGCTGTCGCCAGAGGTCCTTGGTCTTGGCGACTTCGAGCTGCTCGAGCAGCGTCGTCGCCTGCTTCGACGGCTCCACGAGCCGGAAGTCCTTCTTGATGCCGACCTTGCGTCGCTCGGCAGGCGTCATGTCCTCGGAGCCTGGCGGGTACACCAGCGAGACCTTCTGGAACGGGGCGCGTCGCACGAGCTCGCCCGTCTCCTCGTCGGTCTTGGGCTCACCCGTCTCCGAGTCGCGGACGACGACCTCGATGGGCACGATCTCCTCGAGCGTGAGCGCGAAGAGCCGCGCCTCGGTCTCGAGTGGTGGCTGCTCGGGGACGGTCGGCTGGGTCAGCGCGGCAGCGGTCACCTCGCCGAGGGCATCCACATCGAGTCCTCCGCGCGAGCCGATGTGCTCGACGCGACCGCGAACCTGGGCGGGGCACGACCGGGCGTTCGGGCAGCGCAGATCGACGTCGCCCTCCTTCATGGGCCGCAACGGCGTGCCGCATTCCGGGCAGTCACTCGGCATCACGAAGTCGCGCACGTCATCGCCGCGCAGCTCCAGGACGGGGCCGAGCACCTCGGGGATCACGTCTCCCGCCTTGCGCAGCACGACGGTGTCGCCGATCTTGACGCCCTTGACGCGCACCACGTCCTGATTGTGGAGCGTGGCCATGCGCACCACGCTGCCCGCGACCTTGACGGGCGCCATGATCGCGAACGGCGTCACGCGCCCGGTGCGGCCGACGCTGGCCGCGATGTCGAGGAGCTTCGTGTGCACCTCTTCGGGAGGGTACTTGAAGGCGATCGCCCAGCGGGGGGCACGGCTCGTCATGCCGAGCTCGTCGTGCAGGTCGAGCTCGTCCACCTTCACGACGATGCCGTCGAGCTCGTGCTCGACGGAGTGGCGTTCTGCGCCGTACTGCTCGACGAACTCCACGACCTCGTCGACGGATGCGGCGACCTTCGCGTACGGGGTGACGGGCAGCCCCCAGCCTGCGAGGAGCTCGTAGACCTGGCTCTGCGATGCGACGGGAGGCGACGGCCAGGCACCGATGCCGTGCACGTACATCTGCAGCGAGTGGAGGCGCAGCTCACCGGCCTCACGTTCCAGGCCGCTCTTCTTCTCGAGCTGCTGGCGCAGGCCTCCGCTCGCAGCGTTGCGGGGATTCGCGAAGTCCGGGAAGCGCTTGGTGGCGCGGGCGAGCTCGGCGTCTTCGTCGAATGCTCCGCGCGACGCGGCCGGGCGTGCTTCCCACCTGGCCCGGTACTCTTCAACCGCACGGGGCCGCAGGGAAGCCTGGAACTCGTTGAGCTCCCTGAACGCGGCAACGGGGATGAACACCTCGCCGCGCACCTCGACGATCGGCGGGTGCCCCTCGCCTGCGAGGACAGCCGGGATACCGTCGATCTGCAGCGCGTTCTGCGTGACCTCCTCGCCCGTGCGCCCATCGCCACGGGTCGCCGCAGTCACCAGCTTCCCGTGCTCGTAGCGCAGCGCGATGGCCAGGCCGTCGATCTTCAGCTCGGTCAGCCAGTCGACGCGTCGGCCCGCGGAGGCTTCCGTCTTCGCGCACCATTCCCGGAGCTCGTCGATCGAGAACACGTTGTCGAGCGAGAGCATCCGCTCGGCGTGCTCGATGGGTCGCAGCCCCTCGGCGACGCCGCCGCCGACCGTCTGCGTCGGCGAATCCTGCGACTGCAGCTCCGGATGCTCGCGCTCGAGCTCGTCGAGCTCGCGAACCAGGTCGTCGTACTCGGCGTCGGAGACCAGCTGCGCGTCTCGCTCGTAGTACGCGGCCTGGTAACCGGAGACGAGCTCCCGCAGCTCCTCGACGCGAACTCGCGCGTCGTCGAAGGTCGTCATGCTGACGCCCCTGAGCGCGACTTGAGCGTCGCCATCGCGGCCTTGCGGCTCACATTGAGCAGCCATTCGTTCTTGGCGGCCAGACGTTTCGCCGCGCGTTTCTCACTGGTCGTCTCGAGATAGCTCTGCACGATGCCCACGACGGCGATCAGGCCTGCGAACACCGCGAAGACGATCTGCCAGGTCGGCTCGAGCTGCATGAGGAAGTTCGAGGCGAGAAACACGGTGCCGCCGATGAGGAACCAGAGCACCAGGGCGAGGATCCAGTCTTTCGCGCCGAACTTCCGAGCCTCCAGGGTGCAGCGTTTGGCGAGCTGCAGCGCGGGAGCAGCGAAGTGCGCGTCGTAGTCAGCGCCCCACCGATCGGGGTCGGACAGGTTCCTGTACTGCGCCGCCCAGCGCTCCGCGCGGTCGGTGAGCAGATCCATCGCTTCGCCGTCCTTGAGCGGGCCGCCCTCGGTCTGCTTGCTCATGCTGCCTCCTGCCCGTCTGCGCTGCGTGCCTGGGCAGACCCCGCGACAGTCTCGCCGGTCTGCACGGCACTGACTGTGCGGTCGATCGTGAACTGGCCGAGCACGCGCGTGCCGACGTAGACGACCGCCGTCTGGCCAGGGGCGACGCCGACGAGGGGCTCGTCCACGCTGACACTCCACTCGACGCCCGGGATGGTCGCATCGTCGCGGGTACTCGCCGCGCTGGCGTGAATCCGCGCGGTCGCGGGCACCGGGTCGGCGTGCGCGCGGATCTGCACGTCGCAGCGGAACTCGCCGTCGCTCTCCGACGTCGCGGCGCCGGTCCAGCTCATCCGCTGGCCTGCGATCTCCGCGATCCTCAGCGCTTCCTTCGGCCCGACGACGACCTCATTGGTCTTCGGACGGATCTCGAGCACGAACCGAGGCTTGCCGTCGGGTGCGGGCACGCCGAGACGAAGCCCCTTGCGCTGGCCGACCGTGTAGGCCGTCGCGCCGTCGTGCTCGCCGAGCTTCGCGCCTGCGCTGTCGACCACCTCGCCCGTCGTGGTGCCGATGCGGTCGCCGAGCCAGCCCCTGGTGTCGCCGTCAGGGATGAAGCAGATGTCGTGCGAGTCAGGCTTCTGGGCGACGCTGATGCCTCGCTCGGCGGCCTCTGCGCGGACCAGGTCCTTCGAGGGCGTGTCTCCGAGCGGGAAGTAGCAGTGCTCCAGCTGCTGCTGCGTGAGCACGCCGAGCACATAGGACTGGTCTTTGGCCCAGGCGCTCGCCCGGTGCAGCTCGACGAGCCCGTCCTCGCCCGTCTCCAGCGTCGCGTAGTGGCCGGTGCAGACCGCATCGAATCCGAGATCGATGGCCTTCTCGAGCAGGGCCGCGAACTTGATCTTCTCGTTGCAGCGCATGCAGGGGTTCGGCGTACGACCCGCGCTGTACTCGGCGATGAAGTCGTCGACCACGTCGAGCTTGAACCGCTCGGAGAAGTCCCAGACGTAGAACGGGATGCCGAGGAGGTCGGCGGCACGGCGCGCATCCATCGAGTCCTCGATCGTGCAGCACCCACGCGAGCCTGTGCGGAGCGTGCCGGGCATTCGGGAGAGCGCGAGGTGCACGCCGATCACTTCGTGCCCTGCCTCGACGGCCCGGGCTGCTGCGACGGCGGAATCGACCCCGCCGCTCATGGCGGCTAGAACTTTCACCGGATAAGTGTACGTCGGGCCTCCGACAACGCTTCTGAGGAGTTCGGGGACTCTGGTAATTTGACCATGTCCAGCGCCAACGAGCGAAGATGCTCACGAGGGAGGCCGTGCGTGAGCGACATCCGAGACTCCCCTGCCCGGTTCGCGTCCGACCTCCAGTCTCTTCGCGAACAGGCCGGCAGACCCACCATCGTGAGGCTCGCCGAATCGGCCGGGATCTCCAAGAGCGTGGTGGGAGACGCCCTCGGCGGAAACCGGCTGCCCACGGCCAAGACCGTGGAGCGGCTGGTCACGGCGCTGGGTGCCGACCCAGCCCCTTGGCTCGAGCGTCGCAGCGAGCTCGTAGCACCTCCGAGGGTCGAGCTCCCGCCCGCGACCATCGAGCAGACGGAGGACGGCCCCACGCCTGTGGAGTCCGGCACCCAGGATGCGAGCGCGGAGGCTCGACTGCCCACCTCTGAGGCGCCGACGCCCCTCCCGCCTCCCATCACGAAGCGCAGACTCGTGTCCACCGCCGCAGCAGCCGCGCTCGTCTCAGCGGCCGTGACGAGCGGCGTCTGGTTCGGCGTCGGCCAGCTGCAGACTGCGGACGACCCATTCGCCAGCATCTCCGACGGGTTCGACCCCATGCAGACGGTGTGCCGCGACGACGCGGTGGTCGCAGCCAGCGAGATGCGGGAGCGCGAGACGCAGGTGCAGCTGATGTACTCGACAAGCTGCAAGGCCGTGTGGGGCCGGGTCACGAGGTACGACGGCGAGGCGGCGGGAAACGAGCTCACGATGTCGGTGTACCCCGCCGTCGACCGCGACTCGGAGCGGCGCCAATCGGTCTCGGCCTACGACGTGCAGTCCGTGTACACGCCGCTCGGCATCAGCCCCGAGACCAGCGAGCGCTGGTGCGGGCTCGCGACCATGACCGCCGACGGGCAGACGATCGACCTCGGGCCGGAGCTCTGCATCTAGCGGCGTTGCGAGAGCCGCGGACCCGGTTCAGCCGACCTGCGTCGCTGACGTGGTCGTGGCCGGCTCCGACCCTGTCGCCAGGGGCTTCTCCTTGAGGAACGACAGCGCGACGATGGAGATGACGGTCAGCGGCACGAGCGCGAGGAAGATCGGGATGAGCGCCTCGTTGTACGAGCCGACGATGATGGCGCGCAGCTGGTCGGGGAGCTGCGCGATCGCGGCGGGCGTGAACGAGCTCGCGCCGTCTTCCGGTGCGGCACCGGCGGGCAGCCGGTCGGCCACCATCTGCGTCAGGCGGGCGGCGAACACGGAGCCGACCACCGCAGAGCCCAGCGTTGCGCCGACCTGCCGGAAGTAGTTGTTGGCAGCGGTCGCCGTTCCCACGATGCGAGCCGGGAACGAGTTCTGCACGATGAGCGTGAGCAGCTGCATGCTGCCACCGAGCCCGACGCCCATGATGCCGAGGGCGACGCAGATCATCCACACGGGGCTCTCGACGGTGACGAACGACAGCACGACGAGGCCCGCACCGAGCACGGCGGCGCCGGCGATCGGCACCCACTTGTACCGACCCGTGCGAGACACGTACTGCCCGCTCAGGATGGATGTGATGAGGAGCGCGCCCATCATGGGGGTCATGAGCAGACCGGACACGGTCGGACCGGAGCCCGTCACCATCTGCAGGTACGTGGGCATGTAGCCGAGCGTGCCGAACATGATGACGCCCGTGGCGAGGCTGGCGATCGTGGTCAGGATGAAGTTGCGGTCCTTGAACATGCCGAGCGGCATGATCGGGTTCGCGGCGCTGCGCTCGACGACGACGAAGCCGACAGCGGAGACCACCGCGAGCGCGGCGAGGAGCAGGATCGTCGGCGAGGTCCACGCGTACTGCGACCCACCCCAGGTGCCGACGAGCACAAGGGCGGTCGTGGCGAGAGAGATGAGCGCCATGCCGCCGACGTCGATGCGCGTGCGCTCGTGGGCGGGGCGCTTCGGCAGCCGGAGCAGGAAGATGGTCGCGAGGAGCGCGAGGGCGCCGAGGGGCAGGTTGATCCAGAACACCCAGCGCCATCCCGGGCCCTCGGTGAACCAGCCGCCGAGCAGCGGGCCGGCGACGGACGAGAACGCGAAGACCGCGCCCATGACGCCCATGTACTTGCCGCGTTCACGAGCCGGGACGACGTCCGCGATGGCCGCCTGGGAGAGGATCATGAGGCCACCGCCGCCGAGACCCTGCACGATGCGCGCACCGATGAGCAGCTCGATGGATGGAGCCAGGCCGCCCAGTACGGAGCCCGCGATGAAGAGGCCGATGGCGATGAGCAGCAGCGGCTTGCGGCCGAAGAGGTCGGAGAGGTTCCCGTAGACCGGCATCATGACCGTCGAGGCCAGGATGAAGGAGGTCACGACCCAGCTCATGTGCTCGACGCCGTGCAGCTCCCCGACGATGGTCGGCATGGCGCTCGAGAGCACCGTGTTGTTGAGCGATGCCATCAGCATCGTGACCATGAGCCCCAGGAAGAGCGGCACGATGCTGCGGCGCTGCGCGCTCGCTGCGCCCGCGCCGGTCGCTGGCGTGGCGGGCCGCGCCTCGGTCCTGGTCCGGGCTTCTGCGCCGGGGGCAGCGTCGGCGCGAACCTGCGAATCGATGCTGGGGGGAGTCGTCATAGGGCTTCTGAGATCGCTTTCCGGAAGATGTCGATGGAGTGGTTGATGGCGGCTTCCCTGTCTGCCAGAACGCCTTGGGGGTCGTTCCTGCTCGTGAAGCGGAGGATGGTCGCGGCGAGCGAGAGGAGCGCCTTCGCCGACTCGATGCCGTCCGGCAGCGACTCCGTGGAGCTGTCGCCGCCCTGCTCGGTCAGGATCGAGAGGACGATGTCCTCGGCCGCGCTGATGTGGCGCCTGAGTCGTTCCTCGAGCACGGGGTGCTGGTCGGCGAGCGTGCGTCGGCGGGGGAAGTCGTCGTGGTCGGGGATCGCCGAGTCGAGCACCGCGAGCATGAGCCGCATGGTGCGACCGAAGGAATCGCCCTCGCCTGCCCGGAAGTCGTCGAGCGCACCCTCGGGGAGCGTGGGCGCCTGCATGCCGAGCACCGCGTCCTCTTTGCTCGGGAAGTAGTTGAAGAAGGTCCTTCGCGAGACACCCGCGCGCTCGCTGATGGCGTCGATCGTCGTCTCGTCGAGGCCGCGCGCGATCGTCAGATCGGCGGCGGCGTCGTGGATGGCATGCCAGCAGTCGATGCGGTTGCGCTCGCGAAGGGAGAGGGCTGGGTTCGACACCCCTCAACAATATGCATGAGTGCAAACTTTCACAAGTGCAAGAATCCTGGACGCTGCTGGGTACAGTTGCACCTCGTGTCGACTCTCCCCTCCCAGACGCCAGCGGGCGCGCCGCGGTCACCATGGTTCTGGACCGCCATCGCCGTCCTCGCGCTCGTCCTGCTCGCGCTGAACCTGCGAACAGCCGTCACCAATGCGTCATCGATCTTCGACCTCATCTCGGTCGACCTCCCACTCGAGGGGACGACCACCGGCGTGCTCACGATGCTGCCCCCTGTGGCCTTCGCGATCGCGGGCCTCATCACCCCGTGGCTCCTCCGCCGGGTCCGCCTCGAGCTGCTCATCGTCGTCGCGCTCGCCGCGATCATCGCCGGCCACCTCCTCCGCGGGGCCGCCCCGAACCTGCCGACGCTGCTCGGCGGCAGCGGCATCGCACTGCTCGGCATGGGTATCGGCAACATCCTCCTGCCACCGGTGGTCATCACCTACTTCCGCTCGCGCATCCCCGTCATGACCTCGACCTACGCGATCATCGTGGCGCTCGGCACGATGCTGCCGCCCCTCGTCGCGGCGCCCGTCGCCCTGGCCAGCGGATGGCGGACCTCGCTGTCCATGTGGGCGATCGTGGCGGCTTCCGCCGCGGTGCCGTGGATCGTGCTCCTCGTGCGCGCACAGGTGCGCGCAGCGCGCGGCCACGTCCCCCCGACGACCGGGGCCGTGACGCTGCCCGACGGCACGCGCGCCAAGCCCGCCAAGTCCATCTGGCGCTCGAAGCGGGCGTGGGCGCTCGCGACGACCTTCGCCGTCTCATCGATGAACGCCTACTGCTGCTTCGGATGGCTGCCCACGATCCTGCAGGAGCGGGCGGGCGCCGACACCGTCGCGGCGGCCGGCTACCTCTCGCTGTTCGCAGCTATGGGCATCCCGCTCTCCCTCGCCACGCCGCTCGTCATCAAGCACCTCGGGACGACGTGGCCGCTCATCACCGCCGCCGCCGGCTTTGCGCTCGGCTACGCCGGCCTCATCTTCGCTCCAACCGCGGCTCCCGTCCTCTGGGTCGTCCTCATCGGCTTCGGGCAGCTCATCTTCCCGATCTGCCTCACGCTCATCGGCCTGCGCGCGGCGGGTCAGCGGGGCTCGGCGATCCTCAGCGGGTTCGTCCAGCTCGTCGGCTACGCCCTCGCGGCCCTCGCCCCACTCACAGTCGGGGTGCTGGCGACGGCAACCGGCAACTGGTCGATCTCGCTGGGGCTCCTGGCCGTGCTCACGCTCGGCGTCATCCCGCTTGCCCCGGCGCTCGCCGGCACGTGGAAGATCGAGGACGAGATCCAGCTGGCTCGGTAGACGAGCGCCGCCGCGTCAGCGCGACTCAGGTCTCGAGCTCGGGCTGGACGTCGGTGCGCTGCTCCTCATGGAGCGCCGCGTAGAGGCCTCCCCTCGCCATGAGCTCGGCGTGGTTCCCCCGCTCGACGATGCGGCCTTCGTCGATGACGCAGATGAGGTCGGCGTCCTTGACCGTCGAGAGGCGGTGAGCGATGGCCAGAACCGTGCGGCCGCGTGAGGCCTCGTCCAGGGCACGCTGCACGAACCGCTCCGATCTCGTGTCGAGCGCGCTCGTCGCCTCGTCGAGGACCAGCACGGCCGGGTCCTTGAGCAGGACCCTGGCGATGGCGACGCGCTGCTTCTCGCCTCCGGACAGACGGTAGCCCCGCTCCCCCACGAGCGTCTCGTAGCCGTCGGGGAACTTCGAGATCGTCTCGTGGATGTTGGCCTGCCTGCAGGCCTCCTCGATCTCGGCCTGCGTCGCGTCCGGCTTCGCGAAGCGCAGGTTCTCGGCGATGGACGCGTGGAACAGGTAGCTCTCCTGGCTCACGATGCCCGTGTTGGCGATGAGCGCGTCGTGGTCGAGGTCGCGCACATCGGCGCCCGCGAACCGCACGGCACCTGACGAGACCTCGTAGAGCCTGGGCACGAGGTAGCCGATCGTCGTCTTCCCGGCACCGCTCGGCCCGACGAACGCGACGAACTCCCCCGGGCGGACCGTGAAGGACACGTCGTCGAGCGTGGGGGCCGAGTCGACCTCCGCGTCCGGGTACCGGAACGAGACGTGCTCGAACTCGACCTCGCCGAGCCTCGACTCGTCGAGTGCGATGGGCGCAGGCGACGGCGTGATGGCAGGCCTCAGGTCGAGGTACTCGAAGATGCGCGCGAACAAGGCCTTCGACGTCTGCACCTCCAGGCCGATGCGCATGAGCCCGATGAGCGGCATGGTGAGCCTCGTCTGCACCGTCGTGAACGCGACGATCGCACCCGCCGTGAGGTCGACGCCGCCGGTGATGAGGTAGGCGCCGACGATGTAGACGGCCGCGGGCACCAGCGAGAACACGATGGACACGAAGGCGAAGAACGTCTGCCCGCTCATCGTCTGCTTCACCTGCAGCCCGATCTGCCGGTCGTTCTCCGAGCGGTACCGCTGCCCTTCCGCCTCCTCGCGCCCGAACGACTTCGCGAGCAGGATGCCGGAGACGCTCAGCGATTCCTGCGTGATGGCGGTCATCTCGGAGAGCGACTCCTGCGTCTTCGTCGCGATGCGGGCGCGCACCTGGCCGACCCGTCGCTGCGCCCAGACGAGCGCCGGCATGAGGACGAACGCGATGATGGTCAGCTGCCAGGACAGCAGCGCCATGGCGACGACCGCCGCGAGGACGGTCACGATGTTGCCGACGACACTCGTGATCATCGACTGCAGTGTGGACGCCACTCCGCCGACGTCGTTCTGGAGGCGGGACTGGATGACCCCGGTCTTCGTGCGGGTGAAGAACGCGAGCTCCATGCGCTGCAGGTGATCGAAGAGGCGCACACGCAGGTCGCCCATGACGGAGTTGCCGACGCTGGCGGTGAAGTAGGTCTGCACGACCCCGAGCGCACTCGAGGCGACCCACAGCACCGCCATGAGCCCGACGATCTTCCACAGCTCGCCGATGTTCGGCCCGGTGCCTCCCGGCGGGAAGAGGCCGACGTCGAACGCCTGCTCGGTCAGCAGCGGCGGCAGCACCGAGATGGCCGCCGTGATGAGCACCAGCACGAGCGCGATCGCGATCTTCCCGCGGTAGGGCGAGAACAGGTGAAGCACCCGCTGCCAGAGGCCGTCGATCTTCGGGGCCTGCTCGTTCGCCGCCCGGATCACGGATTCGTCCCGCATACGGCCACCGGCGGGTGGCCCGCCTCCTGCACCTCGCATCGTCATGGCGTCAGCGTAGGCGCATCCGCCGACACTCCGACGCGCGTCGGAGGCAGATGCGCTGCGGGCGGAGAAAGTGACAGAACGCTACACGGTCCGGTCGGAGAACCCGGCCGTTCGCGCCTGCTCCACGATCCGAGGCAGGACGTCGAGGAGTGAGGCGATGTCGGCGTCGCCGGTCGACGCGCCCAGCGTGAAGCGCAGCGCGCTCAGCGCCGTTCGCTCGTCCAGGCCCATGCCGAGCAGGACATGCGATGGCTCGGCGATGCCTGCCTGGCAGGCGGAGCCGGTGGAGACGGAGAACCCGGCCATGTCGAGGAGGAAGAGCAGGGAGTCACCCTGGCAGCCGTCGAACGTGGCGTGCACGTTGCCAGGCACCCGTGCACGCACCTCGACTCCTGCGTCCTGGAGGACGCCGTCGATCGGGGCGCCGCGCAGCTCGGCGCCCGGGATCCGCGCGAGGCCACCCGCGAGACGGCGCGCGAGCGCGTCGAGGCGGGCGCCCTCCGTCTCCATTCGCGACATCGCCGCGTCCGTCGCAGCTGCGAAGGCGAGAGCGGCCGGCACGTCCTGGGTGCCAGAGCGCACGCCCCGCTGCTGCCCACCCCCGTGGATGAGCGCCTCGACGGTGTGGGCGCGGGCGAGCGCGAGCGCGCCCATCGCGACCGGCCCGCCGATCTTGTGCGCCGAGACGCTGAGCGCGGCGACGTCGAGCTCCCGCAACGAGACCGGGATGTGCCCGAAGGCGGCGACGGCGTCGACATGCACGGGGATCCCATGCTCGGCCGCCAGCGCGGCGAGCGAGCGGACCGGCTGCACGGACCCGACCTCGTTGTTGGCGAGGATGACGGTGATGAGCGCCACCTCGTTCGCGTGCTCCCGCATCCGCTGCTCGGCGACACCGAGGTCGACGACGCCGGACTCGTCGACCGGCAGCCAGTCGACGACGGCCCCCTCGTGGGCGACGAGCCATTCGACGGCGTCGACGCTGGCGTGATGCTCGCCACGAGGCGCCAGGACCCGGACGCGAGCCGCGTCCTGCTCCCGCCTCGCCCAGTACAGGCCCTTGATGCCGAGATTGATGGCCTCGGTGCCACCAGACGTCAGGACCACCTCGATCGGGTCGGCGCCGAGCGCCGCGGCGACACGCTCCCGCGCGCCTTCGAGCAGGCGCTTCGCGGCCTGCCCATGGCCATGAATCGACGACGGATTCCCCGTCAGGTCCAAGCCGGCAAGGAGCGCCTCCCGCGCCTCGCGCACCATCGGGGTCGTCGCGGCGTGGTCGAGGTAAACGGCCATTACACTCCCCGCCCTGCCCTGGATACGGGCACTCTCGACATAGACTTGCGCGATCCGTGCGCACCGCAGCGCGCACGCACACAGTCCGTGCAGCCGCCACGCGGCGGCGACCACTCAATTCGAACAGTTTAGGCCTCATGCTCGACTCACAGACCCGCTCCGATCTCGGCGTCACCCACCATCAGGGGATCGCGCGCATCCGCGTGTTCTCGGCGCACGCATCCGCGATGACCCTCTGCCTCATCGACGCCGACGGCACCATCACGCGAACCGTCGAGATGGCCAGCATGCCCGGCGGCATCTGGCAGGCCGAATGCGCCGAGCTCGTGAACGGCCAGCGATACGCGGTGCGCGCAGACGGGCCGACGACCGGCACCAGCGCCTTCGACAAGCACCGGCTGCTCGTCGAGCCGTACGCCAGGCAGGTCTCGAATGTCGGCACCGTCGCCGTGCCCATCTGGACGGCGCAGGTCGTGGAGACCGAGCCGTTCGATTGGGGGACCGTGCGTGCGCCCCTGCTGCCGCTGCGCGACGTCGTCGTCTACGAGGCGCACGTCAAGGGGTTCACACAGCTCGCCCCGCACATGCCGGAGCACCTGCGCGGCAGCTACGCGGGCCTCGCGCACGAGGACACGATCGCCTACCTCCAGTCTGTCGGCATCACGGCCGTCGAGCTGCTGCCGGTCCACGCGTTCGCCTCCGAGTCGTTCCTTCGACGCCAGGGCATGGCGAACTACTGGGGCTACAACACGCTCGGCTTCTTCGCCCCGCACGCCGACTACGCCTCCCCCGGCGCCCGCGCCGCCGGCCCGCATGCCATCGCCCGCGAGTTCAAGGGCATGGTCAAGCACCTCCACGCCGCCGGCATCGAGGTCTACCTCGACGTGGTCTACAACCACACGTCCGAGGGCGGCCGTGGCGACGAGACGTCCATGTTCCGCGGTCTCGACAACGCCACCTACTACCGCCACGACATGCACGGCAACCCCGTCGACCAGACCGGATGCGGCAACTCGCTCGACACGTCCGAGGCGATCGTGCGCGAGCTCATCATCGACTCGCTCCGCTACTGGGTCGAGGAGTTCCGCATCGACGGCTTCCGCTTCGACCTCGCGGCGACACTCGGACGCAACGCGCACCACGCCTTCGAGCGCCACCACCCGCTGCTCGAGGCCATCGTCAACGACGAGCGCCTCTCGGACACGAAGCTCATCGCCGAGCCGTGGGACGTCGGCATGGGCGGCTGGCAGACGGGCAATTTCCCGGAGGACTGGTCTGAGTGGAACGACAGCTTCCGTGACCACGCCCGCTCGTTCTGGGTGCGCGACATCGCCGAGGCGCGCAGCTCCGGCGTCCACCCCGAAGGTGCTGGCGCCTTCAGCACGTCGCTCGCCGGCTCCTCCAACATGTTCAGCGATGACCGCGGCCCGCTGGCCTCGGTGAACTTCGTGACCGCGCACGACGGCTTCACGCTGCGTGATCTCGTCTCCTACAACGTCAAGCACAATCTGCAGAACGCGGAACTCGGTCGCGATGGCACCGGCGACAATCGCTCGTGGAATTTCGGAGTGGAGGGGCCGAGCGAGAGCAGCAGCATCGAGACCCTGCGCCGCCGCTCGATGCGCAACCTGCTGAGCACGGTCCTCCTGAGCGCGGGCGTCCCCATGCTCACGGCCGGCGACGAGGTCGCGAGGTCGCAGAAGGGCAACAACAACCCCTACAACCAGGACTCGCCG
Source organism: Pseudoclavibacter terrae (assembly GCF_008831075.1). GTDB lineage: Bacteria > Actinomycetota > Actinomycetes > Actinomycetales > Microbacteriaceae > Pseudoclavibacter > Pseudoclavibacter terrae. The sequence continues at coordinate 43,495 of NZ_WBJX01000006.1, read as the reverse complement.
CTCACCTGGTTCTCCTGGGACCTCAGCGAGATCCAGCTCGCTCAGCTCGCGCACACGCGGCGACTCATCGAGCTGCGGGGGAAGCACCAGGTGCTGCGCCCGAGCAGCTTCAACCACGGTCACGCGCTCAGCGAGCACGGGACGAGGCGGCGGTGGTTCGACGCGCTCGGCAACCCCATGGGCGACGGCTCATGGCAGGGGCCTGGTGGCCGCACCCTGCAGGTGCTGCTCGACGCCTACATCCCCGAGGCCGACGCCGACTTCACGGGTGACGCGGTCCTCGTGGACGGCGAGCGGATGCTCGTCGACCGGCTTCTCCTCGTCATCCACGGCAGCGAGGACGACGCGGCCCTGCGGGCGCCCGCAGTGGACGACGTCACGGGCTACCGTCTGCTCTGGGATTCGACGCACGAGCACCCAGACGAGGCGCTCAGCTCGAGCCGCGTGCTGATCCCAGGACAGCTCACCGGTCTGGCGGGTCCCTCGGTGCAGGTGTACGCGGTGGAGGTGCGGCACGCGCACCACCACATCTGATCGGACACCGTGCGGGACGACGTTCACATTCCGTGACACGCGGACAGCCCCGTTGCGGGTGGGTGTTGGTAGCGTTCGGTTGTGGCAACGACACCAGCGTCAGAAGACCAGATTCCACCGAGCCGCCCGCGTCGGGCGACCGCCAAGCGAGTGAGCGCGTCGGCGAAGGCTGCCCAGGCTCCAGAGGCGGCGCCGGCTACGAGCGAGACCGCCGCGTCGACCGGCGAGCCAGCGCCCGTCGTGCAGGCTCCCGCCAAGGTGACGCGTGCGCGCAGACCGAAGGCGCCGGCGGCGAAGCCCGCGGCCGCAGCCGCCGTCGCGACGGCCCTCCCGCCGACGGGCGACCAGTTCCCCGGCTCCGGGTACGTGCCCGCGATCGGACGCATCCCGATCCTCGACCTGCAGCCGCAGCTCGTCGACAACCTCTTCCCCACGAAGGGATACGTCGGAGACGTCGTCCCGTTCTCCTGCGTCTCCTTCCGCGAGGGGCACGACATCATCGGCGTGGAGCTCGTGCTGACCGCACCTGGCGCACAAGCGGCGCGCATCCGCATGCGGCCTGGCCCCAAGGGCACCGACTCCTGGCTTGCCGAGGCGCAGGTCACAGTGGCGGGCACCCACGAGTGGTGGATCGAGGCCTGGAACGACGACTTCGCGACCTGGCAGCACAACGCGGAGATCAAGATCCCCGCCGGCATCGACGTCGACGTCATGCTCGAGCTCGGTGCGCAGGTCGTCGACCGCGCGGCCACCAACCCGGAGCTCACCAGCCATCAGAGCGCCGTGCTGCGGGATGCGGCGACCGCGTCGCGCTTCACGTCGCGTTCCGCGTCCTTCCGCCTCGCGTCCCTCCTCGCCGACGACGTGCTCGAGGTCATCGAGGCCCACCCCGTGCGCTCCCTCGTGACGAGCTCCGCCAAGCGCAGGATCCAGGTCGACCGCGCCCTCGCCGGGAACGCGGCCTGGTACGAGTTCTTCCCGCGCTCGGAGGGGGCGACGCAGGCGCCGGACGGCAGCTGGACGTCCGGCACCTTCCGTACCGCGGCCGAGCGCGTTCCCGCCGTCGCCGCCATGAACTTCGATGTGCTCTACGTGCCCCCGATCCACCCGATCGGTCGGACCAATCGCAAGGGCCCGAACAACTCGCTCACGACCGAGCCCGGCGACCCGGGCTCGCCCTGGGCCATCGGCGCCGCAGAGGGCGGTCACCGCGACATCCACCCCGACCTCGGAACGGTCGAGGACTTCCGGTACTTCGTCAGCGAGATCGAGAAGAACGGCATGGAACTCGCCCTCGACCTCGCGCTGCAGGCGACACCGGACCACCCCTGGGTCGCCGAGCACCCGGACTGGTTCACGCAGCTGCCGGATGGCAGCATCGCCTACGCCGAGAACCCGCCCAAGAAGTACCAGGACATCTACCCGATCAACTTCGACGGAGACCGCAACGGCCTCTACGCCGAGGTCCTCGAAACAGTCGAGTACTGGATCGAGCTCGGGGTGAAGATCTTCCGGGTCGACAACCCGCACACGAAGCCGCTGCAGTTCTGGGAGTGGCTCATCCACGAGGTGAACGCAAAGCATCCGGAGGTCATCTTCCTCGCCGAGGCGTTCACCCGCCCGGCAATCATGCACGCGCTCGCGAAGGCAGGATTCCAGCAGTCCTACACGTACTTCACGTGGCGCAACACGAAGACCGAGCTCGAGGAGTACCTCACCGAGGTCTCGAAGGAGTCGAGCGATTTCCTCCGCCCGAACTTCTTCGTCAACACCCCGGACATCCTCACCGAGTACCTGCAGCAAGGCGGGCGGAACGCCGCCAAGATCCGCGCCGTCGTCGCGGCGACCTCTTCGCCGCTCTGGGGCGTCTACGCCGGGTTCGAGCTCGCAGAGAACGTGGCCCGTCCCGGCTCGGAAGAGAACATCGACAACGAGAAGTACGAGTACAAGCAGCGCGACTGGGCCGCCCAGGAGGCGAGCGGCTACTCGCTCGCCCCGCTCCTCACGAAGCTCAACGAGCTGCGGCGCGCGAATCCGGCACTGCAGCAGCTGCGCAACTTCGAAGTGCAGTTCAGCGACAACGAGAACGTGCTCGTCTTCTCCAAGCACCTGCCAGGCGAGTACTCCCCCGATGGCGTCTCCAACACGGTCATCGTCGCGGTGAACCTCAACCACTCCGGCATCGAAGAGGCGACGGTCTACATCGACCAGACCAAGTTCGGCTTCGCGGCCGACACGGAGTTCGGCGTGGAAGACCTCCTCAGCGGGCACGAGTGGATCTGGGGCGGCGCGAACTACGTGCGCCTCGACCCCTCCACCCTCCCCGCGCACATCCTGCGCGTCAGGCACTCGGCACTCTGACCCGTCGTTCGGCCGCGCCCGAGGCGCGGCCGAACGATCTCGAGAACGGAAACACCATGACCGACGAACTCCAGCCAGTGGCCCCAACGGCAACCAGCATTCCCGATGGTGAGCTGCGCGCAGTCGCCGACGGCACGCACTCGGGCCCGCACGCGATCCTCGGGCAGCACCTGCAGGGAGACGGGCGCACGGTCATCCGCGCGCGACGCCCCCTCGCCGAGCGTGTGACAGCGGTCCTCACCTCGAGCGGCGAACGGGTCGAGCTGCATCACCTCGCCCACGGCATCTGGCAGGGCGCACACGGGCACGGCCTCGACGACTACGAGATCGAGACGGTCTACACCGACGGCGTTCCCCACACGGTCGACGACCCGTACCGGTTCCTCCCCGTCGTCGGGGAAGTCGACCAGTTCCTCTTCGGTGAAGGTCGCCACGAGCGACTCTGGCACGTCTTCGGCGCCCACCACCGCGAGCACTGGGGCACCCACGCACCTGTCCGCGGCACCTCGTTCGTCGTCTGGGCACCGCACGCCCAGGCGGTTCGAGTCATCGGCTCCTTCAACGGCTGGGACGGGCGAGCCCACGCGATGCGCCGCCTCGACGCTCTCGGCATCTGGGAGCTCTTCGTGCCCGGCGTCTCGCCGCACGAGACCTACAAGTTCCAGATCCGCACCGCGTCAGGCGAATGGGTGGAGAAGGCAGACCCGCTCGCGCTGCACGCCGAGCAGCCGCCGCAGACCGCATCCGTGATCGCCAACCCCAGCACCTACGAGTGGGGCGACGGCGACTGGATGAGCGCCCGCGCGCAGAAGGACCCGCACACGGGCCCCATGACCACGTACGAGCTGCACGCGATGTCCTGGCGGCCTGGCCTCGGCTACCGCGAGCTCGCCGACCAGCTCGTCGAGTACCTCGACGGCCTCGAGTTCACGCACGTCGAGTTCATGCCGCTCGCCGAGCATCCCTTCGGCGGCTCGTGGGGCTACCAGGTCACCGGGTACTACGCGCCGACGTCGCGCCTCGGCTCGCCAGACGACCTGCGCTACCTCATCGACCGACTGCACCAGGCTGGCTACGGCGTCATCATGGACTGGGTGCCAGGGCACTTCCCCAAGGACAGCTTCGGCCTCGCGGAGTTCGACGGGCAGGCGCTCTACGAGCACGCGGACCCGCGCCTCGGCGAGCAGCTGGACTGGGGCACCAAGGTCTTCAACTTCGGCGACTCCCAGGTGCGCAACTTCCTCGTCGCCAACGCGCTCTACTGGCTGGAGGAGTTCCACATCGACGGGCTCCGGGTCGACGCCGTGGCATCGATCCTGTACCTCGACTACTCGCGCGAGGAGTGGGTGCCGAACATCCACGGCGGACGCGAGAACCTCGAGGCCATCGCCTTCCTGCAGGAGGTCAACGCGACCGCCTACAAGCTCTACCCGGGTATCGCGATGATCGCTGAGGAGTCGACGAGCTGGGCCGGGGTGACGAAGCCGACCGAGTGGGGCGGCCTCGGCTTCGGACTCAAGTGGAACATGGGCTGGATGAACGACAGCCTCCGCTACGTCGAGCGCGACCCGATCTACCGTTCGCATCACCAGGGCGACCTGACCTTCTCGTTCGTGTATGCATGGAGCGAGCGCTTCCTGCTCCCCATCAGCCACGACGAGGTCGTCCACGGCAAGGGCTCCCTGTACTCGAAGATGCCGGGCGACGAATGGCAGAAGCTCGCAGGCACGCGCCTCTTCCTCGCCTACCAGTGGGGCCACCCGGGCAAGCAGCTGCTCTTCATGGGGCAGGAATTCGCGCAGCAGACCGAATGGAGCGAGTCCCGCGGCCTCGACTGGTGGCAGCTGGACAACCCGGGCCACGCCGGTGTGCAGCGGCTCGTGGGCGACCTCAACCGGCTCGCGAAGAACGAAGGCGCGCTGTGGCAGCGCGACGACGACCCCGCGGGCATGGTGTGGCTGAGCGGCGACGACGCGGCCAACAGCGTCCTGGCATTCGCGCGCCGCGGCTTCGACGGAAGCCCCGACGTCGCGATGATCTTCAACTTCTCGAACCAGGTCATCAGCGGCTACCGCCTCGGACTGCCGCACGCCGGTCGCTGGTCCGAGGTCCTCAACACCGACGCCGAGAGCTACGCGGGATCGGGAGCAGGCAACTACGGCTCCGTCACGACCGAGGAGACCCCGTCGCACGGGTTCACGCAGTCGGCCACCGTCACCGTGCCCCCGCTCGCCGCGGTCTGGTTCAAGTACGAGGGCTGATCGGCCCGCGCGCAGCAACGACGAGGCCCGGATGCGATCTGATCGCATCCGGGCCTCGTCGTCGTCTCGCCGCGACGTCAGAACAGCAGGTTCGTGAGCCTCGCACGTGCCGCGCCGACGCGCGGGTCGGCGACACCGACGACCAGGAACAGGTCGAGGAGGCGCTCGCGAACGGTCGTCTTGCCCTCGGCGTCGAGCTTCGGGAACAGCGTGAGGAGGCGATCGAAGGCGTCGTCGATGTGCCCACCCGACAGGTCGAGGTCGGCGACGTCCAGCTGCGCGTCGAGGTCGTCGGGCGCGGCTGCAGCGCGCTGCCGGATCTCCTCGAGCGTCTTGCCCTGGAGGCGCACGAGGAGCTGAACCTGCGCGAGACCAGCTCGAGCCTCGTCGTCGGCGGGGCGCTCAGCGAGAGCGCGCTCGTAGGCGTCCACGGCGGCCGCGTAGTCGCCGCGCTCGAGTGCCTCGAAGGCCTCCGCGTGCAACGGCGGCAGCGGCGGGGTGGCAGGCTCCTGCGCCTCCGCGTCGTCCTGCGGTGCCCCATCCACGGCAACATGGCCCGTCAGGCCCTGCTGGGCTGCGACCTGCAGGATCTCGCCGACGATCTGCGTGATCTGCTCCTCGGGCGGGTTGCCGGAGAACAGCTGCAGCGGACGACCGCCGATGATGGCGATGACCTGCGGCTGCTGGCCGAGCTGAGGGTGAGCGTCCAGGTTGACGCGCACGAGCACGACCCGACCCTCAGCCCCGCGGACGATCTTGGCGAGCACCGGCGAGAGCGCCTGCGCATCGCTGGACCAGGCCGCGTGCATCTCGACGATGACGGGTAGGAACTGCGAGAGCTGCATGAACTGCTCGAGCGTCTGCTCGTCGGCGTCGACCACGACGTCAGGCAGGGTCGCAACGGGCTCTCCGGCGGCGGGTGCGGCGGCCTGGCCGGGGGTCCCACCGGCCTGGGCTTGCGGGGCCTGACCCGCCGGCGCGCTCGCGCGCTGCACGAGCGAGGAGAGATCGACTGCTCCGTAGAGACTTGCTGGGTTGAGCGGTGGGGTTTCAGCCATAGGTAACCTCGTTCGCGTTGAGCTGGCGTGCGCCGGTCATGGTGTTGGCGAAGCCGAGCAATTGGACTGCGCCGCCTGTCGCTTCAGACGGCACGTAGAACATGAGCTGGTTCGTGTAGAGGGTCTCGAATCCCAGTGAGGAGGAGCTTGCGCCTGCCAGGGCCGCGGTGCGTCCCTGCACGCTGAGGGTCGCGAGCTGGGTACGCGCGCTCAGCTTCTCGACCTCCTCGATCGAGACGGCGACGATCGCCCCGCCGTCGAGCGTCTGCACACCGAATGGCGGGTCGTCGGTCGGCCGCGTCTGGAACTCGATGCGTGCGGCGTTCGCGTCGATCTCGCCGGAGACCGCCGCACGAGCCTCGGAGATCTGTGTGCGCAGCGAGTCGCCGTCAGGAGAGAACAACGCGGCGAACTGGGAGCCGTCACCGTTGCTGATGACATCTGCGTAGGCCGCGGCGAGCTCCTCCGGCGCGATGACGAGCGGCTGCTCGAGTCCGTCGATGCCTGGGGCGCCGATCTCAGCCGGAGCGGCTTCCGGCAGCGTGACATCAGGGGTGAGCTGAACGATGGAGGTGACCTTGTAGGTGTCGCGCGCGCTCGACTGCGTCAGCATGATCCCGAACGGTGCCGTCGGGGTCTCTCCCCCGGCTTCGCGAACCACGAAGATCGACTTCGGCCAGGCGTCTGACGCCTGCGGAACGGCGTAGACGACCTCGCCCGTGGGGAACGCGACGGGGCCCGGGAGGGCGTTGTCTGCCGCTTTGGCCTGGTACTCGGCGGCTCGCTCCTGGTACGCGGCCTGCGTGAAGCGTGGCTTCAGCCCGTCCGGGTTGTTGGCGGCATCTCCCTCCTGGGCGAGGCGCGCGGCGTCGTCGAGAATCTCGGTGAGCTGCTGCGCGTTCACGGCCGGGAGGGCTTCGCCCTCGGTGAGGAGCGCCTGGTCGATGGATGAGGTCGGGGTCGGGGTCGTCGGTGCGCTGGTGGATCCGCCGAACTGCTCCGGCCACAGGTCGGCCGAGCAGCCGGTGAGGGCGATCGACCCGACGAGCAGCACCGGGATGAGCCTGAAGAGGCGCTTCGGGGCCTGGCTGCGGTCCCGCCCGCGGGGCCGGCGCCACTGCTGGGGCTCTGCGGCCGGCGCGCCGTCCGCAGGGGCCTCAGGGCTCGGCCCGGAGGCGCCACCCGATGGCGGCTCTCCCGCATCCGAGGAGTTGTCGTCGTGCTCGTCCCCGTCATCCTTCGTGGATGGCTCGGGTCGGCCCTCGTCCGTCGACGCAGCCACGGGCGCTGCCTCGGCGTGCGCGTCTGGCTGGGCGATCGGAGCGTCGTCGACGGTCTCAGCTTCAGGCTCGGAGGGCGTGGATGGGGCGCTCCAGCTGAACGGGTCATCGACGTCCACCGGCGTTCCATCGGCCGCAGGTGCGGAGACAGGAACGGGAGCTTCTGCGCTCGGAGCCCGGAACGAGGGGAAGGCGGGCTCGTCTGCCTGGCGCGATGGCTCATCCGCAGTGGGAGGTGCCCACGCGTGGACGGCCTGCTGGTCTGCTGCGACGGCAGCGGAGCTCTCGTCTGCGGGCTCGGTCTGGTTGCCTTCGGAGAGCCTGACCGAGGCCGCGACGACGCTCTGCGATTGCTCGACCGGGTCCACATCCACGGCATCGAGCCCGTCGTCGGCGCTCGGAGCCGAACGCCCGAAGGCGAACGCAGGCGTCGTGGCGGCCTCGCCGACCGCGGGAGCCTCCGAGGCGACCTCCGGTTCGAGCTCCTCGCGAGCCTGGCGCTGGGGCTTGGAGCGCCGGCGCATGCTCAACAGTGCCCAGAGCAGGAGGCCGAGGGAGATCAGCAGGAGCACTCCACCGCCGAGCAGGAGCGGACCGGCCATGGGCGCGCGTCCGTCGAGCGGCCAGGAGATGGAGACCTGGCTCGGCGCAGGCGACTCGCCGTCGGACTGCACGAGGAGCGCGAAGCCGACCGGCAGGGTCTGCTGCAGCTCGAGTTCGCCGTCGCCCTCATACTCCTGGAACCAGAGGTCGTTGCCGAGGATGCTCGGCGCTGTCGTCTCGTCAGCCGATGCCTCACCGGGGGTGAAGACCAGCGCGCCGCTCGTGTCGTCGAGCGTGACGATCTCGTGCTGGGTCGTGCCGACCCAGCCTGCGATGTCGGCCTGGCGTCCGATCGCGACGCGGATGGGGCCGTCGCCGCTGATCGTGATGGTCTGCGTGCCGGCATGCTCGATGAGCGTGTCGCTCGGGATGACGAGCAACGGCGACTCCTGGGTCAGCGTTCCGGACGCCTCGACCGAGTCGGCGGCCCTCGCTTCCGTGACCTGCAGCCAGCCGACGACAAGCAGCGCCGCACTTCCGAGGAATGCGATCGCGGCTAGGATGAATCTCACTGAGTGACTCCTTCTCGAGTGATTGCGCCGTGCATCGTTTGTGCGCTCGACGTGCTCCTCTCGCGAGGGTGCCGTCGTCGTCCATGAGGTTCATGGCGACTCTCGACCCCTCAATCTAACGCACCGTGTCCGCACTTCCCCTGGAATACGCCGGTGTCAGCCGGGAAAAGGGCCAAAGTCCGGTCTCGCGGAGAGCGAACCTCGAACTTTCCGAGCGGGTTCCAGCCGCCATTCCGTCCCTCATCAGGCTCCGTCACCCACCCGCCGTCTAGACTGCACCACGTGCGCACGCGGTGGTCGCGCACGTGCAACCTGACTCACGCGGAGGCGTTCTTGGCATTCGACGACATCAACTTCAACACAGCGATGCGCGGTTACAACCGCGAAGAGGTCGACGAGGTCATCAGGTCGCTGCGCACCCAGCTCGCCCAGGCCGGGAATCAGGATTCCGGCGCGAGCCGTGAGATCGCCGCCATGCGCACCCGCATCAAGCAGCTGGAGACGGAGCTCAACGAGGTCGGCAACCCCACCTACTCTGGGCTTGGCACGAAGCTGGCCGGCACGCTCGCGACGGCTGAGCAGCAGGCGCAGAAGCTCACCGCCGAAGCCCAGCGCGAAGCGGACAAGATCCTGAGCGAGGCCCACCGGAACGCAGCGCGCATCCACCAGGAGGCGAACGACTACGCAGAGCGTGTCACTCGGGAGGCCGACGTGCGGGCTTCACGCGTCCTGAGCGACTCCCGCTCGGAAGCGGACAGCCTGCTCGAGAACGCGAAGCAGGAGGCCGACCTCACCCGCACCAACCAGGAGCGCGAGATCGAGACCGTCAAGGATCAGGTCACGACCGAGCTCCGCGAGCTGCGGCACTCCACCGACCTCGAGATCAGCGCGCTGCGCGCATCCGTCGACGAGGAGCTCGCGACCAAGCGCCAGGCTGTCGAGAACGAGATCGCGGAGTCCGCGGCGCGACTCGCCGAACGCCAGCGCGAGATGGACAAGGTGCGGGCCGACTTCGAGCGCGAGGCCGCCGCTCGTCGCACGCAGATGGAGCACGAGCAGGAGGCCGCGCGGCAGCTCGCGAAGGGTGAGATCGATGCACTCCGCGAGGGCTCCGTGCGGGAGCTCAACGCGAAGCGCACGGAGCTCGATGTCGAGCTCTCCAAGCGACGCAACGCGTTCGAGCAGCAGCTCGTCGCCGCCGGCCGGAAGGCTGAGGCCGCGGCGAAGAAGCTCATCGACGATGCCACCGAGCAGCTGGCCGATCTGAACCAGCGCAGCGAGCAGGTCCGCCGCGAGGCGGGCAAGATCATGGCGGATGCACGCCGCCGTGCGCAGGAGACGCAGGACCAGGCGGAGCGCAAGGCAGCCGATCTCCTCGAGACCAGCAACAAGCAGGCTCGCGAGCGCAACACCGAGGTGGAGCAGCACACGAAGAGCCTGCTCGACAACGCCGAGCAGCGCCTCTCCGAGCTCCGCGAGGAGCGCGACCAGGTGCAGAGCTACCTGGATCAGCTCAAGCGGGCATTCTCCCGCACCGATTTCAGCCTGCCGGAGGCGGACGAGCAGATCACGAAGCGTCCTGCAGAGGCGGCGCACGAGGCTCCGGCCTCGGGTGAAGACGCAGCCGGGGCCGAAGCCCACGCGTTCGCGCTGTCCAGCGGCGGCGCGCAGCAGGAGTCGGATGCAGATGCGGAGGGGACGTCGGACGACGCGGACGCGTCGGCGGACGAGGCCACCGATCAAGAGGCCCCAGTTGCTGCCCAGGCCGGCGGCCAGAACCGCGGCCAGAACGCCAACCAGAAGCGTGGCGCACCCCGCCAGCGCTGACCCGCGCGCGGCGCGAGCTGAGGCGCCACCGCGCGTCTAGAATCGGATCCCGGTCTCCGGCCGGGATCCGATCAGGGGGAACACCGCATGCGCATCGAGAATCCGTTCAGGCTCGGCTTCATCGCCACGATCGGCGTCCTCGTCGCCCTCGTGCTCGGCGGGATGATCGCCTCACTGAGCACGATCCTCACGTACATCGGCGCCGCGCTGTTCCTCGCGCTCGGCTTCGAGCCGATCATCGCCTTCCTCGAGCGCCACCGGTGGCCGAGATGGGCCGCGATCATCTCGTCCCTCGGCGGTGCCGCGATCGCGCTGGGGCTCGTCGTCTGGGCCCTCATCCCGAGCATCTCGACGCAGGTCGAGCAGCTCGCGGCCCGCTACACGTCCATCGTGAACGACCTCGCGGGCTCGAATGTCATCGAGTGGGTCGACGAGCGCTTCCCTGATCTGCAGGCGCAGGAGTTCGTCACCGACGCACTCGAGTGGCTGCGCAACAACCTCGCCACCATCGGCGGTGGCGTGCTCGAGGTGGGCTTCGGCATCGTGAACGCCTTCTTCGGCGTGCTCATCGTCTTCATCCTCATGCTCTACTTCGTCTCGAGCATGAACAGCATCAAGCGCGGCTTCTACCAGCTGCTGCCGGCCTCTCGCCGCGCGCGCACGGCTGAGCTGACCGAGCAGATCACCGCGTCCGTCGGGAAGTTCGTGCTCGGTCAGCTGGCGCTCGGCCTTGCGAACGGCATCCTGTCCTTCACGTTCCTGTCGATCATCGGCGCCTCGATGCCTGCGGTGTTCGCGGTCATCGCGTTCCTCGGCTCGCTCATCCCGCTCGTCGGCACGCTCTCCGCATCGATCATCATCGTGCTGCTGCAGCTGGCGCTCATGCCCGTCGACAGCAGCGTCTGGTGGATGGCGGCCATCTACTACGTCATCTACATGCAGGTCGAGGCCTACCTCATCAGCCCGCGCATCATGAGCTCGGCCGTGCAGGTGCCTGGGGCGATCGTCGTGATCGCAGCCCTGACCGGCGGCACGCTGCTCGGCCTCCTCGGAGCCCTCGTGGCCATCCCGATCGCCGCCGCGATCCTCCTCATCGTCAAACAGGTCTGGATCCCCGCACAGAACGAGCGATAGCTCCGTCGGCGAGTTCGGGCGCACATCGAGGCGACGGCTCCACGCGGGCCTATTATTCGAGGTGTGCAGAGCATCAAGTGCCCCCGTTGCGCGTCGCTCGTGATGCTCGAATCGCTGTCGTGCGCTGCCTGCGCGACACCCATCGCGTTCCACGACGAGACCCAGGCCTTCGTCGACGTGAGCGGCGGCCCGGTCCTCATCGACGGCAGACTCTGGCGCGCGTGCGGCAACCGAGACTGGCAGTGCAACTGGCTCGTGGAGGACGGGATCGCCACGGCGTCGTGCCTCTCGTGCCGGCTCGTTCGCAGGCGCCCGGATCTCGACGACACGCTCGCGCTCGAGAAGCTCGCGGAGGCCAACGCGGACAAGCGTCGTCTGCTCGCGCAGTGCCTGCACCTGCGGCTGCCCGTCGAGAGCTACGCAGATCGCGAGGGTGGCCTCGGCTTCGACCTGCTCTCCAGCCGGAGCTCGGGTCAGCGCATCACGATCGGGCACGCGAACGGCATCATCACGATCGACCTGGCCGAGACGCTGGACGCGCACCGCGAAGCGCTCCGCGTACGTCTTGGTGAGCCGTACCGCACCCTGCTGGGCCATTTCCGGCATGAGATCGGGCACTACTACCAGTCGATCCTGCTCGACGACGAGGCGCTGCTCTCGGAGTGTCGCGAGCTGTTCGGCGACGAGCGAACGAGCTACCGTGAGGCGCTCGACCGCCACTACCGGCTCGGAGCGCCAGCGGGCTGGTCGGCCTCGTACATCTCCGAGTACGCGACGATGCACCCCTGGGAAGACTTCGCGGAGACCTTCGCGCACTACCTGCACATCCTCGGCTCACTGTGGACGGCGGCCGCGTCGAACGTGCACCTGCAGCCGTCGACGACCCCCCTCGCCGACTACACGGAGGAGCCCATCGAGCGGGTGCTCGCCGACTGGCACGAGGTGTCGCTCCTGCTCAACCGCTTCAGCCGGGCGATGGGCCAGAACGACCTCTACCCGTTCGTGCTGAACGCCCCAACCGAGGTCAAGCTCGGCTTCATGCACCGCATCGTGACGCGCATCACTCGCCGGGCGTCCACGACGAGCTGAGCGGAAGGGCAGCGGGGTTCGTGCGCCGCACGATCTCCGTCAGCACGCGCTTCGTCTGCTTCTCCCCCACCCACAGGTGCCGTCCTTCGTCGACGGGCACCAGCTCCAGGTTGGGGAGGTGGGCGATGCGCTCCGCCGCCTCATCCGGCTTGAGGAAGTCGTCATGCTCCGGGACGACGAGCACCACGGGAATGGTCGCGTCCGCCCAGCGGTCCAGCTCGGTCTGGCTCGTGCGGCGCAGGGGCGGGGAGAGCAGGACGAGCCCCTGGACATCGGGGTGCTCGTGCCCGTGCTTGAGCGCCAGCTCGGTGCCGAAGGACCAGCCGACGAGCCACGGGTTCGGCAGCCCACGCTCGCGGACGAACGCCATCGCCGCCTCCACGTCGGCTCGCTCCGTCTCGCCATCGCCGAACTCCCCGTCGCTCGTGCCGCGAGGCGACGTGGTGCCGCGCGTGTTGAAGCGGATCACGGCGAGGTCCGCCTGGGCGGGGAGCCGAAGGGAGGCCTTGCGGAGCACGTGCGAGTCCATGAACCCGCCGGCGGTGGGCAGCGGATGCAGGGTGACCAGTGTGGCGACCGGCTCCCGGTCGAGCGGCAGCGCCAGCTCGCCGACCAGCGTGAGACCGTCGCTCGTGCGCAGCTCGATCTCCTCGCGGCGTGCGGGGAGTTCCGTGCCGCTCCTGATCTCGACCGTGGTTGCTTCCGTGGGGGTCTTCGATGCTTCAGTCACGCCATCCTCCAACAGTGGTTGTGCCAGTGGCGGCGGGCCGCCAGGGCCTGCTCGTCGCCGAGGATGCCCTCTGCCCGCCAGACGACGACGTGCGCGACGCCGGCCTCGACCGGGTTCGGGCAGCCGGGGCAGACGTAGTCCTTGACGGCTCGCACCGCGGAGATGGGCTGCACGGTGTACGAGATGCCCCGGCGCACCTCGGTGCGCCGCCATCCGTCGCGCAGGTGCTCGAGCTCGTCAGCCGCCCCTGTGGCTCGATCCGCGGCGGCCTGCTGCCGCTTCGCCGCACGTCCGCCCCTCGCTCGAGACGCGGATTCCCCACCTTGGCGGCGGGAGCGGTTCGAGCGGGGCATGCCGACCATTCTAGGAAGTCCGTCCGCACCGGACCGACAGACAACGCCGCGTGACCCGGAGGTCACGCGGCGTTGTCGGTTGTGCGCTCGGGGTGTCGGGCGTCTCAGTACCAGTTGTTGGCTTCCGAATGCGCCCAGGCGCCGCACGGGGTCCCGTAGCGGCCCTTGATGTAGTCGATGCCCCAGCGGATCTGCGTCGCGGGGTTCGTGCGCCAGTCGGAACCGTGGGTGGCCATCTTGCTGCCAGGCAGCGACTGCGGGATGCCGTAGGCACCGGACGACGGGTTCTCGGCGGCGGCGTTCCAGCCGGACTCGCGCTGCCACAGCTTCTCGAGGCACGCGAACTCGCCGGTCCCCCAGCCCATCGACGCGACGATGTCGGCGGCGACGGCCTTCGAAGTGCCGGGATCCGGTGCCACGTAGTCGGGGCTGCTGTACGAAGACGACGAGGAGGAGGAGGATGACGACGAGGAGCTGGACTCCTCTTCCGTTGGCGTCGGGGTGGGAGTCGGTGTAGGCGTCGGCGTGGTCACGACGATGCCGGCCAGGTCGTTGCTGCGCGGTTCAGCGCTCGGGGCTGCGGCGCCCTCGTCAGCAACTGCTTCCTCGTCCTGAGCCTCGACTGCGGAGACGAGGCTGACCTGGTATCCCTGAGCACCGGCAGCGGTGAGATCCGCGACGCTCGGCGCGATCGCCAGCGCCGGCGAAGCGCCTCCGGCGACGCCAGCCTGCAGGACAGCGGTGAGCGCCAGTGCACCGACTGCGGTGCTCGCTGCGATGGGGACGATGATCTTCGCCCGTGAGCGTCGTGCGGCTGTCGGACGCGCTGCTCGCGTCGAGCCGGTTCGCTGCAACGTGGTCATTGATCTCCCGGGGTTGGAACTAGGGACTCACCGAGGATAACGGAATGGTCACGGAATGGCAACGAAAGCGGCGTCAGCCGGTCGGGCACGCTGACCGAGCTGCGACGCTGCGGGAGTCGCGCAAGGCCGAGTGGCGGCCTAGTAGCAGCTCCACTGACCCCAGCCGGCCTTGGCCTGCAGCATCTTCGCGCGCATCGTCTGCTCCTCGACCGAGGCCTCAGACGGCAGACCTGTCCCGCCAACGGACTGCCAGGTCGGGATCGAGAACTGGTAGAGGCCGTAGTAGCCGGCAGGGTTCACGGCGGCCGGGTTTCCGCCGGACTCGCACTGCGCGATGCGCGCGAGCGTCGCATCCACGCTGGGGTCAGACGACACGTTCGCCTCTTCGTACGAGCTGCCGCCGGACGAGCTGGTGTCCGGCGACGGCGCCTTGGGTGCCGGGGCGGGCTCCGGCTCCGGCGTGGGGGTCGGTGTCGGCGTGGTCACGACGATGCTCGCGATGTCGCTCGTGCGGGCGTCGGAGGCCTGCGCCTCATCGACTGCCGAGACGAGACTCACGGCGTATCCCTGTGCGCCGGCCACGGTGAGCTCGTCGACGGATGCGACGGAGAGCACGCCGCTCTCACCATCGTTCTGAGCGCCCAGCTGCACCGTTGCGGTCACCGCGAGGGCCGCGATCGCGAGCCCGGCCAGGGTTGGCACGACGACACGAGCGCCGATGCGGCGGCCGAGGCCGGCGGGCCGAGAGGCCCGGGTGGAGCCGGTGCGGATATCTGTCGTGGTCATGCGGGTACTCCCAGGTGGTTCGCGTGTGCGCGGTCTTCAACTGCGGCGGTGCTGCGGCCAGGCCGAGCAGCGCCCCAGGACTCAGTAGGAGCCGTTGTGCTGGTTCCAGGCTGCGCAGGGGGTGCCCCACGCTCGGTCGATGTAGTCGATGCCCCATTTGATCTGCGTGATCGGGTTCGTCTTCCAGTCGGCGCCCATGGTGGCGAGCTTCTCGGCTGGCCAGGACTGGGGGATGCCGTAGGCACCGGATTCGGCGTTCTCAGCCAGGTAGTTCCAGCCGGATTCCTTCATCCAGAGCTTGTCGAGGCAGGACATCTGGTCGGGGCCCCAGCCGTACTGGGACTTGACCATCTCCTCGGTGATCTTCTTGAGCGACGCTGGATCGGTCGGCACGACGTCGATGCTGACTCCCAAGCCCCGGTCGTCGATGGCGGTGCCCTGCGACGTCTCGCCTGAGACAGCCAGGACCGCGTACGCCTGAGCCTGCTCCTGCGAGATCTCCTGCAGGTTCGGGCCGATGGACGCGTCCGCTGAGGCTGTGGCTCCGGTACCCGTGAGCGTCGTCACGGCGATGGCTCCGACTGCGACGACGCCGAGGGCCGCGGACCCGAAGATCGCGGCGCGGCGCTTCGCGCGCTGCTGACGGCGCTGACGCGCACGCTCACCGCGCGTTGCAGTGGGTTCCGGCATGGAGCTCCATCCGACGGGTCAAGGGGACCCGGCAATCGTAACGGGAAGGTCACGATTTGACAACGCTCAGGCCAAGTGGAGGTGCGAGGAGGACCTAACGAATCGCCAGCATGACATCGATGACGGCGTCGATGAGAAGGTCGACCTGCGTCTCCTTGTAGCCGTGGCGCTTCGGCGTGAACGCCACTCCCCTGACCTCGCGCAACGACATCGCCGTACCGCCACGCAGGAAGTCGGCGAGACGACCCGAGAACTCGTCCACCTCCTTGACGTCGTACCCGCGCTGCAGGACGGAGACGCGGTCGAAGCGCTCACCGTCCTCGCGGCGCAGTCGCGCGAGCACCGCGCGGGCCGTCGTCTTGGTCTCGCGGAGGAAGACCTCCCGGCCGACACGCTCGATGTGCTCATCGCGTTCGCGGATGGCGACGGCGTCTTCGAGACGCTCGAGGGCAGCATCCACGTGTGGGGCGGAGTACCCGCCCTTGCGCATCGTGAACGCCGTGTGGCGGATGCTGCTCGTTGACAGGCGCTTGCCCTGCGTGCCGTTGTCGAAGTTGTCGTAGCGCTGCCGGGCGACGCGGAATGCACGGTCGACCTCTTCGGCGTCGTAGCCGAGAGTGCCACGAGGTGCCAGAGGGAATGAAGTGCTGCTCACGCCGACCATTCTGCCGCATCGTGGGCGAACATGGCGCAGGCTCCCCGGCGGGGCACTACCAGAGCGTCGAGTCGGCGCTCCAGAAATACAGTGCGAAGGCCATGGCCCCCGAGGGGAGGATCGAGTCGATGCGATCGAAGAAACCGCCGTGACCCGGCAGCCAGGAGCTCATGTCCTTGATCTTCAGGTCGCGCTTGATCATCGACTCCGTGAGGTCCCCAGCGGTCGCCGTGATCAGGAGCAGCGGGCCCATGATCAGGCCGAACCACCACTGCTGGTCGAGGAGGAACAGGCTCACGAGGATGCCGACGACCACGGAGGTCAGCGCCGCACCCGCGAACCCTTCCCAGGTCTTCCCTGGGCTGATCTTCGGCGCGAGCTTGTGCTTGCCGAAGTTGAGCCCGAAGACGTACGCGCCGACGTCGACCGCGACGACGATGATGAGGAAGCCGAGCACCCACCATTGGCCGTCTTCCTGAGCCGTCAGGAGCACCGTGAACGAGCCCAGGTACGAGACGTAGATGAGGATCAGCGCAGCGGCCAGGAAATCAGCCCAGACCGCCTTTCGAGGCGGACGATCCCTGGAGACGGAGGCTTCGACGAGCCGCCACACGGTGACGACCAGCACGCCGACCAGCAGCGCGATCCATTGACCGACGACCTCGAGGAAGTAGGCGGCGGGGATGATGGCGACCGCCGCGGCGACGAGCGGGATGCGCGGCACGTCGCGGCCGGCTCCGCGCATCGCGCTCGCCAGCTCGATCGTCGCGAAGACGACCATGGCGATCGCGAACGGGATGAACAGCTCTTTGATGAAGATCAGGCTCGACAGCAGCAGCGCGCCGAGGACCACCCCGAACAGCACCGCGAAGGCCAGGTTGCGCCCGCTGCGGGCGTTGATCGCGTCGTTGCGCGCGCGCAGCTTGTCGCGTTGCTCTCGCACCTGCGTCCGCGCGTTCTGGGCCCTCGACTCCAGGTCGTGGAGGATGTTCGCGCCGGTGTCACCGAGTCGCGACTGGGAGCGGAGCGGCGCCAGCGGCGGGGCCAGCTCACCGTCCGAGAGGGTGGGGAGCTCACGCGATGCCACAGGTTCCCCGACGACGGGCTCCGCGCCGCCCTCACCGGCAGCCGGGCCGAAGGCGCTTGACGTCTCAGGCGCTTCGGGCTCCGTCGCCGAGTCCCGGACCTCCGGGTCCGGACGTTCGCCGGGGTCCACCCCGTCACTCCCAGTCGTCGACACGAGCGATTAGACCTCGAGGAGCTCGGCTTCCTTGTGCTTGGAAGCCTCGTCGATGCGGTCGATGTGCGCCTTCGTGAACGTCTCGAGTTCCTTCTCGCCGCGGGTGATGTCGTCTTCGCCGACCTCGTCCTTGAGCGCTTCGAGGTCGGTCTTCGCCTTGCGGCGGATGTTGCGGACAGCGACGCGGGCTTCCTCGGCCTTCGTCTGAACCAGCTTCACGTACTCCTTGCGACGGTCTGCCGTGAGCTCCGGCATGACGACGCGGATGAGGTTGCCGTCGTTGCTCGGCGTCACGCCGAGGTTCGGGCGGGAGACGATCGCCTTCTCAATCTCCTTCAGCGCCGACTTGTCGTAGGGCGTGATGACCAGCACGCGCGCCTCAGGCACCGCGATGGAGGCGAGCTGCTCGAGCGGCGTGGCCGTGCCGTAGTAGTCGACGGGGATCTTCGTGAAGAGCTGCGGGTTCGCACGCCCGGTCCGCACCGTGGAGAAGTCTTCCTTCGCGTGGTCGACAGCCTTCGCCATCTTGTCTTTGGTCTCAGTGAGCACGTCGTTGATCACGGGGTGTCCTTTCCAGGGCGTTCTGCATCATCCTACCGAGGTGGTGGGATGCGCACGCTACGCGCGAGGGCGCGGCGTGCTGACGAAATTGTCGCGGGGTGGCGGTGTCTGGCGCGGCGGCTAGTCCAGGCTCGACGTGACGAGCGTTCCGATGTCCTCGCCCAGGATCGCGCGGGCGATGTTGCCCTCGGGGCTCATGCCGAACACGCGCATGTCCATGCCGTTGTCCATGCAGAGGCTGAAGGCCGTGGAGTCGACGACCTTGAGGCCACGCTGGAGCGCATCCTGGTAGGTGACCGAGTGGAGCAGCTCCGCGGTCTCGTCACGTCGGGGGTCCGCGGTGTAGACACCGTCGACGCCGTTCTTCGCAACGAGCACCACGTCAGCTCCGACCTCCAGGGCGCGCTGAGCGGCGACCGTGTCGGTCGAGAAGTACGGGAGGCCTGCACCCGCGCCGAAGATGACGACGCGCCCCTTCTCCATGTGGCGCTTCGAGCGCAGCGGGATGTACGGCTCTGCGACCTGGCGCATCTCGATCGCCGACTGGACGCGGGCGGGGGTTCCTGCCTGCTCGATGAAGTCCTGCAGCGCGAGGGCGTTCATGACGGTGCCGAGCATGCCCATGTAGTCAGCTCGTGCGCGGTCCATGCCGGCGTTGGCGAGCTGCGCGCCGCGGAAGAAGTTCCCGCCTCCGACGACGATGGCGACTTCCACGTCGCGTGCAGCAGCGGCGATCTCCTTGGAGATGCTCGTGAGCACCTCCGGATCGACACCCATCTTGCCTGCACCGAACGCTTCGCCAGAGAGTTTGAGGAGAACGCGTCTGCGCGGGGCCTGTGGTGACATGTGTGCTCCTTGTGGGGTCGCTGATCGTCCACGAGCCTACCTTGTGCCGAACGGGCGCACGTCTCAGGCGGGCTCCCGCCCTGCTGGCCGGAGACGCGAAACGGGGCCGGATGCAGTTGCATCCGGCCCCGAATTCGTGAACGTCTGGCGTTACGCGCCGACGCGAATGCGACCGAAGTCGACGACGTTGACGTTTGCGGCGTCAGCGATCTTCTTCACGGTCTGCTTGTTGTCGCGAGCGTAGTCCTGCTCGAGGAGCACGATCTGCTTGAAGAAGCCGGTCAGGCGTCCTTCGATGATCTTCGGCAGGGCGGCCTCAGGCTTGCCCTCGCTCCGCGAGATCTCCTCGACGATGACCCGCTCCTTGTCGATTGCCTCGGCAGGGACGTCCTCACGAGTGAGGTACTGGGGGTCGAACATCGCGATGTGCTGGGCGATGCCGCGAGCCGTAGCCGCGTCGTCGCCCTCGTACGCCACGACGACGCCGACCTGCGGTGGCAGGTCCTGCGAGGTGCGGTGCAGGTAGATCTCGAAGTTGGCTCCCTTGAGGAGAGCCACCTTGCGGAGCTCCATCTTCTCGCCCAGGATCGCAGCGACGCCGTCGATGGTCTCCTTGACGGTCGTGCCATCGACGGGGGCGGCGAGCGCCTCCTCGAGGGTCGACGCGCCAGCGGCGGCCACAGCATCGAGCACCTTCTCGGAGAGGGCGATGAACTTGTCGCCCTTCGCCACGAAGTCGGTCTCGGTTGCGAGCTCGATGAGCGTCGCGGTGCCGTTTCCGTTGTCCTTCGCGGCGACGAGGCCCTCACTGGTGGAGCGGTCAGCGCGCTTCGCGTTGCCCTTCGCACCCTTGAGGCGGAGGATCTCGACGGCCTTTTCCTTGTCGCCGTCGGCCTCTTCGAGCGCCTTCTTCGTGTCGACCATGCCAGTACCGAGCTGCTCGCGCAGCTCCTTGACATCAGCGAGGGTGAAGTTAGCCATGTGTGGGGTTCTCCCTAGTGCTTGAAGTTACTTGGACTCTTCGACGGCTTCGACAGCCTCGACCGCTTCAGCGGACTCGGTCGCCTCAGCGGGCTCAGCTGCTGCTTCGGTCTCAGCGGCCTCGGCAGGTGCCTCGACGACCGCTTCAGCGGCAGGAGCGTCGCCCTGCAGCAGGTCGCTCTCCCACTCGGCGAGCGGCTCGACCTCGGCCTGGCCCTCGGTCGGCTTCTGGTGGCGCTGGATCAGGCCCTCAGCCGCGGCGTCGGCGATGATACGCGTGAGCAGTGCAACGGAGCGGATGGCGTCGTCGTTGCCCGGGATCGGGTAGTTGACGTCGTCCGGGTCGCAGTTCGTGTCGAGGATCGCGATGACCGGGATGCCGAGCTTCTTGGCCTCGTCGATCGCGAGGTGCTCCTTCTTGGTGTCGACAACCCAGAGCGCCGAGGGCGTCTTCGAGAGGTTGCGGATACCACCGAGCGACTTCTCGAGCTTGTCACGCTCGCGACGCTGGATGAGGAGTTCCTTCTTGGTGAAGCCGCGCGTCGTGTCGTCGAAGTCGACGAGGTCGAGCTCCTTGAGACGGTTGAGGCGCTTCTGGACGGTGCCGAAGTTGGTGAGGAGGCCACCGAGCCAGCGCTGGTTCACGTAGGGCTGGCCCACGCGCGTCGCCTGCTCGGAGATCGACTCCTGTGCCTGCTTCTTCGTGCCGACGAAGAGGATGGTGCCGCCGTGGGCGACCGTCTCCTTGACGAAGTCGAATGCAGCATCGATGTAGCCCAGCGACTGCTGGAGGTCGATGATGTAGATGCCGCTGCGCTCGGTGAAGATGAAGCGCTTCATCTTCGGGTTCCAGCGACGGGTCTGGTGCCCGAAGTGGACGCCGCTGTCGAGCAGCTGGCGAATGGTGACGACTGCCATGGTCGTTCTCCCTTGTGGAATGCGCATTGCTGCGCGCGGTTGTTCTCTGCGACCGGCGGCCGCACAGCCTGGTGCCCGGCGCGCATCCGCTCTCGCACCGCAGCGCGGGAGACCGATGGATGCACACCTCGATGGGCACGCGAAGTCAGCCCGCTGAGCGGGCTGCTGGGCACAGTCTACACACGCGGAGTGTCGCGGGGAACAGCGGGGGCACCCTCGACTTCGGTGTTCCCGCGCTTGGGGACAAGCGTCGTCCACAGGCGGCGGACCTCACCCGTCGACGTGGTCCACGTGCCAGCACCATGACTGCATGCACCGACCATCCCCACTCCGACAGGCCACCACCCGCAGGGTCCAGACCCTCCGAGTGCTGTTCATCGCGGTGCTCATCGGCAGTGCGCATCTGGTGACGGCACCGCAGGTCTCGGCCGAGCCGAGCGGGTGGCGGTGGCCCGTCGAGGCGGCCCCGCAGGTCACGCGCCCGTTTGCGCTCGACACTCCGTACGGACCCGGCCACCGCGGCATCGACATCGCCGCCGACCCAGGGAGCGAGGTCTTCGCCCCGGCCGCAGGAGTCGTCAGGTTCGCCGGGTACGTCGTCGACCGCCCGGTGCTCTCGGTCCAGCACCCCGATGGAGCGGTGACGAGCTACGAGCCGGTCGTCTCCGACCTCGCCCCCGGAGCTCCGGTCCTGACCGGGCAACGTGTCGGCGTGCTCAGTCCCGATCACCGACATACGCCGGACGGCTCGCTGCACGTGGGCCTGCGCCTGGCGGGCGTCTACCTCGACCCTGGGCCGTCCTTCGATGCCCTCCGCCCGAGGGCCGCGGTCCTGCTCCCCCTCTCCCGGTGAACAGCTGCCGGTGAACAGCCGGCGACCACACCATCTCCACCAGAAAGGCACCACATGTCTCCTTTTCCTCGACGCCGCTCGCGAACCGCGGACGGCATCTCCCCTGACCGGCATCGAGCGGCGCGCGCCCTCCTGGGCCGCCTGTCGCGAGCCGGAGCCGGAATCGTCATGCTCGCGATGGCCGCGACCTTCCTCATCTTCTCGGGGGCGCAGTCGGCGAGCGCGGCGGCCTACGGCCCGGGCTTCGACGATGCTCAGAACGGTGGGAGAGGGCGGATCGGCGCCTACAGCTTCGAGGGACACAACGTGTACTGCCTGCAGCCGTGGCTCCCACGCCCGCTCGACGAGACCACGAAAGGCGATGTGGTGGACGGCCAGCAGTTCCAGATGAGCGACGACAGCACCGCGCGGGTGAACTGGGCGATCTCCACGCACGGGCAATCGGCTGACCCCGTCGTGACGAGCGCCGTCGCGATGTTCGTCTGGTCGTTGGCCGCCCCGGACAGCTACGCCAGTCACGGGACGAGCGGCGACGAGCACTACCTCGGACGAGTACCCGCAGACCGGAGGGGCGAAGTCAGCAGCACGCTCGCGACCATCCGCGAGGGGGCGACGAAGGTCGGAGCGCGAACACTCGCGAATCACTCGGGCAGCCTGCAGTTCACCACCGATGCCGCCGATGCCAAGAAGGGCACCGTCACGCTGTCATCAGATCTCTCAGGCGCCACCGGCACGGTAGTGCTCTCGGGCGCGACCTTCGCGTCCACGGGAACCGACACCGCGACGCTCACCGTCGGGGAGGCGTCACCCATCGTGGTCTCGTCGGCCGGCTTCGAGCGTGGCCCGGTCACCGTCAGCGCTACGGCGAAGGTCACCTCGCCGACGGAACCATGGGCCGCGAAGATCCTGCTGCTTCACACCCCGGGTGCGCAGCTCCTCGGAAGCAGCGGAGGCACTGTCCCCGGCGAGTTCACCGCCGTCGGCCAGGACCGCGTTCCCCGAGTGCCGACACCAGCGCCGACCCCCACAGCCACAGCGACAGCGACAGCGACAGCCTCGCCGACGCCGACACCGACGCCGACGCGCACCGCGGCTCCCCCGCGCATCCCAAGCCCAACGCCATCCGTGACGGCAGCACCGACGACGACGCAGGTCCCGACCACGACGCCGACACCGACTCCCACCCAGACAGCTGCATCGAGCGTCACGCCGACGCACAGCACCAGTCCGATCACGACGCCACCGCCCGCCTCACCCGCTCCGCCGACGACAGCACCGACGGCGAAGCCGCCTGCACCCACCACGAAGCCCGTACCCCAGAGCACCACAGAAGCGGGCACACCTTCGAGCACACCCAGCGTCGCACCGACGTCGGGCCCAAGCACCTCGCAGAGCCCGACAGCGAGCGCGACAGCAGCATCAACCGCGGCACCACCGCGCACCCCGTCCGCGTCGCCCACGTCGATGCCTGCCGGCACGGCGGCCGCAGCACCGACAACGCCGACGAGCGCCCAGCCGGAGACTCTCGCCCAGACCGGGGCAAGCGCCGTGAGCTGGCCGCTCCTCCTCGGCGGTGGCGCGCTCGTCGTCGGCGCGCTCGCACTGGCCTGGGGATTCTTGAGCCGGCGACACCAAGCCTGACACCCCTCACGAGCACGAGCGACCGGATGCGCTCGAGCGATCACCGCCCCGCTCCCGCCAAGAGCGCAGACCGCGGGCCCAACCCGAGAAAGGAGCCGCCATACCCAGGATGAGAAGCACACCCGCGCATGCGCGCCGCGACGGACAGACCCACCCGTCGCGGCGACGCGCACGCCCCAGCCCCGCCCACTCACTCACCAGGACCCGCGGACGGCAGCCCCAGCCCCAGCCCCCGACGGACGCGGACGCGGACGCGAACGGCATCACCATCGGGGCACGCGCCCCGCCCGTGCGGCCGTTCAGGCTCTCGGGTGCGCCTGCACGTACGAGGCCTTCAGCCGATCCGCCGAGACGTGCGTGTAGATCTGCGTCGTCCCGAGATCCGAGTGACCGAGGATCTCCTGCACAGCCCGCAGGTCGGCTCCCCCGTCAAGCAGATGCGTCGCCGCCGTGTGTCGGAACGTGTGCGGCCCAGACGGACCCCCACCCGGCGCGACACCGAGCACGTCCCGGGAAAGGGCGTACACCGTGCGGGCATCCACCCGCCCACCTCGCACGCCCAAGAACAGGGCCCCACCAGACCGAGGCTGCTCCAGCAACGGTCGACCAGACGAGAGCCACCCATCGATCGCCTCCGCGGCGTGAGCGCCGAACGGGACAACACGCTCCTTGTCGCCCTTGCCGACGACCCTGACGACGCGCCGGCCGAGATCGACGGCGCCGACGTCCAGCGAACAGCACTCCGAGACGCGGATACCGGACGCGTAGAGCAGCTCGATGATCGCGAGGTCCCGCACCTCAACGGGGTCACCGCTCGACGCGCGATCCGCGAGCGCATCGAGGATGCCACGCATCCCCTCGGCCGACACCACCCGGGGCAGCGTCGAGCCAGCCTTCGGGCTCTTCAGGCGACGAGCAGAGTCCGCAGCGCGTCCCGTCTCCTCGAGCCACGACGTGAACCCCCGGAACGAGGCCGCCATGCGAGCGATGCTCGACGCGGCCTTCCCCGCCTGCGTCTGCTGCCACAGCAGGTCCCGGAAGACCTCGAGGTCGAGGGCGTCGAGGGCGTCGACGCCCTCCCGCTCGCAGAAGTCGAGCAGCAGGCTCAGATCGCTGGCATACGCCTTGGCCGTGCGCGGCGAGAGTCCGCGCTCGGCACGCAGCGAGCGCAGGTACGTGTCGACCGCAACCGAGAGCTCCCGCATGCCGACCATCGTAGGTCGCCGCCCGGGTGACCGGGCGGCGACTCGAGCAGATGCCTACTTCGCGTGCGCCGCCTCGGAGGACGAAGGCTTCGCGGGCTTCGACCCGTCCCGCGGATCGGCGGCGTGCGACGGCTTCGCGTGCGCCGGCCGCCGGTCGCCGAGAACAGCCCTGCTCGGCCACCAGAAGCGGTCACCCGTCAGGAACGCGAGCGCTGGCACGATCACCGTGCGCACCAGCAGCGTGTCGAGCAGCACGCCGACGCAGACGATGATGCCGATCTGGGTGAGCGTGATCAGCGGCAGCACGCCCAACGCGGCGAAGACCGCGGCCAGCAGGATCCCGGCGCTCGTGATCACCCCGCCCGTCGCCGAGAGCGACCGGATCATGCCGTTCCTCGTTCCGTGCTTCACCGCCTCCTCGCGTGCCCTCGTCACGAGGAAGATGTTGTAGTCGACACCGAGGGCCACGAGGAACAGGAAGCTGAACAGCAGCACGGACGTGTCGAGGGCCGGGAAGCCGAAGACGTTGGTGAACAGCAGCCAGCTCGCCCCCACTGATGCGAAGAACGAGCCGACGACGGTGAGCAGGAGCAGAATCGGCGCCACGAGAGAGCGCAGCAGCAGCAGGAGCACGACGAAGACGACGGCGAGGATCAACGGGAACAGCAGGAGCTGGTCGCGGTCCTGCGCGGCCTGCTCGTCGAGCGCCTGCGCGTCGAGCCCTCCCACGATGGCCCCCGCCCCGTCGATCTGCGACAGCTCGGCACGCAGCCGTTCCACCGTGGCGAGCGCTTCCTCGGTCTCCGCAGGAGACGAGAGGCCGACGTCGATGCGCGTCAGAGTTCCGTCGGAATCCCCCACCGTGGCCGACGCGACGCCCTCGATCTCCGAAGCCCGCTGTGCCACCGAGTCGGCCTGGTCAGCCTGCGAGACGACGATCGCGGGGGCGCCAGCCAGGTCGGGGAAGTGGTCGTTGAGCAGCTCCTGGCCGACAACCGCCTCCGGAGTCGACGTGAAGCGCTCCGTCTGCGCGAGGCCGACCTTGATGCTCGGCGCGATGGCCGCGAGCGCGATGAGCACGACGATGCCCGCTCCAGCCACGATGGCAGGCCGCTTCGAGACGCCCGTGCCGAGCTTGAACCAGAAGCCCTTCCCGTGCGTGTCGTCGCCGACTCGAGGCACCACCGGCCAGAAGATCCCACGGGGGAACAGGACGAGCGTCGCAGGCAGGAGCGCAAGCGCGAAGGCCATCGCGACGACCACGCCGATGGCGCAGGCCAGTCCCAGTACGACGTTGCCGCCGAGCGAGGCGAAGAGGAGCGTCGCCAGGCTCAGCGCGACAGTGCCACCGCTGGCGATGATGGCGGGACCGGCTCCGCGGAGCGCCGTTGCCATGGCCTCGCGCCGATCTTCCGAGACGCGAAGCTCGTCGCGGTACCTGGCGATGAGAAGGAGGGCGTAGTTCGTGCCCGCGCCGAAGACGAGCACCGACAGGATGCCCGTGATCGACGCATCCATCGTCAGGTCGAAGGCGCCAACGATGCGGGTCGAGACGATCCCCGCTACGCCGTCGGCGAGACCCACGACGGAGAGCGGGATGAGCCAGAGCACCGGGCTGCGATAGGTGACGATGAGGAGGAACGCCACGACGAGCACGGTGACCGTGAGCAGCGTGAAGTTGGCGCCCTCGAAGACGGCTGCGATGTCGACGGCGAAGCCCTCTGGCCCGGTCATGACCGGGATCAGGCCCTCTGGGAGTCCGTCTGCCGCTGCGGCGCGGAGCGCTTCTGCTCGCGCGGACTGCGCTTCCACGTCGCTCGTCGCGTCGAGGGGCACCGTGAGGATCATGGCCTCGCCGTCTTCGGCCGGGAAAGCTGGCGGCAGGGCCTCGACTCCGGCCGCTTCGGCGATGCCGGGGCTCGCCGCGGCGACGGCGGCGAGGTCGTCGGGTGTGAGCGCCTCGCCCTCGCGGTGGAACACGAAGAGCGCGGCCGAGCTGTCCTCGGTCTCGAAGGATGCGAGCGCCTCCTCGACCTTCGCCGACTCTGCGGATGCGGGCAGGTCGCCCGCCGGTGCCACGTCTCCGCTCTCACCTGAGCCCCAGAAGAAAGCGAGACCGCTGAGGGCGACGAAGACGGCGATGACGATCGCACCAGTCGCCTTGCCGGTGATGAATCGAATGATCCCGCCCATGGTCGAACCGCCTAAATCCACTAGTAATCAATTTGCTTAGCTAACTTAGCGCTAGGATGGATGTCATGCAATCCGGGGATGAGCGGGGTCGCGCGTTTCCGCGCGTCCATGAGTCGACGGCGCTGCTACGCGAGATCCTCACGATCTCGGACGAGTACGAGGTGGTCGTCGCGAAGGAACTCGATGTGAATCACACCGATCTGGTCGCCATGCAGCACCTCATCTCGTCGGGTCATCTCACGCCGTCCGACATAGCGCGGCGGCTGGGCATCACGACTGCTGCGGTGACGGTCGTGGTCGATCGGCTCGTGAAGGCGGGCCATGTGCGCCGGGAGCCGAACCCAAGCGACCGTCGCGGTGTGCTCGTCGTGCCCGACGAGGGGTCGACCGCGAAGGCTCGCGGCCTGCTCGCGCCGATGATCATGGACATCGACTCGGTTGCCCAGGAGTTCGATGAAGGCGAGCGCGAGGTCATCGTCCGCTACCTGCAGGGCGTCGTGTCGAGCTACCGCGAGCACCTGCAGCCGCCGCGCTGACCACGACTGCCCGGGGGCGAGGGCATCCGACTCGTCGTCATCGTCTCGTGTTCGGCGCTTTCACCCATCCGGCGGCCGTCTCGCGAGCGAGCTGATGCGTCTCGAGCTCGGCGAGACCCGCGGCGGTCTCGGCTGTCGTGAGCCCGGCCGAGGAGCCGACGGCGTCGATGCGCTGCGGTCTCCCGACTCGCAGGGCGTCCTTCGCGCGAACGGCGTTGGAGGAGAGCCGCTCGCTGACGTCCCCGACTGGGCCGCGCTCCCCCGGCCACGAAGCGCCGTCCGGCAGCGCCAGCTCAGCCGTCTGGCCCTGTCCGAGCATCTCGACGATGTCGTCGACGGAGGTGATGAGCGTCGCGTCCGTCTCCCTGAGCAGACGATGACAGCCCACGGATGCCGCGCTC
The DNA here is from genome assembly GCF_008831075.1 of Pseudoclavibacter terrae. Taxonomy (GTDB): domain Bacteria; phylum Actinomycetota; class Actinomycetes; order Actinomycetales; family Microbacteriaceae; genus Pseudoclavibacter; species Pseudoclavibacter terrae. The sequence continues at coordinate 15,384 of NZ_WBJX01000006.1, read as the reverse complement.
GTGACGGGGCCAGGCACGGCACCGAGTGGTCGTCCGAGTGTGAGCGTGTGGGCGGCCGTGTTGGCGGCACCGGAGCGACGGCCCGCCTCGACCACGACCGTGGCGGAGGCGAGGGCGCTGATGATCCGGTTGCGCTGGAGGAACCTCCACCGGGTGGGCGCCTGGCCGACCGGCAGCTCCGAGACCAGCGCACCCTGCGCGATGATGCGCTCGAGCAGCGCACGGTTGCCCTGCGGGTAGAGCCGATCCGGGCCGCCCGCCAGCACCGCGACCGTCGCGGCGTCTTCCGCGAGCGCGACGCGGTGGGCGACTGCGTCGATGCCGTACGCCCCGCCGGAGACGAGCGCGTAGCCGCGGTTCGCGAGCCCGCTCGCCAACCGCACGGTGACGTCTTCGCCGTACGTGGTCGAGGCTCGGGCTCCGACGAGCGCCACTGAGGGGGCGAGCCCCCGAAGGGTGTCGACGGAGCCGCGCACCCAGAGCGCGCACGGGGCATGCGGTCCGAGGTCGTCGAGCTGCGTCGGCCACTCCGGGTCGCCCGGAAGCACGGCCAGCACCCCGAGCTTCGCTGAGTTTCGCAAGATGGCCAAGGTCCGGTCGATATCGAGGCGATCTCGCCATCGCTCGAGGGCGGAGGCGAGGTCGGCGAGTGGGATCCCCGCCCCGGATCCGCGCTCCCTGGCCCGCTGCAGCAGCGCACCCGAGGTGACAGCGTCGAGAGCCGCGACTGGCCCGAGCGCTCCGAGGAGGAGCCCCGCAGTGGCATCGCCTGGTTCGACGGTGCACGACCAGGCGAGTTGCGCGATGCGGGCTCGAACCTCGTCGTCCCCCGTCGCGTCGGTGCCAGGCTTGCTCACCCCCGAGAGCGCCACGCGCATCTGGTCGACGTCGGGCCGACCGTGACGGGTCGCTTCCGCAGCTGCGGAGGACTGGTGGGTGCCGGGTTCGAACGGTGTGTGCACGGCGAGCTACCCCAATCTGATTCGGTAGGAGAGTGCCTCCTGGACGTGCTGGAGTTCGGGGCGACGCACCCCGGCGAGGTCCGCGATCGTCCAGGCGACCCGGAGCACACGGTCGTGCCCGCGCATGGTGACCTGCCCGCGCTCGAGCGCAACCGCGAGCGGCGCGTACGCCTCTCGCGTTGGGCGGTTGGCGGGCGTGCGGAGCCATCGTGAGATGACTCGGGCGTTGAGGCTCCAGGGCGTGGCGGCCAGGCGTTGGCGTGCACGCTGCCTGGCCAGGCTGACCATCTCCCGCGCATCGGCGGTGCTGGTGGTCGATCGTGCGCCAGAGCTGCCAGGTTCTTCGAGCTGCGCCTCGTGGTCGACGAGTCGGGCGCGGGCGGCGGAGACCCGCTCGACGCGCAGCTGGAGGTCGATCCGGTCGAGCAGCGGACCTGAGAGGCGGGCGAGGTAGCGGCGTGGTGCGGATGCGTCGCAGCGGCAGTCCGCGTCTGGGTCGCCGTGGTTGCCGCAGGGGCAGGGGTTCGCGGCCAGCACGAGCTGCATCTCGGCCGGGTAGGCGGCTCTCCCCTGCGCACGGTGGATCTCGATGACGCCGTTCTCGAGTGGCTGCCGCATCGAATCGAGCGTGTGGCGCGAGAACTCCGGGGCCTCGTCGAGGAAGAGGACTCCGCCCGTCGCGAGGGAGATGGCACCGGGGCGGATCATGCCGCTTCCGCCTCCGAGCAGCGCCACTGTCGATGCCGTGTGGTGCGGTGCTTCGAAGGGCGGACGGCGGTCGAGGCGTGCGGCCAGCGGGATGCCGCGGAGCGAGCGAACCGCGGCAAGCGTGACGGCCGCCTCCGGCTCGAGGTCGGGGAGGATGCCGGGCAGCCGCTCCGCCAGCATGGTCTTGCCTGCGCCTGGTGGCCCGAGCATCAGCAGGTGGTGGCCGCCGGCTGCGGCGATGACGAGGGTGCGCACGGCCGCTTCGTTGCCGACGACGTCGGAGAGGTCCAGCGCCGTGTCCTGCTCGTGCTGCTGCAGGTGCTGGTGCGGGCGGGCGCTGTCGCCTGGCTGCTCTTCCCGTGCGGTGGACCTGGCTGCGGGGCTGGAGGGATACTCCAGCTCCTCCGTGAGGTCGTCGGCGTCCGCGCCGTAGTGCAGCGCTACGGCCCGGAGCGAGGCGACGGCGACCACGCGGATGTCCTCGACGAGCTCCGCCTCGGCTTTCGAGTCCGCCGGCACGACGACGGTGTCGAACCCCGCGGCGCGGGCGGCGGCGACGGCCGGCAGCACTCCGACGACCGCTCTCACCTGCCCGGTCAGCGAGAGCTCCCCGATGTGCACGGCCCTGGTCGGCGACTCGGCGGAGATGATGCCGGCCGCGGCCAGGAACGAGACGGCGATCGCGAGGTCGAACCCGGCGCCGTGCTTGCGCAGCGACGCCGGGTACATGTTCGTGATGACTCGGCTGGCCGGCAGCGGGCATCCAGAGCTCTGCAGGGCCGCCCGGACTCGCTCGCGCGCTTCCCCGAGCGAGGTGTCGGGAAGCCCGACGAGCTTGAAGAACGGCAGCCCGGGACTGATCTGCGTCTCGACCTCGACGAGCTCACCCCCGAGCCCCTCGAGCGCGATGGCCACCGAATGGCCGACCGTGCCCTGCGTCATGCGCCGACCCCAGCAACGTGCTCCAGGTTGGGCGCTCGGTCGTGCGGTGCGACCACCGCGATCACATCGAGACGCATCGCACCGCGCTCCTCGGGATGCGCGAGCATCCAGAGGCCCGCGAGTCGCCGCATGCGCGCGAGCTTCACGGGTGTGATCGCCTCGAGCGGATGCCCTGCCGCGGTCGAACGCCTCGCCTTCACCTCCGTGAACACGATGTAGCCGCCCTGCCGCGAGACGACGTCGATCTCGCCCTCTCGACAGCGCCAGTTCCGCTCCACCACATCGTGGCCGTGCTCCTCGAGGTACGCAGTCGCGAGATTCTCTCCGAGCCGCCCCAGCTGATCCTTGGCACGCATCCGCACCACCTCCCTTGCCGGGAGTCTGGCCCGCCACGAGCCACCGTCCGACGACGAGGAGGGACGCTGTGGACAACCGCCTGCCCACAGTCGCGACGTCAGCAGAGTGCCGGCATGAGCGCATGACCGACGTGCGCGGGACCGCGAGAGCCACCACCTCGCCTCGGCAGCGGTCGAGCACGAGCGAGCCCAGGCGTCATCTGCCCCTGGGCACCGCTTCCACCGCTAGCCCTTCTGCGCGAGCGCCAGCGGCAGCACGGCGCTCGCTCCGGCGAGACGAAGCTCGCGCGCGCACACCGTCATCGTCCAGCCGCTGTCGACGAAGTCATCGATGAGGAGCACCGGACCCGCCGGGACCTCAAGCGAGCCCGCCGAGAACCGGCCCTCGACGTTCGAGAGCCGGAACGCGCTGTTCCCTCCAGGCTGACCGGCCGGCCCGCCGCGGACCAGGTCCAGGGAGCCGAGAAGCGGTAGGCGGCCCGCCTCGGCGATGCCCTCGGCAAGCGACGCGCTCAACCTGGGCCTCGAGCGCGATGGGACGAAGGCAACGGCCTGCGGGCGCGCGTCCCACTTCCACTCAGAGAGGATGCGGATGCACGCCTGCAGGAGCGGCCCCGTCACGGTCGTCTCCGGGCCGGCAGCAGCGAACAGCTCGCGCAGCGGCCCACCCCAGCCGAGGTCGCTGAGCCGCGCGAGCACGCGCCCCTCGGCCGCCTGCTGCTCTTTCGGGATGCGCCCCTTGAGGTCGACGCCGAGGCTCGCCATGCCGCTCGGCCACTGCCGTCGCGGCGCGATGTCCGCGCCGACACGGTCGAGCGCGGCACCGGCCCTCGCCTGCACCGCGGCGTCCGTCGTCGCGTCGAACCAGATGCCCGCGCAGTTGTCGCAGCGCCCGCACGGGGCGGCAGTCGAGTCGTCGAGCTGCCGCTGCAGGAACTCCATGCGGCAGCCCTCGGTGCGCTCGTAGTCGATCATGGCCTGCGCCTCCGCGGACCGAGCCGCGGCGATGCGCGAGTAGCGGTCGCCGTCGTAGCTCCACGGCTGCCCGGTCGAGACCCAGCCGCCCTGCTCGCGCCGCACGGCCCCGTCGACGTCGAGCACCTTCAGCAGCAGCTCGAGGCGCGACCGGCGGAGGTCGACCGCGGATTCGAGCGCGACCGTCGACCTGGGCGAGGCGCCGAGCGCGCCGAGCACCGCCTGCGCTCGCTCCTCGTCCGGCATCGAGACCGTCGCGAAGTACTCCCAGATGGCGCGGTCCTCCTCGCCAGGCAGGAGCAGCACGTCGGCGGACGCGCTTGATCGCCCGGCACGGCCGACCTGCTGGTAGTAGGCGACAGGCGACGACGGTGCGCCGAGGTGCACCACGAACCCCAGGTCGGGCTTGTCGAAGCCCATGCCGAGCGCACTCGTCGCTACGAGCGCCTTGACCTCATTGCGCTTGAGCGCGCCCTCGAGGCGCTCGCGCTCGTCTGGGTCGGTCTTGCCCGTGTAGGCGGGCGCATGGATGCCTGCCTCTCGCAGCGCCGCCGAGGTGTCTTCGGCGCCAGCGACGGTGAGGGTGTAGATGATGCCGGACCCCGGGAGCTCGTCGAGGTGCTGCAGCAGCCACGCGAGCCGCTCACGGGCGTTCCCGAGGCGCAGCACGCCGAGGCGCAGGCTGGCACGGGCGAGCGGGCCGCGGATCGTGAGGATGCCGCTGCGGCCGAGCTGCTCCTCGATGTCGTGCACCACGCGCTCGTTCGCGGTCGCGGTCGTCGCGAGCACGGGGATGTCGGTGCCCAGACCGGAGATGAGCGACGCGATGCGGCGGTAGTCGGGGCGGAAGTCATGGCCCCAGTCGGAGATGCAGTGCGCCTCGTCGACCACCACGAGGCCCGTGCGTGCCAGGAGCTCGGGAAGCTGCGTGTCTCTGAACTCGGGGTTGTTGAGCCGCTCAGGCGAGACGAGCAGCACGTCGATCTCGTCGGCGGCCAGCTGCTCGCGGATACTCGCCCATTCGTGCGCGTTCGCCGACGACATCGACACGGCGCGGACACCCGCGCGGCTCGCGGCCTCGACCTGGTCGCGCATGAGCGCGAGCAGCGGTGAGATGAGGATGGTCGGGCCCGCTCCTCTGGCGCGCAGCATGAGGCTCGCGATGAAGTAGACGGCCGACTTGCCCCACCCCGTGCGCTGCACGACGAGGACCCGCCTCCGCTCGTCGACGATCGCCGAGATCGCCTCGAGCTGCCCGTCGTGGAAGACCGCGTCGTCTCGGCCGACCAGGGCCCGGAGGATCTGGGTCGCGGCGGATGCGGTGGCCTCGGGAATCGTCGTGTCTGTCACTCCACGAGGCTCCCACGAACCACCGACATCGGCGTTCAGACGGCGCGTCGCGCCCGCTCGAGCACGAGTGCCCCCTGACATGCGGCGACGCTACTCGTCGAGTGCGAGCTCCTTGGGGAGCTCGAACTCCTTCGAACCGGTCTCCTCGACGTTGACGTCCTTGAACGTCAGCACTCGAACCTGCTTCACGAAGCGGTCGGAGCGGTAGATGTCCCAGACCCAGACGTCTTTCATCGTGAGCTCGAAGTAGAAGTCGTGCTCGGTGTCGCGCCTGACCAGGTCCACGCTGTTCGCGAGGTAGAAGCGGCGTTCGGTCTCGATCACGTACTTGAACTGCCCCGCGACGTCGCGGTACTCGCGAAACAGGGAGAGCTCCTGCTCGCGCTCGTAATCGTCGAAATTCTCGTCGTCCATGATCCGCCCAGTCTAGGGGGTCGCGGCCCGAAGCCACGTGTGCCGGTGGAGCTCGCTCGGGCCGGTCGCGGCGATCGCCGCGAGGTGGGCCGCGCTGCCGTATCCCTTGTTCGACTCCCACAGGTACTCGGGATGCGCTTCCGCCGCCGAGACCATGAGGGCGTCGCGCTCGAGCTTCGCGATCACCGAGGCGGCGGCCACGGAGGTGCAGTCCCGGTCGGCTTTCGGTCTCACCACGACGCGCAGGGGCGTCGCGAGGCATGGAGAGAGCCAGTCGTGCGAGCCGTCGAGCAGCACCACCGCATCCGCGACCGGCACCCCGATCGCGTGCAGCTCGGCGAGCGCCCTCTTGGCGGCCGCCCCGAGGCAGGCGGTGATGCCGCGTTCGTCGATCTCGATGGCGCTCGCGTAGCCGACGCCGACGCCCATCGCCCACGACTCGATGCCGGCGCGCGCCTCGAGTCGGCGCTTCGCGCTCAGGAGCTTCGAGTCGCGCACTCCAGCGGGCGCCGCGAGCTCGATCCGCCCGACGTCGATAGCGCACGCGCCCACTGCGACCGGGCCCGCGATCGCGCCGCGCCCGACCTCGTCGACGCCGATGACGACGGGTGCGGTGAGCAGCAGCTGGCGTTCGAGTTCGAGCGTCGGGTCGACCGGTGGGGTCACTCCTGGTCCGTCCGCTCGGGCACACGGTCGAAGACCTCTGGATAGTTCCCGAGGAACGTGAACCTGTCGAGCGGCCAGTTGAGCAGGAACGCCTTGCCGACGACGTCGTCGACGGGCACGAAGCCGCCCCCTGGCTCGTCCTGGTGGTAGCGGGAGTCCTCGGAGTTGTAGCGGTTGTCCCCCATGACCCACAGGTGCCCCTCGGGCACGGTCACGTCGAACGTCATTCCGGATGCGGCCTGACCGTCCTGGAGCAGCAGGTACGGCTCACCGATCGGCAGCCCGTTGATGAGCACCTGCCCGTACTCGTTGCAGCAGGAGACGACGTCGCCAGGCAGGCCGATGACACGCTTGATGAGGTGGTTGCTCGTCTCCTCGGGCTTCAGCCCGACGAACTCGAGCGCGCCATCGACGGCCGCCTGCGAGCCGGACTTGGCGGGTGGCGTGACGACGGGAAGCCATCCGCCCGGGTCCTCGAACACGACGATGTCGCCGCGCTCGATGCCGACCAGATCCGGCACCAGCAGGTTCACGAGCACCCGGTCCTCGACGACGAGGGTGTCGTTCATCGACGCCGAGGGGATGTAGAAGGGTCGGAGCAGGAACGTCTTGATGAGCATCGACATGACGATCGCGAGCACGGCGACGATGACCAGGTCGCGGGCGAACGAGAGCATGGCCTTGCCGAGGCCGCGACTCGGCGCCGGAAGCGGTTCATCGTCGGCGATGAGCCCGGTGACGTGGATGGGCGCGTCTGCGATCGCGGAGGAACCGAGCCCAGCGGGCCGCGCGGCTCGTCCGAGGCGGTGCCGCCCCTCATGAGGTGGCCTGCCGTGGGATGGGGCGCGAAGGTCGCGCGCACTCGCGTCACCCATGGCTCCCCCTCGCGGTCGGTCCGCGGTGGCGGAACCCTCAGTCAGTGTGTGGAACGACACGAATGGCTCCCGCGTTGGGGAGCCATTCGCCTACAGCCTGAAGCCTAGTTGTCGCGCTTCTCGCGGATCTTCGCAGCCTTGCCGCGGCGTCCGCGCAGGTAGTAGAGCTTCGCGCGACGCACGGCGCCGCGGGAGACGATCTCGATCTTCTCGATGACCGGGGTGTGCACGGGGAACGTGCGCTCCACGCCCACCTGGAAGCTGACCTTGCGGACCGTGAAGGTCTCGCGGACGCCGGCGCCCTGACGTGCGATGACAACACCCTGGAAGACCTGGACGCGCGAGCGCGTGCCTTCAACGATGTTCACGTGCACCTTGACGGTGTCGCCGGGGCGGAAGTCTGGGACATCGCTGCGCAGCGATGCTGCGTCGATGACGTCGATAACGTTGGTCATGATTTCGCTCTCTGCAGTCGCCACAGGTCGGCTGCGAAGGTCAGTGAAGAGGTTGGCGTGCATCGCGAGGTGCTCTCGTCCCCTGTGGCAGAGTCGAGCCGCGGCACAAGGATCTAGTAAACCATGCCGGCGTTGCCCCCGCAATGCGAGAGCGGGCCAGGTCAGCGCCGTTCGTCGTCAGGTTCGGGGTCGAGCGTGATGATCTTGCCCGCATCCGGCCCGGAGGCGCCCCCAGGCCCAGACGTCGGCGTCCTGCTTCCCTTCGTCCCAGGCATTCCGGGCCCCGCCATCCCGGGCATCGTGCCGAAGAGGCCGAACGGATTCGCCTGCGGACCGGCTGCCTGCGCGGCGGCGAGGCGCTCCTGGACCACGGCGGTGAGTCGCCGACGCGCGATGGAGCCCGCGACCACCATGGACAGGAACGCGGCGGCGAGCACCCAGAGGCCCGGCGCATCCGGAACCACGGCCCCGACCGCCCAGAGCAGCCACGGGACGATGATGAGCGGCAGGTCGCGCAGTGTCAGGGCCTTGCTCTCCCGGATGTCCGGCCGGAGCCAGAAGTTCGCGGAGAGGATGAGGAGCCCGGCGACGGCGGCGAGACCGGCGAAGCCGAAGACGAAGAGGCGCCCGACGGGCGCACCCAGGATGAGCCACCCCACGAACTGCCAGGCGGCGAGGAAGAGCGCAGCGGGGAGGAGTGCGCGGTAGACGAGACGGCCGATGCCCATGACGCAACGCTACGGGAGGATCCCGAGCGATGCCTTGATCGTTCGCTCACGGCACGGTCGCCGGTACGATTGGCGGATGATCGAGCTGCGCACCCAGAACGAAATCGAAGAGATGCGACCCGCGGGGCGCTTCGTCGCCGAGGTCCTCAGCGAGCTGTCGGCGAGCGCCGCGGTCGGCACGAACCTCCTGGAGCTCGATGCCAGAGCCCACGAGCTCATCAGGAAGCGCGGCGCGAAGAGCTGCTACATCGACTACCACCCCTCCTTCGGCGCCTCGCCGTTCGGCAAGGTCATCTGCACATCGGTCAACGACGCCGTCCTGCATGGCCTCCCCCACGACTACGCGCTCAAGGACGGCGACGTCCTCACGCTCGACTTCGCCGTCGCCGTCGATGGCTGGGTCAGCGACTCGGCGATCACGGTGGTCGTGGGCACGCCGCGCGAGGCCGACCTGCGTCTCATCGACACCACGGAGGTGGCGCTCGAGGCGGCTATCGAGGCCGCCCGTCCCGGCAACAAGCTCGGGGACATCTCGCACGCCATCGGCCAGGTCGCGAAGAACGCCGGCTACCCGGTCAATGTCGAGTTCGGCGGCCACGGCGTCGGCCGAACCATGCACCAGGAGCCGAGCGTCCCCAACCGCGGACGCGCGAACCGCGGAATGCCGCTCAAGCCGGGCCTCGTCCTGGCGCTCGAGCCGTGGCTGCTCGAGACGACGGACAAGCTCGTCCAGGATGCCGACGGGTGGACCCTCCGAAGCGCGGATGGTTCGCGCGGGGCGCACAGCGAGCACACGGTCGTCATCACCGAGGGCGACCCGATCATCCTCACCGCGCGCAGCTAGCTGGCGGGGGCTAACCGAGTTCGGGCGGGAGCAGCTCGGGGCGGACGCGGCGCGTGCGCTCGAGCTGCTGCTCGTGGCGCCACGCGGCGATCTTCGCGTGGTGGCCGCTCAGCAGCACGTCGGGGACCTCGCGGCCTCGCCACAGCGCCGGCTTCGTGTAGCTCGGGTACTCGAGCAGGCCGTCCTCGTGCGACTCCTCGACGAGCGACTCCGGGTTGCCGACGACGCCTGGCACGAGCCGACCGAACGCCTCGATCATGGCGGTCACGGCCACCTCTCCCCCATTGAGCACGTAGTCGCCGAGGCTCACGAGCTCGACCCTGGCACGCTCCGCGGTGTCCTCGAAGACGCGCTGGTCGATGCCCTCGTAGCGGCCGCAGCCGAAGACGATGTGCGGCTCGAGCGCGTAGCGCCTGGCCGTCGCCTGCGTGAAGACGGTCCCGGCTGGCGACGGGAAGACGACAAGCGGTCGAGCATCCGCGAGCTCGGCGTCGTCGGCGACGGCCAGCCCCGGTGCACCACGATCTCCCGCTGCATCGTCGAGGATGGCGTCGATCGTCTGCCCCCACGGCTCCGGCTTCATGACCATGCCGGCGCCTCCGCCGTACGGGGTGTCGTCGACCGTGCGGTGCCGGTCAGTCGTCGCATCCCGCAGGTCGTGCACGCGGACGTCGATGAGGCCGTCCTGCCGGGCCTTGCCGAGCAGAGAGACGTCGAGCACCTGGAAGAACTCGGGAAAGATCGTGACGATGTCGACGCGCATGGGCTCCAGCTTAAGCGGATGCGCGCCCGCAGGAGAGTGCGGGCGCGCAGAACGCAGATGAGGGGACGAGGCTATTCGGCGTCAGCCTTGGGCTCGGCGGCGGGCGCGTCTGCTTCGACCTGCGCCTCGTCGACCTCTTCGAAGAGGCCGTTGGGCGGGGTGATGCTGACGGTGCCGGCCTCGAGGTCGACCTCGGCGACGATGGCCTTCACGAGTGGGACGAGCACCTCGGCGTCCTCGGTCTTGACGACGAGGAGGTCCTGGGCCGGGAAGTGCTCCACGCGGATGACCTGGCCGACGGATGCGCCATCGCGCCGGACGTCGAGCCCGACGAGCTGGTGGTCGTACCAGGCGTCGTCCTCGAGCTCCTCGGCGTCGTTGGAGTCGACCCAGAGAATGGCCTTCGCGAGGCTCTCCGCGGCCGTCCGGTCGGCGATGCCGACGAAGAAGCCCACAGGGTGGCCGTTGTACCAGCGGAGTTCGTGCAGTTCCAGGCTCTTGCCGTGCCACTCGCTGTCGGTCGGCACCTGGAGGCTGAAGCTCGCGCCTGGCACGAAGCGCCGGTCGGGCTCATCGGTGAAGAGCTCGAGCTTGATGGCACCCTTCAGTCCGTGGGCCTTGGTGAGGCGACCGACACGGAGCCGGGTGATGCCCTTCTTCTTGCCTGCCACCTCAGTCGTCAACTACGTCGACGCGAACTCGGCGGCCGTCGGCAAGCGCGGTCACGACGGTGCGCAGCGCCTTGGCGGTGCGGCCGGAGCGACCGATGACGCGGCCGAGGTCCTCGGAGTGCACACGCACTTCGAGGACCTCGCCGCGCGCAGCCGTGCTGCGGTCCACGCGGACATCGTCGGGGTGATCGACGATTCCCTTGACGAGATGTTCCAGCGCGGAAGCGAGCATGACTAGGCCTCGACCTCTTCGGTCGCTGCTTCTTCGGTGACCTCTTCGGCGGCCGGAGCTGCCTTGGGCTCAGCCTTGGGGCGGAGGACAGGCTTCTTGCCGGCCTCTGCGACGAAGGGGACCTTGCCCTCAGGTGCCTTGACCTGGTTCTCGGTCGAGCCTTCGCCCGTGAACTTGCCCCAGTCGCCCGTGAGCTTGAGGAGCACGACGACGGCCTCGGAGGCCTGTGCGCCGACGCTCAGCCAGTACTGTGCACGCTCCGAGTTGACCTCGATGAACGAGGGGTTCTCGGTGGGGTGGTACTTGCCGATCTCCTCGATGACGCGACCGTCGCGCTTGGTGCGCGAGTCGGCGACGACGATGCGGTAGTAGGGTGCCCGGATCTTGCCCAGGCGCTTCAGACGAATTTTGACAGCCACGTGTCTCCTGATGGTGTGTGTATCGGCGAACGACAGCCGGAGGGCGTGGGGCACACTCGGCAGAGCTCAATGGTGAACCGCGGGCCGGATTAGAGGGTCGAGCCCGCGAGGCTCAACTGCCTAGTTTGGCAGATTCTCGGCCAGTTAGCCAACCGCAGAATCATCGCCGGACGTCCCGCGTCCGTCGCGGTCGTCGGCCCAGTCGCTCGAGCGCTCCGCCGCGCGCTGTCGCCGCTGCACGAAGAAGAGCACGATGCCGCCGAGGAGCACGAGCAGAACGGCCCCGATGACGTACGGAACGAAGTCCTGCGCACCCGCTGTGGCGAGCTCCGAGAGTGCATCCGAGTAGCGCATGAGGGCCTCCGCTTCTCGGGCGGCGCCTGCCGTCGCCCGACTCCTCCCCCTATCTTGCGGCGGATTCGGAATACCCCGCAATGCAGACACGCCGCGACCACTGGTGCGTCTACGCTTCAACCATGCGTTTCGCCTCATCAGAGCGTTCGACTCTCGGCGTCGAATGGGAGCTCGGTATCGTCGACGCTGCGTCGCGCGAGCTGACCGGCATCGCTCCAGAGCTCATCGCCCGCCTCGGCGACGAGCGGTTCACGAAGGAGTTCCTGACGAACACCGTCGAGCTCGTGACGGGGGTGCACCGTTCCGCGGGAGCGGCGGTCGATGAGCTGCGCGGCCTGCGGGACTCCCTGCTGACGGCCGCGGATGAGGCTGGCGCGGCGGTCATCGGCTCCGGCACGCATCCGTTCTCGAAGTGGCGCGAGCAGCAGCGGTCCCCCGGCGAGCGCTACCGCATGGTGTCCGAGCGCTCCGGGCGCTGGGGCGGGCAGCTCGCGATCTGGGGCGTGCACACCCACATCGGGATCGAGGACTTCCGGAAGGTGCCCGCGATCATGCGGGCCGCGCTCGCCAACTACCCCCTCATGCTCGCGCTCTCCGCATCCAGCCCGTACTGGCAGGGCGAGGACACGACCTTCAGCTCCCACCGCACGATGATCTTCCAGCAGCTCCCGACGGGCGGTCTCCCGCCGGAGATGGAGACGTGGGAGGACTACGAGCGAGTCGCCCACGACGTGCTCCACACCGGCATCGTCGACGAGGTGCAGGAGCTGCGCTGGGACGTGCGCCCGTCGGCGCAGTGGGGCACGGTGGAGATCCGCATCTCGGACGGGGCGACGAACCTCCGCGAGCTCGGGGCCATGGTCGCGCTCAACCACGTCATCGTCGAGCACGCATCTCGGGAGCTCGACGCCGGCAGGGACACGGATCGCCTCCCGTCGTGGTTCGTGCGCGAGAACAAGTGGAGAGCGGCGCGCTACGGCCTCGACGCGATCATCATCGAGGACGCGCACGGCAACGAGCGCCCCGTGACGGAGGTGCTGGCCGAGCGCATCGAGGGCGAGTACCTGCGGGTCGCCGAGGACCTCGGATGCACGCGGGAGCTCGCGGTGATCGCCGAGATCATCGAGGGCGGCTCGTCGAGCGACCGGCAGCGGCGCGTGGCGGAGGCGCACGACGGCGCGCTTGTCCCCGTCGTCGACTCGCTCATCGAGGAGCTCAAGGCCTGATACCCGCCGAACCGCGGGCGGAGGTCAGCCGTTCGGTCCGAACGCACGACTTTGTTACTTTGTCAGGACAATAGGTGTATGCTGACTCTCGTCCTCGTTCACCATCGGACCGAAAGTTGTACAGAGCCGTATGACCACTACAACAGCTACGTCAGCGTTCGACCTCATCACGCTCGGCCGTGTTGGCGTCGACATCTACCCTCTCCAGACCGGTGTCGGGCTCGAGGATGTCTCCACGTTCGGGAAGTTCCTCGGCGGCAGCGCGACGAACGTCGCAGTCGCCGGCGCCAAGCACGGCCTGAACTCGGCGGTCATCACCCGCACGGGTGACGACCCCTTCGGCCGCTACATCGTGCGGGAGCTCGAGCGCCTGGGCGTGAAGAGCGGCTTCGTGACGCGCGACGACTCGCTCGCCACGCCAGTCACGTTCTGCGAGATCTTCCCGCCAGACGACTTCCCGCTGTACTTCTACCGGCAGCCCAAGGCGCCGGATCTCAACATCGAGGCTGAGACGCTCGACCTCGACGCGATCCGCGACGCCAAGATCTTCTGGGCCACCGTCACCGGCCTCTCCGAGGAGCCGAGCCGGGCTGCGCACCACGCCGCGTTCGCCGCCCGCGCTCGCCGCGACCACACCATCCTCGACCTCGACTACCGCGCCATGTTCTGGCCGGATGCCGCAACCGCGACGGCCGCCATCGAGCCGATCCTCGCGCAGTCGACGATCGCCATCGGGAACAAGGAGGAGTGCGAGGTCGCCGTCGGCGAGACCGAGCCCCAGCGGGCAGCGGATGCGCTCCTGGAGCGAGGAGTGGACATCGCGGTCGTCAAGCAGGGCCCACGGGGTGTGCTCGCCAAGACCCGCGAAGGATCCATCGAGGTGCCGACGCACTTCGTCGACGTCATCAACGGCCTCGGAGCCGGCGACAGCTTCGGCGGCGCGTTCTGCAAGGGCCTCATCGCCGGCTGGGACCTCGAGCACATCCTGCGCTTCGCGAACGTCGCCGGAGCCATCGTGGCCTCGCGACTCGAGTGCTCGACCGCCATGCCATCGACGGCGGAGGTCGACGAGATCCTGAAGGAGAACTCCCTTGCCTGAGACGTACCGGATCCTCGACGAAGCCGCGTTCGACAAGCTCCGCGACGCGCGCGCCGACGGCCCAGCCGCCCTCAGGGAAGCGCTGGCCGGCCGCAAGCGCCGTTCGTCGCTGCTCCCCGAAGACCGCCGGCTCTTCTTCGTGGCGGCCGACCACCCGGCTCGTGGCGCCCTCGGCGTCCGCGACGACGCCATGGCCATGGCCGACCGCTATGACCTGCTCGACCGCCTCGCGCTCGCGCTCTCCCGGCCAGGTGTGGATGGCGTGCTCGGCACGCCGGACATCATCGACGACCTCGCCCTGCTCGGAGTGCTCGACGACAAGCTCATCGTCGGCTCCATGAACCGCGGTGGACTCCGAGGCGCGAGCTTCGAGATGGACGACCGCTTCACCGGCTACGACATCGACTCGATGGTGCGCGACGGCATCGACTTCGCGAAGACGCTCCTCCGGGTGAACCTCTCCGACGCAGGCACGGTCTCGACGCTCGAGGCGAACGCCCGTGCCGTTGACGACGCGGCGGCGGCGTCCCTTCCGATCATGCTCGAGCCGTTCATGAGCGAGTGGAAGGACGGGCGGATCGTCAACGACCTCTCGGCGGACGCCGTCATCACCTCGATCGCCATCGCCTCGGGTCTCGGCAACAGCTCCGGGTCGACCTGGATGAAGCTGCCCGTCGTCCCCGAGATGGAGCGCGTGATGGCGGCGACGACCATGCCGACGCTGCTGCTCGGCGGAGAGCCGAACGGCGACCAGGAGGCGGTCTACGCCAAGTGGGCTGACGCCCTCGCCCTCCCCGGGGTTCGCGGACTCGTCGTCGGCCGCACGCTCCTCTACCCCGCAGACGGCGACGTCTCGGCGGCCGTGGACACGGCCGCGCGCCTCGTGCACACCCCGAGCTGAGCTCGGAACACCGACACCCTCACGTCGCGGCAGCTGCCGCATCCACTCGCGCCGCTCCCAACCCGGTGCACCACAGCGAAGGAAGATCAATGACTGACACTGCTCTGCCCACGATCCAGCACTGGATCGACGGCGCCTACTCGACCACCGCGCCAGCGCGCACCTCGCCGGTCTTCAACCCGGCCCTCGGCACCGCGACGGGCAACGTCGCTCTCGCCGACGACGCCGAGATCAACGCCGCGATCGCCGCCGCCAAGGCCGCGTTCCCGGGCTGGTCCAACACCTCGATCGCGAAGCGCCAGAACATCATCTTCAAGTTCCGTGAGCTGTTGAACGAGCGGAAGCTGGAGCTCGCGCGCATCATCACGTCCGAGCACGGCAAGGTCGTGTCCGACGCGGCCGGCGAGATCCAGCGCGGCCTCGAGGTCGTGGAACTCGCCACCG
>NZ_WBJX01000005.1 GCF_008831075.1 Pseudoclavibacter terrae | reverse complement strand
TTCGGCGACAGCAAGGCCTACGGCCTCCAGGGCTTCCACTTCTACACCCGCGAGAAAGCCGTCACCAGCCGCTGGCTCGACCCCGCCAAGCACGGCGGCATCAACCTCGGCTTCCCCGAGAACGACTAGCCTCCAACGGCCAGCCAGACCATTCGCACCAAGAAAGACTCACGAGCAATGTCCTCACAAGCAGCAGAGAACACCTGGTTCAGGGCCCGCGGAGCCCTCTCGCGAGACGGCTGGGAGAGCGTCGTCGATGCGACGCTCCCCGGCTGGGAACACACGGGCATCCGAGTCGCAGACCTCTCCGATGGTGTGCGCCTCGAGCTGCCCGCAGGCGACATTGAGCGAATGGTCATCCCCCTCCGCGGAGACGCGTCCCTCGAGCTCGACGGCGCGGATGCGCCCGCATCCGTCGAGCTCGAGGGCCGACCCTCGGTCTTCGACGGTCCAGCAGACGTCGCCTACCTCCCCGTCGGCACCAGCGCGGTCGTCACCGGGAACGGCAGGGTCGCCGTCGCCGAGGCCCCGACGACCCAGGTCTTCCCGTTCCAGCTGCTCCGCAAGGGCGACGTGCCGGTCGAGCTGCGCGGCGCCGGCCGCTCGAGCCGGCAGGTGCAGAACTTCGGCATCCCCGGCTCGCTGCAGGCAGCCAAGCTCATCGTGTGCGAGGTCATCACACCGGCCGAGAACTGGTCGTCGTACCCTCCCCACAAGCACGACGAGCACCACCCGGGCCACGAGAGCCGGCTCGAGGAGATCTACTACTTCGAGAGCGAGCCCACCAAGAACGCGACCGTGCCCGAGGGCGCTGACGCCTTCGGCATGTTCGCGACCTACACGTCGCCGGCCGGCGAGATCTCCATCAACGAGATCGTGCGCACTGGCGACATCGCGCTCGTCCCGTTCGGCTACCACGGCCCCGCCGTCGCGGCCCCCGGCTACGACCTCTACTACCTGAACGTCATGGCGGGCCCGGACGAGGCGCGCGAGTGGCTCATCAGCGACGACCCGGCCCACGGCTGGGTGCGCGAGCAGTGGACCTCCCAGGAGTTCGACTCCCGCCTCCCGTACGGCCCACAGCAGTAACTCCGCGCGTCCAGCGCACCAGCACCAGCACCAGCTCAGTACCAACGCAGAAAGATGACGCAGATGTCAACCAAGCGAATGACCGTCGGCCAGGCGCTCGTCGAGTTCCTCGGCAAGCAGTACACCGTCGACGGCGACGTGCGCGAGCGCACGATCCCCGGCATGTTCGGGATCTTCGGCCACGGCAACGTCGCCGGCATCGGGCAGGCGCTCAAGCAGGCCAACGTCGAGGACCCGACCCTCATGCCGTACTTCCAGGCGCGCAACGAGCAGGCGATGGTGCACCAGTCGGTGGGCTACGCGCGCATGCACCGCCGCCGCGCGACGTACGCGAGCGCCGCATCCGTCGGACCGGGCGCCGCCAACATGCTCACGGGCGCCGCCCTCGCCACAGCGAACCGCCTGCCGGCACTGCTCCTGCCGAGCGACACGTTCGCGACCCGCGTCGCCGACCCCGTGCTGCAGCAGCTCGAGTTCCCGCACGACACGGGCATCCAGGTGACGGACGCGTTCCGCCCCCTCTCCCGCTTCTTCGACCGCGTGCAGCGCCCCGAGCAGCTGTACTCGATCGCGCTCGCCGCCATGCGCGTCCTCACCGACCCGGCCGAGACCGGCGCCGTCACGATCGCGCTGCCGGAGGATGTCCAGGCGGAGCTCATCGACGTGCCGCTCGCCTTCCTCGAGGAGCGCGAGTGGCACATCCGCCGCCCCCTCCCGGAGGCCGGCCCGCTCGCCCGCGCGGTCGAGGCGATCAAGAACGCGAAGAACCCCATCATCGTCGCCGGCGGAGGCGTCATCTACTCGGGTGCTGAGGACGAGCTGCGCGCCTTCGTCGAGGCCACGGGCATCCCGGTGGGCACGAGCCAGGCTGGCGGCGGCTCCCTCGACTGGGACCACCCGCAGTACCTCGGCGGCATCGGAGCGACCGGCACGACCGCGGCGAACCGCCTCGCGGCGCAGGCCGACGTCGTCATCGGCATCGGCACGCGCTACAGCGACTTCACGACGGCGAGCCGCACGGTGTTCCAGAACGACGGCGTGCGCTTCGTCAACATCAACGTGGCCGCGTTCGACGCCTACAAGCACGGCTCGCAGCTGCCCGTCGTGGCGGATGCGCGCGAGACGCTCGTGAAGCTCATCGGCGCCCTCTCCGGGTTCCGCGTGAGCGACGACTACTCGCGGCAGATCGCCACCGAGAAGAGCAGCTGGGATGCGGCCGTCGACGCCGCGTTCGAGCCGAGCGGCCTCGAGCTGCCGGGCCAGCCCGAGATCATCGGCGCCGTGCAGGGCGCGAGCGACCCGCGCGACGTCGTCGTCCAGGCCGCCGGCTCGCTGCCGGGCGACCTGCACAAGCTCTGGCGCGTGCGCGACCCGCTCGGCTACCACGTCGAGTACGCGTTCTCCTGCATGGGCTACGAGATCGCGGGCGGCATGGGTGTGCGCCGCGCGGCCCCCGACCGCGACGTGATCGTCATGGTCGGCGACGGCTCGTACCTCATGCTCCACACCGAGCTCGTCACGGCCGTCGCCGAGGGCATCAAGATCATCGTCGTGCTCATCCAGAACCACGGCTACGCCTCCATCGGCCACCTCTCCGAGACGGTCGGCTCCGAGCGCTTCGGCACCTGGTACCGCGCCTTCGACGAGGCCGGCTCGAACTTCCAGGGCGAGCAGATCCTCCCCGTCGACCTCGCCGCCAACGCGCGCAGCTACGGCATCGACACGATCGAGATCGAGCCGAGCGCCAACGCCATCAGCGACCTGCGCGACGCCATGGCCGCGGCGAAGGCATCTGACACCTCGACCCTCATCCACATCAACAGCAACCCCCTCCTCTACGCCCCAGACGGCGAAGGATGGTGGGATGTGCCGGTCGCCGAGACCTCCACGCTCGACTCCACGAAGAGCGCGCTCGAGGCCTACAAGGAGCAGAAGGCCGCCCAGCGGCCGCTCCTCGGCTGACGCCACGACAGAACCCCCTTCTCGACCTCCCCGAACGACCCTCAACAGAAAGCAGACGACGATGTCGCAGAGCATCCGAATCGGAACCGCACCTGACTCCTGGGGCATCTGGCTCCCCGACCACCCGGGCCAGATCCCGTGGCAGACCTTCCTCGACGAGGTCGTCAAGGCCGGGTACACGTGGATCGAGCTCGGCCCGTACGGCTACCTCCCCACCGACCCCAACCAGCTCTCCGACGAACTCGAGTCGCGCGGCCTGAAGCTCTCGGCGGGGACCGTCTTCACGGGCTTCCACAACGAGGACGAGAGCCAGTGGCAGCGCGCCTGGGACCAGGCGATCGCCGTCGCCGGCCTCGCGTCGAAGCTCGGTGCCGAGCACCTCGTGACGATCCCCGACATGTGGCGCGATGACATCACGGGCCAGGCCAAGGAGCCCCGCACGCTCGACGCCGAGCAGTGGACGCGCCTCGCAGCCGGCCACGACCGCCTCGGCAAGGCGCTCCTCGAGGAGTACGGCGTCAAGCAGCAGTTCCACTCGCACGCCGACAGCCACGTCGGCACGTACCGCGAGGTCGAGCGCCTGCTCACCGAGACCGACGCGCGGTACACGAACCTGTGCCTCGACACGGGCCACTTCTCCTACTACGGCGGCGACAGCCTCCGCCTCATGAACGCGTACCCCGAGCGCATCGGCTACCTGCACCTCAAGCAGGTCGACCCGGACAAGCTCTTCGACGTGCTCAAGAACGACGTGTCGTGGGCCGAGGCAGCTGCCGACATGATCATGGTCGAGCCGCCGAACGGCATCCCGGAGCTCGGCCCCATCGTGGCCCGTGCCGCCGAGATCGACCCGAACATCTTCGGCATCGTCGAGCAGGACATGTTCGGCTGCTCCGCCGATCGCCCGTACCCGATCGCCGAGCGCACCCTCAAGCACATCTGCGGCTCGACGCCAGCAGCCCGCGCGAAGTAGCGCCAGAGAAGAACAGGAACCATCGACATGACTGCAACTGACCTCCGCGTCGGCGTCGTCGGCGCCGGCCTCATGGGCGCAGACCACATCGCCCGCATCACGAAGCGCATCAGCGGTGCCATCGTCTCGGCCGTCATCGAGCCGGACGAGGGACGCGGCACCGCGGCCCTGCAGAACGCGCCGGGCGCGCAGTGGTTCACGAGCATCGAGGACGCCATCGCGGCGAACGCCGTCGACGCGGTTGTCATCGCGACGCCAGGCAAGTTCCACGAGCCCGTGCTCCTGCCCGCCCTCGCGGAGAAGCTCCCCATCCTCTGCGAGAAGCCGCTGACGGCAGACTCCGCATCGTCCCTGCGCGTCGTCGAGGCTGAGATGGCCGCGTCAGACCGACCGCTCATCCAGCTCGGCTTCATGCGCCGCTTCGACGCCGAGTACGCCCGCCTGCGCGAGATCATCGCCTCGGGCGAGGCAGGCGAGCTGCTCGCGCTGCGCGCCGTGCACCGCAACCCCGACGTACCCGAGACGTACACGCAGGACATGCTCATCAACGACTCGGTCGTGCACGAACTCGATGTCATCCCGTGGCTCGCGGGCAGCGAGATCCGCAGCATCGAGATCAAGTACATGCGTCGCAACCCGAACTCGCCCGAGCGCCTCCGCGAGCCGATCCTCGTGCTCATGGAGCTCGAGAACGGCATCCTCGTCGACGTCGAGATGAACGTCAGCATCAAGTTCGGCTACCAGGTCGCGACCGAGGCAGTGTTCTCGAACGGACTCGCCCGCATCGGCCAGGCCAACGGAGTGCAGACCTGGTCGGACGGCTCGTTCGCGAAGGAGGAGCACCGCTCGTTCGTGACCCGCTTCGCGGCCGCCTACGACGTGCAGATCCAGCGCTGGGTGGACGCGGTCGCCCGCGGAACCATCGACGGCCCGGACGCGTGGCACGGCTACCGCGTCGCGCTCGCCTGCGAGGCCGGCGTGAAGGCGTTCGACGGTGGCATCGTCGAGGTCCAGCAGGTGGAGCGCCCCGCGTTCTACGACAAGGCGTAAGGAGAGACTCCGATGGTTCGCATCGCGCTGGACCCGACGCCGTTCCACCACGACGCCGGCTTCCTCGACTTCCCCGACATCGCAGCCCGCCTCGGCTACGAGTACCTGCAGATCACGCCCCATCCCGATTTCTCCTGGTTCTTCCGCCACCCGTCGGCCGATGACGCGTACGCGCTGAAGTTCAAGAAGCGGGCGGCGGATGCTGGGGTCACGATCCCGGCGATCCTGCCGGTGCAGCGCATCTCGGGCCCGGAAGAGGCTGGCCGTCTCGCAGCCGTCCGCAACTTCACGCGCGTCATCGAGTTGGCGTCGCTGCTCGAGATCCCGGTGATCAACACCGAGTTCAGCGGGGAGCCCTCCCAGTTCAACGAGTCGGAGGATGCCTTCCACCGCTCGATGGAGACGCTTCTGCCGATCCTCGAGCGTGAGGGCATCCAGCTGAACATCGACCCGCACCCCAACGACTTCGTCGAGGACGGGCTCGAGGGGTGGCGCGTCATCCGCGGCCTGAACAGCAAGAATGTGGGCTTCGTCTACGTCGCCTCGCACACCTTCCACTACGGGGACCGCGCGACGACGCTGCTCCCCGAACTGGGCGAGCGGCTCGGCGCCGTCTACACGGCGGATACGTTCGACCACCACCGCTCGCACGGCCTGCGCTACATCTCGAACCCTCCCGGGAACGAGGCGCGCATCCACCAGCACCTTCGCATCGGCGACGGAGATGTCGACTTCGCTGAACTGTTCGCGACGTTGAAGCAGATCGGGTACCTCGACCGCCCGGACGCGCTCATCGTCTCGAACGTCTTCGCCGAGGACGAGCGGGCCGACGAGGTCTCCGCGTTCCAGCTGGAGAAGATCCGGGAGCTTGTCGCCTCCTCCTGACGCCGTGTGGCCCCGCAGCTCTGAGCTGCGGGGCCACTGTCACTCCTGACGGATTTGTCAGGACATATTCACATCACGTCATTCTTCGGTTACCATCAAGACACGCGTTCGCAGAAGACGCGCCAGCAGCACCGCACAACCTTGCTCCACCTCGCAGCATCCACGACAAGGACGTCCAAATGGCCTCATCGCATCCGGCGGGCAACACCGCCGAGAAATCACTCCCGCCCCTCACAGCTGGGCCGCACCGTTCGCGGCTCGGGCTGATCTCGATCGTCGCCTGCTTCGGCGGTCTCCTCTTCGGCTACGACACCGGTGTCATCAACGGCGCCCTGAACCCCATGACCGAGGAGCTCGGTCTGACGCCGCTCACGGAAGGCGTCGTCACGAGCTCGCTCGTCTTCGCGGCCGCCATCGGCGCCATCTTCTGCGGCCGCCTCTCCGATGGCTGGGGCCGCCGCAAGACGATCATCATGCTCGCCGTGCTCTTCTTCCTCGGCACGCTCGTCGTCGTCTTCACCCCGAACTTCGAGGTGCTCGTCGTCGGGCGCGTCCTCCTCGGCCTCGCGGTCGGCGGAGCATCCACGGTCGTCCCGGTCTTCCTCGCCGAACTGGCGCCGTACGAGATCCGCGGGTCCATCTCCGGCCGCAACGAAGCCGCCATCGTCATCGGCCAGCTCTCCGCGTTCATCATCAACGCCATCCTCGGCAACACGCTCGGACACCTCGACGGCGTCTGGCGCATCATGTTCGCCATCTGCGCCATCCCGGCCATCTGCCTCTTCTTCGGCATGCTGCGCATGCCGGAGTCGCCCCGCTGGCTCGTCGAGAAGGGCCGTGACGCCGAGGCGCTCGAGGTCCTCAAGACCGTCCGCTCCCCCGAGCGCGCCGAAGCTGAGCTCGCACAGGTCGAGAAGGTCGCGCTGGAAGAGGGCCAGGAGAAGCAGGTCGGCTTCGCAGCCATCCTCAAGAACAAGTGGCTCCTGCGCATCCTGCTCGTCGGCATCGGACTCGGTGTCGCCCAGCAGCTCACGGGCATCAACTCGATCATGTACTACGGCCAGATCGTGCTCATCGAGTCGGGCTTCGACTCGAGCGCGGCCCTCATCGCCAACATCGCGCCAGGCGTCATCGCGGTCGTCGGTGCGTTCATCGCACTCTCCTACATGGACAAGTTCGACCGCCGCAAGACGTTCATCATCGGCTTCACGCTCACGACGATCTGCCACCTGCTCATCGGCTTCTCGTCCATGGTCCTCGAGGTCGGCAACCCGCTGCGCCCCTGGGTCATCCTGTTCCTCGTCGTCGCGTTCGTCGGGTCGATGCAGACGTTCCTCAACGTGGCCGTCTGGGTGTACCTCTCCGAGGTCTTCCCGCTGCACATGCGCGGCATCGGCATGGGCGTCTCGATCTTCTTCCTCTGGGTCGCGAACGGCTTCCTCTCGCTGTACTTCCCCTCGCTCGTCGACGGAATGGGCATCACTGGAACCTTCTTCCTGTTCGGCGCGCTGAACGTGGTCGCGCTCATCTTCGTCGCAACGCAGATCCCGGAAACCCGCGGCCGCACGCTCGAGTCGCTGGATGAGGGCGTCACGACCGGCGCGATCTTCCTCCCGACCGCGAAGAAGTAGCTTCTCCGCACCGCAGACGAGCGACGGGCTCGGCCGATTCGGCCGAGCCCGTCGCTCGTCTACGGCTCGCTCGCGGACCGCGTCCACCGCTCGACCACGGAGCTCGACAGATTGTGTAACAATCTTCCCGTGGCCCCACTCCTGCTTGTCCTCCTCGCCGCGGTCTGCTTCGGCACGACCGGCACCGCGCAGGCGCTCGGGGCACCAGAGGTGTCCGCCTTCTCGCTCGGCTCGGCCCGCCTCGCGCTCGGCGGGACCCTGCTCGGCGCCTGGGCGCTGCTCACGGGGCTGCGTCGCCGCGGCGCCCGCGGATACTCCCAGAAGCCCGCGCCGGACGCCGTCCGGCTCCGCCGCCCGAATCGCGCCCAGCTGGGACTCATCGCCCTCGGCACGCTCGGCGTGCTCCTCTACCAGCCGCTCTTCTTCGCGGGCACGGCGGGCAGCGGCGTCGCTGTGGGCACCGTCCTCGCGCTCGGATCAGCACCGGTCCTCACGGGACTGCTGCAGTGGGCACTCGAACGCCGCTTCCCCGGGGTGAGCTGGGGCGTCGCGACCGCGATCGCCGTCCTCGGCGTGGGCCTCATCGCGGCGGCTGGCGCGGGCGACTCGGGCGGCGCGAACCTCGCCGGGATCGCTGCATCGATCGGCGCCGGCGCGAGCTACAGCATCTACACCCTCTCGGCGAAGGCACTCATGAACCGAGGCTGGAGCGCCGACGGCACCATGGGCATGGCCTTCGGCGTCGCCGGCATCGCCAGCATCCCGCTGCTCCTCGCGAGCGGTGCCGAGTGGATGCTCACCCCGGCCGGGCTCGCGACGGCGGCCTGGCTCGGCGTCGTCACGACGACCATCGCCTACCTGTGCTTCGGGGCTGGCCTCGCGAAGCTGCAGGCCGCGACCGTCTCGACGCTGACGCTCGCGGAGCCGCTGACCGCGAGCATCCTGGGGCTCCTCGTGCTTCGCGAGCAGCTCGCAGCGCTCGAGGGACTCGGGCTCGCCGTGCTGGCGGCAGGAATCGTGGTGCTCGTGCTGGGGTCGACGGGGGCGCTCAGGCGGCGCGACAGGACTCCCGCTCCCGGCGAGACGCCCGCCGCCACCTCTGGCGCGCCCGCCCAGGCACCTCGCGGAGGCCTGGGGTGACTCGCGCGGGCGCTCCAGCGTCGCCGTCGCGGGCGACTGCAGCCTCGGGCCTTGCCGCCACGCTTCGCGACCGGATCCTCGAGGGCAGCTATCGCCGCGGTGAGGCGCTCCGCGAAGAGCACCTCGCCGCCGAGTTCGGACTGTCCAGGCACACGGTGCGCACGGCACTCGCCGCACTCGCCGCCGAACGGCTCGTCCACGCGGCGCCCTACAAGGGGGTCGAGGTCACGAACCTCGACGACGCCGAGATCAGGGCCATGCAGGACCTGCGGTGCGCGCTCGAGTCCGAGGCGGTGCGGATAGTGAACTCGAGGCACCCAGGAGGGTGGCCGCTGGCCGTGCGGCAGCCGATCCAGGCCGAGATCGTCCGATTGCGGGAGATCGAGGCGAGCGATGCGCAGTCCTGGCGACTGCTCGAGGCGGCGCACGCCGCCGTGCACCAGGCCATCGTCGACGCGGCCGGGAGTCCCCGGATCAGCGAGGCCTCGCGATCACTCGAGAGCGAGGTCCGCCTGCTGCTGGCGGGAGCGCACGAGCACTACGAGGCCACGGGCCTGGCTGACGACCACGAGGCCTACCTCACCCTGCTCGAGCACGACGGCCCGTCCGCCGTGCGCGCCCACCTCGACGACCTCACCGCCCACCTGGTCTCCGACTCCCCCGCCTGACGCGTCTCCCGCCGCCAGCCAACGCCCCGCTGCGCACCTCGAGCTCCAGCCTCGCTCGGGGTGCGCGCAGGGGTGCGCGCAGGGGTGCGCGCAGGCAGGTGGGCGGCGCAGGCGAGACAGCGAACGGGCGGGCCGATTGCTCGGCCCGCCCGTTCGGGGATGCTGCGTGTCTGTCGCTGACTACTGGCCGGAGGACCAGCTGGCGCGACGCGAACCGCGCTCGCCGCCGCCACGCGACGGAGCTGCAGGCGACGAGGTGCCCGCGCGGCGGGGGCGACCCTCTCCGCGACGCTGGCCCTGGGCTGCGCCCTCTCCGCCCTGCGAGCGCGCGGGGCGCGACGCGGACGAGGAGGAGGTCTGCGACGAGGACCCGCCGCGGCCACGACCGCCGCCGGTGCTCGATCCACCACGGGGTGCGCCACCACGCGAGGAGGCGTTGTCGCGCTTGCGGCGCGCGTTCGCTCCCTGCGACGTGCCGCGGCCCTGGCTGACCTCGACGTTGCCGGATCCCGGTCCGCCCGGAACGGGCCGCACGGTCGGGGCGACTTCGCCGACGAGCTCGGCAACGAACGGCGAGTTGACGTTCGCGCGCTGCGGGGTCACGCCGATCTTCGCGCGACGCAGCAGCATCTCCGTGTCCTTGCGCTGGCTCGGGAGCATGAGGGTGACGACGTCACCCTCGGAGCCCGCGCGTGCCGTGCGGCCGGAGCGGTGCAGGTACGCCTTGTGCTCGGCGGGCGGGTCGACGTGCACGACGAGCTCGATGGCATCGACGTGCACGCCACGCGCGGCGACGTCGGTCGCGACGAGCACGTTGACCTCGCCACCGGAGAACGCCGCGAGGTTGCGGTCGCGGGCGTTCTGCGAGAGGTTGCCGTGCAGGTCGACGGCCGGGATGCCGGACGCGGTGAGCTGCTTCGCGAGCTTCTTCGCCTGGTGCTTGGTGCGCATGAACATGATGCGGCGGCCCTTGCCGCTCGCGAGAGCGTGCACGAGCGCCGTCTTCGCCTCGGGCGTCTCCGCCTCGTAGACGTGGTGCGTCATGGCCGCGACGTGCGAGTTGGACTCGTCGACCGAGTGCAGGATCGGGTCGTTCAGGAACTTCTTGACGAGCTTGTCCACGCCGTTGTCGAGCGTGGCGGAGAAGAGGAGGCGCTGGCCGGACTGCGGCGTGGCGTTCATGATGCGCGTGACGACGGGCAGGAAGCCCAGGTCGGCCATGTGGTCGGCCTCGTCGAGCACGGTGACCTCGACGGCGTCGAGGTTCACGATGCGCTGCTTCATGAGGTCGTCGAGGCGGCCGGGGCAGGCCACGACGATGTCGACGCCGTTGCGGAACGCGGTCTCCTGCGGGCGCTGCGAGACGCCGCCGAAGACGGTCGTCACGGTGAGGCCTGCGGCCTTGGCGAGCGGCTCGATGACCGCGGCGACCTGAGTTGCGAGCTCGCGGGTCGGGAGCAGCACGAGGCCGAGCGGACGGCCCGGGCGGCGCTTGCCACCGGACACGGCGCCAGCGAGGCGGGCGACGAGTGGGATCGCGAACGCGAGCGTCTTGCCCGAGCCGGTCTTGCCACGACCGAGGACGTCGCGGCCTGCGAGGGTGCTCGGGAGGGTGGACTGCTGGATGGGGAATGCTTCGTGCTTGCCTGCTGCATCGAGCACGCTGACGAGGGACTTGGGGACGCCGAGCTCGGCGAAAGTTGAGGTTGTTTCCGTCATATGGAGGTCTTGCCTTTCAATCAGCACGCAGAGAACGCACAACACTCGAGTGCTGCGCTCTTGCGGCGATGATGCGGGCGAATGTGCCCGTTCGCCGCAACTCGTGAAATCGTGCCGAGGCAGGAAAGGTGCCCTCGAACAACAAACGGTACGACGATTGTGGGAAATAGGACCCACGAATCCCTGACTCTAGCACGCAAGACCAGTCCCGACCAGGTGGACGGCCCGATCTGTTCGCCTGAACGGCGCGCCCGCCCGAGTTTCGGCACTCGTTCAGGACGCAGTTATTAGAATCGGCCTGCGCATGCACAGGGGCGGACGCCCATTCGCCCATGCCTGAGAAACGGTGACGAGATGAGCAGAGACCTGACGACGATCGTCTGCGAGGGCTTCCTGGCCGCATTCGAGCGCGAGCCCCTCGGGGTCTGGTCCGCGCCGGGTCGCGTCAGCATCATGGGCGATCACACCGACCTGCAGGACGGCGTCGGCTACGGGTGCGCCATCCCCCTCCGCTCGAGCGCGGCGATCGCGCCGCGCGATGACGGCCGCATCCGCATCGTCACCGACCTCTCCACCGAGGAGGCCGTGACCGATCTGCGGTCGATCTCCTCGGAGATCCCCACCAAGGATTGGCGTGCGTACCCGCTCGGAGCGGTCTCGAGCATGCTGCGCTTCGCTCGCGAGAACCCGCCGGAAGGCACTCGCGGCGATGACGACGAGACGGACCCCGGCGTGCCCTTCTTCCTGGGCACCGGCCTCGACATCTTCCTCACGACGGACGTGCCCATCGGGGCCGGCCTGGCGTCCTCCGCCTCCGTGTGCGCCACCATCAGCACAGCTCTCAACGACTTCTGGGGGCTCGGCATGAACGTCGAGGAGCTCGCCGAGATCGGTCGACAGACCGAGGCCGACATCGTCGGCGCGCCTGGCGGGCTCAGCGATCACATCACCGTGCACGCGGCGCGAAGCAATGAGGACGTCTTCTTCGACGCGCGCGGGTCCGATGTCTCCATCCTGCCTGCGCCGAGACCCGCCGAGTCCGGCCTGGTCCGCGTGCTCATCGACACGCGAGAATCGCACCGCAACTGGTCGGCCGAGTTCGCATCGAGGGCGGACGACTGCGCCAGGGCTGCAGAGGCGCTCGGCTGCCAGACGCTGCGCGAGGTGCGGCCCGCTGAACTCGACGCAGCGGCGGACAGGCTCGACGAGGTCGTCTTCAGGCGAGCCCGCCACGTCGTCTCCGAGATCGCCCGCACGCTGGAGTTCACGAAGCTCATGCGCACGGGCGAGACGCCGGAGGAGCGCAACCACCTGCTCGCCGCGTCGCAGGCGTCACTGCGGGACGATTTCGAGGTCTCGACGGCGCGCATCGACTTCACCGTGGAGCTGGCCACCTACCTCGGCGCGGCAAGCGCCCGCATGACCGGCACCGGCCTCGGCGGCTCCGTGTTCGTGATGCACCCGGCAGAGAAGGTCGACGAGCTGCGCGAGAGCGTGCTGAGCGCCTACGCGGAGCAGGGCTGGGAGGCACCCCTCGTGCTCGCCTTCGAACCTGAGGCAGGGGCCCGACGCGACCGCTGAGCCGCGTCAGTCGCCCCGCACTGCCGCGGTCGAGCCGCGCACCGTCAGCACCGGCTGGATGAGTCTGCGCGTTCCCCCACCGCGCTCTCCGACCTCCGGATGCGGCCCCTCGATGCGCGCGAGCAGGAGCTCGGCCGCGACACGACCCACGTCGGCGCTTCGGTCGTCGACCGAGGTGAGCGACAGGTACTCGGCCCCTGCAAGGTGCGAGTCGTCATAGCCGACGATGGAGATGTCGCCTGGCACACGCATCCCGATCCTCTCGAGCGTTCCGAGCACACCGAGCGCCATGACGTCGTTCGCGGCGAAGACGGCCGTGGTCTCCGGCCAGTCCTCGAGCAGCTGGCGTGAGGCTCGTCGCCCTTCGTCCTGGTCGGTGGGCCCAGAGCCGCCCACGACGCGCGGCTGGAGCCCCGCCTCGACCATGGCTCGCTCGTAGGCCGTGCGTCTGAGTTCGGCTGCTCGGCCACTTCCCGTGACGTGGCCGATCCTCGTGTGGCCGAGTGAGCGCAGATGCTCGACGGCGAGGCGCGCGCCAGCTTCGTCGTCGTTGGCCACGAGGTCGGCGCCAGCCGGCACCGTCGCTCGGTTGCCCGCGACGACGGTCGGCACGGGGAAGCCCTCCCCAGGCACCGCATCCACGTCGCCGCCGATGACAAGACCCTCGACGCCGGCGGCCAGGAAACCGCTGATCGGGGACTGCTCGAGGTGCGCGTTCAGGTTCGCGTCAGCCACCGTGACGTGGAAACCGGGCCCGTTCAGCACCTCCTGCAAGCCCCCGAGGAGGTCGACGAACCAGGGGTTCCTGAAGTCGTCGATCATCACGCCGATCGCGCGCGTGCGGTTCCCCGCGAGCGCCGTGGCCGCCCGGCTCGGCAGGTAGCCGAGCTCCTGGATCGCGGTTCGCACGGCCGCGCGCTTCTCATCGCTGACTCGTGTCGAGTTCTGCAGCACGAGCGACACCAGCGACTTGGAGACTCCGGCGCGCTCAGCGACGTCGTAGATCGTCGGTCGCTTTCGGCGGGACGTTGGTGGCACTCGACACTCCGAACTTGGATCGTTTGACAGGACATTATTTCATGTCCTACCTTCCAGTGTAGCGCTCCAACGCCGTCGTCGGTCGCCTGCGCTCACCACCTCAGCCAACGCAGAACCACAGGAGAACCAATGTCCACCTCACTGGGCGTCGCCGTCATCGGCGCAGGCATGGCCGGGCGCGCACACGCCGCGGCGTACCGCGTCGCATCCACGCTCTACAGCCCCACGCTGCCCGAGATCCGCCTCGTCTCCATCGCAGACATCAACCCGGAGTTCGGCGCCCTCGCCGCCAAGCGCTTCGGCTACGAGCGCACCGACTCGTCCTGGCAGGCCATCGCCGCAGCGGACGACATCGACGTCGTGAGCGTCGTCATCGCGAACTCCCTGCACCGAGAGGCCGTCGAGGGCCTCCTCGCAGCAGGCAAGCATGTGCTCTGCGAGAAGCCGCTCAGCGACTCCATCGAAGACGCCTCCGCCATGGCGGCAGCCGCCGAGCGCGCCGACTCCATCGCACGCGTGGGCTTCACCTACCGCCGCTCCCCCGGCATCGCCTACATCCGCCAGCTCATCCAGGACGGCACCCTCGGCAGACTGCTCCACTTCAGCGGGCGCTACTGGACGGACTACGCCTGCGACCCACAGGGCCCGATGAGCTGGCGCTTCAAGGGCGCAGCCGGCAGCGGCGCATTGGCCGACGTCGGGAGCCACATGGCGTACATCGCAGAGTTCCTCGGCGGTGAGATCCAGGAGGTCAGCGGCGGAACGCTCACCACCGTCATCCACGAGCGCCCCCTCCCGCTCGGAGCCGTCCTCGGCCACGACCACGCGGCGGTGAGCGACACGTTCGAGGCCGTCGAGAACGACGACTACGCCGCGTTCTCACTGAAGTTCGCGGACGGCGCTGGCGCCATCGAGGTCTCCCGCGTCGCTCGGGGCCATGCCAACAGCCTCACCTTTGAGGTCTTCTGCGAGAACGGCGCCGCCAGGTACGACCAGCGTCGCCCCTCCGAGATCGAGCTCTTCCTGAACGATGTCCCCTCAGCCCAGAACGGGTACCGGCAGGTGATCCTCGGACCGGAACACCCCTACGTCGCCGGCGGGCTCGCGATGGACGCCCCGAGTGTCGGCTTCGGGCAGAACGACGCGTTCGCCTACCAGGCGCGCTCCTTCCTCGAGGAGGTCGCCGGCGTTCCCGAGAGTAAATCGCTCCCGCGCTGCGCCGGCTTCGAAGATGGCATCCACAACATGGAGCTGCTCAACGCCGTCGCCGCATCAGCAGCCGCACACGGCTCGGCCGTGCGCGTCAACCCCACCACCACGCACAAGATCGGAGCCTGACATGCGTCTCGGCGTCTACAACGCGATCCTCCACGACCGGCCGCTGCCGGAGGCGATCAAGGTCATCGCCGACCTCGGCCTCACGGGGATCGAGCTCAACTCGGGCGGCTTCCTCCCGGCAACGCACATCCCGAACTTCGACGAGATCCTTGAGAGCGATGATGCACGGGATGCGTTCCTGGCACAGTTCGAGGGCACCGGCGTCTCGATCGCCGGTCTCAACTGCAACGGCAACCCGCTGCACCCCGACCGCGCGATCGCCGCGAAGCACGCCGAGGACATCCGCCGGTCGATCCGCCTCGCGGCCCGCCTCGGGCAGGACCGCGTCGTCACGATGTCCGGCCTCCCCGGTGGCGAGCCGGGAGCGACGACCGTGAACTGGGTGGTCAACGCCTGGAACTCGGCGGCACTCGACGTCATCGACTACCAGCTGGACGTCGCCGCGACGTTCTGGGCGGAGATCGACGAGCTCGCCCGCGAGCACGGCGTGAAGGTTGCGCTCGAGCTGCACCCGCAGAACGTCGCCTTCAACCCGGCGAACTTCCGCGAGCTCATCGAGCGGGCCGGCACGACGAACATCGGCGTCGAGCTCGACGCCTCGCACCTCTTCTGGCAGCAGATGGACCCGGTTGCCGTCGTGCGAGACCTGGGCAAGTGGGTGTTCCACGCCGCCGCGAAGGATGTTCGCGTGAACCCGGCAGCCGCCATCTACGGCGTGCTGGACAACCGGTTCCGTCGACTGTCCGCCGACGAGCCGCGCACCAACCTCGGCGGCGACGAGTGGGCGAACGAGTGGCCGACGACCTCGGCGTGGGACTTCGTCGCTCTCGGACGCGGCCACGACACCGCGTTCTGGACCGAGTTCCTCCGCGCTCTGCAAGAGGTCGACCCGGAGATGTGGGTCAACATCGAGCACGAGGACACGTCGCTCGGCCGCATCGAGGGGCTCGAGGTCGCGGCGAAGGTGCTCCGAGACGCCGACGCGGCACTGGAGGCGTCGCTCTGATCTCCGTCGTGGGCGCGACTCTCCTGCCAGGACTCCGCGTCTGACCACTGGGGGCATTTGTTAGGACATTAGGTCTTTTGGCGCTAGACTTCGTCATCAGACAACGAACGTCACCCCTCGACCTCAAGGACACCGCACCATGCCTCTCGTACGCATCGACGTCAACGCCGGCCGCACGCCCGAGCAGATCTCGTCCATCGCCGACGCCATCCACGACGCCATCGTCGCCGAGTACGGGATCCCCGCTCGCGACCGGTTCCAGATCATCACGGAGCACCAGGGCGGCCAGATCATCGCCCAGGATGCCGGGCTGGGCTTCGACCGCTCGAACGGCGTCGTCATGATCCAGATCTTCACGCAGCGCGGCCGCACCACTGAGGCCAAGCAGTCGCTCTACGCTCGCATCGCCGAAGCGCTCGGCGAGCAGGGCGTCGACGGCAACGACGTCTTCATCGGCTACGTCGAGAACGGCCCGGAGGACTGGACGTTCGGCTTCGGCCGCGCCCAGTACCTCACGGGCGAGCTCGCGGTTCCCAACCGCGCCTAGCCTCGACCCCGAGTCGGCCAGACGCCGCCAGCCGATGCGCCCGACCGCACCCCCTGCGGAGGGCACATCGGCTGGCAGCGTCTTCTCGCGCATCCGGAGAACTCGCGCTGCCGGCGGTGGTCATCGACCCGCGGACGACGACCAAATCGCCACGTCGCGCGGGTCAGCGCTACCAGCGCCGGTCAGCACCGGTCAGCACCGGTCAGCGCTCGACGAGCGTGATCTCGAACGTGTAGAGGTCCGGCCGGTAGCAGTGTCGGCCGTATTCGACGGCGCGCCCCGTCGCGTCGAACGCGACGCGAGACATCGTGAGCACTGCGGCGCCGCCGGAGAGATCCAGGAGGCGCTCCTCCTCGCGAGACGCAGTTCTGGCACCGATACGCTGCTTGGCGATGCGCATCGTGACGCCGCGGGCGCGCAGCAGCTGGTAGAGCCCGTGCTGGATGAGCTCGTCCTCGGTGAGCTCCACGAACGGCTCCGGGAGCACGTTGTCGAGAACCGCGAGGGGGACCCCATCGGCGCTCCGGAGGCGCGAGATGTGCAGCGTGGGGCTCCCGACCTCGATGCCGAGCGTCTCGGCGAGCTCGGGCGTCGCAGCCTCCACACGGCGGGAGAGCAGCGTCGTCGTCGGCTTCTGCGCGGACCGCTCGAGGTCCTCGTAGAGGCTCGTGAGCTCGACGTTGCGGGTGACGGGCCCGTGCACGACCTGCGTGCCCACGCCGCGGCGCCGGACGAGGAGTCCCTTGTCGACCAGTTCCTGGATAGCGCGGCGCACCGTCGGGCGCGAGAGCCCGAGCCGGTGTCCGAGGGAGATCTCGTTCTCGAGCTTCGACCCCGCCGGCAGCGTGTCGTCTCGAATCGCCTTCTCGATGCGCTCCGACACCTGGTGGTACAGCGGGACGGGGCTCGAACGGTCGATGCCGACGAACAGCCCGAGCGGGAGTCGGGCCTCGCCTGTAGTCGCAGCTTCATTGCTCAATGGCGCACTCCTCGGACGACTTGATGACCGGACAAGCGTACCTGTCGCCGAGCCCTCACCATCGGCGACTCATCGGGGTGGCGCGCATTCACACGAGTCACATGCGCCCCACCATCTCGTCACGGGGCGCAACGGCGCATCCTGTTTCCCAAGATTCTCTTGATTTTCAGGCAACTGGCGGCTTAGCATCACCAAACCCTCAGATCCTCAGGAGAACACATGCGACTCCGCACCGCCCTCGCCGCAGGGGCAACGTCCGTCCTTCTTCTCGGAGTCGGAGTCGGCACCGCCGCCGCTTCGCCCGGGCAGACCGTCACCGACCTCACCAGCCAGACACCGGAAGAGCTGGTCGCCACGCTCGTGGGCGACGAGACCGCGGTCTCCAACGTCGTCTACACGGGCGCCCCCGAAGCCTCCGGCAGCTACTCGGGATTCACGGATCTCGGCGTCGAGAGCGGCCTCACCCTGACAACCGGTTCGGCCGGTGAAGGGGGCGCGCTGCTCGGTCCGAACGAATCCGGGTCGACCAGCACCTCCCACGGCCTCCCAGGCGACACCGACCTCGACGACATCGTCGAGGGCTCGACTCGCGACGCGGCCGTGCTCGAGTTCGACTTCGTCCCCACCGAGGACAGCATCGCGTTCTCCTACGTCTTCGGATCGGAGGAGTACCAGGAGTACGTCGATACCAACTACAACGACGTCTTCGCGTTCTTCGTCAACGGCACGAACTACGCGACCTTCGACGCGGACGGCACGGACACCGCCGTCGCGATCAACAACATCAACCACCTGCGCAACACGGGCCTCTACCGCGACAACCCCGTCAGCTCGGGTGCCTTCGACACCGGACTCGACGGACTCACGACGGTCCTCGGCCTATCCGCCCCCGTCCAGCAGGGAGCGACGAACCACATCAAGCTCGTCATCGCAGACAGAGGCGACTCTAGCCTCGACTCGGCGGTCCTCATCCAGGCCGGCAGCTTCCGCTCGAACACCCCGCCGACGGCGGCCTCGCAGAACCTGACGACCGACATCGACACACCCCTCGACATCACGCTCACGGGCGACGACGCTGAGGGCGACCCGCTGACCTACACGGTCCTCACGCAGCCAGAGAACGGAACGCTCAGCGGCGAAGGCGCAGACCTCACCTTCACCCCGGCCGACGGCTTCGAGGGAGAGACCAGCTTCACGTTCACGACCAACGACGGCTCCGTCGACAGCGAGGCGGCGACCGTCACCATCACGGTCAGCCCCGTCGTCGTGACGCCGACGCCGACCGAGACGACGACGCCAACGCCGACGCCCACCGAGACGACCACGCCGACGCCTACCAGCACGGCCACGCCGACCGCGACCGTCGTCCCCCCTGTCCCGACGACCACCACGCCGACCTGGACCCCGACGCCGACCTCGACCCACACGACCCCGCCAGCCGCTGGGGGTGGACTCGCGACAACCGGTGCTGACGGCTTCGCCCCCGCTCTGGCGATCGGCGCAGGGCTCCTGCTGGCAGCCGGCGCCGTGCTGCTCCTCACACGCCGCATGAGGAAGTCCGACTAACGGCAGCGCACGAACGCACGAGGGGCGCATCCGTCAGCGGATGCGCCCCTCCTGCGTTCTGCCGGGCACGGGGCGATGCGCGACGCGAACACGCTTAACGACTCAGGGGCGCATCCACCGAGATGGATGCGCCCCTCCGTCAGCTCCCGCCCCGCGAGAACGTGCCGAGCTACCCGCGGCCCAGGTACTTCTGGAGCTGCTCGAGCTCCGCCGCACTCGGCTGCCCGTCGGCAGCCGCGGGCCGTCCGAGACCCGCGCCGCCGAACGCGCCACCCGGGCGCTTGGGAGCCGAGGCCTCCTCGACGGCCTGCTGCGCGCGCTTGGCTGGATTGCCGCTTCGCTTGCCCTGCTGCTTCTTCTTGCCGCCCTTGGCCGCAGCCTTGCGACCGCCGTGCTGGCCCGGCATCGGCCCCATCCCGGGGATCTGCGGGGTACCGCCACGGGCGACGGTCTTCATCATCTTCGCCGCCTGCTCGAAGCGCTTCACGAGCTCGTTGACGTCGGTGACGGTCCGACCGGAACCGCGGGCGATGCGCGAGCGGCGCGAGCCGTTGAGCAGCTTCGGATTCTGCCGCTCAGCCTTGGTCATCGACTGGATGATCGCCTCGGTGCGGACCAGCTCGCGCTCGTCGAAGTTCTCGAGCGCCTCCTTCATCTGGCCCATGCCCGGGAGCATGCCCATCATCTTCTTGAAGTTGCCGGCCTTGCGCAGCTGCTGCATCTGCTTGAGGAAGTCGTCGAGGGTGAAGTTCTCGGTCGCGAGCTTGCCCGCGATCTCCATCGCCTCGTCCTCGTCGAAGGCCTTCTGGGCCTGCTCGATGAGGCTGAGGATGTCACCCATGTCGAGGATGCGCTTCGCCATGCGGTCGGGGTGGAAGACCTCGAAGTCGTCGAGCCCCTCACCGGTCGACGCGTACATGATGGGGCGGCCGGTGAGCTGCGCCACCGAGAGGGCGGCACCACCCCGGGCGTCTCCGTCGAGCTTCGAGAGCACGACACCGGTGAAGTCGACGCCCTCCTGGAAGGCATTGGCCGTGGCGACGGCGTCCTGGCCGATCATGGCGTCGATCACGAAGAGGACTTCGTCGGGATTCGTGGCGCGGCGGATGTCCGCCGCCTGCTTCATGAGCTCCTGGTCGACGCCGAGGCGGCCGGCCGTGTCGATGATGACGACGTCGTGCAGCTTGTCCTTCGCGAAGCGCACCGCATCCGTCGCGACGCGCACCGGGTCGCCGACACCGTTGCCCGGCTCGGGCGCGTAGACCTGCACGCCTGCCTGCTGGCCGACGACCTGCAGCTGGGTGACGGCGTTCGGACGCTGGAGGTCGGCCGCGACGAGCAGCGGCGTGTGTTTCTCCCCGGCGAGCCGCTTCGCGAGCTTGCCGGCGAGCGTCGTCTTTCCGGCACCCTGGAGGCCGGCGAGCATGATGATCGTCGGCGGCTGCTTGGCGAACTCGATCTGGCGGGTGTCGCCGCCGAGGATGCGCACGAGCTCCTCGTTGACGATCTGCACGACCTGCTGAGCCGGGTTGAGGGCGCGGTTGACCTCGTCGCCGAGGGCCCGCTCGCGCACGTGCGCGGCGAAGTCCTTGACCACGGGAAGCGCGACGTCGGCTTCGAGGAGGGCGCGACGGATCTCGCGCACGGTGCCGTCGACGTCGGCGGGCGTGAGCTTGCCCTTGGAGCGGAGGCCGGCGAGCGTCTGCGTCAGCCGGTCAGAGAGGTTCCCGAAAATGGCCATAGTCCGCCCATTTTAGCCGAGGTGGCGGACTCCGGCGTGCGGGGTCGCGAAGGAGAGGCGCAACTGCGAGTATCGGAGCATGACCAGTGCCGCTCCCCTGATTCTGCCGTTCGAGGGCAAGACGCCCCGCATCCACGAGAGCGCCTGGATCGCGCCGGGTGCCGTCATCGTCGGCGACGTCGAGATCGGCCCGGAATCGTCCGTCTGGTACGGGTGCGTGCTGCGAGCGGATGTGGGTGGCCGCATCGTCATCGGCGCCAGGTCGAACCTGCAGGACGGCACGGTGGTGCACGTCGAGCGTGAGGTCGACACGATCATCGGCGACGACGTCACCGCCGGCCACCAGGCGCTTCTGCACGGCACGACCATCGCGAACGGCACGCTCATCGGCATGAAGGCCGCGTGCCTCTCGAGGTCCATCATCGGCACGGGCTCGCTCGTCGCCGCGGGCGCCGTGGTGCTCGAGGGCGCGAGCATCCCCGACGGCGTCCTCGTCGCCGGGGTACCCGCCAAGGTCCGGCGCGAGCTGACAGCAGAGGAGAGCGCTGCGTTCATTCCGCACGCGGGCGGCTACGTCTCCCTCGCGAAGCGGCAGAGCCACGCGGGCTCCGCCATCTCGATCGAGGACGCCACCGCCCGCCCATAGGCTTGGGGCATGGTCTTCCTCGCAAGCATCGCCCTGCTCGTCGGTGCCGTCTTCAACGTGCTCGTCTGGCCCTCCTTCTACCGTCGGGTCTCCAACGACCCGCGCGCTCGGGACGAGAACGGTCGCCCCACTCGCTTCCTCACCGTGCACGCCGTGCTCGTGCTCACGGCGCTCGTCATCGGCATCGCTCAGGCGCTGCTCGGCATCCTCCTGCTGACGAACTGAGCCGCGTCGCGGCCGCCCTCGCGCTGATGGCACGGGCGGGCGGCAGCCGGGCAGGCGGCAGCCCGGCACGGAGCGTCAGCACAGACTGCTCGGCTTGACTGGTCGCATCCGTCGTCGAACGATTGGCCGCCACCATGACCAAGCGCACCGCTCCGCTCATCGCCCTCGCCGCCGTCGCAGCGCTGGCCCTCGCCGGATGCGCGCCGACCGCACCCCAGACGGGGGCGACGGCCACGGCGTCGACGACGGCGAGCCCGTCGCCCGCTTCCACGAGCCAGGCTCCCGCCACGCCGGAGGACGGGGCCGAAGAGCCGGGCCCCGTCGCCCCGAGCGGCGACCCGCGAGTGGTCACGACTGGCCTTCGGGCCCCGTGGTCCGTCGTCGAG
Organism: Pseudoclavibacter terrae; assembly: GCF_008831075.1. Lineage (GTDB taxonomy): Bacteria > Actinomycetota > Actinomycetes > Actinomycetales > Microbacteriaceae > Pseudoclavibacter > Pseudoclavibacter terrae. The sequence goes on along the minus strand of NZ_WBJX01000005.1, from coordinate 330,746 downwards.
CTGGAGACGGGTGACTTCCTCGTGAGCGAGCGCGACTCCGGCCAGATCGTCGAGGTGTCCGCCGACGGCTCGAACCCCAATCGCGTCGTGACGACCATCGATGACGTCGCCCCGGGCGGCGAGGGCGGCCTCCTCGGCCTCGCCCTCGCGGGGACGAGCGACGACGCCGAGCGGTGGCTGTACGCCTTCTACACGGCCGACGCCGACAACCGCATCGTGCGCTTCCCCGTGACCTGGGAGGGTGGCCTCGGCGTCGGGGCCCCCGAAGTGATCGTGGACGGCATCGCGAAGGCCGGCAACCACAACGGCGGGCGACTCGCGATCGGCCCGGACGGCTACCTCTACGCCTCGACCGGAGACGCATCCCAGACCGATCTCGCCCAGGATCAGAACTCGCTCAACGGCAAGATCCTCCGCATGGAGCTCGACGGATCCCCCGTCGCCGACAACCCGTTCGGCAACCGCGTCTACTCGATGGGACACCGCAACCCGCAGGGCCTCGCGTTCGACGGAACCGGTGCGCTGTGGGCGAGCGAGTTCGGACAGAACACGTGGGATGAGCTCAACAGGATCGAGCCGGGCGGCAACTACGGCTGGCCGAACGTCGAAGGCCAGGGCGGTGACCCCGCGTTCCTCGACCCCATCCTGCAGTGGTCGACCGACGAGGCCAGCCCGAGCGGGCTCGCGTACGCTCGCGACACGCTCTTCATGGCCGGCCTCGGCGGGGAGCGCCTCTGGAAGATCAACATCCCGGAGGCTTCAGAAGCCAGCGACGAGGCGCTCTACGTCGACGAGTTCGGACGCCTCCGCGACGCCGTCGTGACCTCATCCGGCACCCTGCTCGTGCTGACGAACAACACCGACGGGCGCGGCTCGCCGAGGGAGGGCGACGACACCCTGCTCGAGTTCACGCTCAGCGCGACCTGACGCTTCCCCGGCCTGCGCATCCACCCGCGTCCGGTCGATGTCAGGTCGCCGCGGCGACAGCCTCCGGCTTCGGGTTCCGCACGCCGAGCCATGAGCTGAGCGCCCCGGCGAAGAGGAGGCCAGCCGTCACGAACATGAGCGGCTGGAAGCTGTCCACGTCGATCGTGCCGCCGGCGATGACGCCGATCATCGCGATCGCCACGAGGCCGGCGACCCGCGAGATGGCGTTGTTGGTGGCCGAGCCGATGCCGGACTGCGTCGTCGGCACGGAGCCGAGGATGGCGGACGTGAGCGGAGCGACGGTCATCGAGAGGCCGAGCGAGAAGACGACGACGCCCGGAAGCACCTGGGTCCAGTAGTTCACCTCTGCCCCGAGCCCCGAGTACATCAGGGTGCCGACGCCCGCGAGGATCGGTCCCAGCGTCATGAAGAGGCGCGGCCCGAAGCGTCCGCTGAGCGAACCGAACCACGAGGACAGCGCCACGTTGGCGATCGACGTGGGCAGCGTCGCGAGCGCGGCGAACGTGGCAGTGAACCCGGCCACCTGCTGCAGGTAGATGGCCAGCACGAAGCCGCCAAGCGAGAGCGCGGCGTAGATGAAGACCGTCGCGATGTTGCCAGCCCAGAAGTTGCGGATGCGGAAGAGCCCAAGCGGCAGCATCGGCTGCGGCGCGCGAGCCTGCCAGAACAGGAATCCCGCGAAGCTGAGCAGGCCGAGCACAAGAGGCAGGAGGACGACGGGGCTTCCCCACCCGTAGTTGCCCTGCTCGATGAGCGCGAACACGGGCCCGCCGAGGCCGAGGAAGCCGAGCACCGCGCCCAGCACGTCGATGCGCCCACCGGACTTGCTGTCGACGCCCTTGTCGAGTCGGGTGAGCATCCAGAGCGTGACGAGGATCGGAATGACGTTGATGCCGAACACGAGACGCCAGGTGACGTAGTCAGCTGCGAGGCCCCCGAGGAAGGGGCCGGCGAGGAACGCGGCGCCGGTCCAGGCTGTCCAGATGCCGATCGCCTTCGCCTGCGCGGCATCGCGGAACGCGGAGATGATGAGCGCGAGCGAGCTCGGAACGAGCAGCGCGCCCGCCACCCCCTGCAGCGCCCGCGCGACGATGACGAACTCCGGGGTCGGCGACAGCGCGATCGCGACACTCGTGATGCCGAACCCGATGAGCCCGAATCGCAGCACCGAGATGCGACCGAACACGTCAGACAGGGAGCCCGCGAGCAGGATGAGCGAGCCGAGCGTGATGAGGTACGCATCCACGATCCACTGCTGAGTGCCGAGTCCACCGCCGAGCTCCGCGACCATGGCGGGGAGCGCGACGTTCGTCACCGAGCCGTCGAGGAAGGCCACGAACGAGGCGAGGATCGCGATGACGAGGATCTGGCGTTGCTGGCGGGTCACGAGGCAGACAACCGCCGCGGGCGACGTTTCCTTCCGCCGTCCCACGAATTGCCCGGTTCGTCTCGCGCCACGGGAAAACCGAGTGCCCTCTCCGGACTCAGGAGATGCGCGGCCGCGTCCGACGAACGCTCAGCCACGTCCGTGCTCGCGGCGACGCCGGTCCGCCTCCAGCTGGGCTGCGTCAGCGGCCATCCGCCGGAGGATGTCCGGACGCAGGAGCACCAGTCGCAACAGCTCAGGCAGCGGCGCCCCGGCCAGCTGCGGGAGCAGCCTCCACCGCAGCGCGCTCGTGACCGCGTTCGCGACGACGGCAACGAGCACGAAGACCACGAAGAGCCACGGCCGCGACCCGAACGCCGTCCAGATCAGGAGCGCCGCGCCGAGCAGGCTCACGATCGCGAAGGTGACCATGCGCCAGGATCGCCGCGGCACGGAGCCGAACGCCATGAGAACCCCGCCCGCACCCGCGAGCACCACCGCGAGCGCGTAGGACAGGAACACGAACAGCGCGTCAGCTTCCATCAGAGACCTCTTCCACGGATGCGAGGCACACTACTCCCCCGCACTGGGCGACGGCGGGCCTCAGCCGACGAGCTTCTCCGCGAAGACGTGCGGCGTGAAGCCTGCCAGGTCGTTGATGCCCTCGCCCTGCCCGATGAGCTTGATCGGCAGGCCAGTTCGCTCCTGCACGGCCAGCACGAAGCCGCCCTTGGCCGAGCCGTCGAGCTTCGTGACCACGAGGCCCGTGACCCCGGCGTGCTGGATGAACGCCTCGGCCTGCGCGACACCGTTCTGGCCGGTCGTCGCGTCGAGCACCAGCAGCACCTCGGAGACGGGCGCCAGCTTCTCGACGACCCGGCGGATCTTCGACAGCTCGTCCATGAGCCCGCTCTTCGTCTGCAGACGGCCGGCCGTGTCGATGACGACCATCTCGAGCCCCTCGCGCATCGCGATCTCGACCGCCTGATACGCAACCGATGCGGGGTCCTGCCCGTGCTGCTGCGGACGCACGATACCGGCGCCTGCACGCTGCGCCCACGTCGAGAGCTGCTCGACCGCGGCCGCACGGAACGTATCGGCCGCCGCGACGACCACGGTGCGTCCGTTGATGCGCAGGAAGTTCGCGAACTTGCCGATCGTGGTGGTCTTGCCGACGCCGTTCACGCCGACCACGAGCGTCACCGCGGGGCGCTCGCGCAGGTTCAGGGTCGTGTCGAACTTCGAGAGCCGCTCCTCGATGAGCTCGCGCAGCATCCGCTTCAGGTCCTTCGGATCCTCCGTGTGGAACCTGGCGACCTGCTCGCGCAGCTGCTCGACGATCTCGTCGGTGATGTCGGGCCCGAAGTCGGCCGTGATCAGCGCCTCCTCGAGGTCGTCCCACGTCGTCTCGTCGATCTTCTGCCTGCCGAACATGCCGCGCAGAGCGCCGGACAGTGACCAGGGAGTGCGTTCAGCCATGTGCCAAGCGTAGTCAGCGCTCTGACACCATGGGTGCTGACCCCTCAGCCAGCGGCGAAACTTCGCCAGCGAGGGTGGAAACCTCGAACGGAGCACTATGCGCATCGGCCTCATCCGCCACGGCGAAACCGAGTGGAACGCGACCGGCCTCCTCCAGGGCGCCACCGACATCCCATTGAACTCGCGAGGCCTCGACCAGGCGGGAGATGCAGCCGCGCTCCTCGTGGGTCAGGGCTGGAGCAACCTCTACAGCTCCCCGCTCTCCCGCGCGAGGGTCACGGCCGAGATCATCGGCGAGGGAACGGGCCTCGGTGCCCCGATCCTGCTGCCCGGCATCATCGAGCGCAGCTTCGGGGCCCTCGAAGGTGAGAAGTACTGGATGCCAGACGGCACCCGCCGCCCACTCGACCACCCCACCGTGGAACCACGAGCCGCGGTCGTCGAGCGATCGCTGGCCGCCATCGGCGAGGTCGCGGCCGCCCACCCGGACGAGGACTCGCTCATCGTGTGCCACGGCAGCGTCATCCGGCTCGTCCTCACCGCGATCCTCGGCGCCCAGGCGCCGCACATCGGCAACCTCGGACTCAGCATCCTGCGGCCGGGCGCCGAAGGCGGCTTCGTCGTCACGCTGCTCAACGGGTACCCCCTCGTCCCCACGCCGTAGCAGGCACCGGGAACGCAGGCACGCGAACCCCGGATTCGAGCGACGGATTCACCGCCGCCCCTGGCGTCGCCCCATCCACGGTGTACGATGAGCTTCGTTGAAGGGGAGTATTCCTCCTGCGACGCGCTCGTCATCACGGTGACTGTCATCAGCCACCCGGGCGCGTCGGTCGGTTTCTGCCGACGGAAGAGACCTTCGGCCGCTTCGCCGAACACACCCCTCCGGAGGACCCGTGGACGTTCCCATTTGGATCTGGGCGGTGACCATTGCCGTGGTCATCGGCTTCTTTGTTTTCGACTTCTTCACCCACGTGAAGACGCCACACGAGCCGAGCCTCAAGGAAGCCGGCTGGTGGTCGATCTTCTACATCGCGCTCGCCGTCGTCTTCATGGTGGCGCTCGGCTTCGTCTGGGACTGGCAGCACGCGGGCGAGTTCATCGCCGGCTACACCACCGAGAAGGCGCTGTCGGTCGACAACCTCTTCATCTTCCTCATCATCATGACGAGCTTCAAGGTGCCGAAGATCGCGCAGCAGAAGGCGCTGCTCATCGGCATCGCCATCGCCCTCGTCATGCGCTTCGCATTCATCATCGCGGGCGCCGCGATCCTCGAGGCCTGGGTCTCCGTCTTCTACATCTTCGCCGCCTGGCTGCTCTACATGGCCGTCAAGCAGGCCATCGACTCCTTCAAGGACGAAGAGCCGGAGATGCCCAAGTGGGTCGGCCTCGTCCGCAAGATCATCCCCGCCAGCGAGCACTACGACGGCGACAAATGGAAGATCCTCGAGAACGGCAAGAAGGTCTGGACGCCGCTCATCCTCGTCATCGTGGCCCTCGGCTTCACCGACCTGCTCTTCGCGCTCGACTCCATCCCCGCCATCTTCGGCATCACGCAGGAGCCGTACCTCGTCTTCATGGCGAACGCATTCGCGCTCATGGGCCTCCGCCAGCTGTACTTCCTCATCGGCGGGCTCCTCGAGCGCCTCGTGTTCCTCGACCTCGGCCTCGCGTTCATCCTCGGCTTCATCGGCGTGAAGCTCATGTTCCATGCGCTCCACGAGAACGAGCTGCCGTTCATCAACGGTGGCGAGCCGCTCCTCTGGATCCCCGAGATCCCGATCTGGCTGTCGCTCACATTCATCTTCGGCGTCCTCATCGTCGCGACGATCGCGAGCATCATCTACACCCGCGCCAAGGGCGACGACGCACCCAGCACCGTCGGCTCGGCCGCCGGTGGCCCTGAGGCCGCGGTTGCCGGCGTCGAGGGCACCACGCCCGAGGCCGCGGAGGACACGGACGCCGCTCCGGTCGCGAGCCACGAGCCCGACCACCGGTAGGCACCCGCCGCCAGTACGACGAAACCGGATGCACGCGCCAGTCGCGAGCATCCGGTTTCTCGTCGTTCCGGCCCGGGAGAGTCCTCTGCGAGCCACACGTCCTCCGGTGCCGGCCCGCACACACTTGGGGTCTGCGCATCCGAATGCCTCGTTGCGGATGCGCGCGGCCCAGGTCTGCAGCTGGCGCCAGCACAGACCTGTGGCAGCCGCACCCGGGCCCTGCCAGAGGCATGCACAAGCCCCAGGTCTGCTGGCGGCCCCGCGGGGCGCGGGGGCTACAGGCGCGTCACCTCGGTGACGCGGAGGACCGCTTCCCCGGCCTCGTGCGACTCGGCGAGGTCGACGTCCGCGCGGATGCGCCAGTCGTGATCGCCCGCCGGGTCGTCGATGATCTGCTCCACATGCCACATGCCGCTCCAGAGGCCGCCAGACTGGCGCCCCTCGGAGTCGTCGATCGTGAGCAGCTTCGGCGAACGAGCCGCAGCATCCACCCCCATCGTGTCGTGGTCGTCGAAGTAGTCGTCGAGGGCCTTCGACCAGTCCACGTCCGGGTCGAGCTCGGCGAGCGCCTCGTCGCGCTGGAGGGCGGCGAGCTGAACGCGGCGGAACATCTCGTTGCGCACGAGCACCGTGAACGCGCGGCGGTTGCCGACGACGCTCGGCGGGGCCGGCGGCACCACGGGCTCGTCGCTCGCGGCCTGCTGCTCCGGGTCGACCAGCGACGCCCACTCGTCGATGAGGCTCGAGTCGACCTGGCGGACCAGCTCGCCGAGCCACTCGATGATGTCGAGGAGCTCCTCCGTCTTCGCCTCATCCGGCACCGTCTGGCGGGTCGCCTTGTACGCGTCGCTCAGATAGCGCAGCACCAGCCCCTCGCTGCGCATGAGCTGGTAGAAGTTCACGTACTCGGCGAAGCTCATGGCACGCTCGAACATGTCGCGGACCACCGACTTCGGTGAGAGCTCGAAGTCGCGCACCCACGGCTCGTGCTGCGCGAACAGCTCGAACGACTGCGCGAGAAGCCCCTCGAGCGGCTTGGGATGCGTGATCTCCTCGAGCCGCTCCATGCGCTCCTCGTACTCGATGCCATCAGCCTTCATCTGCGCGACCGCCTCGCCACGAGCCTTGAACTGCTGCTGCGACAGCACCGGACGCGGGTCGTCAAGGGTGGACTCGATGATGCTGACGACGTCGAGCGCGTAGTGGCCGGAGCCGACGGCCCCCTCCCCGCTCGTGTTCTCCTCCGAGCCGCGGTCACCGGGGGCCGCCTCCGCGTCAGGGTCGAGCAGCTCGATGGCCGCGAGCGCAAACGGAGACAGCGGTTGGTTGAGCGCGAAGTTCGCCTGCAGGTCGACGGTGAGGGTGATGCGCCCCTGCCTGCCGATCTCGACGATACCCGCCGTCACGAGCGTGCGGAAGATGCCGATCGCGCGCAACGCCAGCTCGCGCTGACGGGCGGGCTTCTCGTGGTTGTCGTAGACGAGCTTCTTCGCGTTGCCGAACACGTCTCCCCCGCGCGCGATGACGTTGATGATCATCGACGCGGTGATGTGCATGTGCGAGGTGAGCGGCTCGGGCTCGGCGGAGACGAGCTTCTCGAAGGACTTCTCACCCCACGACACGAAGCCCTGCGGCGCCTTCTTCTTGACGATGCGCTTGCGCTTCTTCTCGTCGTCACCCGCCTTGCGGACGGCGGCGGCGTTCTCGATCTCGTGCTCCGGCGCCTCGACGACAACCGTGCCGGCCGTGTCGTAGCCGGCGCGGCCCGCGCGCCCCGCGATCTGGTGGAACTCACGCGCCGAGAGGTGCCGCATCCGCTGCCCGTCGAACTTGGCGAGGGCCGTGATGAGCACCGTGCGGATGGGCACGTTGATGCCGACACCGAGCGTGTCGGTGCCGCAGATGACCCGCAGGAGCCCCTTCTGCGCGAGCGTCTCGACGAGGCGGCGGTAACGGGGCAGCATGCCAGCGTGGTGCACGCCGATGCCGGCGCGGACGTACCTCGACAGCACCTTGCCGAACGCCGTCGTGAACCGGAACCCGCCGATGGCGTCGGCGATCGCATCCCGGCCTGCACGGTCGACGACCTTGAGACTCGACAGCGCCTGCGCCCGCTCGATGGCGGCGGCCTGCGAGAAGTGCACGATGTAGATGGGCGTCTTGCGCTCCTCGACGAGCTTCTCGACGGTCTCGTGCGTGGGTGCGACGACGTACGAGAAGTCGAGCGGCACGGGGCGCTCGACGCCGGTCACGAGGGAGACATCGCGCTGCGTTCGCCGCTCGAGGTCCTCGACGATCTCGGTAACGTCGCCGAGCGTCGCCGACATGAGCAGGAACTGCACGTCGGGAAGCATGAGCAGCGGCAGCTGCCACGCCCACCCGCGGTCCGGGTCGCCGTAGTAGTGGAACTCGTCCATGACCACCTGGTCGACATCGGCGTCGGACCCCTGGCGCAGGGCGAGGTTCGCGAGGATCTCGGCGGTGCAGCAGATGATGGGCGCGTCTGGGTTCACGGAGCTGTCGCCCGTGACCATGCCGACGTTCGCGGCGCCGAAGATCTCGACGAGCGCGAAGAACTTCTCGCTCACGAGCGCCTTGATGGGGGCCGTGTAGTAGCTGCGGCCGCCCTGCGCGAGGCACGCGGCGTGGGCGGCGATCGCGACGAGCGACTTGCCGGTGCCGGTCGGCGTGGACAGGATGACGTGCGCCTCGGAGACGAGCTCCATGACGGCTTCCTCCTGCGCCGGGTACATCGTGATGCCGCGGCTCGTGGTCCACAGTTCGAACGCCTCGAACATGGAGTCGGCGTCGTACGGGTCCGGGAGGAGCGTCACGAGACCCAGCTTGGGCTCGGGCGTGGCGGGGGCTGGGGCGGAGGTGCCGTCGACGGAAGTCATTGGGTCCATCGTCCCACGCCGGCGCGCCCGGGGCGGCGCGGAGCCTCCTGCGATCGCTGCCAGCCAGATGGCCGTTCTCGGTTGTTCGCCCGCGATCGCTGCCAGTCGAATGGCCTTTTCCGCGCCGCCATTCGGGCCTCTTGCCTGGCAGTGATCCCGGTTGCGCGGGCGCGACGCGGGCAGGGCGGGGCGATGCGGGCGGGGCGGGGCGGGTTACGCGGCGGGCTGGTCCTCGTCGCGCTGGATGCGCTGGCCGACGACCGCGGAGACGCCGTCCTGGCGCATCGAGACGCCGTAGAGGGCATCCGCGATCTCCATCGTGCGCTTCTGGTGCGTGATGACGATGAGCTGGCTGGAGGCGCGCAGCTCCTCGAACACCGCGAGGAGTCGGCCGAGGTTGGCGTCATCCAGGGCGGCCTCGACCTCGTCCATGATGTAGAACGGGCTCGGCCTCGCCTTGAAGATCGACACCAGGATGGCGACGGCCGCGAGCGAGCGCTCCCCACCCGAGAGCAGCGAGAGGCGCTCGATCTTCTTGCCGGCCGGTCGCACCGACACCTCGATGCCCGTCGTGAGCATGTCATCTGGCGCGGTGAGGGTGATGTCGCCCGACCCGCCGGGGAAGAGGATGGGGAAGACCGTGTGGAAGGCCTCCCTCGTGTCCTCGAACGCCGCCTCGAAGACGGTGCGCATGCGCTCGTCGATGTCGCCGACGATGCGCAGCAGGTCGGCCTTCGTCGCGGCGAGGTCGTCCAGTTGGTCGGCGAGGAACGCGTGCCGCTGCTCGAGGGCCGCGAACTCCTCGAGGGCCAGCGGGTTGATGCGGCCCAGCGTGGACATCTTGCGCTCGGCTGCCGCGAGACGCGCCTGCTGCTCGGCGCGCACGAACGGCTCGCCGACGAATTCCTCTTCGACGTCCTCTTCGAGCGTCGCGGCGAGGTCGTCGTCGAGCTGCTCGGCAAGCGCGGCGTCGGTGGCGCGCGCGCCGGTCTCGGGCTCTTCGGCCCCGGCATCGCTGCTCGCCTGCGCGGCCGCGCCCCCAGCCGCACCCTGGGATGAGCCGTCGGCGGCGACCTCGTGCCTGGCTCGCTGCTCGGCGAGCGCGGAGGCGATGCGCTCGGCCTTCGCGCGGAGGGCGTCGTCGTCGGCGGGCACGAGCTGGTCTGGCCCGTACTCGGCGACGAGCACGGCCTCGGCGAGGCGCAGCTCGCTCGCGGCGCGCTCGAGCGTGGAGCGCAGCGAGCTCTTCTTCTCGTAGATCTGCAGCTCGATCGAGTGCACGTCCTCGGTGATCTCACTGAGGCGGGCGCGCAGCTGCTGCTCGGTCTGCCGCAGCTGGCCGAGTTCCTCGTGCTGGGCGGCACGCTCGCGCTCCGCTTCGGCGAGCTGCTGCTGGGCTTCGGCGAGCGACTCCTGCACGGCGGCGGCGAGGCGGGGGATGGCGGCGAGCACACGCTCGGTCTGGGCGAGCTCCGCTCGACGCACGACGGTCTCACGGGCGGCCTTGTCTGCGGCCTGGCGGTCGGCGTCGAGCTGGCGTTCGAGGGACTCGGCGCGGAGGCGCTCGCTGCGGGAGCGTTCACGCAGCGTCTCGAGCTGCAGCCGGGCCTCGACCTCGGCCTCCCGGGCGCGCTCGACTTCGGCGTTGGCGTCGGCCCGGGCCGAGGAGTCGAGTTCGGGTCGGGGCAGCGCCTCGTGTTCCGCGAGCGCCGCCTTGGCCGCGGCGGCCGCCTGTTCTGCCGCTTCGACGCCGCCGGAGGCGAGGTCGAAGGCCTTCGCGGCGCGCGCGAGCTCGGCCGTGCCCGCATCCACTCGCGCGCTGGCGCGGTTGAGCTGCTCGCGTTCTGCGGCGAGCGCGCCGTCGAAGGCGCGGAGCGCGTCGAGGGTGCGCTTGGCCTCGGTCTTCGCGGCCTGCGCTGCGGCGCGATGCTCGGCGAGCGCAAGCGCGGCCTGGTCGAGCTCGTCGGCGACCACCGCGAGCCGGGCGGATGCCCGATCGCGGGCCGCGAGCAGCTCGAGTCGGCTCGTCCCCTCCTCCGCGAATCCGCCGCGCAGCGAGGTGCTCGTCACGACCTCGCCTGCGCGGGTGACGACGGTCACCGCTCCGGCCACGGATGCGTCGGCGGAGGACGCCTGCGCTGCCACCGCGGCGCGTGCCTCGTCGAGCGTCTCGCTGACGTGGACGCGGGCGAGGAGCGCGGCGATCGCGGGCGGTGCCTGCACGAGCTCGACCGCGGGGCGCAGGCCTTCCGGAAGCGTGCGGCCATCGGCGCGGGTCGCCGCCGCGCCGGCAGCGCCCAACTCGGCGACCACCTCGACGAGGCCGAGCTTCTCCCCCGTGGCATGCTCGAGCACTCGGAAGGCGGCGTCTGCGTCGCTCGCGAGCACCGCATCCGCCGTCGAGCCGAGGGCCGCGGCGATGGCGGCCTCGTAGCCCTCGTCGATGCGGAGGTGCTCGGCGACGGGGCCTTCGACGCCGTCGAGGCGGGCGGCGAGGAGGGCCGCGGTGCCGTCCTTGGCGGCCGTCGCGAGGGTGAGCGCTTGCACGCGGGCCTGGAGGGCGTCACGTTCACGCTCGAGCTCGTGGGCCTTGGTGCGTCCGGCGTCGAGCTGCTGCTCCGCCTCGCGCTGCGCGGCCTCGGCGCGCTTGTAGGCGGCGTCGAGCTCGCTCGAGTCAGAGGCGCTCTGGGCAGCGCTCGCGTCGAGCTGCTCTTTCGCCGTCGTGGCCTGCGCGAGGCGGTCGTTCGCTGCGTCGCGGGCGTTGCGCTGCCTGAGCACCTCGCCGCGCACGGACGCGAGCTTCGAGGCGGCGGTGTCGGCGGTGCCGCGCAGCTCGCTGCGGGTGAGGTCGTAGGCGGAGATGCGCGTCGCCTGGGCTTGGATCTCGACGTCGATGCGGTCGAGCGCGGCGCGTGCGTCCCGGGTCGCGATCTTTGTCGCCTCCCAGAGCGTCTCGGCCTCGGCGGCGCGCTCGACGAGCACCTCGGCCTCCCGGCGTGCGACGTCCACGGCCTCGAGGGTCACGGTCGGCACGAACGCGGGCGACTCGAGGCGCGACACGAGGAGCCCCTTGCGCTGGGCGGCGAGCGCGTTGAGGTTCTGGATGCGCTCACGCACGCTCTCGAGGTCGAACACGACCCGACGGGCGCCGTCGGCCGCGTCTCCCCGATTCTCGGCAGCAAGCAGCTCGGCTCGGTTGAGGGCTGCGGTGAGCTTCTCCTGCAGCACGACCCGCTCCTCGGACCGCTCCTGCTCGATGCCAGTCGCGAGGCGCAGAGCGGCGCGCAGCTGCACGACGTCGTCGGCGAGGAGGCGCGCCTTGGCGTCGCGGGCGATGGCCTGGATGCCCTGCGCGCGCCTGGCGATGTCGGCCTGCCTCGAGAGGGGCTTCAGCTGGCGGCGCACCTCGTTGGTGAGGTCGCGGAGGCGCGTGAGGTTGGCCTCCATCGCCTCGAGCTTGCGCACCGTCTTCTCCTTGCGGCGCCGATGCTTGAGGATGCCTGCTGCCTCTTCGATGAAGCCGCGTCGCTCCTCGGGTGTCGCTCGGAGCACGGCGTCGAGGCGGCCCTGCCCGACGATGACGTGCATCTCCTTGCCGAGCCCCGTGTCGCTGAGCAGCTCCTGCACGTCGAGGAGGCGCACGCCGTCGCCGTTGATCGCGTACTCGGATCCGCCGTTGCGGAACAGGGTGCGACGGATCGTCACCTCGCTGTACTCGATCGGGAGCATCCCGTCGGCATTGTCGATCGTGAGGGTCACCTCGGCGCGGCCGAGCGGGCCGCGGGTCGCGGTGCCGGCGAAGATGACGTCCTCCATCTTGCCGCCGCGCAGGCTCTTGGCTCCCTGCTCCCCCATGACCCAGGCGAGGGCGTCCACGACGTTCGACTTGCCGGAGCCGTTCGGCCCGACGACGCAGGTCACGCCGGGTTCGAGCGCGAGGGTCGTGGGTTGCGCAAACGACTTGAAGCCCTTCATCGTGAGGCTCTTCAGATGCATGCGCGCTCGCTGGCCTCTCGCTGGTGGTCGGACTTCGCTCGTGCTCGGACTGGACTGGATGCTCGGACTGGGGTGGCGGCGCCCCGATCGGCGCGCTGGCGGGGCTCACGGAGCCCTGGCCTGACAGCTACGGTACCGGAGTGGACTACTTCATTCGGGAGCTCACGCCTCCAGAGCCAGCGTCGGCCCGAGACGGGGAGGCCTGGCGCCTGCTCGAGCGCTTCCGCGACATCGTCAACTCCGGATACGCCGCCACGTACGGCGAGGGCCGTCTGCTCGAGACGAGCCAGCGCATCCTCGCCGACTGGACCATGCCGGGCCCCGTCACGAGTCGCCTGTTCCTCGCCTTCCCGAGCGGCGACGGGCAGGACGCGGGCGAGCATGCGGTCGCCGCGGCGAAGCTCATGGTCTCGCCCCGCGACTCCCCCACGCACGCGTACCCGCACGTCGTCGTGGATGCGCCTGCCAGGCGGCGAGGCATCGGCACGTTCGTCGCGGACCACCTCGAGGAGCTCGCACGGGCGGACGGGCGCACGTTCCTGCAGTCCTGGGTCGAGCATCCCACCCCTGGAGGCGAGCGGGTGGCCGCGCCAACCGGGCACGGCAGCGTCTCGACGGCGGACCCCGCCGCTCGCTTCCTGTGGAAGACCGGCTGGGAGCTCGGGCAGATCGAGCGCATCAGCGAGCTGCGCCTGCCCGTGCCGGCCGAGAGCCTGCGCACGCACATCGAGGCCGCGACGGCGCGGGCCGGCGTCGACTACCGTGTGCTCACCTGGGAGGGTGAGAGCGATGCCGCCCACCTCGACGACCTGGCGAGGCTCAACGGCGACATGTCGGTCGACGCGCCAGCCGGCGAACTCGAGGTCGACGAAGAGCACTGGGACGCCGAACGCGTCGCCCAGATGGAGCGTCGTGCGCTCGCTTCCGGCGCGACGTTCCTCAACGCCGCGGTGCTGCACGTCCCGAGCGGCCACCTCGTGGCCCAGTCGATGCTGCAGCTCGACCTCGACGACACCACGCGCCCAGCGCAGCAGGACAACACGCTCGTCACGTCGACGCACCGCGGCAGGCGGCTCGGGATGCTCGTGAAGGCCGCCAACCTCGAACAGCTCGCCGGGCGCTACCCGGAGTGCACGGGGGTCTTCACGTGGAATGCGGAGGAGAACGCGCACATGCTGCGCGTCAACGAGGCGCTCGGCTTCGTCCAGCTCGCGCCGGAGGGCGGCTGGCAGAAGCGGCTGTGACGAGCGAGCGGACCAACCTGCGTGATCCAACGCGCCCAGGCAGGCCGTGCGCGCCCCGCCCATCCACGTCGTCCCGCAAGCTGGCCACACGTCGACGCTTGCGGTTCCAGCAAACAGGGTTGCGGATGGGTGGGCGGGTGCGCATGCTGAGCGCATGACCTCGCACCACCACCCCGCATCCGCCGCCCCCGACGCTTCGAGCACGGACGCCGCCGCGACGGCCGAACAACCGCAGGCCCCCACCGAGTTCTGGGAGGAGCTGTACACGGCGAAGCCCGCGGTCTGGTCTGGCCGCGTCAACGCGAACCTGGCGAGCGTGGCAGGCACGCTCACGCCCGGCCGCGCTCTGGACCTCGGATGCGGTGAGGGCGGCGACGCGATCTGGCTCGCTCAGCAGGGCTGGCGGGTCACGGGCATCGACATCTCGACGGTCGCCATCGAGCGAGCACGCGCGGCAGCCCGCGCTGCACGCGTGGACGGCTCGCTGGTCGACTTCGTGGCAGGCGACCTCGAGACGTGGCGCCCGGTCGAACCGCTGGATCTCGTGACGGCGAGCTTCTTCCAGTCGCCCGTGCACCTGCCACGCACGCAGATCCTCCGCGAGGCCGCCCGCATGCTCGCGCCCGGCGGCCACCTCCTCACCGTCGCGCACGCCGGCCCGCCGTCGTGGGTGGAGAATTCCGAGCATCCCGCGCACCTGTTCGTGCATCCCGAACGCGAGATCGACGAGCTGGCTCTGCCCGCCAACGAGTGGGAGACGGTGATCGCCGAGCTCCGCACCCGCGAGGTCACCTCCCCCGACGGAGCGCCGGGAACGCTGGAGGACAGCGTGGTGCTGCTGCGCCGACTGCGCTAGATCTGCGCTGAATCTGCACACGGCTTCGCCCGCGACTACTCTTGCGTGGTTGGCGACGGAGACGAGGGACGCACGTGAGCGATGTTGTGATGTACACGGATGGTGCCTGCAAGGGCAACCCGGGCCCCGGCGGGTGGGGCGTGTGGCTCAGGTCGGGCGACCACGAGAAGGAGCTGTTCGGCGGCGAGCTCACCACGACGAACAACCGCATGGAGCTGAAGGCCGTCATCGAGGGGCTCAGCGCGCTGAAGAAGCCGTGCACGGTCGCGCTCTACCTGGACAGCCAGTACGTCCGCAAGGGCATCACCGAGTGGATCAAGGGCTGGAAGGCGAAGGGGTGGAAGACCGCCTCGAAGCAGCCCGTCAAGAACGCGGAGCTCTGGAAGGAGCTCGACGCGCTGGTCGAGGACAGCGGCCACACGATCGAGTGGCACTGGGTGAAGGGCCACTCAGGCGACGTCGGCAACGAGCGCGCCGACATGCTCGCGAACAAGGGCGTCGACCAGGCACTCGGCCGCCGCTAGCCTCACCAGCGTCCCGCCACCATCGAAGCGTTGAGCACTCGCCGTGACCGAGTTCTCGCGGAACAGCGTGATCGCCCACCTCGAAGCAAGGGGCTCCTCGCAGGAGCACTCGTGGGACCGGGCCCACACGCACGACGCCTTCCCGAACGGGTTCATCGACGCGCAGCAGATCGACGCCGACCGGCGGCGCTCGCTCGCTGCTCCTCGCGCGGGCTATGCAGTGCCGATGGCCCGGACGATGCTCGCGAGCCCGAAACGCCACGCCTCGTCGACGTCCCCGCCGAGATTGAACCCCTGGTTGAGCTCCATGCTCACGAAGCCGGCGGCCCAGGCCGTGAGCGTGCGGGCGGCCTCGAGCGCCCGATGCTCACCCGCGACCTCACCGGCTAACCGCAGGATTCCCTGACTGGCGGACGCCCCGAACTCTGGCCGTGCCGTGGGCGTTCCCGCGCCCGGCGTCAGGATCAGCTGGAAGGCGGCTGGCCGCTCGTGGCCGAAGGCACGGAACTCGTCGGCGAGCTCCTCGAGGCTGCTCGCGGCGTCGAGCCGCTCCCCCAGCTCGAGCAGGCTCGCTTCCGCCACGAGCTGGATGAGCTCCTCGCGGTTGGCCACCCGCTTGTACAACGACGGGGCGCGCACCCCGACGCGGCTGGCGACCGCCTGCATGCTGAGGCCTGCGAGCCCCTCGCTCTCGAGGAGGTCGCGGGCTGCGAGCACGATGGCGTCGAGGGAGGTTCTGTCCGGTGTCGGCATACCTCCACTATAGCTATTGACAGTAGCCATGATGGCTACGTAAGTTAGCCATCATGAGACTCGACACTTCGCTCCACCGCATCGGCAACGACATCGTGGCCGCCTACCTCGTCGTGACGCCAGAGGGAGTGACCGTCATCGACGCGGGCCTGTCCGGCCACTGGCGTGACCTCGTCGCAGAGCTGGCCTCGCTTGGGCTCACGGTCGCCGACGTCCGGGGCGTTGTCCTCACCCACGGCGACTCCGACCACGTCGGCTTCGCGGAACGCCTGCGCCGCGACCACGGCGTGCCCGTCTTCGTGCACGCCGCCGATGCGGACCGGGCGAAGGGAGGCCCGAAGCCGGCGACCGCGAAGCAGGCGATGAAGTTCGGCCCCCTCCTCGGGTTCGCCGCCTACTCCCTCCGGAAGGGTGGCGCACGAACCGAGTGGCTGACCGAGGTCATCGAGGTGCAGGGCGGCGAAACCCTCGACCTCCCCGGCTCCCCGCAGATCATCAGCATGCCGGGCCACTCCGCGGGCAGCATCGCGGTCTTCGTGCCGACAGTCGACGCCGTCTTCGTCGGCGACGGTCTCACGACCCGCCACGTGCTGACCGGTGCAGACGGCCCGCAACCGGCGCCGTTCACTGACGAGCCCGCCCAGGCGATCGCGTCCCTGCACGCCATCGTCAGCACCACAGCGAAGTGGGTGCTGCCCGGCCACGGAGCCCCATGGAGCAACGGCGTGGCTGCGGCGGTGGCGGCCGTGGAGTCGGCAGCAGCTGACCCTCGCTGACCGCGATGCGTCCGTGCGGAGCACGACGTCGCGGTTGGTGACGGCTAGCGCTCCCGCTGGCACTTCTCGCAGAAGTGCGAGCCCCGGTTCTGAAACTTCTCGCGCACGATCGGCCGCCCGCACCTCGGGCAGGGCTTCCCCTGACGCCCGTACACGTTGAGCGAATGCGCGAAGTACCCGGCCTGCCCGTTCACGTTGACGTACTGGGCGTCGAAGGAGGTGCCGCCCTCGGCGAGCGCCTTCGCGAACACCTCGCGCACGTGCCGCAGCAATTCCCTCGCCTTGGACGGCGACAACCCCGCCGTGTTGCGCGCGTAGTGCAGCCGCGCCCGCCACAGCGCCTCGTCGGCGTAGATGTTCCCGATCCCCGAGATGAGCGTCTGGTCCAGCAGCGCCGACTTCACGCCCGTCTTCCGTCGCAGCAGCGCGGCCGCCCAGGCGTCGTCGTCGAAGTGCGGGTCGAGCGGGTCCCGGGCGATGTGCGCGACCTGCGACGGGACGTGCTCGCCCGCGACGTCCAGCGTCGGCACGAGCCGGTCGATCGCCAGCGACCCGAAGACGCGCTGGTCGGCGAACGCCACCACGAGGTCGCCAGCTGGGCCATCGACCCGGATGCGCGCGCGCAGGTGACGGTCGTCGAGCGCATCCGGCGTGCGCAGCAGCATCTGGCCGCTCATGCCCAGATGCGCGGTCAGCGCCTCCTCGCGACCCTCAAGCGGGAGCCACAGGTACTTGCCCCGCCGCGAGACGCCCTCGAACCGTGCACCCTCGAGCGCGCCGACGAAGTGCACCGAGTCTCCGAGGTGGCGGCGCAGGGACCGCTCGTCGAGCACCTCGACCGCCGACACGGACGCCCCCGTCACGGCGGGAGCCAGGCCGAGGCGGACGACCTCGACTTCAGGCAGCTCGGGCACGGCTAGGAAACCGAGGGGGCGACGTCGTCGCCACGGCTCAGCTGATGCCACGCGGCGAGCGCCCCAGCCACTTCGGCCTGCTTCTTGCTCGTGCCGACACCCTTCGCCTGAGCGAGGACGCGCTTCTTCTTCAGCACCGTCACGGTGGCGGTGAAGCTGCGGTCATGCTCGAGCCCGGATCCCTCGACCTCGTACCTCGGCGGCTCGGCACCGCGAGTGTCGGCGAGCTCCTGCAGAGCGGTCTTCGGGTCCTGCTCGGCGCCGAGGCGCCACACGACGGCGAGCTTCGGCTCCACCAGACGCAGGATCAGCTCGGTCGCGACGTCGACACCGGCGGACAGATAGGCGGCCCCGATGACCGCCTCCATCGTGTCGGCGAGCACCGAGTCCTTGTTGTTGCCACCCGTCAGGTGCTCGCCGCGGCCCAGGTGCAGATACTTCCCGAGGTCGATGCCCCGAGCGATCTCCGCCAGCGCCACCGTCGAGACGAGGGACGCGCGCAGGCGCGACAGCTGTCCCTCCGTGTAGTCGGGGTACGTGCGGTACAGCATGACCGTCACCGCCTGCCCGAGAATCGAATCGCCGAGGAACTCGAGGCGCTGATTGTCGGGAATGCCGCCGTTCTCGACCGCGTACGACCTGTGGGTCAACGCGAGCTCGAGCAGTGCGGGAACGAAGTCGACCCCGAGGCCGCCTGCCAGCTCAGCTGACGGTGCGGCGTCGGGGTCGATGATCTTCACGTCGTGCATGACGCGAGGATCAGACGTCTGCGACCTTGCGGCCCTTGTACTCGAAGAACAGCGGAGTGCCAGCTGCGTCCTCGACAACCTTCGCGCGGTGCGGGAGGCTGTAGGTGACCTTGCCGTTCTCAACGGTCTTGACGAGGGTCGGCACAGAGGCCTTCCACTGCGAACGACGCGAACGCGTGTTCGAGCGGCTCATCTTGCGCTTGGGGAGAGCCATCGGCGTCTACCTTTCATCTTTCATCGTGCAGGGAGGCGAGCTCATCTCTGGCCCGGCTCCCCCTTGTAATCATGGTTGCGCGCATCCTCACGAGATTCTGTCTCACGAGGACCCGCGACTTCCTCAGAACCCGTTGCTGGTTCCTCGGCTGCTTCTGTTGAAGCGCCAAACCCTGCCAACGCCGCCCAACGCGGGTCAACCGCGGGCGCCTGCTCTTCGAGCGGCTCCACCAGCTTCTCGCCGGTTTCGGGATCTAGGCCGAGGCAGTCCGGCCGACAAACCGGCTGGAATGGCAGTGCGAGCACTACCGCATCGCGAACGGGCGGTTCAAGGTCGACAGTGTCGTCGTGAACCTCGTACTCGAGGGCTTCGTCGCGAGCATACGCGAAAAGCTCTGCGAAATCGACCCGGAGCGGCTCGTCCAGCGGCGTCAGGCACCGGCTGCACTCCCCGCTCATCCGGGACTCGAGGCTGGCGGTCGCCAGAATGCCGTCGTGCAGGACCTCAAGACGCACGTCGAGCTCGATCGGCGTGCCCTTCTCGATGTAGCCGAGCCCTTCGCCGATGCGCTCAGGCGCGTCGAAGTCGAGCTCGAGCGTTCGCATCGTGCCGGCCTTGCCCACGATGGTCGCGATGTTCACGAGGTACGGAGAGGAAGTCACCGGGAGATTGTACGCCCTCGGCTCGGAGTGCATCCCGAAACCCCTACTCGATGGAGGTGTCGGTATCGCCCTGCAGGTACTCGTAGACGACACGCGGCACGTACGGCGAGACGTCGCCCCCGAGGCCAGCCACCTGACGGACCAGGGAGCTGGACACGTGCGCGTGGCTCGGGTCGGGGAGCATGAACATCGTCTCGACGCGGGCGAGGTTGCGGTTCACGATCGCCATCGGCGTCTCGTAGGTGACGTCGGCCTGCGAGCGGATGCCCTTCACGATGACCTTCGCGCCGACGTCGGTGCAGTAGTCGACCAGCAGGCCGACGCTCCACGAGGCGACGCGGACGTTGCCGCGGATCCCGCTCGCCGAGACGGCCTGCTCGATGAGCTCCACCCGGCGTGCGATGGGCAGGAGCGCGTGCTTGTCCGGGTTGTGCACGACGACGACGTGCACTTCCTCGAAGACCGAGGTGGCGCGCTGGATGACATCGAGGTGGCCAAGGGTCACCGGATCGAACGAACCGGGCACAACAGCGATTCTGCTCATGCGGACAAGACTACGGGGCGCTTCCTGCGCGAACGGCACAGGAACACCGCGTCGCCGCGTGCGGGCGGAACGCGGGGCCGGAACGCCGCTCGGCGGGCCGGCTCAGCGTCAGCGCGCGTTGGGCGTGTCGTCGTCTGGGTCGGTCGTCGGCTCGTCGGCCTGCGGCTTGCGGCTCGCCTCGAGGTCGGCGGCCTTGCGACGGAACACCAGGAAGGAGACGAGGACGACGGAGACTCCGGCGAGCCCCATGAGCACCCAGGCCCACGGCGGGATCCCCGAGTCCTCGGGAGCTGGGGTGCTGGACTGCTCTGCCGCGCCTGTCGCTCCCGCGTCGCTGTTGGTGAGCGTGGACCCCTCCGTGTTCTCCGCGGCTCCGAAACCGGCAGACGCGGAGGCGGAGGCGGAGGGCTGCGTGTCCTCCGCAGAGGCGACGCCCACGGAGACGGTGAACGGGATGGTGCCGGAGATGGGATGGCCGTCGGAGGAGACGACCTGCCAGTTGAGCGCGTAGTCTCCGGCGGCGAGCTCTGGGAGCACCTGGTCGACAACCGTGCCGTCCACCGTCGCGGGCGACTCGAGATCAACAGCGGTCTCCTCCACGGCGCTCACCGCGAAGAGCTCGATCTGCGGCCCGAGCGTGCCCTCTGACTGCACTTCCGCGGAGAACGTCAGGGTCGCGCTCGCCGGGGCCACCTCCACAGCATCGTCGGCGGAGGGGCTCGACTCGACCAGTGAGTCGTGCGCGGAGGCGTACTGCGACCCGAGCCCGAGCGCGAGCGCCAGGAAGGCCAGCATCGCGGCGATCATGAGGCGGGAGGCGAAGCGGAGCGAGCGCGCGGAGGAGGAAGAGGTCACCGGACCATCGTAGGCCAGGGGTCTGACCCCGTCTCCTGGCGCGGACCTGTCTGGGCGAGCCCCGTTCCTCCGACGGCGCCGACGGCGGCCGTCAGGACTTGCCGAGGAACTCCCGCTCCTCGAAGCTGTGCCGGCCTATGGCCGCCTTGAGGTCCGGCCACCGCTTCAAGCTCCAGTCGTCGTTGATCAGCAGGGCGGTTTCGTCTCGCGCGGAACGGATGAGGTCCGTGTCCTCGATGACCCGGAGCAGCTTCAGGGATGTCCGCCCGCCGGATTGTGCGGTGCCGAGCACGTCGCCCTCGCGGCGCAGCTCGAGGTCGCGCTCGGCGAGCTCGAAGCCGTCGAGCGTCTCCGCGACCGCGTTGATGCGCTCCCGGGCGGTGGATTCCTCCTCGGAGTTCGAGACGAGCAGGCACAGCCCCGGGTGCTCCCCTCGCCCCACGCGACCGCGCAGCTGGTGCAGCTGCGAGACGCCGAAGCGGTCTGCATCCATCACGATCATGACCGACGCGTTCGGCACGTTGACGCCGACCTCGATGACGGTCGTGGCGACGAGCACATCGATCTTGCCCTCAGCGAAGGCCCGCATTGCGCCGTCCTTCTCGTCGCTCGGCATCGCCCCATGCACGGCGGCGACGCACTTGCCCGCGAACAGCGGATGCACGGCGAGCGTGGGGGCGAGCTCCATGACGGCCGCGACCGGCTGCGGTGCCTCCTCGCCCTCGGCGGGCTCCGCGGGCTCGGAGGGCTCGATGGCCGGGCACACGACAAACGCCTGCCGCCCGCGGTCGACCTCTTCCGCGACGCGCTGCCAGGCGCGTTCGAGCCAGTGCGGGTGCTCGCGAGTCGCGACGACGAACGTCTCGATCTTCTGGCGCCCCTTCGGCATCGTCACGATGCTCGAGATGTCCAGGTCGCCGAAGATGGTCATGGCCACCGTGCGCGGGATGGGGGTGGCGGTGAGCACGAGCAGGTGCGGCGGCTGGGCGCCCTTGGCGCGCAGCGACTCGCGCTGCTCGACCCCGAACCGGTGCTGCTCGTCGACGATGACGAGGCCGAGGTCGTCGAACATGACGTCGTCGCTGAGCAGTGCGTGGGTGCCCACGATGATCTTGGCCTCGCCGGCGACGACGCGGAGCGCGGCCCGCTTGCGCTCGGCTTTCGGCATGCTCCCGGTGATGAGGGTCGGCTTCAGGCGCTCGGCGAGCTCCGGCCCGAGCGAGTCGATGATCGAGCGGTAGTGCTGGGAGGCGAGCACCTCGGTGGGAGCGAGCATGGCCGATTGTCCGCCCGCATCGGCGACCTGCAGCATCGCGCGCAGGGCGACCAGCGTCTTGCCGGAGCCGACCTCGCCCTGCACGAGGCGGTGCATGGGCACGCCACGCGCGAGGTCCTTCGCGATCTGCCGGCCGACGGTCTTCTGGTCGGGGGTGAGCTCGAAGGGCACTCGTTCGTCGAAGGCCGCGAGCATGGGGCCGATGTCGTCGGTTCTCGCCCGGGCGGCGACGAGCTCGGAGATGGCGCGGCGCTGCAGCAGCGCGGCCTGCAGCACGTAGGCCTCGGTGAAGCGCAGCGATTCCCGCGCCCGTTCGAGCAGTTTGAACGTCTCGGGTTGGTGGATGGCGCGCATCGCCTCGTCGTAACTGTACATGCCGAACAT
Source organism: Pseudoclavibacter terrae (assembly GCF_008831075.1). GTDB lineage: Bacteria > Actinomycetota > Actinomycetes > Actinomycetales > Microbacteriaceae > Pseudoclavibacter > Pseudoclavibacter terrae. Next base: position 308,309 of record NZ_WBJX01000005.1, on the reverse strand, counting down.
GGCGCGCGTCTCGACGGGTACCGGGTCGCGCAGGAACGGGACCGCTTCGAGAACCGCCTGGACGGCGGCCGCGACCTTCCAGGTGGGGAGGCTGGCCGTGGCCGGGTAGATCGGGATCGGCTCCTTCAGCCACTGGTCTCGACGTTCCGACAGGACCTCGAGCGGCGCGTTCTCGAACAGCTCGTACTCGGGATGCGCGAGCTGGATGGCCCCCCGGTAGGCCGACGCCTTGCCGGAGAAGATGCCCGTCACGCCCGGCTGCAGCTGCTTCGCCCGCCAGCTCTGGTTGAAGAAGGTCAGCGAGACGATGCCCTTCTCGTCGGTGATCTCGACCTCCAGGATCGAACCGCGGCGCGCCCGCATCTGCCGGTCGCTGACGCGGAGCACGCGGGCGACCAGGGTGACGTGCTCTCCGAGCGGCAGCGACTCGATGGCGGTCATCTCACCCCGGCGCGCGTATCGGCGTGGGTAGTGCTCGAGCATGCCGGCGACCGTCGTCACGTCGAGCTGCTTCTTGAGCTGCTGAGCGTCGCGCTTGCCGAGCACGTCCTCGAGCGGCGTGTCGAGGTCGAAGCCGTCCATCAGCGCCTTCCGGACAGGGAGGCCGGGGCGAGCACCGCCCGGCGACGGACGGCGGGCGCGGCCGCGGCCCGGAGCGCTGCCCGGACCACGAGGACGTCGTTCCAGAGCGCCGACCGCTCGCCCGCGCTCAGCTGCTCCCCGGCTCCCGGGTCCGAGAAGGCGGCGTGCTCATGCTCGACTCGGATGCGATCGAGCGCGGAGCGGGCGTCATCCACCTCCGCGACTGCGGGGTCGGTGGCGGAGGCAGGGGCGTCTGCCGGGTCGCGTCGGGTCTCGAAGGCGCCAGCGATGGCGGCGACGACCGCCTCGGGGGTGAGGCCGGTTGCGAGCCGGACGCCGTAGTCGACGGCGCTCTCGGAGATCTCCTGCCAAGCGGCGGTTCCCGCGCTGGGATGCTGCGGGGGCCTCCCGGTGAGGACCGCAGTTCGGCGCGCTCGGCGCCTGGCAGCGCGAAGGAACGCTGGGATGAGCAGGAGCGCGATGACCGCCAGCGCCCCGGCGATGACTGCGAGCGTGACGAACACGGCGGTGAGGTCGATGCCCGCTTCCTCACCCTCCTGGTCTCCGGCGGTTTGCGTGCCATCGGTCGGAGTCGGCGTCGGCGTCTCCGGTGGCACGGTCGGCGCCGCCGTGCTCTGCGTCTCGACGGGCGTCGGTGTCGGCGTCGTCGTCTCGAACGGGTCGATCGTCGGCGCGGTCGTCTCGCCAGGGCCGGGCGCGACGAGGTTTCCGAGCGCACCAGCCGGCGTCGTCTCGAACATGACCCAGCCGTGCCCGGGCAGGTAGAGCTCTGCCCACGCGTGGAGCTGGTCGCTCGTGACGGTGTACACGGGCTGCCCCTCGGCGTTCAGCTCCCCTGCGGAGCCAGGCGTGAAGCCGACGCCGATGCGCGAGGGGATGCCGAGCATGCGTGCCATGACCGCCATCGCTGACGCGTAGTGCACGCAGTACCCCGCTCGTGCGTCCAGGAAGGCGGCGATGACGTCGAGGCTCGTGCCGTCGTAGCCCTGTTGGACGGGCGCGGTCTCCGAGTACGCGAAGCCCTTGGCGAAGAACGCCTGGAGCTGCAGCGCCTGCGTCCCTGCCGGGGCGTTCTCGTCGACGATTCCGGCGAGCACGTCCCGAATGCGGTCGGCACTCGGCTCGTCCGGCACCTGCGTGAGCGGTTCGAGTTCGGGCGGCACATCGACCTCGAGCTGCGAGATGGTCTCGAAGCTCGGGGTCGGCACCACCGTCTGGATCTCGTAGTTCTGCGCCAGGGCTTCGTCGTTCGCGCTGCGCACGTCACCGGTCTGTTCTTCGAGGAGGAACTCCCCCTGGAGGTCGACGATGCTGGCCGCGAAACCGGGTCGCGGGAGGAACGAGCTCACGCCGTCGTTGAGCACGATGCGCGTCGTGAACTCGCTGGACTGCGCCCCGGCGGAGACACCGGTCGGGAGGGGCAGCTCGCTCCCGTCGATCGCCACGTTCCCGTCGAACGCGCCGGGGGTCCAGTCGTCGCTGCCGTTCAGGTCGCTGAGCGTCTGCAGCGTCAGGTACGGCAGCGAGCCCTGGTCCGTGGTCGTCGCGTAGCGGAGCACCTCGACCGCGTTGTTGCGCCGAAGGTCTTCGCCGAGGTCGATGATGGGATTCGCCCGGTTCGTGGACAGCCCGGCGGTGGACGTCTGCCGAATCGCGTCGATGCCGGTCGGCGCGGGGACGACGGTCGAGGCGACGAGGACGGCAACCAGCGACACCGCGGTGACGCCGAGCGCGCCGCCGAGACCGGCCAGGCCCCTGCTGTCCACGAGGAAGCCCTGATACGAGAGCTCCTCGTCGTGCACACGCTGGTGCCAGCTCGACACCGCATAGAGGAACACCGCGAGCGCCAACGCGGCGAAGACGTACGCCCACCCGTCGAACGCGTCGATGCCGAGGGCCATCGGGATGAGCGGGAACGCGAGCAGCGGCAGCATCGCGAGGGAGCGACCCCGGATGCCGAACACGAAGAAGTCGCAGAGCACCACGATGATCGCGACGCCGATGAGCACGAGCGTCGTCATGGCGTCGGTCTCACGCAATGGGGCCGCGTCGGAGCGCAGCTGCTCGACGAGCTGCTCGGCCAGCACACCCCAGCCCTCGACCGTCGCCCGCGGAGAGCCTCGCCCCGTGAAGCCCACGAGAACGATCGCGCCGCCCACGATCGAGGCGATGAGCGCCCACAGCTGCGACCCCGTGAAGGTGCGAACGAGCGCGGCGGCCCCGAGCATGATCGTGACCAGGACGATGGCCTTCGCCGACCACGTGTTGGTGTCGAAGATCGGCCACAGCAGGTTCGTCGCGCTGAAGATCAGGACGGCGAGCGAGACGGTGACCACCCAGGAGCCGTTGGCGCCAGGGGTGCCCTTCCAGCCTTGGCGGCGGCGCATCTGCGCCGTGGTCGTGGCTTGCGCGCTCATGCGGTGGCCTCCAGCTCCAGCACGGGCGAGAACGGCCGGGCGCGGGTGGGTGAGTAGACGGCGACGTTCCAGCCGGCTTCCGTGAACGACGTCAGGGTTGCCGGGGGCACGGGCTCGTCGGAGACGATGAGGGCAAGGGCGGGCGAGGCGACCGACGAGAGCGAGCGGATGGCGGCCAGGCCGTCGCCGCTCAGGTGACGGTGCACGTAGACGACGGGCGTGCGCGCCACCCTGGAGATGTCGTCGACCACCTCGGCGCAGGCTTCCCGGCGCTCAGCGTCGGGCTGCGTCAGCATGAGTCGACGCATGACCCCTTCGAGGGCCTCCTCCGACGGGGTGCGCGTGCTCTCGGCGTCACCGTCGAGAGCGGCGTGCGTCTCGAAGAGCTCGGTCTCGTACCCGAATCGGTGGAAGCGTGCGAGCACCGAGGCGGCGAGGGAGACCGCGAGCTCGAACTCCGCATCCACGGCAGTCATCGGACCGGCTTGCTCGTTCATGAGGTCGATGATCGTCATCGGCGCCTTCGGCTCCTCGACCTCGGGTGCCCCGCTCGTGTCGAGGATCACCACGGAGGTGTCCTCGGCGTGGTGCTCCTCCTGCCGGACGCGAAGCTCCCCCGCGTGCGCCGTCGCACGCCAGTGGATGCGTCGCAGCGGGTCCCCTCGTCGGTAGTCGCGGGTGAGCACGTCGTCGGAGTCGCCCGACTGCGCGACACCGGCCTCGACCTCACCGCCGCTCTTGCCGCTCGGCACCGACATCGCGGGCAGGTCGACGACGCGAGGCCACACCTCGACCTCGGTCGCCTCACCGATCTTCAGGACTCGACGGGTCAGGCCGAGGCCGTCCATGTTGTCGAAGAACAGGGGCCCGACCTCGTGGACTCCGCGCCGCATCGAATCCACCCCGTAGGCGACCCGGCGGCGCCGCTTGTCTTCGTTGCGGTTGATGCGTGAGCCGATCGCCGGCAGCACGCCGCCGACGCTGGACGGCTCCGCGCCAGGCAGCAGGTCCAGGTAGGAACTCGGCTCGAGCGCGATCCAGGACCGGTTGCGGACCTCCGTGACCACACGCATCCGATCACCCACCGCGAGCGTCGTCGGGTAGATCGTGCGCTCGGCTTCGAGGCGCGGACGCCAGATGAGGCGAAGCACGTAGGCGACGAGGGGCAGCACGACGAGGAACCCACCGAGGGCGAGCAGCTCGCCACGGCCGAAGACCACGGCGGCGGCTCCGAGCAGCACGCCGACCACCACCAGGCCGATGGCTCGGCTGGTGGGTCTCAGCCGCCTCTCGATGCGCTTCGTCGCCACGCGCTACGCGGTCGCCGCGCTCGTTGGGACGGCGATCTGCTGCGAGATCTGATCGATGATGCGGGCGGCGGATGCAGACGCGGCGGTGCCCCTCGACCCGCGGGCGCTCAGCACGAGCCGGTGCGCGAAGACGGGACCGACGAGCTTCGCCACGTCGTCCGGCACGACGAAGTCGCGCCCGGCCACCGCAGCGGCCGCGCGCGAGGCGCGGACAAGATGCAGGGTGGCGCGGGGGCTCACGCCGACGCGCACATCGGGATGCTCGCGAGTGGCCCTCGCGAGGTCGACGATGTACTGCTTGATGGCGGGGGCCACGTAGATTCGCGCGGCCTGCTCGATCATGGTCGACACGTCGGTCGCGCTCAGCGAGGCGCGCACGCTGGCGAGCGGGTCGCTCGAGTCGCGGCGGTCGACCATCGCGAGCTCGTCATCGCGCTCGGGGTAGCCCATCGACATCCGCGCCATGAAGCGGTCTCGCTGCGCCTCCGGGAGGGCGTACGTGCCTTCCATCTCCGAAGGGTTCTGCGTGGCGAACACCGTGAAGGGCGCTGGGAGCTTGTGCGTGACGCCGTCGACCGTGACCTGGCCCTCTTCCATGCACTCGAGGAGCGCCGACTGGGTCTTCGGGGAGGCGCGGTTGATCTCGTCGCCGATGACGACGTTCGCGAACACCGGGCCCTGCTGGAACTCGAAGCGGCGTTCGACCTGGTCGTAGATCGCGACACCCGTGACGTCCGACGGCAGGAGGTCAGGGGTGAACTGGATGCGGCTCACGCTCGAGTCCATCGCCGCCGCGAGCGTCTTCGCGAGCACCGTCTTGCCGACGCCTGGCACATCCTCCACCAGCAGGTGACCGCCAGCGAGGAGCACGACGACGGCGAGGTGCACCTGCTCGTCCTTGCCCGAGATGACCGACGACACGCTCTCGCGGATCTGACGAGCGCCATCCTGCAACGCGACAGCCGCGTTGGATGCGCGATCGCGCCCAGTCGACGTCGTGGGCGAGGCTGTCGCCCCCCGGGTTTCCCCGCTGTTGCCGTATTCCATGGCCACCTCCGAATTCAAGTGCCCATCATTCCACGCACCCCCGACAAGTTCGGCCAGAAGCTCGCGGCTGTGCGCGCCGATGCGACCCCGCGGCTACGATCGCTGCGTGACACGCATCATCGCAGGAGCCGCCAGGGGCCATTCGCTCAACGTCCCCAAGAGCGGCACGCGCCCCACGAGCGATCGAGTCCGCGAGGCCATGTTCTCGTCGCTCGAGTCGCTGCTCGACCTCGGCGGTGTCGCCGTGCTCGACCTGTACGCGGGTTCCGGGGCGCTCGCATTCGAGGCGCTCAGCCGGGGCGCATCCAGCGCCGTGCTCGTCGAGCAGTCCAAGGCGGCCACGAGCGTGCTGCGCGCCAACGCCGAGCTGCTCGCTCGCGTGACGCGCGAGCAGGGCCGCCGCACGGTGACGACGCGCGTCGCGCAGAACTCCGTGGCCAGCTTCCTCCGCACTCCCCCAGCCCAGCTCTTCGAGCTCGTGTTCATCGACCCGCCATATGACCTCGGCGAGGCAGAGCTCGCAGAGGCGCTCGAGGCACTGGTGCCGCACCTGGCTCCCGAGGCGGTCGTCGTGCTCGAACGCGGTTCGCGCTCCCCCGCGCCGACCGTTCCGCGCAGCTTCGAGCCGCTGCGCCGTAAAGCGTACGGCGAGACGATCGTCTACAGCTACGAGGCCGCGCCCGTCGAGGAATCAGGCGCCGAGAAGTCCCAGGCGTAGGGGTCCCAGCCCCGCGGATCCCTCGCCTCGCCGTCGACGAGCACCGCCGACGCGGCCCCGTCCGCCGGCGGATGCACCTGCCCGATCACGCGGAACCCGTCCGGCAGCGTCGCCCAGGCGGGGAAGGTCGCCAGCAGCCCGTGGTCCTCGCCGCCGACGACGACGAGATCCACGGCGCGCGCCCGCCGCTGGGTCTCGTCCAGCTCCGGCATCGCGGCGCTCAGCGCAGCCTCGACCGCCTCGACGTCGGATGCGAGAGCAGCCGTCTCGACGTCGAGCCGCACGCCGCTGGCTCGGGCCAGCCGAGCGGAATCGAGAAGGAGGCCATCGGAGACGTCCATCATCGCCGACGCCCCGGCGTCCCTGGCCGCGAGTCCCAGGCTGGCGTCGATCGTGGGCGCGAGATGCCAGTCGACCACCGACGCCACGGCTTCGCCACGATCGCGCAGGGCCGCGATGCCCTCCGCCAGCGCCTCCCCGCTGGGATCCCGGGCGAGCGCGTACAGCAGCGAGAGCCCGGTGCCGCTGCGTCCGGCGGGACCGCTGAGAGCCAAGACGTCGCCGGGCTGGGCCCCGGACCGTCGCACCGAGTCTCCCCCGCGCAGGTCTCCGAACGCCGTGATCGCGATCACCAGCTGCTCGCTCGTCGAGAGGTCACCGCCGATGACACCGCACCCGGGGGCCATCTCGCCGAGCGCCTCGGCGAATCCCTCGGCCAGCTCCTCGACCCAGGAGACCGCCGTCTGCCCGGGCAGCGCAAGCGCCACGGTGATGGCGGTCGGGGCGGCCCCCATCGCCGCGACGTCGGCGAGGTTCGAGGCACACGCCTTGCGGGCGAGGTCGCGAGCCGACGACCAGGCGAGGCGGAAGTCCGGCCCCTCGATCATGAGGTCGGTCGTGATGACGACCTTCCCGTCGCCGGCCGCCAGGACGGCGGCGTCGTCGCCCGCCCCCAGCACCCCGGCCCTGGCCGCAGGAACTCTGGCGAGGATGCGTCGCAGCAGCTCGGCTTCGCCGCACTCGCCGACCGTGAACGCGGCAGCGGCGGGACGGCGTGAGGCTTCGTCGGGGAGGGCAGGCACCCGTTCACGATAGCCTGGGAGCAAATGCCTCGAACCTCCCGCTCCGCCTCGCGAATCGGCTCCGCCGTCGCCGCGACCGCCGCATCCATCGTGCTGCTGACCGCCTGCAACAGCGCGAGCGTGCCCATGGAACCGGCGCCCGACGCCGCAGCGCCAGAGTGCGCAGAGGTCTCGGTCCGTCTCCCCTCCACCGTCGACGGACTCGAGCTGCGCCTCACGAACGCCCAGGCCACCGGCGCCTGGGGCACTCCGGCCAGCGTGCTGCTGCGCTGCGGGGTGCCGACTCCCGGACCGACCACTGACTACTGCCAGAACCTCAACGGCATCGACTGGGTGCTCGACGACAGCCAGGCTCCCACGTACCGCTTCACGAGCTACGGTCGCACGCCCGCCGTCGAGGTCATCCTCGACTCGGACGTCGTGTCCGGCACGGCCGTGCTCATCGACCTCGAGGACGCCGTCGAGAAGCTGCCGAAGACGGGCGCCTGCGTGGGCGCCGACGACGTCCTCGGCTCGCAATAGCGGCCTAGATCCCGTCCGGGTCCTGGCTGCAGGGACGCCCCGCCCCCGCCGCCAGCCGTGCCGCTAGCGCGTGAGGCGCGCCTCGCGGGCCGCGGCGTGCGCGCTCGCCACCTCGATGAGCTCGGTGATGAGCTCCGGGTAGCTCATGCCGCTCGCCTGCCAGCACTTCGGGAACATGGAGATTGGCGTGAAGCCTGGCATCGTGTTGATCTCGTTGACGACGAAGCCGTCGTCGGTGAGGAAGAAGTCGACGCGCGCGAGTCCGGACGCGCCGAGCGCTTCGAAGGCGCGGACGCCGAGCTCCGCCATCTCCTCGAGCAGCTCGTCGCTCAGGTCGGCGGGGCAGCGCAGCTCGACCCCCGAGTCGTCCAGGTACTTCGCCTCGAAGTCGTAGAACTCCGCCTTCGTCATGACGATCTCACCGGCGACGGAGGCGCGCGCACGCTCCCCCGGGCGCGACTCGAGCACGGCGATCTCGACCTCTCGGCCGACGACTGCGGCCTCGACGAGCACGTGGTCGTCTTCGGCGAGGGCCGTGGCCATGGCGTCGGCGAACTCCTCGAGCGCAGCGACCTTGCTCACTCCGACGCTCGAGCCGGCGCGGGCCGGCTTGATGAACACGGGAAGCCCGAGCTGGTCGATGACCTCGGCCGCCAGCGACTCACCCTGCGTGTCCCACTGATGCTGCGTGACGGTGACGCCGGCAGCGACCTGCAGGCCGGCATCCCGCAGCACGATCTTCGTGTAGTGCTTGTCCATGCCGACGCTCGCGGCGAGCACCGACGACCCCACGAAGGGCAGGCCGACGAGCTCGAGCATGCCCTGCACGGTGCCGTCCTCACCGAACGGGCCGTGCAGGATCGGGAAGACGAGGTCGACCTCGCCGAGCGACGTGCGCTCCGTGCGCTCGGCTCCGGCCTCGGCACCCAGGGCGTCACCCTCGACTCGGGAGACGGTCACCTCGCGGTGCTTCGCGGAGTCAGGCAGGTGAATGCGCGTGCCGTTGTCCACGACCTCCGGCAGGTTCTCGGGGTCGAGCGCGAACTTGTCCGCGTCGTCGTCCTCCAGCACCCAGGCGCCATCCCGCGTGATGCCGATCGGCAGGACACGGTACTTGTCCCGGTCGATCGCTCCGAGGACCCCGCTCGCCGTGGCGCACGAGATCGCGTGCTCGCTCGATCGGCCGCCGAAGACGATGGCGATGAGGGGCCGCGAGTCTGCGGCTGCGGTGGCGTTCGTCTGGGCGGTCGACATGAGGGTTCCTTCCACGAGCGACTCTTCGCTCACCGCATCAAGGGTACGGGGTCGCCAGGCTGGGACGGGGCGCTACTCGCCGCTCGGTCCGTCGTCGGTCGCGAGGTGCGGTGCCAGGTCGGCGGGGCTCATGCGGCCGTGGAGGACGTCGTCGATCTGCGTCGCGATGGGCATGTCGACACCGTGGCGTTCGGCGAGCTCGAGGATCGCCCCGACCGATCGAAGCCCTTCGGCCGTCTGCTGCATCTGCGCGACGACGTCGTCGTAGACGTACCCCTGCCCCAGGAGCCTGCCGGCCGTGAAGTTGCGCGAGAGCGGGGATTCGCACGTCGCGATGAGGTCGCCGAGCCCGGCCAGCCCGATCATGGTCGACGCCTGGGCGCCCATGGCGACGGCGAAGTCGGAGATCTCGGCGAGGCCGCGCGTCATGACGGACGCCTTGGTGTTCTCGCCGTAGCCGACGCCGTCGACGATGCCGACGGCGATGGCGATGAGGTTCTTGAGGACCCCGCCGAACTCGGTGCCGACCACGTCGACGTTCACGAACGACTTCAGGTAGCCGTTGCGAGCGAGCTTCGCGACGCTCACGGCCGTCGCCTCGCTGTCCGACGCGACGACGATGGCGGTCGGCTGCTCCTTCGCGATCTCGAGCGCGATGTTGGGCCCGCTGGCGACCGCGATGCGCTCGGGCGGGAGGTCCAGGACGCCTGTGAGCACCTCGCTCATGCGGAGGCCGCTCGAGCGCTCGACGCCCTTCATGAGGCTCACGACGACCGCGTCGTCGTCGATGAGGGTGGCGAGCTGCCCGGCGAGCTCGCGTGCCGTCTGCGCGGGCACCGACACGAACACGAAGTGCTGCCCTCGAACCGCCTCGACGAGGTCCGGCGTCGCGCGCAGGTTCCTCGGCAGGTCGATGCCGGGCAGGTAGCCGGTGTTGCGGTGCGACTCGTTGATCTCGTTCGCGACCTCAGGACGGCGAGCCCAGATGGTCACCTCGTGCCCCGCATCCGCGAGCACCTTCGCGAACGTGGTGCCCCAGCTGCCGCTGCCGAGCACGACGGCGCGCTGCACGGAGCTCACGCGCCGCTGCCCGAATCTCGTGAAGTTGTGCCCCGGTCCTGCGGGAACCGGCCGTGCTCCGTCTGCCCGTGCTTGGCCGGGTCGTAGAGCTCGGCCGGAGCCTTCTCGCCGCGGATGCCCTCGAGCAGTCCCGTGATGTCGTGCATGATGAGCTCGGTCGCGGCCTTCATGGCGCTCGCGCTGTGCATCCGCCCGTTGAACTCGGCCAGGCTGACCGGCTCGCCGACGTGCACCGTGATGGTCTTGCGCCAGCCAATCGTGAGCTTCTTCGAGTAGCGAGGCAGGATGTGCTGCGCGCCCCAGATCGCCGTCGGGTAGACGGGGATGTCGGCGCTCAGGGCGACGCGGGCCGCACCGTTCTTGCCGCGCATGGGCCACAGCTCGGGCTCGCGGGTGAGCGTGCCCTCCGGGTAGATGATGACGCCCTGGCCGAGGCGTGCGAGCTGCTGCGCGGATGCGATGGCAGCCTGGTTGGCGCCGCGGACGTCACGCGAGACGGGGATCTGCCCGCTCTTGCGGAGGATCCAGCCGAGCCCCTTCACCCGGAAGAGCCGGTCGGCCGCCATGAAGCGCGGCGCGCGGCCGAGCTTCCAGACGGCCATCCCCATGATGAGCGGGTCGATCTCGCTGGTGTGGTTCGGGGCGACGATGAACGCGCCGTCGACCGGCAGCTCGCCCTTGATCTCCCACCGCATGATCGGCCAGCTCAACGGGAAGGCGATCGCCGCCAGGAACCAGAAGATCGACGGCGTGCTCTTCTCCGGCGAGACGCGCTTCCCCGCAGATCCCCGCTTCGCAGCGGTCACTCCTACGCCTCTACCGTGAAGTCAGCTCCGAGGGTCTCGAGCTTCGCGATGAAGTTCTCGTAGCCGCGCGCGATGATGCCGACGTTGGAGACACGCGAGGTGCCCTCCGCCGCGAGCGCCGCGATGAGGTGGCTGAAGCCGCCGCGCAGGTCGGGGACCTCGATGTCGGCCGCTTTGAGCTTCGTCGGGCCGGAGATGACGGCGGAGTGCTGGAAGTTGCGCTGGCCGAAGCGGCACTCCTGGCTGCCGAGGCACTCGCGGTGCAGCTGGATGTCGCTGCCCATCTCGACGAGGGCGTCGACGAAGCCGAAGCGCTGCTCGTACACGGTCTCGTGCACGATCGAGACGCCGTGCGCCTGCGTCAATGCGACGACGAGCGGCTGCTGCCAGTCGGTCATGAAGCCGGGGTGCACGTCCGTCTCGATGACGACGGGGCGCAGCTCGCCGCCTGGGTGGTAGAAGCGGATGCCGTCGTCGTGGATCTCGAACGCTCCACCCGCCTTGCGGAAGACGTTGAGGAACGTGAGCATCTCGGGCTGCTTGGCGCCGCCGACGTAGATGTCGCCCTTCGTGACGAGGGCCGCGGAGGCCCAGCTGGCTGCCTCGTTGCGGTCGAAGAGCGCCTTGTGGCTGTAGCCGCCGAGGCGCTCGACGCCCTCGATGCGGATGACGCGGTCGGCGTCGACCGAGATGATGGCGCCCATCTTCTGCAGGATGTTGATGAGGTCCATGATCTCGGGCTCGATGGCCGCGTTGCGCAGCTCCGTGCGCCCGTTCGCGCGGACGGCCGTGAGCAGGACCTGCTCGGTGGCGCCGACGGACGGGTACGGGAGGGTGACCTTCGCGCCGTGCAGGCCCTCTGGCGCGCTCATCCGGATGCCGCTCGGCAGCTTCTCGATGACGGCGCCGAAGTTGCGGAGCACCTCGAGGTGGAAGTCGATCGGGCGGTCGCCGATGCGGCAGCCGCCGAGGTCGGGGATGAACGCCTCGCCGAGGCGGTGCAGGAGCGGGCCGCAGAAGAGGATCGGGATGCGGCTGGAGCCGGCGTGCGCGTTGATCTCGGCCATGTGGGCCGTCTCGACGTTCGTCGGGTCGAGGCGCAGGTCGCCGGACACCTCGTTGCGGTCGATCTTCACGCCGTGGAGGGTGAGGAGGCCGGCGACGACGCGGACGTCGGAGATGTCCGGCACGTCGCGGAGAACGCTGACGTCCTCGCCGAGGAGGGCCGCGACCATGGCCTTGGTCACGAGGTTCTTCGCGCCACGGACCTCGATGCGACCGGCGAGCGGGCGTCCGCCGTTGAAGACGATGGTGTCGCCGGTCAGGCCGACTGATGCGCCGGCGCGAGCCGAGTCGTTGGTGATCGTGTTCACTGAGTTGCACTCCCTGCGGTGGTGGACCTGCGGATCGGAAGAGTCCGCGGACGCCACGCCTCTCGGCGTGACTCAAAGGTGGAGATCGCGTGTTCGTCACGCAACGTCAACGAGATGTCGTCGAGGCCCTCGAGCAGACGCCATCTCGTGTAGTCGTCGATCTCGAACGTCGCCGTCATGTCTCCGACAGTAACGGTGTTCGTGGTGAGGTCAACGACCGCAGCCGCACCCGGGTCCGCTTCCGCGGCATCCCAGAGCTGTTCTACGAGGTGCTCCTCCAGCGTGGCGACAAGCAGCCCTTGCTTGCCGGCGTTGCCGAGGAAGATGTCTCCGAAGCGGGAGCCGATGACGGCTCGGAAGCCGTAGTCCTTGAGCGCCCAGACGGCGTGCTCTCGGGATGACCCCGTGCCGAAGTCGGGTCCAACGAGCAGGATGCGGGGGTTCTCCTGGTATTCGGGTCGGTTGAGGACGAAGTCGGGGTCTTGCCGCCACCCGTTGAAGAGCGCGTCTTCGTAGCCCGTCTTGGTGACGCGCTTGAGGTAGACCGCCGGGAGGATCTGGTCGGTGTCGACGTTGGAGCGGCGAAGCGGGACGGCGGCGCCTTCGATGCGGGTGATCTTCTCCATCAGACGGTCACCTCCTGTGGCTGCTGTGCGGTGCCCTGGGTCGTGGATGCTGCGGGCGGGTCGAGATCGGACGGACTGGAGAGCGTACCGCGAACCGCGGTCGCGGCGGCCACGAGGGGAGACACGAGATGGGTCCGCCCGCCCTTGCCCTGGCGGCCTTCGAAGTTGCGGTTCGAGGTGGAAGCGCAGCGCTGGCCGGGTTCGAGCTGGTCTGGGTTCATGCCGAGGCACATCGAGCAGCCCGCGAAGCGCCACTCCGCTCCGAAGTCGGTGATGATCCGATCGAGGCCCTCGGCTTCCGCCTCGAGGCGCACTCGCGCGGAACCGGGGACGACCATGACGCGCACGCCCTCTGCCTTCTGGCGTCCCGCGATCACCGAGGTGAAAGCGCGGAGGTCTTCGATCCGGCTGTTCGTGCACGACCCCATGAAGACGACGTCCACGGGGATGCTCTTGAGCGGGCGGCCCGCTTCGAGCGCCATGTACTCGAGGGCGCGCTCGGCGGCCTGCCGGTCGTTGGGGTCGGCGAACTCGGACGGCTCTGGGACGACACCGCTGAGGGAGACGCCCTGGCCGGGGTTGGTGCCCCAGGTGACGAACGGCTCGAGGGTGTCGGCGTCGATGGAGACCTCGGCGTCGAAGACGGCGTCGTCGTCGGTGCGCAGCGTTCGCCAGTGGTCGAGTGCCGCGTCCCAGTCTTCGCCGATGGGGGCGTGATCGCGGCCTTCGAGATACGCGAAGGTCTTCTCGTCCGGTGCGACCATTCCCGCGCGCGCTCCGGCCTCGATCGACATGTTGCAGATCGTCATGCGCCCCTCCATGGAGAGGGCTTCGATGGCGGAGCCACGGTACTCGAGCACGTAGCCGGCGCCGCCGCCCGTGCCGATCTTGGCGATGACGGCGAGGATGATGTCCTTCGCGGTGACGCCCTCCCTGAGGGTTCCGTCGACGTTGATGGCCATCGTCTTGAACGGCTTGATGGCGAGCGTCTGCGTGGCGAGCACATGCTCGACCTCGCTGGTGCCGATGCCGAACGCGATGGCACCGAAGGCCCCGTGGGTGGAGGTGTGCGAGTCGCCGCAGACCACGGTGATGCCGGGCTGCGTGAGGCCGAGCTGCGGCCCGACGACGTGCACGATGCCTTGCTCGGCGTCGCCGAGCGGGTGGAGGCGGATACCGAACTCCTTGGCGTTGCGGCGCAGCGTCTCGATCTGCGTGCGGCTCGTGGTGTCGGCGATGCGGTTCAGGATGTCGACCGTCGGCGTGTTGTGGTCTTCCGTCGCGATCGTGAGGTCGGGGCGGCGCACGGGGCGGCCGGCGACGCGCAGGCCGTCGAACGCCTGCGGGCTGGTGACCTCGTGCATGATGTGCAGGTCGATGTAGATGAGGTCTGGTGAGCCGTCTTCACCCTTGGCGACGAGGTGGTCTTCCCACACCTTCTGCGCCAGGGTTCTCGGCCGCGCCGTGGGGACTGCGCCGTGTGTGCTGCGTTCGGTCTTCATGCTGCTTGTGTCTCCTCGCATCTGGTCAGGCGCCTTGAACACCGCGACGGGATGCACCTGCGAAGTCAGGCCCCGTCGCGGCAGCAAAGGAGGAGCAGACCGGCAGACATGCGGACCATGCTAACACTGCGTCGTCTGCCGCTTTTCGGGCTTCTGGCGTCGGCGTCGGGGGTGTGAGTCGCAGCGATGAGACCATGCGGCTCCTGACGGGACGAGGCTGAACGCGGTGCTCAGCTTCGGCGGATCGACAGCCGGTATTCGCCCAGCTGCACGACGTCGCCGGAGCGGAGTTCCGCTGGGACTCCAGGCTCAACCGCGAGGGCGCCGTGCGCATTCCCGCCGGGGAAGAGGGCGACGCCGTTGGTGGAGTTGAGGTCGTCGACGTACAGGCGGTCGCCGTCTGCCCAGAACCTGGCGTGGGTCTTCGACATGGTCTGGGTGATGTCGGGGACCGCGGAGACGGAGGCGTCTGGAAAGCGTTCCTGCGAGGGGTTGCGCCCGATCACCACCGGACCGTAGATGGGGAGGCTGACGCCGTCGGAGAGCACGATCACCCACTCTGGGAGCGGCTGCTCGGCATGCGCGCCCGGCTCCTGCAGGCTCGACTGTCGGGCGTCGAGCTCCGGGGTGGTCGAAGGCCCCTGGAACGGCGCTGCGGGCTGCGCACGATCGACCGGGGCGAACGGCGGCGCGAGCGGCGGCTCGAGCGGCGGCTCGAGCGGTGCGCTGGTGACCTTCGCTGCTGCGCCGAACTGCGGGGCGGCGGGAGGGAGCCCCTGCGCGGCCGGCTGCAGGCTCTGCGCGGCCGGCTGCAGGCTCTGCGCGGCTGGCTGGAGGCCCTGCGCGGCTGGCTGGAGGCTCTGCGCGGCTGGCTGTGGCGTGAGCCTGGGCCGTGGGGCGGGCAGCGGCGGCAGCGGATAGTCGTCGTCGAGCTCGGCGCGGAGCCAGTCGTCGGGCGATCCTTCCGGCGAGCTTCCGCGCGCTGATTGCTCCGACCGAGCTGCCCGGTCGCGCTCGTCTGCCGTTTCAGACATGCTCGCCCCCTGGCCGATCATTCCCGGCGGTACCTCGATGAACCCCGAACGTTCCACGTCGCCATGATACGGCTCGCTGGCGGCGGCGGAACGCAAATCGTCCTCGGAGGCGGCGCCAGAAGCCGACGGACCTGCGCGCCTCGGCGACGGACGCATCCGCATCCGCCCAGAGCAGCGCGAGCTGCTCTTCCGTCGGCAGCTCGTCGCCGAAGACGGCCAGGTCGCTCCGGTCGGCGATGGAGGCGAGCGATGGATGCACTGCCGCGGCCGTCTGCGCGCGGGTGCGTCGTGGCGGCACTGCGTAGCCGAGCTCCGCGTATCGGTCGATGCTGTCGCTCCATGCCCCGGCTGCCCGGAGGTCCGGGGTCCCTTCGTGCTGTCGTCTTCGGCGTCGCCGCCGTTTGAGGAGCCCGATCACGAGCAGCGGCACGAAGAACAGCGCGAGCGGAACCGCGAGCGATACGCCGAGCGTGAGGATCCAGCCGGGGAGGGTCTCCTCGTCGTCCGGCTCTTCCTCCTGACGGCGCTCGTCGGCACTCGTCAGCAGCTCGTCTGGCTTCTCCTGGGTCTGCGGTGGCTGACGCACCTGGGCCTTGGGCTTCGACTGGGGGTCGGTCGTCGTGTTGACGGGCACGTCGGTCCGCTCCGGTGTGGGGTCGAAGGCGACCCATCCGAAGCGCTCAAATGGCACCTCGACCCAGGCGGTGACGTCGGAGCCGCGCACCTCGGTCGTGCCGTCGCTCGTGACCTCTGGCGCGTAGCCCATGACGACGCGGGCCGGGAAGCCGAGCTGGCGGGCCATGATTGCCATGGCGGACGCGTACTGCTCCTCGTCGCCGACGAGGTAGCGGAGTTCGAAGAGCTCCTGCATGCGGTCGAGTCCGTGCCCGGCACGGGAGGGCACGGTGTCGCTGGCGGTGCCGTGGCTGAAGTACCCCTCGGCCATGAGCGCGTTCTCGATGGCCTTCAGCTGCAGGTAGGGCGACGTCTCGCCCGCGACGTAGCTCTGCAGGCGCTCGACGAGCGCGGCTGGGGCGGCGGGCATGTCCGGGTAGGCGAGGTCGACGACGTCCGCGTTGTCGAGCTGCCCTTCGATCGGAAGGTCCTGCACGAGCGCGGCGATCTCGTAGGTGTCGCCTTCCCGGAGTCCCGAGGTGAGGAGGCCTCCGCTGGCGCGGGCGTTGAAGCGGAAGTCCCCGCGGCGCTCTGGCAGGCTGCCGCCGGTGAGGTTCACGTCGGTCGGGACCCCGACGCTTGGCAGCCAGATGTCGGAGTAGTCGCGGATGGTGACGTCGAGGTGGCGTTGGGAGGATGCGGTCACGAAGGGGTTGCTCGGCACGACTCGTCCCGAGAGGGTGTAGCTGCCGGCTGCTTCGAGGGACTGCTGGGGGTCGGCGATCTGCCAGGACTTGCCCGAGTAGCTCTCGAGGGTCGCGAGGCGGATGCGGTCGCCGCCCTGGAGGCCGGTCGCGTCGAAGAGCACGGCGTCTGGGTTCAGCTTGGAGTACTCGCGGAAGCCGGCGAGCGGGCTCGTGTGCGAGAGGGGGTCGAACGGCGGTGTGATCTGCTCGCGTGCGACGACCCGCTGGTCGGCGACGGTCGCGGAGGCGACGAAGCCACCGGCGGTCGTGAGCAGGGCGGCGACGAGGACGAGCACGCCGGTGCCGAGCGCGCGGGCACGGAAGAGCGCTCGCCTGGCGTCCTTCGAGGCGACGTTGCCGAAGCCGCGGCGCCAGCTGAGCCAGACGAGGGCGACGGCGGCGAAGATCCCGCCGCGCAGCACACCGGCGACGCTGTCGTCTGTCCCGATGAAGATCGCGCTGGCGAGGACGGCGAGGGGGCCGAGGAGCGCGACGGTCGGCGGCCAGACCGCGTGAGGGCGTGCGGGTGCGACCCAGAGGAGCAGCATCATCGACACGAGGGAGCAGGCGGCGGCGACGAAGTAGGGAAGCGCCGCGAGATGGCCGGGTTCGAGGAGCGGGGTCGAGAGGGTCACGGCGTCGCGCCACGCGAACACGGGGGCGCGGGCGAGGTCGGCGAGCGCCGCGAGGGTGGGCAGCACGCCGCCGAGGTCGGACTGGGGCAGCGCGAACGCGGTTCCGAAGAGGAAGTAGCTGGCGATCGCCACGAGGACCGTGTTGACGCGGGTGAGGCCCAGGCGGGCCCCGATGAGGGCGGGGCCGATGCCGACGAGCAGTCCGCCGGCGACGGCGAGCAGGAACCAGCCGCTGCCGTAGGCGGGCGCGAACCCGAGGGATGCGAGCGTCGTGAGCGCCGCGATGACACCCGCGTCGACGAGGGAACGCGCCCCCATCAGGGACGTGGCCTCCGTTTCCCGGGGCGCCCGGGTGGCTCGGTCGCGCCGGGGCGAGGGCAGCTCCCGCTGTCCGCCGCCTGTCTGGCCCTGGGTCGCCGCGGTCACGTGCGCACCCGCGTCTCGCGCACGAGCCGCGGCAGGTCGTCGAGGTCAGGCACCGTGCACACGACGGTCTCGCGGAGGCGCGTGCGGCTGGCTGGGTGTCCGATCGCGCAGCGGAAGACGACGAGCGTCACGTCGGCGGCGAAGACGGACTGCAGCTGCCCGAGCTGCGCGTCGGTCGTGGCGCTGCCGCAGACGAGGAAGACGATGCTGGCCTGGGGAAGCCGTCGGACGCTGAGGGCGACGAAGTCGCGCAGCGATGGGGCTGCGGTCGCGTGGGGCTGCAGCCTGCTGGTGCCGTCGAGCATCGATGAGACGGCGCGCGTCGGCAGCCGCCCGCTCTGGGTCATGGCGCTGAGGGCGACCCCTGAGCGGATGAGTTCCTGCGCGAGGGAGGCGAGCACCTCGACGCCGAGCTCGAACTCCTCCTCGGACGCGTAGGCGGACGTCTCGAGTGTCTGGAGCACGTTGGCCTGCGAGCGACGGGTCTCCTGGAACTGCCGGACCATGAGCAGGCCGGTCCGCGCGCTCGTGCGCCAGTGGATGTTCCTCCGGTCGTCGCCGGGCTCGTAGGGGCGGAGGGCGTGGAAGGCGAGGTCGTCGTCGGTGATGCGCTCGCCGGTGACACCTTCGAGGTCGCGGAGGAGGCCCGCCACCTGGGCGGTGATGCGCACGGTCCTGGGGTGCACGAACAGCTCGAGCACGCCCGTCCATCTCGTGGCCCGCTCGAGCAGGCCGATGGGGTCGCCCCGCAGCGAGCGGGCTGGCCCGGCTTCGATGACGGCGCGGCGCGTCGTGGGCACGGCGAAGAGGTCCTCGTGCGTCTCGTCCGGGGCCAGCTGGGGCACGCTGAACTCGGCGGTCGCGTGACCGACGGGGAGGGCGAGGCGGGTCGGGAGGACGCGGCGCTCGCCGAGGTTGGTGACCTGCAGCCGGCCGAGCGCGCGGTCGCCGACGCGAACGCGCCGCGGCTCGAGGTCGACCTGCACGCCGAAGCTCTCGCGTCCGATGGTGAAGGGCACCGCGGCGGCGAACACGCCGACGAGCACTCCCCCGATTCCGATGAGCTCGAGCCAGCCGAACACCGTCCCGGCGGCGAGCAGCAGGACTCCGGAGACGAGCACGATCCAGCCGAGCGGCGTGACGCACCTGATGGCGTCGCCGATCGTGAGCCGGTCGCGGTCCGCGATGTCGGCGTCGGTGGATTCGTGCGCGTCGGTCACTGCGCGGCTCGGTGCTGGGGTGGGTCGACCTCGAGGAGGCACCGGTCGATGACCTGGTCTGGCGTGGTGCCCGAGAACTCGGCTTCCGGGTCGAGGATGAGCCGGTGTGCGAGCACGGGGTGCGCGAGGGTGCGCACATCGTCGGGGATGACGTAGCGGCGGCCGTGCGCGAGGGCCCAGGCCTTCACTGCGCGGGCGAGCGCGAGGGCGCCGCGGACGGAGACGCCGACGAGCACGTCTCGGTCGGCGCGCGTGGCGGTGACGATCTCCGAGATGTAGGCCATGATCGACTCGTCGACGTGCACGTCGGCGGCGAGCTGCTGCATGACGACGACGTTCTCGGCGTGGAGGATGGCGGGCACGCTGTCGGCGCGCTGCCGGTTTCCCGCATCCATGAGGAGTCGCACGGTGCTCTCGTGGTCGGGGTAGCCGAGGGAGGTCTTCATGAGGAAGCGGTCGAGCTGCGCTTCCGGCAGCTTGTAGGTTCCCGCCTGCTCGACGGGGTTCTGGGTCGCGATGACGAGGAACGGCGACGGCACGGGATGCGGCGTTCCGTCGACGGTGACCCGCCCCTCCTCCATGACCTCCAGCAGCGCGGACTGCGTCTTCGGCGAGGCGCGGTTGATCTCGTCGGCGAGCACGATGGAGGCGAAGATGGGGCCGGGGTGGAACTCGAAGTCGCGCTTCACCTGATCGAAGATCGTGACGCCGGTGACGTCGGAGGGCAGCAGGTCCGGCGTGAACTGCACGCGGCTGTTGGTGCCGTCGATCGTCTTGGCGAGGGCCTTCGCGAGCACCGTCTTGCCGGTGCCTGGCACGTCCTCGAGGAGGAGGTGCCCCTGGCTGAAGAGGGTGGTGAGGGTGAGCTCGACGACGTGCCGCTTGCCGACGACCGCCTGCTCGATGTTGGCGGTCAGTCGCTCGAACGCGTCCTGGAACCAGGCGGCCTGCTCTTCGGTCACGGTCATAGGGGCTCCTCCTGCTGGCGACGCCGCTGCGCGCCGGTTCTGGTCATTGTCTGCTCGGCCACCGACATTCGGGCTACCACTTCTCGAGGGGAGAGCTCTTGCTGTCCGCTACGACCGCGCCGTTCAGAATGATCTCCACCCAGTAGCCACCGAGGCTGCCCTTGCAATCGGGGATGCCGATGCCCCCTGCGGCGTTCAGGCCTGTTCCGCTCACATTCGTCTGCTGACCGACCAACTTGTCGTTGCCCACCTTGCCGTTGCTGTAGCACTTGACCGTGTACGAATTGGCCGTCGAGAAGTCCTCGCCCTTGACGACGAAGCTCTTGACGTCGTCGGGTTGCCCCGCGACAGCATCACCGCCCGTGACACTGATCTTGTAGAGCGGCGTGTAGTGGAGCGCCCCGTCAACGTACTCCGCCGACGACGCGGCCCCGGCTGCGTTCTTGGCGGTGACGATCACGCGAACGGGCGTGGACCCGTACTTCGGCACGGTGATGCCGGTGATGTCCAGACTCAGCTGCGTCGGCGGGACGCTGACGATGTAGGGAGCCGCCGCACCGACCTGGACGCTCACGTCGTAGCCGGTGAGCCCGCCCCCGTCACTGCTCGGCTCGGACCACTCGGCCTTCAGCTTGCCGGTCGTCTCACCGGGTGCGGTCTGACCGTCAGGGACGCTCACCGACTGGGGCGCCGTCGGCAGGTTGATCGGCTTGTCGGTTCCAGAGGGCTCTGAGGGGTTTCCGACGCCGAGCGCGTTCGTCGCACGCACCGTGGCCGAGTACTGGACGCCGACTTTGAGGCCGTCCTCACCCGTGAACGTGACGCTGAACACCGACCCATCGACGTTGCGCACGATGGGGCTGTTTCCCCCGGTGAGCGTCACCTCGTATCCGGTGATCTCGGAACCGTTGGAGATGGCGCTCGACCAGCCCACGACGAGCGTGCCGAGCGCGCTGCCCTTCTCGAGCGTCACCGAGGTGGGGATGCCTGGCACGTCCTGCACCTCGACGGTGGCCAGGCCGGTCGTCTCGCGGAGGGGGTCGCCGGTCTGGTCGCCGATGCGGTAGCTGACCGTGACGGTGCCGATGAAGTTCGTGGCCGGGACGATCCGCAGCTGCCCGTCCACGATTGACACGGCAGCCTTCTCGGCGCCGCCAGACACGTCGCTCGCGGAGATGAGCTTGAGTGGCGATTCGGGGAACGGGTTGAAGTCGTTGGCGGTGACGTTCATGGTGACGGGCTCGTTGCGTCGGGCCAGCTGCTCGTCCGGCACCGCCCGCGGCAGCGGCTTCGAGGTCGAGACGACCGTGACGGTGACGGTGCCCGTCTGCACGAACTCGCGGAACGTGTACGTGACCGTGTACTTCGCGACCGTCCCGACCTTCGCGGCGACGCCGGCCCCGACCTTGACGGTGCTTCCGTCGAGGGACGCCGTGAGGTCTCCCGATCCGCCCGTGAGCTTCGAGAACTGCACCTGCGGCACGACGTCCTTGTTGGGGTGCCCCGTCGCGGTGCTCAGGTCGAAGCTCTGCTCTGCGCCCTGCTCGATGGTGAGCTGCGGGGCGACGAACGTCGGTGCGACGTCGAAGAAGTCGGGGTCGCCGACGGCGATCGGCACCCGGATGGTCGCGATGCCTGCGTTCGGGTCGTTGTCGCCGTCCGCATCCGACACCTGGAACGTGATGGATGCGGGCCCGCGGAAGCCCGGCTTCGGCGTGAACCTGAGCTCGGTCTCGCTCTGCACGATGGCGCTGCCGTCTGCCTGCTCGGCCCAGGCCTCTTCCGGGTTGATGATCGCGACGCGGTTGCCGGAGGGCGCCCGGACGAGGTCGTTGACGTTCCACGAGATCGACTCGCCGACTTTCACCTTCTGCGCGGGGAGGTCGGGGATGAGGAACGGCGACTGCCGCTTCGACTCCTCGGTGATGAGCGCTGGGACCATGAGGAAGCCCGCCGCGGTGAGGCCCGTGTCCTCCGCAGTCAGCCGGTAGACGATGATCTGCCTGACGTCGCTGAGCGTCACCGTCACGCGTCCGTCCTCTTCGACCTGCGCCGCCCCGGCCCCGGCACCCACGAGGTCGACGGCGAGCTCGCTCACCCGCCCGCCTGGGTTCGCGGCGCCGTCGCGCACGTTGACGCTCAGCGTCTCCGCACCAGCGAAGTCGTCGAGGCGGACGACGTGGTCGGTCGCGGTCGGCGGGAGCGTCGGCGCATCCGCGCTGATCGTGACGTGGATGAACGCGGCGTCCTGACCTCCCTGGCCGTTGGTGATCGTGTAGGGCACGGAGACGAACTCGCCGTCGCTCGGGACCGTGACGATGACGGAGTCGCCGTCGACCTCGGCGTCGAGGCTCGCGTCGACCCCGACGAGGTCGGGCACGAGCTCGAGCGGGTAGCCGTTCGGGTCCGAGTCGTTCTGCAGCGCGGGGACCGCGATGCGCGAGCCGGGCTTGGCGCGCACGTTGTCATCGACGGCGACGGGAGGCGCGGTCGCGGCGGCGCGGGCGACGACGCCCACCTTGATGGTGCCTTCCGCGCGCTGACCGTAGCCGTCGACGACCTCGTAGCGCAGCACGTCCGTTCCGGAGGCGCCCGCGAAGGCCTCGTAGACGAAGGAGGTCTGCGTGATCTCCCGCACCGAGCCGAGCTTGGGGACGTCGACGAGCTGCGTGAGCTCGACGGAGTCTCCGTCCGGGTCGATGCCGTTCAAGGGCACCTCGATGCGCACGCTGGCGCCCTCGAAGACCCTGGCGGTGTCGGTGCCCGGCTCCGGCGGCCGGTTGTTCGACTCGTCGGGAGCCGTCACCTGGAAGGTGAGGTTCGCCCCGGCCTGCTCGCCGTGCTCGTCGACGACGGTGTACCCGAGCGAGTAGGTGCCCGGCTCGCTCGGCGCCTGGAGGCGGACGTCGTCGCCGGAGACGAAGGTGTAGCCGTCGCCGACCTGCACGTTGTTGAGCTCCGGCGCGAGCGACATCTGCGCCTCGTCCGGGTGCGAGTCGTTCTCGAGCACGGAGACGCTCGTGTAGTCGCCGGCGCGAACCCGCCTGGTGTCGTCGACGGCGACGGGAGGCTCGTGCGTCACGGCCGGCTCGACCGGGACGACGACGATGTAGCCGACGGACGTCGCCGTGCCGTCGGTGATCGTGTACGGCAGCTCGATGGCCTGCTGGATGGCCGCCTGCGAGGAGAGGCGGACGATCGTGTTGTCGATGAGCTCGACGGCGAGCCCCGCGATGCGCGCCTCATCCGTCGTCTCGACGCTCTGCACGGAGAGCACGCCAGTGCCCGTGGATACGTCGTTGCCCAGCACGTCGACAGCGTTCGACTGGCCGGGACGCAGGTAGGCGAGGTCGCGGACAGCGGTCACCTGCGCAGGCTCCGCCGCGGGTTCCTCGACGTCGAAGCGGATGATCCCGACCGAGGTGGCGGCGCCAGCCGTGACGGTGTACTGCACGTAGGCGGTCATCGCGGTCTCGGAGGTGAAGGTCACCGTGCCGAGGTCGGGGTTGAAGCCGGCCCCTCCGGTCGCCGTGCCGAGCTCCGCGATCTCCACCAGACCGAGGGCCTGCCCGTTGGGTGAGAGGTCGTTGACGAGTGGCTGCGCGGTGACGGTCTCGCCGACCACGCCGCTCGCGTAGTCGGGCGTCCCGATCGGGCCGAGCGTGCCTGGCGCCTCGACCCGGATGCGCAGCTCGCCGGCTGCCTGCGAGGAGCCGTCGGAGACGAGATAGGGCACAACCCGCTCCCCCAGCTCCGCACTGGCGGCCGTGAACGTGATGCGTCCGTCTGGCGTGAAGCCGATGGCGTCGCCGACGGGTGCCGTGGCCCCCTGCAGGAAGATGGGGTCGCCGTCCGGGTCGATCCAGTCGGGGATGACGTTGTAGGAGA
Organism: Pseudoclavibacter terrae; assembly: GCF_008831075.1. Lineage (GTDB taxonomy): Bacteria > Actinomycetota > Actinomycetes > Actinomycetales > Microbacteriaceae > Pseudoclavibacter > Pseudoclavibacter terrae. The sequence continues at coordinate 284,437 of NZ_WBJX01000005.1, read as the reverse complement.
TCTTCTGGCCGGCCTCGACGGCGACCGTGCTGGTCCTGTTCGTCGTGGGGGCCTGGTTCTCGGCGTCAGCGGGCTGGATCCGGATCGTGAGCCGCGCCTCAGCGACGCCGCCCTGCCTGCCGTCGGTCGCCGTGTAGGTGAGCGTCTGCTCGCCGGAGGCCCCGTCGGCGGCTCGGAACTGGAGGGCTCGCCCGTCGTCGATGAGGCGCAGCTCGCCGAAGGACTCCGGCACGTCCCCCGCGAGTCCGGTGATCGTGAGGATGTCGCCGTCGACATCCGAGTCGTTGTCGAGCACCGTCAGGTACCCCGTGGATCCGGCGCGCACGCCGAAGACGTCGTCCACCAGGTCGGGAGGCGTGTTCACCTCGCCCCGCTCGGCGAGTGTCGCCTCGAACGACTCCTCGGTCGCCTCGTTCTCCCCCTCGACGCCGTCGGCATCCTCGGGCGGCACGAGCTCGTTCCAGTTCTCGACGAGCCGCATGTTCTCCTGCGGCAGCCACACCTGGCCCGTCGCGACGTCGTTGAGCGCGACGACGTTGCGGTTGACCCGGAAGAGGATCTCGCCGAGCGGTGGCGTCGACATCGACTGGACCCGCGGCTCGCCGTCACCGCACGCGACCATCGTCGCGGCGGCCTGCGCCCACGCCGCGTGCGTGCATCCGCCGACCACCGCGGGACGCGCGGTGCCATCCGGCGTGGCCAGGGAGCCGTCGATGCCGGCGGACACGCTGACCGGGTCGCCGCCGTCCAGGGGCACCCGAAGGGCTCCGTCGACGGTCGCGAACACGACCTCGGGGGCCGCCGCGCCAGGCAGCTGCACGCGGAGGGCCGTCTCGGGGACCGGCCTGGCCTCACCGTCGACCAGCAGCGAGCCAGCCTCGCGGTCGAAGACCACCGGCTGCTCCCCGACAGCGGTCAGCTCGTACGCGCCGGGGGAACCCGCGAGGGGTTCCCAGCTCTGCTCGGCCCCGAGGCCCTCCATGCGCAGGATCTGCTGCTTCTCGGGCGAGACTGCCAGCACGGTGCCGAGCGGCGTGACGACGACCTGCGCGTCCGGGCCGAGCTCCGCGACCGGCTCCGCGGTCGCCGCGTCGAAGGCGAGCGGCTGCGCGGCGTCGATGAGCCACAGCCTGCCGGTGGCCGGGCCGAGGAGCGCGATCACGCCGCCCCCATACGAGCTGCGACTGCCGGCCGGCGTCAGGATGCTCTCCCGCAGGTCGGTGAGCGCCGGGTCGACCCGTCCGAGGGAGCCGCTCGTCTGGTCGTGCAGGAATACGGTGTCGCCGTCCTGCAGGATGCCCACGTCCGCGGTGACGAGGCTCACGCTCGCGTCGAGCTCCTGGATCTGCGCGTTCAGGCGCCCCGCCCGCAGTTCCTGGCTGTTCGAGACCCAGACGTCGCTGCTCTCCACCTCGATCTCGGCGGCCGCGAACCCCTCGTGGAGGAGCGCGAACAGCAGGGGTGTTCCCACGAGGAGGGCGAGGACGAGCGTCATCGCGAGCTGGCGGCGTCCCCTCGGCCTCGGCGCTGTTCGGCGCATGCTTCCCCACCCCCAGCAGAGCTCCTCAGCGCCTCACGCAAGGCGCACGGACATCATTGTGCACGAGGAGCGGACGCGGGCGCGACCGAGAGTGCTCCCCTTCGTCCTCCTGAAGGAGGAGAGGCTCCCCCGGACGACTGTGGCGGTTCCCCCCGTTCTCAGCGGCGGTCGAGGATGTCGAGGTCCTCCGGAGTCACGAGACGCGTCGAGATGGCGTACTCGACGAGGCGCGCGCGGCGGTTGGACGCGAGCTTGCTTCGCCCGCCCCGCAGTCCCGAGACGCCGAACTTGTCGAGCTTGTCGCACACGTTGTCGAGCTTGCGGTTGAAGGTCGGGAGCGTCCACCCGAGGCGAGCGGCCGCATCCGCCGAGCTCGGGATGACGCCGCGCCCCGGAACGGAGTTGCGCAGCACGTCCTCCGCCAGCGCGAGGATCAGCTCGCGCTGCGTCTCCGTGAGGTGGATGACGGCCTGCGTCGTGTTGCCGGACGGGGACATGTTGACGTGGGACGTGTTGTAGAAATCCGACGCCGAGTGGATGGCGAAGTCGTACGTCGTCGAACCGGCCGTGAACATGACCTGCATGTGCTGGAAGACGACGGGCAGCTTCGCGCCGGGCGACAGCCAGGACTGCACCTGGCCAGAGTCATCGGTGACCGTGGCCGAGAGCACCGAGCCCACGTTGGAGAGCCACCACATGCCGAACTCGGCCTGGAGCACGAGGAACTGCCGGTGCAGGTACGGGTTCTCGTCGATGACGAGGTCCGCGTCGCGGCCGATCGTGAACGGCGTCGCCGGGTCCAGCTCGTACCATTCCCCCACGAACTCGACGCGCAGCGGTCCGAGTGGCGGCACCTCGCTGACGACTCGCTCGTCGCTGTCGGAGATCTCGACGGCCTCTTCCGGGATCTCGCTCGCGTCGACCGCAGAGGTGTACTTGCTTTCACTCATGGGTCCATCATGGCGGATCAGCGCGCTCATTGCGGATAGCAGACATCGAGCGGTTCCGGACTGACCTTCCCGCCGCGCCTCACCTCGACCTCGATGCAGGACTGGGCGCCTTCCGGCACTCCCGGGATCACAACCCATGTCTCACTTGTCGTCGCGCCGTCCTTGCCGTTCTCTCCGGCGGTCCAGTAGTAGACGTCGCCGGGCTGGGGGTCGGGGTTCGACCACGAGAAGGTGACGGCTCCGTCCGGGCTGCGAACGGCGACGGGGGCCACGAGCACGGGAGGGAAGCCACCCGCGTCGATCGACACGGGTGTGGCGGTGGCGCGGCCGATCTGCTCGTCCCCTGGCGTGAGCATCCACGCGATGGCGGCGGCAACGCCGATGACGACGACGAGGCCGCCCGCGATGAGACCGACGAGGGTGTTCCGCGACGGCCTGCGTCTGGATGCCGCCGCGTTGGCCTCGCTGACGCCCGCCAGCTCGGCGGCCATCGTCGCCTCGCCCCTCGCATCACCGAGCTGCTGGCTTCCGGATGCGCCCCCGAACGAGGGCGCGATCGGCGTTGGACCAGCGGAAGCATGGCCAGGTGTCGTGATGCGGCGGGCTGTCGTCGGGCCGGAGTCATCGCTCGCCTGCGCGCCCGCGTGCTCGACGCCCCGGGGCTTCCGGCCGGTCCGTGGGCCGCTGGCGGTCTCGTAACGGGCCGCGAACCCACCAGGCGACTGCTGCGCTGCGACCCGGACGACCGCGCGTGCGGAGGTCAGCTCGGCCTTGCTCGCGCGGGCCCCTTCGTGGACCTGCGCGTTGACCAGCGAGACGGGCCGCAGGCTCGTCGCATCCGCATCCCCACCCCCGGTCGCGATGGGAGCGGAGATCGTCATGTTGGGCACGTCGATCGCGGTCGGCGCGTAGTTCAGCTCGAGTTCGACCCGCTGCAGCGCGTACGCGAACTCGACCGCGCTCTGGTAGCGGTGGGCGGGGTTGCGGGCCATCGCCTTGTGGAGCACGCTCACGAGCGACCGGGGGACGTCACCGCGGTCGATGGGTGAGATGGATCCGCGCTCGATGCGGGAGATGAGGTCGAGCGTCGAGTTCTTCTGCCCGGGGCGTTCGAAGGGGGTGTGCCCTGCGACCAGCGAGTAGACGGTCGCGCCGAGCGAGAAGACCTCGCTGCGCACGTCGGGCTTCGGCTCGTCCTCGAACATCTCCGGCGGGGACCATGGCACCGACAGTCCGCCTCCCCCTGCCGGGGCGGACTCGACGAGGTCGCCGGCGTCTGCGAGCTCATCGTCGACGGCGGAGGAGATGCCGAAGTCGGTGAGCGCCGGCCAGCCGAAGTCGTTCGTGAGGATGTTCGCGGGTTTCACGTCGCGGTGCAGGATGCCGACCGCGTGTGCGGTCGCGACGGCGCTCGAGATGCGCACCCCCGTTCGCAGCACTTCCTCGACGGGGATCCGCTCACGCTTGTAGCGTTCGGAGAGGCTGAGGCCCGACGCGAACTCCATCACGAAGTAGGGGCGACCGTCGCCCGCGACGTCGGCCTGGAAGATCGTGACGATGTAGGGGTGCGACGACATCTGCGCCATGAGGTTGGCCTCGCCGATGAAGGCCTGCCTGCTCGTCTCGCCGAGGTCGTCGCCGCCCAGCAGCACCTTGACGGCGACGAGCCTTCGTGGGAACTGCTGCTCGTAGAGGAAGACGTCGGAGAAGCCGCCGGAACCTAAGTGCTTTCGGTAGAGGTAGCCGGGAATCTCGGGCGGCTCCGCTGGCGTCCGTCGCTGCCCGGCCACCGTCAGTGGCTCGCCGTCATGGACAGGTTGCGCACGGTCAGGAAGATGCCGCTGCCGAGGTCGATGACCGTGTTCGGCATGACCGCCGTCGGCTCACCGGCTCGCAGCCGCTGCGGGCCACGGCCCGGCATGACGACGTCCGTGCCGTTGCGCGAGTGCAGGTCGGTGACGACGATGACGCCACCCTCGACGCTCATCAGCACGTGGTTGCGGGAGATGTCGGTCGCGCCCGTGAGCTTGACGTGGTGGGGCTCGACGCCCCCGGTCTGCTCCGCCCCCATGCTCGGGGCCCTGCCGAGCACCAGCGGACCCGCGAGCGCGACCGTGCCGCCGGTGGACAGCTCGACGACGTAGGCGGGTGCGTTCGTCGGGGTGGGATGCGCGGCTGCAGGCGCGGGCGCGACCGGCGGGGCGGAGGGTGCTGGCGCGGCGAGCGGGGCGGGCCCGACCTGCGGCGCGGGCGGAGGGGTCGGCGGGGCGAACGTCGGGCCCGCGCTCTCCGGGTGCGTCTCGAACGACAGCGCCTGCGCGAGCACCGTCTCACCGAGTTCGCCGAGCCCGACCTGGCTGGCACGGTCGCGCCTGAGGTCCTGGATCGATCCCCCGGCGACCGTGAGGCCGTCGTGCTCCCCGCTGTCGGGGCGGTCGGGGCGGTCGGAGCGGTCGAGGTGTTCCGGGCGGCCGAGGCGGCCCGCCGAGGCGACGTGCTGGGGTGGGACCGACCCGAGCTGAGTCGCCGCCGGGTCGGCGTGGTCCTGGGGTTCCTGGCGCGCGGCTCGGCGCGCGGATGCCGCCTGGCGGATGCGGCTCGCTTCGTCGCTCAGGATCGTGCGGCCGTCGTGCTCGCCGATGAGGTCGGCCTGCGCTTCCGTGTCGAGGATCGGCACTGGGAACGTCTGCGCGTCACGATTCGAGGGGTCCGCGTCCTCGTTCGTCTCGGGCCCCGCCTCACCTTCGGCTGCCGCCTCACCTTCGGCAGCAGGCTCGGCTTCGGCAGCAGGCGTGCCGAGCGCGGCCGATTCGTCGCGGGACGGCGCGTCCTCCTCGGGTGGCAGCTCGAGAATCGTCGCCTCGGGGAACGCCTCGCCGGGATTCGCCTCCGCGGTGTGCGGGCGTGGGGCCCCTTCGAGCTGCGCCTCGAGCGCCAGCGAGTGCGGCTGCACTGCCTCCCCGGGGCCGACGGCGCCGTCGAGGTCGGGGTCGGCGGTCGTCTCCACGGACTGGAGGCTCGGAGCCGATGTCTCGGCGACTTCGTCGTCGTGGTCCGCGAACAGCAGCTGGATCGGCACCTCGTCGAGTCCGTGCCCGTCGTCTTCGACGGTGACCTCGACGCCGCGCGCGGCCGGCAGCACGGCCTCGACCCAGGTGAGCGCCTCCCGCGCGCTGATGACGGCCGGCCGCATCCCGACCCGTGGTGCGTTGGGCAGCTCGACAACACGCAGCGGTCCCCGCGCGAGGACCCGGAGGCCGTTGCCGTCGCGGATCAGGTACACGAACGGGGCGACCTCGCTGAGCGGGCCGCTGCCGAGCATGGCCCCGAGCACACTGTCGTACGAGAGGGCGCCGTCGGTGAACGCCAGGCGGGCCGCGTCGACGGCTCCCGGGGCCGCGGCGTCTTCTGCCGCGTCGAGGCCCGGATCCGCGCGCTGCGAGGATGCGAGCGGACGCGGGAGCAGCAGCGCGTGGCGGCGCTGACGAAAGATGACGGGAGCGTGTGCCGTGACCTCGTGGGGTGCCTCGGTCATCGTTACCTCGGCGTCGTGTCTTCGAAGCTGTCGTCGGCCGGCGGGGCCGCGATCGGCCCCGTCGTCACGGTGGGCGCAGCGGACGCCTGGTCGGCGTTCGCGTATTCGGAGTCGATGACGACGACGCTGACGTTGTCGCGTCCGCCGACCTCGACCGCCGTCTGCACGAGCGTCTCGGCGAGCGTCAGCTCGGGCTCCGGGTCGGAGTGGTACTCGAGCATGACCTGCGAGATCTGCTCGTCGCTGAGCTCCTTCGTGAGCCCATCCGAGCAGACGAGGAACACCTGATGTCCGTGCACCGGCATGAGCCAGATGTCGGCCTCCACGTCGCTCTCGGAGCCGACGGCGCGGGTGATGACGTTGCGGTCGGGGTGGATGAGCGCGTCTGCGGCTGAGATGAGCCCCATGGCGACCATCTCCTGCACGGCCGAGTGGTCGACGGTGACCTGCACGAGCGCGCGGCCGTTCCAGCCGTACACGCGCGAGTCGCCGACGTTGAAGATCATCCAGTGCAGCAGCTCTGCGCCGAGGTCGGCAAGGTCGACGAGGGCGATGCCGGAGAGCGTCGTGCCCGCGACCGCACCTGGGCCGTCTGCCTCGGTCACGAGGTCCTGGACCGCACGGTTCGCGCGGTCGATGGTGCGCAGCACGCGGTCCGGCGTCGCGGGCTCCTCGACCTGGAACTCCTCGTCGAAGGTCGCGACCACGGTCTGGCTCGCGCGGTCGCCGTACGCGTGACCGCCCATGCCGTCGGCGACGAAGAAGACGGGCATGCGCGCGAGCACGGAGTCCTCGTTGACCTGGCGCACACTTCCGACGTCGCTGGCGGCACTCACGCGCAGCGCGACGGCTTCCTCCGCGCGCGCGTACGACGAAGCCAGTTCAGTATTCACAAATAGCACCTCTGGAACTCTGCCCGGGTGGCCTGCCCCGAAGGCACACCTTGTACGCGTAGATCGCGCGTGCATCCATTGTGGCATTGCGGCGGCCCTGCTGCGAGACCCGCCGCGACGCCATCCCGGCCTCACGCCTCTCCGACGACGCTGCCTGCCGAGTCGAGGCTGAGCCGTCTGGTCACCTCGAGCCTCCCGAGGAACCGCTCGTCGTGGCTCACGACGATGAGCGCTCCCCGATAGTCGCCGAGTGCGGTGACGAGTTGCGCGGTCGATTCCCGGTCGAGGTTGTTGGTCGGCTCGTCCAGCAGCAGGAGCTGGGCGGAGGGGGTCGCGAGCAGGAGCCGAACGAGCGAGACACGGAAGCGCTCGCCGCCGGAGAGCGAGGCCACGGGCCGTTCGACGACAGCTCCCCGCAGCAGGAACCGGGCGAGCTGCGCTCTGAGCTCCTGCACGGAGGTCTCCGGCGCCGCCCGCTGCACGTTGTCGAGCACGCTCGCCTCGTCGTCCAGACCGTCGAGGCGCTGGCGCAGGTAGCCGACACGGGTGGTGGATGCTGTGACCCACGCTCCCCCGCGCGTGCTGATGCGGGCAGTCCCCTCGGCGCCGCCCGCATCCGCCGAGGTGGCGATCGCGTCGAGGAGCGTCGTCTTGCCCGACCCGTTCGGACCGGTGAGGGCGATGCGCTCCGGCCCCATGATCACGATCGGCCGCAGCTCGTCTGCCGCGTCCGGCACCTCGAGGGTCGCGAGCCGACGCGAGGACGCGACGTCGGGGTCCGGCAGCTGGACGCGGATGCTCGCGTCGTCCCTCACGCGCTCCTCCGCCCGGTCCACGGCGGCACGAGCATCCGCGAGGCGCGCCTCGTGCTCACCTCGGAGCTTTCCCGCGGACACCTGGGCGCGCGCCTTCTGCCCGTTCATGAGGATCTTCGGTGCCCGCTTGTTGGCTTGCGCCTTCCTCCCGGCTCGGAGGCTGCCGGCGATCTTCGCCTCGGCCTCCCGACGGTCCCGCTGCTCGGATCGGAGCGTGCCCTCGGCCGATCGGAGGGCCTGAGCGGCCGCCGTCCGCTCGCGTTCGAGCTGCTCGAGGTAGGTGCTGTATCCGCCGCCGGTGAGGCTGATGTCCCCTCGCCGGAGCTCGGCGATCTGGTCCACGTGCTCGAGCAGCTCCTCGTCGTGGCTGGCGATGACGAGCGTGCCACGCCACGTTTCGACAAGCGCGGTGAGCCTGTCGCGTGCCTCCCGATCGAGGTTGTTGCTGGGCTCATCGAGCAGCACGATGGGCGCACCGCCCAGGCGAAGGCCGGCCACGGCCACGAGCATGGCCTCACCGCCGGACAGGCCACCGACGGTGCGCGTCAGCATCGCTTCGTCGAGGCCGAGTCCTCGCAGCTCGGCCTCGGCGCGCACCTCGATGTCCCAGTCGTCCCCGAGCACGTCATACGCGGCCGTGTCGATGGAACCGCCCTCGATGGCGCGCAGGGCCGCGATCTTCTCGTCGACTCCCAGGAGGGCAGTGACCGGGAGGGCCGTGTCGAGCGTCAGCTGCTGCGGCAGGTAGGCGACATCCGCGTCCGCCCGGATCGTGCCACCCGTCGGAGCGAGCTGGCCCGCCAGGAGACGCAGGAGGGTCGACTTGCCGCTGCCGTTGCGGCCGACGAGGCCGGTCCTCCCCGGTGGGAAGGCACCAGTGAGCGAGTCGAGTGCCCGCGTCCCGTCCGGCCAGCTCAGGCTGAGGCGCTCGAAGGCGAGCGGGGTGATGGTGTGAGGTGTCGACGTAGACACGATGCTCCCTGGTGGTTCAGTGCGCGCACTGACACCGGAAGCCTCAGAAGGTGGGTTCGACGGTCGTCAGCGCACAGTGTGCGTTGCGGGGGCGTCGAGAATCCTCACCGGCCTGCCAATCTGTCGGGAACAGGAACCATCCCAACGTATCCCCGAGCCGGGTGTCCGTCAACCGGGCCCGGGTGCTGGAACCTTCGCCGCGCATGCAGAAAGCCCGGTTCGAGATGTCTCGAACCGGGCTTTCGTTGGTGATCCCAGCGGGATTCGAACCCGCGCTGCCGCCGTGAGAGGGCGGTGTCCTAGGCCGCTAAACGATGGGACCGTTTTGGCAACTCGGATATTCTGGCACACGGCGCGAAGACAATGCAAGTCGGGTTTCGGGTACGGCGCGTCGCGCGTCGTTCCGCGGGTCCTGTGCGGCCGACCAGACGCGGGTTGCTAGCGTTGTCGCATCGTCGCGCGTCCCACGGAGGCCGCATCTCATTAAGGGGAAACATGCGCCTCACCAAGCTCGAGCACGCCGCGCTTTCGATCGAGAAGAGCGGGTCGCGGCTCTTCATAGATCCGGGCAAGTTCACGACCCCGATCACCGAGGCGGCGGGCACGGTCGCCATCGTCATCACGCACGAGCATGACGACCACTGGACCCCGGAGCAGCTGACCCGCATCCTCGCCAGGAACCCGAAGACCCCGATCTTCACGACGCCCTCCGCGGCCGAGAAGATCATCGCCGCGGATCTTCCGGACATCGGTGAGGTCATCGACGTCTCGGCCGGCGAGTCGGTGCTGGTCGGCGGTTTCGATCTCGCGTTCTTCGGCGGCGAGCACGCCGTCATCCACAGCTCGATCCCCCGCATCGAGAACGTCGGCGTGCTCGTCGAGCACGGGGCGCTCTACTACGGGGGCGACGCCTACAGCGCGCCGGAGGGCGTCGACATCGACGTGCTGGCCGTGTGCGCGAACGCACCCTGGATGCGCATCGCCGAGTCGATGGACTACATCGAGCGGGTGCGCCCCAAGCGAGTGCTGCCCGTGCACGAGATGCTGCTCGCCAAGGTCGGGAAGACGCTGGCGACGACCCGGCTCCGCGAGTCGGCGGAGCGCGCTGGCGCCCTGCTCGTCGACCTCCAGCCGTTCGAGACGCTCGAACTCGACTGACGGCGGCCGCCCCGCTCGGGACGGGCTCTCGCGAGCTCATCCTCAGCGGGGCGGGCGAGTCTGCTCAGTGGTCGCGGAGCATTCCGATGAGCTCGTCCTTGCGCTTGTCCGAGTAGCCCGTGAGGTCCAGCTCCTTCGCGCGCTTCCTGAGGTCCGCGACGGTCCAGTCCTCGTACGATCCGGATTCGCCGCCCTTCTTCCCGACCTCACCCCGCCCCTTCTTGGCGGCGGCATTCGAGATGCGGGCGGCTTTCTCCTTCGAATTGCCCTCGTCGCGCAGCTTCTCGTAGAGCTCCTGGTCCTTCAGGCTCGGCTGGTCGTCGGCGTCCGAGTTCTTGGGCATGGTCCGCTCCTCTCGCTTCGATCCGGGTGGGATTATCCGGGTGGGATTGCCTGTGCGGCGTCCGTCGACGTCAGAGGTTCTTGCCGCCCGTGACGGCGATGATCGCTCCGGTCGTGTAGGTGGCGTCGTCGGACGCCAGGTAGACGTAGGCGCCAGCCAGCTCGGCTGGCTGACCGGCCCGCCCCAGTGGCGTGTCCTGGCCGAAGCTCGCGAGCTTCTCCTCGTCCCAGCCAGTCGCCGGGATGAGGGGCGTCCAGATGGGGCCAGGGGCGACGGCGTTGACGCGGACGCCCTTCGGACCGAACTCCTTCGCCATCGACTCGGTGAGCGACACGAGGGCCGCCTTCGTCATGGCGTAGTCGAACAGGCCATCGCTGGGCTCGTAGCCCTGCACCGACGACGAGAAGATGACGGATGCGCCGGGCGGCAGGTGCTCTTCCGCGGCTCGAAGCGTGTAGATGGGCGCCTCGAGGTTCGTCTCGATGACGCGACGGATCTCCTCCGTCGGCGTCTCGCCGATGCTCGTCCGGTCGCGCTGGTAGGCGGCGTTGAGGACAAGCAGGTCGATGCCTCCGAAGGCGGCGACGGTCGCGTGCACGATCTCGGAGCAGTACTGCTCGTTCCGGAGGTCCCCGGGTAGGAGGAGCCCGGTCTCGCCGGCCTCGTTGATGAGGCGCGCGGTCTCCTGCGCGTCCGCCTCCTCCTCGGGCAGGTACGAGATGGCGACCTTCGCGCCCTCTCGTGCGTAGGCGAGGGCGACGGCGCGGCCGATGCCGGAGTCGCCACCGGTGATGAGGGCGCGGCGGCCCTTGAGGCGCCCGTGGCCCGTGTAGCTGCTCTCCCCGTGATCGGGGGCTGGCGTGGTCTCGGTGGTGAGGCCTGGCTGCTGCTGCTCCTGGCCGGGGAAGCCGGAGTCGCTGAAACGGTTTCTGGGGTCGGTGAGAGCGGTCATCGTTCGCCTCCGTCTGATCGGTGGTTCGTGGTGATCCTGGGTCTGGCATCGACGCGGCGGTTCGCGGCGCGATGTACCGACGACGCTAGGGATCGAACGTTGACGTTCCCTGATCAGCAGGTGCGTGCGCGCTCAGTGCGCCGCGCATCCGCGCAGCGTCGCGATCGTCAGCGGATGGAGCAGCGGCGGGGCCCGGTGGCGGGCGTCACCGGGTGCGTCGCGCGCTGAACGCGACCAGGGCAGCGCATCCGCTCGCCACGACGGCGACGGTCACGAGCAGGGAGGTCAGGCCGAACGTCGGCGCGAGCGCGGAGAGAATGGCTGGGAGGGCGAAGCCGATGTAGGTGAGCGCGTAGTACAGGCCGGTGAGGCCCGCCAGGTTGCGGGCGCCCGCCATGGCCTGCACCTCCACGAGGCCGGTGAGCATGCAGATGCCGTACGCCCCGCCGAGGAGCACGCCGGCCGCACACGCGAGCAGCGGGGACTGGACGGCGACGTTGGCGGCGACGATGAGCGCCCCGACAGCGAGGAGCCCGAGGCCGACCGAGCCGGAGGCACCCCCGACGCGCGCGGCGATGCGCGGCACGCTGGGCTGGATGAGGAACCCGACCGTGAGCGTGACGAGCGTGAGGAGGGCGGCGAAGGCGATCTCCAGGCCCCCGAGCCGCTCGACGACGATGGCCGGCGAGACGGCGAACGCGAGCGCGGGAGCCGCGAAGACCCACGGCGCCATCGGCAGGATGACCGTGAGGAAGCGGCGGCGGTGCTCGGGGGCGATGGCCACGTCGACGATCGGCCGGGGCTGTCGCTTCTCGCCCGGTCGAAGCGATCGCGGGCCGGCGGTCTCGGTGCCGCGGGCGAGCGCGATGGCGGCGATGGCCGTGAGCGCGAGCTGCACGACGTACGGGGTCACGGTCGGCCAGGGCGCCCACTGCGCGACGAGGCCGGCGACGACGGCGCCGAGGAGGAACCCTCCGGTGATGGTGAGCGAGGCACGCCTCGCAGCGACGGCGGGTGGCACGGTGCCGCTCGAGAGCTCGCGGATCCAGGTCGTGCCGACGACCATCGCGAAGGCCACCGAGACGCCGGACAGCAGGCGCCCGAGCATCATCGCGGTCGGGCTCGCGCTGCCGAGCGCGAGCACAAGAGCGGCGACGACGCTCAGCGCAACCGAGGCGATCATGACCGGCTTGCGACCGAAGCGGTCGGAGAGGGAGCCTGCGATGAGGAAACCGGGGATGAGTCCCAGGATGTACGCGCCGAAGAAGAGGTCGACCTGCAGCGCCGAATAGCCCTCGACCTTGCGGTAGAGGAGCAGGAGCGGCGTGAACTGGTTGCCGCCCCAGGCCATCATGAGGACGGCGGGGGCCGCGGCGATCCAGGCCCGCTCGCGTCGTGGCGCGGGCGACGGGGACGCGGCGCTCACCCCTTGAGCACCTTCATCGTGAAGTGCGAGGTGACGCGGTGGACGCCGGGGAGCCGCCAGATCTTCTCGCGCAGCAGCTTCTCGAAGCTCTCGAGATCGGCCACCTCGACGCGGATCGCGTAGTCGGGCGAGCCGAACATGCGGCGCGCCTCGGTCACCTCGGTGAGCTCGACGGCCTGCGACTCGAACGCCTCCACCGTCGAGTGCGCCTGGCTCGTGAGGTCGACGTCGATGAGCACCTTGAAGGCCCGTCCCACCCTGTCCGGGTTGACCTCGGCGTGATAGCCGAGCAGCACGCCGTCTTCCTCCAGGCGCCGCACGCGGCGCAGGCAGGGCGCGGGAGTCAGCCCGACGCGCTGCGCGAGTTCGGCGTTCGTGAGTCGGGCGTTCGCTTGCAGTTCTCGCAGGATTGCGCGATCGATGGTGTCCACACCTGATTATTGCCGAATCTGACACCGCGAGGCTCCAATTCGCTCTCGGCGTGCGCGCCCGACGTGCCAAGATCTCCGCATGACCACCGCAGACGCCGGAGCACGCGACGCTTCCCCTCCTGGGCCCGCAAGGGCGAGGCCCGGGAATGCGGATGCCGTGGGCACGCGCGCGGGCACGGGCATGGCCGCGGGAGCGGGAACGGGATCAGGAGCGGGAACGGATGCGCGCGCCAACGCGGCCGCGAACCGGGCCACGAGCCTGACCCCAAGCTTGGAGGTCCCATCGACCCGCGGTGCGCGCATCAGGGCGGGGCTGCGCGACTCGGTCGCGGCGGGCCTCGGCGTGGTGCCGCTCGGTGTGGCCTTCGGGGTGCTGGTGATGCAGGCTGGGCTGCCCTGGTGGGTCGCGCCGTCACTGTCGGTGCTCGTCTACGCGGGGTCGATCGAGCTCCTGCTCGTGGGCCTCATCGCTGCTGGAACACCGATCGCGACCATGGCGCTCACGACCTTCTTCGTCAACTTCCGGCACGTGTTCTACGCGTTCTCGTTCCCGCTGCATCTGGTGCGCGGACGCCTCGCCCGTCTCTACTCGATCTGGGCGATGACCGACGAGGCCTACGCGATCGTGACGCCCATTCCGTCGGCGCAGCGCTCGGCGACTCGACTCCTCACCCTGCAGCTCGCACTCCAGACCTACTGGGTCGGCGGGGGCCTGGCCGGCGTGGCGCTCGCGAGCATCCTCCCGGGCGAGATCAAGGGCCTCGAGTTCTCGCTGTGCGCGCTCTTCACGGTCCTGGCTCTCGACGCGATCCGCTCCCGCGAGGACGTGCCCTCGCTGCTCATCGCGGGCTTGAGCGTCTCGCTCGGGTTGCTCTTCGTGCCGGGCGCTCCGCTCTTCGCGGCGCTCATCCTCTTCGCCGTGGCGCTCGCGGTCCGCGCTCTCGTGGCCGCGCGGCGCGACCGGGGCGAGGTGCAGGTGAGCGATGTTTGACGTGTGGTGGTTCGTCGGGGCGCTCGCCGTCTGCGGCGGCATCACGTTCGCACTGCGCGCGGTGCCGTTCGCGGCCCTCAAGCCGTTGCGCGACTCGAAGACCGTGCAGCGGCTTGCCGTGTGGATGCCCGCCGGGATCCTCGCGATCCTCGCCGTCGTCACCTTCAGCGACTTCGCCGTCGAGCCACGCACATCCCTGTGGGCGGCGATCGCGCTCGCTGTGACGATCGGCGTGCACCTCGGGTTCGGACGCAGGACACTGCTCAGCGTCGGGCTCGGGACGGCGACGTTCGTCGTGCTCGTGAACGTCTTCTAGCCGATCACCCGCGCGGCCGGCACTCCCGCTCGCGCCCCCTGGGTTATCTCGACCGTCGATTCACCGCCGTCCCTGATGCGCTGCGGCGCTGTGCGCTCGCGGAGCCGCCCGACTCGCGGCCGCCAGAATCGCGGCCGCCAGACTCGCGGCCATCCGGCTCGCGGCCGCCCGGCTCGCGGCCGCCCGGCTCGCGGCCGTCATACCGGGCTGCCGTCGCGCGTGGATGCCATCTCTCTCTTCTCGCAGCCTTCTCACCTGGCAGCGCTGTGGCGTCGTCGCAGCCAGCTGAAGGTGACGACCGAGATGGTCGCGTATCCGGCGAAGAAGAGCAGCATGCCGAGGTCGTCCATCTCGAATTGGACGCTGTCGCCGCCGAGCACGAGGCGGTTCATGGTGAGCCACCCGAGGTGGGCGCCGATGCTCGTCCAGACGGTGGCGGATGCGGTGGCGTCGCGCGCGCAGATCAGGAGGTATCCGAAGGCGGTCAGCATTGCGTAGTAGACGATGGGGTCCTCACCTGCTGGGGCCAGGAGGATCTGGTCGCCCGCCCCGCGAGCTGCCGCGAGGGCCCCTTGGAGCGTGAGGGCCAAGACCGGGACGACGAGGAATGTCGCGATGTTGAGGAGGGTCGCTGCGGCGGGCGGGAAGGCATCGCGGAGGTTCGTGAGCGCGTAGCCGCGGATCGCGAGCTCCTCCGGGATGGCTTCGAGGAGGAGCGCGACGACCGTGTTCGCCCCGAGGAACCCGCGGAGCCGCACAGGGTCGAGGGCGATAAGGCTGATGACGCCGGTGACGTCGAGCGCCAGGAGCATGGCGACGCCGGCAGCGACGAGGGTGCCGAGCCCGAGGGCGAACCCCGAGGCGTCGGCCCGGAGGCCCGTGAGCCCGATGCCAGTCAGGGATCGGCGGTCCCACCGGCGCCGCAGGAGCAGGACGGCACCGACGACGACGAGCGTGACGCAGCACGCCACGAGCACGCGGGACCCGAAGCCGCTCGCGGCGGTCGCATCGACGCCGAAGAGCAGCGCCGAGACCTCGGTGGAGAGCACGAGCCCGGTGGCCATGACGGCGGCAGCCACCAGGGCTCGCGCGATCGCGGCCCCTCGGCCGAGCGTCGCAACTCGCCGTTTCCCGCGCTCTTCGCCTGCCATGCCGCCTCCCCCAGCTTGCGGCCAGTGTATTGGTCGCGGCGCCGGGCCACGGGCTTCCGTCCCCGGCCCAGGTCGTGAGCGTCGGTCGAGGATTGGGCCGTGAGCGCGGGTCGTGCTTGTGGGCGCTAGCCGGGGGCGGCCGGGCCGTGAGCGCGGGTTGACTAGCTCGGCTGGCGGGAGTCGTAACTGGACTGCATCGGGCGCGCCCGGTACCCATCCCGCATCATGACGATGAGGGTGCCCGTCACCCCGGCCCCGGCGATGAGGGTCGCGATGATCCCGATGACGATGAGCGGGATGAGTTCCATGGGCCACCTCCGTGACGTAGGGCGAATCGTGCTGGTGAGCACATCCAATCGTCGTATTGGCCTGGCCGTCGCGGTCCACTTCCCGCATACTGGATCCATGGAGTCGACTTCTGGTTCTCGTATCTCTGCCCGCACCCTGCTGTCCTTGGCGGGTGAGCTGCGCGACGATTCGGCGGCGTACGAGGCTCTGGCCGAGCGCATCCGCCTGCTGATCGTCGACGGGCGCATTCCGGTCGGCACTCGCCTGCCGTCCGAGCGGGAGCTTGCGGTGCAGTCCGGCCGGAGCCGCACGACGATCGTGGCCGCGTATCAGTCGCTGCGCGACAGCGGGCACGTGCTGAGCCGCCAGGGGTCCGGGAGTCGTGTGACGCTCCCCCGGCTCGGTCGGCAGGACTACCGTCCGAGTGGGGAGGGTGAGAACTTCGGCGTGGACTTCGCGCGGGCGGTGCCGCCACCGGTCGAGGGTCTCGCTGAGATCATCGCGGACGCGTCGAGTTCGATGCCGCTCGCGCTGGCCGCCCCGGGTTTCGATCTCCTGGGGACGCTGTCGTTGCGGTCGGCGATCGCCGACCGGTACGCGGCGCGGGGGCTGCCCACGACGGCAGATCAGATCATCGTGACGATGGGGGCGCAGCACGCGATCTCGTTGACGGCGCACACGCTGCTCACGCGGTCGGATGTGGTGCTCGTGGAGTCGCCCACCTACCCGCACGCCTACGAGGCGATGCGGCGAGCGGGGGCGAGGCTCATCGCGACGCCGGTCACGACGGGCGGGTGGGAGATCGATCACCTGGTCGAGACGATCGAGCGCATGCGTCCGGCGCTCGCGTATCTGATCCCGGACTTCCATAATCCGACGGGGGCGTCGATGCGGCCGGAGGATCGCGTGCGCGTGACGGAGGCGGCGCGTGCGGCTGGCACGATTCTCGTCGTGGACGAGACGACCGCCGACCTGTCGATCGACCGGCCGTGGGACGACGGCCCGTTTGCTCGCCACGCGCGGGGGGCGTCCCCGTTCTCCGGTTCGGGGGTCGTGACGGTCGGGTCGCTCAGCAAGGCCGCTTGGGCGGGCCTCCGGATCGGCTGGATCCGGGCTGATGCGGCGCTGATTCGCCGGTTCGTGCAGGCGCGTCCCGCGGGTGATCTCGGGACGCCGCAGATCGAGCAGCTTCTCGCGGAGCGGATCGTGCGGGCCCTGCCAGAGCTGCTGCCGCGGCGCCGGGAGCAGATGCGCCGGCACCGGGACGCGCTGCACGAGGCGCTGAGCCTGCATCTCCCGGAGTGGCAGGTGCCTTTGCCTGATGGTGGCCTGTCGATGTGGGTGCATCTCGCGCAGTCGGCGAGCTCCGCCATGACGTCGTTGTCGGAGGCGCGAGGGTTGGCGCTGGTCGCTGGACCGAAGTTCTCGATCGATGGGAGCCTGGAGCGGTTCCTGCGGGTGCCGTTCACGGCGCCGATCGCTGATCTGGAAGCGGGCACTCGGATGCTTGCCGATGCGTGGGCGCAGCTGTCGGCGCGTGACGTCCGGTCGATGGCGGATACGCGTCTTCCTGAGATGGTGTAGTCCATGGTTCTCTTCATCAGCGACATCGACGGCACCCTGCTGAGCGCGCAGCGGACGCTCTCTCCCAGAACGATCGAGGCGATCGCGGCAGTTCGGGCCGCTGGCCACCGCTTCGTGCTCTGTTCGTCGCGGCCCCCGGAGTCGATGCGGGTGCTCGAGCGCCTGTACGGCGGTATCGGCTCCCCCCTGGTGGCGTTCAACGGCGGCTTGGTGCTTTCCGGGAGCGGTGAGGTGCAGCACAATGTGCCGATCTCGCCCGCGGATGCGCGGTTCGTCGCCGAGCACTGCGAGGCGTCCGGCTTGCATGCGAGCTTCTTCGCCGGTGAGCACTGGTACGCCTGGGGCGAGGATGAGTGGACCGAGCGGGAGCGCACGCACACATGGGTGCGACCGGAGGCCGCTTCGGCGTTGGAGTTCGTCGCGTCTGGGCAGGTGGACGCGACTCCTCCGCACAAGATCATGTGCATGGGCGATCCTGCGCTGGTGGATGCGCTCGAGGTGGCGCTTGGTGCGCATTCCGGTGTTGTGAGCTACCGGTCGAAGGACACTTACTTGGAGATCGCGAGCGCGGACTGCTCGAAGGGCACGGGCCTGCTCGCGGTTGCGCAGCAGCTGGGCGTTGGTCGTGAAGACCTGTACTACTTCGGCGACAACTACAACGACCTGCCGGCGTTCGAGGTGGTCGGCCACCCGATCGCGGTCGCGAACGCGCGCGCTGAGGCGCTCGCGGTGGTCGAGTCGGTGATTCCGAGCAACACTGATGATGGGGTTGCGGTCTTCCTGGAGGAGTGGCTCGCGGGGGCGCGGATTGACGCGGCGCGACCAGTCCACTGACCCCCGAGTGGACCGCGACACGCCCGGGCGGATGCGATTGGATATGCAATATCCGGCACCCGCCGGCAGATCACGGAGGTGGACCCATGGAACTTCTTGGTATTGGTATCGGGGTTGTGGCGGTTGTCGCCTTCGCCGCTGAGACTGTTCGCGCTGTCCGCAAGGACGGCTATGCGCAGCGCCCCACGCGCTTCGGCTACAACACTCGTCAGCCGCAGCTCTAGTCGCGCTGCTGCATCCCGCTCCGTGTGAGCGGAGTTGGACAGCAACCGGTGCCGCCCTGGTCTTCGTGATCTCGGCGGCACTTTCGCGTTGCCGCGCCGACTGTCTGATCTCCCGCACCAAGCCCGAAGAGACCCGAGCCTGCCCAGCGGGCGGCTTCAGGGGCTTCGGTTGTTCCGGGTCTTCGGTCGCTCCAGGTCTTCGGTCGCTCCGGGCCTTCGCTCGTTCCGGGCCTTCGCTCGTTCCGGGCCTTCGCTCGTTCCGGGCCTTCGCTCGTTCCGGGCCTTCGTTCGTTCCGGGTCTTCGTTCGTTCCGGGTCTTCGGTTGTTGAGGGTCATCGCGTGGCGCGGGGCTTCGCGTACTGAGGGTCATCGCGTGGCGCGGGGCTTCGCGTACTGAGGGTCATCGCGTGCGGGGCTTCGCGTGCTGAGGGCTTTCGCGTGCTGAGGGTTTTCGATTGTTGAGGGGCCTCGCTTGTTTAGGGTCTTCGGTTGATCTGTGGGCGCGCGGCTTGGGTGGTGGCGGTGGTGTTGGTGGTGTTGGTGGTGGTGTAGCCGCGGCGGCGGGTGGTTCGTCGTGGGGCGTGGTGTCCGAGGGCGGGGACGACGTGCCAGCGCCCGCTGCTGCTTTGGGTGAGGGCGAGCCGTCCGCGGTGGACTTCGTGGTGGTGGAAGGAGCACAGCAGGATGCCGTGTCTCGCGTCGGTGGGTCCGCCTTCGCTCCAGGGCGTGGCGTGGTGCACTTCGCACCAGCGCACGGGTGCGCTGCAGCCGGGCGCCCGGCATTGCCGGTCTCGGACGGCGATGGCGCGTCGTTGGGCGGTGGTGAAGAGACGTTGTTTGCGGCCGAGGTCAAGGATCTCCCCGGTTGAGCTGTCGCGGGTCGCGACGCGGATGAACCCGTCGCACATCAGCTGCGCCGCGACGCTCGACGGGACTGGTTCGCCGGTGCGCTCCAGGTGCGGGACCTCGTCGGGACGTTCCGCGGTTCCGGCGATGCCGGCCGTGGTGGTCACGATGATGACGGTGGGCGCTTCACCGCCGGTGCGGGGCGCGTCGGGGGATTCGGCGTAGGCGCGGACGACCATCGTGAGCGCGTCGATGCGCTGCTGCTCGATCGACCGGGGGTCTACCGACGGAACCTCAGCGTCCCCGTCAGCGTCCCCGTCCCCGTTCCCCTCTTGGCCTCGGCGTCCGCCTGCGGTTCCCACTCCAGCTCGTCCACGGCCGTCGCTGTCTCCGAGCGCGTTGATTGCGCCGCCGAAGCTGTGGCCGCCACTGTCGGCAACTGACGGGAAGCCATCGGCACCAAGGGCCGGGGCGAGGGGTTCCCCGCACTCGGACGCCGCCGGGAACTCCACCTTGCGTCGGGGTGAGAGCAGCGCGTCGAACACCGACAGCAGCTGCTCGCCCTGCTCGGGCGTCGCCACGAACTTCCCGGCGACCGCGCCGTCGCTGCGGCGAGAGATCCACAGGCCTCGCTCCTCCGCGATCTTGTCGGCCCGCGGCTCGTCACCATCCGGGTCCAAATACGACACCCACGTCGCCGCCTGCACCTCCAGCACCTTCGGCACCGCCGGCTGCTCGTCCTCCGGATTCACCCCGCACGCTGACGCGACCAGCTCCACCTCGGCCCGCTCGAGCTCGTCGACGTCCACGCGGTTCCCGGTGTGATCCAGGCCCTTCGTGATCGCGGACGCCTGCGCGATCGACATGACCGCCGACCCCACCGCCCGAGACACGGCCGGATACCTCGCCGGGATCGTCTCGCCCGTGACGCTCATCCGCTCCCGCGTCGCCGCCGCCACCCGCACCAGCGTCGACGCCTCGAACGGCCGCACCGCGAGCACCTGCTCCACCATCGCCGTCAGGTTCCGGAACCCCGACTTCCGCGCCACCGACTCCGCCCGCGGCGACTCATCCTCCCGCCGCAGCAACTCGCCAGCGACCTCCACCAACGCCGCATCCAGAACCCGCCGACGAGCCGCCAACTCCCGGAGCGCGACCACGACCTCCCCACCCGGAAGACCCGCCAGCTGACACCGCGCCTCGAGCAGCGCATCCACCACCGCCGTCTCCACTGACGACTGACGACGCGCCTCCTGCTCCGACTCCGATGCCACGATAACCTCCCCCAAGATCACCACCAGCCTAGCACTGGACCGGGTCAAGAACCAGGTCTTGACCAGGGATTGTGGAAAAACATCGAAACTAGTTTCTATCACCGTCGCGCTCGCAAAGATCCCCTGATCGCCAGAGTGATTCCGTCGGAGACCCGGTGATCGCGGTTCCTCCACAAGCCCTCCGACCGCGCGCGACCTACGCTGACAGGATGACCTTCACGCCACGCATCGTCGCCCACGAGTCGCTCACGCGTGCCGACCTCGCGGCCCTGCGGTCGCTCTTCGATCGCGAGTACTTTGACGAACACGGGACGTGGGATCCCGACCACCCATACGGCTACTCGCCTGCTTCCATGCACGCCATCGTCGACGATGCCGCCGGGACTGTCGTGGCACACGTCGGATTCCAGCCCCGAGAGATCACGGTCGGCGATTCCAGCACCGGTCGCGGGCACGGGAGGAGTCCTCGTCGACGCCCGATTTCGCGGCCGAGGGCTGGGCGACCTGGCCATGTCGACCGCGCAAGCAGCCATGCGAGCGAACCAGGCCCTCGAGTACGGCTATCTCGGTTGCCGAGAGGAGGTCGTCCCGTTCTACGAGCGCACCGGCTGGCACCGCATCCGCGTGACAGAGCAGAGCGTCTCGCGCACGCCCGCGACGAGACGCACGCCCACGCCGGACGGCACGCCACCGCCGAGCGGGACTCCCGCGCCACGCGGCGCTCCCGAGACGAGCGGGACTCCCGAGACGAGCGCGACCCCCGAGACGAGCGCGACCCCCGAGACGAGCGCGACTCCCGAGACGAGCGGCGCTCCCGAGACGAGCGGCGCTCCCGAGACGAGCGGGACTCCCGCAATGAGTGGCACGCCTGCGACGAGCGGCACTCCCGAGACGGACCTCGAGCACGGCGCACCCGTGCTCATCTACCCGCTGCGAGGCGACGTCCACGCCTGGCCGCCTGGCCCGGTCGATCTGCGGGGCCGACCCTGGTGAGTGCGCGCGGACTCGAGAGCTGCTCTCCGCTGAGCGTCCACCGCGTCAGAACGTCCGGACTCCCCCAGCCAGCGGACCGTGATGACAGCACGCCCGCACTCCCTCAGCCGGCGGGGCCGTGATGGAAGCACGCTCGGGCCCCCTCAGCCTGTGGGGCCGTGACGGCACCGCGCTCGGCTGCATCCGCCGCCGCCCCGCGGCCGCTGGTTGTCAGCTCGCTAGGACGACGAGCTCGGCCCTTCGCCGGCATCCCGCGCCGCCGCCTGCGTCTCGAGTTCGCGGAGGCGCTTGAGCCGGGCCCAGGGGACGAACCCGATCCACATGACGGATGCGATGGCTGCGCCCATGATCATCGACGAGATATCCATGTCATTCACCCTACGAACTGCGTCCTCGCCAGCGCATCGGCTGCACGACGGACGTCGCCCTCGCATGCTGATGCAGCCGCGCGGTCCGAGGGCGACGCGCTGACTGCTCGAACGCGCTGACTGCTCGAACGCGGTGATCGCTCGAACGCCGTGATCGCTTGATCGCCTCACCGCCGACGTGAGCGGCTCAGCTGAGCACCGCGCGACCGCCGCACGCCCACCGCACCCAGCACGCACCGCCGGGTCGCCCTGCAGAGGACTCCGCTCATCTCGCGAACACAGCTCGGCCACCACACAACGCCGCCCGGCCAACACACGGCACCGCCCTGCCACAACACAGCCCGGCCACCACACGACCCGGGCGCCGCACCTCCCCTACTCGCCGCCCCATCGCCGGTCGCTGCGGTCGAGAAGGACGTAGACCGTGCGGATGAACGCGACGAGCGCCCCGACCCCGCACACGCCGCTGACGGCGATGGACGCCCACAGCACCACGCCGAGCGTCTCCTGGTGATCCGTGCCGACGGCGAGCTGCGTGGAGGCGAGCGTCGAGACGACGGCGCTGAGCACCCCGATGAGGAGGAACACGGTCCACCACATGAACGATGTCGCGGCGGACCCGTCTGCGGCGGACTTGAACGTGCGCTGGTGGTGCGGGCTCATGCGTCCAGTCTGCCGATCTGGTGCAGTCGATGAATCCCCGGAGACCCACGCGAGACCTGGGTCGGCGCGCAGTCGTCGCGCGCCGCCGCGTGCGAGGATGACCGCATGTCGCGCACCCCGACCGAGCTCCTGAGTCCTGCCGATCAGGAACGCCGTCGCAGCCTTCGGGTCATGAAGGCGGTCGCGTTGGGCGCCTTGCTGTTCATGGCGGTCGTGTTCGTCGTCGCGTTCGCGCTGCAGCGGGATGTGCCCGCGTTCGCGTACGTGCGCGCGGCGGCCGAGGGCGGCATGGTCGGCGCCCTCGCCGACTGGTTCGCCGTGACGGCGCTGTTCCGGCATCCCCTCGGCATCCCGATCCCGCACACGGCGATCATCCCGAAGCGGAAGGACGAGATCGGGCGGACCCTCGGCGAGTTCGTCGAGACCGAGTTCCTGCGCGGCGACGTGGTGCGCGCGAAGCTGCAGGCCACGTCGATCGCGTCTCGCCTGGGCGAGTGGATCGAGCAGCCGGAGCATGCGGAGCGCATCGCATCTGAGGCGTCGGTCATGGCGACGGGCGTGCTCGAGGCGCTCAGCGACGACGACGTGCAGGGCCTCATCGAGGGCCTCGCCCGCGAGCACCTCGTGGAGCCGCAGTGGGCGCCGCCCCTCGGCGAGTGGATGTCGCGCGTCGTCGCGACGGGCGCGCACCGGGGTGCCGTCGACCTCGCCGCCGACAGCGCCGCCGCGTGGCTGGCCGCGAACCAGAGCGCGTTCGATGGCCTCGTCTCGAAGCGCCTCCCCTCGTGGGTGCCGTCGGTCGCGACGAGGCTCGTCGACACCACGGCCTACAACGAGGCCGTGAAGTTCGTGGCCGCCGTGCGGGCCGACGATGCGCATCCGGCCCGCGCCGCCATCGACGGCTACCTCGCGCGCCTCTCCGACCAGCTGCAGCACGACCCCGAGCTCATCGCCCGCTTCGAGGGCGCGAAGGGGAACATCTTCGACAGCCCCCGCATGCGCGAGCTGGCGGCCGAGGCCTGGAACGCCGCGAAGACCGGCCTTCTGCGCTCGCTCGCCGATCCCGAGAGCACCCTTCGCACGCGCGTCACGGCGGCGCTCGTCGACATCGGCCAGCGGCTGACGACGGATGCGCAGCTGCAGCAGCGTGTGAACACGTGGGTCATCGACGCGGCCGTGTTCCTGGTCGACCGGTATCGGCATGAGATCTCGTCGATCATCTCGGACACCGTGGCGAGCTGGGATGCCGAGGAGACGAGCGAGAAGATCGAGCTCATGGTGGGCCGCGACCTGCAGTACATCCGCCTCAACGGCACGATCGTCGGAGCGCTCGCCGGGGTCACGATCTTCACGGTCGCGCACGCCTTCCTGGGCTGAGCTCGAGCTCGAGCTCGAGCTCGAGCCGACCGTGCCACCCCCGCCCCACGCCGCCCCACGCCGCCCCACGCCGCCGCCCCGCTCAGCGAAGCGGCCGAAGCGGCCTCACCGTGGCCCCGCCGACTACCCGTACAGCTGCCGGTACCGGCGCTGAGCCGCGGGGTGCAGCTCGACCGGGCTCGTGTCGATGAGGTTCGAGGCGGTCAGATACTGCACGCCGAGCGAGCCGTCCGGCACCAGCTTCGCGGCGTCCCCGATCAGCACGTCGACCAGGGCGCGGGCGACCTCGTCTGGCAGGTCGGGGCGCGCGAGCAGGTAGTTGGAGACGCCGATGGCCGGCACCGCCTCAGCGCTCCCGTAGGTGCTCGCCGGCACTGCGGTGAGCGTGTAGACACCGGGATGCTCCGCGTCGAGGGACTCGAGCGCGCTCGTGAGGTCGAGCAGATCGACTGCCGCGTCGAGGTCCTGCACCGCTGGCAGCGGCAACCCGCCCGACCAGAAGATCGCGTCGACGGTGTCGGCCTCGATCGCGGCGATTGCCTCGTCGAGGTACAGCTCGGACACCACGACGGCCCGGTCCCCCTCGAGCAGGCCGAGGGAGTCGAGCACACGCCTGGCGGTCAACGCCGCCCCGGACTGCGGGGCCCCGACCGAGACGCGCCGCCCGGCGAGGTCCTCGACGCCACCGACCGGCCCATCCCTGCGCACGAAGCACTGCAGGTAGTTCTGATACACGCGCCCGATCGCGACCTTGTTCTGGGCGTCGGTCGCGGCCGCGTCGGCGAGCACGATGGCCAGCTCGGCGTCTCGCGCCTGCAGCAGGGCCAGGTTGGCGACGCTGCCGCCGGTCGTCACGACCTCGAGCCCCGTCGTGCCGTTCCTGTCGAGTGCGTCGCGAAGCAGCTCGCCGAACTGGACGTAGGTGCCGCCCTGCTCGCCGCACGCCATGCGGATGCGCGTCGGCGCCTGCCCGAGCGAGCACCCGGCGAGGGAGAGGGTCGCGGCCGCCGCCGCACCTGCGCCGACTCCCAGCAGGAAGCCACGCCTCGTGACGCTCACCACGCGCGCACCAGACGCACTCGTGCGCGGAGCCCGCCCTCGGGCGCGCGGTCGTAGCCGACCGAGGCGCGGTTGGCCCTCGCGAGCTCCCCGACGATCGCGAGGCCGAGTCCCGTGCCCGGCTTCCCCCGATGGTCGGGTGAGCGCCAGAACCTCGTGCCGAGCTGCGCGAGCTCGTCGTCGCGGACGCCGGGCCCGTCGTCGCTGATCTCGAGGAGCGCGTGCCCGACTGCACCGTCGAAACCGTCGAATCCGTCGAAGCCGACGGACTCGCCGAATCCGTCGAAGCCGGCGGACTCGCCGAAGCTCGCAATCCCGCTCCGGGGCTCGGACACCCCGTCGTCCGCGGCGCCCCTGAACCCTCCCCGCGCAGCAGGCGGACGCGGCCCGCCGACCGGGCTCTGCCCGTGCGCCTGAGCTTGAGCCTGAGCCGACACCGACACCGACGCCGACGCCGACGCCGACACCTGCCCGGACCCGCCCCCGCGCTCGGGCCCCTTGAGCACGAACCGCATCGTGACCGTCGCCCCGTTGCCCGCGTACTTCCGCGCGTTGTCGAGGAGCGTCTCGACGATCTCCTCGAGGTCGCTCTTCCGGCATGCCACGCGCACCTCGCGCTCGTCGACGACGCGCAGCCGCATCCCCTCGTCGTGGAACCGCTCCTCGTGGGGCGCCGCGAGCATGACCGCGGACGTGACGTGCTCGCGGGCAGCCCCGTCGGCGAACCCCGTCCTCCGCCCGCTGGCCTCCGCCGTCGCGCGATGCTCCGCGTTGGCGAGCACGAGCATCCGGTCGACGACGTGCTCGAGCCGGTCCAGGTCGCCGCCGACCGCCGCCAGCTCGGCCTCGTCGGCGTCATCTCGCGGCAGGGCGTCGATGCGCAGGCGGATCGCCGCGAGCGGGTTGCGCAGCTGGTGCGACGCCTCCGCGACGAACCCGCGCTGCTGTTCGAGGGCGTCCTCGACCCCCCGCGACATGCGGGCGAACGACGACGACAGGCGCCGCAGCTCGAGCGGTCCGGTCGCCGCCGCCAGGTCCGGCTCGCGCTGCTCCGCGAGCGCGTTCGCGGCGTCGTCCAACGCGCGCACGGGGCGAAGCACCCAGCTCGTCCAGAACTGCGACGCAGCGAAGAGCAGCAGGAGCAGCAGGAGGCCCGCGAGCGCGACGAGCGCCCACCACCCCGTGATCTCGGCTTTCGCCTCCGCCTGGTCCACCTCGAGCAGCACGGCACCGGACGCCGCGCTCGAGCCGTTCGCGAAGGGCTCCGCGACGAGGTGCGTGTCGGCGCTCCACGGGTAGATGGTCGGGATGGATCGCTGGGGCACGGTGCGCGACGCGGCGAGCACGAGCGACGCGGCACGCGCATCCATGTCGACATCACCGGTCGAGGCGACGAGCGCGCCCTCGCTGTCGACGACCATGGCCGCCTCGCCGTAGACCTCGGCGAACCGCTCGAGGTAGCGGATGAGGCCGGCGGCGTCGTCGCTCGCGACGGCCGTCTCTGCACGCTGCACGATCTGGTCCATGGACGTCGCCCGCTGCAGGGTGAGCTGCTGGGTTCGGTTCACGGCGATGCCCTCGCTTGCGGGGATGATGATGGCGATCACCGTGAGCAGACCGAAGAGCATGAGGGGCAGCAGCACCTGCAGCCTCATCGGGCTGGCTTCGTCTCGAGCCGGTAGCCGAAGCCGCGGATCGTCGTGATCGCGACGGCCGGGAGCTTCTGGCGCAGCTGCGCGAGGTGCACGTCGAAGGACCGTGAGGTCGCCGCGTAGGCATCGCCCCACACCTGGTCGAGCAGCTCCTGCCTGCTGACGGCGCGGCCGACGCGCTTGGCGAGCACGGCGAGCAGCTCGAACTCGGTCGGCGTCAGCGACACCTCCTCGTCACCGACCGCGACGCGTCGTGAGAGGAGTTCGATCCGGGCCTCGCCGACGTGCACCACCTCCGGCTCGGCCGTCGGGGCTCGACGTCTGGCAACGGCGTCGATGCGGGCGAGCAGCTCGTGCATGCGCACGGGCTTCACGAGGTAGTCGTCGGCGCCGAGCCCGAGGGCGCGCACCGTCGAGCGCTCGTCGCCGCGAGCCGTGACCACGATGACGGGCACCTGGCTGACCTGGCGCAGACGCCTGAGCACCTCGAGCCCGTCCATGTCCTCGAGGCCGAGGTCGAGCAGCACGAGGTCGACGTCGCGATGCTTGAGGAGCACGTCACTGCCCCTGGCGACCTGCTGGCAGGCGTGATCGGCGCGCCCGAGCACGGCCGCGAGGGCGGCGGAGACGGACGCGTCATCCTCGGCGACGAGCACACGCATACCCCCAATGGTAGGCGCGCGCCGACGGGAGCCGCCGACACAGGCGAACGAACGGCGCCCACGTAAAGGGAATGTAAGGATCCGCCCGCCGCCCCTTGCGCACTGTCGAGAGTGGTCGAGTACACCCACACCGAGGTGGGGCCGGGGCTCCACCCCGCGGTCAGCAGCAGATCAACGACGATGGAGAAGTCAATGACGACGACACAGCAGCCGGGCAGCCTTCGCCGCTCGGTTTCCAACACCCTGAAGGGCTCGGCCGGCAACCTCGTCGAGTGGTACGACGTCTACGTCTACTCGGTCTTCGCCTCCTACTTCGAGTTCCAGTTCTTCGACTCCGAGGACAAGAACTCGCAGATCTACATCTGGGCGATCTTCGCCGTCACGTTCCTCATGCGCCCCATCGGCGCCTGGTTCTTCGGGCGCTTCGCCGACCGGCACGGGCGTCGACTCGCTCTGACCGTCTCGGTGTCGATCATGGCCGGATGCTCGTTCATCATCGCGCTCACCCCGTCGGCCGAGGTCATCGGTGCGGGGGCGGCGATCATCCTCATCATGTGCCGCCTCGTGCAGGGCTTCGCGACGGGTGGCGAGTACGGCACGAGCGCCACGTACATGTCCGAGGCCGCCATCCGCGGACGCCGCGGCTTCCTGTCGTCGTTCCACTACGTGACGCTCGTCGGCGGTCACGTGCTCGCCCAGGCCACGCTGCTCGTCATGGTGCTGGCCATGCCGACCGAGGCGATCTCCGAGTGGGGCTGGCGCATCGCCTTCGGCATCGGCGGCGTCGCAGCCATCGTCGTCTTCTACCTGCGCCGCACGATGGACGAGTCGCTCAGCGAGTCGGCCATCGAGTCGGTCAAGGACGGCACGTCTCGCTCCTCGGGCTCGATGAAGGAGCTCATCCTGCACCAGTGGCGCCCGCTCCTCCTCTGCTTCCTCATCACGATGGGTGGCACGGTCGCGTTCTACACCTACTCGGTGACGGGGCCCGGCATCGTGAAGAAGGCGTTCGCGGGCGACGACGTCGTCTCCGGCACGATCCTGAACCTCATCGCGCTCACCGTGCTCATGCTGCTGCAGCCCATCGGCGGCTGGCTGTCCGACATCGTCGGCCGCAAGACGCTCCTCGTGTTCTTCGGCGCAGGCGGCGTGCTGTACACCTGGTTCCTGCTCACGTACCTGCCGCAGCAGACCAACGAGCTCGCCGCGTTCGGCATCCTCGTCGGCGGCTTCGTGATCCTCACCGGCTACACGTCCATCAACGCCGTCGTGAAGGCCGAGCTGTTCCCGACGCACATCCGCGCCCTCGGTGTCGGCTTCGGCTACGCCATGGCGAACTCGCTGTTCGGCGGCACCGCGCCGCTCCTCTACACGGCAGCGGGCGAGGCTCAGCAGGTGCCGCTCTTCATCATCTACGTCACCATCGCCATCGCCGCCTCCCTCGTCGTCTACGTGTTCTTCCTCAACAACAAGGGCGTGAACTGGCTCGACGACGAGAAGGCCATGCGCGCCAGGGACGACGAGCGCGACGGCAAGCGCGAAGACCGCGAGGTCGCCGGCATCCGCTGACCCGCAACGGGGTCGCACCCAGACGGAGAGTGCAGGCTCGTTGCGCAACGAGCCTGCATTCTTCGTCTGGATGCACCTTCGTATGGATGCACCTTCGCATGGCCGCAGGCGGATGCACGCGGGCGGGACGGATGCCGGGGCGAGCGTGAGCGGGGCACGGGCGGGGCGCGGGTGCGCGGGTCAGATGAGCGCGGGGCGGCGCGCGCTCTCGGCTCCCCCGTCGGCGTAGATGACCTGGCCGGTCACGTAGCCGTTGTCCTCGCTGGTGAGCCACGCGAGGAGGTTCGCGACGTGGCTCGGGTCGCCCGTCAGCTGCCCCTCAGGGACTGCCTCCTCACGCCCGAGCGCGGCGCGACTCTCGCATGTCTCGAGCGCGCCCGCGGTCATGGACATGAACGCGCGCCCCGGAGCCACGACGTTCAGGGCGATGCCCTCGCCACCCCATTCCGGCTGGGTCGCGGCGCGCCTCGCCCAGCGCGAGACGGACTGCTTCGACGTGGTGAAGAGCACGGACCAGCCGAGGGGCGTCACTGCCGATGCCAGCTCGTCCGCGTAGGCGAGGGCGGCGTCCTCGTCACCCGTCTCGATGAGGTCCAGCAGCTGGCCGTCGACCTCCTCGAGCGCGACGAGCGTGGCGACGACCGCGGCACGAGGAGCATCCGATAGCGCCAGCAGGGGCCGCAGGCCCTCGAGCGTGGCGACAGCCCCGAAGTGATTCACCGAGACCGTCTCCGAGGCGGGCCGCATGCGGTCTGCGATCGCGAGCGCACCGTCGACGATGCCCCCGCTGAGCTCGGTGGCCTGAGCGATGAGCTCTGCCCGGCCCTCGGCGCTCGTGAGGTCGACGTTGATGTCGGCTCCGGCGAGGTCGACGCCGATGACTCGGTGCCCGTCCTCCCTGAGCTTCAGCGCCGCCGCCTTGCCGATGCCGGTTGCCGAGCCTGTGACGACGTACGTGCGAGTCATGGGTGAGGGTCCTTCGCGCTGGGTGAGCCTTCGCTCAGTGACAGAGGAGCCGCAGAGCTACGCGGCGGACCGTGCCCAGGAACACAGTTCAGGAAAGCCGAGGCGTGGGCGCCGAGGGTGGCTCCAGCCTAGAACTGAGGCGAGTGTCCTCCTCGAATTTAGTCCACTTCAGTAGGCCGCCGAGCAATGCTCGGAGGTTGACGACGCATCGGGACCCCGCGCGCAGGCTTCGCCGGAAGCACCCCCGTACATTGGCCGCATGACTTCTCAGAAGCCTCCCCTCCGCTTCGGATCGCAGACCGTGCTCGTCACGGGCGCGAGCTCAGGCCTCGGTGCCGAGTTCGCGCGCCAGCTCGCGTCCCGCGGCAGCGATCTCGTGCTGGTCGCCCGCCGTGAGGCGAAGCTCGCGGACCTCGCGGACGAGCTGAGAAGACGGTACGGGGTGACCGTGACGACGATCGCCGCCGATCTCGGCGAGGTGGGGGCCGCATCCACGCTCAAGTCCGAGCTCGAACGCCGAGACGTGCACGTGACGAGCCTCATCAACAACGCCGGGTTCGGGACGAGCGGGGCCTTCCATGACGAGGACCCGGAACGCGTGCGCGAGGAGATCGCGCTCAACGTGGCGGCGCTCGTCGACCTCACGCAGGTGTTCATCGGGCAGCTCCGGGAGGGTGATGGCTTCCTCGTCAACGTCGCGAGCGTCGCCGGATACCAGCCGACGCCCGGTTTCGCGGTCTACGGGGCGACGAAGGCCTTCGTGCGGAGCTTCACCGAAGCGCTGTGGGCAGAATCCGCGAGCACCGGCCTGAGGGTCCTCGCACTTTCGCCTGGGCCGACCTCGACGGAGTTCTTCGACGTCGCGGGCGAGAGCATGGGCTCGGGACTGCCGCGCATGACGGCCAGCCGCGTCGTGGCGATCACGCTGCGCGCCCTCAGGAAGAGCGACCCGGGACCGTCGGTCGTCCCCGGTCCCACCAACACGGCGCTCACGATCGCGTCGAAGTTCGCGCCTCGCAAGCTGCTGCTGCGCGGGATGAACCGCGCGTCGCGATGACGGACCGCGAAGGCCCGGCAGCGCGACGCGGGTCGAGTGCGATCAGTGGAGGAGGCGCCCGATACTCGTGAAGTGCTGGCTGTAGCCGTCGACGAGCTTCCGCGCCACTGCGACCGAATCGACGAGCGGGTGCGCGGCGAAGCCACGCCAGGCGAGCTCGCGGGAGCCGCGAGTGGCTGCTTCGATCACGAGCTGCTCGGCTGCCTTCACCTGGGTCATGAGCCCGAGCATCTCCCCTTCGACGGGGGCGATCGGCCACGGATGCACGCCGTCGGCATCGACGACGCAGCCGACCTCGACCACCGCGTCCTCAGGCAGGGCGGGGACGAGTCCGCCGTTGCGCACATTGAGGATCATGGTCGCCGGCGTTCCCGACGAGAGGGCCGCCATCAGATCGAGGGCGACGCTCTCGTAGCCGCCTCCGGCGACATCCTCGACGTCGCGCTCCTCGCCCTCTTCGCGACTCTCGGCCATATAGCTCGCCTCGCGATCGTCACGGGTGCGCGTCCAGGACTCGAACGGGTCAGTGCCGGGGTTCGCGAAGAACGCACCCTGCTGCGCGTCGAGGTACTCGCCCCTCGTGGAAGCGGCGGCGCGGATGCTCTCGTTCGCTTCGCGGGTGAAGGAGTAGTAGTAGAGGTACTCGTTGGGCAACGCGCCGAGGGCCCGCACCCAGTCGAAGCCGAGGAGACGCGCCTCCTCGATCCGCTGCAGCGAGGCGTCGGAGGCGAGCAGCTCCGGCAGGCGCTCGACCCCGTCGACCTCGAGGGAGCGCAGCCAGCCGAGGTGGTTCAGCCCGACGTAGTCGAAGGCGACCTCGGAGGATGCGCTGGCACCGGGGCGCGGCGCTCCTGCCCCCGCGACGGCCGCGGCTCGCCGCAGCAGACCGATCGGGGTGTCGCAGATGCCGACGACGCGATCGCCGAGCACGCCGCGCATGGCTTCCGTGACGATGCCTGCCGGGTTGGTGAAGTTGATGACCCACGCCTCAGGCGCGACTCGACGGATCGTCTCCGCGAGCGAGACCATGAACGGGATCGTGCGCAGCGCGTAGGCGAGCCCGCCCGGGCCGACCGTCTCCTGCCCGAGCACGCCGAGCTCGAGGGCGATGCGCTCATCCGCCACCCGACCGGCTGTGCCGCCCACGCGGACGGCGCTGAAGACGAAGTCGGCGCCCTGCAGCGCCTCCTCGAGGTCGGTCGTCACCGTGATCCTCGGCGCGAAACGACGCTCGCTCGCGATGCGCTCGACGATCACGCGGATGATCGCGAGCCGCTCGGGTGAGATGTCGTAGAGGCTCAGCTCGTCGATGCGGACGGGGGCCTCGTCGGAGGCGACCGCCTCGAACACCTGGGGAACGCGGAACCCTCCGCCTCCGATGATCGTCAGCTTCACGAGAACATCACCTCTACTTCCGCCTCACGGAGCACGGCGAGCGTCGCCGGGTCCGCTTGTCTCTCCGTCACGACACCCGTGATCTCGCTGGCCCCGCAGACCCGCAGCAGCCCGACCCCGGGAAACTTGGTCGCATCCGCGAGCACGACGGTCCGCTGCGACGACGCGATCATCGCGAGCTTGACGGGAACCTCCGTCCCGGTCGTGTCCGAGACCGTGCCGTCCGGGCGGATGCCGCTGGTGCCGAGGAAGCAGACGGTGGCCCGGATCTGCGCGAGCGCCTGCTCGGTGAGCACGCCGACCATGGAGCTGTAGTTCTTCCGGACGACCCCGCCGAGCACGATGAGCTCGACCGTGTCGTCGTCGCGCAGCGCATCGACGACGGCGAGGCTCGAGGTGATGACGGTGATGCGTCGGCCGCGCAGCTCTCTCGCGAGGTGGGCCGTGGTCGTGCCGATGTCGATGAGGACGACGTCGCCGTCGCGCACCAGCTCGGCGGCTCGGGCCGCGATGGCGCCCTTCTCGGAGCTCTGGTGCGTCGCGACCTCGGCGAAGGGAACCCGGTCGGGCTCGACGCTGCCGCCGCCTCTGACACGACGGAGCAGGCCCTCCGCGCTGAGCGCGTTGAGGTCGCGGCGCACCGTCGACGGCGAGACCCCGAACTGCACGGCCAGCTGCTCGACGGTGACCTGCCCGTCTGCGCGCAGCGACTGCAGGATGCGAGCCTGGCGGGTCGTGGTGAGCATGCGAGGCATCGTAGCAGTCACGAGCGCGCAGCATTCAAGCGCGAGTGAGCACGACTTGACGCACGAACGATCACCGCGCAGGATGTGTGAGCAACACCGCTGTTGCACCCGAGAGGAGCCGCGATGGACTCCGCACGCGACCCCATGTCGCCCCCGATCCAGGCGCCCGCCCCGTTCCAGGCGCCACAAGCAGGAGCGACGGCGGATGCACGCTTCGACGTCGTGCTCGCCGGCTCCGTCTTCTTCGACATCGTCTTCACCGACCTGCATGGTGTGCCGAGCGCCGGCACCGAGGTGTGGGCAGACGGCATGGGGTCGACGCCGGGTGGCATCGCGAACCTGGCGGTCGCCGCCAGCCGTCTCGGGCTCACGACCTCCCTCGCGTCGGTCTTCGGCGACGACGTCTACGGGCGCTGGTGCTGGGAGCTCCTCGAGGAGCACGAGGGCATCGACCTGAGTCGCTCGCGCCGCTTCGAGAACTGGCACACCGCCGTCACCGTCTCGGTGGCGCAGCACGGCGACCGCAGCATGATCACCCACGGGCACCCGAGCCCGATCTCGAGCGACGCGCTGCTGAGCGACGGCATCTCGAGCCGCACCGCGCTCACCGAGCTGGGCGTCATGTCGAGCCTCGAGCAGGAGCCGTGGTGGCTGCGCGCTGCCGGCCAGGGCACCCGCATCTTCGCCGACGTCGGCTGGGACGACACGGGCGCGTGGGACCCGGCCGTCCTCGAACCGCTCTCCTCCTGCTACGCGTTCCTGCCGAACGAGCGAGAGGCAGTCGAGTACACGCGCACCGAGTCGCCGCTCGCCGCAGCCCGCGCGCTCGCCGCGCACGTGCCGTTCGTCGTCGTGACCTGCGGCAAGGACGGCGCGATCGGCATCGACTCCGCGACGGGCGAGGAGGTCCGGGTGCCGGCCGTGCCGGTTCGCGCGTACGACGCGACGGGGGCTGGAGACGTGTTCGGCGCATCCTTCGTGCTCGGGACGCTGCGCGACTGGCCGCTCGAGCAGCGCCTCACGTTCTCCGCGCTGTGCTCCGCGCTCGCCGTGCAGCAGTTCGGGGGCTCGCTCGCCGCACCCGGCTGGGGTGACATCGCTGACTGGTGGGAGGCGACGCGAGCTTCCGGCGATGCCGACCTCATCCGGCGCTACGGCTTCCTGCAGGATGTGCTTCCCCCCGAGCGTGCCGGCGCGGTGCGCCGTGCGGAGGCGACCTTCCGCCTCATCGACCATTTCCCTCCCGGAAGGCACACCATCTCGGGCGCGCAGGGTGCCGCCCCGCGCGACGAGCGTCCCGCCGGCTGACGCCCAAGCGATATCTTTACCCTCTGCTCCCCCGCTGCGATAGGAAGGCCCAACATGTACGAGAAGCACCGGAGAACCGCGGCGGCCGCAGGCGGCTTGGCGCTCGTCCTCGCACTGGCGGGCTGCGCGCCGGGCACCGGCCAGACGGACGGCCCGGCCGAGCCGGCAGGCGACATCAGCACCGACATCTCGCAGGTCGGGGACGTGACGCTCACCGTCTGGGACCAGGAGGTGCGCGGCGGGCAGAACGAGCAGATCGAGCAGTTGAACGCGGCGTTCGAGGAGCTGTATCCGAACGTGACGATCGAGCGGAACTCGCAGGCCTTCGACGACCTGGCGACGACGCTGCGCCTGGCGCTCACCGACGACAACGCGCCCGACGTCGTGCAGGCCAACAACGGCCGGAACACGATGGGGGCGTTCGTCGAGGCCGGGCAGCTGCGCCCGCTCGACGACTACGCGGAGGCGTACGGCTGGTTCGACCGCTACCAGGAGTCGATCCTGCAGTACTCGACGTACAGCGAGGACGCGAAGGTGTTCGGCGAGGGCAACCTGTACGGCCTCCCCCAGGTCGGCGAGGTCGTGGGCATCTTCTACTCGAAGGCGAAGCTCGACAAGCTCGGCATCGAGGTGCCCGGCACCTGGTCGGAGTTCGATGCAGCACTCGCGACAGCGAAGGCGGCGGGCGAGACGCCCATGCAGCTCGGCAACATCGAGCAGTGGCCGGCCGGGCACGTGTTCGGTCCGCTGCAGGGTGGCTACGTGGATGCGGAGACCGTCACGAACCTCGGGCTCGGCAACCCCGGCGCGAGCTGGACGACTCCGGAGAACGTGGAGGCGGCGTCCGCACTCAAGGGCTGGGTGGACGACGGCTACTTCAATGCTGGCGTGAACGGCACCGACTACGACGCGGCCTGGCAGGCGCTTGCCGAGGGCAACGGCGTCTTCCTCATCGGCGGCTCCTGGCTCGCGGCCGACCTCGAGGCGACCATGGGCGACGACCTCGGCTTCTTCGTGCCGAAGACGGATGATGGCGCGCTGGCGACGACCGGCGGCACCGGCCTCCCGTTCGCGATGACCTCGGCAGCCGACAACACCGATGTCGCCGCCGCGTACATCGACTTCCTGACGAGCGATGACGCCATGCAGATCCTCGCCGACACGGGCAACCTGCCCGTGAACAAGTCCGCTGAGCTCGCGCCGGAGTCTGGTGTCTTCGCCGACATCTACGGGGCGTTCGGCGAGGTCACCGAGTCGGGCAGCGTGCTCCCCTACCTGGACTACGCGACGCCGACCTTCGGCGACACGATCGGCCAGTCCCTGCAGGGGCTCATCGACGGACAGCTCACGCCAGAGCAGTTCACCGAGGCCCTCGAGACCGACTACGCGGCCTTCACTGCAGCGAACGAGTGAGCCGAGTGTCGTCGCAGCTGAGGAGCATCCGTCTGGGCCTGGCCGCGCGAGTGCGGCCCGAGCGTCTCCGCGGATGACGGTCGAGAACCCCACGGCGCGCAAGCGCCGCCCAGCGAGGGGTGCCAGCCGTGGCACCCCCGCCTGGGTGCCGTTCGCGTACCTCGCGCCCGCGTTCCTCCTCTACGGCACGTTCCTGCTGTTCCCACTCGGTCGGGCCGTGCAGTTCTCGTTTTTCGAGTGGGACGGGCTGGGCGCATCCACCTTCGTCGGCTTCGACAACTACGTGCAGATCGTGCAGGACGAGCGGCTGCGTGAGGCGTTCGGGCACGCGTTCGTGCTCATCTTCTTCTACGCGATCCTGCCGCTCGCGGTCGGGCTCATGCTCGCGGCCATCCTGACGCGCGCGAAGGTGCGGGGCCTCGGCTTCTTCCGCACCCTCATCTTCCTGCCGCAGGTCATCGCGATGGTCGTCGTCGCCGTCACGTGGCGGCAGATCTACGCGCCCGACGGACCGCTCAACGGGCTGCTGCGCCTCGTGGGGCTCGAGAGCTGGACGCGGGCGTGGCTCGGCGACTACACCTTCACCCTGCCAGCCGTGGGGCTCATCGGCTCGTGGGTGTCGCTCGGCCTCGTGACCGTGCTGCTCATGGCCGGCATGAGCCGCGTGCCGAAGGAGCTGTACGAGGCCGCGAGGCTCGACGGCGCGGGACCCGTGCGCGAGTTCTTCTCCATCACCCTGCCGTCGGTGCGTGGCGAGATCACGGTCGCCCTGACCCTCACGATCGTCGCCGCGCTCAAGACCTTCGACCTCATCTACGTCACCACGAGCGGCGGGCCCGGCACATCGACGACCGTGCCGAGCTTCGAGGTGTACCGGCGGGCGTTCGAGCTCGGCGAGGTCGGGGCCGCCACGGCAGTCGGCGCTGTGCTCACGCTCATCGTCTTCGCCATCAACTTCGTCGTGAACCGGATCGGGGACCGCGCATGAACGTCTCCGTCTTCGAGAAGGTCGCCAACTACCTGATCCTCGGCGTCTTCGGGCTCGTCATCCTCGGACCGATCAGCGTCATCGTGGCGCTCGCGTTCGGTCCGGAGAACGCGACCGTCGCCCAGGAGGGGCGCATCTTCCACTGGGAGAACTTCCCCACGGCCTGGGAGGTCGCCCGCTTCGGGCAGTACATGCTCACGTCGGTGGTCGTCGCGGCGATCGTGGTGGTCGTCGCCGTGCTCGCGTCCATCCTCGCCGGCTACGCGCTCGGCACCATGAAGTTCCGCGGCGCGACGTCGATCTTCTACCTGTTCCTCCTCGGCATCATGGTGCCGACGGAGGCGTTCATCGTGCCCCTCTACTTCGACCTGCGCACCGTCGGGCTGACGAACACGGTGTGGGGGGTCGCGTTCCCGCAGATCGCCATGTCGATCGCGTTCGGCACGTTCTGGATGCGCACCTACTTCCGCTCCTCGAGCCAGGCCCTCATCGACGCGGCCAAGCTCGACGGAGCCGGGTCCATGCGCATCCTGTGGCAGGTGCTCGTGCCGATCGGCCGGCCCGCCATCCTCACGCTGGTGCTGCTGACGTTCATGTGGACCTGGAACGAGTTCCTCATCCCCCTCGTGATGTCGCCCGACGGCAGCGTGCGCACGGCGCCTCTCGGCCTCGCCTTCTTCCAGGGCCAGTACACGCAGGGCACGGCGCTGCTCGCGGCGGGCGCCATCATGGTCGCGCTGCCCGTCGTGGTGCTCTACATCTTCCTGCAGCGCCACTTCATCCAGGGGATGCTCGAGGGGGCGGTCAGGGAGTAGCTGGCCGGTGTGCGCGGGGCACGGCGCGCGTCGCCTCGCCCGTGTAGTCGGCGAGCAGGGGCGGCGGCAGCGGGCCCTTGATGCGCTGGCCCGCCTGCTTCTCCTCCCAGGCGTGGGCGAGGATCCCCACGGAGCGCGACAGCACGAAGAGGCCCCTCGCGAGCTCCGGCTGGACGCCGAGCTCGGCGTACACGATGGCGGAGATGCCGTCGATGTTCATCGGGATGCGCCGCTCCCCCCGCTCGAGCGCGCGCTCGAGCGCCAGACCGGCGGCGAGGTAGCGACCCGAGATATCACCCCTCGCGACGGCCTCCTCGACGAGCCGCAGCAGCGGGTCGCGGCGCGGGTCGCGGGGGTGGAACCGGTGCCCGAAGCCCGGCACGAACGCGCCCCGGCCCTTGTGATCGGCGATCGCCTCGCGGGCGAGCTGCTCCAACGCGATCCCTTCGGACTCGTGCCGCTCGACGAGGTCGTTGAGCAGCTGGACGCACTGCTGGCCGGCACCGCCGTGCGTGTCGCCGAGCACGTTCACGCCGTTGGCGACGGCCGAGTTGAGGCCCACGCCGCAGGTCGCGGCCATGCGCGCGCTGGCGATCGACGGCGCCTGGGGGCCGTGGTCGACGCTCGCGACGAGCGTCGCCTCGAGGAGCTCGGACACGGCCCTCGTCGGGAGCGCCCCGGTCGTGAGGAGCCAGATCGTGCTCACGAACCCGACGTTGCCGATGACCTCCTCGATCGGGTAGCCGCGGAGCTCGATCTCCCCTGGGGCGATGCGGGTGACGCTGGTGCTCCACCATGCGGTCGCGTCGTCGACGGTGGGCTGGTGGCCGGTGGTGCTGCTCATACGGCTCGCTCCTCGTGAAGTGCTCGGATCTGCCCGTCGTCGTAGCCGAGCTCGTGCAGGATCTCGTCGGTGTGCTCGCCGAGCCCCGGTGGCGGGACGGTCGGGGCGCTCGGTCGGTCATCGAGGCGGATGCCGTTGCCGAGCACCCGCAGGGTCTCGCCGTCGCGCCCGGGGAAGGGCAGGTCGTGCACGAGCTCCCGGTCGACGATCTGCGGGCTGGCGAGCATCTCCGGAACGGTGAGGACGGCAGCCGCCGGCACGCCCCGTTCCGAGAGCAGGTCCTCCCAGTGCGGCGTGTCGTGCGCGCTCAGCGCCTGCTCGATCTCGCGCGTGAGCTCCGCCCGGAAGCGCTTGCGATCCTCCCGGTCCCGGAAGCGCGGGTCGTCGGCCAGCTCGGGTCGGCCGATCGCCGCGACGAGCGCGACGAACTGCTCCTGCTTGTTCGCTGCGATGTTGAGCGCCCCGGTCGCCGTCTGGAAGGTCCCGGACGGTGCGGCCGTGCCGTTGTCGTTGCCGAGGGCGCGTGGCACCTGGTCGGCGACGAGGTGGTTCGACACGACCCACCCCATTGCGGTGACGGCGGTCTCGAGCATCGACACGTCGATGCTCGAGCCCACCCCGGTGCGCTCGCGTCCGTGCAGTGCGGACGAGATCGCGAACGCGGCCGCGAGCCCGCCGAGTGTGTCGGCGATCGGGTAGCCGGCCCGGAGCGGGGAGGTCTCCGGGGTGCCGGTGACGCTCATCATCCCGGACCCGCCCTGGATGATCTGGTCGTAGGCGGGCTTGGAGCGCAGCGGTCCCGTCTGGCCGAAGCCGGAGATGGCGCAGTAGACGAGCCTGCTGTTGATGGCCCGCAGCGCATCCCAGCCGAAGCCGAGCCGCTCGAGCACGCCTGGCCGGAAGTTCTCGCAGAGCACGTCCGCCTCGGCGACCAGGCGCCGCATGACCTCCCGGCCTCCGTCCGACTTCAGGTCGAGCGTGATCGAGCGCTTCTGGGCGTTCTGCGCCAGGAAGGAGACCCCCATCAGGCTGCCGTTGAGCTCGGAGTCGGCGCCGAGCCTGCGGGCGAGGTCTCCCCCGTCCGGCACTTCGACCTTGATGACCTCCGCCCCCATGAGGGCGAGCTGGTAGCAGGCGTACGGCCCTGCCAGCACGTTGGTCATGTCGAGCACGCGGACTCCCGCGAGTGGGCCTGATGGGGTCTCGGTCATACCGTGACTTCCTTTCTCGCGGCGAGCTTCGCGCGGACGACCCGCACGATGACGAACGCCACGGTGAGTGCGAGGACGGAGTAGAGGGTGATCGTGATGGGGCTGTCGATGAGCACGCCGGGGTCGCCCTCGCTGACCGCCATCGCCCGGCGGAACTCGGTCTCGGCGAGCGGCCCGAGGATGATCGCGATGAGCATCGGGGCGACGGGCAGCCCGTAGCGCCGCATCGTGAATCCGATGAGCCCGATGACGACGACGAGCACGAGGTCGAGGATCTTGCCGCTCGTGGCGTAGACGCCGAGCATCGCGAAGAGCGTGATGCTCGCGTACAGGTAGTGGCGTGGGATCTTCAGCAGCTTCGCCCAGAGCGGCGCGAAGGGGAGGTTGAGGATGAGGAGCACGACCATGCCGATGAAGAAGCTCGCGAGCAGCGCCCAGACGAGTTCGCTGGAGCGCTCGAAGAGCAGCGGCCCTGGCTGGAGACCGTACTGCCGGAACGCCGCGAGGAGGATCGCCGCGGTGGCCGAGGTGGGCAGGCCGAGCGCGAGCAGCGCGCCCATGGCGGTTCCCGCTGTGGCGTTTCCAGCTGCTTCAGGGCCCGCGACACCCTGGATGGCGCCGAAGCCGAACATCGGCTTCTTGCGACGTTTGTCGAGCCGACGCTCGGCGCCGTACGAGAGGAACGTCGGCACCTCGGCGCCGCCGACGGGGATGATGCCGAAGGGGATGCCGATGGCGGTTCCGCGGAGCCAGGCCGGCAGCGCCTGACGCAGCTCGCGCAGCGACAGCCAGAGGCGTCCCTTCGACTGGATGAGACCGGTGTCGTCGGAGTAGCCGCGACGTCCCGCGACGGCGAAGACCTCGCCGAGCGCGAGCAGGCCGACCGTGATGACGACGATGTCGATGCCGTCGAAGAGCTCGGGGATGCCAGCCGTGAAGCGCGATGTGCCCGAGATCGAGTCGATGCCGACGACGGAGATGGCAAGGCCGAGGACGAGCGCCGCGAGACCGCGGATGATGGACTGCGTCACGACCGCCGAGATCGCGATGAACGCGAAGATGGCGAGTGCCAGGTACTCGGCTGGGCCGAACAGCGTCGCGAGTTCCGCGAGTCGAGGCGCGAAGAAGACGACGAGGATCGACGCGAGGATGCCGCCGATGAAGGCTCCGATGGCCGAGGTGGCGAGGGCCTGAGCCGCTCGTCCGTTCTTGGCCATGGCATGGCCTTCGATCGATCCGGCGATCGCCGTGCTGTTGCCTGGCGTGTTCATGAGGATGCCGGCGATCGAATCGCCGAAGAGCCCACCGAAGAGCACGCCAGCGAACATGATGAAGGCGCCGATGGGGTCGAGCGAGAACGTGACGGGGAGGAGGAGGGCGACGGCCATCGCCGAGCCGAGGCCGGGGAGGACCCCGACGGCCGTGCCGAGCACGGCGCCGATGAGGACCCAGAGCATGTTGATGGGGGTCAGGACCGTGAGGAACCCTTCCCCGAGGTTTGCGAGCGTATCCATCAGAGGACTCCTACGAAGATGCCGGGAGGAAGGTTGAGGCCGAGCCCGATCGAGAACGCGATCTGCACGATGGACGACATCGCGAGCGCGAGGAAGATGTCGAACACGGGTCGGCGGCTGCCGAGGGCCCTGGAGATGCCCCAGAAGAGGAAGGCGCCGGAGAGCAGCCAGCCGAGCGGGGTGAGCGCGGCGATGAAGACGATCGTCGTGCCGAGGGCGCCAAGCAGGGAGCGGATGTTGGTGCGCGGCCTGATGTGCTCGGCCGCGAGCTCCTTGTCCTGCACGATCGCGAGCTCGTCGCGGTCGAAGTCGGAGAGCTCCTCGACCTCTTGGTCGACGACCCTCTTCTCGCCTCGGAGCTCGGCCAGGTCCGGCTCTGCCACTCGCTCAGGTTCCGGATTGCGGATGACGTCGATGGCCAGGAAGGCCGCCACGATGAAGATCGCGACCGAGATGATTGCCGGGAACACCTGCGGGCCCGGCTGCGAGACGTTGCTCGGCACGGCCATCGTGACGGTGCCGATGACGAGGCCGATCCCCACGAGGGTGAGGATTCCGGGCACGACGAGTCCGGTGCGGCGGCGCCACCAGCCAGGGCTCGCGGTGGTGTCGTGCTGCGTCCACGCTGAGGTGGGGATGACGCCGGTCATAGTCCGAGCTCCTCGATGATCTGGTCGACTCTCGCCTGGTCTTCTTCGATGAAGGCGGCGAATTCGTCGCCCGTGAGCACTGCTGGCTCCCAGTTGTTGCGTTCGAGCGTGTCCTGCCATTCGGGAGTGGCGACCATCTCCTCGAAGATCGAGACGAGCTGGTCGCGTTCTGCGTCCGTGATGCCGGGAGGGGCGACGATGCCTCGCCAGTTGGGGAGGTGGACGTCGACGCCCTGGTCCATGAGGGAGGGGATGTCGATGCCGTCGACGGGCGCTTCCGCAGACACGGCGAGCGCGCGGAGGTTGCCCGCCTCGATCTGGTCGCTGAACTCGTTGTAGCCGCTGACGCCGACGGCGACGGTGTTCGAGAGCAGCGCGGTGAGCACCTCGCCGCCGCCCGCGTATGAGACGTAGTTGAGCTCGGCCGGGTCGATGCCGACATCCTCCGCGACGAGACCGGCGAGGAGATGGTCGGTGCCGCCGACGCCGCCACCGCCCACGGCGAGCGCGTGCGGGTCCGTCTTCCAGTCGGCGATGAAGTCATCCAGGGTCTCGTATGGCGAGTCCGCGGGCACGATGAACACCTCGTAGTCCTCGGCGAGCCGCACGATCGGCGTCGTGTCGGAGAGGTCGACGGCGGAGTCGTTGACGTTGATCGCGCCCATCATGACCGTCCCCGTCATCATGAGGTTGGTCGGGTCGGCCCCGAGGCCAACGAACTGCGACAGTCCGATGGTGCCTCCGGCGCCGGGCACGTTGACGACCTGGACGTTGTTGACGATCCCGTCTGCGCGCAGCGCCTGCTGCGCCTCGCGTGCCACACCGTCCCATCCACCGCCAGGCGCTGCCGGCGCCATGAACGTGAGCTTCGTACTCGGGTCGGTCCCGGTCGTCGAGTCGCTGGCGTCGAACGCCGCGATCCCGACGAGCACGGCGGTCGCGGCGATGCCGAGTCCGCCCATGAGCTTCCGTCTTGCTGTCACGATCACTCCCTTGTGATTGACTTGTCCACACAGCGGACACTTCTG
The DNA here is from genome assembly GCF_008831075.1 of Pseudoclavibacter terrae. Taxonomy (GTDB): domain Bacteria; phylum Actinomycetota; class Actinomycetes; order Actinomycetales; family Microbacteriaceae; genus Pseudoclavibacter; species Pseudoclavibacter terrae. The sequence continues at coordinate 241,636 of NZ_WBJX01000005.1, read as the reverse complement.
TCCACCAGATGGTACGCTAGTGTGACCGGGCAAGCAAACGATCCGAAGCCGGAGACCCCATGACAAGCGCCGACGACGCACCCGCCCAGCGGTCAGAGCCGGGTGGCATCCGCGCCGTGAGCCGGGCCCTCGACGTGCTCGACTGCTTCGAGAACGAAGGCCAGTCACTCGCCGTCGCCGACATCGTCCGCCGCTGCGAGCTCCCGCGCACGACCGTGCTCCGCCTCGTCGATACCCTCGTGGGCGAGCGGATGCTGCAGCTGCTGCCCGACGGCCGCGTGAGCGTCGGCCCCCGCATGATCCGCTGGGGAGCCTTCGCGAAGGCAGCCTGGTCCGCCCCGGCCGCCACGCTCGACCGACTCCGGGAGCTTGCCGAGCAGACGGGTGAGACCGTGAGCCTCTACGTCCGCCGCGACCTCAAGCGCGTCGCCATCGCACAGGCGCCCGGCCGACACACGATCCGCCACGTCGTCCAGGTCGGCGACGAGCTGCCCATCTGGCTCGGCGCCGCATCGACAACCCTCCTCAGTGGAGAACGACCCGACGTCCTCGACGCGGTGCTCGCGCAGCTCGATGCCGACGAGGACATCGACGTCGACACCGCCGCGCTGCGCCGACGTGTGGACAAGATCCGCGAGCAGGGCTGGGGCCTCAGCCACGGCGAGCGGGAGTCCGGCAACAGCGGGCTAGCGATGCTCGTGCCCGAGAACCCGGACCGGCCGCACCTGCAGCCCGTCGTCGTGGTGCTCGGCGGACCCACGGCCAGATTCGTCGACGCTCGCATCCCCGAGTTCGTCGACGCGCTCCGCACCTGCGTGCGCGATGTGCCACGCACCGGGTTGCCGCCAGCCCTCGAATGACCTCGCGGTGCGGTCCGAGACCGCCCGCGCCCACAAGCCAAGCAGGACCTTGAACCGACGAAGGAGACGGTGCGATGAGCGCAACGGTGTTCGTGACGGCCCCACGACTCGGTCAGGCCGGGGTTCGAACCCTGGAGGACGCCGGAAGCAGGATCATCTACTTGCCTGACGGCGGCGGTCGCACCGAGGTCGAGGAGATCATGGCCAGCGAAGCGGTCGACGGGGTCATCTCCCGCACCGTCGAGCTGTCCGCCGCCGCCATCGAGGCCAGTCCGCGGCTCCGGGTCATCTCGAAGCACGGCGTCGGCGTCGGCAACATCGACGTCGACGCGGCGACCGCCCGTGGAATACCGGTGTTCACCACGCCGGGGGCCAACGCCCAATCGGTCGCCGAGCTCACGATCGCGCTCATGTTCAACGCCGCACGCCGAGTGTCCTGGATGGACGCGGAGATCCGAGCGGGACGCTGGAGCAGAGCCCAGGACGGGCGGCAGCTGGCGGGCGGGACGCTCGGCCTCGTCGGTGCAGGCCAGATCGGGCAGCGGGTCGCGCGCACCGCGGCGGCGACGGGGATGCGCGTGCTGGCCTTCGACCCGGGGTTCGGACTGGACTCCCCCGTCCCGGAGCTGGCCATGGTCGGCAGCCTCGAAGAGCTGCTCGGGCAGGCCGATGTGCTGAGCATCCACGTGCCGCTCAGCGAACGGACGCGCGGCCTCATCGGCGCCCCTCAGCTCGCCCTGCTGCCTGCGGATGCGATCGTGCTGAACACGGCACGCGGGGAGGTCATCGACGAGCCCGCCCTCGTCGAGGCGCTTCGCAGCGGCCAGCTCTTCGCTGCGGGCCTCGACACCACCTGGTCGGAGCCCATGGAGCCGGGCAACCCGCTGCTGGACTGCCCGAACGTGGTCGTCACGCCTCACGTCGGCGGCTCGACCCCGGCGGCCCTGGAGGCCATGGCACTGGCCGCCGCCCGGAACATCCTCGGCTGCCTCGAGGGCACTCCCCCGGACGCGCGGTCCTGCGTGAACCCCACCACTCTCTCGATCGAACGGAGCAACGCATGACCGAGCAGGACCCCACCGCGGCACCCGCCTGGCCGACCGGCTACTTCATCGGCGAGCGTGCACCCGACCTCCCGGCATCGCTGATCGACGCGTTCCGTGAGATCCCCGTCGCCGTCGCCGGCGACTGCCTCGGGCGCTCGGTCGGCGCGCTCGGCCTCCACGCCTACCATGGCGACGCGCCGCTCTCGGGGCAGGCCGTCACCGTGAAGATCCGGCCAGGCGACAACCTCATGGTCCACAAGGCCATGATGGATGCCCACGCGGGCGACGTCATCGTGATCGAAGGCGGCGGCGACCTCAGCCAGGCGGTCATCGGGGGGCTCATCCGCACGAGCGCCATCGCCAAGCGGCTCGGGGGCTTCGTCATCGACGGGGCCCTCCGCGACGTCGCCGAGTGGCGGGAGGGCGGCATGCCCGCCTACGCGCGCGGCCACACGCACCGCGGGCCCACGAAGGACGGGCCGGGCCAGATCAACGTGCCCGTGTCCATCGCGGGCCTCGTCGTGAACCCGGGCGACCTGGTGCTCGGGGACCTCGACGGCGTCCTCGCCGTTCCTGCGCAGCGAGCGGAGTCGCTCCTGCAGGACGCACGCAGGCACCTCGACCGCGAAGCACGCATCCGGAAGCACAACGAAGAAGGCACTGCCGATCCCGAGCGCTTCAACGCGCTCCTGCGACAGAAGGGCCTCCCTGTCTGACGCCGCACCCTGCCACGTGCCGCGACCGCGCCGCCCGAGCGTCGGCTTGTCAAGGGCCGGGACCTCCCACCCAGCCCCGCGTACAGTGATCCGTCGGTCGTCGCGGCACCCCCGAGCCGCGGCCCAGGAGAGGCTTCCCCGTGCGACGGTTCCACTGCGATGTGTGCGAGAACGAGGTCTTCTTCGACTCGGTGTCCTGCGAGCGCTGCTCGTCGAAGCTGGGCTACATGCTCAGCCTCGACGACGTGCTCGTCGAAGGTGGCGACGCGGCGGCCGACGCGGGCCTGCGGCGGTGCGGCAACGCCGAGCTCGCCGGATGCACGTGGCTGACGGCGCAGCCTGGCGGGCTGTGCGAGAGCTGCCAGCTCACCCGCACCCGGCCGAGCGACGCCGACGCGAAGGGGCTGCGCCTCTTCCCCATCGCCGAGGAATCGAAGCGCCACCTCGTCCGCGACCTCACCCGCCTCGGGTTCGCGACCCGCCCCGAGGAGAGCGGGGAGCCCGCGACCGTCGGCCAGGCACCCGTCTTCGACCTGCTCTCGAGCGTGTCAGAGAGCGTCACGATCGGCCACGCCAACGGCGTCATCACGATCGACCTCGCCGAGGGCGACGACAGCTACCGCGAGCAGGTGCGGCAGCGCCTCGCCGAGCCGTACCGCACGATGCTCGGGCACTTCCGCCACGAGAGCGGGCACTACTACGAGTGGCAGCTGGTCGAGCAGACCGACCGCATCGACGAGGCACGGGAGCTGTTCGGCGACGAGCGCGCCGACTACCAGGCCGAGATCGACCGGCACTACGACCAAGGCCCTCCCGAGGGGTGGCAGCGCGACTACCTGAGCAGCTACGCCACGATGCACCCCTACGAGGACTTCGCCGAGACGTGGGCCCACTACCTGCACATCCAGGACACGCTCGAGACGGCCGTGGCCTTCGAGCTGCTGCCCGCGCCGGAACCGGGCGCGTCGGCCCGCGACGTGGTCCTCGACAGCTGGATGCCGTTCGCGACGGCCATGAACGTCGTCAACCGCTCGCTCGGGCAGCGCGACCTCTACCCGTTCGTGCTGCCGGACACGGTCATCGAGAAGCTCGCGTTCATCCACTCGCTGCGCGAGCCCTCGAGCATCCCCGCCTGACCGGGGTCACCCTTAGGCGCCGGATGCGCGCGTCGCGACGATCGCGCCGTGCGGCCGGGCACCCGTATCCGTTCGGGCGTGCGCGTGCTCGATGATGAACCCGGCGTCGTCGAGCAGCCGCGCGAGGTCGGCGATGGGCCAGGTGAAGGCCGTCGCGACCTTGTGCCCGAACGGTTCGACGGCTGACCCCTCGAAGAAGCCGAGCAGCAGCCCGCCACCCGGGCGGATGCACCTCGCCAGTTCCGCGAAGGCGGCCGGCAGCCCGGACGGCTCCGTGTGGATGAGCGAGTACCAGACGAGCGCGCCGCCGAGGCTCGCCGACGGGACCCCGAGCGCCTCCGCCGTCCCCTGGCGATACGCGCAGTCGGGGTGCCGGTGCGCCGCGATGTCGACGAACTCCTGAACGGGGTCGATGCCCTCGATGTCGACGCCGAGCTCACGCAGCCACGCCGTCCAGTGCCCGGGACCGCAGCCGACGTCGAGCACCGGGCCGTCGATCGCGCTCGCCCACCGCTCGACGAGTGCACGATCTTCCGCCGCCGTCGCCGAGATGCTGCCGAGCAGGTCCGCGTACTCCCGCGCCCGACGCCCGTACGCCTCGAACGCCTGCTGTCCCCTCATTCCGTCGCTCCGGAGCGACCGCGGGAGGCGACTCGTGAGGCGCCGTCCATGGCGACGAGCCCTAGCGGGTGATGGTGAGCTGGCCGATCGCGGTCACGGGCGCGACGCGGCCGTCGGACAGCTCGTACTGGCAGCCGACGATGCTGAGCGCGCCGCTGGCGACGGCGTCACTGATGACGCGCGAGCTGCGCACAAGCGCGTTGATCGTCGAGTACAGGTGGCGGCGACCGACGGCATCCGCGTCGATCTGGGCTTCGTCGACGTACGGCGTCGACTGGTCGCTCGTGAACCACTCCTCCTGCACGGAGGGCTGGATGCGAGCGAGCTCGTCCTTGATGGCGGGCGTCACGTCGCGCGGGTGCGCAGTGGTCTGGTTGATGGCCGCCTTGACGGCACCGCAGGAGCCGTGCGCGAGCACCACGATGACCGCGACGCCGAGCTCGGCGACCGCGAACTCCATGGTGGCCGTCGTGTTCTCGTTGGCGATCTGCCCCATGTTGCGGGCGACGAAGAGGTCGCCGAGGCCGCAGTCGAAGAGGATCTCGGCGGCGACGCGCGAGTCGGAGCAGCCGAGGAACGCGGCGTTCGGCGCCTGGCTTCCCGAGATCTCGGTCCGTCGGGCCGCGCTCTGCTGCGGGTGCAGCAGGTCGCCCTTGATGAAGCGCTCGTTGCCCTGGACCAGGTCATCCCACGCCTGCTGGGGGGTGACTCTTGCTGCCGTCATCGTTGCTCCTTCGTGCTGAAACCTGTGACTGCCGGGGGTGCATCCGGTGCCGGATGCGCGAGCCACGTCTGGGGCGTGGCGCCGTCCAAGCGTACTCACCCTCGGGGCGCACGATCCTCCTGAGGAATCGCCAGCCGTCAACGATGCTCCGGAAAGTGTGAGAACGTCAGTTCCCAAGATCAGGGTCGATGGGAGGTGGCGCGTGCGCCGTGGACACAATCTGGGTGCGGTCGGCGAGTTCAACCAGGCCGTCATCCTCGACCTCATCCGCCGCGCACCGGACGGCCTGAGCCGGGTCGAGGTCGCGCAGGCCAGCGGCCTCTCCGCGCAGACCGCCTCGAACATCACGCGCCGCCTCATCGACGGCGGCCTCGTGCGCGAAGGCGAACGCCTCATCACGGGGCCGGGGAAGCCGCGCACGCTGCTGCGCCTCAACGCGTCGAGCCGGTACACCGTGGGCGTGCATCTCGACCCGACCGTGATCACCTACGCCCTCCTCGACCTCGCCGGTTCGGTCGTGGCAGATCATCGCGCACGCACGCCGACGGCACCGGACCCCGCTGGCGTCATCGCCGACATGGCGCACGAGATCTCGGCGATCCTCGAACGCCAGTCGATCCCCCGCGAGCAGGTGCTCGGCGTCGGCATCGCCGCCCCCGGCCCCCTCGACGCCTCCCGCGGCAACGTCCTCGACCCGCCGATGCTCGACGGCTGGGACGTCGTGCCGCTTCGGGATGCGCTCAGCCAGGCGACCGGCTTCCCGGTTGTCCTCGAGAAGGACGTCACTGCGGCCGCGATCGCCGAGCTCTGGGTCGACTCGGGCCCGCGGCGAGACAACTTCGCCTTCTTCTACTACGGCACGGGCATCGGCATCGGGCTCGTCATCAACCACGAGGTGCTGCGCGGCGCGAGCGACAACGCCGGCGACATGGGCCACATCATGGTGCAGGCGGATGGACCCGTCTGCTCGTGCGGGAGGCGCGGCTGCGTGGGCGACCTGGTCGTCCCGCACCGCATCGTGCAGCGGGCGCTCGCCGCGGGTCTGATCGCCGCCGACTCCCCCGTGGATCGCGCCGACTTCGACGACGTCGACCGCCTGTTCACGGAGTTCACGGTGCTCGCCATGCGGCACGACGCCGTCTCGCGAGAGATCGTCATGGGGGTCGCGACGCAGATCTCGCGAGCCATCGTCTCCATCGTGAACCTCCTCGACGTCGACACCATCGTCTTCGGCGGCCCGTTCTGGCGACGCATCGAGCCTGCCCTCCTCGGCGCCATCCGCCACCTCGTGAACACCGACCCGGCCCTCATCCCCAAGCACCCGATCCACATCGAGAACTCCGGCATCGGCGAGGACGTCGCCGCCATCGGGGCAGGCTGCCTCGTGCTCGATCAGAGCCTCGCGCCGCACACCTCCGCGCTGCTGATCTCGCGCTGACCGGCTCCGCCTCGTCCCCTCCGGCGCATGTTCGGGGGCTTGCAAGAATGTCTTGACACGAGTTAATCCAATCGGTTTACTTATGGCAGGCCGAAGGCCCGACACCGATGTCGGACCGCACGGAGAACGGTCGTGGAGCAAAGGAGCACCATGAAAAATCGCACACTCGGGGCCGTGGCAGTCGCCGCCGCCGCCGTGCTTGCACTCTCTGCCTGCGCTGAAGGTGACTCGGGCGGAGGCGACTCGAACACCCTCAAGGTCGCCTACCAGAAGTTCGGGCAGTTCACGCAGATGGACGACCACATGCAGAAGGTCAAGGCCGAATACGAGGCGGCCAACGAAGGCATGACCGTCGAGCTCATCCCGATCGAGGCGCAGGAAGCCGACTACTTCGCGAAGCTCGCCCTCATGAACCGCTCCCCCGCGACGGCTCCGGACGTCATGTACGAGGACACGTTCATGGTCAAGACCGACGTCGAGGCCGGCTACCTCGCTCCCCTCGACGACTACGTCGCCGACTGGGCCGACTGGGAGCAGTTCCCCGAGAACGCCCGTCAGGCTGGGCTCGGCGACGACGGCAAGGTCTACGGCATTCCGATGGGCACCGACACCCGCGCCCTCTGGTACAACCAGGACATCCTGAAGGCCGCAGGCGTGCAGGTGCCGTGGGAGCCGAAGACCTGGGACGACATCATCGCAGCCGCAGAGGCCGTGAAGGCCCACGACCCCAGCATCCGCCCCTTCAACATCTACTCGGGCAAGGCCATGTCAGAGGGCGCCTCGATGCAGGGCTTCCAGATGCTGCTCACCGGCACCGAGGACGAGCTGTTCAACACCGACGAGCAGAAGTGGGTGACGGGCTCGCAGGGCTTCATCGACTCCCTCACGTTCGTCGGCGACATCTACCAGGGTGGCCTCGGGCCGACCCCGCAGGAGGCGCTCGACAAGAACGTCGGCACGAACATCAACACCGACTGGATCCCGAGCGGCCAGCTCGCGATGAGCCTCGACGGCTCATGGGTGAGCGGCACCTGGCTCGAGTCGGGCTCCAAGCCGTGGCCGGAGTGGTCGGACGTCATGCAGGTCACGCCGATGCCGACGCAGGACGGGCAGGACCCGGGCGTCACGAGCATGTCGGGCGGATGGACGCTCGCCATGGGTGCGGGCACGAAGAACCCGGATGCGGCGTGGGACTTCATCAGCCTCGCCCTCAACCAGGAGAACGCGCTGAGCTACGACGTCGCGGCCAGCCAGGTGCCGGTGCGCACCGACGTCGCCGAGGCGCCCGAGTACACGGACGCCAACCCGACCTTCGGGTTCTTCGCGGACCTCGTGCCAGACACGAACTTCCGCCCGGCGAACTCCGACTACTCGCAGGTCTCAGCGGCGATCACGGTGGCCATGGAGGCCGTCATGACCGGCCAGCAGACGCCTGAAGAGGCTGCCGCCGCCTACGACAAGGCCGTCATCGGCATCGTCGGCGAAGAGAACACGACGTCGGCGTCGAGCTGATGACCGCCACCCTCACACCGACCTCGGGGGCGCCCCGCGCCCCCGAGGCCGGGAGGCCAGCACCGAAGCGACGCAAGGCGGTGACACGCCTCACGCGCGGCGTGCCGCTGCTCCCCGCCGTCGGCCTCCTCGCCGTCTTCCTGCTCGGCCCCGTCATCTCGTCGTTCTACGGCTCCTTCACCAACTCGTCGCTGAGCGGTGTCGGTGCCTCGAGCGCAGAGTTCGTGGGCTTCCAGAACTACACCGATCTCTTCGCGAGCCCCGACTTCCCGAAGTCGGTGCTCATCACCCTCATCTTCCTCGTCGCCTCCGCGATCCTCGGGCAGAACGTGCTCGGGCTCGGCCTCGCCGTGCTCATGCAGTCGTCGAACAAGGTCGTCCGCAGCACGGTCAGCACGATCGTCGTGACCGCCTGGGTGCTGCCGGAGATCGTGGCCGCCTTCGCCGCCTACGCGTTCTTCAGCGACGCGGGCACGCTCAACACGATGCTCGCGGCCATCGGCATCACCGGCCCGAACTGGCTCTACACGCTGCCGCTGCTGAGCGTGATCCTCGCCAACACGTGGCGCGGCACCGCCTTCTCGATGCTCGTCTACCGCGCGGCACTCAACGACGTGCCACCGGAGATCACCGAGGCGGCCGAGGTCGACGGCGCGAAGGGGTGGCAGCGCTTCGTCCTCATCACGCTGCCCATGATCCGCCGCAGCATCTCGACGAACCTCATGCTCACGACCCTGCAGACGCTCTCCGTCTTCGCGCTCATCTTCGTGATGACCAACGGCGGGCCAGGCACCGACAGCACCACGCTGCCGCTGCTCGCCTACCAGGAGGCGTTCCGCTTCGGCCAGCTCGGCTTCGGCACCGCCATCGCCACCATGCTCCTGCTCGTCGGCGCGCTCTTCTCGGTCGCCTACATCAGGGCCCTCAAACCGGAGGTGGACTGACCATGACAACCCACGCATCCGTGGCCGCGGCTGACCCCGCGCCCACCACCAGGTCCATCGCGACCGGCAGCCACCACGTCGAGACGAGCGCGGCCGCCCCGAGGGGGCGCGCGATGCGCTGGTTCGCCAACATCGTGCTCAGCGTCATCGGCATCGTCTTCCTCCTCCCCCTCGTCTGGCTCGTCCTCGCGTCGTTCGACTCCACCGCGACCCTGTCGGTGAAGTGGCCGGAGGCCCCGTCGCTCGCCAACTTCACGGCAGTCCTCACCCCGGAGATCTCGCTGATCCCGCTCTGGAACAGCCTCGTGCTCTCCGGCGGATGCGCGATCGTGACGGTGCTCGCGGCGATCCTCGCCGCGTATCCGCTCTCCAGGTACAAGTCGCGCATCAACAAGCCGTTCCTGTACGGGGTGCTGTTCGGGACCTGCCTCCCGATCACGGCGATGATGGTGCCCGTCTACGCACTGTTCGTGGCGTTCAACCTCATCGACAACATGTTCGGCACCATCCTGTTCCTCGCCGCGACCTCGCTGCCCATGGCGATCTGGATGATGAAGAACTTCATGGACTCGGTGCCCGTCTCCCTCGAGGAGGCGGCCTGGACGGACGGCGCCTCCGCCATGGCGACGCTGCGACTCATCGTCGTGCCGCTCATGCGGCCAGGCATCGCCGTCGTGTTCATCTTCGTCTTCATCCAGACGTGGGGGAACTTCTTCATCCCCTTCATCCTGCTGCTGAGCCCAGACAAGCTGCCCGCCGCGGTGAGCATCTTCTCGTTCTTCGGCCAGTACGGCGCAGTCGCCTACGGGCAGCTGGCCGCCTTCTCCCTCCTCTACTCCGTGCCGGTCCTGGCGCTGTACGTGCTCGTGTCCCGCCTCGGCGGCGGCTCGTTCGCGCTCGCCGGCGCCGTCAAGGGCTGACCCTCGACTCCCAACGTCTCCTTCAACGCAGAAAGGCGCTTCATGCCTGACCCCACGCAGTTCGTCGACCTCCGCATCCGCCGGTTCGTGTCCGAACGACTCACCCCCGCCATCTACCGCGAGCGCCAGCAGCTCACGGTCACCTCGTGGGACGTGCCGGGCGAGCCCGTTCCGTTCGCCGAGGCCGTCACCCAGCAGTTCGCGCCCTTCCGGGTCGGCGACGAGTGGAGCCGCCCGTGGGGAACCACGTGGTTCCACATCACCGGCACGGTTCCCACCGACTGGGAGATGACGGATGCTCGCGTCGAGGTGCTCGTCGACCTCGGCTTCGTGAGCGGCCACCCCGGCTTCCAGGCCGAGGGCCTCGTGTGGACCCCCGAGGGGCACATCCTCAAGGCCATCGAGCCCCGCAACACCGCGGTGCCGCTGGAGATCGGGCCAGGCGACAGCATCGACCTCTATATAGAGGCCGCTTCGAACCCGGATGTGCAGGGCGAGTCGGTCTACGCGCCGACCCCCATGGGCGACCTCGCCACGTCCGGTGATGCCCCGATCTACCGCACCCGGGTCCTCGACATCGGCCTGCGCGACGTGCCCGTGTGGGAGCTCGCGCAGGACGTGTGGACGCTCGACGGCCTGTGGCGCGAGCTGGGCGAGGAGCAGCCGCGTCGCGCGGAGATCCTGCGCGGACTCGAGCGCCTCATCGACACGCTCGACCCGGACGACATCTCCGGCACGGCGCAGGCCGGGCGCGAGGTGCTCGCGCCGCTGCTCGCCTCCCCCGCCTACGCGAGCGCCCACCACCTGGTCGCCGTCGGGCACGCGCACATCGACTCGGCCTGGCTGTGGCCCGTGCGCGAGACGATCCGCAAGTGCGCCCGCACCTTCTCGAACGTGCTGTCGCTCATGGACGAGAACGACGACTTCCTGTTCGCCTGCTCGTCGGCGCAGCAGTTCGCGTGGATGAAGGAGCACTACCCGGACCTGTTCGAGCGCATCAAGGTGCGGGTCCTCGAGGGACGCTTCGTGCCCGTCGGCGGCATGTGGGTGGAGTCGGACACGAACCTCCCTGGCGGTGAGGCCATGGCCCGCCAGTTCGTCGCGGGCAAGGGCTTCTTCATCCGCGAGTTCGGCATCGAACCGCCAGAGGTGTGGCTGCCGGACTCCTTCGGCTACTCGGCTGCGCTCCCTCAGATCGTCAAGGCCGCAGGGTCGAAGTACTTCCTCACGCAGAAGCCGTCGTGGAACGAGACGAACGTCATGCCCCACCACACCTTCAACTGGGAGGGCATCGACGGCTCGCAGGTGTTCACGCACTTCCCACCCGTCGCCACCTACAACTCCGTGCTCTCGCAGGAGGAGCTGCACAAGGCCCAGCGCGACTACAAGGAGAAGGGCGAGGCCAACTCGTCGCTCGTGCCGTTCGGATACGGCAACGGCGGCGGCGGGCCGACGCGCGAGATGGTCGCGGCGGCCGAGCGGACCCGTGACCTCGAAGGCTCCCCGACCGTGGAGATGACCAGCCCGCAGGCGTTCTTCGAGCAGGCCGAGGCCGAGCTCGAGCAGCCGCCCGTCTGGTCGGGCGAGATCTACCTCGAGTTCCACCGCGGCACCTACACCTCGCAGGCCCGCACGAAGCGAGGCAACCGGCGCAGCGAGCACCTGCTGCGCGAGGCCGAGCTGTGGGCGAGCGCCGCCGCGATCCGCACGGGCGCCGAGTACCCGTACGCCGAGCTCGACTCGGCCTGGCAGACGGTGCTGCTGCAGCAGTTCCACGACATCCTGCCCGGGTCGTCCATCGCCTGGGTGCATCAGGTCGCGGAGGAGCACTACGAACGGGTCGCGGGTGAGCTCGAGACGCTCATCGCGTCGGCGCTCGGCTCGCTGACGGGAGAGGGTGAGACGGCGCTGCTCGCGAACGCCGGACCATACGCGGTCGACGGCGTGCCAGCCCTGGGCGGCGGCGCATCCGGTGCCGGAGCGGCCTCGGGCACCGAAGCTGTCGCTTCCGTCACCCTCACGCGCTCCGGCGACGATCTGGTGCTCGACAACTCGCTCGTGCGGGTCACGATCGACGCCGACGGACTCGTCTCGTCGCTCTTCGATGTCACCGCCGACCGCGAGCTGGTTCCGGCCGGCGAGCGCGCCGCCGAGCTGTGGGTCTACCGCGACACCCCCGCACAGTGGGACGCGTGGGACATCGACGTGCACTACCAGCGCCACGGCCGGCCGATCCGGTCGGTCGAGTCGGTCGAGGTCGTCTCGGAGAGCGCCGACCGGGTCGTCGTGAAGGTGTCGCGTTCGGACGGTGCGAGCACGTTCGTGCAGGAGCTGTCGCTGAGCGCGGGGCGCCCGACGCTCGACCTGACGACGGACGTCGACTGGCACGAGCGGCAGAAGCTGCTGAAGCTGGCGTTCCCGCTCGACGTGCACGCGGAGCGGTCGTCGTCGGAGATCCAGTTCGGGCACGTGAACCGGCCGATCCACCGCAACACGTCGTGGGATGTGGCTCGGTTCGAGACGAGCGCGCACCGTTGGGTGCACGTCGGCGAGACCGGGTACGGCGTCGCCGTCGCGAACGACTCGACCTACGGGCACGACGTGACGCGCACCACCCGGGACGGCGGCGGCACGACGACCCTCGTGCGGGAGTCGCTGCTGCGGGCGCCGACGTTCCCGGACCCGCACGCCGACCAGGGCCGGCACGTGCTGCGCACCTCGGTGCGCGTGGGTGCGGACGTGCTGGATGCGGCCGCGGAGGGCTACCGGCTCAATGTCGGCCCGCGCCCGGTGACGGGTTCGGCGCCGATCGAGCCGCTGCTCACGGTCGACAACCCCGCGGTTGTCGTGGAGGCCGTGAAGCTGGCGGAGGACAGGAGCGGCGACGTGGTGGTCCGCTTCTATGAGGCTCGCGGTGCGAAGGCTCGGGCGACGGTGACGCCCGGGTTCGCGTTCGAGGCGGTCGCTGAGACCGACCTGCTCGAGCGGGACGTCGACCAGACGGCGATCGTGGATGCCGAGGGCGCGCTGGCGCTGTCGGTGCGCCCGTTCCAGCTGGTCACGCTGCGCTTCCGTGGGGTGTCAGCGCTGCGCTGACATCTGGGGAGACCGGGCGGCGCAGACTGCGCTGCCCGCCCGGTCCGACGCTGTGGCGAACCGCACCTCCCGCTCCTGGGTGCCGGTTCGCCACAGCTGCGTCCGGGCGCAACGTTGTGGGCAAGCGCGCTCGCGACGCGCCGCAACCGCACTCACCCACAACCCTGCGGGCGATGCCGGCGCCCGGCGACCCTCCCACTGCAGGCACCCTCCCACTGCATGCCGGGGCTTCCCAGTCGGGCAGGCGTTAGATGGGTGGCGGAGCGCGCTGCCCCCGACGCGCGCAGGAATGAGCGATGGTGCCCACCTTCACGAACATCCATCACCTTGCCGTGACCGTGCGCGACCTCGATGCGAGCGTCGCCTTCTACGAGCAGGTGTTCGGCTTCGAACCGGCGACCGAGCTCGACGACGAGACCCTGCGCCGCACGCTCTTCGCGCTGCCCGGCGGCACGAACCTCGGGCTCACGCAGCACGACCGAGGCGGTGACGGTTCGGGGTCGTTCTCGCCGTTCTCGCCGGGCCTCGACCACCTCGGCCTCGCCGTCGAGACCCTCGATGAGCTGGATGCGTGGGCCGAGCACCTGACCGGGTGCGGCATCGAGCACAGCGGCATCGTCGAGGCGCCGTACGGCTACGCGCTGAGCTTCAAGGACCCCGACCAGATCGCGCTGGAGTTCTTCGTCTCGAAGTGAGGCCCTCGTTCTTCCGCAACGTTGTGGCAGAACGCTGGTCGCCGCGCTCGGAACCGCACCACGCCACAACTCTGCGCCCCTGACGCGCGCCGGACCAGCGGATGCGCGGGCTACCCCGGCAGCAGCACGGACAGCGTGTAGCTCCACACGCAGATGAAGGCGAGCATCCCGAGGCTGTAGCCGATGGAGGTCCGGAGGATCTCGCCCTCGCGCCCGGACAGGCCGACCGCGCCCGCGGCGATGGCGATGGACTGCGGCGAGATGACCTTGGCGGTCGTGCCGCCCGCCGTGTTCGCGGCGACCAGCAGCTCGGGCGAGACGCCGATGCGTCCCGCCGTCGCGACCTGCAGCGGCCCGAAGAGCGTGTTGTTGTTGACGACCGAGCCGGTGAGGAACACGCCGAGCCACCCGATGATGGGTGCGAGGAGCGGGAAGACGGGGCCGACTGCGGCGAGGGCGCTGCCGATGCTGGCCGACCCGCCTGAGTAGTTGGCGATGTTGGCGAGCACGAGGATGAGCGCGATCAGCACGAGCGCCTGCCAGAGCTCGCGGAGGGTTGCGACGAGCTCGTGCCACAGGTCGGCGGCCTTGAGGCTCGGCGTCGTCAGGAACGACACGATGACGGCGAGCAGGATCGCGGTGCCGGTGGCGCTGATGGGCGCGAAGTCCCAGGTGCTGGCGACGGGGTCGCCGCTTGGCAGGGCGACCTGGCCGGTGAGTCCCGGGATGGGGAACTTGATGACGGCGGCAGCGAGGGGGCCGTCGGCGGCGAAGAGCTGCTTGAAGGCGGGGATGCTCCACACGAGGATGAGGGCGGTGAGGATGTAGAAGGGGCTCCAGGCGACGGCGATCTCGCGCACGCTGTGCCGTTCGACGGCGGGTGCCGCTTCTCCGCTCTCGCGGAAGATGCGCTTCGGCTGCCACACGCGGCCGAAGGCGAAGAGGGCGAGCATGGCGGCGAGGCCAGAGCCGAGGTCGGCAAGTTCGGGGCCGAGGAACCAGAGGACGCTCGCCTGCACGCCGCTGAAGACGACGCTCACGAGGAGGGTCGCCGGCCAGGTCTCGCGGAGGCCCCGCCATCCGTCGAGGATGATGACGAGCAGGAACGGGACGAGGAACGTGAGCGGCTGGAGCAGGAGCATCATGGTGCGCGACATCTCGAGCACCTCGACACCCGCGACCTGCGCGCCGACGATCACGGGGATGCCGATGGCCCCGTAGGCGCCGGCGGCGACGTTCGCGACGAGCGACAGCATGGCGGCCTTCACGGGCTTGAACCCGAGCTGCACCAGGAGGGCGGCGCAGATGGCGATGGGCACGCCGAAGCCTGCCGCGCCTTCGAGGAACGCGCCGAACGCGAAGCTGATGAGCAGCACCTGGATGCGCTGGTCGGGCGAGATGCCGGAGATGGATGCGCGGATCACGTCGAAGCGTCCGCTCGCGACAGCGAGGCGGTAGAGCCAGACCGCCATGACGATGATGTAGGCGATGGGCCAGATGGCGGTGAGGATGCCGAGGAGCCCGGACCCTGCGACGGCGGTTGCGGGCATCCCGAACGCGATCAGGGCGACGATGATCTCGGCGACGACCGCGATGCTCGCGGCGAGGATGCCCTTCATCTTCAAGGCCGTGAGGCACACGAGGAAGACCGCGATGGGGATCACGGCGACGAGCGCGGACAGCCACGGGTTCCCGAACGGGTCGATGTCCTGCATCCACACTGCTTCAGTGACCACGGGAGGCTCCGTTCGCTGCGGGGCGGAGCGCATCGGGGAGAGCGCGCTCAGCTCTGCTGGTCACAGTAGCGGGCGCGGGTGTCCTGGTGCGAGCGTTTCCTCCCGGCACTGGCTTAGTGACACTTCCCGCGGGAAATGTTATTAAGTTCGGACCATGATGACATCGGGGTGCTGGGCACGGGAAGCGCAGCGCTCGGGCCGATGTCGGCCATCCTGCTTCGGACAGAGAGCGCGTCCAGCTCGCAGATCGAGAACCTCACCGTGAGCGCCAAGCAGCTCGCACTGGCTGAGATCGGTGCCGGTTCCTCCTCGAACTCGCGAACGGTCATCGGCAACGTTCGTGCGATGGAAGCCGCAGTCGCGCTGACGGAGCGTCTGTCCGTCTCGGCGATCCTGTCCATGCACCGTGAGCTGCTGGCGCGCCAGCCAGGCATGGAGGAGCATGCCGGTCAGCTCCGCAGTGAACTCGTCTGGATCGGGAAGGGGAATGCGGGTCCACGCGATGCCGACTTCGTCGCCCCCCCCCAACCCGACCTCATCACCTCGGCGCTCGCCGATCTGCTTGCGTTCGCGGATCGCGCGGACCTGCCGGCTCTGCTGCAGATCGCTGTCGCGCACGCGCAGTTCGAGACGATCCATCCGTTCATTGATGGGAACGGACGAACGGGTCGCGCCCTCGTACAGATCATGCTGCGCGCCGGCGGCATCGCCTCGCACACCACCGTGCCGCTTTCCGCTGGGTTGCTGACCGATCTCGATCGCTATCTCGATGCCCTTGGTGCGTTCAGGGCCGGGGACGCCGAGCCGATCGTGCGCACCTTCGCGGGGGCCGCGAGGTTCGCGGCAGCAGCAGGTGGGGACCTCGTGGATGCGCTGCGCTCGGCGCTCGACGAATCGCGCGAGCTCCTCGCGGGCGTGCGCCCCCAGGCGACCGGGTTGCGGCTGCTGCCGCTGCTGGTAGGGCAGCCGATCGTCGATTCGGCCTTCGTGCAGCGTGCTCTCGCCGTCGATGCCGTGACCGCGAATCGCGCGCTGTCTCTGCTGACGGAACGCGGCGTCCTCACGGAGCTAACCGGCAGGCGCAGAGGGAAGGTGTGGCAGCACTCGGGGATCCTCGACGCCCTGGAGGACTTCGCGGCGGGCGTGGGACGCGCCCGTCGGTGATCTCAGCGCCGCATTCACCGGTTCCGTTGACGCCGCTGCGGGAGACTGCTCGCATGACGCGCATCGTGCCGGTTCTCGGCGACATCACCCAGCAGGAGGTCGACGCCGTGGTGAACGCCGCCAACAACGGCATGCGCGGAGGTGGCGGCGTCGACGGAGCCATCCACCGCGCGGGCGGGGCCGCCGTGCTGCGCGACTGCGTCGCCCGCTTCCCCGACGGCCTCGCCACGGGGGACGCCGGATACACGACGGCAGGTGACCTCCCGACTCGGTGGGTCATCCACACGGTTGGGCCGGACTACGGCTCGGGCCAGCGCGACCGATCGCTGCTCACCTCGTGCTATCGACGCTCGCTCGAGATCGCCGACGAGCTGGGCGCGACGACCATCGCGTTCCCCCTCATCAGCGCGGGCATCTACGCGTGGCCGCTCGACGACGCGATCGCCGCGGCGGTCGACACCATCGCGGAATCGGGGACCGCCGTCGAAGAGGTGCGCCTCGTGGCACGCGACCAGCGGATCTTCGCGGAGGTCGAGCGCGCGCTCAGCGCTCGAGGCCTCGGCATCTGAGTCGCGCTAGCCCGCCACCTGGAACTCGAGGGCCTGCGCCATCCGCTCCCCTGCGACCTCGACCCAGTGCAGGGTCTCCTCCATGGCACGTTGCCCCGAGCCGGCCAGCTCCGACAGCGACAGGATGCTGACCCCGGCGAGCGCCAGGGCCTCGCGCTGCTCCGCGTCGAGCCCCACCCGCCCCGCGATCACCCCGAAGCGCGCGCCTTCCTCTTCCGCGAGCGCGCGCACGAGCGACGGCACCTTGCCCGCCTCGGACTGCGCATCGAAGCTGCCCTCCCCCGTGATGACGAGGTCCGCGCCGCGCACCAGTGAAGGCAGACCGATCGCGTCAGCGACGGCGACGGCCCCCGCCGAGATCTCGCCGCCGATCGCGAGCACCCCGAACCCCGTCCCGCCCGCCGCTCCAGCACCCGGCCGAGCCGTGAGCGCGGCCACATCCCCGCTCGTCTCCGGCGCCCCGCCGAGCACCTCGGCAAATCGTGCGAGCCCCGCCTCGAGCGTCGGCACGTCATCGGCGGATGCGCCCTTCTGCGGTCCGAAGACGGACGCGGCCCCGAGCTCGCCGAACAGCGGATTCACGACGTCCGTCAGCGCGACGACGCCGTCGACGGGGAGCGGCGCGAGGCCGGACACGTCCAGCGTCTCGAGCGCGTGCAGCCCGCCGTTACCCGGAGGGATGACCGCCCCGGCACCATCGAGCAGCCGAACGCCGAGCCCCGCGAGGAGGCCAGCCCCGCCGTCCGTCGACGCGCTGCTGCCCAGCCCGACCAGCACGCGCCTCGCGCCGTGCTCGGTCGCGTACCTGATGGCCTGACCGAGCCCGACGGTCGACGCGCGGAAGCACGAGTCCCGGTCGACCCGCTCAAGGAGGGCGATACCGCTCGTCTCGGCAAGCTCGACCACCCACGTGCCGTCGGGCAGCTCGACGAGCTCAGCATCCACCGGATCGCCGAGCGGCCCCTCGACCGTGACGACGACAACGCGCGCCCCTGGCACCGAACCCGCGATCGCAGCCGTCGTGCCCTCGCCCCCATCGGCCATCGGCACCTCGACGCACTCATCGTCCGACCTCGCGCGCTGCCATCCCCGCCTGATCGCCGCGGCGACCTCCGCCGCCGAGGCGGTGCCCTTGAACGAGTCCGGTGCGATGACGATTCGACGCTGCATGCCGCCAATCTACCGACGAGCACAGCCCGAGGAAAGCGTTTCCCGCTAGGCTCCTTCTCGTCAGAGCGGCGCGCAACGCTGCACGCCGGGGAGGAGACTCGTGAGTCGGCACGGAAACCACGTCACGCTCGGTGAGGTCGCGCAGGCCGCCGGCGTGTCGATCGCCACCGCCTCGCGCGCCATCAACGGCAGCGCGGGCAGGCGCGTGAACGAGGAGATCAGGAAGCGCGTCCAGGAGACCGCGGACCGGCTCGGCTACTCGCCGAACCTCTCAGCGCAGGCCGTCGCGAGGGGCGCATCCTCGACCATCGCCGTCGTCGTGAGCGACATCGCCGACCCCTACTTCAGCGCCATCGCCGCAGGCGTCATGCGCGGGGCCGAAGAGGCGAACCTCATCGTGACGATCGCCGCGGCCGAGCGCAGCGTCACGAACGAGCTCGAGATCGTACGCACCCTCCGCGGACAGCGCCCCCGCGCCATCATCTTGACCGGTTCGCGCCGCGTCGACGACCCGCAGCAGGGGGCGCTCGAAGAGCAGCTGCTCGCCTATGCGGCTTCCGGCGGGAGGGTCGTGCTCGTCGCCCAGGCCCCGTCGCCGTTCGACGTCGTCGAGCTTCGCAACCGGGCTGGCGCGCAGGAACTCGCCCGCCAGCTCGTCGGGCAGGGTGGCCGCGAGTTCGGCATCGTCACGGGCCCGCTCGAGCTGCTCACGAACCGCGACCGCGTCGACGGGTTCCGCGAGGGCCTCGCCGAATCAGACCTCCGAGTCGACGACGACGCCATCATCTCGGCGGCGTTCACTCGCGACGGTGGCTACGAGGCCCTTCGCACCCTCCTCTCCCGGTTCCCGAACACGGACACGATCTTCGCGACGAGCGACCTCATGGCCACCGGCGTCCTCACCGCGCTCCGGGACCTCGGCAGGGAACCGGGTCGGGATGTGTCGGTCGCGGGCTTCGACGACATCGCGCTCGTCCGCGACGTCACGCCCCCGCTGACCACCGTCGTCGCGCCGTTGAGCGACATGGGCTACCGCGCGGTCCGGCTCGCTCTCGCCGAACGCGGTGAGGACGGGCCGGTCGTGCTCCCCGTCAACACGGCCGTCGTCATCCGGGAGAGCACCCCGCGGCGCAGCTGACGGCGGCGTGCTCCGCCGTGCGATCTTGTTCGTTCCGCTTGTTCTGGTAAGCGCTTTCCAATACGCTGATCAGAGCCTCAACGCCGAGGCTCAGACGAGAGGATGAATATGACCACGGACAAGCTCGGGATCATCGTCAATGGCGCGACGGGGCGCATGGGCTACCGCCAGCACCTCGTCCGCTCGCTGCTGGCGCTTCGCGACGAAGGCGGCATCCCGCTCTCGGACGGGACACGCCGCCCGATCGAGCTCTACCTGGTTGCCCGCAACGAGGAACGACTTCGCGAGCTGGCAGCGAAGCACGGCATCGACAAGTACACGACCGACCTCGACGTGGCGCTCGCCGACGACGACTTCCCCGTCTACTTCGACGCCCTCATCACCCGCCTGCGGGTGCCCGTGATCCGCAAGGCCATCGCGGCCGGCAAGGCCATCTACACCGAGAAGCCGACCGCTGAGAGCTACGCGGATGCGCTGGCGCTCGCCGAGGAGGCCGAAGCCGCAGCCGTCAAGAACGGCGTGGTGCACGACAAGCTCTACCTGCCGGGCCTCCTGAAGCTGCGCCGCCTCATCGAGAGCGGCTTCTTCGGCGAGATCCTCTCGGTGCGCGGCGAATTCGGCTACTGGGTCTTCGAGGGCGACTGGCAGCCGTCGCAGCGCCCGAGCTGGAACTACCGCGCAGAAGACGGCGGCGGGATCGTCGTCGACATGTTCCCGCACTGGAACTACGTCATCGAGAACCTCTTCGGCGAGATCTCCTCCGTCTACGCGGAGACGCGCACCCACATCCCAGAGCGCGTCGACGAAGCGGGAAAGCGCTACACGGCCACCGCCGACGACGCCGCCTACGCGATCTTCGACCTCGTCGACGGCCCGATCGTGCAGTTCAACTCGAGCTGGACGGTGCGCGTCAACCGTGACGAGCTCGTCGAGATCCACGTCGACGGCACGCACGGCAGCGCCGTCGTCGGCCTCTTCGGCGCGAAGGTGCAGCCCCGGAACGTGACACCCAAGCCCACGTGGAACCCCGACCTGCGTGATGAGCACGACTACGCAGCCGACTGGATCGAGGTGCCGCAGAACGACGCCGTCGACAACGGCTTCAAGCTGCAGTGGATCGAGTTCCTCCGCTACGTGCTCGACGACGGCACGCACGACTACGACTTCCGCTCGGGCGCCAAGGGCATGCTGCTCGCCGAGGCCGCTCTCGAGTCGAACGCCGCGGGCCGCCGGGTGTCGCTGGCAGAACAGGGTGGTGCCAAGTGACCGCGACGCAGGTGATGGACGGGGCGCGCCACGCGACCGGCACGCGCCTCGCACTGGTGTCCGCCGACGGCGACGCGTCACGCGTGGGGCTTCTCGAGGCGCCGGCGTTCCAGCGACCTGCGGGTCCGCTGCGCTCCCGCGAGCTGTACGCGGCGGCGCACGTCATCCCGCGACCGACGGGCGAGAACGTGCCGGGCGCACCCGCCGACATCGACTGGGATGCGACGCTCGACTACCGCAGGCAGCTGTGGTCGTGGGGGCTCGGCGTCGCGGACGCCATGGACACGGCGCAGCGGAACATGGGTCTCGACGCCGCCGCCACGCGGGAGCTCATCGCCCGAAGCGCGGCCGCGGCGAAGGAAGCCGGTGGCAGCATCGCCGTCGGCGTCAACACGGATTCCCGCACCGAGGAGGTGCTGACGCTCGACGAGATCGAGCACGCCTACCTCGATCAGCTGGAGTTCGCGGAGGCGCAGGGCGCGCTGCCCGTCATCATGGCGAGCCGCCATCTGGCCCGCGCGGCGCAATCCCCCGCCGACTACCTCCGCGTCTACAACCGCGTGCTCGGAGCAGTCTCGTCGAAGGCGGTGCTGCACTGGCTCGGCACCGCCTTCGACCCGTCCCTGCGCGGCTATTTCGGTGCCGACGCCTGGCAGCAGGCGTCCGACCTCGTCATCGCCCTCATCGAGGAGCATGCCGACAAGGTCAGCGGCATCAAGATGAGCCTGCTGGACGCGGACGCCGAGCGGGCCGTGCGCGCCCGGCTGCCCGAGGGCGTCACGATGTTCACGGGCGACGACTTCAACTACGTCGAGCTCATCGAGGACGACGCCGACGGCATCCACTCGGACGCCCTGCTGGGGGCCTTCAGCGTGCTCGCACCGAACGCCTCCGCCGCCGTGCAGGCGCTCGACGCGGGTGACCCCGCGGAGTTCCGGCGCATCCTCGAGCCCACCCAGGAGCTCTCGCGCCAGGTGTTCGCCGCCCCCACCTTCTACTACAAGACCGGTGTCGCATTCCTGAGCTGGCTCAACGGGCATCAGGATGCGTTCCAGATGGTGGGCGGCCTGCACGCGGCCCGCAGCCTCCCGCACCTCTCCCGCATCGTGGAACTCGCGAACGCGTCCGGGGCGCTCGAACGCCCCGAGCTCGCCGCCGACCGCTGGCACTCGATGCTGCGCCTGAACGGAGTCGACGCATGAACCCGCATCCACGCCTGTCGATCAACCAGGCCACCATCAAGCACGCCTCGCTCCGCGAAGCCATCGACGCGACCGTCCGCCAGGGCGTGCAGAGCATCGGGCTCTGGCGTGAGCCGGTCGCCAAGGCCGGCCTCGCCGAGTCGGCGCGCATGCTCGCCGACTCGGGGCTGCGCTTCTCGAGCCACTGCCGCGGGGGGTTCGCGACGATGCCGGAGGGCCCCGAGCGACGAGCCGCGCTCGACGACAACCGCCGGGCCATCGACGAGACGGCGACCCTCGCGGCCGCCGGCGCCGATGGATCATCGGCGTCGCTCATCATCGTCGCTGGCGGCATCCCTGAGGGCAGCCGCGACCTCGTGGGAGCCCGCGGCCGCCTCGAGGAGGCCATCGCCGAGCTCGCGCCGGAGGCGCACGCCGCCGGTGTGACGCTCGTGCTCGAACCGCTGCACCCGATGTACGCATCCGACCGGGCCGTGCTGTCGACGCTCAAGCAGGCGCTCGACCTCGCCGACCGCGTCGGCAGCCCAGCCGTCGGGGTCGTCGTCGACTCCTTCCACGTGTGGTGGGACCCGGATGCCGAGGAGCAGATCGCGCGGGCGGGCCGTGACAGACGCATCGCCTCCTATCAGGTCTGCGACTGGGCCACTCCCCTGCCCGCAGACGTGCTGCTGAGCCGGCACCTCCCCGGAGCCGGTGTCATCGACTTCGCGCGGCTCACGACGTGGGTGAACGACGCCGGCTACACGGGCGACGTCGAGGTCGAGGTCTTCAACGCCGAGCTGTGGGCGAAGGGCTTCGACGAGGCCGTCGCCGACACCGTCACGGCGTTCGGCGAGCATGTCAGCACGCATCTGGCGGTGCCCGTCCACGGTTGAGCCGGCCGTCGCGATCCAGCAGAGCGCCTGCCCCCACCCGGGGCAGGCGCTCTGCTGTGTCCGTGCCGTGCTGCTCCGCCGTTGCCTGACTGCTCGCGCACGAAGAGGCCCGCCCACCGTGCGGTGAGCGGGCCTGGTCCTTGCGTGTCGCCGGTTCGTCCGGGCGGTCAGTCGCCGCCCATGGGGCTGCCGAGCAGTTCGCGGATGCGACCGGCGACCTTGTGGAAGCGCGGGTCCTCGAGCGTCGGCTCGTACGCGCGTTCGCGAGGCAGGTCGACGTCGAACTCCTGGATGATCGTTCCGGGACGCGGCCCCATGAGGACGACCCGGCTCGCGAGGTAGACGGCCTCCGGCACGGAGTGCGTGACGAGCAGCACGGTCAGGTCGGTCTGCGCCCAGAGGCGCTGGAGCTCGACGTTGAGGTGCTCCCTCGTGAGCGCATCCAGCGCCCCGAAGGGCTCGTCCATGAGCAGCACGTCGGGGTCGTGCAGCAGCGCTCGGCAGAGCGAGACGCGCTGCTGCATGCCGCCGGACAGCTCGTGCGGGAGCGCCTTCGCGAAGTCGGAGAGGCTCGTGAGCTCCAGGAGCTCGTCGCAGCGCTTGGACGCCGCGGCCTTGTCGAGGTTTCGCATCTCCGCCTGCAGCATGATGTTGCCGCGCACGTCGCGCCACGGCAGCAGCGCGGGACGCTGGAACACGAACCCGACGTCCTGCCTCGGCGAGGTGACGCGGGAGCCGCGAAGCTCAATGGTTCCCTCGGTGGGGATCGTGAGCCCGGCGACTGCCCTCAGCAGCGTCGACTTCCCGCATCCGGATGGCCCGACGATGGAGACGAACTCGCCCTTGCGGACGTGCAGGTCCACGTCGCGGAGCGCTTGCACGCTGCGACGCTTCGTCTCGAAGCGGATGCCGACGTCGTCGATGCCGAGGAGGTAGTCCTGGCTGCCGCCGCTCGAGGCGGGGGCGGTGCGCTCGTTGATCGTCATGCTCATTCTGCCGCTCCGCTTGGCTCGAAGCTGGCGTCGAAGTACTCCTCGACGGGCTTGGCCTCGTCGATGAGTCCCGCGGTGGAGAGGACGTCGATGGTCGCCTCCCAGTCAGCGGTCGTGTTCACGCCGGGGGCGTTGCCGTCGCTGTCCGGCGAGGTCAGCAGCGGGATGGTGTTGTTCCACTGCTCGATGAGCACTTCGGCGGCGGGCATCTGCGGGTCCTTGCCGTCCATCGCGGCGACTGCGTCTTCTGGCGCCTCGGTGGCGGCCGCGTACGCTTCGGAGGTGGCGGCGACCATGTTCTCGACGAGGTCTGGGTCGCTCTCGATGAGGTCGGTGTTGGCGATGAGGCCGTTGCTGAAGAAGTTCAGGCCGACATCGGAGTACTTCAGGTAGGTGACGTCCTTGCCGCTCTGGGCGGCGATGGTCGGCCCCTGGTCGTGGGCGAAGCCGATGAGGCCGTCGACCTGCCCGTTGATCATGGCCGCCATCTTCCCGGCGGCGTCGAGGTTCTGCTGCGTGACGTCGCCTTCTTCGAGGCCGGCCGCTTCGAGGAAGAGCGGGAAGGTCGTCGTCGGCGCGTCGCCGGCCGAGGTGGCGATCGTCTTGCCCTTGAGGTCGGCGGGCGTCGTGATGCCGGAGTCGGTGAACACCTGCACTGCGGACGGGGTGGTCTGGAGGAAGACGCCGACGCTGCGGATGCTCACGCCCTTGTCGATGTTGGCGAGCACGGCCGGGGTATCGGCCCAGCCGAAGTCGACCTGGCCCTGGCCGACGGCCTGTGCCGTCTTCGTCGACCCTTGACCTGCCTGGATCGTGAGGTTGATGCCGTGCTCTTCGAAGATGCCCTGGTCGACCCCGTAGTAGAACGGCGCGTGCTCGCCGTAGGGGTACCAGTTGAGCATGAGGGTCACGTCGGTGAGGCCGCCTTCGCCTCCCGCGTCACCTCCGCCGGCTGCTGGCTCGGTGGATGCGTTGCCCGAGCAGGCGGTGAGCAGCAAGGCGCTGGCGGCGACAGCGGCGACGAGCCCGGTGCGGATTGTCTTCTTTGACATGAGGGGCCTTTCGTAGTTCGGTACGGGGTCTTGGGTGGGTGGACGCTGCAGCGCGGGGCGCGGATCAGCTCTCGAGGTTGCGACGCGAGGCGTGCCAGGGCACCAGGAAGCGCTCGGCGACGAGGATGACGGCGAAGAGCAGGATGCCGAGGAGCGACATGATGATGAGGGCGGCGAAGAGCATGGCGGTGTCGACGTTGCCGTTTGCCTGCAGGATGACGTAGCCGAGGCCCGCGTTGGCGCCGACGAACTCGCCGACCACGGCACCGGTGACGGCGAGGGTCGCGGCGACCTTCATCCCGGAGAGCAGTTCCGGGAGGGCGGCCGGGAAGCGCACCTTCACGAAGGTCTTCCAGCGTGAGGCGCCCATGGTGCTCGTGAGTTCCAGGATCTCCGGGTCGATCGTGCGGAGCCCGCTGATGCCCGCGATGACGATCGGGAAGAACGCCATGAGCACGGCGACGAGGATCTTGGGCTCGGGTCCGAACCCCATCCACACGATGAAGAGCGGGGCGATGGCGATCTTCGGGATGACCTGCGCGAAGAGGATGAGCGGGTAGAAGGTGCGCTCGAGGGTGCGCGAGTAGACCATGATGACGGCCACGGCGATGCCGAGGACCACGGAGAGCGCGAAGCCGATGACGGTCTCGACCGTGGTCACCCACGTGTTGTCCCAGAGGTACTGCGGGTTGTCGGTGAACGCCGCGAGCGTGTCGGCCGGTGAGGGCAGGATGTAGGAGGCGACGGTTCCGGTCTCGGTCACGGCCCACCAGGCCGCGAAGGCGACGATCAGGAAGATGGCCGGGTAGGTGTAGCCGGAGAGCCCCTTGGCGATGGAGCGCCGTCTGGCGGGAGGGGGTGTCTGCGCGTCACTCGGCGAGCCGATGACCGGGGTGTTGGTGGTAGCGCTCGTCATGCGGAGCTCCTTACAGCGTTGTAAGAGTTGGATTCGGGTGAGGGAGCGACAGGCGGTAACCGCTTTCCCGACTGCTCAAACATAACGCGGAATGATCCCCGAGACAACCGTCAGTGATGCAGGGAGCGCTTTCCGTGGCGGTGGGCCTCCGGCCTCTCGAGGACATCCGCGTGGTGCGGCTCCTCCCAGGTGCCACCCGAGCGCGGTTCGTAGCCTCGGGAGCATGAGCGCTTACGACTACCTGATCATCGGCGGCGGAATGGTGGCGGATGCGGCGGCCCGCGGCATCCGGGAACGAGACGAGGCGGGGACCATCGGCATCCTCAGCGCCGACGTCGACGAACCCTACGCGCGCCCCGCGCTGTCGAAGAAGCTCTGGGTCGACCCCGACTTCACCTGGGACCAGACACCGCTCGGCACGAGCGAGGCGACCGCCGCGGAGATCACGCTCGGGACCCTCGTGACCGGCATCGATCGCGCGGCCAAGACGGTGACGACGGGCGGCGGCGAGACCATCACCTACGGGAGGCTGCTGATCGCGACCGGTTCGAAGCCCGTCGAGGTGGCCGCCCCCGAGAGCGACCGCATCTTCTTCTTCCGCTCCGCGAGCGACTACCGACGCCTCCGCGCACTGGCGGCCCACGGCTCGCACGCCGTGGTCGTCGGCGGTGGCTACATCGGCACCGAGATCGCCGCCGCCCTCGCCCAGAACGACGTCGAGGTCGACCTGGTGTTCCCCGATGACGTGCTCGGCGCGTCCACCTTCCCGCCCGCCCTGGCGTCGCGGTTCCAGGAGCTCTACGTCGAGCACGGCGTCGGCCTCATCCCGGGGCGGCGCGTCGAGACGGTGCGCGACGAGGTGCGCGCCGACTTCGAGGTTGCCGCGGATGCGCACACGCTCCAGGACGCATCCGAGCAGGCCGCCGACGGGATCGCGGCGGAAGCCGCCGCCTCCGAGGTGCGAGCATCGCCGACCGCCACCACGGGCGTCACGGTCGTCTTCGACAACGGCGCTGAGACGGAGGCCGACTTCGTGGTGTTCGGGCTGGGCGTGACCCCCGTCGTCGACCTCGCGGAGGAGGCGGGCCTCGTCGTCGACGAGGGTGGCGTGGTCGTCGACGAGCAGCTGCGCACCAGCGACCCGTTCATCTGGGCGGCCGGCGACATCGCCGTCTACCCCGACCCGGTGCTCGGTCAGACGCGCGTCGAGCACGTCGACAACGCCACCGAGATGGGCACCGCAGTCGGGCGCTCGATGGCAGGCGCCACCGACCCCTACTCGCACACGCCGTACTTCTACTCGATGGTCTTCGGCACGCGGTGGGAGGCGGTCGGCACGCTCGATCCGGAGCTCGACGTGCTCGAGGCGGAGCTGCCCGAATCGGGTGAGTCCGACGGGAGCCGCGTCTTCTACTACCGCGACGACTCGGGTGCCCCGGTGGGCGTGCTGCTCTGGGACGTCGGCGAGGATGAGGCGCTGCGCGACGCCGCGCGCGCGGTCATCGACGAGGGCGTGACGTCGACGGAGGAACTGCGCGCGCGCATCCGCTGACCACCTGACGCACGGGGCGGGGTCACCAGTCGGCGACCCCGCCCCGCCTCGCGCGGTAGCAGACGTCGGTAACGCGGCCGGCAACCTCCCCGTCACCTCCCATCGACCTGATGTCACCGGCCGGTTGCTCGTCCGTCATACGGTTCCCCGGGTCCCCCACATGCTCCCGGAGGTGCATTCCCCCATGCCACGCCACCACGTCAGAGCCCCGCTTGCTGCGCTGACCACCGCCTGCGTCGCGGCCGCCGTCCTCACGATGGCCCCCGCCGCGTCCGCCGCCGTCTCGGACCGGCTGCCAGCGGCTCCCGTCTCGTCGCCCGCAGACACGGGCCGGTCCGCCATCATCGTCACCGAGATCGTCGCCAACAACGTCGGCGACGACAACTTCGAGTACTTCGAAGTGCACAACACGTCGGCGGCCCCCGTCGACCTCGCGGCCGAGGGCTATTCCTTCGCGTACTCGTACGTCGACTCGGACGACCGCTCCCGCGACGTCCCCCTCACCGTCGAGGAGCCGCTTGTCCTCGAGCCCGGCGAGACCGCCGTGCTCTGGCTCAGCTACACGAGCGCGAACGGCGCCGTCGACTCGTCGGCCCGCACCGTCGACGAGTTCCGCGCCTATCACGGCGTCGATGCTGGAGCCCAGGTCGCGCGCGTGACCGGCCAGGCCGGCATGGCCAACGGCGGCGACCGCGGCATCCGGGTGCTCCGCGGCGAGGCGCTGACCTCGTGGTCGCATGCGCCGAAGGACTCCATGGGCGAGGACCTCGCCGTGCACTTCCGGGTGCCCGCGGAAGCCTCGAAGCCGAGCCTCGACGTCTTCGGGCAGCAGGCTGAGCGCTCCCCCGGCGTGGTCGTGCCCGAGGCGCTCCAGCCCGGCGCGCCAGAGGATGGCGAAGAGGAACCCGCCGAG
The DNA here is from genome assembly GCF_008831075.1 of Pseudoclavibacter terrae. Classification (GTDB taxonomy): domain Bacteria; phylum Actinomycetota; class Actinomycetes; order Actinomycetales; family Microbacteriaceae; genus Pseudoclavibacter; species Pseudoclavibacter terrae. Next base: position 213,383 of record NZ_WBJX01000005.1, on the reverse strand, counting down.
CCGGAGCCCACCGAGCCGACGCCGACGGAACCGACGCCGACGCTCCCACCCGAACCGGGATTCGATCCGCAGCCGGACACGAGCGTCGTGACGTCGCCCCTCCAGATCACCGAGCTGCTCCCCGACTCGAGCAACGTCGGCACGGGCGACGGCTACGAGTTCATCGAGGTGTACAACGCGTCGAGCGAGGCGATCGGCTTCGGCGACTACGCCCTCACCTACCTGTACCCGGACAGCGGCACGTCCGCGCTCTGGCCCGCGACGCCCGCGGATGTCAGCATCCCCGCCGGTGAGACCCTCGTGCTGTGGGTGAAGAACGGACAGAACGACGACCTCGGTGACGCCGACTTCAACGCCAAGTTCGGCACCGAGCTGACACTCGGCGAGAACCTCGTCGAGGTCTTCTCCGGCGGCATGGCGAACAGCGGCGCCCGCGGCATGGAGATCGCCACCAACACGGGGCACACCGTCAACCAGGCGTTCTACAACCGGACCCCCGGCACGGATGACACGCAGGCGGATCAGGGCATCCGCTACACGACGTCGGCCGCGGACCTCGCGAAGCAGGACCTGCAGGGCCTCGCCCCGGCGACCCCGGGCTCCGTGCAGGCCGACCAGGTTCCTGCCGGGCTCACGATCGTGCCCGTGGATGCGACCCCGCCGACCGTCGAGGACCGCACACCCGCCGAGATCGACCCGGCAGGCGACTTCGAGCTGCGCTTCGCGGCGAGCGACGAGACGCAGCTGCGCACCGTCGCCGTCGAGCTGCGCAACGACGTCGACGCGACCCCGGTCCGGCTGAACCTGACGGACGCGGGCGACGGGATGTTCACGACCTCGGTGAACGTCGCCGACCTGACGGGCAAGAGCTGGTACGAGTACACGGTCACCGTCTCGGACGGCACCAACCGTGTCATCAGCGAGCCGCGGCGGGTGCAGGTGGCAGGCGCGAGCTCGGCCCCCGTGCGGCTGAACGTCGACGAAGGCCAGTACGTGGGCGGCACGACCACGATCGCCGCCGCGGGCGACCAGTACCCGAGCCCGATCGAGCTGTCGATCGGCGGGCAGCCGCAGCAGACGTCGCCGTCGCTCGAGGGCGCTCCGGTCTTCGCCTTCGAGGCGACCGGGGTCGACTACTACTTCAAGAACGGCGTGCGAGTCGGCGACGACGTGCTCACGATCTTCGACCAGGGCATCTACGAGGGATCGGAGACGATCGTCACGCCCGTGCCGCTCGAGTACACGAAGCTCGGCGACGAGCTCGTGGTGAGCATCTGGGCCGGCTCGAAGAAGGCGCCCGAGATCGACGAGGCCGAGAACAACGACGACTTCACGGTCTGGGACCTGCGCCTCGTCCTGCCGGATGGCCGCACGTTGCGCCCCATCGGCTACGACGACCCCGCGCTGCGCCTGGCCATGGGCGACAGCGCCGGGAAGTACGACTTCTACGACGCGCGCTTCGCGTTGCCGGACGACGCGTTCGCGGCGGCCTCGGCGCAGTGGGACACGACGACCACCGCCGACGGCCCGGTCGAGATCGCTGCGACCGACGGCACCGACAGCGTCACCAGGCAGGTACTGGTCGACAACACCGCCCCCACGGTCTCCTCCGAGCTCCGCGACGGCGGTGAGTACCAGGGCGAGTTCGTCATCGACGCCCAGGTGAGCGACGCCGGGTCCGGGGTCCGCGAGGTCACCGCGACCCTCGACGGCACCGCTGTCGAACTCCCGCACACCACCTCCTCGGTGACGCTGCCCGCGGGCGGCCACGAGGTGGAGGTGACGGCGACGGATGCGCTCGGCAACGTCGAGACGTGGCGCACCGGGTTCACGACCCCAGAGGAGCACCCCTCCTCGTCGTCGATCTGGCCCGCGGAGGGAGCCGAGGTCGAGGCGGGCGGTGTCGAGCTGCAGGCCAAGGTCGAGGACCCGACCGGTGACGCGCTCGACGTCACGTTCCTCGAGGGTCGTCAGGCGGACCTCGCTGATGGCGGCGTCACGACGTCGGCGGGAACCGTGAACGACGCGGCCAGCGTCGACCGCGACCCGACGAGCGTCCCGACCGGGCCGTCCCTCGAGCAGCTCGCGAGCGTCGATGGCCTGACCGCCGAGGTGACCTCGAACGCCGAGTTCCCCTATCAGCTCTTCGACGTCGCGCTCCAGGACGGCGAACAGGATGCGCAGGTGCGCGTGAGCTGGGACGGCACCGCGAACGCCGACGGCACCGTCATCCTCTCCGCGCTGCGGGCGGACGGCAGCGGCTGGGACGAGGTGACCCGGCACACCGCATCCGCCGACGACGAGCAGATCTCGCTCGAGGGGACCGTGGATGCGGCGGCGTACACCCGAGACGGGGCCGTGCGGGTGCTCGTGCAGCACTCCGAGGGCTTCGCCGGGGAGAACCTCAGCGACCGCACGACCGCGGTGACCCCCAACAACGAGGCGGACACGCCCCGCTCCGAGTACGACTTCACGCTCGCGTGGGAGTCGGACACGCAGTACTACAACGAGAACACGATGGAGGGCGAGCCGTACAAGCACCAGCAGGCGATGCACTCCTACCTGCTCGAGCAGCGCGAGGAGCTGAACCTGCAGTACCTGTTCCACACGGGCGACATCATCGACGACTACGACCAGCGCTACCAGTGGGAGAACGCCGACCCCGAGTACCAGCGTCTCGACGACGCCGGCCTGCCGTACGGCGTGCTGGCCGGGAACCACGACGTGGGCAACGACCTCGAGGACTACTCGTACTACGGCGAGTACTTCGGCGAGGAGCGCTTCGCGGGCAACCCCTGGTACGGCGGCTCCTACGAGGACAACCGCGGCCACTTCGACCTGGTGTCGGCCGGGGGCATCGACTTCCTCATGCTCTACACGGGATGGCTGCCGAACGACGACAGCATCGCGTGGATGAACGAGGTGCTCGCCGAGCACCCCGACCGGGTCGCGGTGATCGCGCAGCACGAGTTCATGCTGACGACCGGCGGACTCGGTGAGATCCCGCAGCGCGTCATGGACGAGGTCGTCGCGCCGAACCCCAACGTCAAGATGGTCATCTCGGGGCACTACCACGACGCGTTCACGCGGGTCGATGAGTTCGACGACAACGGCGACGGGACGCCGGACCGCAAGGTGCACTCGATGCTCTTCGACTACCAGGGCCTGCCGGAGGGCGGCCTCGGGTTCCTGCGCCTCATGCACTTCGACAATGAGGGCGAGCGCATGATCGTGCGCACCTACTCCCCGTCGCTGGACGTGCACAACTCGGACGACCCGAGCCTCGCCGATGCGCCGCAGGAGTTCGAGCTCCCGTACGCTGACCTGGGGATCGTGCCCGGGGAGCGGACGCTTGGCACGGACTCGTTCTCAGCGGAGATCCTCACGGGCGACGAGATCGCCTCGTTCCAGGACGTGGCGAGCGGCACCACCCTCACGGCCAGCTGGGCGGATGCGCCCCTCGGCGAGCTCGGCTGGTACGTGCGCACCGCCGACCCGTTCGGAGCGGTGAGCCTGTCCCGCGTGTCCGAGCTGACGGTCATCGAGGCGACGGGTCCCGGGGAGACGCCCGGGCCGAGCGAGCCTGGCGAGCCCGGCGAGCCCGGCGAGCCCGGTGAGCCCGGCGAGACCGGTGAGCCCGGCGAGCCCGGTGAGCCCGGCGAGACGTCTGCTCCGGAAGAGCCCTCCGAGACGACGACGCCATCGGATCCCGGCCAGAGCGGCTCCCCTGACGGATCGGGCGAGACTGACGGCTCGGGCGAGGCTGACGGCTCGGATGCACCCGAGGCCGACGGTGGCGAGCTTGCGGCGACGGGCGCCGACGGTCCGACGCTCGCCGTGGTGCTCGGGGCGCTCGCGCTCCTCGCGGGAGGCGCCGCGCTCACGCTCATCCGCCGCGGTCGAGCTGAAAGCGCGTAGCTGACAGAGCGGCGGCGCAGGCCGCGTCTCGCTGCCAGCGGCGAGTCAGCGGCGGAGACGCCAACAGACTGCGGGCGGTGGAACCCCTGTTCCACCGCCCGCAGTCTGTCGTTCAGGGCGTGCGCCGTCCCGGTGCGCGCCCGTCAGCCGTTCACGGTTCGGCCCGCTCGTCCCTCGGAGAGGGAGCGTGCCAGCTGCGCGAGCTGCAGCGCCGATCCGAGCGGGAGCGCGTAGACCAGGAGGCCGCCCTCGAGGCCCGTGAGGGCGAGCGTCGCGGTGATCCCGATGCTGGCCGCGATGGCGACGCCGAGGTAGGTCGCGGATGCGCGGCGGCTGGCGGCTGCGGGACGGGAGCGCGCCACCCAGGCTGTCGCGGCGAGCAGGATCAGCGCGAGCACGACTGGTCCCGCGAGGAGCGCATCCGCCCACCCGGCGGTGGTCTGCGTTGCCGATGCGGCGACGGCACCTCCGAGGAAGACCGCTGCTGCTGCGACGGCCAGCCGGCTGCCGTCTCGCTGTTCAGTGCTGCTGCTCATGGGGAGGACTCCTCTTCGTCGTGTCGTCTGCGGTCGTGGACCGGGTGTCAGCGGGGTTGTCTCAGCTGTCGCCGCCGAGGGCCAGGATGATGGCGGAGTTCGCGCCGAGGCCGAGCGCCTTGAGGCCCGAGATGACGAGCGGCTTGTTGGCGTTGATGAGGGTCACGACGACGGGCTTGGCTGCGGCACCGAAGGGGATGCAGCCGATCACGGTCTGCGCGATGAAGTCGACGGGGTCGCCGGACTTGTAGGACGAGTAGGCGCCGTAGCCGGCGGAGCCGATGCAGGCCGCCACGACCGCGAACGGGATGAGCGGCAGCGCGGCGCGGCCTTCGACCGCCTCGGCTTCGGCGCTCGCCTCCGCCATGAGCTGCTCGACGCGGGCGTCCTGCTCCTCGGCGCTGAGGGAGGCGGTGTATTCGACTTCTGCGGCGAAGGCCTCTTGCGAGTATCCCCCGCTGTCTGCGGTGGCGGACGCTGCGGTGACGACGGGTGCTTGGGCGGCGTTCGCGGCCGTGCTGCCTGCGACGCCGAGGGCTCCAGCGACGACGATGGATGTGGCCAGGGTGACGGTGTTCTTCAGCTTCATGATTCCTCCGTGAGTGTGCTCATCGAGTGCATGTTGCGTGAGTGCCGGTTGTGGCCCGACGTCTTCGACCCTATGAGGCTGGGTCTGGGGTCAGTCAAATGGATTCACGGGACGCCCAGGCTTCCGGATGCTTCGTCCAGGAAGCGGCCCGGACGCAGGAAAGGCCCGCCGGTGGCGGGCCTTTCCTGCGCTGTCAGGCGAGCTGGTCGCTCGTCGTCACTCGGTGCCGACTGCCTCGTCTGCGCCGTCGCGCATCTTCTGGATGTGCTCGTCGTGCTGGTTGCCGATCGCGGTCTCCGCGTGGTCGCCGGCCGCGTCGAAGGCGTGGTCGGTGAGCTGCTCGCCCTGCTCGCTGTTCGCTGCCTGGGCTGCTTTGTCGCCGATGTTCTCGAACACCATGGTGGTCTCCTTCGCTTCGTCGGATCAACGCGATTGCGTTGCATCGAGTTGAGCATCCTGACGTGGATGCGCGGTGTGCGGGAGCTTGGTGTCCGGTCAGACTCGCACGGTGTCCGCTGGTACCGTCCCGGCGTTCTCGGCCCGCCGCGCGGTGAGTTCGAGGGCGCGCTCGGTGCCCGGGAAGCGCGCGGCGGCGGCGCGAACCTCGTCGGCGGGGAAGTTCGCGCCGAAGAGCTCGCTGCCCGGTTGCAGCAGGAAGCTCTCGTGCAGGGTGCCGACGAGCACGGGGTCGAACCCGGCCGCATCCACGAGCGTCGCCGCGGCGGCGAGGTCGGCGTCGTCGTCGCCCGCGATGCCGATCCCCCGCCTGCCGGGGGCGCCGGTCTGCCTCGGACCTTCGTCGAGGTCGTGATAGCCCATGTGGTTGAAGGCCTTCACGACGCGCGAGTCGGACAGCAGCTGCTGCACGAGCTCGCTCGTCGCCACGGTCGGGTCGTTGAGGTCGTCGCGCACGCCGTCGATCTCCCACCAGTAGTTCATGGCGTCGATGACGAGCTTGCCCCGCAGCCCGTCGAGCGGGAGCGCGTCGCGCTCGGCGAGCGGCAGGGCCTTGCCGAGCGGCAGGGCCAGGATGACGATGTCGGCCTCGGCCGCGACCTCGGCGCTCGTTCCCGTGCTGGCGCCCGGCACGAGCACGTCGATGATGAGGTCGATCTTGCTCGGCGCCCCGGACCCGGCGATGAGCACCCGGTAGCCGCTGCCGAGGAGGAGGCGGGCGAGCACGGTGCCGACCTTGCCCGCACCGAGGATGCCGATGGTGGGCAGGCTCCCTGCCGACCCGTTCCTGTTCGTCTGAACGCTAGACATTGATGGACTCCTTCGCGAGCAGTCGGCGCACTCGGGGTGCGACTTCGGTGCCCAGCAGGCTGATGGTCTGGGCGCGGGCGTCCGTCGGCAGGCCGATGACGTCGTACTTGAGGTCGAAGCGGCTGATGCGGAGAACCTCCACCATGCGCACGATCTTCTTCGCGACCGTGTCGGGCGAGCCGACGAAGAGGGCGCCGGTCTCGAGCTCCATGAGGTAGCGCTCCTTGGTTGGCGGGTAGAAGCCGCGCTCCTTCCCCATCATCTCGACCATGGGCTTCCACGACTCCCACCAGGTCTCGGCGGCTTCCTCATCCGTCTCGGCGACGAGGCCGAGGGCGTGCTGGCCGACCCGGTTCGCGGGCATCCCGAACTTCTCGAGCGCACGGAAGTAGAGGTCGACGTGGCCGGCGAAGCGCTCGGGCTGCCCGCCGATGATGGCGAGCATGAGCGGCAGGCCGTAGCGGGCGGCGCGCACGACCGAGTCTGGGCTGCCGCCGACGCCCACCCAGGTGGGGATGCCACCGGGGCGCATGGTCGGATGCAGCGTCTGGTTCACGAGCGGCGCGCGAACGCTGCCCGACCACGTGACCGAGTCGCTGCGCTGCAGCTGCATGAAGAGGTCGAGCTTCTCCTCGAAGAGCTGCTCGTAGTCGGCGATGTCGTAGCCGAAGAGCGGGAACGACTGGGTCTGCGAGGCGCGGCCAACGACCATCTGGGCGCGTCCGTTCGAGAGCGCGTCGAGCGTGGAGAACTCGTTGTAGAGGCGAACGGGGTCGTTGGTGCTGAGCACGGTGACGGCCGAGCCGAGGCGGATGCGCTCGGTCGCGGTCGCGATGCCGGCCAGGATGACGGGGGTCGCGGAGTCGACGAAGCCCTCGCGGTAGTGCTCGCCGATGCTGAAGACGTCGAGGCCGACCTTCTCTGCGAGGCGGGCCTCGTCGACGAGCAGGCGAACCGTCGCTGCGTCGGACAGGGGCGTGCCGTCGACGTTCGGCACGTCGCCGAACGAGTTGAGGCCGATCTCGAATGGGAGCTGGGCTGCATCCACTGCGCTCATCTGCGTTCCCTGCTGCGTGCTCATGGGTCCTCCAAGTAGTTGACGCGTCAATCATGCGTCAGGGTAGTTGATATGTCAACTACGTGGCATGATGGAGGCATTCCGAACCCTGGAGGCCTCATGAACGCATCGCCGAGAACGCAGATCAGCGCCGAGGACTTGCGCGTCTGGCGCGGGTTCATCGAGACGACGGGCGTGCTCAACTCCCGCCTCGCGAGCCGCATGCAGAGCGAGTCGTCGCTGTCGACGGGTGACTACGGCGTGCTGCTCGCCTTGCGTGAGGCGCCAGGGCGCTCACTGCGCTCATCCGAGCTCGCGGCGTCGGTCGGCTGGGAACGCAGCCGCCTTTCTCACCAGCTCGGCCGCATGGAGAAGCGCGGCCTGCTGCGCCGCGACCCGTGCCCGGAGGACACGCGCGGGTCGGTGGTGAGCCTCACCGAGGAGGGGGCGACCGCCTTCCGCCGCGGGTCAGTTCCGCACCTCAAGGCCGTGCAAGAGCTGTTCCTCGACGCCCTCTCCCCCGAGCAGCTCGCTCAGGTCGAGGCCCTGACGGACACGATTCGCGGGCACCTGGGGCTCGACAGGTCAAAGGACGGCTCCGATCTTGACTGACATCACCCCGCGCTCCGCGACGGTCGTCGTGATCGGCGCCGGCCAGGCCGGGCTGTCGGCGGGGTTCCACCTGCAGCGGCGCGGCTTCGTGAGCGCCCTGGACGAGCCGGCGGCCGAGCGCACCTTCGTGATGCTCGACGCGAACCCCGAACCGGGTGGCGCGTGGCAGCATCGCTGGGAGTCGCTGACGATGGCGACCGTGAACGGCATCTTCGACCTGCCGACGTTCGCGCGGACACCCGGCAGCGAGGACGAACCGAGTCGGGATGCGGTGCCGCGGTACTTCGCGGAGTTCGAGCACGCGCATCCGCTGCCCATCGTGCGGCCGGTTCGGGTGCTCGATGTCTCGCGCGTCGGTGCAGACCCCCGCGGCGAGCTGCTCGTGCGCACGGATGCGGCCGGCGTGTGGCGGGCGGGCGCGATCATCAACGCAACGGGCACCTGGAACAACCCGCTACTGCCGAGCATTCCGGGCCAGGAGACGTTCGAGGGGCGTCAGCTGCACACGCGCGACTACGTGTCAGCGGAGGAGTTCGCGGGTCAGCGGGTGGCGGTCGTGGGCGGCGGCATCTCAGCCGTGCAGCAGCTGGAGGAGATCTCGCGTGGGGCCCGGACGTTCTGGTACACGCGGCGCGAGCCGGTGTTCTTGGAGCACGGCTTCAACCCTGAGGTCGAGGGGCGGAGCACGATCGCGAAGGTGATCGCCGACGTCGAGGCGGGCGAGCCGGCGAGCAGCGTCGTCTCGTACACGGGCCTCGGCTGGTCGCCGTACGCGATCGCCGCGCGCGACCGTGGGGCGCTCGTGCGGCGGCCCATGTTCACCGCGATCGAACCGGGCGGGGTGCGCGAGGCCGACGGCGCCTTCACGCCCGTGGACGCGATCCTCTGGGCGACCGGCTTCCGCGCCGACCTCGCACACCTCGACACGCTGGGGCTGCGCAACGAGCGCGGCGGCATCACGATGCGGGGCACGCAGGTCGCCGACGAGCCGCGCATCCACCTCATCGGGTTCGGGCCGTCGCAGTCGACGGTCGGCGCCAACCGGGCGGGACGAGATGCGGTGCGAGCGATCGAGAGGCTCGAGCTGGGGCGGAGCGAGCGCACCGCGGGTCCACGGGAGTCGGCAGTCAGCTGATGATCTGCGGTCGTCCAGCCTCGGTGCGTACGGTCGCGCCATGACGACCCCACAGAACGTATCCCCCGCGTCCGGCGACTCGAACGACTCCTCGGCCGGCGACGAGAACCTGCGCGACATCATCGAAGAGGTCGAGGGCGAGCACGGGCGCGACGGCGCAGCCGCGATGGCCGACGAGCTCCGCGACCGCACCGAGGAGACGCAGCAGGAGGAAGAGGACCCCGCTGAGGAGCAGAACTAGGCGGATGGGCGTTGCATCGTCGTGACCGGTAGCGTCGTGTCATGACTCGCCCCGCCGCCACCCCAACCGTCCAGGTCGACGACGACCGATTCCGCGTGACCGAGTGGCGCTTCCCTCCCGGTGCCGAGACCGGCTGGCATACGCACACGATGCCGTATGTCGTCGTGCCGCAGACGACGGGAACCCTGACCGTCGAGACCGAGACTGCTGACCCGTTCGCGATGGAGTGCACGGCGAGCGTGAGCTACAGCCGCGAGGCCGGCGCACGCCACAACATCGTGAACGACCGCGACGAGCAGTTCACGTTCGTGGAGGTCGAGGCGAAAGCGGCACCAGGGTCTTGAGTCGGGCCCCGCTGCGGCGCCTTCAGTCGGCTGAGGCTACGACTGCGATTACGACTACTTGGCCGATCCCCTCGGCCTCTCCCCGACCTGCTTCGCCGCTCGGACGCCAACGCGGGCACCGTAGAGGACGAACCCGAGCAGGGCCGCACATCCCGCCAGGACAACCCCGATCATGACCGGGCTCGGCATCGGGATCAGCACCACCAGGCCGGTCACCAGCGCCAGGATGCCGGCGGTCATCGTGGCGCGCTTCGACCGCACGTGCGCGGCGAGCCAGGCCACGTCGCTTGACATCGCGCTCGGCGTCCGGATGCCGGCGATGTCGTTCCGCTTCAGCTGGCCAGAGGCGGCGGCCTGGGCCATCCACATGACGATGAGCCCGGAGCCTGCCATGACGATTGCCAGCACGATTCGAGCGGCAAGGGGAGTATCCATCTGCACCATCGTACGGAGCAGGCCGCCGTCGCGTTCCCGCACGCAAGCGCGTACTCCTCGTTCGATGCGGCGACGCCTCGTGCCCTAGCGTTGTCGGCGTTCCTGTTCGGCGAGATTCCCTGGAGGTCAGCCTCGATGCCTGATCAGCTTCCCCCGTGTCCCGAGTGCGCGAGCGAGCTCGCCTACGAGATGGGAGCGCTGCTGGTGTGCCCGATGTGCGGCCACGAGTGGGCGCCCGGTGACGCCGACGATGCCGAGACACACCTCGAAGTTCGGGACTCGGTCGGGAACGTGCTGGCCGACGGCGACTCCGTCACGATCGCGAAGGACCTCAAGGTCAAGGGCGCAGGCGGCGGAACAGTCAAGGTGGGCACGAAGGTCAACGGCATCCGCCTGATCACGGACGGTGTCGGCGACCACGACATCGACGCGAAGGTGCCAGGGTTCGGGCAGATGCAGCTGAAGTCGAGCGTGGTCAAGAAGGTCGTCTGACGACGAAGCCGACCGACGGCGGGATTCCCGCCGCCGGCCGGCGCCATTGGGGCAGCCGGGGCTCGCTACACGAGCTCGGGCCGGCGGATGCTCTCCGCTCCCCCGTCGATGAAGATGATCTGCCCGGTGACGTAGCCGTTGTCCTCGCTCGTGAGCCAGGCGAGCAGGTTCGAGACCTGGACGGGGTCGGCGGCGGGGCCCCCGTATGGTGCCGGGGCACCCGCATCCAGTGCCGCACGGCCCTCCTCAGTCTCGAGCGCGGCCGCGGTCATCGGGGTGAGGATGACGCCGGGCGCGACGGCGTTGAGCGCGATGCCGGCCTTCGCCCACTCGGTGCTCGGGGCGTTCCTGCGAACCCAGCGGGCGATCGACAGCTTCGAGGTCGTGTAGAGCACGGACGAGCCCGTCGCGTTGGCGGTCGCACCAAGCGAGTCGGCGTAGGCGAGCGCGCCAGCTTCGTCGCCCGACTCGATGAGGTCGAGGAGCTGCTGGTCGACCTCCTCGAGGGCGGCGAGGGATGCGACGACGGCGGCGCGGGGCGCATCCGACTTCGCGAGCAGCGGCCGGAGGCCCTCGAGCGTGGCGACGGCGCCGAAGTGGTTCACGGCGACGGTGACGGGGGCCGGGATGACGAGGCCCGCGATCGCGAGCACGCCATCGACCACGCCACCGCTGAGCTCCTCGGCGCGGGTGACGAGCTCGGCCCGGCCCTCGGCGGTCGTGAGGTCGGCGTTGATGTCGGCGTTCTTGAGGTCCACGCCGATGACGGTGTGCCCGTCGGCGCGGAGCTTGTCTGCGGTGGCCTTGCCGATGCCGGAGGCCGAGCCGGTGACTACGTAGGTGCGGGTCATGAGGGGGTGTCCTTATCGTCGTTGATGAGCCAGGCGGGGAGGAGCGCGAGCAGCTGCTGCTGGACGCGTTCGGTGGGTTCTGGGGTGTCGCTGAGCAGCCAGGCCGTGATGACGGCGAGGCTGCCGCCCGCGACGTACTCAGCGGCGACCTTCGGGTCGAGGCCTGCGGGAACAGTGAGCTGCATGGTGCCGAGGGCCTGCTCGGCGAAGGCCGCGCGGACGGCTCGGGCCGCTTCCGTGGTCGTCCGGCTGCCGAGCACGCCGGCGTAGAGCGTGCGGCGCTTCGCGAATTCGGCGACGAGCTGCGACGTCGTCGCCCGGGCCGTCTCGATGGGGGTCGCGGACGCGCGCAGGCTCAGGTCGAGTTCCTCGATCTGCGTGAAGACCTCAGTGAGGATGCGGACGGCGAGCGCGTCGAGGTCGCGGAACTGCGCGTAGAAGGTCGAGCGGCTGACGCCGGCTTCGGCGACGATCGCGGGCACCGTGACCTCGTCGCCACGAGCTGACAGCTCCTCGACGGCGGCGACGATCGCGGCCTGTGTCCGGGCGGGGCGAGGGTCAGGCGAGCGGGGCGTGGCGGTCGTTGGCACACGACGAGCCTAGCAAGTTTCGGACGGTTGTCCAGAAAGTGCGCTCTTGCCACCCGCGGCACCTCGTGGCGAGTTGTCCGCCACGAACACCGCTATGCAATTCGCAAGACAAGCGACACACACGAACCGTGCATGCTCAGCATTTCGACGCCATCGATTCGGGAAGAATAGCGGATCACTTAGAGTCAATAGGGGTTGGCGGAATCGAACAACTCCAAGCACCTTTCCCGCACGCATACGGAGCCATAGATTTGGCGAATGACGAAATGCACTGCACCCGTAAAAGGCCACTACCGAGCCACAGCATTTGACCGTTGCCCTACCTGTGGCGGATCAGGTCGCGGAGGGTGGCCCCGACCTGATTCGCACCTATCCGCAGCGGGTAACCGCGCCAGAAATCTGACAGCCGCAACATTAAGAAAAAGCGCGGGCCCCGTCGGTGCCGAGATCAGCGCAAAGACCGTCTCTGCTGCTCTCGAGCTCATCCTCTCGACTACCGACGTTGCGATCCTCGCGGCTGCGGCGGACGACTTAGCTCGAAGCGCCGCGAAAAAGGGGAAAGGCTCACACTGGCTCTGTGAACTCTTCGCAGAGGCGGCGGACGCCCTAGACCCGTCCTGGGCATCCGAAGCCGTGGGCGGCGCCTTCGCATCCGCACTAGTTCAGTGCGGGCTCCCCGACTGGGCCGCACGGGGCGCCGGAACAGCAATTGCGAAAGCCACGGCCGGAGCCCTGAGCGCTGCTAGTCCAGCGGAGCAGCTGTACCTTGGCCTCCGGATTCTTGGCATGCTCATTTGCCCGAATACGGACACCTGCCCAGTGCAAGATCGCCTCGCGGGTGGCGTACTTCAGGATCTCCTCACTGAAGCATCCGACTAATCAGATGGCTCAAAGCACCTATCCACCGCAGGAATCAGGGATGCGTTCGGAGCGCTCCGGCCTCGCATCTACGTGGCTCCTCTCGAACACTCGTGAAGGGCAGCCCTGCGCGCGCTGAGTCAGTCATTCCACTGCCCCGTGTCGAGGAACGCATGCATCCGGTCGAGGTGGGGCTCGAGCTCCCATCCTTGCGCGGCGACCCAGGCGTCGTCGTAGTAGGTGTTCGCGTAGCGGGCTCCCCCGTCGCAGATGAGGGTGACGACGCTGCCCCGCTCACCGGCGGCGAGCATCCGCGCGATGATCTGGAAGGCGCCCACGAGGTTCGTTCCGGTGGATCCGCCCGCCCAGTGCTGAGTGCGTTCGCGGAGGACGCGGATCGCGGCGACGGAGGCGGCGTCCGGCACCTGGATCATGTCGTCGATGACGGTCTCGATGAACGACGGCTCGACGCGTGGGCGTCCGATGCCCTCGATCTTCGAGCCCCGACCGGTCGCGTGGCTGCGGTCTCCGGTCTTCCAGGCCTCATAGAACGCCGAGCCTTCCGGGTCGACGACGGCCAGACGGGTGTCGTGCCCGCAGTACCTGGCGTAGCGGCCGAAGGTCGCGGAGGTGCCGCCGGTGCCGGCGCTGACCACGATCCAGCTGGGAATGGGGAAGCGTTCCAGCGTCATCTGCGAGTAGACGCTCTTCGCGATGTTGTTGTTGCCGCGCCAGTCGGTGGCGCGCTCGGCGTTGGTGAACTGGTCGAGGTAGTGCCCGTCGAGCTCGGCGGCGAGCCGTTCCGCCTCCGAGTACACGTGGAGGGGCTCGTCGACCAGGTGGCAGCGGCCGCCGTAGAACTCGATGAGCTCGATCTTCTCGGGGCTCGTGGTGCGGGGCACGACCGTGACGAACGGCAACCCGAGCATCCGCGCGAAGTACGACTCCGACACGGCGGTCGACCCGCTCGACGCCTCGACGAGCGTGGTGCGCGGACCGACCTGCCCGTTCACGATGGCGTAGAGGATGAGGGAGCGCGCGAGGCGGTGCTTCAGCGACCCAGTCGGGTGCACCGACTCGTCCTTCAGATACAGGTCGATGCCCCACTCCGGCGGAAGCGGGAACACGTGGAGGTGCGTGTCGGCGCTGCGGTTCGCGTCAGCCTCGAGCACGCGGATCGCCTCGCGCATCCACTGGCGTCGGTCTGGGGTCTCGGTTGCGTGTGCCACCGATCCAGTATGCGACGCGAGCGGCCGGATGCTTCCCCCTGGCCTGCGGGGTCGGCGCGTCGGTCAGTCTCGGCGTTCGACGACCATCCCGGTCGGGACCTCGGGCACGTCGCCGGGCCACGGCCCGAGCCGCAGCGCGTTCTCGGGTACCCCCTTCTCGGCGGCGGAGTCGGCGACGGGAACGGACACGCTGGTGAAGCCGTTGTCGGCAACCCCAGGAGTCGAGGAGGTGCTCGGCACCCACCCGGCTTCGATGCCGACGGCGGTCATGTCGATGTCGTCGTCCACGGGGCCCATGTAGTGGATCTCGACGGCGATATTCGGCATGTAACCGTCGCGCACCGACCACGCCGATTCGGTGAGGAAGACGAGGAGCGCGCCAGGGTTGGCGAGCTGGTACCCCTCCTCCAGGGTCACTTTCATCCCGAACCCGGTGTTGCCCTTGATGCTGGGATCCGACCCGCCGACGTCGGAGAAGGTGAGCCCCTCAATGGAGTCAAGGGTGTCCTCGAGCTCGACGAGCGTCTGCCCGCCGGTCTCGGCGTCGCGAGGGATCTCCGGGTACGCGGGCCCGCATCCACTGAGCACGGTGGAGGCGAGCAGCGCAGTCGCGAGTGCCGCCAGGCGTCGTGGATGCGCGGAGAACATACCAACAGGCTACGGGTCGGCCGCAATGCCAGTCGGCCCGAGACCGATCGGCTCGCGCAACCGGGGTGAGGAGTCGGCTCGCATGTGCGTCAGCAGGCCGGGGCACCCCGTGCGCGTGCGTTCAGGGACTCCGTTACGTTAGGCGCCCCGCTTCGCGACGGCTGAGTCGGAGAGCGCGATGAGGTCGGCGCCGTGCAGCCGCGGCCAGCCGTGCACGGGGTCGACGAGGACTCGTGGCAGCGCGTCCGCGCCGTGGACGGCACCGGCGAGTGACCCGGCGATGGCGGCGACGGTGTCGGTGTCGTTGCCTCCGCGGACGGCGCGTTCGAGTGCATCCACTGCTGACGTGGCACCGGTGATCGCGGCGAGTGCGCCTTGGAAGGCGCGGACGACCCAGCCGTTCAGTTCGGAGAAGTCGCGGGGGTGGGCGCCGGACGCGAGCGCTTCCTCGGTGAAGCCGCGCCACCTGTCGCGGCGTTCGCTGGGGAGGGCGTCGAGCTGGCTGAGGACGTCGAGTTCGCCGGTGCGGATGGCGTGGCGGATGCTGAGGCACCAGAGCACGCAGGCGTCGGCGTTGTCGTCTTCCCAGTGGGTGAGCTGTGCGATGCGGGTGGCGGCGTCGGCGAGGTCGCGCTCTTGGCCGTCGGCGAGGTAGCCGAGGGCGACGGGGCCGGTGCGCATGAGGGCGCCGTTGCCGCCGCTTCGGCCGGCGCGCGCGTGGACGTCGCGGGCGGCGCCGCGGGCTCTGTCCTCGGTGACATCGCCGTCGAGGGCGGACAGCACGGTGCGCGTCTGCGCGCCGACGTCTTTCGCATCCCGAGCCCACTCGCGCCAGGCGACGACGATTCGTGCGAGCACATGGGCGTCGTTCAGCGACTCCCCCGCCGCGAGGCCCTGGAGGATCGGCATGGCCATGGAGGTGTCGTCGGTCCACTCGCCGACCCCGTGGCCGAACACGCCGACACCGTAGGACACGGGCGTCGCATCCGAGAGCGGCGGCCCGAACTCGTACTGCGAGCCGAGGGCGTCGCCGACAGCTGATGCGAGGACGGCGCCGCGTGCGCGGTCGAGCTGGGGTGCGGTGAGGGTCATGTTCCTAGTGTGCAATGTGCCACCGACAAAGCGGTGGGCCAGAGTCAACTGGGCCACCGCTCGGTCAGGAAGTCTTGCTCGACTCAGTACCCGGCAGCAGCCGTCGACTCCACGTCGTCCTTCAGCAGCGCCCGACT
This sequence comes from Pseudoclavibacter terrae, assembly GCF_008831075.1. Classification (GTDB taxonomy): domain Bacteria; phylum Actinomycetota; class Actinomycetes; order Actinomycetales; family Microbacteriaceae; genus Pseudoclavibacter; species Pseudoclavibacter terrae. The sequence continues at coordinate 197,353 of NZ_WBJX01000005.1, read as the reverse complement.
GCCGGACACACCGAGACGGCTCGCTCCGGCGGCGATGAATGCATCCGCTTCGGCTCGCGTCCTGACGCCCCCGGACGCCTTGACCTCCAGCCGGTCGCCGACCGTGCGCTTCATGAGGTCAACCGCGTGCAGGCTCGCGCCTCCCGCAGGGTGGAAGCCGGTGGATGTCTTCACGAAGTCGGCGCCGGCGGCCTCCGCTGCACGGCAGACGGCGACGATGGCGTCATCAGAGAGGGCTGCCGACTCGATGATGACTTTCAGCACGGTGGGGGCCGGGACAGCGGCACGAACCGCGCGGATGTCGTCCTCGACCGATTCGTACGCGCCGTCAACAGCCGCTCCGATGTCGATCACCATGTCGATCTCGTGGGCGCCCTGCTCGACCGCGGTTGCGGCTTCCAACGCCTTGACGTTGCTCTGGTGGCGTCCGCTTGGGAAGCCACACACCACGGTGAGCTTGAGGTCGGATGTGGCGGGGATCGTCACCGGCAGCACCGAAGGCGAGAGGCAGACGCTGTACGCCCCCAGTTCGGCGGCCTCGGCGATGGTGGCCTCGACGTCGGCGCGAGTCGCCTCTGGCTTGAGGAGCGTGTGGTCTAGGTATGCGGCGAGGGGGCGTGCACTGGTCATGGGTTGGAAGGTCCTTTGCTGGTTGGTGGTTGTCACGCCGCGGATGCCTGTGCGCGGCTGTCGAGGAACTTGTTGAGGATGAGGGCGAGCACGAGGATGATGCCGGTCGCGATCATCTGCACGAAGGACCCGATTCCCATGAGGTTGAAGAGGTTCTTCAGGACGGAGAGGAGCAGGACGGCGATGAACGTGCCGCCCACGCCGCCTCGACCGCCGAAGAGGCTCGTGCCGCCCAGGACGACGGCCGCGATCGCATCCAGCTCGGCTCCCTGGAAGGCCGTGGGCTGGCCGATGGTGAGGCGACTCGTGAGGAGCACCCCGGCGAGCGCTGCCGTGAACCCGGAGAAGCCGAAGACCGCTGCCTTGACCCAGTTGACCGGGATGCCGGAGAGGCGTGCTGCTTCTTCGTTGCTCCCGACGGCGTAGATGTACTCGCCGAAGGTCGTGTAGCGGAGGATGACGGCGGTGAGGAGCGTGACGCCGATGAAGATGAGGCCGGTGAGCGGGAGCAGCCCGAGGTAGCCGCCGCCGATGATCGTGAACTCGGCAGGCAGGTTGGTGCCAGCCGGGCGCCCGTCGGTGAGCGTGTAGGCCCAGCCCCGCACTGCCGTGAGTCCAGCGAGCGTCACGATGAAGGCGGGGAGTCGCACCCAGGACGACACCGCACCCATGAGGAGCCCGATGCCGATGCCGGCGGCCAGGGAGATGACGATCGCGAGCACCACGGGCATGCGGCCGTCGAGCAGGATCGCCACGGTCATGCCGCTGAAGGCGGCGATCGAGCCGACCGCGAGGTCGATGCCGCTCGTGAGGATCACGAGGGTCATGCCGATGGCGATGATGCCCGTGAGGCTCGACTGCTGCAGCAGGTTCGACACGTTCCGGACGGTGAGGAACTCCGGGCTGAGAATGGCCGCCAGCGCGCAGATGATGACGAACACGATGAGCAGGTTGCCCTTGATGAGCCAGCTCGAGCTGCGCTGCTTCCAGGTCTTCGCGCTCGCGCGCTCCTCGGTTGGAGCTGGCGTTGTGGTGGTCGCGTTCATGATGCCTTCCCGCTGATGATTGCGTGACTGATGCGTGCTTCGCTCGAGACGAGCGGGTCGAAGTCCGCGACGTTGCGGCCTTCGTGCATGACGACGATGCGGTCGGCATTCGCCATGAGTTCGCCGAGCTCGCTTGATGCGACGAGCACGGCGGCGCCCTGGTCCGCGAGGATGCGGACCTGGCGATAGAGGTCGGCCTTGGCGCCGATGTCCAGGCCTCGAGTGGGCTCGTCCAGCAGCAGCACTCTCGTGTCGCGAGCGAGCCACTTGGCGAGGACGACCTTCTGCTGGTTGCCGCCAGAGAGGAGACGGATCTCCTGCCCAGGCTTGCCGAACTTGACCGAGAGACGCTCCAGAATGGGCGCCGATTTCGTCCAAGACCTTTCGCGCGGCAGCACTTGGGAGGAGCCGCGGAGCGCGGCGATGCCAGCGTTTCGGGCCACGGAGAGCCCCAGGAAGAGCCCCTCCGTCTTTCGGCTCTCGGGAACGAGCCCGAAGTGGTGATTGACCGCGGCTCGCACGGAGTTGAGGGTCGCCTGCTTGCCGAAGACCTGGACGTCACGCTTCGCCTTGCGTGCTCCGAAGAGCGCAGAGAGGAGCGTGGTGCGCCCCGCCCCGCCGAGGCCAGCGAGACCGACGATCTCGCCCTTGCGCACGACGACGTCCCGGACATCGATGAGCCCGTCGACCGACACGCTCTTGATGTTGAGGGCCTCGACGTCGCTGAATTCCCGCGCATCCCTGTGCTCGGTCAGCTCGGCCTTCTTGTCTCCGATCATGTCCTGGATCCAGCGGTCCGCGTCCGTGTCAACGACGGGGTACTTCGCCGCGTTGTAGCCGTCGCGGAGCACGGTTATGCGTGTTCCGATGTCGCGGATCTCGTCCATCCGGTGGGAGATGTAGATGACGGCGCGCCCCTCTTCGGTGAGGCGGCGGATGACGTTGAAGACGTTCTCGACGTCCGACTCGCCCAGCGTTGCCGTCGGCTCGTCCATCACGATGATGCGTGCATCCGTCGTGAGGGCGCGCGCGATTGCGGTGAGCTGCTGGTCCGCGAGCGGAAGGGTGCCCACGACGGCGTCAGGGGAGAACTTCGCCCCGACGCGCTTGAGGTAATCGGCGGCGAGGCGCCTCCTGGTCGAACGCTTCACGACTCCACCGACGCTTGGCGTGTGCCCGAGGAAGAGGTTCTGCGCGACCGTGAGATCGGCGAAGAGGTCAAGTTCCTGATAGATGACGCTGATGCCGGCGCGAATGCCGTCGAGGGGGCCAGAGAACTTCACCTCTTCACCACCGATGGAGATCACTCCCGCGTCAGGCGTGTAGGAACCGGCGAGGATCTTCATGAGCGTCGACTTGCCAGCCCCGTTCTCGCCGAGCAGGCAGTGCACCTCGCCCGGGTACACGTCAAGGTCGACCGACTTGAGGGCGAGCGTGCCTGGGAAGCCCTTGCGGATGCCGCGCATGGTCAGGACCGGCGGCCTTGCTTCTTCAATGACTGCGGTCATCGTTTCCTCGCTTCTTTGAGGTAGTTGGCGCACTCGTCGTCCGTGACGAGCACTGAGCAGAACTTGTTGTCGACGACCGCGTGGCAGACGGGCCACTTCTCGCGGCCGGAGATGACGGCGACGGCGGTGCGCGCGCGGCTGAGCGTTTCGAGTTCGAGACCGAGGGTTCGAGCGTCGAGGGCTGGGTCGACGATGTGTCCGTCGGCATCGATGTAGCGTCCGAGCACGTCGCCGACGGCCCCTTTGCGTTCGAGGGTCCGCACGTCCTCCGCGGTCAGGTAGCCGCTGGATACGAGTACCGACTTGGTGTCGACGGGGCCTGCGCTGAAGACGACGGTGGATGCTTCCCTCGCCTTGTCGAGGATCGTCGAGACGAACCGGTCGCTTTCGATGGCCTCGCGCGTCGCCGCCTGCTCGAGGATCGCGGGGCTCGGGAGGAGAGTCACCGTTCCCTTTCCCTTGGATGCGATCGTCGTGGCCGTGGTCGAGGCCATACCGACCCGCCGGTTCACGGTCACCCCTCCGTTGACCTGCACGACGTCGACGCCGTCGGCCCAACCGTCTGGCAGCGCGTCGGCGACCTGCTGGAGGGTGCGCCCCCAGGAGACGCCGAGCGTTCGCACCCGAGGCCGAAGTGTCGCGAGGTAGTCGGCTGCCGCTTCGGCAACTCGGATGCGCGTCTCGGCGTCGTTGTTCGAGCTCGGGACGACGATCGCGTCGGCGAGCCCGTAGAGCTCCTGCAGCTCGCGCTCGAGTGGCAGCCGCCTGGCCTTGGGGTGCACGATCTCGATGCGCACGAAGCCGCGTTCCTTCGCCTGCGCGAGGAGGCGGCCGACCTTCCAGCGCGTCACGCCGAGGCGGGCGGCGATCTCCGACTGGTTCTTGTCGTCTTGGAAGTACAGCTCAGCGGCGCGAATCGCGAGAAGCTCGTCCTCGCCGTTCATGCTGCGCCGACTCTCGCGGTCGTCTGCGTCGATCTCGCGAGCTCGTGGCTCATGCCGGTGAGCAGCTGCGTCGACCGCTCGTACCGCTCATAGGCGTCCGCGAGCGGCTGAGTTGCGGCGGGGTTCGGTTCCACGATGATGTGGTCCGGGGCGAAGCGTCTGGCGACCTCGGCGCGGCCCTCGCCGGTGTCTGCGGCGACCCCCAGGATTCCGAGCGCGAGGGTCGTGAGGTTCTCCCCCGAGACGAGGTTGACGGGGCGGCCGAGTGCATCCGCTGTCGTCTGCAGCCAGAGCGGGTTGTGCCGGATGCCACCGGTCAGGAAGACGTCGTCGGAGTCGACCCCGACGGCCTCGAAGGATTCGAGCACCTGCCGGGTGCCGAAGGAGACGGCTTCGACCGTGGCCCGGTAGAGCTGGGCCGGGGTCGCGCCGAGCGAGAGGCCGAGCACCGCGCCGCGGAGGCTCGGGTCACGGTGGGGCGTGCGGTTGCCCATGAAGTGGTCGAGCACGAGGATGCCGTGTTCGGCAGCCTGAACCTCGGTGGCGCTCGCGACGAGCTGGCCGAGTCTGTCTCTCGGCACGCCGAGGATCCGCTCCGAGAGCCACGAGAGCGCGGATCCGGCTGACACCTGGCCACCCTCGATGAGCCAGCGATCTTGGGTGAGCGCGCCCGGGTAGGGCCCCCAGATCGTGGGCGAGAAGACAGGCTCGTCGAGCTCCGCGATGAAGGCATTGGAGGTCCCGGCGACGATCGCCACCGGGTTGCTGCTGACGCCCCTGAGCGCAACGAGCGCAAGGTGGGCGTCGATGCCGCCGGCGAAGACGATGGCGCCCGGCTCGAGCCCAAGCTCTGCGGCGGCCGCACGGCTCAGCTCGCCGACGACATCGCCCACCGCGGCGATGTCGCGCGGCAGTTTCTCCGCGAGGTCTGGGATGCCGAGCTGCGCGTAGAGGTCGGACGGGAGCGCATCCTCTCGGTGGTCGTAGTTCCATTTGCAGGTCGCGTTGAGTCGCGAGCCCACCCAGCGCCCGGTGAGGCGCAGGGTCATGTAGTCGACGGATTCGCCGATGTGCGTCGCTGCCGCGTAGGTCTCCGGCTCGTTGCGGGCGAGCCACATGGCCTTGGGGACCAGCCACTCAGAGCTGTCGGATCCGCCCGCGAACCGCAGAGACGGGTGGTCGATCTCCGCGGTGCGCTCGGACTCCGCGCCTGCTCTGCTGTCCATCCAAAGCAGAGCAGGGCGGATGGGGGTGCCTGTGTCATCGAGGATCACGACCGACGAGGAGGTCGTGGCGACGCCCACTGCGCGGACGGACCGCACCGAGGCGGTTTCCAACGCTTCCCTTGCGGCGCGCACGGTGGCGCTCCACCAGTCGCGGGGGTTCTGCTCGGCCCAGCCTGGGTGCGGGTACGCGGTCTGGTAGGGGGCCGACGCGGTGGAGACTCGTGTCCCTGCCTCGTCGAACACTCCGGCGCGCGCGCCTTCCGTGCCGATGTCGATTGCCAAGTAGAACGCCACTGTTCTGTCCTTCGTGTTGTGGTTCGGGCCTCGAGGGTGGGGTGTCAGTCTCGGTTGGGGAGGAAGAGCACCTTCGAGCTGAAGATGGAGCGTTCACCGAGCTGCTTCATGGTCAGGGGAAGCTCGTCGAGGCTGAGCTCGTGCGTGATCATGAACTCCCACTTCAGGCTGCCGTCTGCGAAGGCTCGCGCCGATTCGACCCATTCTCGGCCCGGGAAGGGCGCCGAGAAGGAGTTCCAGCTGCCGTGGAGGGACACTTCCTTGCGGAGGAAGTGGCTGAAGACCGCCTTCTCGAGCTCCACCGTCTTGTGGGGGATGCCGATGAAGGCCGCCTCGCCGTGGCGTGCCGTGAGCTTCGTCGCGAGGGCGATCGTTGCTGGCACGCCGGCGGACTCGATGATGACGTCGAAGCCCTTGCCCGCGTGGGCGATGGCTTCTTCGTCGTTGACGGCCGTGAGTGTGGCCCCGGCTTCGACCGCCATGTCGGCCTTCTGCTGACTCACGTCGACTGCGAGCACTTCGCTCGCGCCCATGAGCTTCGCCCACTGGATGGCGAACAGGCCGATGGGGCCCGCGCCGATGACAGCGACCCTGGAGCCTTCTCCGAGCTTCGTCTTGTAGATGGCGTGGAGCGCGATGGCAGACGGATCCATCATGGCAGCGGCCCGCGGGTCGACGCCCTCCGGCATGAGAAAGATGTTGCCCGCGTTGACGACCACGTACTGTGCGTAGGCCCCGTCCTGGCGGCTGCCGAAGTAGCCGTAGTTCTCGCAGAGACTGAAATGCCCGTCGAGGCAGCTCTCGCATTCGTTGCACGGGATGAGCGGCGGCACGGTCGCGAGCTGGCCGATCTCGAGGCCTTCGACGTTTGCGCCGATTTCAACGATGTGGCCCGAGAACTCGTGCCCGCAGATGATCGGGAGCAGGTAGGCGCCGGCGAAGTTCATGCGTGGAATGTCGGAGCCGCACACGCCGCACGCGGCGACCTTGAGCAGCACGTCGCCGTCACCCGGCTTCGGCACATCGACGCTTTCCACGCGGATGTCGCCAGGTGCGTGCATCACTGCCGCGGTCATGGTCTCGGTCATTGTCGCTTCCTCCAGGGATCGATGGTGGTTGGGGGTCTCACGGGTGGGCGTGGCTTACTTGCCGCCCTGCGCGAAGAGCGTGTCTCCGACCAGGTCGCCGGCGTTGTCCTTCGTGACGAGCTCGGTGCCAGCGTCGATCTCGGCCTCGACGTCTTCGCCGGCTGCCGCGCTGAGCGCGGTTTCAGCGGCGACTGTGCCGAGTGCGATCGGGTCGTTGAGCGAAGTTGCGACGTACTGGTTTCCCTCGGCGATTGCATCCACTGCTTCCATGAGGCCGTCGACGCCGGCCACGAGCACGTCCGTGCGCCCGTTCTCCTGCAGCACCTGCAGGGCGCCGAGAGCCATGTCGTCGTTGTGTGCGTAGACCACCTTGACGTCGGAGTTCGACTGCAGGAGGTCCTGCATGGCGGTGACGGCGTTCGAGCGGATGTACTCGGCGTACGGTCCCGCGACGATGTTCACGGACGAGTCGCCCTCGAACACGCTGTGGAAACCTTCAGAGCGGTCCATGGCGACCGTTCCGCCGGCGTCGCCCTGGATCTCGATGATCTTGCCGCCCTCGGCGCCGAGCGCTTCCTTGACTTGCTCGCCGACGAGCTTGCCCATCTCGACGTTGTCGCGACCGACGTGGGCGATGGCGCCCTCCGCGGATCGGTCGACGGTGACAACGGGGATGCCCGCGGCTTCTGCGGAGGCGATGCTCTGCGCGATGCCTTGCGGGTCGACGGGGTTGATGAGGAGGACATCCACGCCCTTGGTGATGAGGTCTTCGATGTCGTTGTTCTGCTTGGTGACGTCGCCGTTGGCGTCGACGTACTCGAGGTCGGCACCCGCCGCGTCCGCGGCTTCCTGCACGCCAACGCCGAGCTCGACGTAGAACGGCGACTGCTGTGTGGCCTGGCTGAAGCCGATCGAGATGGTGCCGTCGTCGGCACCGCCTGCGCTGGCCCCCTCCCCTCCTGGGGTGGTGGTGACAGAGCAGCCGGTCAGCAGCAACGATGCTGCAGCGACAGTGGTGAGAAACAAGCCTGATTTCTTCATTGAAATGACCTCCTTGGTCCGGATGACTGAGGACAAGGTAGGTCGGGCTTGAGCGCGACGGCAACAGCTGAGCATCTTTTCGCTCATCTGAGCACGGGCACTCGCGAAAGGTGCTCAGATGCGCACGCAAAAGAGCACTCCAGGGGCCGAGCGAAGGCGTTCGACCCCTGAAGTGGAGATTGTGCAGGAAGGCGTCAGCGCTTGCTGGGCAGCAGCATCCCGATCGCGAAGAACCCGGCGAGCACAACACCCCAGATGATCGCCGCGAGGATTCCGCCGACGAGGAACGGGAAGTTCCAGATCGCGATGATCAGCACGAGGACGAGCCCGATGCCGCCGGCGAGCGACGCGACCGTCACCCACGACGAGGCCGTCCGTTCGGCTGCATCCCGCTTCAGGCGCGCGCGGAAGGCGACGACGGCGAAGCTCGCGAGGGTCATCATGACGATGACGCCCACCGCGCCGGCTCCCGAGTACCAGGTGTAGATCTGCAGCACGGGGTCGAGCTGCGCGAGCGCGGAGACGACGACCACGACGGCGGTGATGATCGTCACCCACAGGGATGCGCGTGACGGTGCCGAGTGCTTCGGGTGCACGGCGGCGAGGGTGCGCGGCAGCACGTCCCGCTCCCCCAGCGTGAACAGGTAGCGGGTGACGATGTTGTGGAACGCGAGCATGCACGCGAACATGCTCGTCACGACGAGGACCTGCACGATGTCGGCCATGATCGGCGCGACCACGTCGCCGGCGAGGCCCACGACGACGCCGGCTGGGTCCTCGTCGGAGAGGGCGACCGCGTTGTCGGCGCCGAGGCCCGCGATGACGAGCCAGGACGAGACGAAGTACAGGGCCCCAACGGCGATGACGGCGATGTAGGTGGCGCGGGGGACGGTGCGCTCCGGGTCGCGGGCCTCGTTGCGGAACACCGCAGTTGCTTCGAAGCCGAAGAAGCCGAGGAACGCGAACAGCAGGCCGAGTCCCGGGGTGCCGGAGACGGCCTCGCTCACGCTGAAGGGCAACGTCGTGAGCTCGCGCCCGGAGGCGAGCACGCCCACGTCGATGACGATGACCGCGACGACCTCGAGCACGAGGACGACTCCGAGCACTTTCGCGGAGAGGTCGATGTTGCGGTAGCCGAGCAACCCGACGATCCCGATCATGAGGGCCGAGATGAGCCACCAGGGCACCTGCATCCCGGTCCACAGCTCGAAGAGGTTGCCGGCCTGCACGCCGAGGTAGCAGGTCATCGACACGGTGAGCAGCACGTACGAGAGGAGGGCGATGGATGCGGTGCCCAGCCCCAGGCGTCGCCCGAGCCCGCGGTCGACGTAGGAGTAGAAGGCGCCCGCGTCTGGCACGTGCGGGGTCATCCACGCGTAGCCGACGGAGAACAGCAGCAGGATGGCGGTGGCGACGAGCACCATGAGCGGCGCCCCGACGGAGCCGGAGACGCCGAAGATGATCGGGAAGTTCGCGGCGACCACGGTGATGGGTGCGGCGGCCGCGATCACCATGAACACGATTCCGGGCACGCCGAGCTTGCGGGTGAGTGTCTGCGTCAAAGGGGAGTCCTCTTCTCGGGCGAGCCGAAGACAGGGGGTGGGGCTCGCGCGGGTACCCCTGAACTTTAGTGGGGTGGCGGGCCCCCGGATGCGCGGAGCCGAGCGGCCGTGCTGGAGTTCGCACTGTCCTGCACCGTGACGCATGGCTGCAGTGGAGAAGGAGGTGTCAGTCGCCCCTGAGGTTCCCGAGGACACTGCGATCGGGGGTGTCCGGCCCGCGTGGTGGAGTCCGGCCGGCGGTGTCGGCGCCGCCGACTCTGTTGCTGCGTTCGGTGAGTGCGACGAGCGCCAGGTGTCGGTCGGCGCTCCAGCAGACGACCCGCCCCTTGTGGTCCGTGTTGCGGGAGAGCACGCCGGCGTCGCCGAGCTGCGTCAGCGCTTTATGGGCTGCGACGTTGGACACGCCGTGGGCGGCAGCAACAGAGTCTGTGGTGACGACTGGCTCGGTTGCCAGCCTGCCGAGGATGCGCAGCGCGACAGCGTCGCGCCTGGGTCGCGCGGGCGACAGCTGCTGCTGGGTGCGCCATTCGATGAGCTGCTCGAGGGTCTCGGCGTCGAGTCGTTGCACGTCGTCCGCGAGACGAACGGCGTTGGCGGCGGCAAGCTCAGCGGCTTGAGAGAACGCGATGACCCATTCGTCGACGCGTTCCGCCCGGTACGCGGTGAGCCCTTCGATGTACGCGTTCTTGGCGCCCGCGAAGACCGTGCTGATGGGGATGAGGATGTTGCGGAGGGCATCCGCGCGCTTGAGGACGGTGTGGATGAGGGCACGACCAGTGCGCCCGTTGCCGTCCACAAAGGGGTGAATCGTCTCGAACTGCGCGTGCGCGATGGCAGCGCGCACGACGGGATTCCCTTCGGTGGCGGTCACGAATTCGGCCAGGTTGCCGACGAGTCGACCCACTTCTGTTTCGGGCGGCGGGATGAAGTCTGCGCGAAGGGGTGAGTAGCCCGGGCCGCCGACCCAGTTCTGCTCGGTGCGGATGCCGAGCGTGAGGCTGGGTTCGATGGTGTGCTGGAGCGCCTCGATGTCGGCGACTTGGATGGGTCGCGTGTGGTCGGCGAGGGCGGCGATCGCGTCTTCCGTGGCGCGCACGTTAGCGACCACGTCGAGCGCGACGGGCTTGCCTTGGCGCAAGAGCTCGGCGATTGCCAGACGCTTGGGCGTGACGCGGTTTCCTTCGATCCAGGACGAGGAGATGCTCTCGGATCGAATGAGCAGGTGGTTGAGGAATCGACCATTCGTTCCGACGCGCTCGTCTGCGCGAGTGAGCGCCTGGAGCGCGTCCTGCGCGGCGCGTTCGGCTGCTGCCGACAGGGGCGCGAGTTCGGGGTTGAGTTCGTCGGGGACGAATGCGCGGTACCTGCCGCCCGCGCGGTCCTTCCGGCTCACGCCGAAGGTGTCCTGTGGCTCCCAGATGCGGTCGACATAGACCATCGGGGCCTCCCTCCTCGGTTTGGCGCGTGCGCCATGCCTTAACTTTAAAGCATCTAAAGTTAAAAATGACGGCGCTGGGCCCAAGGTTACGTTCGGGAAGGCCCCGGTGGCCGTAGGTCGATCGTGGGCAGAGCATCCGCCTCCGCCCCGCGCTTCGCCAGCAACTCGAGCATGTCCTCTTGCCGTGGTTGCCCGAGCGTGAGTCGATAGAGCGTCAGCGCTTCTCGTAGCCGCTCGTATTTCACCGCATCGCGACTCAGCGGGTATTGCGCGATCACGCGATGGATGCGCGCCGGCCCCGGGTACACCCACCAGGGCGAGAACTCCCCCAAACCGTTGTCGACACGCGTGGCTGCGTCGAACGCGGCCCGCCAGGCGCGCGCATCCGTCGATGCGAGGGCGTCAGCCCAGTGCGCGGCCGCGACGTTCTTGCGCACGGCGTGGCCAGCGAATCGGTTCACGCGTCCTTCACGCTGCTCGAAGTCGACGGGGTTCGACGGCAGGTTCCAGTGGACGACGGAGTGGCTCCACCAGTGGAAGTCGATGCCCTCCTGTCCGACACTCGTTGAGGCGAGGACAAACGGCGCGAAGGGGCTGTTGAAGGCTCCTCGCACTTCGCCCTGGCGGGCACCGCTCTTCGCGTCCGCGTCGGTGTTCTGCTTGCCGCCGTAGCGCAGCGCGAATCGCGCCGTCAGTGGGATGTCGCCTCGCTCGAGAGTGGTGTCGTGGGCCACGTACCGGGCGGGGCGCAGCGTCATGGCCTCGACCGCGCGCCTGGCCAGAGCGAGCAACTCATCGTCGCCGACCTCTGCCCCACCGTTCTCGCTGTGCAGCTGGAAGAGGTACTCGTCGAGCACGGCGCGCAGGTTGCCGTCGGCGCAGTAGTCGAGCACGCGGCGCCACCGCGTTTCGTCTAGGTCGCGGGAGCCCTCCCCGTTCCTGCCGTACAGGGTCTCGAGCAACGCGATGCTCTCTGGTCGATTGAAGAGTGAGCGGATGCCCTCCGCGAGCGCGAATGCCGCCCGCCATGCGCCGCCCTCAGTGACGAGGGGCCCGGCGACCGACCGAATCGCTCCGAGGGCAGCATTGCCGGGTGCGAAGGCGGCAAGGCGGGCGAGGTCAGTTCCGCCAGCGCTCTGGCCCGCCTCGGCCCCGTAGGCGCGACTAATCACCTCGTCGCTCATCTCGTGCCCGTAGCTCGCAGGGCCAACCGTTCGCGCAAGGTCGAAGGCTTCCGCGACGTGCAGTGTGAGCCCCTTGGAGCCACGTTCAGCCCCGCGGAGTTCTCCATGGCCCTCGCCTTCGTCACCTGGGTCGTGCACGTCGCGGATGAGGTCGGACGCCGACGCTGAGGCGAGGTCTTTGGGCACGGCTCCGGGGTAGGCGAAGTAGGCGTTCGCCCCGGTCGCGGAGCTCCTCCCGGCCAGTCTGCGTTCGACTCGTTCGAGCAGCTCGTCTGCGCCGAGCAGCGTCCCGGCGTAGCCAGCAACCTCGGATCCCGCGGAGCGTGCGCCGGCGAGCGGGTCGCCGATACTTGCGAGGGCGGGATGCGGCCAGAACAGGGCGAGTGTGGACATCGCGGCGGGTCGCTCGCCTTCGCTGAGGTTGTATGCGAGTCGTCGCGCGGCGACTGCCTTGCGCCCGTCGGCGGAGTTCTCGCGGAACAGCGAGCGTTCGCCGGCCATGCGTCGCTCGGCTTCGTAGCTGAGGAGTCCAGCGACGGCGCCCGGCACGGCGGACCAGGCCGAGAAGATGACCTGCTTCGTCACCGAGCCATCGGCGAAGGGCTCGTAGACCACGCCGGGGGTCACGTAGGGCATCGTCGGGGGCACCCACAGGAGCTGCCACCAGCCTTGACCGACGGTGTCGTCGGCGAGGGCCCTCAGGTGGCTGTTGCCGAGGTCGACGGGGTCGAAGCGACGCAACGCGTCCGGGTCGAGAGAGCGGGTCGCGGCGAGGGCAGCTGCGATGGCGGTGTGGTCGATGCTCGTCGAGCTGCGAGTGGATGCGCCATTTCCGAACGCGGCGCCCCTGCTGAGCCCCGCCTGCTGGATAGCCTGCGCGTCCTGCGAAACCTGGGCGCCGGCCCCGGCAGACGTGTTGGTGGGAGCCGCCGCGCCCGATGGCTCGACTACCGTCGGCGTTACGGCCCGAGCCGCATCCCGCGCCGCGGTGAGCCGGGCTGCTGGCTTGTAGCCGTCCATGAAGTTCGAGAAGTACGGGATCGACTTCCAGTATTCGAGATCGATGGGCGCCTGGAGCGCGCCGCCGAGCCTTTGCAGGGTCACCCAATCGAGAACGTCAGCGGCGGTCGGGTCCTGCGAGCCGAGGTGCCTGACCTGCACGAGGTCCTCGCGCTCGCCGAGTGCGGGCCGTTCCGAGCGGGTCATCACGGGGCGCAACGCACGGCCAACGCTGGTGGCAGCGGCGGCGGCATCTCCCCCACTCGTCAGCGCCTGACGGTACGCCGCGAGGGCGTCCGCGACTGGCACATCCGCACCCGCCTGCCCTCCCATGAGGAAACGGATCGTCGCGAGGAAGTCGGCACTGTGGTCCTCGTCGTCGTCGGCGTTGGTGAAGGGCTTGTACGGGGTGGCCGAGAGCAGCAGCACCTTCGCGGCGGGGTGCTGGAAGAGGGCGTCGGCGAGTTCACCCGCTTCGCCGCTCTCCGGGTCCAGTAGATGCTTAAAGCGCTGGAACTCGTCGAGGATGATGAGGTCGGGTTGCAGGGTGTCAACGCCGGCCTTGCCGAGCGCGTGGCGCAGCTTTGCGATGGAGTTCTGCACTCGGTTCCAGAGCCCCGACGGGATGCGCTCAAGGCCGCTCATCTCGTCGCGCAGCTGCTCGAAGCGCGCAAGCTCACCTGAGTGCTCAATGTCGGCGTGGAAGGCGGCCGCGATGACCGCATCTGGTGGACCGTCCAGCTCGCGCTTGAGCCAGTCGACGCGTCGCGCGAAGGCGTCCGTAGTCTTGACTGTCCCGGTTAACATCACCCGCGTCGCCCTGCGCTGCGTTGCATCCGCTCCCGTCAGATGGTCGAGCATGACGGCGAGCATGGCGCGCTCGTCGGCGTTGCCCTGCCGCCAGCCGCCGCCGCTGAAGGACGTTCCGGGGGTGAAGGAGACGAGGTTGACCTTGGAGTTGCCGGCCTCGCCGCCGTCGAGTTTCTTGCTCTGCTTCGCGAGCAGCGTGAGTCGCGTGGTCATCTCGATCTGCGTCTCGCCGGTGACGTTGAGGCGCTTCAGGTTCTGTCTGGCGAGGTCCTGGTTGCTGCACACGTAGACGACGTCGATGCGTGGGATGCGCCTGCGTTCGAGTTCTTCGACGCTGCGCGCGACGACGCCTCGGGCGATGATGCTCTTCCCGAGGCCGGTCTCGTCTGCGACAAGGAAGCGCCCGGAGGCGGCGACGCTGTCTGCACCGTAGAAGCGGTCGATGACGTGGGCGACGGCGTCTCGCTGAAATCCCTTGAGTCCGTCCATCACGGCGTTGACGTCGACCGCGCTCATGCTGTGGCTCCCGTGAGTTCGAGGTGCGCGGCCCACACCTGGTTCCAAAGACTGTCGAAGCCTGGAGGCATCATGGCTTGGTCTTCGCCGTGTTTGGCGAGGTAGTCGATGATGCGCTTCGCATCGGCGAGCCCGTCGTGCCCGGCGGCGACGGCGCGGAGGAGCGCTTCGAAGAGCCCGGCCCCCACGACCGCATCGCTTCCGGCCGCCGTGCCGAAGAAGCCCGTCGCCCCGGTCGCCTCGACGGCGGGCATCGCGACGCCCGAGAGCTCGAGCAGGAGGGTGAGGAGCCGCACGAACGACGCCCGGTCGGTGAGCTGGCTGGCGATGATCGCGTCGCGTCGCTCGGCGATGTCTCCCTCGAGCTGGGCCACCACGATGGTGCTGCGTTCTCGTCCGTCCGGGTCGCGTGCGGTGAGTACCACGAAGGGGCTGATGTCGGTGAGCGCCACCTCGTCGAGCGTCTCTCCCTGCGGGTTGGCGAGGGTGGATGCGGCCCGCCGCAGGTCGGGCCGTGGCAGGAGGTGCCAGTGCAGCGTGGCTCCAGCTTTTGCGCTGCGGCGTTCGAATGATGCCCGGTCGCCACCGTCGAGCTGGACGCGCAGCGAGTACGGTCCGTCGCCGCCGATTTCGATGTGTATGCGGAGGCCCGCGAGCCCGCGAAGGAGGTCCTCGAGACGAACTTCGGCCGCTTCGTCCTCGGGCTCCGATGCCCCGCCGTCGCTCTGGTAGGGCTCGATGAGGTTGCCGAGGGCCGAGAGTGTGGCGTCAACACCGAGTACGGAGGTCTTGCCGATGAGCTCGACCATGACTTCCACGTTTGTCCCCCAGCCGGGGCTTGTGGCATTGGCGGAGCCGAGGAAGACGCGCGAGGTGTGGTCGCGGTCGACGATGACGATCTTCGCGTGGAGCCCGACGAGGCGGTCGGCCGGGCGGACAGGGGTGGTTTCGACTACCGCGGCGACCCCTGCGTTGTGGTCTGCCGTGTCGCCGTCGGCCCTGTCATCGTGTCCGGTCTCGATGTCGACCGTGTCGTTGGCGGCGCCGTCGAGCACATGCGTCCGCAGCCTCGAGCTGCTCAGCGTCGCGGGTGTGAGCCGGTCGATGGTCTCGACGCGCGAGACGAGGTGCGTCTCGCCCCAGAGATCGCCGCGGAGTGCGGCGAGGCCGTCGTCGGTGACGAACGGTGAGACGACAAGGGCTCTGCGCCCTGGCAGCTCTGGGCGGGTGGAGGCGGCAGCGCCGACTCCGAACGCGTGGAACGCCAGGTCTCGCACGCCGGTCGGCAGTTCCCACTGGACGGTGCCCCAACGGTCGGCGAGCGCGTCGATACGGGCGATCCGGTCGGCGGCGACGGGGTGCCCGGCGAGCTTCGGAAGCGTTTTGAGGAGAGTGACGAGCGGCTTGTTCTTGCGTGTCGCATCCAGCTTCTGGCCCGCGGGGGCAGGGGTGCCGTCGAGGCGCACGAGAGTGTCCCAGCTGCGGTCGGCGGTGAGGTTGCGGCTGGCGCAGAGGAACCGGTAGCTGCGGTGCTCGCCTGCCGCGTATTCGAGATACCAGACCTTGGGGTGGAAGATCCCGCGGGCGGTCACGGGGTGGAGCATCGGCTCGAGGAAGGCGACGAGCTTGCTGGTGGTGCCCATGGAGATCTCGCCGGCTTGCGCGAACACGTCGATACGGTCTGCGGCACGGCGGATGGCGTTGAGGATGCCGAGCTGGTCGTCGGCGGCACTCACCCGGTGCGAGGCGAAGCAGAGGGGAACCGTGAGCGCGGTGGCGAGGTCGAGGGTGAAAGTCGTGCCGACGGCGTGCACGAGTTCGTAGCCGGGTGGTGGGGCGAGCTGCTCGGTGAGGGCGGCCCTGGTCTGTGGTTCAAGCATCGTTCGCTCCCCTCCGGGCATTGAGGCCCGCGTGCAGGTCGACGAGCATCCGTCGCACGCTGTTCCACCGGTAGGCGAGGGCCCCCGCGCCGGACCCGCCGCTCCAGTTCACGAGGCGCTTGGGGTCGCCGATGCGGGCTTGGGCACCTTTGCTCTCACGTTCGCATTTGATGACGAGTGCCCTCGCTTCGCCGTTGTCGGCGAGCTCGTCGAGTGTGCTGTGTCGCAGAAGCGCGGTCCAGGCGGTGACGAAACGCCGCGTGCGAGCGGGCACGATCTGCCCGCGCTGCAGTTCCACTCGGTGGATGAGCTCGTCGACGTTCCAGGTTTTGAGGTCGACGTGTTCGGGGAGTGTGGTGGCCCAGGCGGTGAGGCGCTGCCGGTAGTCGTCGACGGGGTTGGTGACGTCGTCGTAACCGGCGGCTTCGTAGGCTTCGGCGAGCAGGAGGTTGTAGAGCAGTTGGGCGCCGTGGACGACGGCTGAGAATGCGCGTGCGTGGTCGAGGACAGTGCGCGCGTCGCCTGAAGCCCGGAGCACGGCGGGGTCTTCCCAGGGTGCTCGGCTTTCTTCGCCGGGGCCGTCTTGCGTGAGGTGCGCGAGGAGTGTCCCTGGCGTGGTGGTGAGGATGCGTTCGCGAAGCCATTCGGCTTCGTCGCGGCGGAGCGCGAACCCGCCCGGTAGCTCTCTTGGGAAGCCTGGTGGTGGATTCGGGATGCTGGTGTGCCAGGCACTGTGCTGGGTTCCGGCTTCGTCGAGGTCTCCCCCGCCGTTGGCGGCCAGGTGCTCAGCGAGCGTGTCTGCTCGGGATGCGCCGGGGCCGGCACGGATCTGGAGGCGGCCGAGGAGGCCCCAGTACATCGACGACGGGAGGGTGCGCACAGCCGCGCCGGCGGTCAGGCCGATGAGACCGCCGTTGTCGTCGGTCTTCCTGATCGCACCGATGAGCGTGCGTTCGAGGTTGTCGGCCTCGGCGGCAGGGTTGGCGTGGGTGGATGCGCGTGCGTAAACCCACGGCACGAGCAGCAGGTACCGGGCTCGCGTGTGGAGCACGGAGGTGCCGGGGAAGAGCATGTCGCCGAGCGGATCGCGGATCGCACTGAGCCCGAGCTCGTCGCGGCTTTCACGGTCGGTGAAGAGGCCGATGATGTCGCGCATGCGACGCTGCTCTTCGGAGGACGCGTCGAGCCAGGCGATGGTGGAGGGCATGAAGTCAGTTCCGCTCCGGAGGAGATTTTGGGTGTGAAGACTTTGCCGTGGGGATTTCGACACTCTCTCCAAGAGACGCCGCGGTCCTTCCCGCTCCCACTGTCGCAATCACGCGATCCGTCATTCGCACGAGTTGAGGGAGCACAGCAAGCGTGTCTGCCTCGGCTTTTTCGAGAGGCCGAAAGTGCATCAGCTGATTGCGTAACGCCACGACACGTCCGACCTGCTCCTGCATCAGCTTCGGATCGAAGAACGCGTCCGCTCTGCGCCAAACTTCGAGTCTGTTGAGCGCAGTGACCAGCTCGCCGAGGGTGTGCTCGTCGGGCGCTCGGTCCGGTTCACCGTCCGTATCGATAGTCCTATCTGCGAGATCTCGCTGGGTGGCCCAGTTCAGTAACGCCCTCAGTCGGAACTCCAATCTCTCGATGAGCAGGAATGGGCGCGCCAGCTGATCGAGAGCGACACCTAGATCTGCGCTCGTCACGATCCCGCTGAGCGTGCGGTCGGGGCCAAGTACGAGCGCGTATCCCGATTCGTTGATCTTCGGAATCACGTCCAGCAGCTCATCGGTGATCTTGACCGTCGGTGCTTCACGGTCGATACAGTCGCGAAGCTGAGCATTCACGTCGTTCAGCAGGGCTTTCCCGATGCTCTCCCAGGTGACCGCACCAACGGGCCGCCGGCCGTGCAGTACTGGCAATTGCGAGAAGTCGTGAAGTTCCATGAGCGTCCGAGCTGTTGCCACGGAGTCGCTCTCGTTCACTGAAAACACGGGCTCAACCGTGGCACTCGGCAGATAGGCGATGGTGAGGTCGCTGCCTGGTTCTCGCGTTTTGTTCACGAGGAGAAGACTAAGCGCGGAAACAAACCACTTCACCGTCTGCGCCGAGTCGAACGTCCTGCCCGAGACGGAGCCGAGACACCTTGCAAACACCCGGGGAGCACCCGGTCCTATCGCTTTTCCTCCGCATCCGCTTGCATATGCAGAGGTCGTGAGCGTCAAGCTCACGTGCGTGAGAGCGAGACGACGATGACCCCTGACCTCCAACCTCATTGGCGCAGTTCAGATCCCGAGGCTACTTCGACCCCAGAGCGCACCCCCGCTGCCGTACATGCGGCTCGTAGCTGGGTGGCATTCACGAGGTGGCTCGGCAGCAAGAAGGGCCGCTGGCTGACCATTGGGTCGCTCGTGGCGATACTCGCCGTCATCGGCGCGGTCGTGTTGAGCAACCTCACGCACGTGCCCTCACTTGCTGGTGAATCGCTCGCCTCAGGTGAAGGTGAGCTGGCGTCAGCACGACTCGATGTCGGCAACATCGACTGGGTGCCTGGTTTGGATAAGGACTTCCAGATCGTCAAGGCTCAAGATCCCGCCGCGGATACGACGGTGTGGGCCAAGAGTTCGGTCGAGCTTGAGATGGAGGCGGCCCCGGCGACGATCCCCGACTTCCTCGCGGGCGATGTGGCGAACGCGAAGGAGCTGGCTGACGAGCTGGGGATCGCAATCCGAGTGGACTTCCCGTTTTCCGATGCTCAGACTTGGAAGGTTCTCGCGCAAGATACCGCCGCTGGGTCACCTGGGTTTGCAGGCGATATCGTCAAGCTCACGGTCGAAGTCCCTGAGGTCAACGTCCCCGACCTCGCAGGCCTCACCTCCGCAGACGCTGCCTCTGCCCTCGAGGACATTGGATTGAAAGGCAAAGCCCTCCCGACCGATCACGAACCCGATTGGACGGTCGCCGGGCAGTCAGTCGCTGCCGGGACCAGTGTTCCCTTCGGCACAACCGTGGACTTCACTCTCCAAGCGCCGCTCGTGACGGTGCCAAATGTGATCGGCAAGAGCGCGTCCAGTGCAGACTCCGAGCTGAAGGCACTCGGCTTCGTCCCAGCCTCGGCAACCCCCACTGCGCGACCGAATTGGACGATCACGAGCCAGG
Organism: Pseudoclavibacter terrae; assembly: GCF_008831075.1. Taxonomy (GTDB): domain Bacteria; phylum Actinomycetota; class Actinomycetes; order Actinomycetales; family Microbacteriaceae; genus Pseudoclavibacter; species Pseudoclavibacter terrae. Next base: position 178,043 of record NZ_WBJX01000005.1, on the reverse strand, counting down.
AACCGGCAGCCGGATCTCCGGTCACTGAGGGCACGACCGTCACATACACGCTGACCGGCCCCACAATCACGTTTGAAGTCACCGGAAACGGCTCGACAGCCATGGTCACTTGGGCTCCCCCGGGTTCTTTCTCGATCTCGCAAGACACCAACGCATCCGTGCCGTGGTCGATGACGTTCCCCGACAATGGCTACGACCGTTACGAACGCGGGAACTTCAACGCGCAGATGATGGACGGCGACAGCATCACGTGCACGATGTACCGCAACGGCGAGGCCATTCTGACGAACACATCAAGTGGGCCGTACGCAGTCGTCACGTGTGGGTGACCCTGCGCGATCGAGAGCATCAACCTTCCATTTGAACCCGAGAGCGGCCGCACTGTGTCCACTGAAAACCAGAAGTTCGAGTCGAAGACAATCCGTGCCATCCGAGGCACGGAGTCCCGCGCGATCGCCAAATGGCAGGCAGACGGATGGGAGGTCGTCGGGCAGTCGGCGGGCCGGTTGAACACCGAGATTAGGCTGCGACGTCCGCAGCCCAAGAAGAACTGGTTCCTCATCGGAAGCATCGCGGCAGCCGCTGCCGCGTTCATCGTGTTCGCGCTCATCATGGCGGCTCTCGAGGGGCCAGAGCCTACGCCCGGCAATGAAGCGGCGGCTACCGACGCTGCGACGGCCAGCTCAGAAGAAAGTTCAGAGAGTACGGCAGCGTCGGAAGCGGCCCCGTCCGCGCCCGAACAGGTCGCGGCCCCACCGGAGATCATCACGTCCAACAACAATTCTGAATTCGCGGCGCTCCTCACTCTCACTGACACCTGCAGCGCAGACATCACCGCCTTCGCCGAGAAGTACGCGGGACAGACCATCGTGTTTGATGCGAGCATCGACAACCTCATACCGCATGGCGACTACGACACTCGGTTCGATTTCCTTGTCACGGCCGGCAATTACAGCATGACGGAGAGCAGCGGACCGAATTTCCTGTTCCGAGACTTCAACTACTCCGACCTGAACCTCACCGGCGCGAACGTTCCGGACGAAATACGAGGAGGCGAGAATGTACGAGTCACCGCTACTCTCGACGAATTTGTCGTCCAGCAATGCCTGTTCCTCGTCGAGCCCGTTGAGACAGCCATGAGGTAGCCAGTCCGGTATCGAGGTCGGACGCAAGTCGGACGCAACCCGGCAGATAGTCTTGAGCAGTCGTATCCGCACGCCGAGGGAGCCAGTTGAGCAACGTTGCCGCATCGTCTGATCTGAATGTCGCCCCCGGTTCGGTTGTCGTGGTTCGCGACGAGGAGTGGCTGGTCGTGAAGGTGGAGCAGTCTGTTGATGGGCAGCTCCTTCGGGTGCAGGGCTTGTCGGGGCTGGTGCGTGACACGTCGGCGTCGTTCTACACGGCGCTCGACAAGATTCGGGTGCTCGATCCGGCTGCTGCCGAGGTGAAGGGTGACCCTTCTTCCGGCTACCGCCGGGCGAAGCTGTGGGTGGAGGCGACGCTGCGGAAGACGCCAATCCCCTTGACATCGTCGGATGTGTCGACGAGTCAGCGCATGTTGGCGGATGCGCTGCCCTATCAGCAGGCTGCTGTCCGTCAGGCGCTCGACCCCGAAAACCTCCGCCCGCGCATTCTCTTGGCGGACGCCGTCGGGCTCGGAAAGACCCTCGAGATCGGCATGATCCTGTCGGAGCTTGCGGTGCGCGGTCGTGCGGAACGGATCCTTATCGTGACACCGAGGCACGTGCTCGAGCAGTTCCAGCATGAGATGTGGACGAGGTTTGCCTTGCCGTTTGTGCGGCTCGATTCGCAGGGCATCCAGCGCTTGCGCCAGAAGCTGCCGGCCGCGCGGAATCCCTTCGCGGTCTACAAGCGGGCCATCATTTCCATCGACACGTTGAAGAACGACCGCTATGTGCAGCACCTCCGCAAACAGCGGTGGGATGCGGTGGTCATCGACGAGTCGCACAATCTCACGAACTCGGGCACGCAGAACAACCGCCTCGCCCATCTGCTCGCCCCGACGACGGATGCGCTGATTCTCGCGTCAGCGACTCCGCACAACGGCCGCAAGGAGTCGTTCGCAGAACTGATTCGCATGCTCGAGCCGAGCGCCGTCCGCCCTGACGGCGAGTTCGACGAGGCCGAGGTTCGGCGACTCATCATTCGGCGTCACCGGAACAGCCCCGAAGTGGCAGAGGCCGTCGGTAGCGACTGGGCTCCCCGTCAGGAACCGAATCACCTGCTCGTCGATGCGTCTCCAGAGGAGAACGCGGTCGCCGACGAGCTCGTGCAGACCTGGCTACACCCAGTCGGCTCGTCGCCCTACTCAGGCCGAAACGGTTCACTCTTCCCATGGACGCTCGCGAAAGCGTTCCTCTCCTCCCCCGAAGCGCTCCGCGAAACGGTTCAGGCTCGAGCCCGTCGCCTCGGTGACGGCTCGGGTGAGATGGCTCGTGAGCGCGCTGCGCTGGAGCGCCTGGCGGAACTTGCCCAGGCCGTGCCGCCCCGCCGCTCCGCAAAGTACCAAGAGCTCGTCAAGCTTGCGAAGAGCATCGGCGCCGGCCCGAGCAGCCCCGAACGACTCGTGGTGTTTGCAGAGCGCGTTGCGACGCTCAAGGCGTTGCAGGCCAACTTGCCGAGAGATCTGCGTCTTCCGTCGGATGCGGTCGCCGTGCTGCACGGTGGCCTGACCGATGAGGAACAGCAGAAGGTGGTGGAGAGTTTCAAGCTTGAGTCGTCGCCGATTCGTATTCTTGTGACCGGAGACATCGCCTCGGAAGGTGTGAACCTGCACGCGCAGTGTCATGAGCTGGTTCACTTCGACATTCCGTGGAGCCTTATCCGAATCGAGCAGCGCAACGGCCGCATCGACCGGTACGGCCAGAAGCACAACCCGCGCATCAGCACGCTGCTCCTGGCGCCAGACAACGAACGTTTCGCCGGTGATTTCCGCGTACTGGCGCGCCTCCTGGAGCGCGAAGATGAGGCTCACACGGCGCTTGGTGACACGGCTTCACTCATGGGTGAGCACTCGGTGGAACGGGAAGAGGCGCAGATCATGCAGATGATCGCTGGCCGGCGCGACCTCAACTCTGTCGTTCGTTCCGTCGACGAGGTCCAGGAGTCGGACGACTTCGACGCGTTCTGGGCGTCGTGGGACGCACCGTTCGACGACATCACACCGGTCGAGCAGAGCGGAAACGGCGCCGGCGCGGGCCTCTTCGCGAGCGAGACCGAATTCTTGTCGCAGGCACTCGAAGAGGTCTACACCGAGCCAGGCGCTTCGCCTCGCGCGGGCGGTGTCGGCTGGCGAAACCACGGCCACGAGGGCATCGTTGAGTTTACCCCGCCGGCTGACCTTGTGCAGCGTCTGAGTGCGCTTCCGCAAAGCTATCTGGACGAGCGCTCCGTCACGTCGTCGTTGAAGTTGGCGGTAACCACCGATCGCGGCAACGACCGTCTGGTGGCGGCCCGCTCGGGCACGCAGAGCTCCCAGTGGCCCGACGCGCATTTCCTGGGCCCGCTGCATCCGGTGGTCGATTGGGCCAGCGACCGCGCGTTGTCGCGGCTCGGTCGAAATCAGATCTTCGCGGTTCGCGGAACTGTCGATGAGCCCGTCGTCGCGCTCTTGGGCACGCTCACCAACGGGCGCGGGCAGGTCGTTGCAGCCTCGCACATGGCGGCGTTCTTCGGCGGCTACCCCGACTCGCTGGCGTGCGTTGTGCAGCCGCACGCGTCCGCAGCCGATCTCTACGCGAGCCTCGGGCTGACGGGTGAGCTTTCGAACCCGGGCGCAGTCGACGTCACGGAGCTGCAGCCGCTGATCGCTCGTGCGGTACGGCAGGCGGATGGCGCGCTTGACGGGCTGTTCGCGGCAGCGACCGCGGAGACCGTTGCTCGCGTGGAGCGTTGGGCAACTCGTGTGGGTGCGTGGGAAGACGACGCGAACGCGCTCGTGCAGCGAAGAGACCTACGTGAGAGACGGATGACCATTGAGGCTGAGCGGAGCCTCGCGGCTGCGATGCAACCGAGCCGTCGACTTGTGCGGCCGCTACTTGTCGTTGTGCCGGAAGCTTGGCCGGTTGCCGGCTTGAACGTATCTGTTTTCCAAGGGGAGGCCCGCTGATGGCGGCAAGCGACGCAATCGTCATCGGTGACGACTGGATCAGCGAGCACTACCTGACGACGGACGCTCCGAGCCAGTCGTTCACGGCTCGAGTGTTGACGAGGCGCAAGGAGTGGGATGCGGCGAAGCAGAAGGGCATCCCTTCGACGCGGTCGCGCTTCACTGAGCATCGCGGTGAACTCGAGCAGGCGTTGGCGTCGTTCGACGGCGCGACGGATGCGACGGACGTCTCTGCTTTCTACGACGAGGTGCTGCGGGTGCTCGGGTATACCTCAGGCGGAGCGCGCTGGCAGGCCGAGGGCCCCGTGCGGCGTCTCGTGTCGGAGCAGGTTGACGAGCCGTCGGCGCTGGTCGTCATCGAGGCGAAGCCAGTTGGCGGCCTCGAGTCGTTGCTGGAGCGGGGCACGAAGGGTGACGCTCCTCAGACGATGCTTATGGACGTGGTTCCAGAGGATGGGGAGCCGATCACGGCCGTCACTCGCCTGCTGACGGCCCTGATGGTGGGCGAGGATGCCCCGCAATTTGCTCTTGTGCTGGCAGGCCGGTGGGTACTGCTGACTGACCGAGAGCGGTGGCCGGAAGGCCGCTATCTCGCGGTGAATCTGCAGCTGGTCGCGGAGCGCAACGATGCGAAGCGCGGCGGCGAGATTGACCGTGCACTGACGATCCTGGATGCCGAGTCGCTGGTGCCCGCGCTCGACACCGGCGAGATCTGGTGGAGCGGTGTTCTCGAAGACTCGTCGAGACACACGATTGGCGTGTCGCAGGATTTGCGCGATGGCGTGCGGAAGTCGATTGAGATCATCGCGAACGAGGTCGTCGCTCGTCGTCGCTCGCAGGGCTTGCCTCCGTTGCCGAAGGACCAGGCGCAGCCCCTGGCGGTGCAGTCGCTGCGGTTCCTGTATCGGATTCTCTTCATGCTCTACGCGGAGGCATCCCCCGAACTTGGTGTGCTGCCGGTCGGCGCGGCCGAGTACGACGAGGGGTACAGCCTTGATCGTCTGCGTGAGCTCGCGCTCGTGGCACCCGACGCGGTCGCGGCCGATGGAACGCATCTGCATGAGTCGCTGAGTGTTTTGTTCCGACTCGTTGACCGTGGGCACTCGCCCCAGGCCCCGGGGCCGCTGGACACGACTGAGTTCGGCTCGACTCTCGACGAGGGCTTGACTTTCCATTCGCTGCGCGCTGACCTCTTCCACCCGAATGCCGTCGCGTTGATTCACGAGACGGGTCTCGGCAACGCCGCGCTGCAAGAGGTGCTGTCGCTCTTGCTGCTCAGCAAGGAGCGGAAGGGGAGAGACCGCGGCTTCATCTCATACGCGGAACTTGGTATCAACCAGCTCGGTGCTGTCTACGAGGGCCTCATGTCGTATACGGGGTTCTTCGCCGAGGACGACCTGTATGAGGTTGCGAAGGGTGGCAATTCCGAGAAGGGCTCGTGGGTTGTTCCCGTGTCTCGAGCCGAGGGCATCGCCGCGGCCGACTTCGTGACCTTTGAGGATGCGGACACGGGCCAGCGCAAGCGCGTGCTGCACCAGCATGGGTCGTTCGTCTACCGCCTGGCTGGCCGTGAGCGCCAGCAGTCTGCCTCGTTCTACACCCCAGAGGTACTCACGAAGTTTGTGGTTTCGCAGGCGCTCGAAGAACTGCTCGATCAAGATGGCGAGACAACTCCAGCCTCGCGCATTCTGGAGCTGACGGTGTGCGAGCCTGCGTTGGGTTCCGGGGCGTTCGCGATCGAAGCGGTTCGTCAATTGGCTGAGCAGTATCTGACGCGACGACAGGCTGAGCTTGGCGAGCGCATCGACCCTGAGTCATACCAGCGTGAACTGCAGCAGGTGAAGGCGTCGATCGCCCTGCATCAAGTGCACGGCGTTGACCTCAACTCGACCGCTGTGGAACTCGCGGAAATTTCCCTCTGGCTCGACACGATGGTCGCCGGCCTCGACGCACCGTGGTTTGGCCTCCACCTGCGCAGAGGCAACTCACTCATCGGTGCGCGGCGGGCAGTGTTCTTGAGAGCAGATGTCGAGCGCAAAGCGCATCTCACCGAAGTGCCGCGCGATGTTTCGGTGGCGGAGCTCAAAACGAACCTGGACGGCGACCGGATCGCCGGTGAGACGAGCGGGAGCATCCACCACTTCCTGCTCCCTCACGAGGGCTGGGGTTCAGCGGTCGACGCGAAGGAAGCGAAACCACTCGCGCCTGAGGCTCTTGCGGCGCTGAAGGCGTGGCGGGGTGAAGTGCGCAAGCGCCCTTCCAAGAAGCAGATCGACTCCCTGACTGCGTTGGCGTTCCGTGTGGAACGGCTGTGGCAGCTTTCCCTGCGCCGAATCGAGATCGCGGAAGAGCAGATCCGCCGTCCCATCGCCGTGTGGGGTGCGGAGCTCCCGGCAGGTGGCGCAGTGACTCGTGAGGAGATCGAAGCGGCACTCAACAACGCCGATGGGGCCTACCAGCGACTCAGATTGGTGATGGATGCGTGGTGCGCCATGTGGTTCTGGCCACTCACCGAGTCCGCAACGCAGGGCGCGCAGCCACCAACGATCGACGAGTGGATTACCGCGCTGGAAGGACTCCTAGGAGTGCACGTGGAAGCGCGCACCGCAAAAGAGAAGCGCGATGCTCTGGCGCGCGCCAAGGGCGGCTCGATCACCCTGCTCGCAAGCGCGACTTGGAACGATCTTGCGCTCGCTGAGGAGATCGAACTCGATCTTTCGGGCGCTCAGCGCGTGGCCGACGTGATCGCCGCGAGCCCGTGGCTCCGAGTGGTGCAATCCATCGCCAGCCGGCAGGGCTTCTTCCATTGGGAGCTCGACTTCGCCGCCGTCTTCGAACGCGGCGGCTTCGACCTGCAGGTCGGAAACCCGCCATGGGTGCGGCCACGTTCCGATGTTGATGCCCTTCTGTCCGAGGGCGACCCCTGGTGGCAGCTCACCAACAAACCGTCACAGGCGCAGATCGCTGCGAAGCGCCCCGAAACGCTGAACCTCCCGGGCATACGTGATCTTGTCGTTGAGGGCACCTCCGACGTCGCGGCAACCGCAGCCTTCGTGGGTTCGCCGTCGCAATACCCGCACCTCACCGGCCTCCAGCCAGATCTCTACCGTTGCTTCATGGAACAAACCTGGCGGAACGGGTCGCCGTTCGGAATCACGACACTCATCCACCCGGAGAGCCATTTCACGGACGAGAAGGCGCGCCCGCTGCGTTCCGAGACATACTCGCGCCTTCGACGTCACTGGCAGTTCATCAACGAGCTGCAACTTTATGCGGAGATCGACCATCATGTTTCCTATGGCGTTCACGTCTATGGAGCGCCCCGTGAGCGTCCGTCGTTCCAGATGGCAACCTCGCTGTACCACCCCGATACCGTCGAACGCTCCCTCGTCCACAACGGAGTCGGGTCTGAACCAGGCCTGAAGAACGCGGACGGCAAGTGGGACGTCAGCGCACACCGCGGACGCATCACCCTCGTCAACGAAGACGTGCTCGCCACCTGGCACGCGGTCCTCGAGGACGAAGCCGTTCCGGTGCGGCAGACACGCATGGTCTACTCCGTGAACACCTCCACCTCGGCCGTGCTCGCGAAACTCGCCGCAGCTCCAAGGCTTGGCCAACTCGGGCTCGAATTCTCACGCGGCTGGGACGAGAGCATTGACCGTAAGAACGGTTTCTTCGAGAAGGAATGGGGCGCGCCGGATTCGTGGCGAGATGTCATCCTCCAGGGGCCACACCTCTTCGTCTCGACGCCGTTCTACAAGTCACCGAACTCGACCATGCTCCACAACCAAGATTGGTCGGACACTGATTTCGAGACGCTCCCGGCGGACGCGATCCCGGTCACCAGCTACAAGCCCGCGGGCGGGCGTGCCCTCTACGATGCGGCCTACACGCGCTGGTCAGACGGTTCCTCCGCCCGCGACCACTACCGCATCGCGTGGCGCAAGATGGCGGCTACAACTGGTGCAAGAACTCTCATAAGTGCACTCATTCCACCTGGGGTTGCGCACATCGATGGTGTTTACACGGCCATACCGAAAGAAGGGTCGCAACTTGTCCCGCTGCTTGCCTCGATGAGTTCGATCCTGCACGACACGTTAATTCGGGTCGTACCGGGAAACAACATTCGTTCCGGTCCCATAGTCCGGCTCCCGCAAGTCGACTTTGGAACGCTCTCCGATGAGGCGGCCATCCGAGTTTTGAGACTCAATGCTCTGACTGACGCGTACGCAACAATCTGGGCCGCGGTGCGTCCAATCGCTACAGAGATAGCACCCTGGGTCGGAGGGATCCAGTACAGCGGCCGACCCGAGATAGGAGATGTAAGCGAAAAATGGAACTCAGACGTGCCGCTCCGCCGCGCATCCGACCGCCGTCAGGCGCAGCTTGAGATCGACGCGATCGTTGCGTTGTCGCTCGGAATCACAGCGGACGAGCTCTGCACGGTCTACCGCACGCAGTTCCCGGTGCTGTACGGGTACGACCGTCGCGAGTATCTGTACGACGCCAACGGTCGCCTGGTGCCGATGCCGGTCCAGCAGGTGTGGCGGAAGAAGGGCGACTCGATTGCCGAGGCGGAACGCACCCACACGAACGCGTCCGACAACACGTACGTGTACGAGCTGCCGTTCGTGAACCTCGACCGGGAGGCCGACATGCGCGCCGCGTACTCGCACTTCGAGCGAATCATGGAGGAACGTTCGTGAGCGAGCTCGTCCCTACCGTCCAAGCGTCCAGCCTGCGCGAGGGGCTTGTCGACTACCTGACGACGGCGTTCTCGCTCACCGACCCGCGCGCGGCCGAGGCGCTGCGCAGTTTTCTCGAGTCGCCGCGGTCTGGCATATTCCGGGGGCCGTTCCTCCGACTCCGACTTCCATTCCAGTCTGCTGACGATGAGTGGCGCCAGCACCTCGGCGAGTGGGCGCAAGATTTCACGCCATACGGGCACCAAGCCGCGGCGTTTACCCGGCTCAGCAGCCTCGGCGAAGGGATCACCCCGCGGCCGACGCTCGTGACCACGGGAACCGGCTCCGGAAAGACAGAAGCGTTCCTCTACCCGATCCTCGACCACGTCATCCGTGCTCGGCGTGGTGGCGAGACCGGAACTAAAGCGCTCCTCCTCTACCCGATGAACGCGCTCGCCAACGACCAAGCGCAACGCCTCGCCCGCCTCATCAGCAGCACCCCAGCCCTCGCCGGCGTCACGGCTGCGCTCTACACGGGTGAAGACACCTCCGGTCGCACGACCGTCACCGCTGACGGGGTCATCACGGAACGATCCGTCATCCGACAAAGCGCACCCGACATCCTCCTCACCAACTACAAGATGCTCGACCAGCTCCTCCTGCGGCACGACGACGCGGGCATCTGGGAACAGAGCGCGCACAGCCTCCGCTACCTCGTACTTGACGAGTTCCACACCTACGACGGCGCGCAAGGCACCGACGTCGCCATGCTCCTGCGACGCTTCGGCCTCCGCCTCAAGTCACTCAACGCTTCCACTTCCTCGAACCCGCTCGGCGACGTCACGCCCATCGCCACGTCCGCGACACTCGGCGACCGGGGCGACCCCGAAGCGATGATGACCTTCGCGGCAACCGTGTTCGGAGAGGAGTTCGGCGAAGACGCCGTCGTCACCGAGTCGCGGCTCGACTTCGACGAATGGCAAGGTCGAGCGGCGAGCCGCATCAGCGAGGCTGGCTTCCGGCCGGAGCCGCTCACCGTCGAACGCGTACAAACCCTCGCTGCACTCGCGACCGATGCGCTCGATTCCCATGAGCGATCGATCGCTGTCGCGAAGGTGCTGTTCTCTCGCACAGGTGACCAACCCGATGAGAGAGCATTCGATGAGGACACCGACCTCCTCCTCGATTTCTCGAAGGCGCACCCCGTCTTCCGCCAGCTCATCGGGCTCTGCAGCGACTCAGCCCAGTCTCTCGACGCGGTCGCAACCGTCATCCTGCCCGGCGAAGCCGCCGATCTGACCACACACCGCGGCGCCGCGCTGCAGTCGATCATCGCTTTCCTCAGCCACGTTCGAGCCATCAGCGGCAGGGCCGCGCTCAGCATCGACCTGCACCTGTGGATCCGCGAACTCACCCGAATCGATCGCACCGCCGCTGGAACCGTGGGGTTCCGCTGGAGCGACGACGGGGCTCGCGAAGTACACGACGATGGAGCCGACCTCGACGGCCTCAGCGCACCCGCGTTCCCCGCCATCTACTGCCGCCACTGCGGCCGCTCCGGGTGGGGCGTCACCCTCGCGTCAGTCGGAGAAGACCTCCACGCCGACGACTCCAGGATCCGAGCCAAGCACGCGGCACACGAAGGACGCTTCCGCGCGCTCCTCACGGCAGACAACGAGGCCGACACCGCGATCCTCGACAAGAACCTCGACGAGGCAATCCGTGGCGGTCTTCGATTCTTCGCCGTCCGCGACCGACGCCTCCTCGACACCATGCCCGGCGATGACGACGAAGACCTCGCCGAGGGCGGCATCCTGCCCGTTCTCACGCTCGTCGGCCCCGACGCCGACTCCAATTCCGCAGACGACCTCTGCCCTGCCTGCGAACAGCCGGACGGCATCCGGTTCCTCGGTAGTGCCATCTCGACGCTCCTCTCCGTGTCCATCTCAACAATCTTCGGCACCGAATCGCTCGACTCCCGTGAGAAGAAAGCGCTCGTCTTCACCGACAGCGTGCAGGACGCTGCCCACCGGGCAGGGTTCGTGCAAAGCCGCTCCCACACCTTGAGCCTGCGCGCAGCACTCGGTCGAGCCATCGCGACCGGTGGCAGCTCCCTCCCAGAACTCGTCGAGGCCGCACTCAACCAAGCCGGAGACGACAAGTTCGACCGCTACCGGCTGATGGACCCGGTCTACGCCGATAGGGACGGATTCAGCGAATTCTGGCGCACCCGCACCCAGCGCGCAGTTCCATCGAGCATCCGAAAGCGCGTCCGCGATCGACTCACCTTCGATGCTGCCCTCGAGTTCGGGCTGCAATCGCACGTCGGCCGTACGCTCGAACGCACCGGAGCGGCAAGTGCACGAGTCGAGGCCGGAACAGCGCAGAAGCTCGCCGCACTCGCCCGCCCGCTGCTCGAAGGGTTCGAGCGCGGCGCGGAGCTCGGTGAGACCGGCGAGGTGACCGACGAGGCCCTCATCGCCTGGGTCCGCGGAATTCTGGAACGTATGCGCACGCGCGGCGCGATCCAGCACCGATGGCTGAACCAGTACCTCAACAGCGATGGAAACCGCTGGCACATCAACGGCGGACGACTCCGTAGCGAAGGCATGCCCGCGTTCCCCGCTCGCCGACCCACCCCCGCATTCCCCCGAGTTGGTGGCGCTGCTCCGACGCGCGGCCGCGACACGCTCGACCCTGTCACCCCAGCACAGAGCTGGTACGCGACCTGGACCCACAAGGTATTACGAGTCTCCCCCAGCGACGGCGGCCGGCTCGCGACGCGCCTCTTCGCGCGGCTCGCCTCCGTTGGCGTGATCGAGAGCATCCGTTCTGAGAGCGGCAGCGAGATCTATGCGCTCTCGCCGGACTCCATCCTCGTCACTCCCGTCAGCGAAGCCGAACTCGCCGACATCCGGCTCCGGTGTGATGTGTGCCGCGACCCTGTTCACGGCGACGCGGAGACCATCGCCGAACTCAACGGCGCACCCTGCACGGTTGTTCGGTGTCCCGGCAAGCTTGGCCTCGCACCAGTCTCAGACAACTACTACCGATCGCTCTATCAGTCAAGGGACATGCGCCGCGTCGTCGCACGCGAGCACACCAGCCTCCTCGAAGCGGAGACACGCCTCGAATACGAAAACGGGTTCAAGAACGACGCGGACGACCCAGGTGCGCCCAACGTGCTTGTTGCCACCCCGACGCTCGAAATGGGCATCGACATTGGTGATCTCTCAACCGTCATGCTCTCTTCCCTGCCCCGCCGCGTCGCGTCCTTCCTGCAGCGAGTCGGCCGCGCAGGACGACTCACAGGCAACGCGCTCGACCTCGCCTTCGTGAGTGGCCGCGGCGAGAACCTGCCGCTCCTCAGCGATCCGCTCCGCATGATCAATGGAGCCGTGCGACCGCCAGCCACCTACCTGAACGCCGAAGAGATTCTGCGTCGGCAATACGTCGCCTCGATCGCCGACCGCTTCGCAGCTGACCCGGCGAGACCCCACCCGCGCCGAGCAAGCGCCGCCATCGCATCCAGCGAACCCGGCACGTATCTTGGCGACCTCATCGACACCTCAGAAGAACACGCCGACGTGCTCCTCGGAGCCTTCCTCGGCACCTTTGATGCACTTTCCGAAGACTCAGAGCTACGTCTGCGCTCGTGGGCGACACCAACAGACGGCCCTGGCACGAGTGCGCTCGCCCAGCATCTTCACCTGGCGTCCGCGAGCTGGCGTACAACCGTCGAAGCACTCGAACGCCGCCGCAAGCAGATCGAAGAGAGCCTCCCTGACCTCGAGCTCCGAGCCAAGCTCGAGCAGGCGGAAGACGAAGACAAGCGGGCCCATCGCACCGCCCTCGGCGCGCTCAAGCTCACCCAACGGCAGCTGAAAGATCTCCGCGGTGAACACTGGATCTCCGTGCTGGAGTCCTACGCGATCCTCCCCAACTACACGCTGCTCAACGACACCGTCACCCTCGACGTCACGCTCAACTGGATCGATCCGGACACCGATGAGTACCACAGCGACGGGGTGACCTACTCGCGCGGGGCATCCGTGGCTCTGAGAGAACTCGCTCCGGGCGCCACGTTCTATGCGCACGGCGCCGCCGTCCGCGTCGACGCCATCGACCTCGGTCACGAGGCCGAAGCCGTGCACCCGTGGGCGTACTGTGCCGCATGTGGATACGCGGTCGCGCTCGACACCGAAGGTGCCCCTCGAGTCGTCACCAGCTGCCCACGATGCGGGGACCGGGCGATCGCCGACACCCGCCAACACATCGACACTGTCGAGCTTGAACGAGTCAGCGCTGAAGTTCGACGAGACGAAGCGCTCATTACCGACTCGAGCGACGAACGCACCAGAGAACGCTTCGCAGTCGTCGTCGCGGCGGACATCGACCGCCGCGAGATGCAGGCGGAGTGGTACGCGGAACGCATAGGGTTCGGGGCAACACTCCTCCGAGCCGTTGACATTCGGTGGCTCAACCTGGGACGCAGTGGAGGCTCAGGAACAGCCAGAACCATCGCGAGCGTCGAAGAGTCCGCGCCTCTCTTCCGTGTCTGCGCACAGTGCGGGAAGCTCGACCGCGCGATCGGTTCGAACCGACGCGAAGAGCACCGCCCTTGGTGTCCGCTGCGCACAACGGTCGGTGAGGACCAGCGAACTGTCGCTCTCTCTCGCACTCTGAGGACGCAAGCCGTCGCGCTCCGGCTGCCACCATCGACCACTATCGGCGACTCGTTTGCCGTACCGAGCCTCGCAGCGGCCGTGCTTCTCGGGCTCCGCGAGCAGCTTGGCGGAGCGCCGGACCACATCCAGATCGTCGCGACCGTCATGCCTGAAGGCGATGGGGTCATCGACACGCTCCTCGTGCACGACACGGTGCCCGGAGGAACCGGCTACCTCGCGGATCTCGCCGACTCGGACCGTGTCTGGGACCTCCTCCTTCGTGCATATCGCATTGTCGGGGACTGCGACTGCAAACTGGACGGACGTCTCGCATGCCACGACTGCCTCTTGCCGTTCGCATCCGGATCGGCAGATGTGGTCTCAAGAGAAACCGCCGTCCGCCTGCTGCGCCAGATCCTCGTCGGGTCTTCAGAAGATGCCCCGACTGACGAGAGCTCCTGGTCAGTCACCAGCGTGGCCCCCGACTCCCACGACCCAGAATCAGTGCTCGAGCAGGAGTTCCGAGCTGCATTCGTGAAACGAGTGATGGCGACGGGCGCTGTCGTGCGAGAAGTTCCGGGCCCGACCGGCAACCGCATCGACGTGACCGGGGCGAGCGGCGGCATCCGCTGGTCGCTCATCCCGCAGAAGGGCAACGGATCAAGCCGCCCCGACTTCACCCTGCAGTCCCAGAAGACGACGATCCCCGAAGTGCTCATCTTCACTGACGGGCATCGGTACCACGCACATCGCGCCAACAACCGACTGGCCGATGACGCGGAGAAACGTGAGATGGCCCGACTCAACGGCGATGTGGTCATCGGCGTCACCTGGGATGATCTCAGGTCCGAGCCAGTCGCCCCAAGCTGGTATAGCGAACAGCAAGCACTGCGAATGATGAACGCCTACGGTTACAACCGTGAGCTGCTCTCCGTGCTTGCCGGGTCGCCTCTCGACTTCCTCCTCTGGTGGATGACAGCGCCAGACCAGCGGGCCTGGTCGACAATCGCGGACGCGGTGCCAGCGTTGCTGCGCAGCGCACAGTCCGTTGACGAGGGGGTCTCTGCTTCCACCCTGGCGTCGGAAGTGGCGAACGGCACATCCGCTCCGGGCGACGTGCGAGCCCTGCGATACCAGAACGGTCCCCTGAGCGTTGGAGTTGTCGCGCCTGCCCCAAATCGCATGCGCATTTCCCTGGTCCTCGATGACTCAGCAGATGCGGTGAGCCGTGACGACCACGCTGCGGCTTGGAGAGAGTGGCTTCGGCTTTCCAACCTGCTGGCTCTGCGCACCTTCGCTGCCGAGATCACGACCACGAGCCTGCTTGCCGAAAGGTCACCGCGCTCTCAGGGCACCCCCGTCGTTGCAGACTTCGAGTTCCCTGCGGGCTGGCAGCTCATCGTCGATGAGCTACCTGAGGAACACAAGCCCTTCGCGCGCGAGCTGGCAGAAGCCGGAGCATCCGCGCCAGTCGTGGGCATGGAAACCGACGAAGGTGCACCTGTCGATTTCGCCTGGCCATCTCAGCGTGTTGCCGCATCACCCGATTGGGATAGCGAGACTCGTGCCGAACTCGAAGCAGCAGGATGGGCGGTGTTCGATACCAACGTTGACGACATCTGCACCGCCCTTGTCCGAACGGAAGGCTGAAGATGCCCACGATTGTCATGACACCCACGATGAATAAACTCGACGGCACGCTCAAGCGAAAAGCGTGGGCGTTCATCGAGAAGCTGACAACCAGCGACGACACCCTCGGCTTGCACATCGAACCGATCAACAACTCCGTTGACTCTCGAGTGCGCACCGGGCGCGTTGATCAGCAGTTCCGAGCGGTGCTCTTCAAGATTCAGGGCAGCGGTCCTGAGGCGTACTACGTGCTGCACGGCGTGTGGAACCACGACGAAGCGATCGAAATTGCGAAGAAGTCGCGCCTGTCGGTGAACCCCGTGAACGGTGTCCTGGAGCTCGTCCAGGAAGAGCCAGTTGCGCCTCCCGCGCCTCGAGCCGAGCCCGTGCAACCTGCCCTTGCTGCATCAGTGTCCGACGCAGAGCAATCTGTCGTGTCACCTGATGCTGCGATAACCCCCGAGACTGCCGCCGAGCCGGTGCTGCGTGCGCGCGGGATCAGCCTGGCCGACCTCACGGACGTGCTTGGCATCGACCGTGACCTGGCTGCTGGGGCCGTCGAAGCAACAAGCGATGATGCGCTGTCCGCGGTGGCGGATCGCGCCGCAGATCAAGTCATCTGGCAGGGAATCGCGCTCCTGGAGATCGCCGCTGGTTCATCGGTCCTAGAGGTCCAACAGTCGCTTGAGCTCGAGCGCGCTGCTGTGGCCCTCGATTCCTCCGATGACGATGCGGTCATCGCGGCGCTTCAGCGGCCAGCGTCGCGCACGGGCTTCTCCGTCCTCGACGACGATGAGCTGCGTCGCGCCATCGAAGAGAAGAGCTTCGACGCGTGGCGTGTGTTCCTGCACCCGGAGCAGCGCGACTACGCGGAGCGGCGGCGGCTGGGGCCGTTCCGTCTCTCCGGCGGTGCTGGTACGGGAAAGACTGTGGTGCTCATCCACCGGGCGCGATCGCTCGCGCGCGCGAACCCGGATGCGCGCATCCTGGTGACGACGTACACCCGCAACCTCGCGGACGCGCTCAAGGCAGATTTGCTTCGCCTCGACCCGTCGATCGTGCTGGCTTTGAAGCTCGGCGAGCCCGGTGTGTTCGTGACAGGTATCGACGCGGTCGCGGCGGCTGTCCTGCGTGACGCGTCCGACTTGTCGGGTGCCGCGCGTGAGGTGCTCGGAGTTGACGCGGCCGGAGTTGCGAAGCGCACGAACAAGAATGAGTGGACGGACGCGTTGGAGTCTGCCGGGCAGAATCTGCCAACGGATGCGCGGTCCGTCCCATTCCTGCAGGCCGAGTACGCCCTCATCGTGTTGCCGAACCGGATCACGTCCAGGGAGGAGTACTGGAAGGCGCGCAGGCCCGGGCGTGGGGTGAAGCTCGATAGGGCGAAGCGCTCAGCTGTTTGGGATGTGGTGGAGACGTACCGACGACGTAGCCGCCTCGACGGATCCATTGATTTCGAGGAGGCCCCGGCGTTGGCCGCTGCCGCACTTGAACGGTCGGGCCAGCATCTCTGCGATCACGTGCTCGTGGATGAGGGGCAGGATCTGACGCCTACTCGCTGGCAGCTGCTTCGCGCTCTCGTAGAGAGCGGGCCGGATGATCTCTTCATTGCCGAGGATTCGCAGCAGCGCATCTATGGCCGGCAGGTCGTGCTCGGGCGTTACGGGATCGGGATCGTGGGCAGGTCTCGTCGTTTGACATTGAACTACCGGACGACGGCGGAAAACCTGGCGTTCGCGGTGGGCGTGCTGTCTGGAGCCTCGTTCACTGACGTGGAGAACACCGAAGCTGTCAGTGCCGGGTATCGCTCAGCTCGCCGCGGGCCGGAGCCGCTCCTGATCGGCACCGAGACCGTCAGCGAGGAGTTGCAAGCAGCCGCGGATCTCGTTGCCGGCTGGTTGAATGACGGTCTGGAGCCCGAAACCGTTGCTGTGCTGACGCGCGACCAACGCCAGCGGCACTTCGTGATGGAAGGACTTCGCGAGCGTGGCGTCCAAGCCCGCGAAGTCGACGCCGGCGAAGCAGGTGTAGGCCTCCCCCTCGTCATGACCATGCACCGTGCGAAGGGCACGGAATTCTCCAACGTGCTGCTCTTCGGGTTGGGTGCACGCGCCATGCCGAGTCCTGTGGCCACCAAGGGCCTCACCGACAGCGACCTCGAAGACGCGCTCCTCCGCGAACGATCGCTGCTCTACGTCGCCGCCACGCGCGCCCGCGATCAGTTGGCGTGCACGTGGAACGGGGAGCGGACGCGGCTGTTGCCTGAAGCGGCGGAGCATTGACCACGTCAGCCCCAGGTTTGTGGACAGTCCTTGGCCATTCGAACACCGGACCAAGGCACTCAACCGTCGTGCGCGCACAAACCAATGCGAGCAAGTGTCCGCACCAGCCTGGGCTCAAGTTCTACTTGCATGCAATCGCGCATCGAATGGCAAATACCCACCGTGAAGAGCTCAGGGGTCGCCAAGTATCGAGTGAGCAAGCTGATGTGCATGCGCGAGCGAACTCGTGCATCATTTCTTCCAGGCAGAGCACCGCTCTGCGCACACCAGGAGGTGGGCCATGTCCACCACGTCGATGACTTCCGACGGAGATGCGCGCGTCCGTGCGGCTCTCGGACAATGGCGAGATTCGCTCGTAAACCTCAGCGGAAATAACCGACTCCTGAATTACAGGAAGCTGAAGACGACGCTCGAGTTCAGCTTCCTGGGACTCAGGAGAACATCCATTCCAGCAGGCCTCACGTCCCGCTTCAATAGATGTGCACGGCAGGAGAGTAATCCCACCGGCGCGATGTACACCGTTTGTCGGTTGTGGGGGCTAGAGTCGCTGACACGAACGTCGAGCTGACAAACGAGGCCAGGGACAGGGTTCTACCGATCACTATGAGCACAGCGGAAACGTCGACGAAGGCCGCCCTTGCGGACAACAGGGCGGTCACGTCGCTACTCATCTCTCAGCCCCTGGAGTGGCGGGTACGCGCCGTGGAAGAACTCGTGATCGACTCGGCGACGTCATGCCAGCGGCGACGGTCGTTGCAGGTTGCCCCTCTGCGCACATTGTTGGCCGACTACGTCACGCCCACCCATGAGACGGCAATATTGGCTCTGAATGTGGCACCGATGCCTCGTGGACCCCTTATGGAGTTCGACATTAAGGGGCCCAACGGGGCTGCCTGGCTTCTGCCCCGCCCCGAGATTGCCAGACGGCAGGCACTCTATCTCGGGGACCTTGCAGCTGCTCACGGGCGCGATTTGTCCGAGCCGGTACTTTCCCTGCTGACGACAATAGTTGGGTTCACCGGAGAATGGTTTTCGCGCAACGGCCCCATGAGTCTTGAGGAGTACCTCGAAGAGGGCCTCGGGCGAAGCATCACAGCAGACACGGTTGGCTACTGGCGCCATATAGGAGACGAGTGCAGAAAGATTCTCCGCCCGCGGGTAGATGAATTCCGCGACTACTCAGCACCAGAAAACCCTGCTCTCGTGATACCAGAATTGTTTGCGGCCAATATCGTGGCAAGCGACAAAGAAGCGTCGAGCTTACTGGCCGAGTATGCCGACCTCCTAGATTTCCTTGAGAGACAAGCTCCAGTCGACGACTTACCCACATACGCTGACGACTTTTTGAACGCGCTTGCCGACTACGGTCGGAACTATGACCTTATTGCAGCAATGGAAGTCCCCTTGGATGAACCATTCATCGTCAAGTACTCGGAACGACGAAACCTAAACATCTCTCTCTTCGCGAACACATCACAGCAGTCCGTCTTCATTGCCGACGCACAATCAAATCATGTAAGCCTGAAGGTCGCAGACCCCAGCGTTCGCCTACGCCAGTTTTCCGCCAAGAACTTTGACTTAAGCGGATACGCGGTCGGCGCGTATCAACCACGACAGGATGACCAGAGCGTGGCGATTTACGCGCATGAGGCCGAGCGTGAGTACCGCGTCAATCTGCAGTTCAGCCTAGCCCCGCTTCGAAGACTAGAGGTGGTGCCGTACCTAGCAGCCGCGATGCTCACACTCCTGACGTTGGCGCTTCTCGAGCAGCAACCCAACACCCTGAGGGACCTGGCGATCATTGCGGGCCCCGCAGCGCTGGCCGCTTCCGTACTACTTGCCCGCGAACCCACAACTTTGGGATCTAGGATCAGACTCCTCAGCTCGACGGCATTGTTCTGCGCACTGACATTCTTATTGATTAGTTCTGCCTATCTCTATCTGGCAGAATGACGAACCCAAGAGCATAGAATCAACGAAGGGAAAATGATGGCCAAGAACACTGGTCGCGGATCACGTCAAGGCGCCGTCAAGAGTCGCTCACAACTGAAAACAACGTCTGGAACCTGGGTAAAGCGTGACACTTCCACCGGACGGTTCGAAGCAGCGAAGAAGGACGGTGGAAAGTTCAAGGGAGTGCGGCGCGAAAAGTAGTTAACACACCCACGCCCCCTCCTTCTTCTGAGGGAACCTCGCGCTAGATAAGCTGCCCCCGACGGAGAATTGACCGCGTCGTCGGCATATGCCCTCGCTTCACCGAGAGGCCCCCATGTCGATGATCTGCTTCACACTCCGCGCGCTTTGACGCAACGCGCCTCGGTGACATGCTCGAGCTCAGAACGTCCTCAAGGGTCGGCAGCAGCTCGAAGTTTGCCTGGTCGCCGTTGACACCTGGCTGTGCCCGCGAACCCTTCACGGGCGTCTTCATGAGCAGCATCCGCCAGCGCACCCACTTAGTCTTCGTCAACCTCGTCTCAGCTCCTTCAAGCGCGAAACCACCGATTGCAGAATACGATCGCCCGCGAGGCCCTAACTCCTCACCACCGAACTCCGTTTAGGCACGCGCAAGCTCGTCCGAGGATCGCGCCGAACGCGAATTGATCGCAAACAGAACCCACCCCCGCCCCAACTGTTCACCTGCGCGCTAATTTCCAGTCCACCGGTCTCGTAATTGCCGGTCACCTTCGAGGGTTTGCATACCGGTGTTCTCGAAATCCCGGGAGCATCCCTCGGAAGGACCTCGAACATGCGCCGTTCACCGCTCCTCGCCTTCGGCATCATGGGCGTCAGCGCCCTCGCACTCACCGGCTGCCAGACGGCCGAAGCCACCGCCGACGACACCACGATCACGATCGCCACCATCCCCCTCGGCGAAGACCCCACTCAGGCGAACCCCACCGACGCCCTCGTCGAGCTCCTCGAAGCCGAGACCGGCTACACGGTCGAGGTCACCGACGTGCCCGACTACCTGAGCGTCGTCGAAGCCATCCGCGCGGACCACGTCGACATGGGCATCATGAGCGGCTTCCCCTCCGCCCTCGCCGTCAACACGGGCGAAGTGGATGCGCTGCTCGCCTGGGAAGGCAGCGAAGACCCCGTCTCCACCTGCGTCGTCCTCAACGACTCCCCCGTGCACGAACTCACCGACCTCGAAGGCAAGACCGTCGCCTTCGCCGACCAGGCCTCCAGCTCCGGCTACTTCATGCCCGTCCACATGCTCCACGAGGCGGGCCTCGAGCAGGGCACCGACTACGAGGCGATCTTCGCCGGCGGCCACGAAGGCTCCTTCGCGGCCCTCGAGCAGGGCCAGGTGGACGCCGCCTGCACCTCCATCATGCTCACCGAGCTCGGCGCCCCCATGTTCCCGTTCGCAGACGGCGAGTGGCGCGGCGTCGGCGAGAGCGCACCCATGCCCGTCATGGGTAGCGTCCTCGGCAGCCCCGAGCTCAGCGACGAGAAGCGCACCGTCATCCAGGACGCCATCCAGGCCGTCTTCGTCGAAGAGAACGCCGAAGCCCTTGGCGCCCTCGGCTCCGGCTTCATCGGCCTCCCCGTCTCCGTCGACCCCGAGCCCTCCGTCTTCGACGGCTTCGTCGAGATCGCAGGCGTCGCCGGCGTCCAACTCGAGGACCTCGAATGACGAACCTCGCCCCGGCACCCAGCACAAGCACGGCGCCCAACGCCGCAACGAACACCACCAGCGACATGGATGCACTCACCCGCCTCCCTCTTGTCACCGTGCGCGGCCTCAGGGTCGCCTACGACGAGACGACCGTGCTCGACGGCGTCGACCTCGACCTGCACCCTGGCGAGATGGTCGCCCTCCTCGGCGCGTCCGGTTCCGGCAAGTCGACGCTCATGCGCAGCCTCACCGGCTTCGCCCCCATCACCGGCGGCACAGCACGCGTCGCCGGCCACGATGTCACCAACCTCCGGCGGGGCGAGCTGCGGCAGTTGCGCGCAGGCGTCGGGCAGGTGTTCCAGCAGTTCAACCTCATCCCCCGCCTCAGCGTGCTCACGAACGTGCTCACCGGCACCCTCCACAGCGCGGGCCCCATCAACCTCGTCGGCGGCTTCAGGAGCGAGCACCGCAAACGCGCGATGGAGCTGCTCGACCGCGTCGGCATCGCCCACAAGGCGAAAGACCCCGCCCGTTCACTGAGCGGCGGCCAGCAGCAGCGCGTCGCCATCGCCCGCGCCCTCATGCAGCAACCGCGGGTGATCCTCGCTGACGAACCCGTCGCATCCCTCGACCCGAAGCTCGCCGACTCCGTACTCGAACTGCTTCGCGACATCGCCACCCGCGACGGCATCCCCGTGCTCGTGAGCCTCCACGTGCTGCCCCTCGCGCTGCGCCACACCGACCGCATCATCGGCCTCCGCCACGGCGAGATGCTCGTCTCCGCGCCAACCGGTGCGCTCGACGCCGACAAGCTCTCCGTGCTCTACGACGACGAGGAGGCCCACGATGACGACCACCGAGCCTAAGCCGCCCCGCGCATCCACGACCCCCACCCTCACGACCGCCGAGCGCGACCGCCTCGAACGGGCCTTCTCGATCCCGCGGGCGCGCTTCATGCTCGGCATCCCGGTCGCCGTCATCGTGCTGCTGTGGTCGTTCGCGGGCGCCGAATTCAACTTCGCGAAGCTCGGCGACGGGGCCATCAACATGGGCGAGTTCCTCTCGCGCCTGTTCCCGCCCGACTTCTCGAAGTTCGGCACCATCTTCGCGCTCCTCATCGAGACCCTGCAGATGGCCATCGTCGGCACCGTCCTCGGGGCCGTGCTGTCGCTGTTCATGGCGTTCGCCGCCTCGTCGAACATCGCCCCGAAGTGGATGTACTACCCGGCCCGCTGGGTGATGAACATCATCCGCTCGGTGCCCGACCTGGTGTTCGCGCTCATGTTCGTCTCGGCCGTCGGCCTCGGGCCGTTCGCCGGGATTCTCGCCATGACGCTCGGCTCGATCGGCTCCATCGGCAAGGTGTACGCCGAGGCCATGGAATCCGTCGACCGCGGCCCAATGTCGGCCATGCAGGCCGTCGGCGCATCCCGCCGCCAGCTCATCCGGTACGGGGTGCTCCCGCAGGCTGCCCCGCTGCTCGTCTCGTACACGCTGCTGCTCTTCGAGGGCAACGTGCGCGGCGCCACCATCCTCGGCCTCGTCGGGGCCGGCGGCATCGGCCTCGAGCTCACCACGGCGATGAAGATGTACGACTACGGACACCTCAGCGCCATCATCATCTGCATCATCGTGCTCGTCACGCTGATCGACCAGGGCAGCGCCCTCATCCGAAAGCGACTCACATGACCACCACGCTCGACATCTCCCTCTCCGCGCCCGTCAACCTCCGCGACCTCGGCGGCACCCCCATCGCCGGCGGCACTCTCCGCGAGGGCCTCGCGATCCGCGCCGACGACCTGTCCGTCATCACCGAAGCGGATGCGCGGGAGCTGACCGCGGGCGGGCTCGCCTCGGTCATCGACCTGCGCACCGCCGACGAGGTCGCGCTCACGGGCCGAGGCCCGCTCGCCGCGCACGCCGTCGCCTACCACCACCTGCCTCTTATGGGCAGCGTCGGCGGGGGCATCCCCGCCACCGACGAGCACGGGAGCGCACACGCTGGCATGGGCGAGATGTATGCGCTCATGGTCGAGACGGCCGCGCCGCAACTCGCGACGGCGCTCGGCATCATCGCAATCTCCCCCGGCGCGACCGCCTTCCACTGCGCAGCCGGCCGCGACCGCACCGGTGTGCTCGCCGCGATGCTCCTGCTCGCGCTCGGTGCGAACGACGACGACATCGTGCGCGACTACGCGAAGACCGACGCCAACATGCGCGCGATTCTGACCCGCATCGGGCCGACGATGAGCGTGCTGCTCGCGAAGTTCGGCATGGACCTCGACGCGGTGTCGAAGCTCAACGGGTCCCTCCTCGACGGAGCCGAGCCCATGGACGTGTCGATGCGGATCCTCCTCGCGCGCCTCCGCGAGCGCCACGGCGAACCGCTCGCGCCGCTCCGCGCAGCCGGGCTCACCGATGCGACCGTCACGCAGCTCCGGGCGAAGGCGCTCGCGTGACGTTCACCGCAACGGCCACGACGCCCGCATCCGAGCAACGGGATGCGGGCGCCGCGGCGCACCCGGCAGCGGGCGAGGACGCCGAGGCGCGGCGCGGCCCCGGTCGACCCCGCACCGAGGAACTCGACGGGCAGATCCTGGCCGCCACGCTCGCGATCATCGACGCCGACGAGGCGGTGACCGTGTCGCGGGTCGTCGAGCGCAGCGGCGTGAGTCGGGCGGCCCTCTACCGACGGTGGCCGTCGATGACGACCCTCATCGCGGACGCCCTCGACGTCGGGCGCACGGTGCCCCCACCCCTGGCCAAGCCCGGCGACTTGCGGGCGCGCATCTTCGAGTTCCTGATGGGGGCATCCGCCGAGCTCGACGAGACCAGCTACCCGGACCAGCGGTTCCGGCAGCGCATCCGCCTCGTCATGAGCGACCGGGCGCTGCAGCAGGCCTACTGGGAGTCGCACGTCTCCGTGCGGCGCCGACCGATCGAAGACGCGCTACGCGCCGGCATCGCCCAGGGGTCGCTGCGCCCTGACCTCGACGTCGAGGCGTGCTTCGACCTCATCGCCGGCATCTTCTACTACCAGCTCGTCGTTCGCGGCGACCGCTTCGACGACCCAGCCGCGCGCGCCCGGTGCCGGGCGGGGCTCGAGGTGGCGTGGCGCGGGATGGAAGCGCAGCCGCCGGCGGGGGATCAGATGTCCCAGAGCACAGAGCCGTAGTAGTTGTTGAAGCCGCCAGCGGTCTGGGTGTTCTTGACGCAACTGTCGACACCGGTGATGTCCTTGCCAGCGTTCGCGTAGGTGTTCGCCGCGTTGTTGAGGCTGTTCTGGCACTCGTAGAGCGTGCTTCCATAGACCATCTGACGGTGCGTGGCCGCGTTCGCGGCCGGAGCGAGCGCAACGCTGACCCCACCCAGAAGTCCGGCGGCGACAACAACGGATCCGATGTTCTTTCGAAGGCTCATGAGTTCTTCCTTTCTTCGAGATGCAGCATCACAGCAGGTGGGCCGCAGTCGTTCTGAAGGATCAAGCCTTTCGCGCCCGCATGAGCGTTTCCTCCATCGAAGCACCGAAGTTGCGCTGGAGCCCGCCGGACAGGGCCTGGTTCGAGTTCGTACCCATCAGAGAGGCCGCGCAGAGCGCAGTCGCTAGGCCCGCTTGACCCCGCCCCAACGTCATAGTTTCTGCTGGGGTCCATGAACCTCCTCCCGGTCACCTACCTCGCGTCGCACGTCCTGTCCCTGCTCGGCAATTCGATCGCGGGCGTCGCCCTCCCGCTCATCGTGCTCTCGACGACGGGCAGCGCCCTCGGGGCGGGCACGGTCGCCGCGGCCACCGCCATTCCGGCGGTGCTCGCCGGCCTCTTCATGGGGGTCGTCATCGACCGCATCAACCGGCGCACCTCATCCGTCGTCACCGACCTCATCTCGGCTGCCTCGATCGCCGCGTTGCCGATCATCGACCTCGTGTCGGGGCTCAACCTCGGCTGGTTCGTGCTCTTCGGCATCATCGGATCCCTCGGAGACGTGCCAGGGATGACCGCTCGCGAAGCCCTGCTCCCCGCGATCGTGCGCCACGGCAACATCAGCGCCGAACGCCTCATGGGTGTGCGCGAGAGCCTCAGCGCCGTCGCCATCTTCATCGGCCCCGCCGCCGCCGGAACCCTCATGGTGCTCTTCAACGGCTCCACCGTGCTCTGGATCACCGCCGCCACATCCCTCCTCGCCGCCCTCTCCACCCTCCTCATCCCGAGGGCGGTCGGCGAGATCGTCGCCGACGACGGCACGCGCGCATCCGCCCCGGTCGGCAGCGGATGGTCGCAGCTGCGCGACGGCTGGCGGGCGCTCTTCAGCAGTCCCTTCCTCGTCGCCACCACGGCGCTCAGCCTCGTGTCGGTGTTCGTGCTCGCGGGGCTCCAGGGACTCGTGCTGCCCGTCTACTTCACGCTCGTCGACCAGCCAGGACTCCTCGGGTTCGTGCTCAGCGCGCTCGCCCTCGGCATGCTCGTCGGCGGTGCCACCTACGCGATCTCGGGCACCCGCGGCCCGCGCCGCGCCTGGTTCGTCGTCGGCATGATCGGCACAACCGTCGGCATCGGACTCATCAGCCTCCTCACCTCGGTGTGGGTCGTGTTCGCGGGCGCCTTCGTCATGGGCGTCGCAAGCGGGCTCTTCGGCAGCCTCATCGGCGTGCTCATGATCGAACGCATCCCCGAGCAACTGCGCGGCCGCATCATGGGCACTCAGAACGCGCTCACCACGGCGGCCCCGTCGGTTGGCATCATGCTCGCGGCCGTGATCACCGAGTACGCGAGCGTCAATGTGGCCGCGTTTGTGCTGCTCGGGGCGTGGGGATGCGCGTTCGCCTACGGCCTCGCCGCCCGCCCGCTTCGTACACTGGAACCCCAGGCAGTCAGCGTGAACGCGGGTGGTGTGCGATGAACAGCAGCGAGCTCGCCCGCCGCGCCGGTGTCACGGTGCGCGCGCTGCGGCACTACCACCAGGTCGGGGTGCTGGATGAGCCGCCCCGCACCTCCAACGGATACCGGCAGTACGGGGTGCACGATCTGATCCGAGTGCTGCGCATCCGTCGCCTGGCCGCACTCGGCATCGCCCTCGAAGATATGCCGAACCTCCTCGACGAGCACGGCAGCGATGCGCCCGCGATGCTCGACCGGCTCGACGCGGAGCTCGAGGCGCAGATCGAGCGGCTGACCGCGCAACGCGCCCTCATCGCGCAGCTGCGCGGCCTCCCCACGACCCCGGATCTGCCGCCGGAGCTCGCCGCCTTCATGGGCACCCTCTCCGGCCACCTCTCCCCCGAGCTCGAGCAGATGGATCGCGACCAGACCGTGCTCCTCGCGCACCTCGTCGGCGAACAGGGGATGCCGCACCTGGTCGGGTACTACGAGCAGCTCAGCGACCCCGAGATCGTGCCGCAGCTCGTCGCGATCACCGCCGAGTTCCATCAGCTCGGCGACCGCACCAGCGACGGCGCGTTCGACGCCTTCATCGACCGCTTCGTCGCGACGTTCGCGCAGGTCGTCGAGTCGCTGCGCGCGGATGCGCCGGAGCTCGACCTGACCGACGCGGCCGGCCTCTTCGACGAGTACTCGGCCTCGGTGCTCAACCCCGTGCAGCAGCGAGCGATGGCGATCGTCGGGGAGCGGCTGGACGCGTCCCCGCTCGGGGAGGCGCCCGAGGTCACGCCGACCTGATCATCCGGCTCGCTCTCGCCTCACACCTTCCCGTACGCCTCCATCGCGTCGGTGAGCCCGCGCGCGAGGACGTCCTGCCGGAACGCGTCGGAGTTCTCGGGCGACAGCGCCTGGGCGGCTGTCGACGCCGTGAACCCCGCCGCTGTGAGCCGCGTGGGCGCATCACGCCGAAGAGGCTGCGCCCGGAGCGATGAGCTCCAGGCGCAGCCTCGTGTGGCGCACTTGTCTGCGTGCGGCGGACCGCACCGTGCGGGTCAGATCTGCGGCACCGTGATCTGGTCCATGTCGGCGAACGACTGGTTCTCGCCGGCCATGACCCACAGGAACGAGTAGTTGGTGGTGCCGACCCCGAAGTGCATCGACCAGGCCGGGGAGATGACGACGTCGCCGTCCTTGAGCAGCACGTGGCGGGTCTGGCCTGGCAGCCCCATGAAGTGGAAGACCCGCTCGTTCTCGTCGAGGTCGAAGTACGCGTACACCTCGGTGCGGCGGTCGTGGGTGTGGGGCGGCATGCTGTTCCAGACGCTGCCGGTCTCCGGAGCGGTGATGCCGAGCACGAGCTGGCTGCTGCGCACGCCGTCCTCGTGGATGTGCTTGCGCACGATGCGCCGGTTCGCGTGCTCCACCTCACCGGTCTCGGTCGTGAGGGCTTCGGCCTTCGGGATGAGGGTCGTGGAATGGGCTTCTCCCGAAACGGCTGAGGACAGGAAGAAGCGCGTGCCTTCGATGTCTGCTTCGAACGAGATCTCGCGGGCGCCGCGGCCGATGTAGAGCGCGTCCATGTGTCCGAGCGGGTATCGCGTGCCGTCGACGACGACCGTGCCGTGCCCGCCGAGTCCTGTCACGGCGAGCTCCCGGCGCTGGCAGAAGTAGTCGGCCCGGAGTTCCGCGGGGGTCTCGAGGTCGAGCGCTGCTCCGGGGAGCGGCGACGCGCCGCCGAGCACCATGCGGTCTTCGTGGCTGTAGACGAGCTTGAGGCTGCCGGGGACGAACAGGTCGCTGATCACGAAGCGGGCTCGCAGCTGCTCGTCGCTCATGTGCGCGATCTCGTCGGGGTGGGTGGCGTGGCGGATGTCCATTGGTTCCTTCATGTCCGATGCTGCTGGCTAGAGTGCGGCGCTGCGCACGACGTTGCGCGGGGCGCCTTCGGCGAACGCGACGATGTTCTGCCCCGCGATGGCGAAGACCTCGTCGGCTTCGTCGGTGTGGAAGCCGATGTGCGGGGTGAGGATGAGGTTCGGCTGCTCGACGGGCAGCTGGTCGAGCTGGGGCGGCTCCGATTCGAAGACGTCGAGCCCCGCACCGAAGATGCGCTCCTCGCGCAGGAGCGCGAAGAGCGCCTCCCGGTCGAGGATCTCGTCGCGGGCCGTGTTGATGACGATGGCGTTGCCGGGCAGCGAGCCGAGCAGCTCGGCGGAGATGAGGCCTTCTGTCTCAGGCGTGTGCGTGAGGTGGAGTGAGACCACGTCACTCATGCGGAACAGCTCTTCGAGCGTCACGCGGCGCGCTGGGAGCTCTGCTTCGGCTTCGGGCCGCTCCGTGCGGTTCCAGAACACCACGTCCATCCCGAGGGCCTGGCCCATGTCGATGACCTCTCGGCCGATGGCGCCGGTGCCGACGACGCCGAGCACGCGGCCGCGCAGCTTGATGCCCTGGTTCTTCTGCCAGTCGCCGGCGCGCACGACGCGGTCGCCTTCCGGCACGCGGCGTGCCACGGCGAACATGAGCGCGATGGCGTGCTCGGCGACGCTGCGGCTGGCGAAATCGGGAACGTTGGTGACGGTGATGCCGAGGCGCTCCGCCTCCGCGACGTTCACGAACCGGTGAGCGCCGGTGCCCACGAAGCTGACCTGCTTGAGTCCTGGCACCTCGGAGAGGAAGCGCTCGGGAAGCGGACCCTGGTCGCCGATGATGTAGATGCCGTCGTAGCCTTGCGCTCTCGCGATGGTCGCGTCGGCGTCGGCGAAGCGCTCCTCGAACCAGTCGAGCTGGTGGCCGGCCGCGGCGAGCGGCTCGATGACATCCCGCTTCACGATGTCGTAGTACTGCGATTCGCCGTCGATGCAGACGATTCTCACGATGGTTCCTTCTCTCTGCGTTGGGAAAGGGTGCGAGGCCCGGGAGTGTGCTCCCCCGGGCCTCGCCGGGTGACTACTGCGCGACCCAGCGGTTGAACTGGTCGGTCAGGTCGGCGTTGTTGGCCTTGTAGTAGTCGGCGTCGAGCGTGATCGCGGTGGCCGTGTTCTCGCCGACCGGCAGGAACGGCTGGACCTCGGCGGCGAATCCGTCGACCTCGAGCCCCTTGGTGGCAGCAGGGATGGGGGTCGGCACGCGCGAGCCGAAGGCGATCTGCCCCTCGGTGTTCTCGATGACGCTCTTCAGCAGGTGCTGAGCCGCTTCCGGGTTCGGTGCGTCCGCCGGGATCGCCCAGACGCTGTTGGCGTAGCCTGCCTGGTCCCAGCTCACGTCGATGGGGAACCCGTTCTGCGCTGCGACGGAGGCTCGGTTGGCCCACACGATCCCGAGGTCGCACGAGCCGTTCTCGAAGCTCTCGATCGACTGCGCGCCGCTCGACCACCAGGTGATGTCGCTCTTGATGGTGTCCAGCTTCGCGAGGGCGCGGTCGACGTCGAGCGGGTACAGTTCGTCAGCGGCGACGCCGTCGGCGAGCAGCGCGGACTCGAGGGTCCAGCCGTACTGCGGGTTGTTGAAGAAGCATCGCTTTCCGGGGAAGGCCTGCGTGTCGTAGAGGTCGGTCCACGTCTGCGGTTGAGCATCGGCGGGGAAGCTCTCCGTGTTCCAGGCGAGCACCATCCCGAACGTGCCGACCTCGATGCCCGTCTCCGAGTAGGTGCCGTCGACGAGCTTGTCGACAGGCACGATGCTCGTGTCGATCTCGGCGAGGTAGCCGTTCTCCGCGGCTTCCTGAGCGTCGCTGAGCGAGGGCAGGAACACGAGGCTCCAATCGACGGCCCCGTTCTGGGCCGCGGCGAAGAACTTCGTGGAGGCCTCGTTGTAGTCGTCCGTGACGGTCACCCCCGTCTCCTCGGTGAAGTCGGCGAAGAGGGTCTCGTTGAGCCCCTCCCACACGTCGCCGCCGCTGGTGTCGTAGAAGAGGACGTCGCCGGACAGCGCCCCCGCTTCCCCGCCGGTGCCGTCTGTGCCCGCGGAGCTGCAGGCGGTGAGGACGAGAGCTCCAGTGAGGCCGAGGGCGCAGATGGAGGTGAACCTGGACAGTCTTTTCTGCATTGTTGTTCCTTCTGGGGATTCGGTTAGCGGTTTGCGGGGAGGACGACTGCGCTGTGCGAGCGGATGCTCATCACGGCGGGGGCGCCTGGCTCGGGGATGGAGTCGGAGGAGTCGAGGTCGACGAGGTACGAGCCGTTGACGTCGGAGAGGCGCACGCGGATGGTCTGTCCGAAGAAGCGCGCCTCCGTGACGGTCACGTCGGCGACGGGCTCGAATCCTGCAGGCACGGTCCCGAGGCCGGTGCTCAGGCGGATCTGCTCGGGGCGGGCGCTCAGCGTGCAGAGCTCCCCCGGCTTGAGTGCTGGCTGCCCTGTCGCGGTGACCGCGTAGTCCCCGACGCGCACGACGGTGGCGCCGGCCTCGTGACCTCCCACCTCGCCGGGGAACGTGTTGGTCTCACCGAGGAAGTTGGCGACGAAGGCGCTGGTGGGCGCGCTGTACACCTCTCGGGGAGCCCCGACCTGACGGATGAAGCCCGCTTCCATCACGCCCATCCGGTCGGAGAGGATGTAGGCCTCTTCCTGGTCGTGGGTGACGTAGATCGCCGTGGTCTCGGACTCCTGCTGGATGCGACGGATCTCGGAGCCGAGGTCCTGCCGCAGCCTGCGGTCGAGAGCCCCGAGCGGCTCGTCGAGGAGCAGGACGCGGGGGCGCTGCGCGAGTGCACGGCCGAGCGCGACCCGCTGCTGCTGCCCTCCCGAGAGCTGGGACGGGTGGCGGTCCTTGAGGCTGCCGAGCTCGGTCAGGTCGAGGATCTCGTCGACGCGCTTCGTGAGCGCGGCGCCGCGGACCTTCCGCAGCTTGAGACCGAAGGCGATGTTCTGCGCCACCGTGAGGTGCGGGAAGAGCGCGTAGTTCTGGAACACGAACCCGATGTCTCGCTGCTGCGTGGGGAGCCTGGTGACGTCGGAGCCGTCGATCGACACACGGCCGGAGGTGAAGTCGATGAGACCGGCGATGATGCGCAGCAGCGTGGTCTTGCCAGACCCCGAAGGGCCGAGCAGGGTGAAGAACTCCCCAGCCTGCACGGTGAGATCGGTCTCGTGGAGCACCCGGTTGCCGCTGAAGTCGCAGGTCACCTTGTCGACGTTGACCTCGCCGCGCTTGCCGCCTGCGGGAGCGTCTGCGTTCGTGGACGACATGTCGATTCTCATTTCTTCTCTGCGCGGGCCGCGGCCGCGGCCTTTCGCGACTGCATGATGCGCTGGACGACGATGACTGCGACGACCAGGAGCGTGAGCATTGCGGCGATCGCGGGGACCGTGGGAACGATGCCGCTCTCCAGGTACTGGTAGATGGTGACCGGCAGCGTCTTGACTGGCCCGGTCTGGAGGAAGAGCGCGAGCACCACTTCGTCCCAGGAGGTGATGAACGCGAGCCCGAAGGCACCGACGAGCACCGGGATCATGCCGCGCATGGTCACCGTCCAGAACGCGGTCGTCCGTGAGGCGCCCATGGTCCAGGCCGCCGTCTCGAGGTCGAGGCCGCGAGACGCGAGCGACGTGTTGATCATCGCGAACGCAAGCGGGAAGGCGACGAGGGTGTGTGCGAAGACGAGGCCAGGGATGGTGCCGGCGAGGTCGAGGCGCAGCTCCACGGCGTAGATGCCGATGGCGAGCAGGATCGCGGGGGTGATGATCGGCGCGAAGGCGAGCCCGGACACGAGCACCTTCGTGCGCTCCGACTTCGCAGTCTGGACCACGCGCGCAAGGTACAGCGCGAGCGCGGTGGAGCAGATCCCGGTGAGGGTCGCGACAAGCAGGCTGCGAACGATGGGGTTGAGCCAGGTCGTCGTGGTGAGCACATCCCCGTACCACTGCAGTGTGAAGCCGCGAGGCGGGAACACCACGGTCTGCGTCTCGCCCACCGAGAGGGGGAACACGATGAGCACCGGGAGGAGCAGCACGACGAGGGCGATGAGCGTCATGGCGCCGGTGAAGACCGTGCCAGGGGTCCATTTGAAGCGCTGCTCCTGACTGACGCCCTTGGCCTGACCCCCGAGGCCCGGCGCTTGGAAGCCTCCGCCGATTCGAATGACGGCGACGTAGAGGATGAGCGTCGCGAGCAGCAGCACGATGCCGAGCGCGGAGGCCACGCCCCACTCGAAGAGATCGATCTGCTGCTGGATGTAGACGGCAACCGTCTGCTCCTGCGGGCCTCCGAGGATGGCGGGGACGATGAAGAAGCTCAGCGCGAGGATGAAGCAGAGCAGCGACGCGCTGAGGATCGAGGTGCGCACGAGCGGCAGGAACACCTTCGTGAAGGTCTGCACGCCGCTGGCGCCCAGCGTTCGTGCCGCCAGGATGACGTTGTGATCGACGCTGGTCATGCCCGAGTACAGGATGAGGATCATGTACGGCAGCAGGTACATGACGGTGCCGACGAGCGTGCCGCCCTGCGTGTAGAGCAGGGAGAAGCTCTCACCGCCGACGGCTTGGCTGGCTTCGCTGAGGAGTCCGTTCGGGCTGAGAATCGATGTCAACGCGAAGAGGCGCACGACGATCGACACCTGGAATGGGATGAGCACCAGGAGCAGCACGACGCCGGCGGCCTTGCCAGGCAGGCGCGAGATGAAGTACGCGACGGGGAAGCCGAGCAGCAGCGCGATGACGGTCGAGTTGAAGGCGAGCACGACGGTGCGCCATTCGACGAGGTGCAGGTAGTCGTCCTGCAGGAGACGCAGGTAGTGCTCGAGCGTGAGCTGCGGGTTCGTCCAGTCCATGACGCCGTCGACGCTGAGGCTGCGGAGCAGGACGTCGAAGAGCGGCCAGAAGAAGAAGATCACGAAGAAGCCGGTCGCTGCGAGGGCGAGCGCGATCTTCGGCAGGCGCGCCAGGTCGAACGCCGACCGTTTCGGTGGCCGTGGGGTCGGGATTCCGGTCGTGTTCAGGGACATCGTCGGCCCTTGTTCCTGACTGAGCACGGTCATGCCGGTGACTGCGTGATCACGTACAGCTTGCGGCTCTGCTCGGTCACGTCCCACACGACGTGCGAGCCATCTGGCAGCGAGACGTAGGCACCGGGGCCGTAGGGGACGACCTCCCCCGATTCCCTGGTGATGGTTCCTGCCCCGCTGAGGAAGTACATGTACTCGGAGACGCCGACCTTGCTCGAATGGAAGCTGCCTGGGCTGATCTCCCACACTCCGATCTCGGTCGTCGCGTCCTCGTGGAGGATGAGCTCCTGCGCCTGGGGGGCGCCGGAGATCACGCGTGCCGGATTGGCGCTTGGGCCGAGGGGCACCGAGGCGAGGTCCTGCTGGCTGACCGGGTCGAGGGGGAATGCGCCCATTCGTCATGCACCTTTCTGAGCGGAGCCGCGTGCCAAGCCCACTGGCGCGCGTTGAAATTTGAAACACTGTCCCATAAGCTCGCGACCACCTGCAATAGAAAATTCGTTGCAGCTTTGTAAAATGTGCCGGAGCACTGCCGATCACCATTCAGCGGCGACAGCCCGCCCAGAAAGAACGGAAGTCCATGACTGATCGAGTGATCTCATCTGGAGGACTGACCTCAGCAGAGCGGGTGACGGGAACGCAGAGCCTCGAGAAGGCGATGGACATCCTCGAGTACATCGCAGCCGCACCCCGGCCGGGCGTGACGCTCGCTGAGTGCACCGGCATCCTCGGCTACAGCAAGGCGACCACCCAGCGGATGCTGCTGACGCTCACGAGGCGCGACATGCTCCACTTCGACGAGGAGCTCGGCGTCTACTCGCTCGGCATGCTGACCGCGAAGCTCGGAGCCGAGTACCTGAGCCGCCTGGACTACCGTCGGGCCGCACTGCCGGTCCTCCGGGAGCTCGTCGCGGAATCGGGCGAGACCGCGCACCTCGGCGTCCTGACAGGCAAGGACGTCGTCTACATCGAGCTCGTGGACAGCCCGAAGCCGATTCGCATCTTCAGCAAGGTGGGAGACACCCGCCCGGCCTACATGACCGCGATCGGCAAGGCGATCCTGGCGCAGCTCCCGAGCGACCAGCGCAGGGAACGCCTTCCCGAGACGCTGGTCGGGAGCACCGCCCACACCATCACATCCTTCGACCAGCTGTACCGCGACCTCGCCGAGACTCGCGAACGCGGCTATGCCATCGACCGGGGCGAGAACCGCGACGGCATCCGCGGCGTGGCGGCGCCCATCTTCAACTTCTCCGGAATCGTGTGCGCGGCGATGAGCATCGCGGGCCCATCAAGCCGACTCGACAGCGACGAGCGCTTGGCAGAGCTCGGCACCAAAGTGGTCCGCGCTGCCCGCCGCGTTTCGGCCGTGCTCGGCGCCCCCGAGGGCCTGTAACCACCACAGAGAGGCTCGCCGGCGGACACTACCTGCGACGGAATATGGAATGATGTTCCAAAATTCTGAGTCCAACGGAGGATCTCGTGCACCAAGCCCCCACAGTGGTCATCACCGACTGCGACCATGGCAGCACCGACATCGAGCGCGCGCTCGCACGCGAGGCAGGGTATGAGCTGGTCGTCGCGCACTGCGCCAGCGAAGCCGACGTCATCGCCGCCGCCCGTGGCGCGGCCGCGATCCTCACCCAGTACGCGCCGGTGAGCGCAGCCGTGCTCTCAGCACTGCCCGGCCTGCGAGCCGTCGGTCGGTACGGCGTGGGAGTCGACACCGTGGACGTCGACGCCGCCACGTCGCGGGGCGTCGCCGTCTGCAACGTGCCCGACTACGGCACGGAGGACGTGAGCGACCACGCGATCGCGCACATCGTCGCGCTCCTCCGTGGCCTGCCCACTCTCGACAAGGGGCTGCGCCGCGGCGTCTCAGACCTCGGCCCGGCGCAGCCCTTGCACCGATTCTCCGCGACCACACTTGGCCTCTACGGCCTCGGCCTCATCGGCGAGGCGACCGCCCGGAAAGCACGGGGACTTGGACTGCAGACCATCGGAAGCGACCCACGCTTCAGCCCCGGAGAGACCACGCCAGACGGGACACTGGTCGTCACCCCGGAGGGGCTCCTCGAGCAGTCCGACATCCTCTCGCTGCACCTCCCCCTCATCCCGCAGACGAAGCACCTCATCGACGACGCTGCGTTCGCGCGGATGAAGCACGGCATCAAGATCGTCAACACGTGTCGGGGCGGAGTCATGGACACTGCCGCCCTGGTCAGAGCGTTGGGCGCGGGCGTCGTCTCGGCCGCCGGACTCGACGTCTTCGAGGAAGAGCCGCTCCCCCTGACGAGCGAGCTGCTGGGCTTCGAGCAGGTGCTGCTCACACCACACGCCGCCTGGTACAGCGAGGAGTCGTTCTCCGAGCTGAAGCGACGCGCGATGCAGAACATTCTCGACGTCTGCGCTGGCCGGGAGGTCCGCAACACGGTGAACGCCGGGGCGCTCGCCACCCGCGCGTCCGAGGAGCGAGCCGATGTTTGACGGGGTGCTGCTCGGGAAGACCGCGGTCGTCACGGGAGCCTCACGTGGAATCGGTGAAGCGGTGGCCGTCGCGCTCATGCGCAGCGGCGCCGACGTCACTGCGCTCCAGCGTGGGCCAGCCTCCCAGGACCTGCGCCAGCTGGCGGACGAACTCGGCCGTCGCCTCACCAGCGTCTCGGTGGACTTCACCGAGGAGCAGTCGATCGGGTCCGCCATCACGGAGATCGGCGCCGTCGACATCCTCGTGAACAACGCAGGAACGCAGATCCGGCACGACGCCGTCGACTTCCCGCTCGCCGACTTCAACAGGGTCCTGCAGGTCAACACGAGCGCGGTGTTCCAGCTCAGCCAGGGCTTCGGTGCCCACATGGTGGCGCGCGGCGGGGGCAAGATCGTGACGCTCGCCTCACTGCTCTCCTTCCAGGGCGGGCTCCGCGTGCCCGCCTACGCCGCTTCCAAGGGGGCCGTCGCGCAGCTCACCAAGGCGCTGAGCAACGAGTGGGCCTCACACGGGGTCAACGTCAACGCCGTCGCCCCTGGCTACGTGCAGACCGACATGAACGAGGCGCTGCTCGCCGACCCCGACCGCTTCAGGCAGCTGAGCGAACGCATCCCCGCCGGACGCTGGGCGCTGCCGGACGACATTGCGAACGCCGTCGCATACCTCTGCACGCCGTACGCCGACTACGTGCACGGCACGATCCTGGCCGTCGACGGCGGTTGGCTCGGCCGATAGAGGGGAACCAGCTGGCACCGCTGGTCCAACTCCGTCGACACGAGTTGACCGACCAGGCGATGCCGGCGCACGCACGTCCTAGCGCCACTCGGCCATGGCGACCGCGAGGGCCTTGCGTGCACGCGCGATCGCCCCGCGCACCGTGCTGACCGGAAGCTCGAGCTCGTCCGCTATCTCCTGGTAGCTCAGCGATTCGAGCTCGCGCAGCACCCAGCATCGGCGCTGCGGCTCGGGAAGATTGGACAGGGCGATGTGGAGGGCCGCGGAGAGGAGCGCGAGCTGCGCGTTGGTGGTCGGCGACCCGTCGTCCGGCGCCGCAAACTCGGCCTCCTCGACGCTGGCGTGCTCCCGGCGCCGCCTGAGCACGTCGACGCTCCTGGATGCGACGATGCGCAGCATCCACGAGCGGACGGCGGCGAGATCCTTGAGCGTGGAGAGCTTCGTCCAGGCGTGTGCGAGCGCCTCCTGGACGACGTCGTCGGCCTCCGCGTCCGAGCCGAGGCGCCGCCTCGCGCACACGTACATGAGCGTGCGGTAGCGCTGCACCAGCAGGTCGAAGGCGTGCGCGTCACCAAGGGAGGCGAGCCCGGCCAAGCATTCGTCGCTGTCATCGGCGGCGGCAACGCTCTTGAACTGCGAGAGCGCCCGCGCCCGCTGCGAGCCTGTCGCCACGCGGGCAGTGGATGCGGTGGGCGCGTCCTGCAGTTCAGGGAGCTGCGGCGCTGCGTCAATCGCGAGCATCATCGTGGGCCTCACATTCGACACCCCAGAACCTCGCGGCCCTGAGCTGTCCCCGATCGAGGGTTCCCCGCTGGGGCGTGCGGCGTGCGGAACCCGGACGCGGCACCGCGTCTGCCATCCATTCGGAACGGCCGCGAAAAGGGATTGCGGCCGCGTCCACCCAGTGCTTGCCGGTCGTGCTCAACCGTGTTCTTCCTCGCTCCGATCGTCCGGCGTCTTGCGCCGCCGTAATAGTTAGTTAGACTAGCTATATGACGAACACGAGCATCGACCAGGAGACGGAAAGCCGGCAGGTCATCGCCGGCGACGGCTTCTGGGATGCCTACCAGCGCAGGACCCTCCCCCTGGAGGCGCTCGCGATCTGCGGCACGGGCCTCGTCATCAGCGTCGGCATCATCACGGCCATCACGACGCTGTTCTGAACCGGCCTGTCCGGCTCACGGTCGCATTGTCCAGCTCCACCTCACCGGCGCCCTTGGTCTGCAACATGACAGCCGGCAGGACTCACGTCCGTGCCGGTCACACTCCCACCCGTATCGCCGCTTCTTGCAGCGCAGCCACTGCCGGTCTCAGCCTGAGACCGCCGTCGCGAACACGACCACGTTCTTGTCGTAGTGCCCGACGTCGCGATCGAAGTAGCCGCCGCACGTGATGAGCCTGAGCTCGTCGCCGGGCACTGCACCGAAGACGCGTGCCGTCGGGAAGTCAGCCTTCTCGACGGTGACGACCTCGGTGACCTCGTAGCTCGTGCCCCCGCCCTCGGCGTCGGTCACACGCACCACGTCGCCTCGAGCGAGCTCGTCGAGTCGGAAGAACGCGGCGGGTCCGGCGAGGCCGTCGACGTGCGCCGCGATGACGGTCGGGCCGCGACCGCCGGGTTTGCCGCCGCCCGTGAACCAGCCGATCTCATCGAAGTCGACGGGAACCTCCATCTTCCCGTCGGCGGCGATGCCGAGGTCGATGAGCGTGTCCTCGACGTCGATGGCGGGGATCGAGACGGCGGTGGGTTCGATGCCTTCCGGCATGACCTCGACACCACCGCTCCCGGTCGGCGGCTGGGTTTCGGGTGCGGGGGCGGCGGTCGTCGGTGACATGGTCGCGGGGGCGCTGGATGGCGCCGCCTCGACTGCCGCGGGTGAAGGCTGGGCCACCTCAGGAGCGGATCCGTCCCCGCCCGCCGCGGCCGCGCATCCACTCAACAGGAGCGCGGCCGTGACGACGAGCGCCGGGACGCGCAGCGCGCGCCCCGGCTTTCGAGAGATGTTCCCGGTCACTGACCCGCTGCGCGAGCCTTGCGCGCAACCGCCACGCCAGCCGCGCCGACGACGGCGAGGCCGCCGAGGCCGAGGAAGCCGAGCGTCGTCGCGTCGAGGCCACCGGCAGCAGCGCCGCCGGCACCCGTGTCGACGCCGCCGACAGGAACCTGCACGAGCTGGCCGCGCACGACACCTGCCTTGAAGTCAGCGGTGTGCGAGTCGCCCGTGAAGCCGGCCGGGTTCGCCTCGATCTGCTTGAGCGTGAAGCCCTCACCCGTGTCCGTGCCGGCGTCGCTGTTGATGCCCGTCGTGAAGGGACCCTCGAGGCAGCCGCTGCTGGTGCGCGTGCCGTCACCGTTGTCGGTGGGGTTCGGGAACGCGATGCGCGGCGGGCCAGCCTGGCCCTCGACGGCCTCGTGGATGTGCGTGGCCGTCTTCGCGGGGCTCTCGTACTCGCCCGTCACGCCCGTGAGGGTGATGTCGTAGCAGATGATGTTCAGGTCGGAGTTGATGCGGAAGTCGAACTGGCCCATCGATCCGGGCTCACCCGGCGTCACAGCGCCGTCGTTGTTGATGACCGCATCCGGGGTGGCCATGACCGTGTAGGCGCTCGTGAAGGAGTCGGGTTCGGCGACCTCCGTCTCGGCAGTGGCGGGGGCGGCGGCGACCAGCGCGATTGCGGCGACAGCTGTGGCGCCGAGGGTGAGCGACTTCGCGAACGTGTGCTTGGGCATGAGGGGGTGCCTTCCTGCTTCGCAGCTCCCCGGTGGAGCCGTCGTACAGGGGCATACGTGGCTCAGCGCATCCGCGTTCATCCGAGCTCAAACTTTTTCGCAAGAGTTTTTTGGGGGCGCCCTGAACGCGGCGGGCCGTCAGGCAGTACACCCCTCTACCAACCGCAGTTGGGTCGCCGGAGGGAGTTGCCGTGAGCACTGCCGTTATCGTTGACCGCGCCAGGGGGTCGACGACGAGAGGATGCGCACGCATGGCGGATGCGCCGCACTCGTTCGATCTCCACTCTGCGTTCCGCGACCACGGCAGCGTGCTCCTCGGCTTCACCATCAACGCGTTGCGCGACCGCGCGCTCGCCGAGGACTGCGTGCAGGAGACGTTCCTCCGAGCCTGGCGAGCACGCGACCGCTTCGACCCCGCGAAGGGTGGCGAACGCACCTGGCTGTTCGCGATCGCCCGCAACGTCATCGCCGACGCGCTGCGCGCCCGCGACAGACTGCCCCGCATCTCCGCGAGCAACGAATCCACCGCAGACGTTGACGTAGCAGCCGAGACACCCGACCCGCTCACGGGACTCGGCCTCACGGAAGCCCTCGCCCTCCTGCCCGACGAGCAGCGCGACGCGATCATCGCCATCCACCTCACCGGCTACAGCTACGCTGAGTTCTCCGCCCGCTGCGGGGTGCCCGTCGCCACACTCCGCACCCGCGTCTTCTACGGCCTCCGCGCCGTCCGCGGCCACCTCGACGAACCCGGAGGAGCTCGTGACTGACCACAGCGCAGACCGCCGCGGCGAGCTCATCGCCGCCGCCCTCGTCGGCGAGCTGACCGCCCGCGAAAGCGCCGAGTTCGAGCGGATGCGCGCATCCGACCCCACCATCGACGCCGAGCTGGCGGAGCTTCGGGCACTGACGGGGCAGGTCTCCGGGCGCCCCGAGTGGCTGGATGCGACGCCGAGCGACGGGCTCCGTGACGCCGTGCTGGCGATCGGGGCAGGTGGCGGCGTCGACAGTCGCGAACTCGGTGACGGAGACCGAGCCACGCCCGCCGGTGGTCAAGCTGGAGCAGATGACGCGGACGGGCCTACCGGGGCTGCCGGCTCGGCTGGCGCGGTCGGGTCTACCGGGACTGCCGGCTCGGCTGACGCGGATGGGCCTGCCGGGGCTGCCGACTCGCCTGACGCGATCGACGCTCGCAACGGCGCTGATGAAACGGGCGGACGCGGCGAAGCCGACGAAGCCGACGAAGCGCCTGTCACGCCGCTGCGTCGCCCACGCTTCGGAGGCGCCATGCTCGCAGGAATCGCCGCCGTCGGCCTCGTGGTCGGCGTCGTCGGCGGCTCCTTCCTGCCCCGCCCCGAGACGCCGCCGCCGGTCGGCGACCCCGGAACCCTCGGTGCCGTCGAGCCCGTCGACTTCCAAGGCGAACCCGTCGGCGTCGAGATCGACGGCAGCGTCGTCGCCCACACCTGGGGCACCGAGACGCTGCTCACCGTCAACGGGCTGCCGAGCGGCGAGTTCTACTCGGTGGTCGTCGTCGATGCAGCCGGCGAAGACGTCGGCTCGGGAACGTTCCTGGGCTCAGAGGTCGAGATCAACTGCGCCGTCAACGCGGCCGCACTCCGCGAGGAGGTCACGAGCGTGGAGATCCGCGCAGAGAGCGGCGACATCGTGGCATCGGCCGCGTTGCCGCGAGTCGAGGGGTAACCGGCTCACGCCTTTGGGAGTCGCACGGCGGCGGCTGTGGCCGTGGAAGCGGCACCGAGCAAGGCCGGGCCGGCGGGGGTCTGGCAGAGCCGGGACGTGACGGGTGGGTCTGGCAGAGCCGGGACGTGACGGGGCGGGCAGAGCAGGGACGAGCCGAGCCGAGCAGGGCACGGCAGAGCAGAGCCGGGCAGAGCAGAGCACAGCCGGTTGAGCAGAGCGGGGCGTCCGGGGGCCATGGGCTGAGCGCAGCAGAGCCGGGCCGGGCGGGCCGAGCAGAGCCGAGTGAGAGCGGAATTGAACCGAACCAAGCGGCGCGCGAGCGGCGCGGCGACACGAGAACGGCGGCACGCCACCCCAGCGTCAAGCGAGCGGCACGGCGGCAGGGTGGCACCCGTGAGCGGACGTGGACGCGTGCGAACAGGTCGCGGGCGGCACGACACCGGCCGCAGACGGCGCAGGATCGGCGTGGGGCCAGGAGCGGACAGCACGCGAGTGCAGGCGGACACTTTCGTCCGACAAGGCCCACCGAGGCGGGACCTGAAGGCGACGACTGCCGCTGCCGACACATGCGAGCAACTCCGACCGCAGCCCCGAGGTGCTCAGCGTCGGTGGTTCGTGGTCTGCTGAATGGTAGGTGAGCGTCGATTCGGCCCACCGAGCACCGCGCGGTCGACGAGTTCAAGGCACCGAAGCTGCCTGGATCGCGGAGACTCACGGCACCAAGGACACCCTTCGTATATAGCTTCGCATAACTCAAAAAATCCCTGTTGATGAAGGGATTGAACGAGTCCAATCGGGTAGACTGGTGGTGATCTTGGGGGAGGTTATCGTGGCATCGGAGTCGGAGCAGGAGGCGCGTCGTCGGTCGTCAGTGGAGACGGCGGTGGTGGATGCGCTGCTCGAGGCGCGGTGTCAGCTGGCGGGTCTTCCGGATGGGGAGGTCGTGGTCGCTTTGCGGGAGTTGGCGGCTCGTCGGCGGGTGTTGGATGCGGCGTTGGTGGAGGTGGCTGGCGAGTTGCTGCGGCGGGAGGATGAGTCGCCGCGGGCGGAGTCGGTGGCGCGGAAGTCGGGGTTCCGGAACCTGACGGCGATGGTGGAGCAGGTGCTCGCGGTGCGGCCGTTCGAGGCGTCGACGCTGGTGCGGGTGGCGGCGGCGACGCGGGAGCGGATGAGCGTCACGGGCGAGACGATCCCGGCGAGGTATCCGGCCGTGTCTCGGGCGGTGGGGTCGGCGGTCATGTCGATCGCGCAGGCGTCGGCGATCACGAAGGGCCTGGATCACACCGGGAACCGCGTGGACGTCGACGAGGTGGCGCGGGCCGAGGTGGAGCTGGTCGCGTCGGCGTGCGGGGTGAATCCGGAGGACGAGCAGCCGGCGGCGCCGAAGGTGCTGGAGGTGCAGGCGGCGACGTGGGTGTCGTATTTGGACCCGGATGGTGACGAGCCGCGGGCCGACAAGATCGCCGAGGAACGCGGGCTGTGGATCTCTCGCCGCAGCGACGGCGCGGTCGCCGGGAAGTTCGTGGCGACGCCCGAGCAGGGGGAGCAGCTGCTGTCGGTGTTCGACGCGCTGCTCTCGCCGCGGCGGAGAGTGGAGTTCCCGGCCGCGTCCGAGTGCGGGGAACCCCTCGCACCGGCCCTCGGTGCCCACGGATTCGCTCCGGCCGCCGACAGCGGCGGTGGAAGCCACACGCTCGGCGACGGCGACGGCGACGGCGTCGACTGCGGCCTCGGCGATGGCAACGGTGGCAGCTTCGGCCAGGGTGAGCGCGACGACGTCGAGGTTCAGTTAGTGGACCCGCGCTCCATCGAGCAGCAGCGCATCGACGCGCTCACGATGGTCGTCCGCGCCTACGCCGAGTCGCCCGACGCGCCCAGAACCGGCGGGGAAGCGCCCACCGTCATCATCGTGACCACCACGGCCGGCATCGCCGGAACCGCGGAACGTCCCGACGAGGTCCCGCACCTGGAGCGCACCGGCGAACCAGTCCCGCCGAGCGTCGCCGCGCAGCTGATGTGCGACGGGTTCATCCGCGTCGCGACCCGCAGCAGCACCGGGGAGATCCTCGACCTCGGCCGCAAACAACGACTCTTCACCACCGCCCAACGCCGAGCCATCGCCATCCGAGACCGGCAATGCCGAGCACCCGGATGCAGCGCACCCGTGCGCTGGTGCGAAGTGCACCACGCCATGCCCTGGAGCGAAGGCGGACCCACCGACGCGAGACACGGCATCCTGCTGTGCTCCTTCCACCACCACGAAGTCCACCGCGGACGGCTCGCCCTCACCCAAAGCAGCAGCGGACGCTGGCACGTCGCCCCCGCCCTCGGACACCACGCCCCACGACGAACCACCCGCCGCCGCGCCTACCCCACCACCAACACCAACACCAACCAGGCCCCACGCCCAGCAATCAACCGAAGACCCTGAAACCAAAGGCAGGAGGACCAAAGCTCCGACCGAAGACCCCGCCACAGGCAGAGGGATCGAAACCGCTGACCGTTGACGCCGCAACCGCAGACAGGGGAATCGTCCCCAAACCGGCGACCCCGATCGATCGAGGACTCTAGACCCGGGCAGCCCAACGGTCAGAGACGAGACCCCAGCCAGGAGTCCCCGAAACACCGGTTCCACCGTCAACCCTGCTGTGCGCTCCTCTCCGCCGCGAGAACCAGCTTGATCGTGGCCGCGTCATCAGGAACCGTCGGATCGAGCCCCGTCACCGATGCGAACTTCGCCAACCGGTTCATGATCGTGTTCCGATGACAGAACAGCACCCCCGCGGCCTTCGACGCCGAACCATTCGTCATATACACCTCGACGGCCTCAACCAGCAGAGTCCGCTCAGACGAAGGCAGGCGAGCGAAATCACGAAGCGAATCCGCAGCCAGACTCGACGCGACCGGCCCAAGCCGCCGCACGACAAGACTCGGCCAATGCTGCGCCAGCAGCGCCGCCCGCCCCGGAACCGCGAACTCAGCCAGCTCGGACGCCAGATGCCACATCTCACTCAACGACGACAGCGTCGCCGCCGACTGAGACACGCCCACCTGCAGATCAGCGAGCCCCAACTGCACAGACAGACCAGCAGAGCGCAGACCAGCAGAGCCCAGGCCCGCCGACTCAACGCCAGCAGACCCCGCGCCAGCAGACCGCAGCCCAACAGACCGCAGGCCGGCCGACTCAACGCCAGACGAGCCCACGCCGGACGACCCCACGCCGGACGAGCCGGCGATGACCGCGAACTCCACACCATCCAGGCGCAGGCACACGGCCGCAGGAAGAACGGCCCGCACGTCCGAAACGAAGCCGGCCGCCGCATCCTGATGCGCAACCGCAACCCAGTACGGACCAACAAGCGGAATCTCGAGCGCCTCCGCCGCCTGCACATGCAACTGCGAGTCGTCGACACCACCGCGCAGCAGACGACGCAGCAGGAACGCCTGCTCCTGCTCGAGCTCCGCCTTCACCTGCCCCAGCTCGAGCATGTACCCCGACTGCACGCTTGTCGTATGCGCCTCCACAACCTCCCAAATTGCGACAACATCGTCGGAAAGGCGATCCGCCTCACCCGGCAGACGGTCGTTGAGCGCCTGCCAGATGAAACGGAAATCCATCCGCACCGCCCGCAGCAGCGACTCGAGCGGCACCCCCTGACGGACCCGCTTGCGCCCGATCGCTCGCGAGTGGGCCCGCAGCTCGTCCTCGAGCCGCTCCCCACCCAGCTGCCGGAACATGAGACCGAGCGTCGTGAACGCCGTACTGTGCACATCGCGCTCCGCGATCACCGACTCGACATAGCCGGTGAGCGTGCGCACCTGCATCACGTACAACGTCGTGATCTCGTCCAAGTCGTCAAGACACGATCGGATACCGCGCCGCAACGGCGCCGAAACAGACGCGTCATTCACCGGCCCGAAACCCATCAAGATTGTGCATTTGCCCATCCTAGGCGTGCAATCGAGTGGGCCTGGCGATTGCCCGACCCAGCCATGACGGGGTTGCATAGGTACACCAACGT
This sequence comes from Pseudoclavibacter terrae, assembly GCF_008831075.1. GTDB lineage: Bacteria > Actinomycetota > Actinomycetes > Actinomycetales > Microbacteriaceae > Pseudoclavibacter > Pseudoclavibacter terrae. The sequence goes on along the minus strand of NZ_WBJX01000005.1, from coordinate 133,529 downwards.
CACCGCAGACGTGCACGTTCACATGCAGGCCTTTCCCCCAACATCGGAGCCACCATGTCCCACGACCCGCAGACCTCGACGCCAAGCGCGCCCGCCAGCCCGCCGAAAGTCAGCCTCAAAGAGGCGCGGCGCATCGCCTTCGCCGCCTTCGTCGGCACCGCCCTCGAGTGGTACGACTACTTCCTCTTCGGCACCGCCGCGGCCCTCGTCTTCAACCGCCTCTTCTTCACCGACCTCAACCCGGCAGGCGCCACCCTCGCCGCCTTCGCGACCTTCGGCGTCGGCTTCGCGGCCCGCCCCATCGGCGCCGTCGTCTTCGGGTGGATCGGCGACCGCTACGGCCGCCGCCCCGCCCTCCTCACCACGATCGTCATGATCGGATGCGCGACCGGCCTCATCGGCGTCCTCCCCGACTACCTCGCCGTCGGCATCGCAGCCCCCGTCATGCTCGCCGTCCTCCGCCTCGTGCAAGGCTTCGCCGTCGGCGGCGAATGGGGCGGCGCGACCACCATCGCCATCGAGCACTCCCCCGAGAAGATGCGCGGCCGCTTCGCCGCCCTCGTCCAGATCGGCTCCCCCGTCGGCACCCTCGTCTCCTCCGGCGCCTTCGCACTCGTGCTGATGATGCCGCCCGAGGCCTTCGACGCGTGGGGCTGGCGCCTCCCGTTCCTCCTCGCCTTCCCACTCCTCGGCATCGCCCTCTACATCCGCCTCAAGGTCGAAGAGTCCCCCGTCTTCCAGGAGCTCGCCGCCGCCGGCGAACAGGTCAAGGTCCCCGTCGTCGAGCTCTTCCGCAAGTCCGGACTGCGCCTCCTCGTCGCCGTCGCCGCCGCCATGCTCGGCGTCGGAGGCTTCTACATGATGACGACCTTCGTCGTCTCCTACGGCACCAACGTGCTCGAAGTCGACCGCCAGGTCATGGTCAACGCGACCCTCGTCGCCGCCGTCCTCCAGATCGGCGTCACCATCTTCGCCGGCCGCCTCGCAGAACGCTTCGGCCCAGGCCGCATGACCGTCGTCGGCGGCCTCACCACCGGCATCGCCGCCTTCCCCCTCTTCTGGCTCATCGACACCGAGAGCCCGATCGCCATCATCGCCGCCGTCAGCATCGGCATCGCCCTCATCACCCTCTCCTACGCCGTCACCGGCGCCCTCCTCGCCGAGCTCTTCCCACCCCGCCTCCGCTACAGCGGCGTCTCCCTCGGCTACAACCTCGCCGGCGCCATCAGCGGCTTCCTGCCCCTCATCGCAACCGCCCTCATCACCGTCGGCGACGGATCATCCTGGCCCGCCGTCCTCGTCCTCATCGGCATCTGCCTCATCACCGTCATCGGCGGAGCCTTCGGCGAGCGGATGCGCCTCCGCGACGACATCGTCGAGATCGACGAAGCCGCCTCCTGAGCCCCAAACGCTCCCTCCCCGAACCGGGCACCGCCGCCCGGCAGCACCACACGCGAAAGCAGGACACGACCATGACAACGCCAACCACCCCCACCGCCGGCACCAACCCCAGCGCAGCCACCACACCCGCCAGCCCCCTCACCGACGAGCAGCGCCAGCGCATCCTCGACGCCGTCGACGCCGCCTTCGACCGCCAGATCGCCTTCACCCAGGAGCTCGTGCGCCACCCGTCGCTGCGCGCCAACGAGTCCTCAGCCCAGGACCTCCTGTACGGCGCCATGGCCGGCCGCGGCCTCACCATGGACCGCTGGCAGCTCGACCCCGTCGAACTCGCCGCCCACCCCGGCGCCGGCGCCGTCGAGATCTCCTACGACGGCCTCGAGAACGTCGTCGGCACCTTCGCACCCCAGGAGGAGCGCGGGAACTCGCTCATCCTCAACGGCCACATCGACGTCGTCCCCGAAGGCCCGGAAAGCCAGTGGGCCCGCTCCCCATGGGACGCCACCGTCCGCGACGGCTGGCTGTACGGCCGCGGCAGCGGCGACATGAAGGCCGGCCTCGTCGCCAACCTGTACGCCTTCGACGCCGTCCGCGCCGCCGGCCTCACCCCCACCGGGCGCATCCACTTCGAATCCGTCGTCGAAGAGGAATGCACGGGCAACGGCTCCCTCTCCGCCCACCTGCGCGGCTACACGGCCGACGCCGTCCTCATTCCGGAACCCGAAGAGGACATGCTGGTGCGCGCCAACACCGGCGTCATCTGGCTGCGCCTCCGCGTCGACGGCAAGCCCACGCACCCCCGCGAGATGCAGACCGGCTTCAACGCCATCGACGCCGCCTACTTCGTCATCGGGGAGCTGCGGAAGCTCGAGGCCGCCTGGAACGCGAAGCAGGGCGAGCACCCCTACTTCGAGGAGCTCGACCACCCCATCAACTTCAACGTCGGCAAGATCCAGGGCGGGGACTGGGGCTCCAGCGTGCCAGCCTGGTGCGAAGTGGATGTGCGCGTCGCCCTCTACCCCGGCATCACGGCCGACTCGGCGTGGGCGGAGATCACGGACGCCCTCGCCGCCGTCACAGCCGACAGCAACGGCAACCCGATCGCCACGACCGCCACGAAGACGGGCTTCTACGCCGAGGGCTACGTGCTCGAAGAGGGCGGCGCCGCCGAACAGGCGCTCGAGCGCAGCCACAGCGCCGCGTTCGACGGGGCGAAGCTCGAGTCATTCGTCACCCCCGGGTACCTCGACGGCCGCGTCTTCGTGCAGTACGCCAACACCCCCGCCCTCGTCTACGGCCCCATCTCCGAAGCCATCCACGGCTACGACGAGCGGGTGGACCTCGAGTCGGTGCGCCGCATCACGAAGTCCATCGCGCTCTTCATCGCCGAATGGTGCGGGGTCGAATAGACGCCACCCACGAACCCTCACCTCACCGGCCGTGCGCACTCCCCACCGCGGGAGCGCGCACGGCCGATCGCATGCAAGAGCAGCACTGTGCCGAGCGGCGCAGCGCAGCTCAGTGCAGTGCAGTGCAGTGCAGTGCAGTGCAGTGCAGTGCAGGGCAGTGCTTCGCATCACTGCGCAGCAGAACTCGCCACAGCGCGCATTCAGTGCGCCCCGTCGGAGACCTCGAACCCACCCTCCCCGTCGGCGCCGACGTAGAGCAGCTCGCGCGATGCGACGTGACCCGGGAGCAGCGGCACCCCAGTAGCGGCGCACTCCTCTAGGAGCGCCCGCCTGGTGGCCTCCGCGACCTCCTTCATCGAGCAGAAGCTCGACGTGAGCCCCGGCGTCGCCACCTGCAGCACGTGGTGCAGCGCGTCGCCGGAGATGATCGCGACCGTGGAGCCTGACGAGGGGTCCAGCACTCGCACCACCATGTGCCCCGGGGTGTCTCCAGGCGCGTGCTCCAGCACGATGCCGGGCGCCGCCCGATGCGGCAGCTCCACGACGTCGGCCTGCCCCGCCACGAAGACCGGCTCGATCGAGTCGGCCCAGAAGTCGCCGTTGCGCTCGAACATGACCCGCGCGTCGGGGCCCGTGATGAATGAGCGGTCCAGCTCGTTGAACAGGTACCGCGCGTTCGGGAACGTCGGCACCCACGCGCCCGCCGCATCCGTCGTCGTGTTCCAGCCGACGTGGTCGCAGTGCAGGTGCGTATTGATGACGACGTCAACCTCGGCAGGATCGACGACCTGCGAGACCTCCTCGAGCCAGCTCGTCGTGAGCCCGTTCCACATGTCGCGGATGCGCGGCTTGCCGTTCCCGACGCCCGTGTCGACCACCGCGACGAACCCCCGCGAGCGCACGACGTAGCTCGTCGAGGCCATCACCAGCCGGTCGCTGCTCGCCTCGTAGTCGTCGGGCCCGAGGGCGGCGATCTGGAGCCGCAGGGCTTCCGTTCCGATGAACATCTCCTCGACCGGCAGCATCGCCGAACGGTACTCCTCGACGCGGTAGATCTCCGTGTCACCTGCACTCAGCAGTGGCCGCATGGTGCCCTCCTCTGGTTGGACGAAGACACGGAACCAGGCCAGGACCGTGTGAGACGCCAGGCCTGAAGGCCCACATCCACCCTCGGTGGACCATGTTGCCTGGAGATTTCATTGCATGCAATGAGTGTTACCAGCGCGTAAATATGCACCCGTATCGCCAAGATTGCATGCAGATTCCGGCTAGCGTCCATTTCATCGGCTCAGCACATAGCCGAATTCGGGAGCGAACCCAGCTTCATCGCCCCAGCACTATCACCGCAGCACCATCGCCCCACCTGCACCGAGATCTCCAGCCCCAGCACCCCACCTCTCAGCACTCGGAAAGGACGCGCATGCGTTCCCACAGACTTCGCGTCGGCACCGCCGTCGCCATGCTCGGCGTCACGACATTCGCCGTCACCGCCTGTTCCACGGGCTCCTCTTCGGCCTCCGAAGACGCCGCGTTCGCGGTGAACATCGCCGCCCTCGAAGGCGCCCCGACCTTCGACCCGGCCGCCAACATGCGCGGCTCCGCCTTCAACTACGCGGCCGCCGCCTACGAGAGCCTCGTCACGAGCGACGCCGAGGGTGCCCTCCAGCCGGGCGTCGCGACAGCCTGGGAGTACACGAGCCCAACCGAGCTCACGATGGACTTCCGCCTCGACAGCGTCTTCGAGGACGGCACCCCGATGACGGTCGAGCTCATCAAGGCCAACCTGGAGCGCTACCAGGAGACGCCAGGCACCTACCAGGCGCGCCTCAACTCGATCGACTCGATCGAGGTCGTCGACGAGGACTCGCTGAAGTTCACCCTCAACACTCCGGACCAGTCGCTGCCCGAGGCCTTCTCGCTCACGGTCGGCATGATGGTCAGCCAGGCCGCCCTCGACGACCCCTCGCTCCTCCTCACCGACACGTACGGCTCCGGCCCGTGGATCCTCGACACCTACACGGAAGACAGCGAGTACAGCTACATCCGCAACCCCGAGTACGCGGGCCCCATGGACGTGCAGGTCGACGAGCTCAACATGTTCGTCATCACCGACCTCACGGCCCAGCTCAACGCGCTCCTCGCCGGCGACGTCGACATCATCTCCGCCCAGTGGAGCCAGCGCGACCAGGCAGAATCGCAGGGCTTCGCAGCCGCCTCCAACGAGTCGAACGTCGGCGGCCTCATGCTCTTCGACCGGGGCGGCGAGGTCATCCCCGAGCTCGCCGACGTGCGCGTCCGCCAGGCCATCAACTACGCCCTCGACCGCGACGCCATCGGCACCGCACTCTGGAGCGACTACCAGCGAGGCACCTCCTCCGTCTTCGGCAAGTTCACCTCCGCCTACGACGAGTCGCTCGACGACTACTACGAATACGACCCGGAGAAGGCGAAGCAGCTGCTCGCCGAGGCCGGATACGCGGACGGGTTCGAGCTGCCCATCCTCAGCCGCACCATGTTCGGCGAGAACAAGCGCCTCGAGGCGACCATCCCGTACCTCGAAGCCGTCGGCATCACCGCCACCCTCACCGACCGCACCAACGACTACTTCGACGCCATCAGCAACAAGGAGTTCGGTGCCTCGCAGGGCCAGCAGAACGGCGGCATCGACTCCTACGTGAACAGCATGAACATGCTCGCCCCGAACGCCCAGCTCAACCCCTTCGGCACCGACGACCCCGAACTGACCGCCCTCATCGACGACGCGTCCAGCGAGCTCGACGCCGACGCGGCCGCCACGAAGTGGCAGGCGGTCAACACGTGGGTCGTCGAGAACGCCTGGTTCGCCCCGGTCGCGTTCTACCACACGCACACGGTGTGGGATGCGGAGAAGCTCGGCGGCGTCGAACTCGCCGCCGGCCAGGTCTTCCCGCTCCCGTTCAGCTGGGCCCCCGCCGAGTAGCTCTCCCCGCCGGCTGACGCCGGCCGCGGTCTCTGCATCACCGCAGCCCCCGGATGCGCGGGGAGGCTCCCCCTCCCCGCGCACCCGCCAAGCACGCTCACCACAGCACCCGCTTCAACCCGAAAGGAGCACACGTGGCCCTCTACATCCTCCGACGAGTCGGCATCACCGTGCTCATGGTCTTCCTCGTCGTCTCGGCCGCCTTCTTCCTCGTGGCCCTCATGCCGAACGACGTGACCCAGACCATCCTGGGGCCGGACGCCACCCCAGAGGCCCGCGCGCAGCTGCGCGACGAGATGGGCTTCAACGACCCGGTGCTCGTGCGCTACGTGACCTTCCTCGGCGGCCTCCTCACCGGCGACCTCGGCGTCTCCTACCTCAGCCAGCAGTCGGTGACAGCGCAGGTGCTCGAGCGCCTCCCCGTCACCCTCACCCTCTCCATGGGAGGCATCCTCCTCACCACGGTGCTCGGCATCGTGCTCGGCATCCTCGCCGCGAGCCGAGGCGGCTGGCTCGACACGATCATCCGCGGGGCCGCAGGGGTGATGCAGGCCATCCCGAGCTTCTGGCTCGCCGTGCTGCTCGTGCTCGTCTTCGCCGTGAACCTCAAGCTGTTCCCCTCCTCAGGATGGGAGCCGTTCGCCGAGGACCCGGCGGAGTTCGTGCGCCGCATCACGCTCCCCCTCATCTCCATCGGCATCGCGGGCACCGCCGCCGTCGCCCGCCAGGCACGCGTCGCGATGATCGACGTGCAGGGCCGCGACTTCATGCAGACGCTGCGGGCCACTGGCCTCCCCGAGTGGCGCATCGTGTGGCTGCACGGCCTCCGGAATGCGGCCATCCCCGTGCTCACCGTCATCGGCCTCCAGTTCGTTGCCCTCTTCGGCAGCGCGGTCCTCATCGAGCAGGTCTTCGCGCTCCCCGGCGTCGGCAAGCTCGTCGTCGACTCGGTGAACCTCGGCGACATGCCCATCGTCCTCGGCGTCGTCGTCGCCCTCAGCGTCGTCATCCTCGCCATGAACCTCGTCATCGACATCCTCTACGGCATCATCAACCCGAAGGCGAGGCTCGCATGACCCGCGTCCGACGCACCGACACCGCCCTCTCCAGACTCCTCAGCAAGCCGGGTGCGGTCGTCGCCCTGGCGTTCCTGGTCCTCCTCGGCCTCTCGGTGCTGTTCGCCGACCTCGTCGCTCCCCTCGACCCGCTCGCCCAGGACCTCTCGCTTGCGCGTCAGATGCCGAGCGCAGAGCACCTCCTCGGCACCGACGACCTCGGGCGTGACGTCTACTCGCGTCTCATCCACGGCGGCGCCGCAACCCTCGGGGGTGCCGTCCTCGCGGCCGTCGTCGCCATGAGCATCGGCATCCCGCTCGGCATGATCGGCGGCTACTTCCGCGGCTTCACCGACACGCTCGTCTCCCGTTTCGCCGACTTCTTCCAGGCCCTCCCCACCATCGTCATCCTCATGGCCGTCATCGGCGCCTTCGGCAACAACACGACGGTCGCGATGGTCACCCTCGGTGTCGCGATGAGCGACGGCTTCGTGCGCCTCGCCAGGGCGACGACCCTGCAGGTGCGGCGCGAGCTGTACGTGGATGCGGCGAACGTCGCCGGCATCGCACCCGGCCTCATCCTGTTCCGCCACGTGCTCCCGAACATCCGCGGGCCGCTGCTCGTGCAGCTCTCCATCACGATGGGTGCCGCCCTCCTCATCCAGGCGGGCCTCGGCTTCCTCGGCCTCGGCACCCCGCCACCGGCGCCCAGCTGGGGCGGCATGATCAGCGAGGCCAGCGAGCTCATCTACCTGCACCCGTGGCTGCTCGTGCCGAGCGGCGTCATCATGATCCTCTCCATCCTGTCCTTCAACGTCGTCGGCGACGCGCTCGCCGGAAACCGGCCGGGCACCACCCTCGTGCGCTCCTTCTTCCGGACGAAGACGTCAGCGCCCGTCGCGTCGAAGCCCGTCGCGGTCGACGACCCACAATCCGACGTCGACGACGCCATCGTCTCGGTGCGCGACCTGAGCGTCTCGTTCGCCGACAGCAACGGCGAGTTCGCGGTCGTGCAGGGCGTCTCCTTCGAGGTGTCCCGCGGTGAGGCGCTCGGCATCGTCGGCGAATCGGGATGCGGCAAGTCGGTGACCGCGAAGAGCCTGCTCGGCCTCGTCGCCCCAGGCGGCCGCGTCTCCAAGGGCGAGATCCGCATCGACGGCACCAACATCGTCGGCCAGACCAACAAGCAGCTCCGAGCCGTCCGCGGCTCGAGGATCGCGCTCGTCTCGCAGGAGCCCATGACGGCCCTCGACCCGACCTTCACGATCGGCGCCCAGCTGCGCGAGGCCATCGCCCATCACACGGGCCGGAAGGCCGGGGAGGCCCAGGCGCGGGCGCTCGAGCTGCTCCGCCTCGTCGGCATGCCCGACCCGCAGCAGGCCGCGGCCAGCTACACCTTCCAGGTCTCCGGCGGCATGGCGCAGCGCGCGGCGATCGCCATGGCGCTGACGGGCGACCCAGAGGTGCTCGTCGCCGACGAGCCCACCACCGCCCTCGACGTGACGGTGCAGGCGGAGATCCTCGACCTCCTCAGGCGCCTCCGCGAGGAGCTCGGCCTCGCCGTCATCCTCGTCACCCACGACCTCGGAGTCGTCGCCGACACGTGCGACCGCGCCATCGTCATGTACGCGGGCCAGGTCATCGAGGAGGCCGACGTCGACACGCTCCTCACCGCCCCCTCCCACCCGTACACGCGGGCCCTCCTCGCGGCCATGCCCGCGAATGCCGTCGCGGGAGTCCCCATGGACGCCATCAGCGGCGCGGTTCCCGCGCCCCGCGACTGGCCGAGCGGCTGCCGCTTCGCCGACCGCTGCACCTTCGCGACCGACCGGTGCCGCACCTCCCCCGTCGCCCTCACCCTGCTGCGCCCCGGCGCCGGCCAGCAGCGCCCCACCGCGGGCATCCAGCGCTCTGGCATGGCCCGCTGCGTCCGCGTCGAGGAGGTCGCCAAGGCGACCAGCACCGGCTCGGCCACCCAGAACTCCAGCGCGAACGAGAGGAGCATCGCATGAGCGAGGACCTGCTGCGCATCGACAACCTGCAGATGCGGTTCAAGAACCCCCACGACCGCAAGCAGACCGTCCACGCCGTCGACGACGTGAGCTTCACCGTCGCCCCCGGCGAGATCCTCGGCGTCGTCGGCGAGTCGGGCTCGGGCAAGTCGACCATCGGGCGCTGCCTCCTCGGCCTCGAGCGGCCGAGCGGCGGGAGCATCCGCTTCGGGGGCCGCGACCTCACGAAGCACTCGCTGCTCCGCAACCGCCGCGACATCGCCAAGCAGCTGCAGGTCGTCTTCCAGGACCCGTACAGCTCGCTCAACCCCTTCCGCACGATCGGGCAGACCCTCGCCGAGCCGCTGCAGGCAGCCCTCAGGCTCTCGGACAAGCAGGCGGATGCACGGGCTCGCGACATGCTCGAGACCGTCGGCCTCCCGAGGGCCGCCGCCGACCGCTTCCCCGGCCAGTTCTCCGGCGGGCAGCGGCAGCGCATCGGCATCGCGAGGGCCCTCATCATGCAGCCGCAGCTCGTCGTCCTCGACGAGGCCGTGAGCGCCCTCGACCTGTCGACGCAGGCGCAGATCCTCAACCTCCTCGCCAAGCTCGCGAAGGAACGGGGCCTCGCCTACATCTTCATCGCCCACGACCTGGACGTCGTCAGGTACATCTCCCACCGAACGCTCGTGCTGTACCGCGGCCGGATCATGGAACAGGGGCCCGCCGGCGAAGTCCACGGCGCTCCCCTGCACCCCTACACGGCGGCGCTCAACGCGGCGGCGCCCGTCACCGATCCCGTCGAGCAGCGCAGACGCCGCGCGGCACGCGCCTCGGCAGCCGCGACCGCAGCCGCCGCCGACACGGGCGACGGCACCACCCCGGCCACGCCGGTCGCCGGCCCCGCGACGGGCCAGGTCGGCTGCCCGTTCGCGGCCCGCTGCGCCTTCGCCCAGGAGGTCTGCCTCACGAAACGGCCCGCCGACACCCCCGTCGGCAACCGCACCGTCGCCTGCCACATGTACGACGCGACAAGCGGACACACCCGACTCGGATCCGGCATGCCCGCCGCCGAGCTCGTCGCGAATTGACCCCGTCCCCTCACCCACACCACGTTGAACAACCCCGCCGCGACGCCCCGCGCCGCAGCCAACCCGAACACGAAGGAGCACGTCAATGCCTGACGTCACCGGATACCGCGCGAAGATCGGCGTCATCGTCCCCTCGACCAACACGGTCGTGGAGCACGATGTCAACAAGCTCGCGCCGCACGGCATCACGTTCCACTGCGGCCGCATGTACGTCGAGCAGCAGGCGATGGGCGACCACGCAACCTTCATGGGGCTGCAGACCCAGATCCGCGGCTCCATGTCGGTGGCCCTCCGCGACGTCATGACGGCGCAGCCCGACCTCATGATGATGGGCATGTCAGCCCCCACCTTCAGCGGCGGCGTCGCCGGCAACGAGGCCTTCCAGAAGGAGGTCAGCGACCAGATCGGCGGCATGCCCGTCACGACCGGGGCGTCCGCCTGCCGTGCCGCCCTCGAGGCCCTCGACGTGAAGAAGATCTCCGTCTTCTCGCCGTACCAGCCCGTCGCCGACGAGTGGGTCGACCAGTACTTCACCGAGGCCGGCTTCGACGTCGTCAAGGTCACGGGCCTCCGCTGCCCCACCGCGACGTCGATCGCGAGCGTCACCCCCCGCGACCTCGTCAAGGTGCTCGAGGAGATCGACACCCCGGAGACCGAGGCGATCGTGCAGGTCGGCACGAACCTGTCGTTCATCCGCATGGCCGACGAGGCGGAGACGTGGCTCGGGAAGCCCGTCGTCGCCATCAACACCGCCACCGTCTGGCACACCCTCCGCCAAGCCGGCTTCACCGACACCGTCGGCGGCTACGGCACCATCATCCGCGAATTCTGACCGCCACAGCGCACCCAAAGGACCACACCATGACTGCTTCCCCCCAGTTCGATGTCATCGTCGTCGGCGGCGGCCCCGTCGGCACCACCACCGCCCTCAAGCTCGCCAAGCGGGGCATGACGGTCGCCCTCTTCGAGAAGCGCGAGGCGAGCACGCTCGAGCACCGCGCATCCACCTTCCACCCGCCGACACTCGAGATGCTGGAGGAGCTCGGGCTCTCGCAGCCCCTCATCGAGGCCGGGATCATCGCCCGCTCCTACCAGTTCCGGGATGCGACGATCGGGAAGATCGTCGAGCTCGACTTCGCGGTGCTCGACGACGACACGGCCTACCCGTACCGCGTGCAGGTCGAGCAGAGCCGCCTCACCGCGGCCGCCCAGCAGGTGATCGCCGACGAGCCCAACGTCACCTCCACGCTCGGCGCCGAGGTCATCGCGATCCGCGAGGACGACGAGGGCTTCGAGGTGGATGTGCGCGGCGAGGGCGGAGAGGTGACCACGGCGACGAGCACCTACCTCGTCGCGGCGGACGGCTCCCGCTCGATCGTGCGCGAGCACTACGACATCGACTTCTCCGGCCACACCTACCCGGAGCGCTACCTCGTCATCACGACGAGCCTGCCGCTGCACGAGATCCACGAGGACCTCGCCGTCGTCAACTACGTCGCCGACCCCGAGAACTGGCACGTGCTGCTGCGCAACCCGAGCGGCTGGCGGGTGCTGTTCCCCTGCGACCCGGCCCTCACGACCGAGCAGCAGACCGACCCCGCCTACGTCGTGAGTCAGCTTCGGCGTGTGGTGCCCGAGCTCGACGGATACCCTGTTGTGCACGTCACCGTCTACGAGGTGCACCGCAAGGTCGCGCAGACGTTCCGCAAGGGCAACGTCTTCCTCGTGGGCGACGCGGCACACGTCAACAACCCGTTGGGAGGCATGGGCATGAACAGTGGAATCCACGACGGGCTCCTGCTCGCCGAGCTGCTGCCCGGCTACGCCAACGGCGAGATCTCGAGCGAGGCGCTCGACGACTGGGCAGAGAAGCGCCGCGCCGTCGCCCGCCACTACGTGGGCGAGGAGACCGAAGGCAACTGGAACGCCCTCCGCGACACGAGCGAGGAGCGCCGCGCCGCGAAGCGCGCCGAGTGGGAAGCCCTCGGCCGCGACGAGACCGCCCGCCGGCAGTTCCTCCTCACATCGTCCATGCTCGCGAGCGTTCGATGATCGAGACCCCCACGCACGCGCTGCTGCCCGAGAGCCTCACGGGCGGCGACCTCGCGTACGCCGAGCTTCGCTCGCGCATCATGAGCGGCGAATACGCGCCGCACACGGTGCTGCGCGCGCAGGCGCTCGCCGCCGAGTTCGGGCTCAGCAGAACCCCCATCCGCGAGGCGCTGCAGCGCCTCGCGGAGGCAGGGCTCGTGGCGTACATCCCCAACAAGGGGGCCACCGTCATCGGCTACACGACCGAGCAGATGGCCGAGACCTACTTCGTGCGCGCCTCCCTCGAGAGCCGCGCCGCCGGCCTCGCCGCCGACCGCATGACGGACGCGGACGCCGAGCTGCTCATCGACCGCATCGAGCGGATGGACCCCCTCGTCCACGCGAGCGATCAGGACGAGATCGTCGAGCTCGGGCGCCTCAATCGCGAGTTCCACGAGCACATCGTCAAGGTGTCCGGCAGCCTCCAGCTGCAGACGCTCCTGCGCAGCGTCAGCCAGGTGCCCATGATGATCCGCAACTACCAGGCGTACGGCGACACGTTCCGCATCCGCTCGAACCACCACCACCGCGACATCCTGACCGCCCTGCAGTCAGGCGACTCCCTGTGGGCCGAGGTCGCGATGCGCTCGCACATCCTCGCCGCGCGCAACGCCGTGCTCCAGGGCCCCGGGTCCTCCCTGCACGCCGACACCTCCGCGCACGAGGACTGACCCATGTCGCGCACCACCGGGCCCACCACGGGGTCCGAGCAGCAGCATGCCCTGATAGCCGCGCCAGACGAGGTATCTGAGGCAGACGCAACGGGCGCAGTGGATGCAGCGGATGCAGTCTCAGCCTCCGAGGCACCGACGCACGTCTGGCGCACCCGGCGCCCCGGCCGCACCGCGACCCTCGCCGGCATCGGGACGACCGTCGTCACCGCGCTCCCCGTCTTCCTCGTCGGCGGCCTGTCCATGCAGCTGCGCGCCAGCACGGGGCTCACCGAGTCGATGCTCGGCATCGTCGTCGCCGCCTACTGGGGCGCCTCCGCGCTCCTCTCACCCCTCGCCGGCAGCCTCTCGAGCAGGCTCGGCTTCCGCTGGGGCATGGTGATGGCCTCCTCGATCGGCGGCCTCGCCCTCATCGGCATCGCCGCCTACACGCCGACATGGCAGTGGCTGCTGGTGTGGCTCATCCTGGCCGGCGCGGGGAACTCGCTCGGGCATCCACCGTCGAACGCCCTCATCGGGGCGGGCGTCTCCACACGGCGCCGGGCCCTCGCGTTCGGACTCAAGCAGGGAGCCGTGCCCCTCGCGACCTTCAGCGCGGGCCTCGCCGTCCCGGCCCTCGGCCTCACCGTCGGCTGGCAGTGGACCTTCGCGATCGCGGGCGCCCTCGCAGCCGTCGCCGTGTGCTTCCTCGCCTGGCGGGTGCCGCGCACCAAGCGCGCGCCCCGCCTCGCGCGCCGACGCCCCGAGCGTCTCCCCCGCGACCTGCGCGTCTTCCTGGTCCTCGCCTCGGCCGCGAGCGGTCTCGGCGCCGCCCAGTCGAGCGTCATCGGCGCCTTCACCGTCACGACCGCCATCGGCGTCGGCTACTCAGCAGCCGTCGCGGGCCTGCTCCTCAGCCTCGGCTCGCTCTCGAACATCATCGCCAGGCCCCTCGCCGGCTGGCTCGCCGACCGCGGCATCGGCGGCACGCTCACGACCGTCTCGCTCATGATGCTCTCCGGCGCCGTTGGCCTGACCGGCATGGCCCTCGCCCTCCCTTGGAGCTTCGCCGTCGGCGTCGTGCTCGCGTTCGGCCTCGGCTGGGGGTGGAGCGGACTCCTCCACTTCGCCGTCTCCAACGCCGTGCCGCGCTTCGCCGCCCAGGCGACGGGGCTCGTGCAGTCCGGCGCGTACATCGGCAGCGCCGCCGGTCCGCTCGCGATGGGGTTCGTCTTCGAGTACTTCGGGCCAAGCACCGGCTGGCTCGCCTCGGCCTGCATCGCGCTCGTCGCCGCCACCGCGGCCGCCATCGCCGCCCGCTTCCACCCCACCCGCCGCCAGGCCCGCGCCGCCGCACGAGACAGCGCGGCCCAGAACAGCGCGGCCCGGTGAGCTCGCGCAGCGCCGCGAACCCGCCGGGCAGAACGAACCCTCTCGACTTCCGCTTCCAGCTCAACCTCCCCCGCAACCCCACGAAGGGAACCACCATGACCACCACCACACCAACCGCCTCCACCGCCGAGAAGCAGGCCGGCAGCAACACGGTGACCGCCGACAACGACACGGTGTCAGCAGACAACGACGCCGTGTCAGCAGACAACGATTACGCGGCCGCGGGCTTCGGCCAGCGCCTCGGCTTCGGGAGGAAGCCCGCCCTCATCGTGATCGACTTCGTGGACGCGTACCTCGTCGAGACGTCGCCGCTCTACGCGGGCGTCGAGGACGAGCTCGCCTCGGCCGCCCGCGTGCTGCAGTCGGCGCGCGCCGCAGGCATCCCCGTGCTCTACACGGTCGTCGAGCAGGACACCGGCCCGACGGGCGGCGGCGTCTTCGCCCGCAAGGCCGCTGGCCTCGCGACGCTCGCGACCGGCTCCCCCCTCGGCGCCATCGCCGCGCCCCTCACCCCCGCCGCGGGAGAGCCGATCCTCTCGAAGAAGTACGCCAGCTCGTTCTTCGGCACCTCCCTCGCCACCGACCTGACCGTCCTCGGCTGCGACAGCGTGATCCTCGTCGGCCTCTCGACCTCGGGATGCGTGCGGGCCACGGCCGTCGACGCGTGCCAGCACGGCTTCATCCCACTCGTCGTGCGCGACGCCGTCGGCGACCGGCGCTCGGAACCGCACGAGGCCGCCCTCTTCGACCTCGACGCGAAGTACGCCGATGTCGTCAGCGAGCACGACGTCGTCGACTACCTCGCGGGCATCGCCGCCGTCCCCGCGACCAGCTAGACGCAGTCTCCGCGCCTGCCTTCGCGGCACGCGCCGCAGGAGAGCCTGTTCCATCAACGTTGTGGCGAAGTGCTCGCGGGGGCACGCCCGACAGCACCTCGCCACAACTCTGCGCGCCCATCCTCAGCTCAACAGCAACCACAGACAGCCCCCGACCGTGCGCCGACCCCGCGCTCGATCGACTGCCGCGCCTGACGCCCCCACAAACCACCGCAGAAACCACCGCAGAGTTGTGGCGAAATGCCCTCTGGGGCACGCCCGACAGCACTTCGCCACAACTCTGCGCACTGGGTGCGGGTGCGGATGCGGGTGCGGGTGCGGGTGCGGACGCGGATGCGGCGCGCGGATGCGGCGCGCGGATGCGCGCGGGCGCGCGGCGCCGTCAGCCCGCGACGACGTGCGCGCTGCTCGCCGCGGCGAAGGCCTCAACGGCTGACAGCGTCGGGTCCCAGAGCTTCGCGATGACGCGCGCCCCGGAGACGCTCGCGCTCTCGGGCGAGCAGAGCCAGACCGCCGGCGCGGCCATGACCTCGGGCGACAGGAGGTTCCCGTCGGCCCCCTTCCGGTCCGGGCCAGCTGGCAGCAGCTCGGTGTCGGCCGCCCCGCCGGGCAGCAGCAGGTTGGCCGTGACACCGGTGCCGGCGAGGTCGGTCGCCCACGAGCGGGTCATCGCCTCGAGCGCGGCCTTCGACGGGCCGTACGGGGCGTAGCCGGGGCGGACCATCGTCTGCGCGCTCGTCGACACGTTCACGAGCCGCCCGTCGCCCTGCGCCAGGAAGCGTGGCATGACGGCCTGCGACATGACGAACGGCCCGTTGACGTTCGTGTCGATGATCTGCGCCCACGTGGCCGGGGGCACGTCCCAGAAGTGCACGGGGTCGGTCGTGAAGGTCTCGCTCACGAGCCGCATCCCCCGCCCCGCGTTGTTGACCAGCGCGTGCACGCCCCCGAAGCGCTCGACGGTCGCCTCGACAACCTGGTTCGCTCGGTGCGGGTCGCTGACGTCGGCGACAAGCGGCAGCAGCAGCTCGGCGCCGCCGGGCAGCTTCGCGGCGTCAGCCACCACCTCGTCGAGGGCAGCGGATGCCCCGCTCGCGGTGATCGTGACGGCGTAGCCTGCCGCTCTCAGCGCGAGGGCCATGACGCGGCCGAGGCCACGCGACCCGCCCGTGACGATGGCGACTCTGACGGTGGTGGTGTGTGCATCCATGCATCAAGATTGCGTGCAATATGCGCCGCAATGACCCGGAACTGACAATTTTTCACACGATCGCAACATGGATTGCATGCGATATACGCAATCGGAGCCGATCATGGTCACATGCATCTCGACTCCTTCATCAACGGGCGCCGCGTCGCCTCCCCCGCCTCGATCGAGGTCATGAGCCCCATCGACGGGCACACGGTCGTCGGCTCGGTCGCGACGACGAGTGCCGAGCAGGTGCGCGACGCGCTCTCCGCTGCCCGCACCGTCGGCACCTTCTGGTCGCAGCTCCCCGCGGCCGTCCGCGCACGTCAGCTCATCGATGCGATCGAGGACGCGGCGGCGATCCCCGACCACTCCGGGCAGCTCATCGCGAGCGAGATGGGCAAGCCGGCGCAGGATGCGGACGGGGAGTTCCAGTTCGCCCGACGGCTCGCCGCGTTCTGCGCCGCGAACATCGAGGCGATCTGCGCAGACCAGGTCATCGACGACGACGAGGGCACACTCCTGCGCATCGTCGAGCCGATGGGCGTGGTCGCCGCGATCACCCCGTGGAACGCACCTGTCATCCTCGCCGCCCTCAAGGTCATCCCGGCCCTCATGACGGGCAACACGATGGTGCTCAAGCCCTCGCCGCTCGCGCCGCTCGCCGTGACCGCGTTCTACTCGGCGATCGCCGCCCGCCTCCCCGACGGGGTCCTCAACCTCGTGAACGGCGAGGGCGAGACCGGAAGCGCCCTCGTGGAGAGCGCGGACGTCGACCTCATCTCCTTCACGGGTGGCCCCGCCGCGGCGCGCGCGATCGGCGCCGCGGCCTCGCGGACCATCCGCCCCACGGTCATGGAGCTCGGCGGCAACGACGCCGCCATCCTGCTCGACGACGCCGACTGGGGTCCGGAGCTGGCCGAGCGGGTCGTGTTCGGCGCGATGCTCACGAGCGGGCAGGTGTGCATGGCGATCAAGCGCGTGTACGTGCCTCGCGAGCGCCACGACGAGTTCGTCGCCGACCTCGTGGCGGCGGCCCGGCGGGTGCTGCGCATCGGCGACCCCAGGCTCGAGGGCGTCACCATGGGCCCGGTCATCAGCGCCGAAGCGCGCACCCGCCTCGAGGCGCTGCGGCAGCGGTCAGTGGATGCGGGCGGCACGGTCACCGAGTTGGGCTCGCTCGACGAATCGGTCACCCCGGGCGGCCACTGGGTGCGGCCCGCGATCGTGACCGGGCTCAGCGACGCCGACGAGCTGGTGCGCGAGGAGCAGTTCGGGCCGATCCTGCCGATCCTCGCCTACGACACCGTCGATGAGGCCATCGATCGCGCGAACGGTGTCGAGCACGGACTCGCGTCGTCGGTGTGGAGCGTCGACATCCCGCGAGCGCAGGCCGTCGCGCGGCGGCTCCGCGCAGGGTTCACGTTCATCAACTGCGCCAACCGGGCCGGCGTCTCTCTGCGAGCCCCCATGGGCGGCCGCGGTGTGAGCGGCCACGGCCGCGAGTTCGGGGACCTCGGGTTGTCCGAGTACGTGCAGAGCCACAGCATCAACTACCCGGCGACGGCACGCGTCGGCTCGGCGATGGCCGCGAACCGCTACCCGGGAGCCTGACCGAGGCCCGGCAGCCGGGGCAGGCGCGGCGAGCGGAACAGGCGGGTCAGCGCGTGCCTGCCCCGTGCATCCATTCGTCGCCGCTGCCGTCGAGGGAGTCCTGCACCGCTTCCTCGGCGTCGGCGAGCGCCTGCTCCGCGGCGTCCAGCTCGAGCTTCGTCGCTCGCTCCGCCTCGAGGCGCTCACGGTCCGCCGCCTGTCGCTCGGCGCGATCGCGCAGCGACAACGCCTGCGAGTCCGGCAGCTGCAAGTCTTCGCTGCGCAGAGCCGCGAGCCGCGAGCGCAGCTCCCGGGTGCGCAGGTACGCCTCGCGGACGCGGAGCATCAGATCGGGTTCCGACTGCTGGCCTGCTTCATCTGCGCGCGCGTTCACAGGACAGAGCCTAGAACGTCCCGACGTCGCCGCCGAACGCGCAGCGGCCGCGCGCAACGGCCGCGCGCAACGGCAACGTGCATCCGGTAGACATGACGCATGACTCTCGACGACCGGGGCCGGACGATCCGCATGTGGATTCTCGCGAGCGTGATCGCCCTCGTGTTGGCGGCACTCGCGACGTGGTTGTTCTTCCCGCTCGAGATGGAAAGCTACTGCGGGCGCGTCGGCACCGGCCCCGAAACGTGTCTCGAAGCGCGAAGCTCCGCGGTCGGCCTCCCCACGAGCTTCTCGTCCTTGACGCGAGCCGTGGGGGCGGCGGTCGCGACGCCCTTCATCGTGGTTGTCGTGATCCGCTACGTCCGGAAGCAGCGAGCCCTGCGAGCCGGTGGCGCACCCCGGGGAGACTCGGGGGCCCAGAGCGCATGACCCCTCCGTTCCTCCGCCCTCGGTCGACCGCGCGGATTTGGCTCTGGACGGCCGTCATCGTCGTCCTGATCTCGCTCGCGTTGGCCCCGGTGCTCACGTCGACGACCTGCTACGACTCCCCCGATCCGGCCTTGAGCTACTGCGAGAGCGCCCAGCTCGGTTTTGCCGGCAACCAGACGAACGGCTGGATCTGGCTCGCCGCCATCCTCGCCACCGGAGCAGTCGGCTGGCTCCTCGCTCGGCGCCACAAGCGGCGCGACCCGCGATAGGCGCGGCGCGGATCGCCCCAGCGTCACCGCACGTCCGCGCGGGACCTCGCCTCAGCATCCTGCCGCTGCCCAGCGAGCCGCACCCGCTTCGCCCGAAGCCGGGCGCGCGGCCGCAACGAGGTGACGAAGGCCGCGAGGATGACCGCCGACCCGGCCCAGGCGGCGACGGCTCCCGGAATGGGCACGACGAGGCTCGTCCACAGCAGCACGCTGAGCAGCCCGAGCACATAGGCGGCCCCCGCCTTCAGGTGCCGCAGCTTGGAGAGCCCGTCAGCCGAGACGACGCCGGACGTGAGCCCGGCGAGGAACACCGCCCCGATGAGCACCGCCGTGCCCGCGACCATCGCCTGCACGGCGGGCACCGGAACGATCGTCACCGACTGCAGCGTCGAGACGCCGTCGAGGATCTCGAAGACGAGGAAGATGACGAGCGCCCGCTCGACGATGACGGTCGAGGCGTGCGCGTGCAGGCGGAAGGCGCCGACCCCGCCGCGGGCCCACTTCGAGACGCCCTTCGAGAGCGCGTAGGTGAGCCCGCCCGCTGCACTCCAGGCCAGCACGTGCGGGCGATCGGCCGGCGCGACGAGCGCTGCGACGAGCAGGGCACCGGCGGCGGCCGTCGCCCACGACCAGGCCCACGGATGCTGCACTCGCGCGAGCGCCGCCTCCGGAGCCCCCATCCACGGTCGCCTCGTGAGCCGATCCGTGTTGAAGAGGTACTCGGCGAACACGAGCCACACGAACACCGCCCCGAACGCGGCGATCGCGGGGCGCACCTCGAGGAGGTCGGCCGCGAACTCGCTCGGCTCGACCACCGCCTCCACCATCGCCCCGCCCGCGTCGCCCTCATCGGTCGCGACCGCCAGCGGAGGCAGCAGGAGTCGCACGGACACGACGCCGACCACCAGCCCGAGCGAGAGGAAGAGCTGGCGAGCCCGGGAGTCGATGCGCGACGCGACGCCCGCCATCGGCACCGACGAATCCGCCGCCATCGCGATCTCGAGCGTCACCAGGAGAACCAGCGCCAGCGCCACCTGCGGGCCGAGTGCGACCCCCGCGACGACCGCGGCGACGGCGGTGAGCAGGGCTGGAACGATCACGATCTGTCGGAGTGCACGCATCCGGGGTTCCTCTCGTCGTAGTTCGTCGAGCGGAGCCCCATCGCACCAGGACGCCCAGACGAGCAGACGAAGGTGAACGCGCGCTGGCTGCCTGCGTCACCGGACGCAACAGGACGCGAATCAGGGATGCGAGAGCTTCGAACCGCCCAGTCAGCACCGTCTCCCGCCCTGCTAGCTTGAGCGCGTGGCCCCGCAGATCCCCCCGCAGATCCCCCGGCAGCTCGCCGACCGGCACACGCGTCGCCTGCGCCGCCCGGCCACCGAGCGCACGCCGGAGTTCGACCTGAGCTACGCGCGCACCGGGCCCCGAGCATCCACCCCCGTCGTCGTGATCCCGGGCGGCCCCGGCCTCGGGTCGCTCCTCCCCTACCTCGGCTTCCGCCGGCGCGCCGCCCAGGGCGGGCTCGACGTGATCATGGTCGAGCACCGCGGCGTCGGCTTCTCGCGCGCCGACCTGCGCGGCCGCGACCTGCCGGCGTCGGCGATGCGCATCAGCGACGTCATCGACGACATCGCCGCCGTGCTCGACCACGAGGGCATCGACCAGGCGCACATCGTCGGAGCCTCCTACGGCACGTACCTCGCGTCGGCGTTCGGGGCCCGCTACCCGGAGCGCGTCGCCGGCATGCTGCTCGACTCAGCTCTCCAGTCGGCCGAGTCGCTCAACCTGGAGCGCCGCACGGTGCGCGAGCTGTTCTGGCACGGTGACACCGCCACCGCCGAGGCCGTGCACGCGCTCATCGACCGGGGCGTCGACTCGCGCATCCTGCTCGACGTGGCCCGGGCCGCGTACGAGCTCGGCGGCGACGAGCTCCTCCTCCCCGTGCTGCGGCAGCGCGCCAACCACGCGCACACGGCCGCCTGGAGCGCCCTCCAGCTGTACGCGACCCGCGACCGCTCGATCGCCAGGCTCCCCGGCATCTACGAGTTCGACCTCGCGGGCGTCATCGGCTTCCGAGAGCTCGGCTACGGCGGCACCCCGGACGGGCTGCCCCTCGACCCCGCCCTCACCTACTCGGAGATCGCCGACCTCTTCCCCGCCTTCGCGGGCGAACCCTTCGACCTCGCCGCCGAGACCCCGACGTTCACGTGGCCGCTCGTGCTGCTCGTCGGCACACGCGACCTGCGCACCCCACCGCCCATCGCCCGCGCCGTCGCGGCGACGGCACAGGATGCGGTGCTCGTCCACATCGAGAACGGCCACTCCGCCCTCGAATCGCACCCGCTCGCACTGCTCAACGCGATCCGCGCGCTCGTGCGCGGCCGAGCGCACGCCCTGCCCGGAGCCTCAGCGCACCTCAACCGGCTGCCACGCCGGGGGCTCGCCGCGCGCATCCCGGAACTGCTCGGGGCCGCGACCCTCATCGAGAGCACGGTCCGGCCGTAGCAGCCGTGCGCGCAGCAGACGCGGGGCCGAATCCGACCCCGCGTCCGATGGGCAGTGCTTGCCGCCGAAGCTACTCGCTGATGACCGCGTCGACCTCGACCTCGAGCAGCAGATCCTTGGCAACCAGGCCGGCGGTGCCGATGAACGCGCACGCCGGGCGAATCTCGCCGAAGACCTCGCCGTGCACGGCGCCCACGGCGTCGAAGTCGCGCTCGATGTCGACGAGGAACACTCGCGTGCGCACGACGTCACTGAGCGAGGCGCCCGCCTGCTCGAGCGCGGCCCCGATGCGTTCGAAGATCTCCCGCGCCTGCTCTTCAGCATCGACACCCGGGGCCGTCGTGCCGGCCACGAAGACGAGGTTGCCGACCTTCACGGCCCGCGAGTAGCCGACCGTCGCCTCGTAGGGCGAGCCGGAGGAGATGTTCGTGCGTTCGGTCATGGGGGCTCCTTCTTGTGGTCAGGTTCCGCATCCGTCTGGGAAGCGCGTCCTGGCAGGCGATGTCAGGGAGAGCATGCCATGCGGGCGGGCGCCGCGTGAACCGCCTCAGACTCCGACACGGCCCCCGCCGTCATCGCGGTCCAGCTCCGGCTCCCCGGACTCGAGCGCCGCCCGGACAGTCGGCGCCTCGATCCGCGCCGGGTCATCGGCATCCGGTCGGTCCGCGTCCGCTCCCTCCGCATCAGCCTTCACCACGTCGAGCATCCCCGTCGTGGCCTCCGTGTACCACTCGGTGAGCGCCGGGTCCGCAGTATCGAGCCACGCGCCGGCCCCATGCTCCGCCTCGACGACGCTCGCACCGAACACGAAGTCGTCCCCGTGCTCGGCGATACCAGCGCGCACGCCCTCGTCGATGGCCTCCCTCGCGTACCGGCGGCGCATCATGTACGGGTCCGTGCGCAGGTCCTTCGCCCACGCCCACATGATGCCCATCACGACGAACGCGAACGGCAGCGCCGTGACGACCATGATCGCCTGCAGCCCCGACAGCGCATCCCGTCCGCCCGCGAGCAGCAGCGACGCAGCGATCAGGCCGAGCATGAGGCCCCAGAAGATCGTGACCCAGCGCGATGGCTCGGCTTTGCCCTGCTGGCTCATCGACCCCATGACGATGGACGCGGAGTCCGCGGAGGTGACGAAGAAGATGATGATCGACACGAGCGCGACGACACTCGTGATGGCCCCCAGCGGGAGCTCCGCCAGCAGGGTGAAGAGCTGCGCCTCCGCCGAGCCGGCCGCACTCACGCCAGCGCCCTGCGTCTCCAGCCACATCGAGGTTCCCCCGACGATGCCGAACCAGACGAGGCACACTGCGGACGGTACGACGATGACGACCGTCACGAACTCGCGCAGCGTGCGACCGCGGGAGATCTTCGCGATGAACAGGCCCACGAACGGCGTCCACGACACCCACCACGCCCAGTAGTACGTGGTCCAGGCCTGCATGAACACCTCCGTCTCCTCGCCCATGGAGGCGTTGCGCATCAGCATGGTGCCGAGTTCGCTGAAGTACGTGACGCCGGCGGCTGGGATGAGGTTCGCCAGCAGCAGCGTCGGGCCGGCGACGAGCACGAACAGGCCGAGGAGGCCCGCCACGACCATGTTGATGTTCGAGAGGATGCGGATGCCCCGCTTCACACCAGACACGGCGGACAGGATGAAGAGGGCCGTGAGCACGGCGATGGCCCCGATGATGAAGCCGTTGCCGAGCGTGCCGAGCCCCGTCACCATCTCCACGCCCGACGCGATCTGCAGGGCGCCGATCCCCAGCGAGACGGCCGTGCCGAAGAGCGTCACGAGGATCGCGAAGATGTCGATCAGCGGGCCGAACCAGCCCTGCGTGCGCTGCGAGAACACCGAGTCGAACAGGGCAGAGATCAGCGGCGGACGGCCGCGGCGGTAGGCCGCGTAGGCGATGGCACCGCCGACGAGCGCGTAGTAGGCCCAGGCCATCGGCCCCCAGTGCAGCACGGTCTGCGCGATCGCCGTGTGCATCGCATCCACGCTGCCCGGGGCGACATCGAAGCCGTGCGGCGGCGCCAGGAAGTAGGTGAGCGGTTCCATCGGCCCGTAGAAGAGCAGACCGATACCGATGCCAGCGGAGAAGAGCATCGCGATCCACGAGACCATCGAGAACTCTGGCTTCTCATCGTCCGCGCCGAGGCGCACCCCGCCCGTGCGGCCGTACCCGACGACGAGCATGAAGATGGCGACGACGATCGTGAGGAGCGAGAACAGCCAGCCGAAGTTCTCCGTCACCCAGTCGAGCGACACGGAGCCGACGGCCGAGATGCTCGCCGGGTCGACGAGAGCCCAGGCGATGACCGCGACGACGCCGGCGCCGGCGACCCCGAACACCCACCAGTTCGTCCGGAACGACCGCCCCGTCTCCTCGACGCCGATGCCGGGGATGAGCGCCGGATGCAGCGGATCCGGATCGATCACCTCCCGGATGATGCGCGACATGGGCCTGCGTTGAGGCCCGAACGTCGCCGGCTCGTGCGCGGATCGGGAGGGTGGTGCGTCCTGTGAGTTCATGGCGTGCGGTGCATCCGTTTCTCTCGGGGGAAGGCAAACGGGGTGCAACGTTACCCGAAGGGCTTCCCGCCGCCGAGTCGAGCGCTCACCGCCGCGACCGTCTCCGGACGCCGCGACGGGCGCTGAGCAAGCTCGGAGGCCCGCGCGCAAGACTTGTCGAAGTCACGACGCTCACATCCCCAGCATCGAGGAGACCCAATGCCGCTCAACATCGCCGACCTCACGATCAGCAGCCCCGACTTCGAGGCCGGAAGCCGCCTCGCGGACACGTTCAGCGCCGACGGGGGCAACACCGCCCCTCGGCTCGAGATCACGGGCGTCCCGGCCGACGCCGTCGAGCTGGCCCTCATCGTGCACGACCCGGATGCGCCCATGCCGCTCGGCTTCACGCACTGGATCGTGTACGGCCTCCCAGCCCAGGACGGACCCGTCGACGCCACCGCCGACCACGCCAGGACCGCCGAGAACACGGCGGGCAAGAGCGAGTACATGGGGCCCCAGCCGCCGGAAGGCCACGGCGACCACCACTACTACTTCACGGTCTACGCCCTCGACCACCACGTCGAGGGAACGCCGTCCCGCGAGGAGTTCCTCGACGGGTACGCACGCGCGATCATCGAGCAGAACCGACTCGTCGGCGTGTACTCGAACTAGGCGCCTCGCCCGGGTCGCGGCCGCCCTCGCGAGGCGCCCGCGCGCCCGCCTATCTCCGCCGAGCGCGCACGATGCGGGCGGCGCCCACGGCGAGGAGCGCGCCGCCGGCGATCCACGGCCCGGCGACGAGCAGCGGGTCGACCCACGCGTGCCGCTGGTCGACGCGTCTCGTGCGCAGCCGATCCGCGCCTGCCCCCTCCTGCAGCTCCGCGAGCGCACCCGTCTCCCGCAGCGGCAGGTCGGGACGCCCTGACAAGACCGAACGCGCGGCAGCTCCTGCCACGTCGAGACGGTCCGCGAGCATCAGCATCAGCCAGTGCGCCGCCCGCGCCTCGCTGAACCGCCGGTAAGCGTACCGGCGGACGGCGCCTGAGACCCCGTGGAGGGGCTGCGCCGTCCCGAACACGGGCGTCAGGAACGCATGCTCGATCGAACGCTCCCGCGGCGCCTTCTCCTCCTGCCGCTCCGGGAACTCCCAATGCGCACCGGTCTCCTCGGGGGCGAACCGCTCCCGGGGAACCGCGGGACGGTCGGCCGGGTCGAGGTCGGCGCCCCACCCGGGGATGCGGCGCCGGAGCTCCTCGGCGGTCGGCGGCGGCGTTGGCGTGTCGGCGACGTAGGCCATGATGCGCTGCTCCTTCTGGTCAGTCCGTGGGTGGAACGATGACGGGCTTGATGCAGCCGTCGAGCTTCGCGGAGAACAGGTGGTACGCCTCGGGTATCTGATCGAGCGGGATGCGGTGCGTGATCATGTCCCTCGGCGACAGGTAGCCGGCGCGGATGTGCTCGAACAGTCGCGGCCACTGGCGCTTCACGGGTGCCTGGTTCGTCCGGATCGTGAGGCCCTTGTTGACCGCGTCGCCGAATTTGACGGCGCTGAAGATGGGCCCGTATGCCCCCATCACCGAGACCGTGCCGCCCTTGCGGACCGAGTCGATCGCCCAGTTGAGCGCGATCGGGGAGCCGCCCTGCAGCTTCAGCTTGGCGCCAGTCACGTGCTGCAGCAGGTTGCCGTCGGCCTCCGCCCCCACAGCGTCGATCGCCACGTCGGCGCCCCGGTGGTCGGTGAGGCGCTTCATCAGCACGACGACGTCGTCGTGCTCCGCGAAGTTGACGGTCTCGGCGAACGCGAGCTCCCTCGCCTTCGCGAGCCGGTACTCGAGGTGGTCGATGACGATCACCCGACCGGCCCCCATGAGCCATGCCGACCTGGCGGCCGCGAGCCCCACGGGCCCCGCGCCGAACACCGCAACCGTGTCACCATCCGCGATGTCGCCGAGCTGCGCCCCGAAGTAGCCGGTGCTGAAGGCATCCGTGAGCATGAGCGCGTCCTCGTCGTGCAGCCACTCCGGGATCACCGTCGGTCCGACGTCGGCGAAGGGCACCCGCACGCGCTCCGCCTGACCGCCGTCGTAGCCTCCCGCCGTGTGCGAGTAGCCGTAGATGCCACCGGCGGCCGTGGCGTTCGCGTTCACGTTGTGACAGTTCGAGATCAGTCCCCTGACACAGAACCAGCACGAGCCGCAGAAGATGTTGAACGGCACCATGACCCGGTCGCCCACCTGGAGCCGCTCCACGGAGGAGCCGACCTGCTCGACCCGGCCGATGAACTCGTGGCCGAAGGTGTGACCGACTCTCGTGTCGGGCAGGAGCCCGTGGTAAAGATGCAGGTCGCTGCCGCAGATCGCTGCGAGCTCGACTCGCACGATCGCGTCGTTCGGGTGCTCGATCACCGGGTCCGGCTTCTCGTCGACGCGGACCCGGTACGGCCCACGGTAGACCATGGCTCTCACGGCGCCTCCCTCGGTCGCTGGTGCATCTTCGCTGGTGCCTTGCGCCCGACGTTAGGCGGGCGGCCGCCCGATTTCAGGGCGTTGCCTTTGCCGGAATCGTTTGCTATGCGGGCCCCTCGAGAACCGCGGCACCACCGCCGCTACGAACGCCCCGCGGCTCTCGCGGCGGCGACGGCGTCGCTCAGCTCCCCCGTCCACGCAGCCCCGTGCCCGGGGAGCATCGTGCGCCGCCCGAGCTCGGCGATGGCGGCGAGTGAGCGCAGCGCTCGAGGCGAGTCGGCCGTGGCCGCTCCGGCAATGATGCGCGGCCCCTCGTGCCCCGTATAGGGGTCGAGGGTCACGAGCGCGTCGCCGGTGATCGTGGCACCTCGGTCCGGGAAGTCGAGCGCGCAGTGCCCCGCAGTGTGCCCCTGCGTGAGGACGACGTTCGGACGACCAGGGAGCTCGGACGGCCCGGCAGGAAGACCCTCCGGGAAGCGGTCGAGGCCGCGCACCCGCAGCGCCCCGGCTCGCGCCATCCGCAGCAGCTGCGCCGCCCCCTTCGGATACCGGAGCGGATACCCGAAACGCGGCCGCTCGTGCCGGTAGCGGTACGGGTGGAGCGCGAGGTACGCATCCGCCAGATGCACGTGCACGCTGCACCCCACCTCCTCCTGCAGCCGCCTCGCCATGCCGACGTGGTCGAAGTGGGCATGTGTCAGCACGATGGCCCGGAGGTCGGCAGGGGTACGCCGCAGCTGACGCAGCGCGTTCAAGAGATGCGGGTACGTGTTCGGCAGGCCGGCGTCGACGAGCAGCAGGCCCTGCTCGGACTCCACGAGGTACGTGTTCGTGTGCGCCTGCGTGAGGCGGTGGATGCCGGGGGCGACCGACTGCGTGAAGGTGACGTCTGGGGATGCGAGTCCAAGAACCACGATGTCCGTCCGATCTGTCAGCGTGACTGGGCCTTCCATCCGTACCACCGACGATGGCCAGGAAGGGGGCCTTGCCATTCGCCGTCCGACTGTGCTCACACTGTGGACTTCCACTCCCTTCCCCTGACCATCGCGGAGAGCGAGGTGCACGATGCCGCCGAGCAGCGACCCCGAGCGCACGGTGCGCACGGTCACCGTCCAAGGCCTGGACTTCCGCGTCCACGAGGCGGGACCTGTCCGTGCCCATCAGGTGTTCGTGCTCGTCCACGGCATCGGCATGTCCCACCGGTATCTGCGCCGCCTGCAGGTTTCGCTCGCGACCGATGCCCTCGTGCTGACGCTCGACCTCCCCGGGTTCGGGTCGTCGCCGCTGCCGAAGCGCCCGATCAGCATCCCGGAGATGGCGACTGCGCTGGGCCAGCTGCTCGGGATGCTCCTGCCCTCGAAAGCCGTGCTGGTCGGACACTCCATGGGCACGCAGTGGATCACGGAGCTGTCCATCCTCGAACCGGCGCTCGTCGCCGGCGCTGTGCTCATCGGTCCCGTCACCGACAGGCGCCGCCGGGCCCTCAGCGCGCATCTCCTGAGGCTCGCAGCTGACTGCACGCGCGAGCCAGCGGACGCGAACGCGCTCGTCTTCAGCGACTACCTGCGCTGCGGCCTGGGCTGGTACCTGCGGCAGGCGCGCGCCATGATCGCGTACCCGCTTGAGGATCGACTCCCGGACGTGACTGTGCCCGTGCTCGTCGTCCGAGGAGCCCGCGACCCGATCGCCCCGCACGACTGGTGCGTCCTCCTCGCCGCCCGCGCGGCATCCGGCAAGCTGCTGACGATCCCCCACCACAGCCACATGGTCCAGCACACCGCCGCTCCGGCCGTCGCGGGCGCGCTCCAAGCGTTCGCCGACGCCGCGCTGTAGCACAAGCAGCGCGGACGCCGACTGCCCACCCTGGGCCGGAAGTGCCGACGCCGGCAACCGAGGTGCACCACATTCCACGCGGATTCTCTACCCCTCATATTCGGCTCCGCCCTCGGAAAGACTGAAGCGCACGAGACGAGGAGGCGGCCATGTCCGACCATGCTGAATCATCAGGCCTCCCTGCGGACCCTGCAGCGGATGAAGACCAGTACTGGGACGTCTACTTCCGGTCGGCGATGCCTGATGAGATCCTCGCCCTGTGCGCGATCACGGCCATGCTCACCGTGATCGTCGGCATCGTGGTCCTCGTCCTGGCGTGAACCGCGGGAGGTCACAGGCAGCACCCCGGCGCCTGCCCCTACATTGGGGGCCGTGACCCACCCCCGCGATTCCTCCCAGGGTGTCGAGGGCGAGCTCGCCCAGGACACCGCGTTCGACGACCGCGTCGCGCGAAAAGCCGACTCCAGAACGGCGGTTGCCGTCCGCCAGGGCATCCAGCGCGTCGGAGACAAGGTCGGTCCGAACAGCGCGCTGATCCTGCTGCTCGTGATCGGCGCGGCGATCGTCCTCGGCCTCAGCATCCTCGCCGCCGAGATCTACGAGGCCGTCACCGACCGGGACGGCGTCGCGGGCCTCGACCAGCCGCTGCTCGACTACGCGATCACCCTCAGATCCCCGCAAGCCGACTCCATCATCACCGCGTACACCGACATCGCCGGGCAGATCGGCATGCCCGTCATCGCCGTCGGAACACTGCTGATCCTGTCCATCCGCCGCCGATCGTGGACACCGGCCATCCTCATCGTCGCCGCGGGCGGCGGCTCGCTGCTCATGACGGTCGTCGGCAAGAACTTCATCGGGCGCGTACGCCCCGAGCAGTCGGAGGCCGTGCCCCCGTATGAGACCTCGGCGTCGTTCCCCAGCGGGCACACCCTCAACGCGGTCGCCGTCATCGGCGTCATCGCCTACCTGCTCATCCTGCGCCGCCAGACCCGGCGCGCCCGAGTCCTCATCGCCCTCGGTGCCGCGCTCTTCGCGATCACCGTCGGCCTGTCCCGCGTGTACCTCGGGCATCACTGGTTCACGGATGTGCTCGCCGGCTGGGTCCTCGGAGCCGCCTGGCTCGCGCTCGTCATCTGCGCGCACCGCCTGTACCTGCTCATCCGCGAGCAGCGGCATGCCCGGCAGCTCGAGCAGACGGCCCAGGACCGCGCCGTCTGAGGCGATGCGTCCTGCCACGAGCCTCCCCTACCGCGCGATCGCCTGATCGGGGTCGCCGGCACCGCACGACTCAGCGAGCGATGCCCTCCGCCACACCGAACGTGGCGGAGGGCATCCTCGTTCAGAGGCCACCGCAGCTGCCGACAGTGATGCGGGCGGCGGCCAGGCAGCTCAGACGCGCTGCTCGTGCACGGCCTCGAGCGCCGCGCGGTCCTCCGGCAGCATCCCGTCGATGGGCTCACCGTTCCAGACGATGTCGGCACCGAGGGCGGCGAGCAGCTCCGTGCGCTCGCCGTGCGAGAGCTGGGCCCCGTGCACGATCGTCGCCGGGCTCCACAGCATCGCGAGCTCGTCGTGCCACCCCGCGCCGACGTCGCGGACGTGGAGCAGGTCGTGGAGCGACTTCGGAAGGTGCTTGATGGGCTCGGCGAACGCATCCGCGAGCACCGCCAGCTTCACCTGCCGCTCGACGCCGGGCGCGACCACGAACGGCTCGGGGTTCGTGCCAGCGAAGGCCTGCGAGACCTCCTCAGCCTCCAGCAGGATGACGCCGCTCGTGGGCCGCGGGTTGCATTCGATCGCGAACAGCCCGCCGTCGTTGTCGACGAAGTCGAACGAGAGCTGCCCCGTGTAGCTGGAATCGAGCGCGTCGACAAGCTTCTGCGTGTAGTCGAGCGTCTCCGTGCTGTCGATCGCGAGGAACGAGATGCCCGTGCTGTGGGCCCACTGCTCGGGCGCGCGGTACGTGCAGTGCGCCGTCACGCGGCCGTCGACGACGATGCTGTACGTGCAGATCATCGGCCCATCCACGAACGGCTGCACGAGCCACGGCTGGTCGGGGGTCGGAACAGCCTCGTCCACCGACATCTTGCCGGCGAGCGGTCCCGTGTTCGTGAGCAGCCCCACCCCGCCGCGCGAGAACGCGGCACGCGCGAAGTACCTCGGGTACTGGTCGATCGCCGCCTGCAGCTCCTCAGGACTGTTCGCCACGATCGTCTCCGGCACGGGGACGCCGGCCTCGATGGCGAGGCGCTTGAAGCTGGCCTTGTCGTGCAGGCGGGCGAGTTGCTCGAACCCGCCCGTGAAGACGCTCGTGCCGTCCGGCAGCTCGTGGCCGCGGGCCGCGAGGTAGAAGGCCTCCTCGAACGTCGGGATGATGACGTCGATCCTGTGCTCTTCCACGATGTTCACGAGGTCTCCGATGAACTCGTCCGTGTTGAATCGCGGCGAACTCGTCACGAAGTGGCCCGCGAGGTACTTGGAATGATTGCCGATCGCTCCGGCGTACGTGTCGCTCGCGAACACCGTGTGGCCTGTGCTGCCCAGCTTTCGGATGAGGTCGAGCGCGAACGTGTTCCGGGAACTGGTGACGAGCACTCGCACGGGGAGATCCTCTCGAAAGGGAAGCGGGGTCCCGCCAGCCTAGTGAGGCTGGCGTCTGCGCCGGAAGCCGGAGTGTGTTCGGCTCCCTGCAACTCCCCGTCGAACTCCCCTGATCACCCCCACGCGTGCTCCGCCCGCCCGGCGTTCCCGCCCGATGTCGGTGGCCGGTGCTGTACTTGGCGTATGGACACTCAGGGGTGGGTCGCGGTGAGCTTCGTGCTCGGTGCAGCAGTCGCAGTCATCGTCGCGCTCGTCTTCAGGGCTCGGGCGAACAAACGCTGGAAGGCCACGCTCGATGAGCGCGAGAACGCTGCAGAGGCTGAACGGAAGGCGCTTGCCGCCGAGGCGGAGCGAGCACACGCAGCGTTCGACGAGCGACAGCGGGAGCTCCTGCGGACGACGGATGCCCGTCTTGAACAGCTCGCGCAGGCCCACGACCAGGAACTCCAGCGACGCCAGATGGAGCTCCACCACCACCAGCAGCAGGCCAGGCGCTCCCTGGAGTATGAGCTCATCTCGAGGGCGGCGATCCTCCAGGGCTGCGCGACCCTTGGGCTGGACGGGGTACTCGCCACCAATACGTGCATCCTCGTCGAAGCAGGCTTGAGCACCAACCGATACGTGACGCAGATCGACCACGTGCTCATCACAACCGCCGGGGCGCTCATCGTCGAGCACAAACGCTGGCGCGGAACCATCTTCGACGGCATCCGACCGAGCGCCGCGAGCACCTCGTACAAGAACCTCATCGACGACTCCAGACTCGATCCACCCTTCGCCGTGCAGATCGCACCCCGAAGCGGCCCGTTCAGAGGCGGCGAAGAGGAAGCCGGCGGGCTCGTCGTGCGCACGCACCTCGGCTCCAAGTCACCGCGCAAGCAGGTCAGAGCGCAGGCCGTGCACCTCTCCAAGCACCTCGACGAGCACCTCGGCGGTGCTCCCTGGATCGAGACGTGCGTGTTCTATTCGAGTTCCGACGCGACCGTCTTCACCGAGACGCGAGCCGGCACCGCGCAGGAGGACAAGACAGCCGTCGTCGCGGGCGAGCGGGAGTTCCTCGACCTCCTCGTGCGCCGAGAGCGGACCACGCGGGAGCGCCTCGACCATGACCTCGTGGAGCGGATGGCGGCGCTCCTGCACGCGGGCGGGGCCAAGATCGATGGCTTCGGAGCGTTCTCGCGCGGACCGGCAGCGCTCCTCGCCAGTGAGGTCAACCCGGTCCTGGACACCCCGCCCGCCCCAGCGATGGTCGATGCGCCCACGGGGTGACCCGGACGACAGAGCGCAGGTACGCGAAAAGGCCCCGCTCAGCGGGGCCTTTTTCGTGTTGCCTGTGTTGCTCAAACTGGCTGGGGTACCTGGACTCGAACCAAGAACAAAGGTACCAGAAACCTCCGTGTTGCCAATTACACCATACCCCACTGGCACCGAAGCGCCTCAGAGAGCATAGCGCACTCCCGGAGGCTGAACAAATCAGCGTGTCAGCGACCGGAGGCGAGAGCCGCGCTCCAGAGCCGAGCTACAGGCCCAGGAGGTCACGATCGACGGCCATGCCCGTCTCCGCGCCGTTGCCCGCGGCGACGATCAGCATCTGCGGGCCAGGGCCCGTCAGCTCCCCGGTCGCGTAGATTCCCGGCACGCTGGTGCGGCCGTGCGCATCCGCGGCCACGAGCCCGAGGCCGTCGAAGTCGATGCCGAGCTCACTCGCGAAGTCGAGCTTCGCCACGTAGTTGGGGCGCACGAAGACCGCCTCCGCGGTCACGACATCCCCGTCGGCGAGGGCGACCCCCGTCACTCCTCCTGGGCCGCCCTCGACGTCGACCACCTCACGTGTTTCCACGACCACGCCGCGATCGACGAGGTCGAACTCCTGCAGCGCCCCGAGCTGTCCCTGTCCCGCGAACACGGTCAGCGCGCCGGTGAAGCGCGTCAGCTGCACCGCCCGCTCGTACAGATCCGTCACCCCGGGCGCGGCGATGACCGAGACTCGGCGGTCGCGCTGCGTCCATCCGTCGCACTCGACGCAGCTGTGGATGCTCGTGCCGTAGAACGCGCGCAGCATCGGCAGCGCCGGCAGCACCTCCGTGAGCCCGGTCGCCAGGATCACCGAACGCGCGAACACCGCACGCGCCGGCGTGCCGCGCACGCCCTTCGCCTCGACCGCGAACCGGTACGGCACGCGCACACCACCCCGGCGACGAGACGCGATCTCGCGCGGATCCGTGCTGACACTCGAACCGTCCTCGGCGGGGACGCCGCCCGCCACGAACGCGAATGCCCCCTCGAACGCGGCCCCCTGCGAGGCCTCCGCGCCCGCCGACTCCTCGTCGCTCAGCGCGCGCACCCGAGAAACCTGGGCGAATTGGATCTCCGCATCCTCGTACGCCTCGACGTCCTCA
Organism: Pseudoclavibacter terrae; assembly: GCF_008831075.1. Classification (GTDB taxonomy): domain Bacteria; phylum Actinomycetota; class Actinomycetes; order Actinomycetales; family Microbacteriaceae; genus Pseudoclavibacter; species Pseudoclavibacter terrae. Next base: position 100,450 of record NZ_WBJX01000005.1, on the reverse strand, counting down.
CGCCCCAGCCTGCGCAGCTCGTTCGGAGCCGTGTGGTCACGCGTCAGGAAGCCGTGCGCCTCGAGCGTCGCCGAATGCCGGGGCCGATTGCCGTCGAGCACCAGCGTCGAGTACCGGTGCCGCGCGAGGATCAACGCCGCCTGCAACCCCGCTGGCCCACCCCCGATGACGACGACGTCGTAGTGCGTGCCCAAGGCCTCGGTCATGCAGTCCTCCCGGAGTCTCCCGCCCGCAAGCTCAGGCCAGCGGGCATCCTCTGAGGGTATCCTCACCCGTCCCGACGTGCGAGGGCCGGCGCGCTCCGCGGGCGTCCGCCCCGGACACAAGTCTCGGGATGGGTTAATCGCTTCGGGATGGGAAAGAAACCATCCCGAAGTGTCTTACCCATCCCGAAACAAAGGGGTGAGTGCTCGACGAGCGGGTCAGTGCTCGACGAGCGGCCGAGCAAACCGCGGAACATTCGCGCGCACCCGCATCGACCCGCGCACGCCGACTGCACCTACACCGACTGCGCCTACGCCGACTACGCGACGACACCACCTCCACCCCCGGACACAAATCTCGGGATGGGTTAATCGCTTCGGGATGGGAAAGAAACCATCCCGAAGTGATTAACCCATCCCGAAACGAGGGGGTGAGCGCGCGGGCCGCGCGCGGGCCGCGCGGGCTACGCGGCGAGGCGCGAGGCGAGCGAGCGGATGCGCGCGAGCGACTGCTCGCGGCCGAGCAGCTCGAGCGACTCGAAGAGGGGCGGGGAGATCTTGCGGCCGGAGACGGCGACGCGGATGGGGCCGAACGCGACGCGCGGCTTGAGGCCGAGGCCGTCGATGAGCGCGCCGCGGAGCGCCGCCTCGATCTGCTCCGTCGTCCACGCATCCGGTGCGTCGAGCGCGTCGAGGGCCGTGATGGATGCGTCGAGCACGCCGGAGACGTCGCCCTTCAGCGACCCGACCGCCGTGTCCTCGACTTCGAGATCTGCGGCGTCGACGAAGAGGAAGCCGAGCATCTCCGGGGCCTCGCCGAGGAGCTGCATGCGCTCCTGCACGAGCGGCGCGGCGCGGCCGAGCAGCTCGAGCTGCGCATCCGTCGTCTCGAGCGGGAGCACCCCGGCGAGCTGCAGCGGGGCGACGAGGCGTGACGCGAAGTCGTCGGCGCCGAGCAGGCGCATGTGCTCGCCGTTGATGGCCTCGGCTTTCGTGAGGTCGAAGCGTGCCGGGTTCGGGTTGACGTCTTCCACGTCGAACGCGACGATCATCTCGTCCATCGTGAACACGTCGCGGTCGGCGGCAATGGACCAGCCGAGCAGGGACAGGTAGTTGAGGAGCCCCTCGGGGAGGAAGCCGCGGTCGCGGTGGTGGAAGAGGTTGGACTCGGGGTCGCGCTTGGAGAGCTTCTTGTTGCCCTCGCCCATGACGTAGGGCAGGTGGCCGAAGCGCGGGATGAACTCGGCGACTCCCACGTCGATGAGCGCGTGGTAGAGCGCGATCTGGCGCGGCGTCGATGAGAGGAGGTCCTCGCCGCGGAGCACGTGGGTGATGCCCATGAGCGCGTCGTCGACGGGGTTCACGAGCGTGTAGAGCGGCTTGCCGTTCGGGCGCACGAGCACGAAGTCGGGGAACGAGCCCGCCTTGAATGTGATCTCGCCGCGCACGAGGTCGTCGAAGGAGAGGTCGGTGTCCGGCACCCGCAGGCGCAGCGCGGGCTCGCGCCCCTCGGCCTTGAGGCGGGCGATCTCGTCGGCGGACAGGTCGCGCTCGTAGTTGTCGTAGCCCATCTTCGGGTCGCGACCGGCGGCGATGTTGCGCGCCTCGATCTCCTCGCCCGTCGCGAAGGACTCGTACAGGTGGCCGGCGTCGCGGAGCTTCTGGATGACGTCGAGGTAGATGTCGGTGCGCTGCGACTGGCGGTACGGCTCGTGCGGCCCACCCACGTTCACGCCCTCGTCCCAGCCGAGCCCGAGCCAGCCGAGGCCGTCGATGATCTGCTGGTAGCTCTCCTCGGAGTCGCGCTCCGCATCCGTGTCCTCGATGCGGAACACGAAGGTGCCCCCGGTGTGCTTCGCGTAGGCCCAGTTGAAGAGGGCCGTGCGGATGAGCCCGACGTGCGGGGTCCCCGTCGGCGACGGGCAGAAGCGGACGCGGACATCGCTGCCCGTTGCGGTGGTTACGAGCGAAGAAGAGGATGCAGTCATGAGGCCCCCAGCTTACCGGGGCGTGGGCGCTCACCAGAGCGTCCACTGTGGCCTTCGACCCAGAAGCTAAAACGATTCGATTACGAAACTGCTCAGAGTGTGCTTTCCTATGTTCTACCGAAGCTCAAGGGGAGAAGCAACATGCGAATTCAACAGATACAGGTCCGTGGTCTCTTTGGTCATGTCGATCACATCGTCCATTTTCGCGAAAACGAGCCAACAATGCTCCTAGCCCCCAACGGAGCGGGCAAAACACACCTCCTCAAACTCACTGCAGCCGCACTGGCACTTGATGCACGAATCCTTCTGGGCACCTCGTTCAGTGAGTTCAAAGTTAGGTACGCGGATGGCCGAGAACTGGTCGTCGAGCGAGAAACGGACTCCTTCGATACCGCCCAAATCGTTGTGCGCGCGGAGCCACACGAGGAAGACGAAGAAACACTCGCCGTGAGCCAGGAGGAACTGGACGCATTTGAGCGTCGACTACCTCCGGAAGTCCGCCGCACGGGGCCGAACCGGTGGATCGACGAGAGAACCAACAGGCCACTGAGCGCCACAGACCTGGAGCGCCGGTACGGTGCGCGCGATCTCTCGTTACTGTCGAGGCTGGACGACCACCCGTCCATCCGTGCGCTCTGCGGGGCTCCCCAACCGATTTTCATCGACACCTGGCGCCTGGACGCACGCTCGGACAATGTAGGACTCCTGGGCGCTTGGGGTAAAACTACGAGCCGTTCTCCGTCGAGTGCTGCGTCGCGGATTCGCGGTTATACCGAAAAACTACGGGATGAGATTGCGGAGGCGAGGCGCGCTTCAGTCCGCGTTACTCAGAGCGCCGACCTTAGCTTTGCAGCACGGGCGCTAGCTGCCGCCAAGCTAAGCGTGAACGAGAGCGATCTGCACAATCGCTATAACCGCACGGTCGAACGGTACGAGGCCCTGGCCCACAACGGCCTTGCGGTGGGGGCTGCACCAATTCCATTCCCCAGCAGCACAACCCCGACGGTGCGTCGGATCCTGAGTGTCTTTTTAGACGACTGGGATCAACGATTGGAACCACTCCTGCCAGTGAATGCGAAACTGCAATTGCTGCGTGAGATTCTCGATGGAAAACTAGCCCCGTCCGGGAAGCGAACTGCAGTGTCACCCGAAGGGGGCCTGGACTTCCTCAGCGCATCAGGGAAAAGACTCCTAGTGTCGCGGCTCTCTTCTGGCGAGCAACACTTGGTCGCGCTATTCACTCTTCTTTTATTTGCGGCGCAGCGGGGCTCTCTCGTGCTTATCGACGAGCCCGAGATTTCCCTGCATGCCGCATGGAAACACTCGTTTCTAGCAGACATCTCCAGAATCGCAGCCGCTAACGATCTTCAAGTAGTATTCGCGACACACTCCGCCAGTATCGTCAACGGTCGGTGGGATCTGGCCGAAGAACTCGAACTACCCGCCATAGCGTCCTGGAACGCTGATCAGATTTCCGAGTCTGAGCCAGAGGAAGAGGAAGACGTTGATGTCGACCTTGCGTGAACTGGATCGGGTCGAGGACCGCATCCGCCAACACCGACAGGTTGAGAAGCGACCAGTTTTGCTTGTGGAGGGCCCTGACGACGTACTCGTGATGAGGCCTCACATCGCTCCAGAAATAGTATTCGCTGCCGGGACCAGGAGCAACGTCATTAGAGCCGTGAGCGCGTTACAGGAATGGGGCATGCCCGGGGTGCGCGCCATCATCGATGCCGACTACGATCCCAGACCCGCGAACGAGGCCATTTTCAGCTACGACGCACGAGACCTTGAAGGCATGTTGGTGCGAATGGGCGTACTCGATCTCATCATTGATCACCTTGGATCTGCGGAAAAGATCAAGAAACTTAACGGAGCCTCAACGCTCGTTGCGAAACTAATACAGCTTGGCGAAGAAGTAGGCGCCCTGAGAGCCTCAAACAGAGAGAACGGATGGGGCCTGCCTTTCCGAAACGTTGACCCCGCATCCAAAACCGACATCAGGACACTAGTCTTTGACCGGGACAGGTACATTCGCGCCCTCATCCAGGCCAGCGAGACCGAGGTCACCTTTGGAGAGATTAACGACGCACTTTCAACCCTTGCCAAGGATGAACTCGGCCCGAACGGCAAGGATGTACTGTCATTTGCGGCAGTGGCGCTTCGAAATGCAGCCGGCACCTTGCACAAGGAAGCTTGTAGCTCCGCTGTTCTCGGGGCGCAGCTGCGAAGCAGCTGCGCCCTGGAACTTGAGCGGTCAGAGTGGATGACCATGATACGAACCGCCGTCGACGAGGCAAGCAACGAGATCACGCATCCGCGTTCTATGGCCGAGTGACCGTACACCGCGAGACAAGAATCACCAATTCTCGAGCTGGCAGTCCTCAAGCCCGAGCGATCCGGTATTCGACCATCGCAGTCTCAGGGAGTGCCGGGCCTCTACTGGCCGGAACCGAGTAAATTTTAGTACTCCCAAGCACAAGTGAGACGTTCAGCGAATCCGGGTGCTCAGTCGAGCACCTTCCGCCAGGCCCCTTCGCTGATGAACGGACGGAAGCCGAGGGCCTCGTTGACGTTCAGCATCGGCTGGTTCTCTTCGGCGTTGTACGTGTAGACCCGCTCGACGTCGGGGTGCAGGCTCCTCCACGCGAGCAGGTTCTCCGCCTTCACGAGCAGGCCGAGCCGGTGGCCGCGGTGCTCGCTGAGCACGAGCGTGTCCTCCTGGTCGGCCCGCTTCGTGCCGTCGGCCATCCGCTGCAGCTCGGTGAAGGCCACGAGCTCGCCGCTCGGGAGGTGCTGGATCGCGCCGACCAGCACCTGGTCGCCGCGGGCGGTGGCGGTCGACTCGAGCTCCTCGCGAACGCGCTTCGCGTCCCACGACTGCTCGTCCTCGGCGAGGTCGCCCTGCGGGGCGTCCGTGCTCATCCGCGCCTTGAGGTGCGCGTAGCCGTCGATGTGCTCCTCGGGCGTCGGGTAGGCCCATGACACGTAGCGGTAGTCGTCGCCGGCGATCTCGGCCGCGCCGTCGCGAAGCTCGCGGAGGCCGGCGTCGCGCCCCTCACCGAGCTCGAGCACGCTCATCCGCTCGACCTGTCCCAGCTCGAAGCCGCGCCCGACGAGCATCTGGGCGGCCGGGTCGAGGGCGGGGATGTCGCCCACCCCGGTCGGTGACGGCATGCGCGGCCCGTCGGCCTCCCGGTGCACGACCCAGGTGCGGATCTCGGTGCGGCCCGCTTCGCGCACCAGGCGCTCACCCAGCTCGTAGGCGGCGGCCCCGAACCCGCGGCCCCTCGCCTCCGCGTGGATCTCGAGCATCATCTTCGCCATGTGGACGTCTTCCGTGAGCGGGAGGTCGAAGAGGACCCGGCCGACGAGGCGTCCGTGCTCCCGGATGAGACGACCGTCGCGGCGCTCGTACTCGCTCGCTTCGTACCCCGGAAGCAGCACCTCAGCTGGCAGGACGAAGTCGTCGTTGCGGTATGTCTCCCGGGCGACGGTGTTGCGCAACGCCGTCATCTCGTGGAATGCATCGGCCGACGCATCGCCGAGCGATGAGGGGATGGCCAGGGGTTCGGCGGTGAACCCGTCTGGCTGGGTGGAATCGGGGGCGGTGGTGTCGAGCGACATCGGATGCTTCCTGTTGGTGCGGTGAAGCTGCGGCATCGCAGCCGGTCAGGATATCGGGGCTGGGATGCGCACCTCAACGGTTCGGCGTGGCGACCCAGTGGATGGGCGACGCGAACGCTGGGCGGAACGACCACAACGACCAGAACCGTTCCAGAACTGGACGCCGGGGTAAGGCAAGGCTTATCTTGGCTCGGTGACTGCTTCCGCTGCTCTTCAGACCCGCCCCGCCTACCGGCCGTACTGCGCCGAGGTCCGCTCGGTGCAGCATCTGTCGCCGGCTTTCACTCGGGCGACCTTCACGTGCGAGGAGTTCGAGCACTTCGGCACCACCGGGCTCGACCAGCGGATCAAGCTCATCCTCCCCATGCCAGATGGCACGACGAGCGACTTCGGGCAGCGCGACCAGGAGGTCCTCGACGCCGGCCTCTGGTACGAGCGCTGGCGCGAGACGCCGACGGCAGAGCGCAGCCCCCTGCGCACCTACACGGTTCGCCGAGTCGACCCGGACGCGCGCGAGATCGACGTCGACTTCGTCGTGCACCACGGTGCTGGCCCCGCGGGAGCCTGGGCCGAGACCGCGAAGCCCGGCGACGACCTCGTCATCGTGGGCCCCGACCAGCGCAGCGAGCACTCGCACCTCGGCGCCGACTGGCACCCCGGTACCGCCAAGCGCCTGCTCCTCGCGGGCGACGAGACCGCGGTCCCCGCCATCGGCTCCATCCTCGAGTCGCTCGACGGGCGGTGCGAGGTGGATGCGCTCCTCGAGGTGCCGACGAGCGCCGACATCATCCGCATCGACGCGCCCGCGAACTTCCGCATCACGTGGCTGCCGCGCGACGGCGCCAAGCACGGGGCGCGCCTCACGGAGGCCCTGACCAGCTGGTGCGAGGCCTCCCCAGACGCGCTCGCCCAGGCCGCATCCCCCCGCCCGCAGCAGATCGCCGACATCGACGTCGACGTCGACCTCCTCTGGGACAGCCCAGAAGACGGCGAAGGCGAGTTCTACGCGTGGATGGCCGGGGAAGCGGCGACCATCAAGACGCTCCGCCGCCACCTCGTGACCGTGAACGGCGTCGACCGCAAGCGCGTCGCCTTCATGGGGTACTGGCGCCTCGGCCAGTCCGAGCACCAGGAATGATCGCGGGCGCACGCGCGCGCCGCATCCGCCTGGTCGCCGTCGGCGCCGTCGCGCTGCTGATTGCCGCCGTGATCCTGAGCCTCCTCGTCGGAGCCCGCCCCATCGCCCCCTCCGTGGTCCTGGATGCGCTGCTCTCCCCCGATCCAGAGCTCGCGGACCACACCGTCGTGCGAGACCAGCGCATCCCCCGCACGCTGATCGGCCTCCTCGCGGGCGCGGCGCTCGCCGTCGCGGGCACCCTCATGCAGGGCATCACACGCAACCCGCTCGCCGACCCGGGACTCCTCGGCATCAACGCGGGGGCCTCCGTCGCCGTGCTCGTGGCCATCACGTTCTTCAGCATCTCCGCGCCGACCGGCTTCGTGTGGTTCGCGTTCGCGGGAGCCGCCGTCGCCGCCGTGGTCGTGGCCTTCGTCGGCACTCGGGGGCCCGACGGCGACAACCCGGCGAAGCTCGCGCTCACCGGGGCCGCGGTCACCGCCGGCCTCACCGCGGTGACCACCCTCATCCTGACGACCTCCATCGTGGCGCTCGACGTCTTCCGCTACTGGCAGGTCGGAGGGCTCACCTCGCGCGGCCTCGACACCGTCGCCGTCGTCGCCATCCCGCTCCTGGTCGGCGGCATCATCGCCGTCGCGAGCGCGCGCGGCCTCGACCTCATCGCCCTCGGCGCCGACACCGCGGCAGGCCTCGGGCAGAACGTGGCCCGCACCCGCGCGCTCGGCATCCTCGCGACCGTGCTGCTCTGCGGGGGCGCCACCTCGATCGCCGGCCCCATCGTCTTCATCGGGCTCCTCGTGCCCCACGCGCTCCGCGCCATCGTCGGCGACGACTACCGGCGCCTCCTCCTCATCGGCGCGCCCCTCGGCGGCGCCGTCCTGCTCATCGCCGACATCGTCGGCCGCGTCATCGCCCTCCCCGGCGAGGTGCAGGCCGGCGTGGTCGTCGCCTTCGTCGGCGCCCCGGTCCTCATCGCGCTCGTGCTGCGCCGAAAGCAGGTGGCGCTGTGACCAGGCTCGATGCGCTCCCCATCACCGCCGCCGATGGAGCGGACACGGGAGCATCCCCCTTCGAAGCGGTGCGGGCGCGCGTCCGCCGCCGCCGTTCAGCCGTCCTCATCGGGCTCAGCGCTGCCCTGGCCGCGGTCGTCCTCATCGGCGTGACGACGGGCGACTACCCGTTGACGCTCGAGCAGCTCAGCCGCACCCTCTTCGGCGGCGGCGACCGCCTCGAGACGTACGTGCTGTTCCAGGTGCGACTCCCCCGGGTCCTCATGGGCGTCCTCGTGGGGGCCTGCCTCGGCGTCGCCGGCGCCCTGCTGCAGGGCGTGCTGCGGAACCCCCTCGCGAGTCCCGACCTCCTCGGCATCAGCGGTGGCAGCAGCGTCGCCGCCGTGTTCCTGCTCCTCGTCTTCGGCGTCACCGGGCCGCTCCTCGCAGCCGCCGCGTTCGCCGGAGGGCTCGCCGTCGCGCTCGTCCTCCTGCTCGCAGCCGGCCGGCGAGGCGAGGCCGGCTTCCGTCTCATCCTCGCCGGCATCGGCATCTCGTTCCTCTGCGTCGCCATCATGAACTACCTCATGGTCCGCAGCCAGGTCGAGCTCGCGCAGGCCGCACTGCTCTGGGTCACGGGCTCCCTCGCATCCACCGCCTGGTGGCACCTCCTCGTCGTCGGCGTCGTCGCCGCCGCCGCGCTCCCTGCCGTGACGCTGTCGGCCCGCTGGCTGCCGATCACGCAGCTCGGCGCATCCACGTCCGCCGGACTCGGCGTCAGCACCAGTCGGGTGCGGATGATCGCGGTCCTCACCGCGGTCCTCCTCACCGCCGTCACCTGCGCCTTCGCGGGCCCCATCTCCTTCATCGCCCTGTGCGCGCCCGCCATCGCCAGGTCGCTGCTCGGCCACGGCGCCATCGGCGTCGGCGCGAGCGCGGTCACCGGAGCGGTCCTCCTCACCGGCGCCGACCTCGTCGCGCAGTTCGCGATCCCCGAGACCTCACTGCCAGTCGGAGTCGTCACCGGCGCCGTCGGCGCCGTGTTCCTGCTCTGGCTCCTCGCCTCGACGAAAGGACGCCAGCTGTGACCGGCGACGACTCCGCGCTTGCCCCCACCGTCGACCCTTCCGCGACCACCGGTCCAGGCCCGCGCCTCTCGGCACGCGGCCTGTCCGCCGGCTACCCGGGCCGCACGGTCATCGAGGGGCTCGACCTCGACATCACCCCCGGCCGCATCACGATGATCATCGGCGCCAACGCCTGCGGCAAATCCACCCTCCTCGGCGTGCTCGCCCGCCTCACCGCACCCCTCGCGGGCAGCGTTCGCCTCGACGACATCGACGTGGCGACCATCCCGAGGCGCCGGTTCGCGCAGACCGTCGGGATGCTCCCCCAGCATCCGACCGCCCCCGACGGCCTCACGGTCGCGGAGCTCGTCTCCCGCGGACGCCACCCCCACCGCGGACTCTTCGACCGCTGGGGCCAGGCCGACACGAAGCACGTCGACGAGGCCATGCGCCGCACCGGCGTCGCCGAACTCGCCGACCGCCCCGTCGGCGACCTCTCCGGCGGGCAGCGCCAGCGAGTGTGGATCGCGATGTCGCTCGCCCAGAACCCCGAGGTGCTCCTCCTCGACGAACCCACGACGTTCCTCGACCTCAGCCATCAGCTCGAGGTCCTCGACCTGCTCGTGAGCCTCAACCGGCGCGAGGGCACCACCATCGTGGTCGTGCTCCACGAGCTGAACCTCGCCGCCCGCTACGCCGACGAGCTCATCGTCATGCGCGACGGGCGGATCGTCGCAGGCGGAGCCCCCACCGACGTCCTGACGAAGGAGGTCGTCGCCGACGCGTTCGCGCTGGACGCACTCGTCATGCCCGACCCCCTCACCAAGACACCCCTCATCGTCCCCGTCCCGGGCGGCGCCCACACCGGGAACGAGCCCGCCTAGTCCCGCCGCACCTCGACTTCCTCACTTCACACCCCCGCTCGAAAGGAACAACCCATGCACCGAATCCTCCGACCGATCGCCGCAGCAGCGGTCGCGGTCACTGCGCTCGCGCTCAGCGCCTGCGCCCCCGCCGCCACCGACGCGGGTGACGCGGCCGCCGCCCCCGGCGACGCATCCACCTTCCCCGTCACCTTCGAGCACATGTACGGCAGCACCACGATCGAAGAGGCACCGACCCGCGTCGCGACGTGGGGCTGGGGCGTCACCGACGCGGTCCTCGCCCTCGGCATCGTCCCCGTCGCCATGGCCTCGATGGACTACGGCGGAGGCGAGGACCGCATCGCGCCGTGGGTGTCCGACAAGATCGAGGAGCTCGGTGGCGAGACCCCCGTCATCCTCGACAACGCCACCTACGAGCTCTCCGTCGAAGCGCTCCTCGCCACCGACCCCGACGTGTTCATCGCGTCATACTCGGGGCTCACGCAGGAGGAGTACGACGCCGTCACGGCAGCCGGCGTGCCGGTCGTCGCGCCGGAAGAGGCCATCTGGTCGACGCCGTGGCGCGACGTCATCACCGACACCGGGAAGGCACTCGGCCTCGAGTCGGACGCCACCGCGGTCCTCGCCGACCTCGACCAGCAGGTCGCCGACCAGGCCGCCGAGCACCCCGAGTTCGAAGGCACCACCATCGCCTACGCCTCAGAGGACGTCGACACCTTCTACCTCCTGCTCGAGAACGACCCGCGCGTCGAGCTGCTCACCGACCTCGGGTTCACGAGCGCGCCGTCCGTCGCGGAGCTCGCCACCGGAGAATCGACCTTCTCCACCACGGTCTCCAGCGAGAACCTCGACCGGATCGACGCGGACGTCGTCTTCACGCAGACCGAGACCGAGGAGCAGCTGCAGACGTTCCTGACCTCGGACCGCACGAAGCTCATCCCCGCCGTCTCGAAGGGCGCCGTCGCGGCACTCGTCGGCGAGGAGAACGGCGCGGCCATCTCGCCGACCGCGCTCTCGATCCCCTTCTTCCTCCCGACGCTGGTCGAGCAGCTCGCCACCGCCACGGAGGTCGCGAACAGCTAGCCGCGGCGCTCACGCGCGCACAGTGAAGATCGCTGCCAGTCGATTCGCCCTTCGGGGCACCCCGGAAGGGCGAATCGGCTGGCAGCGATCGCGCTGTGCGAGCCCGATGCTGCGCGAGTCGCTACGCCTCGGCGAGGAACTCCCGCAGCTGCTCGACGACGAACGCGTGGTCCTCGACCTGCGGCAGGCCAGAGACGCCGACCGCGCCGACGACACCGACACCCTCGATGCGCACCGGGAACACCCCACCGTTCGCGGCGACCTCGGTGGGGTCGAGCCGCGCCTCCTGCTCGTACACCCGGCCGAGGGAGCGGAACAGCGCGCCGACGCCAAGCGATGACTGCTCGAAGTGCAGAACCGCCCGCGTCTTGCGCTCGAGCCACGCGTCGTTGTCCGGCACAGCCCCGTCGAGCGCGGCGTGGAAGACTCGCTGCTGGCCGACGACGATGCCGATGACCACCGGCAGCGAACGAGCTGCCGCCGCCTCGCGCATCCGGGAGCCGAGCCGCCACGCGTCATCACGCGAGAACCGGGTGAAGATCAGCTCCGCCTCCTCGGCGCGGATGCGCGTGAGGTCGGCCCGCGCGCTCGCTTGGGCCCCGCTCTCCTGCAGCTGCTCCGGCGCCCGCGCCTCTGGCCGGACCTCCGCGGGCGCGTCAGGCATCCGACGACGCCGTCCAGATGTTGATGCCGCCGTCGACGGCGTGCGTGTCGATCTCGGCCAGCTCAGCCTCGGTGAACGGCGCGGCGTCGAGGCACTGCACGAGGTCGTCGAGCTGCGAGGTGCGGGACGCGCCGATGAGGGCCGAGGTGACCCGCTCATCCCGCAGCACCCACGCGATCGCGAGCTGGGCCAGCGTCTGCCCGCGGCGCTCGGCGATCGCATTGAGCGCTCGCACCCGCTCGAGGTTCTCCTCGCTGAGCATGCCGTCGCGCAGCGTCTTGCCCTGCGTCGCCCGCGAGCCCTCGGGAACTCCGCCGAGGTACTTGTTCGTGAGCAGCCCCTGCGCGAGGCCGGAGAACGCGATGATGCCGGCGCCGGCCGCCGCGTTGGCCTCAAGCACGGACGGCTCGCCGTCCTCGATCCAACGGTTGAGCAGCGAGTACGACGGCTGGGAGATGAGCAGGGGCGTGCCGAGATCACGCAGCAGCCCAGCGATCTCGGCGGTGCGCTCCGCGGAGTACGAGGAGATGCCGACGTACCGAGCCTTCCCGCTGCGCACGATCGCATCGAGCGCCGACGCCGTCTCTTCGAGGGGTGTCTCCGGGTCGAACCGGTGGCTGTAGAAGATGTCGATGTAGTCGGTGCCGAGCAGGCGCAGGCTGTTCTCGAGGCTGCCGATGAGGTACTTGCGGCCGCCGCCAGAGCCGTTCGGCCCCGGGTAGACGGGGTAGCCGGCCTTCGTCGAGAGCACGAGCTCGTCGCGGAGCCCCGCGAAGTCCTCGCGCAGGATGCGGCCGACGTTGGCCTCGGTCGAGCCGAAGGGCGGGCCGTAGCCGTTCGCGATGTCGAAGTGCATGATGCCGAGGTCGAAGGCGTGGCGCAGCAGCTCCCGCTGCTTCGCGATCGGGGCGTCGTCGCCGAAGCCGTGCCAGGTGCCGAACGAGATGGCGGGCAGCTTCAGGCCGCTCCGGCCGACGCGGCGGTACTGCATGCGCTCGTAGCGGTCGTCTGCGGGGCTGTAGCGGGGGGTGAGTTGGGCAGTCATGGGTTCTCTTCCATTCGAGTGCGGCGGGCAGGTGTCAGCGGGTGGCGGCGGATGCGCCGAGCGCGGAGAGGAGGGGCAGCTGCGCTTCGTCCTCGAGGGCGCTCCCGACGGCCACCACGTCGGCGCCTGCGCCGAGGTATTCGGCGGCGTTGGCGGCGCTGATGCCTCCGGTCGCGACGATGCGCACCTCTGGGAACGGGCCGCGCATCGCCGAGAACCAGTCGACGCCGAGGACGCTGGCGGGGAACGCCTTGACCCAGGTGAGGCCGAGACTCTTGGCGAGCTGGATGTCGGTGCCGCTCGCCACGCCAGGCAGCGGCGCCAGACCAGCCTCGAGCGCGGCCTCGATGACGGCGGGGTCGAGGCCTGGTGCGACGGTGAAGGATGCGCCCGCCTGCTTGGCGTCGCGCACGTGGGCCAGCGAGATGACGGTGCCGGCGCCGACCGCGTGACCGCCAGGCTCGGCGGCGCGGACCACCGCGCGCAGCGCCTCGAGCGCCCGCTCGTTCTGGATGGGCACCTCGACGCTCGAGATGCCAAGCGACCAGGCGAGCCTCGCGAGCTCGACGCTGCGCTCTGGGGTGTATCCGCGCAGGATCGCCATGACGGGCGACGTTGCGAACATGGTGTCGAAGGTGTCAGTCATGTGGCCTCCAGCCGATGTCGTGGGAGATGGCGAGGACGACGTCGTTCAGTCGCTCCTGCCATTCCGCGAGCGCCTCGAGGTCGGCGCTCGCCTTCAGTGCGGTGATGGACACGGCCGCGACGACCGTGTCGCTCGCATCGCGGATGGGCATCGCGATGCAGTTGATGAAGTTCTCGTACTCCGCGTCGTCGACCGCCCAGCCCCGCTCGCGGGTGCGCTCGAGGTCGGCGTCGAGGGCGGCCCGGGACACGAGCGTGTTCTCCGTGTACGGCGTGTACTCGTAGCCCTCGAGCATCCGGTCGGTCTTGGCCGCATCCTGGTTGGCGAGCACCGCCTTGCTCACACCCGCCGTATGGAGGAGCACCGGCTGCCCGATCTGCGAGTACAGGCGGACCATGCCAGGCTGCTCGATCTTGTCCGCGTAGACGATGCGGTCTCCCTCGAGGACGGCGAGGTGCACGGTGTGCGTGCAGTCCCTGCCGAGTTCCTGCAGCACTGGGCGGGCGATGTTGCGGAGGTCGAACTGGTCGCTCGCCGCCCGCGCGAGGCCGCTCAGCCGGTAGCCGACTCCGTACCTGCTGTCGGCGTGCCGGCGGGTGAGGCCGGTCTCCGTCAGCGTCTGCAGCATCCGCAGCGCCGTCGACCGGTGCACGCCGAGCTTGGCCGCGATCTCCGACTGGGTGCGCGGCGCGAGGCTCACGTACTCGAGGATCTCTGCAGCGCGGTGGATGCTCTGGGACATGGTGGTGCTCCGATCAGGCCGGGACGAAGTCGTGCGTGCTCCCGAGGGTGCGGGCTGCGAGCCCGTGCCCCCGGTTCAAGCACACGTCGACGGGTTCGCCGCCAAGCATGGCACCGAGGTAGCCGGCGGTGAAGGCGTCGCCTGCCCCGACGGCCTCCACGACGTCGACCGGATGCGCGGGAACGAACTCGACCGTGGTCCCGCCGTCCGCGGCCGCGACCTCTGTGGCCCCCACGCTGCCGTCCTTCACGACGAGCCTGCCGCGCAGGCCGAGCGAGGCGTGCAGCGTCTCGGGATGCCCCTCGCCCCAGAGGGTCTCGGCTTCGTCGCGGCCGACGAAGACGAGGTCGGCGAGGGTCGCGAGCTCGGCGAGCCGCGGGGCGGCGGCCTCCACGCTCCAGAGCCCCGGCCGGTAGTTCACGTCGAAGGACACGACGATGTCGCGACGCCTCGCCTCGAGCATGACGGCCTCGAGCATCTCGGCGCAGCCCGCGGAGAGCCCCGCGGTGATGCCTGTCACGTGCAGTGCCGCGACGCCCCGCCAGTCGAGCTGTTCGAGCACCGTCGAGTCCATGCGGGACGCGGCCGAACCCGCCCGGTAGTAGTAGACCGTCGTCTCGCCCTCGCCGGGGTCCTTGAAGTACACCCCGGTCGGTGCTCCCGCGACGAGCTGCACCCCGGCCACGTCGACGCCGCTCGCGCGGACCTCGTCGAGGAGGCGCCACCCGAGCGGGTCGTCGCCGAGCCAGCTGACCCAGCTCGCCGGCACGCCCGAGTCGGCGAGGTACATGGCGACGGTGGATTCGGCGCCGCCCGCCTTGACGGCGAAGCTCACGGCCTCGCGCAGGGGCGCCACGTGCGTCGGGGTGACCATGGCCATGGTCTCGCCGAGGCACAGCACCCGGCCGGCGGCCGGCCCAGGCAGCGGTGCGGACGGGCTACTTGAGAATGGGCTCTTCGGTGCGCTCACGCGACGACCGTCCTTTCAGCAGGGCGCGGATGCGCGGGGCGAGGACGGCGATGATGCTCAGGATGATGAGGGTCAGCGCGATGGGGCTCGTGAAGACCGCGCCGTAGCCGTCGATGAGCAGCGCGCGTCGGAGGTTGCCCTCCGCGAGCGGCCCGAGGATCAGTCCGAGCACCAGCGGGCCAGGCGGGAAGCCGAAGCGCCGCATCGCGAGGCCGAGGATCCCGAAGGCGAACATCAGCACGACATCGAAGACGGAGTTGGAGACGGCGAACGTGCCGACCATGCAGAACGTGACGATGACCACCGAGAGGTAGCGCTTCGGCATGGCGAGCAGCTTCACGACCCCGCGCATCCGCACGAGGGCGAGGGCGAGCGCCAGCACGGTCGCGACCAGCATGATCGCGGAGAGGCTGAACACGAGGTCAGGCCGGTTCGCGAAGAGGCTCGGTCCTGGCTGGAGGCCCCAGACGATCATGGAGCCGAGCATGACGGCCATGACCGAGTCGCCGGGCACGCCGAGCGACAGGGTCGTCGTGACCGAGCCGCCCATGGTCGCGGTGCTCGAGCTGTCGGCCGCGGCGACGCCTTCGAGCGCCCCCTTGCCGAACTTCTCCGGCGTCTTCGACGCGCGGCGGGCCTGGTCCCAGGCGATGACGCCTGCGATGTCCCCGCCGGCGGCTGGGATGACCCCGACGACGGCGCCGATGCCGGTCCCGATGGCTGTGGGCTTGCGCAGCAGCTTCCGTTCCGACTTGGTCGGCCACCACTTGCCGAGCTGGGTGATGGGCTGCGGTTCTGGCCCCTGCTTGGCGGAGATGACCTGGTTGAACACCTCGGCGATGCCGAAGAGTCCGATGATGGCCGCGATGAACGGCACGCCGCTCGAGAGCTCCGGGATGCCGAAGGTGAACCGCTGGTCGCCGGAGATCGGGTCGTTGCCGATCGTGCCGAGCCACAGGCCGAAGGCTCCGGCGGCGAGCCCCTTCATGACGCGGTCGCCTGAGACGCCGATCATCATGGTGAGCCCGAAGACGACGAGCGCGAACATCTCGATCGGGCCGAAGCTCAGCGCGAAGCCCGAGATGGGCTGGGCGAGGAACAGCAGGATGAGGATGCCCGCGAACGAGCCGACGGCTGAGACGAGCGCCGAGCTCGTCAGCGCGATGCCCGCCTTGCCCTGCTTCGCCAGCGGGTATCCGTCGAAGGTCGTCGCGATGGACGCGGGCGTGCCGGGCGTGTTGATGAGGATGGACGGCACGCGGTCCCCGAACTGCGCCGCGATGTAGATCGAGAGCAGCACAGCGAGACCCTGCAGCGGCTCCAGCGTGAGCGTGAAGCCCGCCGCGAGGGCGACGGCCATCGTCGCGGTGACCCCGGGGATCGCGCCCACGAGCGTCCCGAGGAGCACACCGATGACGAGGCACAGCGCGATGGTGGGGTCCATGAGGGCGCCGAGGCCCTCGGTGATGCCGTTCACAGCGGCACCCCCAGGAGGACTCCGAAGACGCCGTAGAGCACGGCCGTCACGATGACGGGGAACAGCGCGAGGTCGCGCCAGCAGCGACCCCCGAGCACGAACGTGAGGCCGGCGGCGAGGAGCAGCGTGACGATCACGAAGTGCAGGAAGTACCAGGCGACGCCGTAGGCCGCGATGGCGGCCAGCATGAGGAGCATCCGAACGAGGCCGCGCCTCGTAGGGGCATCCTCACTCGCCGCGTCCGGTCTGCGGATGGCGACCCCGACGAGCAGCGCGCCGAGGACCACGATCCCCGCGCCGAGCAGGGTCGGCCACCAGCGTGGGCCGAACGGGTCGCCGCCCGTTGCAGGCACGACCGCGAAGGCCACGGCGATGGATGCACCGCCGACGGCGATCACGCCCGCCGCGATGAGCAGCTCCCTGCGCCGGCTGACCGGCCGCGAGTCGGTGGTCTCCTCGTTGATCCCGAGGGCCACGTCGAGAGGGTTCGCCTCGACTGATCTGTCCATGACGGTCACGTCTCTACTCGCCGAACAGCTCGGCGAAGCGCTCGTGCTCCGCCGTCACGAAGTCGGTCGCCTCGTCGCCGGGGATGAACACGGGGATGTTGCCGCCGGACTCGATGAGCTCGATGTACTCGGAGCTGCCCGCGGCAGTCTCGATCGCCGCCTGGAGCGACTCCTTGACTGCGGGGTCCAGGCCTGCCGGGGCTCCGATGGCCGCCCAGCTGCCGATGACGACGTCGTAGCCCGCTTCTCCGGCCGTGGGGACGTCTGGCAGTGCGGGGGCGCGCTCCTCGGTGAAGACAGCGAGCACGCGCAGGCGGCCGTCCTCGTTGGCAGGCGCCGTCTCGCCGATACCGGCGACGACCGCGTCCACCTGTCCGCCGACCGCGGCCGTGACCGCGGGGGCGCCGCCGTCGAAGGGCACGCCTTGGAACTCGACGCCCGCGACGTTGCCGAGCTCGGTCGCGCCAGCCTCCCAGATCGAGCCGGGGCCGGCGTTCGAGATCGTGACGCTGCCCGGGTTGGCCTTGGCCGCCGCGACGAGGTCTTCGAGGGTCTCGTACGGGCTGTCCGCGGGAACCGCGATCGTGCCCGGCTGCTCGTTGACGATGCCCAGGAAGTCGTAGTTGGCAGGGTCGATGTCGTAGCCCTGGTGGCCGAGCATGCTCACCTCGACGGGGAAGACCATGATCGAGTACCCGTCGGCGGCCAGGCCGGCGACGTGCGTCATGCCGACGGAGCCGGCCCCGCCCGGGCGGTTGTCGACGACGATCGACTGGCCGAGCTCCGCCTCGAGCTGAGTCGCGAGCGTTCGCGCCGTGAGGTCGGTCGCGCCGCCCGCCTGGGTGGGCGTGTAGAAGGTGATCGACTGCGCGGGGAAGTCCTCGCCGCCGGCCGTGCCGCCCGCGCGGTTCGCGCAGCCGGAGAGGGAGAGCACTGTCGCCGCGGCGGCGAGCAGCGCGAGGGGCGCCAGTTTCGACGGACGTCGCTTCATCGGGGTTCCATCCACTTCATTGGGAATGTGTTGCACATGTTGCAACGTGGTTGCACTTACTGCACACATCGTATGAAACGGTGGATTCGCGCGCAAGCCCCGCCCGGCAATCTCGCCGTCGCTCCGCGCGGCGCGGCCGAGCCCCGCATCCCGCGCGCACGACGCACGGCGCACGGCGCACGGCGCATGGCGCACAACGAGGATCGCCGCCAGCCAATGTGCCCTTTCGGGGCGCCCAGAAGGGCACATTGACTGGCGGCGATGGGCCGACGCAAGGTCGGCGGTGCTCCAGCTACGGGCGGAGAGCGCGGCTCAGCGCGGCGAACTCTGCGGAGAGCGCGGCCCTAGCGGGCGGTGACGGGGTTCGAGAGCGAGCCGATGCCCTCGATCGTGCAGGTGACGGTGTCGCCCTTCGCGAGGGGACCGACGCCCGCGGGAGTTCCGGTGAGGATGATGTCGCCGGGCAGCAGCGTGAACACGCTCGACGCGTACTCGACGAGCTTCGCCACCGAGGTGATCATCTGCGAGAGGTCGCCTTCCTGGCGCAGCTCCCCGTTGACCTCGGCCGTGATGCGCCCCCTCGACGGGTCGAAGTCGGTCTCGATGATCGGGCCGAGCGGGCAGAACGAGTCGAAGCCCTTCGCGCGGGCCCACTGGCCGTCGCTCTTCTGCAGGTCACGGGCCGTCACGTCGTTCGCGATCGTGTAGCCGAAGATAACCTGGCCTGCATCGGCAGCCGGCACGTTGCGGGCGACCTGCCCGATGACCACGGCGAGCTCAGCCTCGTGGTCGACCCGCTCGGACTGCGGGGGCAGCACGATGGGGTGGCGTGGGCCGATGACCGACGTGTTCGGCTTGAGAAACATCATCGGGACCTCGGCGGCCTCGTTGCCGAGCTCGTTGGCGTGCTCCGCGTAGTTGCGGCCGAAGCCGATGACCTTCGAGCGGGGCAGCACGGGCGACTGCAGCTGCACCTGGTCGATCGGGATGCGTTCGTCGAGCGTCTCGTAGCCGAGGTAGAGGGGGTCACCCGCCAGCTTGACGTAGACCTTCTCCTCCTCGTCGAGGATGCCGAAGGTGAGCTGACCCTGGTATTCGAAGCGCGCGATCTTCACCGGGCCAGCCTACAGCGGCCCCGGCCGCCCGCGGTCGGGCGACGCCCAGCCGCGTCGCGCCAGGTCGCGTCGCGCCAGGTCGCGTCGCGAGCTACTGCAGGGCCGGGGCCGGCTCCGCGTCGCCGTCGGCGCCCGTCTTGATGGTCTCGCCGCGGAAGAAGCCGGGGCTGCGGAAGTACTGCACGACCATGAGCACGACTCCCAGCAGGAGCACCCCGACGCCGAGCACGAACACGAGGCCGATGCCGTCCTGGGCGATGCCGTCCGCGTCGTAGCTGGTCGCGAAGATCGCCGAGCCGGATCCGAACGACGGCGAGAGCGACGCCCTTGCGGTCTCGAAGAAGAAGTAGAGCAGCGCGAGGCCGCCGAGCAGCGGGAACAGGAACCGGAAGAACACGTTGCGCGTGGATGCGAATAGGGAGCGACGGAAGTACCAGACGCAGGCGAGCCCGGTGACGCCGTAGTAGAAGCAGACCATGAGGCCGAGGGCAGCGATCGTGTCCCACAGGGCGTTCTCGGAGAGGAGGCGCAGCACGATGTAGAAGGCGATGGCGGCAACGGCCGAGGCGATCGTCGCGACCGACGGCGACTTGAAGCGCGGGCTGACGCTCGCGTACGACTTCGGCAGCGCCCCGTAGTGCCCCATCGCGAGCAGCGTGCGCGACGGCGACACCATGGTGGACTGCAGCGAGGCGGCCGAGCTGAACATGACGGCGACGGTCATGAGCAGCGCGAACGGGCCCATGATCGGCTCCGCGAGGGAGGCGAGGATGCTCTCCTGGTTGTCAGGGTTGCCTGCGCCGAGCCCCTCCTCGCCGATCCCCGCGTAGGCGAGCACGGCGAGCGTCATGAGCACGTAGATGGCGACCATGACGAAGATCGTGAGCATGGATGCGCGTCCAGGGGTCTTCTCCGGGTCCTTCGCCTCCTCGTTCATCGTGATGACCGTGTCCCACCCCCAGAAGAGGAAGATCGACAGCGAGACGCCCGCGGAGATCGCGGCGAGGGAGCCCACCTCGAACGGGTTGAACCAGGACAGCTCGATGGGCGTCGCGTCGAACGCAGTGCCGTTCCCGACGTGCACGAACGCCGCGATGATGAACCAGACGATCGCGATGAGCTGCACCACGACGAGCACGTACTGCACCTTCTTCGTCGACTCGACGCCCCGATACGAGATCCACGCCGCGAGCGCCGTGAAGATCACGGTCATCGGGATGTTGATCCACAGCACGCGCGTGAGGTCGGCGAGCTCCGGGTTCTGGAAGATCTGCGCCAGCATGATGAAGAAGAAGTCGACGGCGACCGCCGCCAGGTTGGAGAGCACCAGCACGGTGGCGGCGATGAGCCCCCATCCGCCCATCCACCCGATCCACGGGCCGAACGCGCGGGTCGCCCACGTGAACGAGGTGCCGGAGTCGGGCATCGCCGTGTTGAGCTCCCGGTAGCCGAAGACGACGAGCAGCATCGGGATGAAGCCGACCAGCATGATCGCCGGCGTGTACACGCCGACCTCCGCGATGGTGGGGCCGAGGCCGGAGGTGACCGCGTAGGCGGGCGCGATGCAGGAGACGCCGATGACCGCGGCTCCGAGCACGCCGACCTTGCCAGCGGAGAGGCCCTTCGCGCTCAGTCCCCCGCCGTGGAGCTCCTCGTTGAGCTTCGTGGCGGCTGAGGTTTCCGATGTTGTCATTTGGTGATGATGACCCATGGACGGCGACCCGTCAATGGGCCGAAATGGCCCCGAAATATACGCGAATCGACAGAACGGCCATGGGCGCGCGCACCTTCTCGGCGCGCACCCATGACCGCACTTCTCTGCGTCTCGCCGTTCAGTTCGCTGCCATGCAGTTCAGCGAATGAACGACCCCAGAATCAGTCCTTCAGCACCTCGATCGACTGCGTGTCGCGGTCGTTGCCGATCTGGATCGTCTCGCCGCGGAAGAAGCCGGGGTTGCGGAAGTACTGCACGACCATGATGACGACGCCGAGCAGCAGCACGCCGATGCCGAGCACGAACACGAGCCCGATGCCGTCCTGGGCGATGCCGTCCGCGTCGTAGCTGGTCGCGAAGATCGCCGAGCCGGATCCGAACGACGGCGAGAGCGACGCCACGGCTGTCTCGTAGAAGAAGTAGAGCAGCACGATGCCGCCGAGCAGCGGGAACAGGAACCGGAAGAAGAAGTTCCGTGCGGAGGCGAAGAGGCTGTGCCTGAAGTACCAGACGCAGGCGAGGCCCGTCACGCCGTAGTAGAAGCAGATCATGAGGCCCAGGGCCGCGATCGTGTCCCACAGCGCGTTCTCGGACAGCAGCCTCATGACGACGTAGAAGACGACGGCGGCGATGGCCGAGGCCAGGGTCGCGACCGACGGCGACTTGAAGCGAGGGCTGACGTCCGCGAAGCGCTTCGGCAGCGCCCCGTAGTGCCCCATCGCGAGGATCGTGCGCGACGGCGACACCATCGTCGACTGCAGCGATGCCGCCGACGAGGAGAGGATGGCGAGGGACATGAGCAGCGCGAACGGGCCCATGACCGGGCCGGCGAGCGCCGCGAAGATGCTCTCCTGGTTGTCCGGGTTCCCCGCCCCGAGTCCCTCGGTGCCGATGCCCGCGAAGACGAGCACCGCGAGGGTCGTGAGCAGGTAGATCACCATGATGATGATGATCGTGAGCATGGCGGCGCGGCCCGGGGTCTTCCTCGGGTCCTTCGCCTCCTCGTTCATCGTGATGACCGTGTCCCAGCCCCAGAAGAGGAAGATCGACAGCGAGACGCCGGCGGCGACCAACGACATGTCCCCCAGCTCGAACGGGTTGAACCAGGACAGCTCGACGGGAGTCGGGTCGAAGGCCGTGTTGTTGCTCAGGTGCATGAACGCGGCGATGATGAACCAGGCCAGCGCGATGACCTGGAACGCGACGAGCCCGACCTGGATCTTCTCGGTCGCCTCGACACCCCGGTACGAGATCCACGCGGCGAGCGCCGTGAAGAGGATCGTGACGGGGATGTTGATCCACAGCACCCTCGTGAGGTCGGCGAGCTCCGGGTTCTGGAAGACCTGCGCGAGGAGGATGAAGAGGAAGTCCACCGCGACGGCGGCGAGGTTCGAGAGCACCAGGACGGTTGCCGCGATCAGCCCCCATCCGCCCATCCACCCGATCCACGGCCCGAACGCGCGCGACGCCCACGTGAAGGTCGTGCCGGAGTCGGGCATCGCCGAGTTCAGCTCCCGGTAGCCGAAGACGACGAGCACCATCGGGATGAAGCCGATGAAGAGGATCGCGGGCGTCTGCACGCCCACCTGCGCGATGGTCGGGCCGAGGCCCGAGGTCAGCGTGTAGGCGGGGGCGATGCAGGAGATGCCGATGATGGTGGCGCCGATGACGCCGACCTTGCCGGCGGAGAGGCCCTTGGCGCTGAGCCCGCCCCGCTCCGTGCTGTCTACTGTCTTCGTCATCGCCCTGTTCCTGTCTCAGTGGGTTCGGCACCGTGGGCGCGCTTCGGGGTCTCGGCGGGGAGCACCGCGCGCGGCACGACGATGACCGGCACCGTCAGCACCCGCAGCAGTCGTTGCGCGCGGGCGCCGAGGAAGATCCGGCCTCCCTGCGCGAGTCGGCTGGAGCCGACGAACGCCACGTCGCCCGCACTCCAGTTCGCCTTCTCCAGCGCGGCCTCGAGATTCTCGCCCTCGACGGTCTCGACGGTCGCCTTCCCGGACTCGAGCAGCGCCTCCGCACGGCCCGCGAGCACGGCGCCGCCGAACTCGCGCACGAATTCCTCGACCTCCTGCACCTGGCTCGGCGGCACGCGGTCGAGCTGCACGAGCGAGAGCAGGCGCAGCTGCACGTCGCGCTGGAGCGCGCTCTCGACAGAGGTGCCGATGAGCGCGGCGGCGCCGGAGCGTGTCCCGAAGAGGGTCGTGATGCGGGTGACGGGGCCCTCTTCCGCGAAGCCGGCCGGCGCGAGCGCCACGGGCAGCGGAGAGGCGTGCAGGAGCGTGGATGCGACGGTCCCGACCGTGAACTGACGCAGGAGCGCCGTCGTGGCCGCCCCGATGACGATCGCGACCGCACCGAACTCGGCGGCGACATCCATGAGGCCCTGCGCTTCACCGGAGGCGCTGCGCACGACGCCCTGCGCCTGGATGCCCTCAGGCACCTGCGCGAGCGCTTCGCTCATCCACGTGTCGATCTGCTTGCCGATGATGCTGTCGGCGTCGTCGAGCGGCAGCGGGTGCGTGCCGCTGTACGGCGACGTCTCCGGGGTGATCATCGCGATGATGAGCTCCGTGTCCGTGCCCTTGGCGAGGAAAGAGGCGAGAGCCAGGGCGTCGTGCCCTCGGTCGCTCGCGATGTAGCCCACTACGAAACGCTGCGTCATGCTGCCTCTCCAGTTCTTCGGGTGTCGTCCGATTTCACGTGCCGTGGGCGCTCAGGACTCGAGGATGCGCTTCGCCGTAGCTTCGCCCATCCGCACTGCGCCGTCAACGTGCTGGTAGCCCTCGGCCGCGAGGTCGGAGCTGGACCAGAAGATCGGGCCGACCGGGTCGTGCTGGATGGCGCCCCAGCGGGCGAGCCCGCCGAGGTCGTAGCTGGTGGCGTACGCGCCTCGCGTCCACTCCTCCGCGCCGAAGTCGGAGAGGTAGAACACCTCGGGCTCGAGTGCCTTCGGGCCGAGGAATTCGGCGACGGCGCCGAGCACGGCCGCCTTGCGCTCCTCTTCGCCGAGCGCCCACATGGCTTCGGCCGCCTCGTCGGTGATGAATCCGACGAGCGTGCCGCGCTCATCCTCGTGGTTGGTGTTGTCGTAGACCTCCTGGACGAGGTGGCCGGCGCCGAAGGCGGTACCGCTGAGGCCGTCCTCTCGCCAGAACGGCGTCGCGTAGGTGGCGTGCACCTTGATGACGAGGCCCATGGAGATGTGCTGGTGCACGATCATCTGCTGGCGAGGCAGCGCTGGCACGAACGAGACGCGCGAGTAGAGGTTCGGCGGCACGGCCATGATGGCGTGCTGGGCCTTCACGGTGATGTGGTCGGCGATGGCGGTCACCGGAGCGGCCTTGCCCGCCCCGTTGTCGTCCCAGTGGAGGAAGCGCACGGGGTTGCCGAGGAAGACGACGTCGTCGCCGAGCTCTGCCGCCATCTGCTGGCTGACGGACTGCATGCCGCCGACGACGCGCTTGTCGAGGATGAAGCTCTCGTCGACGAGGTTCGAGAACGAGCCGGCGGATGCGGCCATGAGCACGGCCTGCAGGGCCGAGAACGCGAAGGCCGGCTTGGTGAGCATGCCGCCCGCGACGAAGAGCCCGATGTTGTTGCAGGCCTCCTCGTCGTCGGACTGCTGACGCAGCCAGTGGTGGAAGGAGATCGTGTCGAGCTCGCGCGCCTTGGCGTGCGCCCAGGGCTCGTGGGGGCCGATCTCGGCGGCGAGGCCGTCCAGGATCTCGATCATGCGGTCCATCTCGGCGGCCGTGTGCTCGCTGACGGGGAAGGTGTCACCCTCGTAGACGGTGCGCTCGCCCTTGGGGCTGATGTAGACGGACTTGCCTTCGCGGTAGCGCGAGAAGGTGTCCTTGCCGAGCTCTTCGAGGAGGGCGAGGAGCGCCGTCTGGTCAGGCGAGACCCACTGGCCGCCGATCTCGAAGAACTGGCCGTCGATGATGTTGCTCCACGTGCGCCCGCCGACGCGGTCGCGCGCTTCGAGGACGGCGACGGTCTTGCCCGCCTGGGTGAGGCGGCGTGCCGCTGTGAGCCCGGATGGGCCCGCTCCGATGATGACGACGTCGCGTTCGATGGTCTGCATTTCCGCTCTTTCCGTTGTGACAGCCCCAAGCGCCCTGGCTTCGCCGTCGAAGTGAGTCAGGATGGCGACCGGATTCGTGATCGGGCCATCCAAATGAACAGGATTAATTTACGTTAGTCGACACCGCGCCCTCGGACAAGGAGCATTTGCGAGGCGATATGGTCGGGAGACGGGAGGGCCAGTGAGCACCAGCGAACATGTGGAGTCCGACGGACAGCGGCGTGCCGGGCGACCCCGCACGCGCATCCTGACGCAGAAGCGCATCACCGACGCCGCCATGCGGGTCGCGAGCCACGACGGCTACGACGCCCTGACCATGGCGAAGCTCGCCAAGGCACTCGACGTGACCCCCGCCGCGCTCTACAACCACGCGCACTCGAAGCGGCAGATCCTCCGCTGGATCGAGGACCGCCTCATGGCCGCCGTCGACGCCTCCGCCTTCGAGACCGAGCCATGGGACCTGGCCCTGGCAGCGTGGGCGCGCAGCTACCGACTCGTCATGAAAGAGCACGACTCGCTCGTCGAGGCGATCGCGAAGATGCCCGTCGCCGGGGCGACCGAGACCCTCTCGATGTACGAGAGCGTCGCCGCAGGCCTCCGCCGCGCGGGGTGGCCCGACGCGAGCATCATGCCGGCGATCGTCGCCATCGAATCCTTCATCTACGGCTCCGCGTACGACCTCAACGCCCCGCTCGACATCTTCGACCTGGGCGAGCAGGCGGACGCAGCGCCGACGCTCGCGGCGGCCGTCGCCGCGCATCCACCACAGGAGCTGCGCGAGCAGGCATTCGAGCGCGGCCTCGCAGCGCTCATCCGCGGACTCGCGCCATCCCCCGAGGCCTGAACGGCGCCTCGGCCCGGAGGTCGCGTGAAGCGGCCACTGCACACCATGGCGCTCAGGTGGATTTACACGAGCGTTACATCGCAGAAACCTGCGGACGAGCGTGAAGTCATAACTTCAACGCATGACCGATCAACTGGCACAGCCTGGCGCACCGAACAGCGTGCGCGCCGCGGACACCGCGGCCCCCGCCGGCAGCACGCCCAACGACGTCCTCGGAGCCGCGGGCCACCCCGCAGGCGAGGGCAACATGAAGCCGAGCTACGACCCGCGGCTTGCCAACGAAGACCTCGCTCCCCTGCGCAAGCAGCGGTGGGGCTCCTACAACATCTTCGCCTTCTGGATGTCCGACGTGCACAGCGTCGGCGGCTACGTCACCGCCGGCAGCCTCTTCGCGCTCGGCATCGCGAGCTGGCAGGTGCTGATCGCGCTCATCGTCGGCATCCTCATCGTGCAGTTCTTCACGAACCTCGTCGCGAAGTCGAGCCAGAAGACGGGCGTGCCGTACCCCGTCGTGAACCGTGCCATCTTCGGCGTCAAGGGCGCGAACATCCCCGCGATCATCCGCGGCCTCATCGCGATCGCCTGGTACGGCGTGCAGACGTTCCTCGCCGCGGAGTCGCTCAACATCGTCTTCCTCAAGTTCATCCCCGCGAGCGAGGTGCTGCGCACCGACTACTCGTTCCTCGGGCTCTCGGCGCTCGGGTGGATCTCCTACGCCATCCTCTGGTTCGCGCAGGCCGCGCTGTTCTGGGGCGGGATGGAGTCCATCCGACGCTTCATCGACTGGGCGGGCCCCGCCGTCTACGTCGTCATGATCGTGCTCGCCATCTACCTCGTCGGCCAGGCCGGCTGGGAGAACATCGACTTCAACCTCTCCGCAGGCGAACCGCTCGACTTCTGGGCCTCCATCCCGGTGATGTTCACGGCCATCGCCATCGTCGTCTCGTACTTCTCCGGCCCCATGCTGAACTTCGGCGACTTCTCGCGGTACGCGAAGAGCTACAAGGCGGTCAAGAAGGGCAACTTCCTGGGCTTGCCCCTCAACTTCCTCTTCTTCTCGATCCTCACCGTGCTCACCGCGAGCGCCACGGTGCCCGTCTTCGGCGAGCTCATCACCGACCCGATCCACACGGTCGAGCGCATCGACACCCACTTCGCGATCCTGCTCGGCGGCCTCACGTTCGTGACGGCCACCGTCGGCATCAACATCGTCGCGAACTTCATCGCCCCCGCCTTCGACTTCTCCAACGTCGCGCCCAACAAGATCAGCTGGCGCATGGGCGGCATGATCGCGGCCGTCGGGTCCGTGCTCCTCACCCCCTGGAACTGGTACAACAACGACGCCGCCATCCAGAACACGCTCGGCGTGCTCGGCGCGCTCATCGGCCCGCTCTTCGGCATCCTCATCGCCGGGTACTTCGTGATCGGCAGGCAGCGCATAAAGGTCGACGAGATGTTCACGATGAGCGAGACGGGCGCCTACTGGTACAAGAAGGGCTTCAACCCGAACGCGGTCTGGGCAATGGTGGTGGCGGGGGTCCCGACCGTGGCGATCGCGGTGCTGACGCGCCCGCTCGCCGAGGCGGGCATCCTCGACCTCAGCTACCTCGCTGACTTCAGCTGGTTCATCGGGTGCGGGCTCGGCTTCTCGCTGTTCGTGCTCTTCGAGCGCCAGCGTCCGCTCATGCCGACGTTCGAGGGCGAGACGGCCGGCATCTCCGACGGCTCGATCGACGAGGACTGACCACATGCGCATCACACTCATCAACCCGAACACCTCCGTGGCGATGACCCGGAAGGTCGAAGCCGCTGCCAGGGAGGTCGCTGGCCCTGGCGTCGAGATCGTCGCCCTGTGCCCGCCCCCCGGTGACGGACCTGAGGCTGTCGAGAGCCACTTCGACGAGGTGCGAGCGGCATCCGTCGTCGTCGACCTCATCGAGCGGGACCTCGAGGCCGGCGGGAGCGACGGCTACGTCATCGCCTGCTTCGGAGATCCTGGGCTCGACGCCGCCCGCGAGCTCGTCGATGTGCCCGTCATCGGCATCGCCGAGGCGGCCATGCACGTCGCTGCGCTCACGGGCCGCACGTTCGGCATCGTGACCACCCTCTCCCGCACCCTGGGACGCGCCGACGACCTCGTGCTGCGGTACGGCTTCGAGCGGGCCTGCGTCGCGGCGTACGGCACGGGCATTCCCGTGCTGGCCCTCGAGGAGACGGGGTCCGCGGCCTTCGAGGACATCGCCGCGTGGTGCGAGCGAGTGGTCCGGGAGGACGGCGCGGACGCCGTGGTGCTCGGATGCGCCGGCATGGCCGACCTGTGCGCCCGGCTCTCCGCGCGAGTCGGGGTGCCGGTCGTCGACGGCGTCGCCGCCTCGGTCGGGCTCGTCGCCGCGATGTCGCGCATGGGCGTCGGCACGAGCAAGCGCGACGAGTACGCGAGGCCATCGCGGGCCCGAGCCCGAGCGGCGGCGATCGCGTGAGGATCGCCGCCGAGCGCGCCTTCATCGACGGCGCGTTCTCCCCCGCCACGGTCCGCTTCGAGGACGGGGTCATCACGGACATCGAGCGCTTCGACGCCTCCGCCCACGTCGTCCTGTCGACCGCCCAGGTGCTCCTCCCCGGCCTCGTCGACACGCACGTGCACCTCAACGAGCCCGGCCGCACGCACTGGGAGGGCTTCGCGACCGGCACGGCCGCGGCCGCGGCCGGCGGGGTCACGACCGTCGTCGACATGCCCCTCAACTCGCTGCCCGTGACGACCACCGTCGAGGCCCTCGAGGCGAAGCGGGCCGCGGCTGCGGGCCAGCTCGCGGTCGACCTCGCCTACTGGGGCGGCGCCGTGCCGCAGAATCTCAGCGCCCTGCAGCCGCTCCTCGCGGCGGGGACCGTGGGCGTGAAGTGCTTCCTCGCGCCGAGCGGCATCGACGAGTTCGACCCGCTGTCGTTCGGCGACCTCGAGCTGGCGCTCACCGAGCTCGCCGAGGTCGACGGCCTCCTGATCGCCCACGCCGAGCTCGACGACCATCTCGGCGAGGCCTCCGGCCCCGTCTTCACCGACTTCGTCGCCACCAGGCCCCCCGCCGCTGAGGTCGAGGCGATCCGCGCCGTGGTCGAGGCGGCGAGGCGCACGGGCGCCCGCGCGCATATCGTGCACGTCTCGGCAGCCGAGGCGCTCGACGTCATCCGCGCCGCGAAGGCCGAGGGGGTGCGCATCACGATCGAGACCTGTCCCCATTACCTGAGCCTCCGCGCCGAGGAGGTGCCGGACGGAGACGGGCGCTTCAAGTGCTGCCCGCCCATCCGCGACACCGCCAACCAGGACGCGCTCTGGGACGGCGTCCTCGACGGCACGATCGACGCCATCGTGAGCGACCACTCCCCCGCGACGCTCGAGCTCAAGACCGGCCCCGACCTCGGCACGGCGTGGGGTGGCATCGCGGGCCTGCAGACGGGGCTCACCGCCGTCTGGACCGAGGCGCGGCGGCGCGGCATCCCGCTCGATGCCATCCTCCCGCTC
This sequence comes from Pseudoclavibacter terrae, assembly GCF_008831075.1. Classification (GTDB taxonomy): domain Bacteria; phylum Actinomycetota; class Actinomycetes; order Actinomycetales; family Microbacteriaceae; genus Pseudoclavibacter; species Pseudoclavibacter terrae. The sequence goes on along the minus strand of NZ_WBJX01000005.1, from coordinate 71,150 downwards.
TTCACGACGGGGCCCGCCGCCCTCGTCCGCCTCGGCGATCGGGGCCGCATCGCACCGGGCGCGCCCGCGCACTTCGCTGTCTTCGAGCCGGAGCTCGAGCACACGCTCGAGGAGAGCGCGCTCGAGTACCGCACCAAGATCAGCCCGTGGCACGGGCAGCGGATGCACGGCGCCATCACCGCGACCTACCTGCACGGCGAGGAGATCTACACTCGCGCGCGTGGGCTCAGCTCGCGCCGCGGACGCGAGGTGCTCGCGGAACCGGCATCTGCCGGGTTGGATCTCGACGAGGAGCAGGCAGCATGACGACGTCGAGCATCACCGACCCCAGGGGGATCGCGAACCGGTTCGGCGTCGGCTCGAACACCCCCGCCTTCGCTCGGACACCGATCCTGCAACCGGGCACCGCCCTGCCGGACGGCGTGACCTACCTGCCCTCTGGGCGGGCGACGTCCCTCTGGGGCCGGCTCCCCGCGCGCGACGACGCCCCGGTGCTCACGATCGAGCCCGGCGCCACCGTCGTCGTCGACACCGTGAGCCACGAGGGCCTGCTCCCCGACCAGGGACAGGACCCGACCCGGTTCTTCGGAGCGCACGGCGTGCAAGCCGATGCCGTGCTGCTCGACGCCATCGAGATCGCGCGCGACTCCGCGCGCGACGCCGCACAGGACGGACCGCACGTCGTGACGGGCCCGATCGAGATCGAGGGTGCCCTGCCGGGCGATCTGCTGCGGATCACGGTCGTGAAGCTGGAGCCGCGCGTGCCATACGGCGTGGTCTCCAACCGCCACGGCAAGGGCGCACTGCCAGGTGTGCTGCCCAGAAGCGGCACGACCGTGAGCGTCTTCACCCCCGTCGAGGAGCGCGACGGCACCCTCGTCGGGACGATGCCGCTCACCGAGGGCGGTGAGCGACACGTGGCGTTCCCGCTCGCCCCGTTCCTCGGCACGATGGGCGTCGCCCCAGCAGAGGGAGGACGCCTGCACTCGGTGCCTCCCGGCCCGCACGGTGGCAACATCGACATCAAGCTGCTCACCGAGGGCAGCGTGCTCTACCTCCCCGTCCAGGTCGCGGGCGCCCTCGCCTACGTCGGCGACCCGCACTTCGCGCAGGGCGACGGCGAGGTCGCGCTCACCGCACTCGAGGCCTCGCTGCGCGCCACCCTCACCTTCGACCTCGTGCCGGCGGCGGATGCGCGCGAAGCGTTCGGCGAGCTGACCGGGCCGCTCGTGCGCACCCCCGACTACCTCGTGCCGACCGGCCTCGACCCCGACCTGAACGTCGCCATGCGCAACTGCGTGCGCGCCTCCCTCGACCTGCTGCATGCGCGGTGGGGAATGGACGAGCACCTCGCCTACGCCTACCTCTCAGCGGCCGCCGACTTCGACATCTCCCAGGTCGTCGATGTCGTCTGCGGCGTGCACGCCCGCATCCGCGAGGCAGACTTCGCCGACGTGCAGAGCGGCCCCGGCCGGCAGACAGGAGCATCCGCGTGAGCGCAGCAGAGCATCGCCAGGTCGGCGCGGCCCCGGATCAGGCCCAGAGCGCGGCGCCGGGCAACCCGCCCGCCGAGCTCCTCGCGGCCTTCGAGGCCTACGAGCGAGCCGTGCAGGACAACGACCTCGACGAGCTCGACGCCTGGTTCGCGCCCGGCGCCGAGACCATGCGCGGCGACGACGCCGGGCTGCTTGTCGGCCACGAGCAGATCAGCGACTTCCGCTCGCAGCGCGGCGGCGTCGCGAGACGGCGCATCGAGACCATCGAGTACCGCCCCCTGGCGGACGGGGTCGCGCTGCTCGTCTCCACATCGGTCTTTGCGTCAGGCGGCCGCGGCCTGCAGACGCAGCTCTGGCAGCTGCTGCCGGAGGGGTGGCGCATCACGGCCGCGCACGTGACCCCGCGGCCGCGCGCCTTCGACAGCTCCATCTGGCGAGCCGTCGGCGACCCGCTGTTCCAAGGCGCCTGGGAGGGGCCACTCGGTGGGCTCACGGTCGCCGTCAAGGATCTCTTCGCGATCCGCGGGTACCGGATCGGCGCCGGCAACCCGAGCTACCTCGACTCCGCGAAGGCCGAGACCAGGACGGCGCCGGCCGTGCGCGACCTGCTGCGCGGCGGCGCCTCCCTGCGAGGCATCGCCCGCACCGATGAGTTCGCGTACTCGATCGCGGGAGACAACGCCCACTTCGGCACCCCGCCGAACGCCGCCGTCCCCGGCGCGCTGCCCGGTGGCTCGTCGAGCGGGCCCGCATCCGCCGTCGCCGCCGGCCAGGCAGACATCGGCCTCGCCACCGACACCGCCGGGTCAGTGAGAATCCCGGCCTCCTACCAGGGACTGTGGGGCCTGCGCACAACCCACGACCTCGTGCCACGCCAGGGCCTGCTGCCGCTCGCGCAGTCGTTCGACACCGTCGGCTGGCTCACGCGGGACGGCGAGACGCTGCAGGGCGTCGCCGACTGGTGCCTGTCGTACGAGAGCTCCGACTCGACCGCGAGCGCTGCCGGACAGCGCGGCGACGACCTGCCCGCCCGCTTCCTCGTCCCGACGGAGGTCCTCGCCGCGGCCTCGACCGAGACCGCGGCCGCCTTCGAAGCCTTCCTGCTGGGGCTCGAGACGGGCGGCGTGCTTGATGCCCCCGTCGAGCGCGTCTCGATCGGCGAGCTCTCGGGATACCAGGAGCCGTTCCGCATCGTGCAGGGCGCGGAGGCCTGGCGCAACAACCGGCGCTGGCTCGAGGAGCATCCCGGCGCCACAGGCCCCGCGGTGGCGCAGCGCTTCGCGGCCGCGGCTCGCATCACCGAAGCGGAGGAGCAGGCGGCTCGCGACGCCCTCGCACCCCTCAGGGCGCGCCTCGAGCAGCTCGTCGGCGCCGCCGTGCTGCTCTTCCCGACGGCCCCCGGTGCCGCGCCGAGCCGCGCCGCGGACGCGACCTCGATCGACGCGACCCGCACCGCCACCCTCCGCATGACGACCCCGGCGGCGGTCGCCGGACTGCCCGCCCTCTCGGTCCCGCTCCTCCGAGTGCCTGCCGCGACCGGAGGGCGCGAGGCCCCCGTCGGCGTGTGCCTCGTCTCGCGCGCCGGATCGGACCTGGCGCTCGTCCGGCTCGGCAGGCGACTCGCATCCGCCGCCGCATCAGCCCCGACTTCCACCCACCCCGCCGCGACCGGCGAGCGAGCCACGAAAGAATGATCCAGATGACTGCCATTCCCCCGATCGAACCACCAGCCCGCCTCCTCATGGGCCCCGGCCCGATCTCCGCGTACCCGAGCGTGCTGCGCGCCATGTCGAGCACCCTCGTCGGGCAGTACGACCCGTTCATGACGCAGGCCATGAACGAGACGCAGGAGCTGTACCGGCAGGTGTGGTCGACCGCCAACGACGCGACGATGCTCATCGACGGCACCTCGCGCGCAGGCATCGAGGCGGCCCTCGTGTCGCTCATCCGCCCCGGAGACCGGGTGCTCGTGCCCGTCTTCGGGCGCTTCGGCCACCTCCTTGCCGAGATCGCCGAGCGTGCCCTCGCCGAAGTGCACACCATCGAGGTGCCGTGGGGGCAGGTCGTGCCCGTCTCGCAGATCGAGGAAGCCGTCGTGCGCGTCAAGCCGACCCTGCTCGCGCTCGTGCAGGGCGACACCTCCACGACCATGAACCAGCCGCTCGACGAGGTGGGCGCCATCTGCGCGAAGCACGGAGTGCTCTTCTACGCCGACGCCACGGCGTCGATCGCCGGCAACGAGTTCCTCGCCGACGAATGGGGCCTCGACGCCGCGACGGCCGGCCTCCAGAAGTGCCTCGGCGGCCCGAGCGGCTCGGCCCCCATCACCCTCTCCGAGCGTGCCGTCCAGGTCATCCGCTCCCGCACGCGCGTCGAAGCGGGCATTCGCGAGGCGGGCGACGAGTCGGCGAGCGACTTCATCCGCTCCAACTACTTCGACCTCGGCATGATCCTCGACTACTGGGGGTCGCGTCGCCTCAACCACCACACCGAGGCGACCTCGATGCTCTACGCGGCGCGCGAGTGCGCCGCGGTGCTGCTGCGCGAGGGCCTGGACAACGCCATCGAGCGCCACCGCGTCGCGGGCGCGGCCATGCTCGCCGGCGTGCAGGCGCTCGGGCTCGAGGTCTTCGGCGACGTCGCACACAAGATGAACAACGTCGTCGCGGTTGTCATCCCCGACACCGTGCCAGGCGACGCCGCCAGAGCGGACCTGCTCGACGACTTCGGCATCGAGATCGGCACGTCCTTCGGGCCGCTGCACGGCAAGGTGTGGCGCATCGGCACGATGGGCTACAACGCACGCAAGGACACCGTGCTCACGACCCTCGCGGCCCTCGAGGCCGTCCTCCGCAGGCACGGTGCTTCCGTGCCCGTCGGCGGCGGCGTCGAGGCCGCCGCCGATGTCTTCCGCGCGTCAGCCCTGCCCCTCGGATCCGCCTCGTGACGGCCGCCCGCCTGGCCGCCCTCGAACCCGCGGCCTTCGAGCTCGCGGCCCGCCGCGTCATGGCCCGCTGCGACGAGCTCGCGCGCATCACGTCGACGCCCGGCGCCATCACCCGCGTGCACCTCTCCCCCGAGCACGCACGAGTGAACCGGCTCGCCGCCGAGTGGATGCGCGAAGCCGGCCTGCAGACCAGGCAGGACCCCGCAGGCAACCAGCTCGGACTCCTCCCAGCCGCCGACCCCGACGCCCCCGTGCTCATGCTGGGCTCCCACCTCGACACCGTCGTCAACGCCGGCCGCTACGACGGGGTCGTCGGTGTGCTCATGGCCATCGAGGTGGTGCGACTGCTGCAGCGCCGCGGGGGAACCGCCGCTGATACGGGTGCGCCTGCTCAGTCCCCCTTCGAGTTCGGCCTCGAGGTCGCCGCGTTCTCCGACGAGGAGGGCGCCCGATTCGGAAAGGCCCTCCTCGGCTCCTCCGCCGTCGCCGGCACGTGGGACGACGCGTGGTGGGAGCTCGAGGACCCCGACGGGACGACCCTCCGGGAGGCCGCCCTCGAGTTCGGCCTCGATCCCGGTCGAGTCGCCAGCGCCGCCCGCCGTCCAGACCAGCTCGTGGGCTACCTCGAGGCGCACATCGAACAGGGCCCGGAACTGCACGCGCGGGGCGAATCGCTCGCCGTCGTCTCGTCGATCGCCTCCGCCCGCCGCTTCCAGCTCGTCGTCGAGGGCGAGGCCCGCCATGCAGGGGGCACGCCGTACGACATGCGGCGCGACGCGCTCCTCGGCGCGAGCGAGGCCGCCCTCGCCGTCGAGCGCATCTGCTCGGCGCAGCACCACATCATCGGCACCGTCGGCCAGTTCGAGGCGTTCCCCGGAGCCATGAACGTCGTGCCGGGTGAGGCGAGGTTCAGCCTCGACCTGCGCGGTGAGTTCGATGGTGAACGCGATCGGGTCTGGGACCAGATCTCGCGCGAGCTCGACGAGATCATGGGCCGCAGGCGCCTCCGATGGCACACCCGCGAAGTGCACAACGCCCCTGCCCTGTTCTGCGCACCGCTGCTGCAGGACGTCGTGAGCGAGGGAATCCGCGCAACCCTCGCCCCCGGGTCCAGGTCCGCAGCCGGTGCCGGTGCCGGCGTTCTGGCGTCGACGCGGGTCGACGACCCCACGACCCTCTTCAGCCCGGCTGGCCACGACGGCATGGCGATCGGTGCCATCACCGACGTCGGCATGCTCTTCATGCGCAACCCGGACGGCGTCAGCCACCACCCGGACGAGGCGGTATCCTTCGGCGACGTCGCACTCGGCATCCGCGCCCTCGCAGAAGCCGTCGCCCACCTCGCCGCGGAACACCGCAGCACCCAAGGAGCTTCATGACCACGCCAGCCCCCACCAGGTCCCGCCGCGACTGGATCGCGCTCATCGCGATCGGGCTCGCGGCCGGCTTCCTCTCCGGCTTCCTCGGCGTCGGCGGCGGCACCATCATCGTCCCGGCGCTCACGGGCTTCCTCGCCTTCAACCAGCGCCTCGCAGCCGGCACCTCGCTGGCCGCGATCATCCCGCCGGCCATCGTGGGCGTCATCGGCTACGTGGTGACGGGCTCCGTGAACTGGATCGCCGGGCTCATCCTCATCGCCGGCGCCATCGCCGGCGCCTGGATCGGCTCGTGGCTGCTCAACAAGCTCCCGCTCATCGTGCTGCGGTGGATGTTCATCGTCTTCCTGCTCGGCGTCGCCGTCTCGCTCTTCTTCGCCGTCCCGAGCCGTGACGCCGAGGTCGACATCACCGCACTCACCGCGCTCATGCTCGTCGCCCTCGGGCTCGTCACCGGCATCATCTCCGGACTCATCGGCGTCGGCGGCGGCGTCATCCTCGTGCCGGCCCTCATGCTGCTCTTCGGATCGAGCGACCTCGAAGCGAAGGGGACGAGCCTGCTCGTCATGATCCCGACCACCATCACGGGCACCATCGGCAACTCCCGCCGCGGCAACGTCGACCTCAAGGCGGCCGCCGCGATCGGCCTCACGGCCGCCCTCACGAGCCTCCTCGGCGTGTGGTGCGCCGTGCTCATCGACCCGTGGGTCGGCAGCATCCTCTTCGGCGGCTACCTGCTCTTCATCGCTGGACAGAACGCCTACAAGACCATCAAGGCGCAGCGCGCGGCCAAGCGGGCCCCCGCCGCCTGACCCGCCGCGTGCTGCGACGGCGGCAGCTCCTGCTGCGACAGCGACTGCGACAGCGCAGACATATGGGGAGTGCAGGTTCGTTTCGAAACGAAGCTGCACTCCCCATATGTCTGCGGCCGAAGCGGCCAATGCAGGCGCGCGCAGTCGCCAGGCGAGCGCGGAGACACCTCGACGCCCCGGCGGCGCGGAATGTGCCGGGGCGTCGAGATTCTGGTGCCGAGGCTCTCGCCCGGCGGTTTGGTGCGCGCCCGTGGCGGGCGCGAGCGGCTTACGCCTGCGCGCGGATGGCGGCTTCGAGCACGTCGAGGCCGTCGTTCAGCAGCTCGTCCGTAATGGTGAGCGGCGGGAGGAGGCGCACGACGTTGCCGTAGGTGCCGCACGAGAGGAGCACGACGCCCTGGCTGAGCGCGTCGGCGACGATCGCCTTCACGGCTGCCGGGTGCGGCTTCTTCGTGGTCGTCGCCGTGCCGGCCTCGACGAACTCGAACGCCAGCATGGCACCGCGTCCGCGGACCTCGCCGATGATCGTGTTCTCGCCGAGCTCGGCGCTGAGCGCCTCGAAGCGCGTCTTCACGATGGTCTCGATCTCGAGGGCGCGGGCGGCGAGCTGCTCGTCCTCCATGATGCTGATCGTGGCGAGCGCGGCGGCCGTGGCGACCGGGTTGCCCGTGTAGGTGCCGCCGAGTCCGCCGACGTGCACGCTGTCCATGATCTCGGCGCGGCCGACGACGGCCGAGAGCGGCATGCCGCCTGCGACGCCCTTGGCGATCGTGACGAGGTCGGGCACGATCTCCTCGTGCTCGGAGGCGAACCAGGCGCCCGTGCGGCACATGCCGGCCTGCACCTCGTCGGCGATGAAGACGACGCCGTTGGCCTTCGCCCACTCGACGAGTGCGGGGAGGAAGCCCTCGGCGGGGACGATGAAGCCGCCCTCGCCCTGGATGGGCTCGATAATAATGGCCGCGACGTTCTTGCCGCCGACCTGCTTCTCGATGACGTCGATCGTGCGAGCCGCCGCCTCTGCGCCGGTCAGGCCGTCACGGTACGGGTAGCTCATGGGCGCGCGGTAGACCTCTGGCGCGAAGGGCCCGAAGCCGTCCTTGTACGGGATGTTCTTCGCGGTGAGGGCCATCGTGAGGTTCGTGCGGCCGTGGAAGGAGTGGTCGAACGCGATGACGGCGTTGCGGCCGGTCGAGTGGCGGGCGATCTTGACCGCGTTCTCGACGGCTTCGGCACCCGAGTTCAGGAGGACGGCCTTCTTGGCGTGGTCGCCTGGCGTGATCTCGATGAGCTTCTCGGCGACGGCGACGTAGCCCTCGTACGGGGTGATGCCGAAGGCGGTGTGCGTGAAGTGCGACGCGGCTTCCTGCACGGCAGCGACGACGCGGGGGTGGGATGCGCCGACGTTGGTGACGGCGATGCCCGCGCCGAAGTCGACGAACTGGTTGCCGTCGACGTCGCGAATGATGGCGCCATCGACGTCAGCCGCGTACACGGGGACTGCGGGAACGAGCGATGCGGAGACGCTCGCCTCACGACGGGCCGTCAGGGCCTGGGACTTGGGGCCTGGAATGGCGCCTTCGAGCTTGCGCTCCTGGGCAATGCGGAACTCCGTCACGATGCTTCCCTTCCTCGGGGTTCGACCTCTTGGTATGGCTTGAAGGCTACGCGGTTCTCCCCTCCGCGACGAATGGGCACGCGCACGACCCGTCCTACCGCGGCTGTGCATCCGTCTAAGCGTGCCTACAATCGGGGCATGCTTGCCACCGTCGACACGCTTCTCGCGGACCGCTCCCTCGGCCTGACCCTGCTCACCGGAGCCCCAACGACGAGGCGGACGGGCATCGAGTGGGTCGCGACGACCGAGCTGCTCAACCCGCAGCCGTTCCTCACGGGCGGCCAGCTGGTGCTGACGACGGGGATGCGCCTGCGCGGCACGCGCGCGTACCGCTCGTTCGTGGACTCGCTCGTCGCCGCCGACACCGTGGCGCTTGGCGTCGGCACCGGCTTCACGCACGAGAGCGTGCCGGAAGCCCTCGTCGCCGCAGCCGAGCAGGCTGGCCTCCCCCTGTTCGAGGTGGCCTACGAGACGCCGTTCGCAGCCCTCACCAAGATCGTCACGCAGGCGAGCACCGACGCGCAGCACTCGCGCCTCGAGGGTGAGCATCGGCAGCAGCAGCAGCTCGTCACCGCGCTGCTCTCCGATGGCGGCGTCACCGGGCTCGCCGCGCGCCTCGGGAGGCTCACGAAATCGCACGTCGCCGTCACGCGCCTCGGTGAGCTCCTGGCTGGCAGCCTCGACGTGCAGGATGAGGCCGTGAGCGGCTGGGATGCGCTCCCCATCTCCACTGGCCAGTCTGCCGGTGCGACGCTCCACATCACGAGCCCGCGCATCAACGAGGGGCTCGTGAACTACGCGCGCTCCCTGCTGAGCCTGCAGCTCATGCAGGACGCGCGCCGCGTGCGGGCGGCCCGGGACGCATCTGGTCTCGTGCTGCACGACCTGGTGCAGGGGAAGTTCTCGGTCGAGGACGCCGAGCGGCGACTGACCGCGCTCGGCGTCGCGACGGGGCAGGCCGCGCGCGTCCTCGTCGCCGAGACCGATGAGCGGCGCACCGCGGAGCTCACCGCGCTCCCCCTGCCCGCAGAGCTGCAGTCGTCGGTCTCGGCGGTGTTCGACGGCCGCCTCGTCGTGATCGTGCCCGAGCGGACCCGCATGCCTGCGGCGGCCGAGGCGCTCATCGGCCTGGCGCGGTCGGCGGGCATCGCGGCCAGGGTCGGCATCGGCGACCTGTACCCGACGTCGCTCGCGCTGCGCTGGAGCTACTTCGAGGCCCGGGATGCCCTGCAGGGCGCTCCGCAGGACGTCGACGTCGCCACCTCGGCCCGCCTCTCCATCTCGTCGCTGCTGCTCGCGAGCCGCGACGTGCCCGTGCTCGAGCTGGCCGCGGAGGTGCTCGGTCCGCTCGAGACGCACGACACCGAGCACGGCTCCACGCTGCTCGCGACCCTCGACGCGTACTTCTCGCACTCCGGCCAGATCGCGCAGGTCGCGGAGGAGCTCGGCACGCACCGCAACACGGTGCGCTACCGGCTCGACCAGATCGCGAGCATCACGGGCCTCGACCCCCGCGTCATGGCCGAGGGCGTGCAGCTGTGGCTCGCGGGCGCGGCCAGGCGGCTCAGCCCGAGCGGTGGGATGCGCGACTGAGCTGCGCGGGCGGCCCCTGCGGGTCGTCCGCTCTGCCAGACTTGGCGCATGCGCACCTCCGTGACCCTCCCGAACGGCGTCGAGATCGAACGAGGCAACGCCGTCGACGTCACCGTCGACGTCCTGGACGTGGAGGACCTCGCCTTCGCGCACGTGTGCCGCTCCCTGCGCCCGCAGCTGCAGCTACCCGCTGGCCTCATCGTGGCGATGCCCGCCGGCGACGACGTGCTCGGCTACGTGTACCGCGAAGAGCAGCGCGAGGACGGCCGACGTGACGAGCTCGACGACACCGACTCGCTGTTCGTCGACATCCACGAGCTCACGTTCGAATTCGACGCGCCCCGAGACGTCGGCATGGACGAGGACGGCGTGCGAGCCCTGCTCGCCCGTGCCCGCCCCGAGAGCCCGCTGAAGATCGAGGGCGTCGAGCTGCTCGACCTGCGTGACGGCCCCATGTCGCTCATCACGTGCCGTCCGCCTCGCGCGTGGACGTTCCGCCAGCTGGTGCTGGAGGTGCAGCTGCTCCGCGGCTCCTACATGGCGCTGCACTACAAGAGCTAGCGGCGGCGCTGCGTCACCTCTCGCCAGCGGACCGCGCGCGACGGGGCCACGGCGAACGTCAGGAACCAGCCTCCGGCGTAGGCGAAGAGCGCGACCAGCCCCATCGCGGCGACTGGGCTCGCGAACACGCCGAGCGCGAGCATCCCGAGCACCGCCGAGATCACAGCAGCCCGCCGCAGCCATCCCGGGACGCGCACGAGGTACCTCGTGGTCGCCCACCCGGCGAGGGCGGCGACCACGAGCACCACAGGTCCCAGCCAGAACTCGGCGAGCGCGAGGAACACCGCGAACGCGGTCGCCAGGACGAGCTCGAGGACCGCCAGGAGCACGAAGCCGCGCCTCGACGGCGCAGCCATGGCCCGCTCCTGATACTCGGCACCCTTTCGGGCAGCCCACCCGTAGACCATGCGAACGCCGCAGCTACGCCAGGCGCTGCGTCCAGCCCATGAGGTCGGGCAGCTCGCCGTTCTGGATGCCGGTCAGCTCGGCCCGGATGCGCATGCTCACCGAGTCCGCCGTGACCGCCGGGTTCTCGATCGTGAAGTCGGGCGACTTGACCTTGCCGATGGGCGAGATGACTGCCGCGGTGCCGCACGCGAACGCCTCGACGATCGACCCGTCCGCGACGCCCTCGCGCCACTCGTCGATCGTGATGCGCCGGTGCTCGATCCTGCGACCAGCCCGCTCGCACAGCTCGAGCACGCTGTCGCGTGTGATGCCGGGGAGGATGGAGTCGCTCAGCGGGGTCAGGATCGTGCCGTCGGACTTGATGAGCACGATGTTCATGCCCCCGAGCTCCTCGAGGTACCTGTTCTCGGACGAGTCGAGGAACAGCACCTGCTCGCAGCCGTTCGCGTACGCCTCCTCCTGCGGGAGCAGCGACGACGCGTAGTTGCCGCCGCACTTCGCCGCGCCCGTGCCGCCGGCGCCGGCGCGCGAGTACTCCTGCGAGAGCCAGATGTCGACGGGGCGCGTCGGGTCGGAGAAGTACGAGCCTGCAGGGCAGGCGATGACCATGTAGCGCACCGTCTGCGCCGCCCGCACGCCGAGGAAGTTCTCGAACGCGATCATGAACGGGCGCAGGTAGAGCGTCTTGCCCTCGCCGGCCGCCGGAACCCACTGCTCGTCGATCTGCACGAGCTGGCGCACCGACTCGAGGAAGAGCTCCTCGGGCAGCTCCGGCAGCGCGAGGCGCTTCGCCGAGTTCTGCAGGCGCTGCGCGTTGCGCTCTGGCCGGAACCCGAACACCTCTCCCCCGCCGTGGCGGTACGCCTTGAGGCCCTCGAAGATCTCCTGGCCGTAGTGGAACACCGCCGAGGAGGGGTCGACCTGCAGCGGCCCGTACGGCACGACGCGGGCGTCGTGCCAGCCGTCGGCGACGGTCCAGTCGATGATCACCATGTGGTCGGTGAAGTGCTTGCCGAACCCGGGGTCGGCGAGCACCGCATCTCGCACCTCGGCGGATGCGGGGGCCGGGTTGCGCTCGATCGAGAACTCGAGGGACGCGCCCTCGGTGCGTCCGGCCTGGGTCGTCGTGCCTGGGTGGGTGCTGCTGGTGTCGCTCATGCGTTCGTTCCTTGCGCGGTCAGTCGGGAGATGATGGCGTCGCCGATCTCGGACGTGCTCCTGGATGCCCCGCCTCGCGAGGCGAGGTCGGCGCGGCAGGCTGCCTCGAGGGTTGCGGCTGCGTCGATGAGTCCGAAGTGCTCGAGCAGCAGCACGACGGAGAGGATCGCCGCCGTCGGGTCGGCTTTGCCGAGGCCCGCGATGTCTGGTGCCGAGCCGTGGACGGGCTCGAACATGCTGGGGAACTCGCCGTCGGGATTGATGTTGCCCGAGGCCGCCAGCCCGATGCCGCCGGTGATGGCTGCGGCAAGGTCGGTCACGATGTCACCGAACAGGTTATCGGTGACGATCACGTCGAACCGCGACGGGTTCGTGACGAAGAAAATCGTAGCAGCGTCGACGTGCAGGTACTCGACGGCGACGTCAGGGTAGTCGGCGGAGACGCGGTCGACGACGCGCTGCCAGAGCACGCCCGCGTTGACGAGCACGTTCTTCTTGTGCACGAGCGTGAGGTGCTTGCGCGGGCGGGACTTCGCCTTCTCGAACGCGTAGCGGACGGTGCGCTCGACGCCGTAGGCCGTGTTCACGGAGACCTCGGTTGCGATCTCCTGCGGGGTGCCGACGCGGACGACGCCGCCGTTGCCGACGTACGGCCCCTCCGTGCCCTCGCGCACGACGACGAAGTCGACCTCGCCGGGGTCGCTCAGCGGCGTCTTCACGCCGGGCGAGATCGCGCCAGGGCGCAGGTTGATGTAGTGGTCGAACGCGAAGCGCAGCTTGAGCAGCAGGCCGCGCTCGATGATGCCCCCGGCCAGCCGCTCGTCGGCCGGGTCGCCGCCCACGGCGCCGAGGAGGATGCCGTCGTGCTGCGCGAGCGCGTGCAGCTCCGCATCCGAGATGATCTCGCCGGTCTCCAGGTAGCGGGCCGCGCCGAACGGGTACTCGGTGAGCGTCAGCTCGACGCCCTCTGGCAGCGCAGCCTGCAGGGCACGCTGCGCCTGCGCGGTGACCTCCGGGCCGATCCCGTCGCCCGCGATGACGGCGATGTCGAGCTTCTCTGGCGCTGCACGTTCCGACACGAGGCGTCCTTTCCTGCCGACGGCGGTCGCGGCTCCCCCAGTTTAGGCCGCAGCGGGGCTAGCGTCTGTCGTCATGACCACCGCGATCCTGCGCCGCAAGGACGACCTGCCGCGTGCGCGCGCCGCCAGCCGCCTCACGGCCTACGTGTACGGCAACATCATCATCCTCGCGACGCTCCTGGGACTCGTGCACGCGGGCGAGAATCCCGGCGAGGGTGCGGTCGTGATCCTCGCGACGGGCTGCACGACGCTCCTCGCGCACCTCATCGCCGACGCGGTGGGCCACTCCACGAGGGCCGAGGTCGGCGACCGCCGCGAGCGCGCAGCGCACATCGAGTTCCTGCACGAGCTGCGGGATGCGGTGCCGATCGCGTCGGCTGCGTCCATCCCGGCCGCGATCCTCGGAGTGGCCGCACTCGGCGTCATCGACGGCGAGAGCGCGCAGCTCGTCGCGGAGATCGTCATCATCGTGCGGCTCGCCGCCATGGGCTTCACGGTGCAGCGCATCCGCGGCGAGCGCCCCTCCTTCCGCACCTTCGCCGCCGGCATCGGCCTCGCCCTCATCGGCGTGGCCATCTCCGTGCTCAAGGCGAACCTCGGGCACTGACGAGCCACGAACCCCGCCCCGCACACCAGCGGAGCGGTGTCCCACTTGCGTGATGGATACGCCAGGACAGCCCCGCAAAGACCCGCCGACCCGCATCCATCCCGCAAGAGCGTCATGCACGCACGTCCCGTCGGCAGATCGCGACGGCTGCGCAGCAGACCAGTGCCACGACCGCGAGGAGGAACACCGCGTAGGCGCTCCCAGGGTCGAGCGCTGCCGCCGGGTTCGCTGCGGTCACGGCGGCAGCATCGAACAGCTGCGCGCCGGCGATCGTGGGCAGGAACTTCGCCCACGGCGTCAGGAAGACCAGGACAAGCGAGATCTGCGAGACCGCGATGAGCACGAGCAACGGCACCAGGGCCTGGCGGACCAGGACCGCGAAGCTGAACCCGATCAGCGCGATACCGGTCCAGTAGACGACTCCGCCCAGCCAGCGCACCAGGAGCGAGACGGGCACGCCGTCGCTGAGCACACTGAGCGATCCGAGACCGAGCTGACTGCAGATGCTGAGCAGCGGGATCGTCACCGCTCCGAGCAACGTCACGGTGACGGCGAGGACCGAGATCTTCGCGAGGACGAGCCTGAGCCGGTTCGGCACCGCGACGAGCGAGGTCTGGATCTGTCCGCCGGAGAACTCACCGCTTCCCGCAAGCACCCCCACGATGATGACGCCGATCTGCCCGAGCGCGATCCATTCGAGGCCGACGACCTCCGGCGTCGTCCCCGCGGCGAGCATCGGGTCGTCGACGCGCAGCCCCTCGCCAACCGAGGGGGCGGTGACTGCGGCCATCAGGACCGGCACGACGAAGCTCACGGCCAGCGTGACGAGGACCGCTCTGAGAGTGAAGAGCTTCCAGGACTCCGACGCCAGCGCCATCTTCACGCGGCACCACCCGCAGCATGCTCGGCGCGACCCTGCGTCCAGGCGAAGTACGCGTGCTCGAGGCTGTCGTACTCCGCGACGAGGCTCGGCGCCGCTCCCGCCCTGATGACCGTTCCGCGCGCCATCACGACGAGGTCGTCAGCCATGGACTGCATCTCCCCCATGAGGTGTGACGAGATGAGCACCGTGCGTCCGGAACCCGCCAGCGAGCGCGCAAGATCACGTATCCAGCGAATGCCCTCCGGGTCGAGCCCGTTCATCGGCTCGTCAAGGATCACGACCTCCGGGTCCCCGAGGAGCGCGGCCGCGATGCCCAGACGCTGCCCCATGCCCAGAGAGAAGGTCCCGACGCGGCGGTCAGCGACGTCCGACAGCCCGACGAGCTGCAGCGTCTCCGGGATGCGCGCGGGTGAGATCCCGTTGCTCGCCGCCATCCAACGGAGGTGCGCTCTCGCCGTGCGTCCGCGATGGGCACCCGACCCGTCGAACTGCGCGCCGACGCGGGTCAGGGGACGCCGCAGGCTTCGGTACTCGGAGCCGAGCACCGACGCGCGCCCGGACGTCGCTCGGTCGAGGCCGAGCAGGATGCGCATCGTCGTCGACTTCCCAGCTCCGTTCGGCCCGAGCAGCCCCGTCACCCTGCCTGCTCTGGCTTCGAAGGTCACGGACTCGATGGCAGTCCGCTTCCCGTAGATCTTCGTCAGGTTCTCGACTTCGATCATGAACCCACCCCCTTTTCTGCGTGGTTGACGGCCCAGGAGCGGACCGAGAGAAATCCAGCGACGGCGAAGACGCCGATCCAGCTCAGCAGCACGAGAAGCCCGAGCTTCGGACCCAGGTCCCCGGCAAGCGGAGCGTCCTGGAGCAGCAGTTGAGCGCCCGCCTGGCCGGGCAGGAACCTGGCGGCCGAGGTGAACTCGAGCAGATACGGCGAGATGGCGAGCGTGAGCGCCAGCATGGCGCAGAGCCCGACGATGCCGCTGCGGAACGCCGACGAGATCAGGAACGAGAGCAGGCTGATGAGCGACCAGTAGACGATGTACCCCGTGAGCAGGCGGAGGTCGCCACCGGGAAGGCTCGTCAGACTGCCGACCGTGCGACCGTCGAGGACAGCGCAGCGGGCGGCATAGCTTCCCAGGACGGCGGGAAGGGCGACCACGAAACCGAACGCGAGCGCGGAGAGCGCTTTCGCGAGGAAGAAGCTGCGCCGGTCGGGGACGGCGAGCAGCGAGGAGGCGACGACACCGTTGTCGCGCTCCTGCGCGAAGACACTCGCCCCCAGGAAGACCGACCCGATCTGTCCGTAGTGCAACACCATGAGAAAGGCCGACTGAGGTTCGAGCCCGCCAGCAGCACTGACATCCCCCGAGAGCATCGCCTGGTGCGTCAGCGCGGTGACGCCGTACGCGGCACCGATCACGACCGCGACGGTTGCGAGACTCGCGATCCGCGACGAACGCAGTGAGATGAACTTGATGGCTTCCGCGCGGAGCGCTCGGAGGAACGCGGTCATGACCTGCTGCCCTCGGTCGAGTTGAGGCTCCGGATTGGGCGCCGTGCTGTCCGGTTCATGTGGCCAGCGTGGCACTCGGGGAGTCCGTGGACCATCATTCGAAAGTTCGAGCCTCGGACGCCAGCCTGATCCCACAGGACAATACGTGTTTAGCCCCGAAGAAGGGACGACGGGCACCCCCATCCCCGGGCCCAAAGAACAACGCCGCCCGCGTTCCCAACCGCGGCGATCTCTCGCGGGGTTGGAAACGCAGACGGCGTTTGCGTGGGTGACGCGGGGCGTCTAGCTCTCGACGATGTCGATCTCGTGCAGCTCGGAGGCGCCGATCGCGTCGCGGAGGCGCGCGAGCAGCTCGTCGCTCGCTGGCTCGTCGATCGTGAGCACGGAGAGGGCCTGGCCGCCCTCTTCGTCGCGGGCGATCTGCATGCCGGCGATGTTGACGCCTGCCTCGCCGAGCGCCGCTCCGTAGAGGGCGACGACACCGGGGCGGTCGCTGTAGACCATGACGAGGTGGTGCGCGGCGAGCGGCACCTCGATGCTGTAGCCGTTGATGCCGACGAGCTTCTCGATCTGCTTCACGCCCGTGAGCGTGCCGGAGACGGAGACCGTCTTGCCGTCGCTGAGCGTGGCGCGCAGCGTGAGCACGTTGCGGTACTCGTCGCTGTCCTCGTCGACGTTCATGCGCACGTCGAGGCCGCGTTCCTCCGCGAGGAGCGGCGCGTTCACGTAGGAGACCTGCTCGGTGACGATGTTCGTGAAGAAGCCCTTGAGCGCGGCGAGGCGCAGCGCCTTCACCTCGTAGCGGGCGAGCTCGCCGTGCACCTCGATGTCGAGGGCGACGGGAGAGGCGCCGATGAGGCCCTGCAGGAACTGGCCGAGCTTCTCCATGAGCGGGATGCCGGGGCGCACGTACTCGTCGATGATGCCGCCGGCGACGTTGACCGCGTCCGGCACGAGCTCGCCGGCGAGGGCGAGGCGCACGGAGCGGGCGACGGAGACGCCGGCCTTCTCCTGCGCCTCGTCGGTGGATGCGCCGAGGTGCGGCGTGAGCTGAAGGTTGGGCTGGTCGAGGAGGTCGCGGTTCGATGGCGGCTCGGTGACGAACACGTCGAGGGCCGCGCCGGCGATCTTGCCGGACTCGAGGGCGTCGCGGAGCGCGTTCTCGTCGATGATGCCGCCGCGCGAGCAGTTGACGATGCGCAGCTCGGGCTTGGCGAGCGCGAACTCGGCTTCGCCGATGAGACCGGTGGTCTCGGGCGTGCGCGGGATGTGGATGGTGATGAAGTCGGACTGCGCCATGAGCTCTTCGAGGCTGAGGAGCTGCACGCCCAGCTGCGAGGCGCGGGCGGGCGTCACGTAGGGGTCGTAGGCGACGAGGTTCACGCCGAAGCCCTTGAGGCGGTCGACGACGAGCGTGCCGATGCGGCCGAGGCCGACGATGCCGATGGTCTTCTCGAACAGCTCGACGCCCGTGTACTTCGAGCGCTTCCAGTCACCGGCCTTCATCGACGCGTTGGCGTTCGGGATGTGGCGGGCGAGCGAGATGATGTGGCCGACGGCGAGCTCGGCTGCCGAGGTGATGTTCGAGGTGGGCGCGTTGACGACCATGACGCCGGCCTTCGTGGCGGCGGGCGTGTCGACGTTGTCGAGGCCGACGCCGGCGCGGGCGATGATCTTCAGGTTGGGGGCCGCGGCGATCGCTTCGGCGTCCACCTGGGTCGCGCTGCGCACGAGGATCGCGTTGGCCTCGGCGAGGGCTTCGAGGAGCGCGGGACGATCGGTGCCGTCGACCTGGCGGACTTCGAAGTCGGGACCGAGCGCATCCACGGTTGCGGGGGAAAGCTGCTCGGCAAGCAGAACGACGGGCTTTGACACGTGAAGAATCCTCCAGTGGAGACAGGGAGTCTGCGGGCGCAGGCCGAGGCGATCCTATCGCGAGGCGCGCTTTCGGCCCCGCGCCGTCGTAACACTGGCCACTCAGGCACGAAGAAGGGCCGGCCACGAGCGGATGCTCGGGCCGGCCCAACGCAGTTCAGGACTGCAGGCGGGAGTGGCGCTTAGCGCGCGACCTGTCCGTCGACGTAGTCGCTGTCGGTCTGCTTCCAGGCGAAGAGCTTGCGCAGCTCCTGGCCGGTCTTCTCGATGGGGTGCGACTCGCCCTTCTTGCGGAACTCGGCGAACTCGACGCCGCCGTTGTCCTGGTCGTCGATGAAGCGCTTCGCGAACGCGCCGGACTGGATGTCGGCGAGCACGGCCTGCATGTTGGCCTTGACGCTCGGGTCGATGACGCGGGGGCCGGAGACGTAGTCGCCGAACTCGGCCGTGTCGGAGACCGACCAGCGCTGCTTGGCGATGCCGCCCTCCCAGATGAGGTCGACGATGAGCTTGAGCTCGTGGAGCACCTCGAAGTAGGCGATCTCGGGCTGGTAGCCAGCCTCGGTGAGCGTCTCGAAGCCGTACTGGATGAGCTGCGACGTGCCACCGCAGAGCACAGCCTGCTCGCCGAAGAGGTCGGTCTCGGTCTCTTCCGTGAAGGTCGTCTTGATGACGCCGGCACGCGTGCCGCCGATGGCGGCAGCGTAGGAGAGGGCGGTGGCCCAGGCGGTGCCTGATGCGTCGTTCTCGACGGCGATGATGTCCGGGATGCCGCGGCCTGCGACGAACTCGCGGCGCACCGTGTGGCCGGGGGCCTTCGGGGCGACGAGGATGACGTCGACGCCTTCGGGAGCGTCGATGTAGCCGAAGCGGATGTTGAAGCCGTGCGCGAAGGCGAGGGTCTTGCCTGCGGTGAGCTTGTCCTTGACGCTGTCCGTGTAGATCGAGCGCTGGTGCTGGTCCGGCGCGAGGATCATGATGACGTCGGCCCACTCGGCCGCGTCGGCGACGTTCAGGACCTCGAAGCCGTCTTCCTGCGCCTTGGGTGCGGACTTCGAGCCGTCCTTGAGGCCGATCTTGACCTCGACACCGGAGTCGCGGAGGTTCTGCGCGTGGGCGTGGCCCTGCGAGCCGTAGCCGACGATGGCTACCTTCTTGCCCTGGATGATGCTCAGGTCGGCGTCGGTGTCGTAGAGGATTTCAGCCACGTGTGTGCTCCTTGATTGTTGGCGTTTGGCTTGTGGGTTCTTCAGTGCCGGTCGGCACAGGTCGGGTGCGCGCTGGCCGGTGGCTCAGCGCGAGACCCGCTCGGTCATGGACTTGGATCCGCGCCCCACGGCGACGAGGCCGGACTGGACGATCTCGCGGATCCCGTACGGCTCGAGGACGCGCAGGAAGGCCTGCACCTTCCCGGTGTCGCCCGTGGTCTCGATGACCAGTGCGTCCGTTGCCACGTCGACGACGCGGGCCCGGAAGAGGTTGACGGCTTCGATGACCTGCGAGCGGGTCGCGGAGTCGACCTTGACCTTGACGAGCAGGTGCTCGCGCTGGACGGACGCGTCGTATTCGAGCTCGACGATCTTGATGACGTTGATGAGCTTGTTGAGCTGCTTCGTCACCTGCTCGAGCGGGAACTCCTCGACATCGACGACGACCGTGATGCGGGAGAGCCCGTCGACCTCGCTCGCGCCGACGGCAAGCGATTCGATGTTGAAGCCTCGGCGGGCGAACAGCCCGGCGACGCGTGTCAGCAGGCCTGGCTTGTCCTCCACGAGGAGGGAAAGGACGTGCTTCGACATGGTCTACTCCCCCTCGAAGGTCGGGCTGTGTTCTTTGGCGTACTGGACGAAGCTGTTCGAGACGCCCTGCGGCACCATCGGCCACACCATGGCGTCCGCGCTCACGACGAAGTCGATGACGACGCTGCGGTCGTTGGTCTCGAGTGCGAGCTTGATGGCGGCGTCGATCTCCTCTTCCTTCGTGACGCGGATGCCGAGCGCCCCGTAGGCGTCGGCGAGCTTCACGAAGTCGGGGATGCGGACCGTCTCGTGCCCCGTGTTCAGGTCGGTGTTCGAGTGGCGGCCGTCGTAGAAGAGGGTCTGCCACTGCCGCACCATGCCGAGCGACGAGTTGTTGATGATGGCGACCTTGATGGGGATGTCGTTGATGGCGCAGGTCGCGAGTTCCTGGTTCGTCATCTGGAAGCATCCGTCGCCGTCGATGGCCCACACCGTGCGGTGCGGCTCGGCGACCTTGGCACCCATCGCTGCCGGGATGGCGTACCCCATGGTGCCGGCGCCGCCGGAGTTGAGCCACGCGTTGGGGCGTTCGTACTTGACGAACTGCGCTGCCCACATCTGGTGCTGCCCGACGCCTGCCGCGTAGATGGCTTCCGGCCCCGTGAGCTCGCTGATGCGCTGGATGATGCGCTGCGGCGAGAGGAGTCCGTCGCTCGGGTCGGTGTACCCGAGCGGGAACTCGGCCTTGAGGCCGTCGAGGTAGGTCCACCATTCGGCCAGGCGTTCCGTGTCGGCGGGCGCGTGGTCGGTGACGGCGGCGAGGAGGTCGATGGCGACCTCGCGGGCGTCGCCGACGATCGGCACGTCTGCGGTGCGGATCTTGGAGATCTCGGCGGGGTCGATGTCGACGTGGATGACCTTCGCGTTCGGCGCGAAGAGCGCCGCCTTGCCGGTCACGCGGTCGTCGAAGCGGGCGCCGATGGTGATGAGCAGGTCGGCTTCCTGCAGCGAGAGCACTGCGGGCACCGTGCCATGCATGCCGGGCATGCCGAGCATCTGCGGGTGCGAGTCGGGGAACGCGCCGCGGGCCATGAGGGTCGTGACGGCGGGCGCCCCGGTCTTCTCGACGAGTCGCTGCACCTCCGCGGACGCGCCGGAGCGGACGATGCCTCCACCCAGGTAGAAGACGGGCTTCTTGGCCTGCGCGATGAGCTGCGCCGCGGCGAGGATCTGCTTGCCGTGGGCCTTGAGCACCGGGCGGTAGCCGGGCAGGTCGAGCTTCACGGGCCAGACGTACGGCGCCTTCTTCTGCTGCGCGTCCTTCGTGATATCGACGAGCACGGGCCCCGGACGACCGGTCGAGGCGATGTGGTAAGCGGCGGCGATGGCCGCCGGGATCTCCTCCGGCGTGCGCACGAGGATGCTGTGCTTCGTCACCGGCATGGTGATGCCGATGATGTCGGCCTCCTGGAAGGCGTCCGTGCCCATGAGGTGCGAGAACACCTGGCCGGTGATGGCGAGCAGCGGCACCGAGTCCATGTAGGCGTCGGCGATGGCGGTCACGAGGTTCGTGGCGCCGGGCCCGCTCGTCGCGATGCACACGCCGGTCTTGCCGCTCGCCGAGGCGTAGCCCTCGGCGGCGTGGCCCGCGCCCTGCTCGTGGCGGACGAGGATGTGGCGCAGCTTCGTGCTGTCGAGCAGCGGGTCGTACACCTCGATGATGGCGCCACCCGGCAGTCCGAAGACGTCCGTGACCCCGAGGTTCTCGAGCGTGCGGACGACAGCCTGGGCTCCGGTCAGCATCTCGGGCTCGTGCCCAGCGGAGGGTGATGACGCCGCGGCGATGCGGGCGGCAGTTTCCTGCGTCATGAGATCCGTTCTTCTTCGTGCTCGATGACTCGAGCGCAGTCGATGAGGCGCAGCCCTGGATCAGAGTCGAGACTCTGGGGGCTAGCCCGTGGTCGCGCCCTCGGACGCGCTGCGGACGAGCTTCGAGTATTTCGCAAGCACGCCGCGCGTGAACTTCGGAGGGAGCGGTTCCCAGCCTTCTCGGCGGGAGGCGAGCTCAGCGTCGTCGACGAGTAGGTCGATCGAGCGAGCCGCGATGTCGACCCGAATCAGATCTCCACTGCGGACGAAAGCGATAGGACCTTGGTCGACCGCTTCCGGTGCAATGTGGCCGATGCACAGGCCGGTTGTGCCGCCTGAGAATCGTCCGTCCGTCAAGAGTAGTACATCCTTGCCGAGCCCCGCGCCCTTGATGGCCGCCGTGATGGCGAGCATCTCGCGCATGCCGGGTCCGCCCTTGGGGCCTTCGTAGCGGATGACGATGACGTCGCCCGCTTCGATCTCCCCGTTGGTGAGGGCATCCATCGCGCCACGCTCGCGCTCGAACACGCGGGCCGGCCCCTCGAAGACGTCGGCGTCGAAGCCGGCCGTCTTCACGACGGCACCCTCGGGTGCCAGCGAGCCGTGCAGGACCGTGATGCCGCCCGTCGCGTGGATGGGGTTGTCGATCGTGTGCACGACGTCGCCGTCGACCGGTTCCGGGTTGAGGTCGCGGAGGTTCTCGGCGAGCGTCTTGCCCGTGACGGTGAGCGCGTCGCCGTGCATGAGGCCCTCGTCGAGGAGCGCCTTCATGACGACGGGGATGCCGCCGTGGCGGTCGACGTCGTTCATGACGTACTTGCCGAACGGCTTCATGTCGGCGATGTGCGGAACCTTGTCGCCGATGCGGTTGAAGTCGTGCAGGGTGACGTCGACCTGCGCCTCGCGGGCGATCGCGAGGAGGTGGAGCACGACGTTGGTCGAGCCGCCAAGCGCCATCGCGAGCGCGATCGCGTTCTCGAAGGCCTCCTTCGTGAGGATGTCGCCAGTCGTGATGCCCTGGCGCAGCAGGTTGACGACGGCCTCGCCCGAGCGGTGCGCGAACGCGTCGCGGCGCCGGTCTGCCGCAGCCGGAGCGGCCGACCCAGGCAGGCTGAGGCCAAGCGCCTCGGCGACGGACGCCATCGTGTTCGCCGTGTACATGCCACCGCAGGCACCCTCGCCCGGGGCGAACGCGCACTCGATGCGCTTCAGGTCGGCCTCGGACATCTTGCCGGCCTTGCACGCGCCGACTGCCTCGAAGGAGTCGATGATCGTGATGTCCTTCTCGGTGCCGTCCGAGAGCTTGACCCAACCGGGTGCGATGGACCCCGCGTAGAGGAAGACGCTCGAAAGGTTCAGACGGGCGGAGGCCATGAGCATGCCAGGAATCGACTTGTCGCATCCCGCGAGCAGCACGGTGCCGTCGAGGCGCTCCGCCATGACCACCGTCTCGACGGAGTCGGCGATGACCTCACGCGAGACGAGGGAGAAGTGCATGCCCTCGTGGCCCATGGAGATGCCGTCGGAGACCGAGACGGTGCCGAACTGCAGCGGGTAGCCGCCACCCGAGTGGACGCCTTCCTTGGCGCCCTGGGCGAGACGGTCCAGGGAGAGGTTGCACGGCGTGATCTCGTTCCACGAGGACGCGATGCCGATCTGCGGCTTGTCCCAGTCTTCGTCGCCCATGCCGACCGCGCGGAGCATGCCCCGCGAGGTGGTGGCTTCGATGCCGTCGGTGACGACCCGACTGCGTGGCTTGATGTCGACTTCTGGCTCAGGCATGCCCGCCATTCTACGCCGCAGAGAAGGTCGCCCCGCGCCGAGGGGAGCGCCTACTTCTCGCCGTGCCCGAGACCCTCGTGCTCGGGCGCCGGTTCCTTCTCCGGTTCCCCGGTCCGCACGGCCTGCGCGCGCGTCAGCTCGTCGTCGGTTCGGCGCTGGGCGCGCTCGACTGCCGCTGAGAGCTCGTCGACATACAGCGACACGTTGTCGAACTGCCGACTGCGGTAGCCGGCTCGAGCGAGCATCGTCGCGCCGGCCGGGGTCGTGAGCATCTGGAAGAACATGATCGGGATGAGGAACAGGATCGTGGGCAGGTGCGTCTGCTGCACGGCCAGGCCGATGAGCAGGAACATGAGGCCCGCGATCTGCGGCTTCGTCTGCGCGTGCATCCGCATGAGCACGTCGGAGAAGCGCATGAGGCCGACGCCGGCGGCGAGGGACAGGATGGCTCCCAGCCCGAGGCACACGAGGGAGACGACGTCGAGCGCATCCAGCGGGCCGTTCTCCACGAGGAGGCCGCCGGACGCGAACAGCAGGTCAGAAGCGCTCACTGGCGTTCGCCTCCTGTCGGGTGACGTGCCTGGCCACGGCGACCGAGGCGATGAACGCCGTCATCGCGAGCGCCAGCACGAGCGGGATCGTGTCGGTGTGTCCGCGGATGATCATGTCGGCCACGAGCACGCAGATGAGGATCGTGAGGAGCGCATCGGACGCGACCATGCGGTCGACGATGGACGGACCGCGGATGATGCGGATCACCGCGAGGAGCGCCGCGACCGCGAACATCGTCCCGAAGATCCAGACGAGGACGTCGATGACCATCACGCGCGGCCCTCCTTCGCTGTTGATGCGCCCGCGGATGAGCCCTTGACGACGACGGGCGTGTCATGCGCGAACTGCTTGTCGCGGATCGCCTCGTGCTTCTTCTGCGCCGGCGACTGGCCGATGGAACCGAGCCCACGACGCACGCGGTCGCGGTTGACCCGCCAGAGGTCGTCGCGGGTTCCGAGCGCGAGCGCGAGCCCCTCCTCCACGTCGAGCGCCAGAGCCTTGACCGATTCGACGGACTCGTCGGTCGAGGCGTCCAGCACGTGCAGGTAGAGCACGGAGTGCATCCGGTCGACTTCGACGACCATGGAGCCTGGGATGAGCATGTTGACCTCGGCCGTCAGCGTGAGGATGAAGTCGCTGCGCGTGCGCAGCTGCACCGAGACGACGGAGCCGAGCGGCGGCTTCGCTGGCCGGAACGCCAGCCACGCGACGATGAACGACGCGCTGACGAGGCGGTACATGAACTTCACGAAGAAGACGAGCGTCCACCACAGGTTGATGCGCCCGGAGAGGTCGACGGCGGGCAGGTAGAAGACCTCGACGATGATGACCGAGAAGATGATCCCGGTGACGACGCTGATGACGTCGACGTGGCCCCACAGCACGAGCCAGAACGCGACGAGCGCGAGCAGCAGCGGCAGCTGGACGAGGATGGCGTGGCGCCTGGGCTTGCGGGCGCTGCGGTCGTTCACCTTCATGGCTTGAGCACCTCCCCGTTGGAGACCGAGCTGATGTACTCGGCCGGGAACAGATCGAACGCGGCCGTCTCGGACCACTCGTAGATGGGCCCTGCGAAGATCGTGATGGCGACGCTCACGGCGACCATGGTGGTCGTCGCGATGGTCATGAGCCGCGACGACGACTTCGTCTCGGTGACGACCGCCGACTCGGGAGTGTCGGAGATGCGCTCCGTCATCGGCGAGGAGAAGTCGACGACCTGCTCCTGCGTGCGCCAGAAGCCGAGGTTCCAGACGCGGATCAGCGCGTACAGGGTGAGGAGGCTCGTTACGGCGCCGGCGCCGATGAGGACGTAGCTGAGCACGCTGCCCTGGGCGGCGCCCGCCGTGAAGAGGCCGAGCTTCCCGATGAAGCCCGAGAACGGCGGGATGCCGCCGAGGTTGAGCATCGGGATGAAGAACAGCACGGCCACGAACGGCGCGCGCTTGAGCATCCCGCCCAGGTGGGTCAGCGACGAGGAGCCCGCGATGCGCTCGATGAGCCCCGTCACGAGGAACAGGGCGGTCTGCACGATGATGTGGTGGACGATGTAGAACACCGTTGCGGCGTACCCGAGCTCGGTGCCGAGAGCGACGCCGAAGATCATGTAGCCGATGTGGCTGACGAGGGTGAACGACAGCATTCGTCGGATGCCGGCCTGGGCCACCGCGCCGAGGATGCCGACGATCATCGTGAGCAGGGCGATGACCATGAGCAGCACGGAGATGTCGTTGTCCCAGAACAGCAGCGTCTCCGTCCGCAGGATCGCGTACACGCCGACCTTCGTCAGCAGGCCCGCGAACACCGCCGTGACCGGCGCTGGTGCTGACGGGTACGAGTCCGGCAGCCAGAAGGACAAGGGGAACAGCGCGGCCTTGATCGCGAAGGCGATGAGGAGCGGCATGTGCAGCATGAGCTGCACATCCTGCGGAAGCTCGGCCATCCGAACCGCGATCTCCGCGAAGTTCACCGTGCCGACCGCACCGTAGATGAGCGCGATCGACCCGAGGAAGATGAAGGAGGAGACCAGGCTCACGACGATGTACGTGACACCGGCCTTGATCCGCTCCGTGGTCCCGCCGAGCGTGATGAGCACGAAGCTCGACACGAGCAGGATCTCGAAGCCCACGTACATGTTGAAGAGGTCACCGGCGATGAAGGCGTTGTAGACGCCCGCGGAGAGCACGAGGTAGGTCGGGTAGAAGATCGAGACCGGCGTCTCGTCGTCGCCATCCGCCGCGCCCTGGCCGATCGAGAAGGCCATCACCGCGAGCAGCACGATGCTCGTGACGACGACCAGCATCGCCGACAGCTGGTCGACGACGAGCGAGATGCCGAACGGCGCGAGCCAGCCGCCACCTTGGACGACCAGCGCCTCGCCCGACGTGGTGACCGCGACGAGCAATCCGATGCTGACGCCGAGCGCCAGCACGAGCGTCGCCTGGGCGATGAAGATCTGGAGGCGCGCCGCTCGGGCGGCGGTCAGCGCCAGGGCCGCGCCGATGAGGGGCACGAGCACGATGAGGGGAACGAGCCAGGTCATGAGCGTTCCCCCTCTCCTGCGGTGTCGTCGTTGCGGTCTTCGTGGTCGTCGGCCCCGGAGTCGAGCCCGACTTCGGCGGGCCGCGCGTCCAGCTCGCCGTCCGAGTCCTGCTCCCCTGCCCGGAACTCCTCGAGCTCCTCGTGCCGGTTCATGGGCTCCGTCGCCTTTCGCGAGACCTCCGCGAACGACTCCTTGCCCGGGTCCGCGGTCGCCCCTTCGGCCATGGCGATGCGCGCCGTCGAGACGGCGGTCTCCGCGTACTGGCCGAACTCGGTGTCGCCCGACTCGT
Source organism: Pseudoclavibacter terrae (assembly GCF_008831075.1). GTDB lineage: Bacteria > Actinomycetota > Actinomycetes > Actinomycetales > Microbacteriaceae > Pseudoclavibacter > Pseudoclavibacter terrae. Next base: position 44,454 of record NZ_WBJX01000005.1, on the reverse strand, counting down.
CCTCGTCGAACTCCTCGTCGTCCTGCGAGAGGTCGGCGGTGCGCATCGCGATGTCTTCTTCGTCGTCGCTCACGGTGTCCGCCTGCGCGAGTCGCCAGGAGCGGTAGATGAGGGCGAGCATGAACGCGGTCACGCCGAAGGTGATGACGATGGCGGTGAGGATGAACGCCTGCGGGAGCGGGTCGGAGTAGTCCTCCGGCGCGATGTCTGCGTCGTAGATGGGGGCGAACCCGAAGCTGCCCGACATGAAGAAGATGAGGATGTTCGTGGCGTTGCCGACGAGCAGGATGCCGAGGAGCATGCGCGTGAGGCTGCGCTCGAGGAGCAGGTAGACGCCGCACGCGTAGAGCACGGCCATGCCGACGAGCAGCACGAGGGACAGAGTCACGCGCGGGTCACCTCCTCGGATTCGACGGGTTCGATGTCGGTCTGATCTGCTTCGACCTCTTCGTTGACTCGGGCGAGCGCCCCGGTGTTGTATCCCGTCTCGCCGCCGGCCGAAGCCGCATCCTGCAGGCCGTCGTGCTCGGCTGCCGAGTCGGAGTCGGGGGACGCGTCCTGTTCGATCTGCAGGTCGATCTCCGAACCGAGTGAGCGCAGGATGTCGATGACCAGCGCGATGACGATGAGGTACACGCCGATGTCGAACACGGTGGAGGTCACGAAGACGAACTGGCCGACGCCAGGGATCTCCTGATCGATCCAGGAGGAGGTGAACGGCGCCTGGCCGAAGAAGATCGGCACGAGCGCCGTGAGCGTCGCGAGCAGGAAGCCGATGCCGAGCAGTCGACCCGCATCCACCTTCACCGCCTCGTCGAGCTCGGCCCTGCCGCCGGCCAGGTAGCGCGCGACGAGCGCGAGGCTCGCGACGGCACCGCCGGCGAACCCACCGCCGGGGGTGTTGTGGCCGGTGAAGAGCAGGAACAGCGACGCGATGAGCAGCGCGTGGAACACGAGCCGGACGACGACCTCGAGGATGATCGAGCGGTTGCTCGGGGCGAGCGACTTGCCTGCGATCAGCCAGACCTTGCGGCGCTCCCCCTGCAGCTTGTCGGCCCGGCCGAGCTTCTGCCCGGCCGCGCTCACGGCGGCGAGGTCGATGGGTTCGGTGACGGGTCGGGATGCGCGCAGGAAGCGGGGGCCTCTGGCCGCGTCGACTCGGGAGCGTCCGCGGTTGTTGAGGTAGACGAGGCTCGCGACGCCGGTCGCGGCTGCGATCAGCACGGAGAGCTCGCCCATGGTGTCCCAGCCGCGGATGTCGACGAGCGTGACGTTCACGATATTGGAGCCGTGCCCGCCCTTGAACGCGAACTCGGGGAACTGCAGGGAGTCCGTCGGAGCCTGGCGCGACGCGAGCGAGATCCACGCGACGACGGCCATGACGATGCCGACGGCACCGCCGATGAGCCAGCGCAGCCACGACGCAGGGTTCTTGAGGGCCTTGCCGTGGCGGGCGGGAAGCCTGCGCAGCACGAGCACGAACACGACGAGCGTGATGGTCTCGATGAGCGCCTGCGTCATGGCGAGGTCGGGAGCCCCGGAGAGCGCGAAGAGGGCGGCCATGCCGTAGCCCGTGACGCCGACGAGGATCACGCCCTGGAAGCGCTTCTCCGAGGTGGTCACGAAGAAGGCCGCGAGGATCATGATCAGGATGATCGCGATCTCCTGCCAGCGGATCTCGGTCTCGAAGGCCGGGACGGGGGTGTCCATGGTCACGAGCGTGAAGACGGACGCCACGACGAACATGATGAAGATCGATGCGAGGTAGAAGGGCAGGGAGCCGCGCTGGGTCGTCGCCGTCGTGCGCGCCGCGATGACGTCCACGACTCGCATCGTGGTCCAGTAGCCGCGGGACGACTCGATGAGCGGAGGCACCTTCGCCTGTGCGCGGGCCACCCCGGCGCGCCAGACGAACAGCAGGCCACCGACGATGAACGTGCCGATCGTGATGAAGAGCGCCGGCTCGAATCCGTGCCAGAGCGCCAGGTGGTACGGCTTGACGCCGGGAAGCTCTGGCAGGGTGTCCGCGTACATCGCGAGCACCGGGTCGACGAGACCGGACGCGAAGCCCAGGCCGAGCGAGGCGGCGACGAGGATGAGCGGGGAGAACATGAAGTCGAGGTGCTCGGGTACGTAGCGCACTCGCTCGACGTCCGGCTTCGACGCGAAGGCCCCGTGGAGGAACCGGGCCGAGTAGGCGACCGTGAACACGGTGCCGATGATGACGCCGATGAGCGCGATCCACCCCCACACGCTCCCGGCTTCGCCCGCTTCGAGGAGCGCCGTGAGGATCGCCTCCTTGGCGACGAACGTGAACATCGGGGGCACGCCGGCCATGGCCGCGATCGCCAGCGCCGTCATCCAGAACAGGACGGGCGCCGCCTTCGCGAGCCCGGACAGCTTGCGGATGTCTCGGGTTCCCGTGCGGTGGTCGATCATGCCGACGATGAGGAAGAGCGCGGCCTTGAAGCAGGCGTGCGCGATGACCATGGCCAGGCCCGCGAGCGCCGCATCCCGCGTGCCGAAGGCGACGACGATCGTCATGAAGCCGAGCTGGCTGACGGTGCCGTAGGCGAGGATCAGCTTCAGGTCGTGCTGGCGCAGCGAGCGCCACCCGCCGATGAGCATCGTCGCGATGCCGATCGTGACGAGCACCTCTCGCCACCCTGGCATCTCGGCGAAGCCGGGCGCGAGGCGGGCGATGAGGTAGATGCCGGCCTTCACCATGGCCGCGGCGTGCAGGTACGCGCTCACCGGTGTGGGAGCGGCCATCGCCGCGGGCAGCCAGAAGTGGAACGGGGCGAGTGCCGACTTCGTGACGGCGCCCGAGAGCACGAGCATCACGGCGGTGATCGTGAACCCGTCGAACTCGGGCGGGTTGGCGATGATCTCGGAGAGCAGCGTCGTGCCGGTCGAGGCGTGCAGCATGACGAGGCCGACGAGCATGGCCAGGCCGCCGAGCGTCGTGACGAGCAGCGCCTGCATGGCGGCACCGCGGCTCGCGCGCTTCGACGAGTAGTGGCCGATGAGGAGGAACGAGAGCACGCTCGTCGCCTCCCAGAAGATGAAGAGGAGGTAGATGTCGTCGGCGAGGACCAGGCCGAACATGACGCCCGCGAACGCCAGCAGCACCGCGGCGAAGCGCCCGAGGTCGGGCTCGTCTGGCTTGAAGTAGCGGCCGCAGTAGACGAGCACGAGCGCGCCGATGCCGGTGACGATGAGCGTCATGATCCACGCCAGCACGTCCATGCGCATGGCGATGGCGACGTCGATCTGCGGGATCCAGGGGACGCTCTCGACGAGCACCTCGCCGCTCAGGATGCGCGGGCCGAGCAGCGCAGTCCAGACGAAGGCGGCGGCGGGGATGGCGGCGGCGGCGAGGAACGTCACGTTCCGTAGCCACCTGTGGAGCACTGGGATGAGGATGCTCGCGCCGAGGAAGATAGCCAGGAACGCGATCATTCGGCCTCCTGGAGCTCATGCAGCGGTGTGGACAAGTAGATTTTACCTGGCAGTTGTCTGCGTGTGTGCCGAATGCCCCGCTCGATAGCGTGAGTGCATGCATGATTCTCCTCGTGGACCCCGGCCGACGGCGACGGGAGCGCGTGCGCTGGCACCCGATGCGGCCCGCGGGTTCGCTCTGCTGTTCATCGCGATCGCGAACCTCACCGTGTACCTGTACGGCCGGGAGCAGGGCATCCTGTTCCGTCCGGTGGACGCTGGACTCGGCGACCGGGTCGCGGATGTCCTCGGCGCGCTGTTCATCGACAACCGGAGTTTCCCGCTGTTCTCGCTGCTGTTCGCCTACGGCTTGCACCAGCTCGTGACGCGCGAGGAGGCGCTCGGCACGGCATGGCCGGTCGTCAGGCGGCTGCTCGTGCGACGCAACCTGTGGCTCTTCGTCTTCGGGGCGCTGCACGGGCTGCTCCTCTTCATGGGCGACATCATGCACACCTACGCGCTCGCCGGATTCGTGCTCATCCTCATGATGCGATCGCCGAACTGGGTTCTCTGGCTGGTCTTCGGCATCACGGCACCGCTCGCCGTGGCCTTCGGGAGCGGGGACGGCGCGGCGGCGTCCGGGCTCGCCGCGGTGGGTGGCTCGGCCGACCCGATGATGCCCTCCGCCGTGAGCGCGACCCTGCTCGACGCTCAGCTCGCGCGAGCCGGCGAGTTCCTCCCGATCCTGGCGTTCGCACCGTTCAGCGTCCTCGGCGTCCTTCCGCCCATGATGCTCGGCCTGCTCATGGCCCGCAGCCAGCTGCTCGAGCGCCCGTGGCAGCACGCTCGCGCGGTCCGCAGCATCGCGATCGGCGGCGTCGCGGCCGCCATCCTCGGGGGCCTCCCGTTCGCCCTCGGCCTGGCGCTCGGGTTCGAGCCGGGCCCCGTCTGGTTCCTCGCAGGCTCGCTGCACGCAGCCACCGGCATCCTGGCCGGCGCCGGCTACGCCGCGCTCTTCGCACTCATCGTCGCCGGCACGCAGCGCTCAGGGGCCCGTCCTGGCCCGGTGCTCGGAGCCCTCACCGCCCTCGGACGGCGCTCCATGTCCGGGTACCTCGCACAGTCCGTCATCTTCCTCGCGATCATGCCGGCCTGGTCGATCGGGCTCGGCGCCACCGTTGGCACCGGCGGCGCGTTCCTCATCGGCACCGGCACCTGGCTCGCCACGCTCCTCGGCGCCGTCCTCCTGGAGCGGATGGGCAAGCCGGGTCCCGCTGAGTGGGCGATCCGGAGACTCAGCTACGGGCGACCGACCGCCAGAGCGGTCGTACGATAAGCCGCATGCAGACCACGAGGCTCTACCGCGACGGACACCGGGTCGGCGGCGAGCACTCGCTGACGAACCTCGTCGAGCACCGCGCATCCGAGGACTGCACGGTCTGGGTCGACCTCACGCTCGACGAAGAAGACGCCCTGGACGAGCTGGCCTCGCTCCTCGAGCTGCACCAGCTCGCCGTCGAAGACGCGAGATCCCACCTCGAGCGGCCCCGTCTCGCGCGTTTCGACTCCCACCTGCTGCTCACGCTGTCGAGCTCCCACTGCGACGAGCAGGGCGACGTCACGATCTCGCGGCTGACCGCCTTCATCCTGCCGGGCATCCTCATCACGGTGCACGAGGCCGGCTTCCCCATCGAATCCGTCGCGAAGCGCCTCGACGAGAACGAGGAGCTCTCCGCGTACCGGGTCCCGTGGCTCGTCTGGGCGCTCCTCGACGTCGTCGTCGACAGCCACACCGACTCCGTCGAGCGGCTCGACGAGGTCATCGAGGCCCTCAGCGACGGGCTCTTCAGCGAGCGGCCGGACACCAGCGAGGTGCAGCGACGCGCGTTCACCCTGCGGCGGAGCGTCTCGAAGCTCCGCCACGCGACGCTCCCGCTCAAAGAGGTGATCACGCTCCTCATCCACCAGGGAGAGGAGAAGGTGGCGCCAGAGCTGCACCCGTACTTCGCCGATGTCGGCGACCACGCGGCGCTCGCCGCGGACTGGTCCGAGACGCTCGCGGAGCACATCTCCACGGCCATCGAGACGAGCATCGCCCTGCAGGGCAACAAGATGAACGAGATCATGAAGAAGGTCACGGGCTGGGCCGCGATCATCGCCGTGCCCACGGCCATCACCGGATTCTTCGGCATGAACGTCGACTTCCCCGGCCACAACGAGGTCGAGGGCCTCATCGCCTCGGTGTCCCTCGTCATCGGCTCGTCGGTCGTGCTCTACCTCGTCTTCAAGAGACGCGACTGGCTGTAGCGCGCCCGGCAGCGCACTCCGCGCCTGACCTCGCCCGCCTGGCTCCTCCCCGCCCGCCGGAAACCACCGACAGACCTGTGGGGTGTGCATCCGGTTCTCGCGAAACGGATGCACACCCCACAGGTCTGAGCGGCTGAGCGGCTGAGCGGCTGAGGCTACGCGGTGACGCGCTCCTCGTCGATGATCTGCTGGCTCTTGGCGTCCCGCGAGTGGTCGGTCGAGCCGTGCACGTCCTCGTTCATGGTCGCCTCATCGAACGGGGCGCCCCCGCTGAGGACGAGGTCGACGCGCTGCTTGTCGATCTCCTTCGTCCACGTTCCGACGAGCACCGTCGCGACCGCGTTGCCCGTGAAGTTCGTGAGCGCACGAGCCTCGGACATGAAGCGGTCGATGCCGACGATCACGCCGACGCCGTCGACCAGGTCGGGGCGGTGGGCCTGCAGGCCTCCGGCGAGCGTCGCCAGGCCGGCACCGGTGACACCGGCGGCGCCCTTCGAGGCGATCATCATGAAGATCAGCAGCGACACCTGCTCGCCGATGGACAGCGGCGTGCCCATCGCGCTGGCGATGAAGAGCGACGCCATCGTCAGGTAGATGGCGGTGCCGTCGAGGTTGAACGAGTAGCCGGTCGGGATCGTGATGCCGGCCACAGACTTCGAGACGCCGACGTGCTCCATCTTCGCGATGAGGCGGGGCAGTGCGACCTCGCTCGACGAGGTCGACACGATGAGCAGGTACTCACGGCCGAGGAACTTCATGAGCTTGAAGATGTTCACGCGTGCGACGAGCCACAGCAGCGTGCCGAGCACCACGACGATGAAGAGCGCGCACGTGATGTAGAAGGCGACCATGAGCGTGCCGAGCGCGATGACCGCGTCGATGCCCGTGGCTCCGACAACCGCGGCGATCGCGCCGAACGCGCCGACCGGGGCGACCCACATGATCATGCCGAGCACGCGGAAGACGAGCGCCTGGATCTGCGCGATCGCGTCGATGATGGGCGCCGCCTTCGTGCCCATCTTCTGCAGGCCGAAGCCGAGCAGCAGGGCCACGAAGAGCACCTGCAGAATGCTGCCGTCGGTGAGCGACGAGAACAGCGACGTCGGGATGATGCCGAGTAGGAAGTCGGCCGTGCCCTCGCTCTTCGACGCATCCGCCTCGTAGGAGGCGCTCGCGATGTTGAGCCCCTCACCCGGGTGGATGAAGTTGCCGACGACCATGCCGATGGCGAGGGCGAAGGTCGACATCGTGATGAAGTAGAGGAGCGCGAGCCCGCCGACCTTGCCGACCGTCGCGGCCTTCGCGATGGAGCCGACGCCGAGCACGATCGTGCAGAAGATGATGGGGGCGATCATCATCTTGATGAGCGCCACGAACGCCTCGCCTACGGGCTTGAGGGCCTTCCCGAACTCCGGGAGGACCAGGCCGACGGTGATGCCGGCGAGCACCGCGATGATGACGGCGATGTAGAGCCAGTGAGTCTTGTCGATCCCGCGCTTGCGCGGGGCCTTGGGGTCTTGAGATGTGAGCGCCATTGCCTTCTTCTCTCCGTTGAGATCCGACGCGAGCTGCGTCGAGAGCGATGGGTCGAGCATCCGCTCACCGACAGCGCCGCCGCGACTTGCGTTCATACTGTTCTCACCGCGCCCGCAGCGGCGAGATCCGACGCGGCCCGCCCATCGACGCCGAGGAGGAACCGTGCGATTCGCAAGCTGGAGCGTCGCGACGCGCCTCTTCGTGCTGCAGTTCGTCGCGATCCTCGCGCTCACCGGGCTCGGCGTCGTCATCGTGTGGGCGGATGCGCGGCGCGAGGCGGAGGATGACGCGGCGCTGCGCAGCCTGGCGGTCGCCGAGACGATCGCCCACGACCCGTTCGTCGTCGAGCAGCTGGAGACCGCAGACCCGAGCAGCACGCTGCAGCCGTACGCGATCGTCATCTCCGATTCCACGGACGTCGACTTCATCACGATCATGGACACGGACCGCGTGCGCATCACGCACCGAAACCCCGAGGAGATCGGGCGCCTGTTCCAGGGCAACATCGACACCGCGCTCGGCGGCTCGACCTTCACGGAGACCTACACGGGCACGCTGGGCCCCTCGGTGCGAGCCGTCGCCCCGATCTGGGACGACGGCGAGGTGGTCGCCCTCGTGTCGGCCGGCGTCACCGTGTCGAACGCGCACGTCGCGACGGGGTCGCGCATCGCGCTGATCCTCTGGTCGGCCCTCGGCGCGCTCCTCATCGGCGGCGCCGGAGCCTGGGCGCTCAGCCGCTACCTGCGGCGCGTGACCGACAACCGGGGCCCCGAGGACCTGGCCCGCATGTTCGCCTACTACGAGGGTGTGCTCCGATCGATCGACGAGGGGCTCGTGCTCGTCGACCCGAAGGGCAGGATCGTGCTCGCCAACGTGATCGCCGGCGAGTACCTCGGCCTGCCGCCGTTCGACCCGAGGGCCGCCCCGGTTCCGGTCAAGGACCTGGCCGCTCCCGATATCCTGCGAGAGGTCATGCTCCGCGGCGATGCGGTCGTCGACGAGATCGTCGTCACCGAACGGCACGTGCTCGTCGTGAACAGCGAAGCCGTCGTGACCCGCGGGCCAGGTCAGGATGCACCGCGCTCCGCTGGCACGGTCGTCACGCTGCGCGACCACTCCCGCATCGAGGAGCTCAGCGGCGAGCTCGAGACCTCGCAGACCCTTGCGGCGGCGCTGCGCTCGCAGGCCCACGAGTTCGCGAACCGCCTGCACACCATCATCGCCCTCATCGAACTCGGGCGCCCAGAGGAGGCGATGCGGCTCGCGAGCTCGACGCTCGACGTCAGCCAGGAGCTCGCCGACCGGCTCGTGCGGGCCATCGAGGACCCGGTGCTCGTGGCCCTGCTCCTCGGCAAGTCCGCGCAGGCGGACGAGATGGATGTGCGCTTCGAGCTGCACCTGCCCGAGCGGGTTCCCGCGAGCGCAACAGCTCGCGACCTCATCACCATCGTCGGCAACCTCATCGACAACGCACTCGACGCTGCACGCACGACGCCGGCGCCAGCGGTGCGGGTGCTCGTCGAGGAGCTCGACGGGGAGATGCTCATCGAGGTGAGCGACAGCGGCGACGGACCCGACCCGGAGTTCCTCGGCCGCATCTTCGACTTCGGCGTCTCCGGCAAGCCCGGCAAGGGGCGCGGGGTCGGGCTCGCGCTGGTGCGGCAGGCCGTGCGCCGGTCGGGCGGCAGCATCGAGGTCGACGGGTCGGCGTTCACGGTGTGCCTGCCGCTGCGCGCGTCGGACGCTGAGCACGCCGGGGCTGCGCGCGACGGGGAGGCCTCCGATGGACGATGAGCAGGCGACGCAGGCGACTCCACTGAACGTGCTCATCGTGGACGATGAGCCGCTGACGGCGCAGGCGCACGCCTCTTACGTGGACCGCCTGCCCGGGTTCCGCACCGTCGCCGTCGCGGGCACTGCGTCCGCCGCGCTCCTCGCGGTCCGCGCATCCGCCCACGGCGACACCGAGCGCATCGACGTCGTCCTCCTCGACATCAACATGCCGGACGCGACGGGCATCGACGTCGCGAGGCGCCTCCGGGCGGAAGGGCACGACGTCGACATCATCGCCGTGACGGCCGTGCGCGAGGCGGCCACCGTCAAGCAGGCGGTGTCGCTCGGCATCGCCCACTACCTGCTGAAGCCGTTCACGTTCCAGACGTTCGCGGAGAAGCTCGAGGCGCTGCGCGAATACCGGGCCGGGCTCTTCGATCACGTCGTCTCCAGCCAGGACGAGGTCGATCAGACCCTCGCGTCCCTCCGCCAGTCCACACCGCAGGCGAGCCTCCCAAAGGGGCTGACGAGCGAGACCCTCGCGAGCGTGATCTCAGCGCTGCGCTCCCTGGAGGCCGGGACCGGCATCTCCGCGAAGGAGCTGTCCGAGCAGCTGGCGCTCTCCCGTGTCACCGCGCGTCGTTACCTCGAGCACCTCGTCGACACCTCCGCCGCCGATCGCACCCCCAGGTACGGCACCCCGGGTCGCCCCGAGCTCGAGTACCGTCTCGCCTGAGGCGCCCCGGCTGTCGTCACCTTTCGGACAGACGGGGGGAGTAATCTCCGGAAAATGATCACCGTCGGCATGAGCACCTCCTGCACGTTCCCCAAGTCTGTCGAAACGTCGTTCCAGATAGCCAGGGACGCGGGCTTCGACGGCATGGAGATCATGATCTCGACCGATCAGACGTCGCGGAGCGTGGATGCGCTGAAGCGCCTCATCGACAAGTACCAGCTGCCGGTGCTCGCCGTCCACGCCCCCGTGCTGCTGTTCACGCAGTTCGTGTGGGGCCGCGACCAGCGCACGAAGCTGCAGCGCTCCGCCGAGCTCGCGCGCGACATCGGCGCCTCCACCGTCGTCGTCCACCCGCCATTCCGGTGGCAGTCCGGGTACGCGGAGAACTTCCTCGAGATCGTCCGCGAGATCAACGCGGACACCGGCACCGAGATCGCCGTCGAGAACATGTTCCCGTGGAAGGTGTCCGGGCGGGCCCTGCAGGCCTACAAGCCCGGCATCGACCCCGTCGACATGGACTGCGACGCCATCACCCTCGACTTCTCGCACGCCGCGCTCTCGGGACGCGACTCCCTGCAGATGGCGAAGGCGGCCGGCGACCGGCTGCGGCATATCCACCTCTGCGATGGCCAGGCGCCCGACGTGAACGACAAGCTCTTCGACGAGCACCTCGCGCCGGGCGAGGGAGGGCAGCCTGTCGCCGAGACGCTGCAGTACCTCGCCTCGATCGGCTGGTCGGGTCACGTCGTCGCCGAGGTGAACACGCGAAAGGCGAAGAACGAGGCCGACCGGCTGCGCATGCTCCGCGAGACCGTCGCCTTCGCCCACGATCACCTGCAGCTCGGCCGCCCGGTCCCCGACGCCGTCTAGCGCCCGCTCGCCGCGCCCGTCTCGGGATGGGTTCCACGCTTCCGGATGGGGTGCAAGCCATCCCGAAGCGCGGAAGCCATCCCGAAGCACGCTGACCACCCGTCGGACGGCGATCGCGCCACTCACCCACCACCCCCGACTCGGGCTGGCAACCTCACTTCGTGGCGGGAAACTTCCCACAACGAAGCGGTTTTGCCATCCCGAGACGCGGGGTCACGCGGCGACGAGCTCGCGGCGCCCCGCGGAGAGGCCCGCGACGAGCGACGGCTTCGAGCGTCGACGGCGCCCGATGACGAGGCTCGCCGCCGCAAACGAGACCGTGGCGATGACGAGCATGCCGAGCGCCGCCGCGACGACTCCGGAGGCGCTGCCTCCCGAGTAGGCGAGCTGCAGCCCGGCGGCGAGGTGCGTTCCGGGGAGCAGCCCGGAGAGCATCTCGACGAACGGCGACTTCAGCTCGAGCGGCACGAGCCCCCGCATGGCGAGCACCTGGATGCTCAGGAGGCCGATCGATGCGACAGCTGCCGCCCGGCGCCCCCAGAGCGTCGTGAAGAGCAGGTGCACGCCGATGAGGGCGACCGCGCAGAGCGCGCCGAGCCCGAGCGTCGCGAAGGCGGCGGTGACGGGCACGCCGACGAACCCGTGGGCGATGACGATGATGGCGAAGAGCACTGCCGCGAGCGGCAGGAGCATGCGCCTCGCGGCGTCGAGCAGGATGCGCCCGTTCGACGCCATCGACGCGTAGGCCTCGGTCGGCACGAGACGGCGCATGAGCGTCGTCGCGAGGGCGACGAGCCAGAGCGCGAGCGGAAGGATGAGCGCGGTGAGGATCTCGCCGAAGCTCACCTCGTGCTGCATGGTCTGGTTCGTCTGGACCGGGTTGGCGACGACCTCCGCGAGCGCGTTCGGATCGCCGACGGCGTTCTCGGCCTGCGTCGCGCCGTCGCTCAGTCCGGTCGACAGCTGGTTCGCGCCGGAGGTGAGCTCGCCGACGCCGTCCTGGATGGGGGCGACCCCGTCGACGAGCAGCTGCTGCCCGTCGCGGAGCTGCCCGAGGCCCGTGGCCAGCGCGCTGGCACCCGTCTCGAGCTCGGTTCCGCCGGTGACGAGCTGGGATGCGCCGCTCTCGAGTTCGTCGCCTGCGGTCGCGAGGTCGGAGGCGCCCGTCGTGAGGCTGCTCGAGCCTGCCGACAGCTGCGTCGCGCCCGTGTTGAGCTGGTCGATGCCGTCCGCCAGGGTGACGAGACCGGTGCCGAGGGTTTTCAGGTCGGATGCTCCGTCGGTCACGGCGGTGAGCTCGCTCGTAGCGCCGTCGAGGGTCTCGACGAGGCCGTCGACACCGCCGGTCGTGCCGACGAGGCCTGCGATCTGGGTCTCGCATTGGCTCTTCAGCGTCGGGTCGGCGAGGGCCGCGCACCAGGCGACGAGGCCGTCCGTGGAGTCGTTGAGGGCGACGAGTGCGGGCCGGATCTGCTCCTGGTAGGTGGCTGTGCCCTGCGTGACGGCGGTCGAGTATCCCTCGAGCTGTGTGCCCGCGTCCGTGAGCTGCTGCCCGCCGGTGCGGAGTCCGGGTGTCTGCGCTGCGAGCTGGACGATGCCTGCCGCGAGCTGGTCGGCGCCGCTCGTGTACTGCGTGATGCCCGCGGAGAGCTGGTCGACGCCACCGGTGTACTGGGTGATGCCGCTCGAGAGCTGGCCGACGCCGGAGACGTAGGTGGTCACGCCGGTCGAGAGCTCGCTGGCGCCGTCCGCGCTCTGTACGAGTCCGGTCGAGAGCTCGCTCTGCCCGTCGGCGAACTGGGCGAGGCCGGTGCCGAGCTGCGTGCCGCCGTCGGCGAGCTGGGATGCGCCATCCGCGGCGTCGCGAAGGGAGGTCGCGGTCTGGCCGATGCCGTCGAAGAGCTGCACGGCGACCATCTCGGTGACCTGCGTGCCGAACTGGGCGGTGAGCGCATCCGCGAGCCCGTTGGCGATGGCGGGCGAGAGGTAGTCGTGCGACTGGTCGGTGGTGACGTCGATCGTGGCGGGGGTCGCGCCCTCGTCGGCGATGCCCGTGATGCGGGCGGAGAAGTCCTCTGGGATGGTGACGACGACGTACGCCGAGCCGTCTTCGAGTGCCGCCGCCGCTGTCTCGGCGTTGGCGAGCTGCCAGTCGAAGCCGGTCGCCGTGTCGGGATCGGTGAGCGCGCTGACGACGAGCCGGCCTGCGATGACGGTCGTCTGCGTGCCGTCCGGCGCGGTCTGGGTCTGGAGTTCGTCGTTGTTCACGATCATGGCGGGGATCGCGGAGGTGCGGGCCTCTGCCCCGGCGAGGCCGGCGAAGTAGGCGCCGGCGACGATGAGGGGCACGAGGATCGCGACGAGCAGGTTGCGCAGGCGCCGACGGCGCAGTGCCCCGCGGTCGGCGGTGACGGCGTGGAGGACGGCGGCGCTCATGCGAGTGCTCCCTTGTGCGTGCTGGTTGCGGCGTGCGTGGATGGCGCGGCGTCGGCGGATGCGCCCGGCGCGGCGTCGAGGCGGATGCGTCCGGCGGGACGTCGCGCTGCGCCGACGATGGCGGCGGGGTCGAGTCCGCTGGGGAGTCCGAGCACGATCGTCGTGTCGGGCGGGGCGAGCGTGCTCACCTCCGCGAGGAGGGAGGAGGCGAGGCGGGTTGCCACCTCGGGTTCGGCTCCCGGCCCGAGATCGACGATCAGGACCTCGGGGTTTTCCGCGAGCGCGATGCGCGCGAGGGCGACGCCTCTCGATGCGGGCCGAAGCTCGCCGAGGTTGGTGTCGGTCTGCACGCGTGGCGAACCGTCGCGCAGTCTGGCCGCGGCTGCTGAGACCTCGGCGACACCCTGGTCGACGAGTGCAGCTGGCACAGGTCCCCCGGCGGCTCCGCGTCCGAGGCGCAGCCGCTCTTCGAGGAGGGCACCCACGGTGAGCTCCGCCGACCTGGCGTCGAGCGTCGAGGCATCTACGACGGCAACGCGTCGCATGAGGGCGCTCTCGTCACCTGGCGTGAGGTGCCCGTGCGCGTGGGCGTGCCCGGCGACGGGTTCGATGCGTCCCGCGAGGGTGGCCGCGAGGAGCCGCCGCTCGGCGAGCTGTCCTTCCACGAGCAGCACGCCGCCGCGCTCGATGCCACCTGTCACGGGGCGCGTGGCCGTCGTCTCGGTTCCGGCCACGAGCTCGCCCATGGCGATGCCGTCGGGCTGCTCGCGCATCCACTCGACGTTCTGGCGGTAGTGGCGAAGGTGCTCGCCCTCGACGTCGAGGTCGGGGAGGATGCGTTCGAGCCAGGCTGGGAGGGCCCAGGCGCGCTTGCCGAGCATCGCCATGATGGCGGGCACGAGCGTCATGCGCACGAGGAAGGCGTCGAAGAAGATGCCCGCGGCGAGCCCGAGGGCGATGGCCTTGATGACGCCGGCTCCCTCAGGCACGAAGGCGGCGAAGACGAAGAACATGATGAGGGCGGCCGCGGTGACGACGCGGGCGCCGTTCGCGAAGCCCGTCTCGACCGCGTTCCTGGCGTCGCCGCTGCGCACGTACGCCTCGCGCATGCCGGAGACGAGGAAGACCTCGTAGTCCATGGCCAGTCCGAAGATGATGGCCATGAGCAGGATGGGCATGAAGCTGATGATGGGGCCGGGCACGACGTGCAGGGCGTCGGCGAACCACCCCCACTGGAAGATCGCGACGACGACGCCGAAGGCGGCGAACACGCTCAGCAGGAAGCTCAGCGCGGCTTTGAGCGGGACGAGGATCGAGCGGAACACCATCATGAGCAGGAAGAAGCTGAGCCCGACGACCACTGCGGCGAACGGCAGGAGCGCCTGGTTGAGGCGGTCGGAGATGTCGAGCGCGATGGCGGTCGCTCCGGTCACGGAGGTCGCCATGCCGGTCTCAGCTTCGAGCTCGTCGCCGAGGTCGCGGATCTCGCCGACGACTCGGAGCGTCTCGTCGTCGTCCGGGCCCGTCGAGGGCACGACCTGGATGATCGCGGAGTCGACGGTCGTGTTGGGCAGCGGGTCGCCGACGGTGTCGACCCCGTCGACGTCCGCGACGCGGTCGGCGATGAGCTGCAGGTCGTCGAGGAGGGTCTCGTTGTCACCCTGGGTGATGTCGACCATCACGATGAGTGGCCCGTTGGCGCCTGGCCCGAAGTGCTCGGCGACGAGGTCGTAGCCGACGTGCGCGACGCTGTCCTCCGGCTCGGACGCACCGGAGGGGAGCGCGAGCTTGAGGTCGAGCGCCGGGATCGCGAGCGTGCCGAGGATGGCGATGACCGCGAGCGCGAACGGGAGCGGTGCCTTCATGACGAGCCGCACCCAGCGGCGGCCCATCGTCGGCTTCGCATCTGCGCCGGTCTCGCGACGGAACGCGCGCGAGCCGGCCTTGGGGCGCATCCGCTCGCCCGCGAAGCCGAGCAGGGCGGGGACGAGCGTGATGACGGCCGCCATGGCGGTGAACACGGCGGCGGCGGCGGCGATGCCCATGACGCTGAGGAACGGGATGCCGACGATCACGAGGCCGAGCAGCGCGATCATGACGGTCACTCCGGCGAAGACGACGGCGTTGCCTGCCGTGCCGACGGCGGTCGCCGTCGATTCCTCGGCGTCCATGCCGTTCGCGAGCTGCGTTCGGTGGCGCGAGACGACGAAGAGTGCGTAGTCGATGCCGACGGCGAGGCCGATCATGACCGCGAGCAGCGGGGTTGCGCTGGAGACGACCATGAACTTCGCGGCGAAGAGGATGCCACCCATCGTCACGCCGACCCCGACGATGGCGGATGCGAGCGGGAGCCCGGCGGCGAGCACCGATCCGAACGCCACGAGGAGCACGATCGCCGCGAACACGACACCGAGGATCTCGGTGGGCGTGAGCCCGTACTCGAGGTTCTGGAAGATCTGCCCATCGAACCCGACTTGGAGGCCCGAGTCCTGGAGCGATGTGCCGGCCTCGGTGACGTCGGCGATGAGCTCGTCGCTGATGTCTTCGCTGGTCCCGTCGAATTGCACGCGGATGATGCCGGCCTCGGCGTCATCCGATACGGCGTCGGTTGCATACTCCGAGAAGGGGGAGAGGGCCTGGCTGACGCCGTCGAGCTCTCCGATGCGCTCGGACGCGGCGTCGATGGCGCTCCGGTACGGCTCGTCTTCGATGGAGTCGCCGGCGGGGGTCACGACGACGACGCTGGCGCTGGCGCCGGCCGCTTCCGGGAACACCTCGCCGAGGCGATCGAGCGCCGCCTGCGACTGCGTGCCCGGAATCGCGAACGATTCCTTGAGTGCCCCGCCCGCGGCGACGCCGACGCCGAGGGCGAGGGCGAGCAGCAGGAGCCAGGCGGAGAGCACGCGCCATGGGTGACGGTAGGAGCCGCGGGAGATGCGGAAGAGGAGGAGAGCCATGAGTCCGTTGCCTGTCGACTAGCGGCGCGTGGCCGAGATGAAGGTGAGCGCGTCGACGAGCTCGTCGCGTGTGGGCTCCTGCATGCGCGCTTCGCCTGGGATGTTCTCGTTCGCGAGGCAGTAGGTGACGCCCGCGAGGCCGATGGCGATGCGCAGCGCACGGTCCGAGTCGTCCTCGGACAACGCGGCGACGAGCCGCTCGATGATGGGGTCGACTCGGGTGGCGATGAACTCGCCAGCGCCGGTGCTGCGGTGGTTCACGAACATGTGCACGGCGAGGCGGTGCTGGAGGAGGAAGTCGACGAAGGGGCCGACGAGGCGCCTGTCCTCGGTGCCGATGTCGAGGTGCTGCAGGGAGTCGACGAGCTCTTCGAACGCGCCGAGCGCCTCGAGCACGGCCTGCTCGAAGAGGCCCTGCTTCGAGCCGAAGTGGTAGAGCAGGTTGGCTTTCGTGTACCCGGCCTTGCTTGCGATCTCCTGCAGCGAGGCGCCCTCGTAGCCGTGCGCGGCGAATTCGACGAGGGCGGCCTGCTTGAGCAGGTCGGTCGGATGCTGGCGGGGCGCCGGCCGAGGATGCTCGGCCTGCTTGAGCTCGGGATTCGGCTGCGGTTGCTCGGTCACGCACGCAGTCTATTGACCGAACGGTCAGAGTTCAACCGATCGGTCAGGATGTCTGATCAAGCACTCCTGACATCGGACGGCCAGACGACACCGCTACCCTGACGACGTCAATCAGAACGCTGGCGGCATCACAACGACGCAGCCCCGGCACAAGGGAGCGGAACCCATGCGCAAATTCCTCACCAACGGCGCGATCCTGTCCTCGGTCTTCGGCATCGTGGGCGTCGTCCGACAGACCTCGATGGAGACCAAGCGCTGGCGAGCAGTGCTCGTCTGGCTCGCCTGGGGCATCTCGACGGCCCTCGCCATCAGCGCCGTCATGGACGACGCGAACCAGAAGAAGCTAGAGCTCGACTAACAATCCGAGCGTCGTGCGGCGTGTCTGTCGACACGCCGCACCAACGCCGTGAGACTAGTGCTGTCTCATTCCGTGGCAGACGACCTGCCCCGGTTCCGAGCTCACAATCCAGGTGCAGAAAGGGGACTCCGTGTTCGGTTGGTTCCGCAAGCGGCGACACCCCGAGGGTGTAGCCACGTCGAGCGCAGACTCGACGCAGCCCACCCCCCAGCAGGCGGCCATGACGCCACCGGCGCTCCCCCAGCATCAGCTGGGCGCCATCCCTGCCCCGATCCCCGCCGCATCCGCACCGTCGGCACGCCCGGCCATGCCCCTGGGCGGCCACCCCAACTTCTCCGGCCTCGAGCGCCCGGGCAGCGAGCTGGAGCCACCGCGCCTGCTCGAGCCCAGCGCCATCATGAGCGACGAGGCCCGCGAGGAGCTCACGCTCCTCCTCGACGACATGTTCGGAGCCGAAGGACGCTACCGCCTCGAGTGGCGCCCAGACCGCGAGCCGGGCGACGACGCCATGTTCTCCGAGATCATGGTCGCCGACCTCGTGCGCCGCATCCAGAACACGCTCGGAACCGTCGCAGCACTGGAAGCAGGCGACGAAGCGCCGGTGCGCCTCGCTCCTGCGAGCGAAGCAGAACGGCAGAAGGCCATCGAGTCGTTCCTCAAGCCTGAGGAGTCGCTCGAGGAACTCGTCGAGACGGTCACCCCTCGCCCGGCCGACCTCGCAGCGCGAGCATCCCTCGCCGAAGAGCGCAAGATCGCCTGAGCCTCACGCGCACAGCACTGCACAGCGCGCAACGAAGAACCCCGGTCCGAACACGGACCGGGGTTCTTCGTTGCGCGCTGTGCGCCTAGATGGCGAAGTACGGGAGGAGCCCCGCGAAGACGACCGCGACGACGACCAGGTACCAGACGATGATGATCGTCACGAGGAAGGGAGCGAGCTTCTCCCCCACTCGCCTCGCACCGGCACCCAGGTGCCCGTGCACGAGGTTGAAGATCGTCCCCGTCGCGACGAGGGGAATCGTCGCCGCCCAGATGATCATGCACCAGAGGCACAGGCGTGCGAGCTCGAAGGCGCTGTACCACTGCAGGTAGCTGACGAGCGCCGCGGCACCCACGAGACCGACCTGGAAGGCCACCCAGAACCAGCGGCGGTAGCTCGCGCCGGCGAAGATGCCTGCCCCGATCGCGACCGTCACGGCGAACGTCACGAGGCCGATGATGATGTTCGGGAAGCCGAGGATCGCGCCGGCCGAGGACTGCATGGCCGGACCGCACGTGACGAAGATGCTGAGATCGCAGACCAGCGCCTCGTTCGGCGCCTGCAGCTTGTGGATGTACTCGACGGTGAGGAAGAAGCTCGCGAGCAGCCCCACCCCGCCGAAGACGACCAGCGCCCAGGCGACGTTCCTCGGCGTGCGCACGAGCCAGGGCAGGCGCGATGCGCCGCCCTGCTCGTCCGCGATGGCCTCTGTCATCTCAGGGGAGCTCGCCATGGTCCGCCTCCGCTACTCGGCGTTCGCGGTGCCCGCGAGCGCCATGAGCGCTTCGACGTCCGGAGGCGTCTGCTGGAGTTCGCCGTCGACGAAGATGCTCGGGGTTCCGGAGACACCCGCCTCGCGCGAAGCGGCGGTGTTGGCGGCGGCCCAGCCCGAGAACTCGCCGTTGGTGGCCGCGGCGAGGGCCTCCTCGCTCGTCACACCGAGCTGGCTCAGCGCCGACGAGTAGTCAGCGGGGCCCCAGCTGGTCTGCGTCTGGCCGGGGATCCCGAACAGCCCGTCGTGGACCTCGAAGAACGCGGACGGCTGGTAGGCGACGGTCGAGGCGATCGCCGCCGCGGCCTCAGCACCGTACGGGGCCACGATGTTGATCGCGTGGTAGGTCACCTGGACGTCACCTGCGGCGACGAGATCGTTGTAGACCGCCCCGGTCTGCTCGTGGTAATCCACGCAGTGGGGGCAGGAGTAGTCGTAGTAGTAGTCGATCTTGACGGGGGCATCCGCTGCACCGACGACGATCGCCGAGTTGTCGACGACCTCGATGGGCTGCTCGACGCTCGAACCGTCGAGCCGCTGCACCGCGACCGTGCCATCAGCCGTCAGCTCGATCTTCTTGCCGAACCAGGTCGAACCGAAGACGGCGAGCAGCACGATCGCGCCGAGCACGACGACGGCACCGACGATGATGCCCACCTGCGTGAGCACACGACCGCGCCTGGCGCGCGCCTCCTCCTGCTTGCGGATGGCGTTCGCCTCCTCGCGAAGCTTCTGAATGTGTTCGCGGTTCTTGTCTGCCATTGCGGCTCTCCTCGGGTTCGACGACCGGCGTCATTGTACGTGAGATCATTTTGTGACCTTCACATACATACTTGCGGCCACAACTATTACATTGTGCACCCCCGCACATCCGACCACCCCCAGGGAGCAGCCACCGTGAGTTCCATGTTCCGCTCGCTCTCCGAACGGAACTACCGCATCTGGTTCGCCGGGTCCCTGACCTCCAACGTGGGCACGTGGATGCAGCGCACGGCGCAGGCCTGGATCGTGCTGACCGAGCTCACCGACAACGACGCCACCGCGCTCGGCGTCGTCATGGCGCTGCAGTTCGGCCCGCAGCTGCTGCTGGCCCCATACGCCGGTGTCATCGCCGACCGCTTCTCGAAGCGCAAGGTCCTCATCTGGACCCAGTCGGTCATGGCCGTGCTGGCCCTCGCGCTCGGTGCCATCGTGACGGCGGGTGTCGCGGAGCTCTGGCACGTCTACGTCTTCGCGCTGCTGCTCGGCTGCGCGGCCTCCCTCGACGCTCCAGCACGCCAGGCGTTCGTGTCGGAGGTGGTGGGCCTCAAGCTGCTCTCGAACGCCGTCGCCCTCAACTCCGCGTCGTTCAACGGCGCTCGCATGGTGGGGCCGGCCGTCGCTGGAGTCCTCACGGTGCTCATCGGCGCGGGCCCGGTGATCCTCGTCAACGCGCTCACGTACCTCGCGACCATCGCGGCCCTCCTGGCCATGCGCACCTCGGAGCTGCTGCCAGCTCCCCCGTCGAAACGCGGCCGCGGGCAGATCCGCGAGGGCATCCGCTACGTCGCGAGGCGCCCGGACATCGTCGCGGTCCTGGTGCTGGTCTTCCTCCTCGGCACCTTCGGGCTGAACTTCCCCATCTACACGGCGACCATGACGACCATGGAGTTCGGAGGCGGCGCGGACAGCTTCGGCCTGCTCTCCTCCATCCTCGCCATCGGCTCGCTCGGTGGCGCACTGCTGGCCGCGAAGCGCGAACGAGCCCGGTTCCGCGTCCTGCTGTCGTCGAGCGTGTTCTTCGCGCTCAGCTGCCTGGCGGCCGCCCTCGCTCCGACGTTCTGGCTGTTCGCCGTGGCCCTCATCCCCATCGGCTTCACGTCGCTCAGCGCGATCACCACAGCGAACGCACTCGTCCAGGGAAGCGTCGAGCCATCCATGCGCGGGCGGGTCCTCTCGCTCTACATGGCGATCTTCCTCGGCGGAACTCCCGTCGGCGCCCCGGTCATGGGGTGGATCGTCGAACTGTTCGGGCCGCGCGCCGCACTCCTCGTCGGCGGCGCATCCGGTGCCATCGGGGCGATGCTCGCCGCCTGGATCCTGCACCGGGCTGGAGCGTTCAGGTGGCGCGACCGCCCCTGGCGCAACCTCGACGACCCTCGAGCCGACGACCCCCTGTAGGCGTCCACGCTGCGCCCGCGCATTCGCTCAGCACGTTCGACGGGCGGCGCCGCGGGCCTTCAGACGCCTCGGGCGACGCACCAGCGGCCTCGGGATGGGTTCCGCGCTTCGGGATGGGTTGTTTCCCATCCGGAAGCACGGAACCCATCCCGAGACGCCGGGGCTCGCAACCGAGCGCGCAGTCAGGCGCGCAGTCAGCTCAGTGCGCCCCGAGGACGCGCTTGAGGTGCGCGTTGTCGAACACGCCTTCCGGGTCCAGCCGCTCGCGCGCCGTGTGGAAGTCGCCGAAGCGCGTGATGACGTGCTTGAACTCCTCAGCGCGCACCGTGTGGAAGCTTCCCCAGTGCGGCAGGCCCCCGAGGCTCAGGAAGAGGTCCTCGGCAGCGGTGAAGATCGCGCGAGCGTCGAGGGTCGACGGCACGCGCACGGTGATGTTCCCGACAGCCCTGCCGTAGGCGTTCGACAGGAACGCGTCGTCGGCGGCGGTCGTCGAGATGCGGACGGCGTACGGGAGGTTGAGGTGCGCCCGCTCGAGGGTCTCGTCGAGCGCCCGCAGCACCTCAGGGGTCTCGGCGATGGGGAACGAGTACTCGAGCGACGCGAAGCGCACCGGGGCGGGCTCCGCGAGTGCTCGCATGGGCCCCAGCGTCGACTCGCCGACCGGATGCACCCGGTTCGCGAGCTTGTTCACCGCGGGGGTCAGCAGCGGCAGCGACTTCGACAAGCCGATGGCGAGCATCTCGCCGAGCGCGCCGAAGGACGCGGACCGGCGGGACGGCGTCGGCTCGTCGGCGATCTCGCCGGATTCGCGGAACCCCTGAGTCACGAACACCTCATCGGTGTGCGGCCGCCAGCTCGCGGAGAAGTGGTCAGCGCCTGAGGCGAGCACTGCGAACTCGTCGACGAGTTCGCTCATGCGCATCTGCTCGTCCGACGTGCGGATGCGGTAGCCGGGCACGATGCGGAACACGAGCTCGGTGAAGATGCCCAGCGCTCCGAGACTGAGCTTCACCGAGGGCCACAGCTCGAGGTCCTGGTGGGCGCTCACCGTGACGAGCTCGCCGGTCCCGGAGACGAGCGTCGCCGAGACGAGCTGCGATGACAGGCTCGCGAAACGAGCACCAGTGCCGTGGCTGCCCGTGGCGATCGCGCCTCCGAGGGTCACGGCAGGGTTGTTCGGGATGTTCTCCAGCTGCCATCCGTAGGTCTCGAGCAGGGCCCCGGCCTCGGCGATCGTGGTGCCGGCTCCGAACGACGCCTCATGGCTGTCGAGGTCGATCCAGTTCATGCCGCGCAGGCCTCGGGCGTCGAGGAGGATGTCGGGAGCCGCGGCCAGCGCATTCGAGGTGTGGCTCGCGCCGACCGGACGCACGTGCCTGCCCCTGCTGTAGGCCTCGGCGACGACCTGCTGGACCTCGAGCGCAGTCCTGGGAGCGACGATGCTCGACGGGTTCGCGCGTGCGGTCCGCGGCCAGTTCGCCCAAAGTTCCCCTGGTGCAATCGTCACGGAATCCGCCTCCTCGTCGTCGGCGCGTTGCGCGCCAAGCCAGTGCATGCCCATTGTGCCAGCACCACGCCTCCGAGAACGGCAGACCGGTGCCCTCCCAGCCCGAAGAGAGCCTGCCCCGAGGATGCAAGAAGGCCCGGTAGCTGGCGAGAGCTACCGGGCCTATCTCGTACACCCCCTCGGACTTGAACCGAGAACCCATTGATTAAGAGTCAATTGCTCTGCCAATTGAGCTAGAGGTGCGCGTCGTTCCGTTTCCGTGGCGACCAAGAGAGAATAGCACTGTTTTGAAGCCGAAGTCCAATCGGCCACGACATGCCACGATTGGGGCCATGACGACCTCCACTCCGACCCGCCTCGAGCCGGGCGCAGATGCTCCGGACTTCACCCTCACAGATCAGGACGGCCACGCCGTCTCCCTCTCCGACTACCGCGGCAAGCGCGTCATCCTCTACACGTACCCGGAGGCGTTCACCCCCGGATGCACGGCTGAGGCGTGCGACTTCCGTGAGAGCGATGCTCCCCTGCGCGCCGCCGGGTACACGATCCTCGGCATCTCGTCGGACGACCCGGAGAAGCTGGCCGAGTTCCGCGAAGCCGAGCACCTCGACTTCACGCTGCTGAGCGACGCCGACCACGCCGTGCAGACCGCGTACGGCGCCTACGGAGAGCGCAACAAGTATGGGCGGATCGCCGTCGGCCCCATCCGCTCGACCTTCGTGATCGATGAGCACGGCAAGATCGCCGAGGCTCTCTACAACGTCCGCGCCGCGGGCCACGTCGCCCGGATCCTGAAGCTGCTCGGGCTCTAGCCCCTCGCCTCCGCCTCGTCATCGTCGCGGCGCAGTGCACGGCCCGTCGCCGGATGCACGGCCGCGACGATGCCGAGGAGGCTGATGGCGACGAGCACCCAGCCGACCCAGACCGCCAGGTCGCCCTGGAGGAACACCCAGGCGACTGCCAGCTGCATGATCTGCCACGTGATGGCGGCCCCGCGCACCCAGGCCCGCAGACGGAGCGTCGACACGGCAACGAGTCCGAGCAGCACGGTCCCCAGCAGCGCGAGCCCAGCAAGCGCAAGGGATGAGGCGAGGAACTTCGCCTCCTGCGCGGCGGTCTCCGCGACGAGGAACGCGGTCACGGCGGCGAGGATCGCGGCCTCAACGCCGAGCACTCCGGCAAGCAGAACGACGGTGACCGGGCGCCTGGTCGTACCTGGGCTCACGAATTACCCCTTGCCTGGAAAATGACGCTGTGGCAAAATCTTTCTCTAGGTAGAGATACCCGGAGGAATGCAAAATCGAGGCCAAGTCTATAGGCCAGTCACCGCATCCCGGGTTCACGAACTTCGCTCCCAGCGGAGCGTTTTTGTGCGCGAGGCGCACTCGATAAGGAGCACCACTGATGGATTGGCGCGATACTGCCGCCTGCTTGGACGCAGACCCCGAGCTCTTCTTCCCGGTCGGGAACACCGGCCCCGCTGTCGACCAGATCGACGCAGCGAAGGCCGTTTGCGCTTCCTGCAAGGTGACCGAGGTGTGCCTCCAGTACGCACTCGACACCGGTCAGGATTCCGGCGTCTGGGGCGGCCTCTCCGAAGACGAGCGACGTGCACTCAAGCGTCGCGCTGCACGAGCGCGACGCGCATCCTGAGCAGCAGACAACCCGCGGCCTGACCGCGGATCGCCCGACGGGCGGCGTTCACGCGCCGCCCGTCTCGCGTTTCCAGCGGCTGGGGATGAGCAGCTTCACCTGCGTTCCCTCACCCGGCTCCGAGTGCCATTCGATGGAGCCGCCGAGCTCGCCCTCCACCAGGGTGCGGACGATCTGCGTGCCGAGACCGGCGCCGATGCGTCCGGCGACGAATCCGGAGCCCGTATCCGCCACCGTGACGGACAGCCCACCCGGCGTCTGCTCGGCCGTGACGGTGACCTCGCCTTCCTGCCCCGCGAGCCCGTGCTCGACGGAGTTCGTGACGAGTTCGGTGAGCGCGAGGGCCAGCGGAGTCGCGTACTCGCTGGGCAGCGTCCCGAATCGACCGCTGACGACCGGTCGGACGACCGTGTTGGAGGAAGCGGATACCTCGGTGATGAGCTTCATGACGCGGAGGAACACCTCGTCGAAGTCGACGGTCTGGGAGAAGCCACCGGAGAGCGTGTCGTGCACGACCGCGATCGAGGAGACCCGACGCATGGCCTGCGTCAGCGATTCCCTGGCCTCGTCGCTCCGCGAGCGTCGGGCCTGGATGCGCAGGAGCGCTGCGACGGTCTGCAGGTTGTTCTTGACCCGGTGATGGATCTCCCGGATCGTGGCGTCCTTGGTGATGAGCTCCTGCTGCTGGTGCCTGACGTCTGTCGTGTCTCGGCAGAGCACGATGGCGCCTGTGCGCTCTCCGTGCGCCCTCAGCGGCAGTGCGCGCAGGGTCACGGTGATGTCCCGGGCTTCGACGTCGGTCATCCACGGGGCACGCCCCGTGACGACGAGTGGCAACGCCTCATCGACGGTGACGCGACTCTTGTCGTGCACGAGCGCTGAGGCGACCTCCGAGAGCACTTCCCCTTCGAGCTCTCCCCCGAAGCCGAGCTTGTTCATGGCGCTGAGCGCGTTGGCGCTCGCGAACGTGACGACGCCGTCTCGGTCGAGCCTGATGAGTCCGTCCGATGCCCTCGGCGCGCCGCGGCGGGAGATCTGCGGGGCCTCCGGGTCGGGGAATGCTCCCTCCTCGATCATGGCGAAGATCTCGTCGGCGCAGTCGCGGAACGTCTCCTCCTGGCGGGTGATCGAGCGCGTGCTCCCGAGGTTGGTGTGACGGGTGATGACGGCGATGGGGTGCTGGCTGACCCCTTCGCCCGGCAGGCGGCAGAAGACGGGCGTCACGAGCAGCTGCGTCGGGATCTCGTCGAACCAGTCCGGCTCCGTCGACCGAACGGTGATGCCCTCCTCGTAGGACCTGCGCACGGCCATCGCCCACTGCTCCCGCACGGACTGACCGATGAGGTCACGGTAGAAGAGCGTCGGGGCGCTCGAGGGACGCCCCTGTGCGACCGCGACGAAGTCGTCGTCCTTCGTGTGGACCCAGAGCACGACGTCCGCGCACGAGAGGTCGGTGAGGAGCTGCCAGTCGGCGCTCAGCTGCAGGATCCACGACTGCTCAGCTTCACTGAGGGTTCCGCGGCGCTGGAGTTGCGATGAGAGACTCGACACTCGGTCAGCTTAGGAGTTCTGAGCTTGCAGTTCGCCGCGACCGCGCCAGAATCGACGAAACGCCGACGTTCGCCGCCTGTTCTCGCCCTTCGGCTGCCGGGTCTCGAGCCCGCTGCCGGCTGAGGCCAGCAGCGTGTCCGAAACGTAGGCTCCGATCGCACGGGCGAACGCGGAGCGGGGGCTGGCGTACGAGACCGGCTCACCGGCGAGCAGAGCTCGGTCGCACGCCGACTGGTCGAGTGGGATGAGCGCTTGCGCCTCGAGGCCCGCGAACCTCGAGAGGACGTGCCGGATCTGACCGGCGGCCCCCAGGCCGACCGCGTCTGCTCGCACGCGGTTCACGATGATGTCCGTTGGCGTGTCGCCGACGAGGTCGACGAGGTTCGCGCGAGCACGCAGGAATCTCTGGAGGCCGACCGCCTGCCCGTCCGCGACGGCGAGCACTCGGTCCGCAGCGGTGAGGGTGGTCAGGGTCGCGGCCGAACGACGAGGCGAGAACGCGTCGCTCGCGATCTCGTCGTCGCTCTCGAGACTGAAGCCGACGTCGACGACCACGAGGTCGGCGACCTCGCGGCACTTCTCGAGCACGGTCGCGACCCGATCCCTCGCGAGTTCCGGCCACCGTGCGGGGTTCGCGATGCCGGTGAGCACGAGCAGTCCGCCCCGTCCGAAGGACCGTGGCACCGCGATGCGCTCGATCTCGGCGACCGTGAGCCGTGCCGCGCCCGCCAAGCGGCAGGCGGCAGCGAAGCCCGGCGCCTCGTCGGTGATGCCCAGCATCGCCGCGAGCGAGCCGCCGTAGCTGTCAGCATCGACGAGCAGCACCCGCTGCCCCATCTCGGCCGCCTTGGACGCGACCGCTGCCGCGACGGTGGATGCGCCCGGCGCGCCGTGCGGCCCCCAGACGGCGAGCACCGTGCCCCTGCCGTCTGCGCGTGCCAGTCGAAGGGGCACAGCTGAGCTGCCCCGCTCATGCCCCACGAGATGATCGCCGGCGCGACCTGGCGTGCTGGCCGCGCGTCTGCGCGCACCTCGTCCCCCTCGCCCAGCCCCGCCGCCCGTCGGGCGCTCGGGTTCGGCAGGGTCGGAGCGGTCCTCCTCCGAGGGGTGGGAGCTGCCGTCCGGGGGCCTCGAGAAGGCCACGGGGCGCTGCGGAATCGGGCCGGTCGGCATGGTGCGGGAGGATTCAGTGGGAGTTCTCGCGAGGAGCACCTCGATCTCGCTCCAGCTGACCGCGGCATCGACGACCTCCGCCACCGCGAGCGTCTCCGCGTTCCGACGTTCCAAGTCGCTCGAGACCACCACGATGGCGCGTGCCCCGAACCGGGCGCACGCCGCCAGACTGCGCGGAGTCAGCGTCTCGGGCGCCCCCTGCAGCACCACGATCTCGGGTCGCAGCCGTTCGAGGGCCGTCGCAGCGGCGAGCCCACCGGAGACTCGATCAACGATGTCGTGCCCCGCCGCGATGATGCCCTCGAGGAGCCGAGCCTCGATCTCGAATTCGATGGCGAGCAGGATCCTCGACATCTCACTGCCCCTTCTCGCGGAAGACGGGGACGAGGGCCAGCCGCGAGTCGTTGCTGATCGCCGCGAGGAGCGCGGGGATCTCGGCCTTCGGCAGGAGCAGCTCCACCCGGTCCGCCTGGCTCGCGGAGAGTGCCCCTTCCCTCGGGAGGATCTTCGCGACAATCGCATTCGACGAGGTCAGGACCGGCGCGCCATAGGTCCCGGGAGCTGACTCCTGGCTCGACCAGAGCTCCACGGCGCTTCCCGCGCCCAGCTCCGTCGGCAGCCCGCCGGAGACTTCCACGACAACCGACGACCTGCTCGAATCGGCGTCTCCGAGTGCCGACTTCGGGAGGAGCTCACCAGCCTGGACCGCCTGGGTCACGAGGAACTCGCCATTCGGCACCGTCTCGGTGCTCACGTACGCTTCGATGCTCGACCCGAGGACGACCTCGACGGCGACGAGCTCGTCGACCGTGATCAGCTGCCCGGGTGCGATCGTCGAAGCGGCGGCGTAGGCGATCTCGGTTCGGTTCCCCGCCACGAGAACGCCGACGACACCGAGCACCGATGCGATGACGAGGAAGACGCCGAGGAAGAGCCTCGGGTCGACCCAGCGTCTCGGCTTGCGAGCCCTGCTCACGCTCATGCCACTCTTCCCTTCTTCAGTCGCCGAGAGGTGGCGACTCCGCCATCGTGGCGCAGCGCGAGAGAACGTGCAGAAGTTATCCACAACATGCGTCGATTCATGATCGGCGCGCGATAATCGAGGGCATGAACGCATCCGTTGACCCCCAGTCAATCGGCCGTTTCCTGACTCTCGCCGAGGTCTCCGAGATCCTCAACGTCACGATGGATGTGGCGACCGGTCTCGTGCAGAGCGGGGAGCTGCCTGCGATCCGTATCGGCGGCGTCGGCGAGTGGCGAGTGGAACGGACGATGCTCGAGCAGTACATCGACGACCAGTACGAGTACCAGCGCCGCGTCGCCGCGCTCCGCCAGGGCGAGTTCGCAGACACCGGCGACTTCGCAGACACCTGCGACCTCCTCGACGCGAGCGCCACGCAGGATGACACGACCCCGCGCCTGCGTCCGTTGCTCTGAGCCGCCCGTCGCTCTAAGCCGCCCGTCGCCAGGCCGAGCCCGGTCAGTCGCCGGCGAGGATGACGAGACGCAGGTCCTCGAGCGGGATGATCCGGTACGCGACGACGTCTCGCGCTCTTCTGGCGACGCCGCGCTCATGGACAGCGACATCGACATGGTCGCGCGCGACCCGGTCGATCGTGCCGACGATCGTGCCGGTGGTCACCACGAACTCGCACTGCCGGCGCCGCCGCCCGAGGTCGCGCAGCGCGAACGCCAGGCCGAGACGCCCGGACAGGTCGCCGGGACCGCTCGCGGCCGGTTCACGCAGACTCGCGATGAGCTGCTCTTCGCTGAGCACCAGGGACGCGATTCCCGCCGTCGGGACGATGCAGACTCGCGCCCGACCTGATTCCGCGAGCAGTTCGGCTGACAGCCAGTCACTGCCGAACGCCTTCGGGCGCACGGCGACGATGGAACCGTCCGACAGCTGCAGTGAGACGGGAGCCGAGCTGCTCTCCGCGAGCGCGACGAGCCGCTCGCGCACGGTCAGCCGACCGACGCGGAGCCGCTCCTCGTCGACGGCGCGCCTGGCGGCCTCGTCGTCGAGCGCACCCTGCAGCTCGCCCGCGAGGTCATCGAACAGGTCGTCCCATCGCACGTCGCCAGCGTAGAGTTCACGGCCCGTGCGACCGGAGTTATCCACAGGGGAGTTCAGCCCTCGCGCGCGACGGACGCAACGTGGTTTCATGTCGCCAGGCGGTTCGGGGGGAATCGCCTGAGATCTGACGGGGGCCATATGTCGCCAACGCGCAGCACCAGGGCGCTCCGCGCCGTCGATGCGCCACAATCAACGTTGTCCGCGGCGGCGGGTGAACTCATCGACGCCGACCCGCTCTTCGTCCGGGAGCGCACGGCAGCCAGCGAACTGCCCGATCCGGCTCCGCTGGTCTCGAACCTGGCCCGGAGCGTCGTCGAAGTGATCTCGGGGGTCCGCGACATCGAGCAGCTGTCCAGGTGGGTGACCGACGACGTCTACCGTCACCTGCTCATCCGCACACAGCACGCAGCACGAGCGAGGCAGGCGCGTCGGCGTCCAACGCGACGACCCAACTTCGTCGAGCTGAGCGTGCGCATCCAGGCGACGACGGAGAACATCGTCGACGCCGTCGTCGTCCTCGACTTCGGTGCGCGGGTCAGGGCCGTGACCGTGCGACTCGAGGGTCTCGACCGGCGCTGGCGAGCATCCGCCATCCACGTCCTCTGAACTGCTCGGCGAGACGAGAACGCCTCGGCGGACGCGCCACCACGAGTGGTCGCGCGTCCGCCGAGGCGTTGGCTCTGCTCCCGGGAGCTGGCCCCTACTTCTTGCGGCGTCGCTGCGCGCGGTTGCCAGCGGGCTGACCGCCCGGCTTCGAAGTCGCCCCCTTGCCGAACGAGCTGCCTGCCGCGGGGCCGTCGCCGTCAGACGGGGACGCCTGCTCGGCCGCCTGTCGTTTCGCGGGGTTCCCCGAACGGGAGGCAGGCTGACGCGAGCGTGTTGCCTGCTGCGTGTTCGCCACTGGCGCGGCTGGCTCCTCGCCCGCCTCACCCCGCGCCTGGTCGAGCGCGGAGGAGGTGCCCAGGTCCCGCTCGCGGCGCTTCGCCTCGGCAGTCGCACGCTGATTGAGCTGGCCGCGCTCATTGCGGACCTCGACCTCACCCTGGTCGGTCGCTGCCGAGTAGCTGAGCGCGGTCTGCGCCTTCTCGTCGAGCCCCTTCGCGACGATCTGCACATCCGGCGTCTCGCTGGCCGACGGCGTCTCGTCCTTCTTGACGGTGACCTCGAGGTTGTAGAGGAAGCCGACGGATTCCTCGCGGATGCTGCCGAGCATCTGCTGGAACATCGCGAAGCCCTCGCGCGTGTACTCGACGAGCGGGTCGCGCTGCGCCATGGCGCGGAGGCCGATGCCGTCCTTGAGGTTGTCCATCTCGTAGAGGTGGTCTCGCCACTTCCGGTCGATGACGCTCAGCACGACGCGTCGCTCGAGTTCGCGGGTGGCGTCCGCGCCGATCGATGCTTCGCGGCGCTCGTAGGCGTGGCGCGCATCCGAGAGGATCTCCTCCTCGAGGAGCTTTCGCGTGAGCTTGCTGCGTCCACCAGCTTCCTCGAAGAGCTCCTCCTCGGTGATGCCGACCGGGTAGAGCTGCTTGAGGTCCGTCCAGAGGGCCTCGAATTCCCAGTCGTCGCCCGTGCCATCGCCCGTGTGCTCCTGGATGATGTCGTCGATCGCGTCGGTGAGGAAGTTCTGCACCTTGTCGGCGATGTCATCGCCCTCGAGGATGCGGCGGCGGTCGCTGTAGATCGCTGTGCGCTGCTCGTTCAGCACGTTGTCGTACTTGAGCACGTTCTTGCGGATCTCCGCGTTGCGCGACTCGACCTGCGACTGCGCCGAGCGGATGGCGCGGGAGACGATGCGCGACTCGAGCGCGAGATCGTCCGGCGTGCCGTCACCGGCCATGATCGCCCGGGTCGCACCGGTGTTGAAGAGGCGCATGAGGTCGTCCGTCATGGACAGGTAGAAGCGGCTCTCGCCCGGGTCACCCTGACGTCCGGAGCGTCCACGCAGCTGGTTGTCGATTCGCCGGGACTCGTGGCGCTCGGTGCCGAGCACGTAGAGGCCGCCAGCTTCCGCGACTGCATCGGCCTCGCCCTTGACCTGCTCCTTCATGGCGGAGAAGACCTCGAGCCACTTCTCGTCGTACTCGTCGGCGTTCTCCTGCGGGTCGAGGCCGAGGGCGGTCATCTCGGCGACCGCGAGGAACTCGGCGTTGCCACCGAGCATGATGTCCGTACCGCGGCCGGCCATGTTCGTGGCGACCGTGACCGCACCCTTGCGGCCAGCCTGAGCGACGATCGCGGCCTCGCGCGCGTGGTTCTTCGCGTTGAGCACCTCGTGCTTGATGCCGCGCTTCGCCAGGAGCTTCGAGAGGTACTCGCTCTTCTCGACGCTGGTCGTGCCGACGAGCACCGGCTGTCCGGTCTCGTGCCGCTCGACGATGTCCTCGACGACCTGGTCGAACTTGACCTTCTCGTTCTTGTAGACGAGGTCGGGGTTGTCCTTGCGCTGCATGGGACGGTTCGTGCGGATGGGCACCACACCGAGCTTGTAGGTGCTCATGAACTCGGCCGCCTCGGTCTCGGCCGTACCGGTCATGCCCGCGAGCTTGTCGTACATCAGGAAGTAGTTCTGCAGGGTGACCGTCGCCATCGTCTGGTTCTCGGCCTTGATCTGCACCCCTTCCTTCGCCTCGATCGCCTGGTGCAGGCCTTCGTTGTACCGGCGGCCCTTGAGGATGCGGCCCGTGTGCTCGTCGACGATGTTGACTTCGCCGTTCTGCACGACGTATTCCTTGTCGCGCTTGAAGAGCGCCTTCGCCTTGATGGCGTTGTTCAGGAAGGAGATGAGCGGGGTGTTCGCCGACTCGTACAGGTTGTCGATGCCGAGGGCGTCCTCGACGCGGTCGATGCCGGGCTCCAGGACCCCGATCGTGCGCTTCTTCTCGTCGACCTCGTAGTCGCGCCCTTCCTTGAGCTTGCGCACGATGGAGGCGAACTCCGAGTACCAGCGGTTCGCGTCGCCCTGGGCGGGGCCCGAGATGATGAGCGGTGTGCGAGCTTCGTCGATGAGGATGGAGTCGACCTCGTCCACGATCGCGAAGAAGTGCTCGCGCTGGACCATGTCCTCGGAGCGCCAGGCCATGTTGTCGCGGAGGTAGTCGAAGCCGAACTCGTTGTTCGTGCCGTAGGTCACGTCGGCCGCGTACTGCTCGCGACGCTCAGCGGGCGACTGCCCGGAGACGATGCAGCCCGTGGTCATGCCGAGGGCGCGGAACACGCGGCCCATGAGGTCGGACTGGTAGCTCGCGAGGAAGTCGTTGACCGTGACGACGTGCACGCCCTTGCCTGCGATGGCGTTGAGGTACGCCGGCAGCGTCGCGACGAGGGTCTTGCCCTCACCGGTCTTCATCTCGGCGATGTTGCCGAGGTGCAGGGCGGCGCCACCCATGAGCTGCACGTCGTAGTGCCGAAGACCGAGCACACGACCCGCGGCCTCGCGGACGGCCCCGAACGCCTCCGGCAGAAGCGCGTCGAGCGACTCCCCCGCTTCGTGCCGTTCGCGGAAGGATGCGGTGATGTCGCGCAGCTCGTCGTCGCTGTACTCCTTAAAGGCGTCCTCGAGGCGTCCGACCTGCTTGGCGATGCTCTCGAGCTTGCGGAGGGTGCGCCCCTCGCCCATGCGGAGAATCTTCTCGAGAACTGAGGCCAAGGTCTGCTCCTACTGGTTGACGCAAGCGGCGCGAGAGCGCGCTGAGAGGCACAGCCCATGCTGTGCATATTCGTTGATTCTACGCACCTCGCCCCGAGCGATGCTGGATGCATCGACCGGGGCGAGGGTGAGCGGGCTGGGCTCAGGAGACGGGAACCTCGTTCTCGTCGAGCGCGATGACACCGTAGTCCCAGCCGCGCCGGCGGTAGACGACGCTCGGGCGGAGGGTCTCGCTCTCGATGAAGAGGAAGAAGTCGTGGCCGAGCAGTTCCATGTGGTCGACGGCTTCGTCGTTGCTGAGCCGCTTCGGGGCGAAGGTCTTCTCCCTGATCACGACGGGCGAGTAGAGCTCGTCCAGCTGCTCTTCTTCTGCCGCGATCTCAGAGGCGGTGCCGCCGTTCTCGACGAGCCTGATCGTGTCCGTGTCAGCGGGAACCACGTCGATCTGCGAGAAGTTGTCTGCTGCCGCCTCCTGGAGGCGGAGGGGGGTGTGCTGTCCGCGGTGGATCTTCTTGCGGTCCTTGTTGCGACGGAGACGCTCGACGAGCTTGTCGAGCGCGAGATCGAAGGCTGCGTACTTGTCACCGGCCTCGGCTTCTGCGCGGATCAAGGGGCCAGGGCCGAAGAGCGTGATCTCGACCTTGCCCTTGTCGAGCAGGTTGCCCGCGCGGTCCGTGCGCTTGGTCAGCTTGATTTCCGCCGCCTGCGTCTTGCCATCGAGCAACGAGACCTTGGCGAGCGCTTTCTCCGTGGCGTACTCGCGGAAGCGGTCCGGGATCTCGGTGTTGCGACCGGTGATCGTGATTTCCATGTCACTCTCCTGTCGTTCTGCACGAGGCCGAGGTGTCACTGCCTCGTGATGCTGTGCCGCAATCGTAGACCCCTATTCACCCGGTGTTATCTGCGACTTCGCAGGCATGCCGTACCCTCCGCGCGTGTCGGGTCCGGCTCACGGGCTCTGCGGTGACTTCCGCCTCGTCTCCGCGATCACGGCGCAGCCGATGACCACCGCACCCACGGCTTCCAGCGCGCGAACCGATTCCCTGATCGTCGCGCCGCTCGTGACCACGTCGTCGACCAGGACGACCCGCGCACCGGCGAGCCTGGGGTCCGCGACGTAGGCGCCCCTGAGGTTCGCCGCCCTGCCGTGCCTGGAGAGCCCCGCCTGGTCGCGGACCAGTCGGCTGACGCGGAGCCCGTCGACGCCGCGCGTCCCTGGCACCGCGACCTCCCAGAGCACGGCGAGATGGGCGTATCCGCGGGCACGGCGAGACCTCGGCGAGGAGGGAGCGAGCACCGGAACCCACGCGGGCGTCGGTCCGGTCGCGGATGCGGGAGCCCGTGCGGACTCCGCCAGTCCGCTCATCGCCCTCCGCAGGAGGAGGCCGAGCGGGCGGGCGGCATCCGTTCTCCCCCGTTCCTTGAGCGCCGCGATAAGCGCCTTGACCGCGCCTTCGTAGTCGGAGGCGGCGAAGACCGGGATGCGGCTGCCGTCGCCCGCGACGACTCGCAGCTCGCACGCCCGGACGCCCGTATCGCGGGCGAGGTGCTCGCCGCACCGCCGGCACAGGGCCCGATCGACGGCTCCGCACGAGGCGCAGGTGACCGGGAGGACAACCGCGAGCGCGTCGAGCGCGTCCGCGCGCAGCCGCTCGAGCCACGTGCGCAGGCGCGCGACCAGCATCGACGGCGGCGACATCCTGCAAGCTTGCCTCAGCCCGGCCCGCGGTCGCCGGCGGCGTCTGAGACTGTGGAGAACAGCCTCAGCGCGTCCGTCACACCTGCGTCAGGATGAAGTCGACGACAGCGTCAGACTGCTGCCACCTGTTGCCCTTCGGCACGTAGATGTGGTGGTCCTTGTCGAGCACACGCAGCCCGGCCGGAGTGTTGCTTCCCGTGATCTGCTGGCCGTCGAGCACCGCCCCGTTGACGCTGACGGTGCCGCCGACGGTCTGTGTCCGAACCTCGGCGGTCCCCTCGCTGCCGACTGCGAGGACGGCGAGGGATGTCTCGTCCACCCAGGCGAGATCGACCGGCGAGGCTCCACCCGGTTCGAGCACGAGCGGGACGCCGAGCGCGACTGGCCGGTTCGTGCTCGGCTCCCGCTCGATCGCCATGACCGCGACGCGCACCCCGACGGAGCTGTTCTCGAGCACGGCGAGCCTCGCGCCGTCGCGCGACACGGCGATGGCCCGGTACCCGGTGGCTCCGACGTTCTCCGCGGGCTCGAGCCAGCTGTGCTGCCGGTCCTCGACGTCGGTCGCGCGAAGCCCGGGCCCGTCGGTGCTTCCGGTCCAGGTGTACCCCCAGCTGTCCAGGCTCATGGCCAACGGGCCCGGTCGTGCGTCCACGAGCAGCGGCTCCGGATCGGAGATGGGTGTCGTGAAGACGCCGTTCGGGGTCACGAAGGATGCGACATCACCGTCGGCGGAGTAGGCGCCCTTCTGCGGGCTGAGCGAGGCCAGCGCGCCCTGCAGAGCCGCCGTCTCAGGCGATGCCGTGACGTTGACGCCGCCGAGGAAGCCGAGCTCACCGCTCTTGTAGACGAGCGGTGTGCTCGTCACCTGGCGGTTCACCACGACCTCGTCCTCCGGAGGAAGCTCCTGGTCGATGGGGACACCCGTGATCGACATGGTGACGCTCGAGATCGCCTCGAAGTCCGCGAAGCTCTCCGTGAGCTGCAGGAGCATCCGCGAGTACTGGTCCGGCGAGGTCGAGGAGAGACTCGAAGAGAAGTCCACGTCGGCGACGTCCCCTTCGACGGTGACCGCGCCCAGCAACGAGACGCCGGACGGGATGGCGCTGACGACGTTGCCCTCGGCAAGCCAGGGGGCTGGGCCGTTCACGAGAGCGCGCGCGATCCGCGTCAGCGCAGTCTGCTGCGCGTCGAACCAGCGCACGTCCGGCACGAGCCGCGAGAGGGTGTCGTCGTAGAAGTAGAGCGTGTAGCTCTTGAAGAGGCTGCGGAAGTTCTGGCTCAGCAGCACGATGCCTGGTGGGGCCTCCGTGATCCTCCACTCACCGGCGGAATCCTGGGCGAGCGTGAACTCGAGCCGCTCCGTCGTTCCGCTCTTGAGCTCGCTGTAGAGGCCTTCCGAGTCGACGCTCGCCGAGGACTTGTAGCTGGCCTGGATGCTGTCCGGGCCCGCGTCGACCACGTCCGGTACGGACGCCGTGATGAGGATGCGCGCGTTCGGATCCCACTCCTGCCGGTATGAGTCCGCGAGGTACTCCCTCGCGACCTCGTAGTCGTTCTGCGTTCCGGTCCCCGCATCGAGGAAGCCCTCGACGATCTCCTCGCGGCTCATCCCGTCGCGGGGCGCATCAGGGAAGAAGCTGTAGGACTGGTCGCTCTCCTGCTGCTCGGACTCGCCGGCCAGGACCTGGCCGGAGGTCGGGATGCGGGCGCATCCGACGAGCACGAGCACGGCGAGGACCACGATCGCGGCGGTCGCGCTTCGCGCGGCGCGACGTCGGTGCGCGGATCCTGTCACTTCGGGTCCTCCTGTTCCTGGTCGCGGCTCGGGCTGGCGTCGTCGCTGTTCACGCCATCGTCGGGGTCGCTGCTGGGAAGCGACGGCACGGAGTCGGGAGCCGAGCTCGTCACGACGACCGCCTCGGCGTCGTCCCAGGGTGCTGGCGTCTGCGTCGGCTCGTCCATGGGGGCGATGTCGATGACGTCCATCGAGTTCGTGGGGGCTGAGGAGACGAGCGGCTCCGCGTTCGAGGAGCGCATGCCGACGAGGTCAGGGAGCTCGATCGGCTGCGTGTCGACGTCCTCGTCGGTGAACGCCTCGGAGGACACATCCTCCTCCTCGATCGTGATGGTCGCGGCCCCGGCGTCACCCGGCTCGAGCGGGAGCGGGGACCCCATGATCTTGCCGCCGACGAACCGCGGGAGCGTGAGCCGGAAGTTCGTCCCCTTGCCTGGCTCCGACCAGACCTCGAGGCGCCCTTCGTGCAGGCGGACGTCTTCGAGGGAGATCGCGAGCCCGAGCCCCGACCCGCCCATCGTGCGCTTGCGGGAGGGGTCAGCGCGCCAGAACCGGTCGAAGACCCTCGTTCGCTCCGCCTCGGTCATGCCGATGCCGTAGTCGCGCACCGAGAGCGCGACCGCCGACTCGTTGGAGTCGACCGAGACGACGATGGGCTTGGCCTCCCCGTGCTCGATGGCGTTGCCGAGGAGGTTGCGCACGACCCGGTTGATGCGACGTGCGTCGAATTCCGACTCGCCGTATCCGCCTGGCGCCTTGAGGACGAGGCGTGTGCCGTGGTCGAGTGCGACCGGGGTCATGGCCCCGATGACGTCGTCGGCGACCGTCGCGAGGCTGTTCGATTCGCGCAGGATCTCGACCGCGCCAGCGTCGTACCTCGAGATCTCGAGGAGGTCGGCGAGGAGGATCTCGAACCGCTCGATCTGGTCGTGCAGCAGCTCGACCGAGCGGGCCGTGACGGTGTCGAAGTCATCTCGACGGTCGAAGAGCATCCCACCCGCGAGACGGATGGTCGTGAGCGGCGTCCGCAGCTCGTGGGAGACGTCCGAGACGAAGCGCTGCTGCACCTGGGACAGGTTCGCGAGGCGCTCGATCTGGTCCTGCAGGCTGTCCGCCATCTCGTTGAACGACCTCGCCAGCGTGGCGATGTCGTCTTCGCCGGACTCGGGGACACGCTGCTCGAGGTGGCCTGCCGCGAGACGCCGACTCGTCTTCGCCGCCTCGCGAATGGGCTGGATGACGGCACGCATGACGAATCCCGTGATGACGGCGACGAGCAGGACCAGCACGATCATGGCCACGACGAGGGTGCGCTGCACGAAGTCGAGCGTCTGCTGGGTCTCCTCCATCGAGTACACGAAGTACATCTCGTACTGGCCGAGGTTCTGCACGGTCACGGTCGAGCCGATGACGATGCCGGGGACCACGTTGCCGAGCTCGTCGACGAGGGCGATCGACTGATAGTGCGTCTGCGGGGAGGTCGACGCGGCGCCGGTCGCGGTCGTGTCCGCGCCCGCGCTGACCGCCTCCTTCAGCTCATCGGAGACGAGGTCTGCCGACACGGGCCCCTTCGCGAGTGCTCGCAGCTCGTTCGGCTGCTCGCCAGTCCCCGACCCGCTCTGCATGAAGATGACGCCGTAGCTGTTCGCCGCGGAGTCCTGAGCCGCATCCACAGCCACGGTCTGCAGCGTCTCCAGGGCGGCGCTGTCCGTCTCCTCGCCTGACGCGAAGACGGTCTGGGCCGCGGTCACGGCGCGTTCGGTCTCGGAGACCAGCGGCCGAAGCCTCGAGTTGAAGAGGTCGCTCGCGATGGAGTTCGACATGACGAAGCCGACCGAGAGCACTGTCGCGGTCGTCAGCGCGACCGAGAGCGCGATCGTGCGGAACGGCAGCGACGTGCGCCAGAGGAACACGAGGTTCCGCCACACGCCGCGGGCGGACCGCCATCTGTATGGGACGCGGATGCCCTCCGTGTCGACGTCGGAGGACCGAGGAGAGGTGGAGGTCGCGCGCGGTATCACTGCGCTCACGTCAGGAGAATGCGGTGGTGTTCCCAGCGCGGTAGCCCACGCCGCGAACCGTCGCCACGATCTTCGGGTGGTCCGGGTCGTGCTCGACCTTCGCGCGCAGGCGCTGCACGTGCACGTTCACGAGTCGCGTGTCCGCCTTGTACTGGTAGCCCCAGACCTGCTCGAGGAGCTCCTCACGGGTGAAGACCTTCTGCGGCTTGGCCGCGAGGGTCAGGAGCAGGTCGAACTCGAGAGGCGTGAGGTTGATCTGCTCGTCGCCTCGGAGGACCTCGTGCGCGTTCACGTTCAGGGTCAGGTCGCCGACGCGGATGATGCTCTGCACCTCCGGCTGGCTGGCGCGGAGTCGCGTCTTGATGCGCGCGACGAGCTCCTTCGGGTTGAAGGGCTTGACGATGTAGTCGTCGGCGCCGGCCTCGAGGCCGCGCACCACGTCGGTCGTGTCCGACTTCGCGGTGAGCATGATGATCGGGGTCCCGGATTCGGCGCGCAGCAGGTGGCAGATCTGGATGCCGTCGAGCCCAGGCAGCATGACGTCGAGCAGCACGAGCTCCGGCTTGACCCGACGGAACTCGCCGAGGGCGGCCGCGCCGTCACCGCAGAACTCCGGTTCGTAGCCCTCAGCCCTGAGCACGATGCCGATCATCTCCGAGAGCGCGAGGTCGTCATCGACCACGAGGATGCGTTCGCCCACAGAACCCTCCCTGTTCCAGAACCCGCACGAGACCGGGCGGTTCCCTCAGCGTAGCGGGCGTAGCCTCCTCAGAGGCTCAACCCAGAGAGCGCGGCGAGCGGTATGCCACGATGGGCGGGTGACGCATGGCCCATACGAGCACGCACCAGAGCCCCACCACGCGTATCCGCCGACACCCGGAGCGCAGTCGCCCGGCGGCTTCGAGCAGGGTGCCCAGTGGCCCGCACCCCAGCCCGCCCCTGGCTCATCGAACTGGCAGTACGGCCCTGCCCCGGAATCCGGGTACGGGCAGCAGCCTGGTGGTCAGTGGATGCCGGCTCCCACGCCCGGCCTGTTCCCGCTGCGTCCACTCGCGTTCGGGGATGCGCTCGCCGCCACCTTCCGACTCTTCCGCACGTCCCCCAAGACGACCCTCGGGAGTGCCGTCATCGTCATGGGCGCGACCACGCTCTTCGCGAGCCTCCTCCCGGTGGTCGTCGGCATGCTCATGTTCACTCGCATCCCGTTCGGCGGGAGCCAGGAGGACATCACGCCGATGCTCGTGTCCTCCATCACGCTCACCTCGCTCGCCGCGATCTTCGGCTTGGCCATCGCCGGTGTCGGCTCGGCGCTCCTGCAGGGCATCCTCGTCCGCGTGGTCGCGCGCGGGGCCATCGGCGAGAAGCTCGGGTTCAAGGAAGCCTGGCGCGCCGGTTGGCGCGGCGTCTGGCGCCTCATCGGCTATGCGCTGATCGTCGGCGTCGGCTCGCTCCTCCTCATCGCCGTCGGGTGGCTGCTCATCCCGTTCATCCTGTTCATGGTCCTCTCGGGTTCCGGAGCAGACGAGGCGACGATGGCCGGCTCCATCGGTCTCGGCGTGATCTTCACGCTGCTGCTCGGCGGCGCGACGGTTGTCCTCATGGTGTGGGTGGGCATCAAGATCATGTTCGCTCCGAGTGCCATCGTGCTCGAGGGGCTCGGGCCGATCGCGGCCATCCGGCGCAGCTGGGGCCTCTCCCACGGCAACTTCTGGCGCGTGCTCGGCATCGTCGTCGTCATCCAGGTGATCCTGAACTTCGCGACCGGGGCGGTCTCGACGGTCGCGCAGCTGGCCGTCAGCATGGGCCAGGTCCTCCTCACGCCGCTCGGCAGCGGGCAGTCGGCGGAACCGCAAGCGGGCACGATCGTCGCCTTCGCGGTGATCCTGCTGCTGACCTCAGCCCTGCAGGTCCTGCTCGGGGCGATCGTCCTCGTGCTCACCAGCGGGAACGCGACGATCCTGTACTTCGATCTGCGGATGCGGAAGGAAGGGCTCGGCGTGACCCTCCAGCGGTACGCGGAGCAGTCCGCGGCCGGCGCTGAGATCACCGACGCTGACTTCGATGTGCAGCGGGAGCAGCACCTGCCGCCCATGACCGCTCCGGGATACGCGCGCTGATGACCCGTGGCCCCTTGGCCGGCTCTGGGGAGCCCCCTCTGGAGATCGACGAGGACCGAGCCCGAGACCTGCTGCAGGGCGAGCTCGCCAAGAGCGAGTACACGCAGGCCTCGCCGACCTGGCTCGACCTGTGGATCGACGACTTCTGGAACTGGGTCAACGACATCCTGCAGCCCATCGACGGAGTTCCCGGCGGGCTCTCGCCGATCGCTCTCGTGCTCGGCGCGATCGTCGTGCTCGCCGTCATCGCGCTGCTCGTGGGCCGCCCGATCCTCGTTCAGCGAGCGAGACGCGGGGCGGCGCTCTCGCCTGATCTGTTCGACGGCGACGAGCGTTCCGCGCAGGAGCTGCGGGCTTCGGCTGCAGCCGCTGGGGCACGCGGTGACTTCGAGACCGCCGTGATCGAGCAGTTCAGGGCGCTCGCGCGGGCCGTGCACGACCGCACCGTGATCGCGCTGAGCCCCGGCATGACCGCGACAGCTGTCGCTGCGGCGACGACCTCCGCGTTCCCCGGACAGGCGACCGGGCTGCAGCGAGCTGCCCGGTCGTTCAACGCGGCCAGATACCTGGGCCTCGGCGCGTCTGAGGACGACTGGCTGGCGCTGAGAGACGTGGATTCGTCGCTGCAGGCGGCCAAGCCGGTGGCCCTCACCTCGTTCGCGGGTCGCGCCTCATGAGCCACACGCAAGAAGCCACGCCGACGATTCCAGAGCGCTTGAGGCGAGCACGCCCGTGGATCCTCATCGCCGCAGGAGCCGTGGTGATCGCCGTGACGAGCGCGCTCATCGCAGGCGGTGTCGCGAGTGCCAACGCCCCGTATCTCGGTGTCGATTCCGCGCGCCCCGACGGGGGCAAGGCCGTGTTCACCGTGCTCGGCGAGCAGGGAGTTCAGACCAGCAGCGCCAAGAGCATGGATGACGCGCGGGCGCGGCTCCAGGACGCCGAGGGGGAGACGACACTCGTCGTGCACGACCGCGATGGCATCGCGGTCGATGAGCTGGCAGCTCAGATCGCTGAGCTGGACGCGGACCGGGTTGTCCTGCTCGCGCCGAGCCGCGGCCTCCTCGACGCATTCGGCGGGGCGATCACGGTCGGTGGAGTCGGAGCCGCGGGTGAGGCGGAAGATGTCGTCGAGGCGGGCCCGGAATGCGCTGCGCCCCTCTCCGAGCTGGCACCCGAGATCTCGCAGCGCGGAGCTCGGCTCTACCAGCTCGACGATGCTGCCGCCGCGGCCAGCAGCGCCTGCTACGCCGAGTCTGGGCGATTCGCCTACGTCGAGACGTCGCTTCCCTCCGGGACGACACTTGCCGCGCTGGGGGCGACGGACAACCTGAGCAACGGCGACGTGCTGAGCTCCGCAAACGCCGCCATGGGCCTCTCGGTCCTCGGACAGACGGCGTCGCTCGTCTGGTATACGCCGGGCGTCTCCGACGCCGAGGCCGTCTTCGGCGTCGAGCCCTCACTCGACGCCTTCGTGCCGCCGTGGTTGACGCCGAGCATCCTGATCGCGCTCGCCACGCTGCTGGCCGTCATGATCTGGCGAGGTCGCCGCTTCGGTCCGCTCGTCGAGGAGCGCCTGCCGGTGATCGTCGAGGCGTCGGAGACCATGCACGGCCGCGGAAGGCTCTACGCCCAGCAGCGCGCGCGGCTGCGCGCGCTCGACAACCTGCGCATCGGCACGACCACCCGCCTCGCGAAGTCGCTCGGGCTGTCGAAAGCCAGCAGCGTGCAGGAGATCATCACCTCGAGCGCGGCCATCCTCGGCGCGAACCGAGCAGCCATCGCCTGGACGCTCCTGGATGCCGTGCCCGGCAGCGAGGCGGAGCTGCTCGACCTCAGCCAGGCCCTGCTGACCCTGGAACGAGCGGTCGCCGAGGCGGCAGACCCAGGGAGCGTCCGCCTCAGCACCGGCCCCAGCACCACCGACCAGAGTTCCACCGCCGAGAAATCCGGAGGCCAAGCATGAGCACCGATGTCCGTGAAGCACTGCAGCGAGTCAGAGGCGAGGTCGCCAAGGCCGTCGTCGGACAGGAGCGAGCCGTTGACGGGCTCCTCGTCGCCCTGCTCGCCGGCGGCCACGCCCTGCTCGAGGGCATCCCCGGGGTCGGCAAGACGCTCCTCGTGCGGACCCTGAGTGAGACGCTGTCGCTCGACACGAAGCGCGTGCAGTTCACGCCCGACCTCATGCCGGGTGACATCACGGGCTCGCTGGTCTACGACGCTGCGGCTGGCGAGTTCGAGTTCCGCGAGGGCCCCGTGTTCACGAACATCCTGCTCGCGGACGAGATCAACCGGACGCCGCCGAAGACGCAGTCGGCCCTGCTCGAGGCGATGGAGGAGCGCCAGGTGTCTGCCGACGGGGTGACGCGCGCGCTCCCCTCCCCCTTCCTCGTCGCCGCGACCATGAACCCGATCGAGTACGAGGGCACGTACACCCTCCCAGAGGCTCAGCTCGACCGCTTCCTGCTGAAGCTCGTGCTCGAGCTGCCGTCGCGGGACGCCGAGTTCGAGGTGCTGCGCAGGCACGCCGCGGGGTTCTCTCCGCGAGACCTGCGCGCCGCAGGGGTGCGAAGCGCGCTCACAGCCGAAGAGCTGAGGCGCGCTCAGGCCGAGGCAGCGGCCGTCGACGTTCGAGCGGACGTGCTCGCGTACATCGTCGATATCGCTCGGGCCACCCGCCAGTCGCCGTCCGTCCGCATGGGCGTCTCTCCCCGTGGGGCGACCGCCCTCATGTCGGCGAGCAAGGCGTTCGCGTACCTCAGCGGGTACCAGGCGGTGACGCCTGACCACGTGCAGGCGATGTCGCTTCCGGTGCTCCGGCACCGACTGCAGCTTCGTCCGGAAGCCGAGCTCGAGGGGGTCGGCGCGGACGCGATCCTTCGCTCGATCCTCGCGCAGGTCCAGGTTCCCATCTGATCCGGCAGCTGCAGGTGTCAGTCGAGGGTGCAGGCCTGAAGGGAAGCGTGATCGCATGGTGGTGAGCGGACGTCTGGTGCTCCTGACCGCGGTCGGCGCTGTCCCAGTGGTGCTCTTCGGGCAGACAGCGGAGTCTGCGTACGTGACGCTCGCGATCTGGCTGCTCTTCGTTCTCCTGGCGTCGATCGCGGACGTCCTGCTCGCCGGCGCTCCGCGCCAGGTGGAGATCGAGCGCGACCTGCCCGCCCGAGTGCGGCTGGGTGAGGACGCCGTGAGCAGGGTCGCGATCACGAATCGGGGATCGCGGACGCTCCGGCTCCAGGTCCGGGATGGCTGGGAGCCGACGGCTGGTGCAACGCAGCACCGTCCGAGGCTCGATGTGCCGTCCGGCGAGCGACGTGTGGCGGAGTTCCCGCTCCGTCCGTCGCGTCGCGGCGACCGGAGGTCCGAGCTCGTCACCCTCAGGAGCTGGGGGCCCATGGGTCTGGCTGCCCGCCAGGTGAGCCTCGCCGACCGTGGCGTGCTCCGGGTGCTGCCCCCGTTCAATTCGCGCAAGCACCTGCCGTCGCGTCTCGCGCGGCTGCGGGAGCTGGATGGGGCGACGCGTCTCATGGTTCGCGGGCAGGGCACCGAGTTCGATTCGCTGCGCGAGTACGTCCGAGGGGATGACGTCCGTTCGATCGACTGGCGTGCCACGGCTCGGCGCCAGGACCTCGTCGTGCGAACGTGGCGCCCGGAGCGCGACCGGCGTGTGGTCATCGTCATCGATACCGGACGCACCTCGGCGGCCCGTGTCGCCGACGAGACGCGATTGGATACGGCGATCGAGTCGGCGCTGTTGCTGGCCGCGCTTGCGACTCGTGCTGGCGATCGGGTCGACGTGGTGGCTTGGGACCGCCGGGTGCGCGCACGCATCCAGGGCGTCTCCGGGGCCGAGCTGCTGAGCCGCATGGTCGAGTCCCTCGCTGACGTGGAGCCTGAGCTGATCGCGACGGACTGGCGGGCGATCCCCGGCCTCGTGCGCGGTGTGACGACGCACCGGTCGCTCGTCGTGATCCTCTCGACGCTCGAGACGGCGGGCACGCTCGAACCGGTGATCGCCGCACTTCCGCAGCTGGCGAGCAAGCACGTGGTGGTGCTCGGGTCGGTGTTGAATCCGGATGTGCACGAGGTGGCGCTTCGCCGGGACACCCGGGAGCAGACGTATGCGGCCTCGGCCGCCGAGCGGGCCTTGCTCGATCAGGAGCGGGTCCGTCAGACGGTTCGTCGCCTTGGCGGGGACACGGTGACGGGCACACCTTCTACGTTGCCTCCTGCGATCGCTGACCACTACATCGAGCTCAAGGCGACGGGCCGCCTGTAGGCAGCGGGGCGGGAACGGCGAAGAGCCCCCGCGTTCTCAACGCAGGGGCTCTTCGCCGTGACCCTTCGGGCTTCACAGAGTTTTCGGGCAACAAAAAAGCCGGGGTTGGGAGGCGAGGAGCATCTCTGCTCACTCACCAACCAACCCCGGCTCATGAAGAAGTCCGGCGGTGACCTACTCTCCCACAGGGTCCCCCCTGCAGTACC
>NZ_WBJX01000004.1:297357-442917 GCF_008831075.1 Pseudoclavibacter terrae | reverse complement strand
TCTCAGCGCCGATGGTACTGCAGGGGGGACCCTGTGGGAGAGTAGGTCACCGCCGGACTTCTTCATGAGCCGGGGTTGGTTGGTGAGTGAGCAGAGATGCTCCTCGCCTCCCAACCCCGGCTTTTTTGTTGCCCGAAAACCCGGCTGCAGAACACGCACGACGATTCCTCCGAGCCAGGAGCAATACAATGCCCACCATGGGTGAATCCCGCAGGAGGAACTCCCCCGACGCCAGCAGCTCTCCGGGACCCGGCATCTCGAAGGTCATCAACAACAACGTTGTGATCCAGATCGACGGTTCCGGGAACGAGCGCGTGCTGATGGGGCGAGGGCTCGGCTTCCAGCTCAAGCCGGGCGACCTCATCGACCCATCCCGCGTCGAGAAGACCTTCGTGCTCGCGACCGGAAGCGAAGGCGACCAGGCGCTGCAGCTGCTGAGCGCCGTGCCCTACGCCGTCGTCGAAGCCGTCATGGGCGCCGT
Organism: Pseudoclavibacter terrae; assembly: GCF_008831075.1. Lineage (GTDB taxonomy): Bacteria > Actinomycetota > Actinomycetes > Actinomycetales > Microbacteriaceae > Pseudoclavibacter > Pseudoclavibacter terrae. The sequence goes on along the minus strand of NZ_WBJX01000004.1, from coordinate 442,436 downwards.
GGACGAAGCCGAGCGCACGCTAGGCCGTGACCTCGGCAAGCGCCTGCCCCTCGCGATCATCGACCACATCCAATACGTCCTCGAACGCCTCGACAAGGGCATCCGAATCCCCGCGACCTCGATGCCGGAGCTTCGGGTGCTGCACCCCCAGGAGTTCGCCGCATCGAAGCAGATGGCGGCCTCGATCTCGGCCGCGCTCGGACGCGAGCTCCCGCCGGAAGAAGCCGTCTTCCTGACCATGCACGTGCTGAACTCCACACGCGACGAACCGGACGGCACCTCGGCGCTCCTCTTCCGGCGCGTGCAGCACGTCGTCGTGACCGTCGAAGCCGGCCTCGGGGTCGACCTCGACGTGGACAGCCACGACTACGCGCGCTTCATCCTCCACATCCAGTTCCTCCTGCAGCGGCTCGTGTCGCGCAGCATGCTCCGCTCCACAGACTCGTCGTTCTTCGACTTCACCAAGCGCACCTACCCGCGTTCGTTCGCGATCGCAGAGCAGGTGAAGGGCTACGTGCGCGAAGCGACGGGCGTCGAGCTGACCGATGAGGAGCTGCTGTACGTCACCGTGCACATCGAGCGCCTCGCTCAGCACATTGCCTATGGCACGGACGTCGAGCCGATGCTAGAGTGACTGCCGCAGGGCAATGAAGTCCTGCGGAATCCTTGGATTGTTACCGGTCAAGCGGGCAAAACCTGAACTCATATCGCCGAAATGGCGGTGTTCGAGTTCAGGTTTTTTTGTTGCCCAAAATCTCCCACGAGACGCCTGGCGGGGCGACAGCACAGGGACTCCAGACTGAGTTGCCGCCACAGGCGGGAGAAGGAGAGCGGTCCCATGGATCACTCAAGAGTTGCAGCGGATGTGCTCAAGGGCGTCGGCGGCGAAGAGAACGTCAAGTCGGTCGTGCACTGCATGACCCGACTGCGCTTCGCGATCAGGGACGACGCGAAGATCGACAAGGCGGCCGTCAAGGCCATCCCGGGCGTCATCACGACGGCCGAGGCCGGCGGCCAGTACCAGGTCGTCATCGGCAACGAGGTGCCAGAGGTCTACGCCGAGCTCGGCAAGATCTCGGGCCTCGTCGCGGGCACGCAGACCACGACGGTCGACCCCGACGAGCCGAAGAAGAACCTCTTCAACCGCTTCATCTCGATGATCGCGGCCCTCTTCACGCCCCTGCTCTGGGCGCTGGCGGGCACCGGCCTGCTGAAGGCCTTCCTGTCCGCTGCGGCGACGTTCGGCTGGATCGCAACCGACACGTCGACCTATCTGGTCCTCAACGCACTGTCCGACGCGTTCATCAACTTCCTGCCGATGGCCCTTGCGATCACGGCCGCGCGATACTTCAAGGCCTCCGAGTGGACCTCCTTCGCGATCGCCGGAGCGCTCGTCTATCCGACGATCACTCCGCTGGTCGGGGCCGAGGGGCTGACGTTCTTCGGTATCCCGTTCACGATGGTCAGCTACGTCTCCAGCGTCATCCCGATCATCCTCATCGTGTGGCTGCAGAGCTACGCCGAGAAGTTCCTCTACGCGAAGCTGCACTCCTCGGTTCGCCGCTTCCTGACGCCCATGATCGTCGTCCTCATCGCGGTCCCGCTCGTCTTCGTGGTCGTCGGACCCATCTCCGCGCTCCTGAGCGGATGGCTCGGCGAGGGCATCGGCTGGATCTTCGCCAACGTGCCATGGCTCGGCGGCGCCATCATGGGCGGTCTGTGGCAGGTGTTCGTCATCTTCGGCCTCCACTGGGGCTTCGTGCCGCTGTTCACCCTCGAGTTCCAGGCGACAGGTCAGATCCTGCTCATCGGCCCCGTGTTCGCCGCCGTGCTCGCACAGTCCGCGGCAGTCGCCGGCGTGTGGGTCCGTACCCGCGACAAGAAGCTCAAGTCGCTCGCCGCTCCCGCGACGCTGTCCGGCTTCCTCGCCGGCATCACGGAGCCCGCGATCTACGGCATCAACCTGCCACTCAAGCGCCCCTTCATCTTCGGCATCATCGGCGGTGCACTCGGCGGTGCGATCATCGCGATCGGCGGCGTCTTCTCCACCGCGTTCGTCGTCCCCTCCGGCCTGGCGCTGCCGGCGCTCTTCGGCAACGGCAACATGGTGTTCCTCGGCCTCGGCCTGGTCGCCGCGATCGTGGTGTCCTTCCTGCTCACCGTCATCCTCGGCTTCAAGGACCCGGTGGATGAGGACGCTCCGGCGGCGGTCGCCAACAACGACCTCGAGGTCCGCAGCCCCCTCGACGGCACCGCCGTCGGGCTCTCCGAGGTGTCGGACCCGGTGTTCGCTGGCGGTGTGCTCGGCAAGGGCGCTGCCGTCCTCCCCAGCTCCGGCGCCGTCTACGCACCCTTCGACGGTGTTGTCGCCGCCGCCTTCCCGACGGGACACGCCATCGGGCTGCGCCACGCGGATGGTGCCGAGGTGCTCATCCACATCGGCGTCGACACCGTGAAGCTGAACGGCCAGCACTTCTCGATGAAGGTCGAGTCCGGCCAGGCCGTCACCGCGGGGCAGCTGCTCATCGAGTTCGACGTCGACGCCATCAAGGCGGCCGGCTACGACGTGACGACGCCCGTCATCATCACGAACGCCGAGCTGTACCCGGAGATCACGAGCCAGGTCACCGGCCCCATCTCGCACGGAGAGCCGCTCTACCTGGCGAAGTCGGTCGAGGCCGTCGCGCTCGCCAAGTAGGCGCATCCACGCCTCCACCTCCACCTCCACATCCTCACGAACTCACGCACGAACGCATCGCAGAACGAAGGAGACACGCGTATGACGACAACGAACTTCCCAGACGGATTCCTCTGGGGCGGCGCGACCGCAGCCAACCAGCTCGAAGGCGGCTACCTCGACGGGGGCAAGGGCCTCTCCATCCAGGACGTCATGCCGAAGGGCATCATGTCCCCTCCTACCGAGGGGCCGACGGACGACAACCTCAAGCACGTCGGCATCGACTTCTACAACCGGTACGCGGAGGACATCGCGCTCTTCGCCGAGATGGGGTTCAAGACGTTCCGCTTCTCGATCGCGTGGAGCCGCATCTTCCCGAAGGGCGACGAGCTCGAGCCGAACGAAGAGGGGCTCGCGTTCTACGACCGCGTGCTCGACGAGCTCGAGAAGCACGGTATCGAGCCGCTCGTCACCATCTCCCACTACGAGACGCCGCTGCACCTCGCGCAAACGTACGACGGGTGGGTGAGCCGTGAGCTGATCGGCTTCTACGAGCGCTACGCGCGGGTGCTGTTCACCCGCTACGGCTCCCGTGTGAAGTACTGGCTCACGTTCAACGAGATCAACTCCGTGCTCCACGCCCCGCTCCTGAGCGGCGGCATCCTCACGCCCAAGGACCAGCTCAGCGAGCAGGACCTCTACCAGGCGATCCACCACGAGCTCGTGGCGTCGGCGCTCGCGACGAAGATCGCGCATGAGATCGCCCCGAACGCGCAGGTCGGCTGCATGCTCATCGCCATGCCCGTCTACCCGCTCACGCCGAGCCCGGCCGATGCGCTCGTCGTCATGGACGTCGACCACTCGAACCTCATGTTCGGCGACGTGCACGTGCGCGGCGAGTACCCGGGCTTCGCGCTTCGCCTCTTCAAGGAGAAGGGCATCAACCTCAACATCACGGATGAGGACCGCGAGATCCTGAAGAACACGGTCGACTTCATCTCGTTCAGCTACTACATGAGCATCGCGGAGACGGCGGACCCCGCGGCTGGCGCCGGCGAGGGCAACATCATGGGCGGTGTGCCGAACCCGACGCTCGAGAAGAGCGAATGGGGCTGGGCGATCGACCCGGTCGGTCTGCGCATCGTCATGAACCAGTTCTGGGAGCGGTGGCAGAAGCCCCTGTTCATCGTCGAGAACGGTCTCGGGGCGAAGGACCAGCTCGTCGAGGTCGGCGGGGTCAAGACCGTCGAGGACGACTACCGCATCGCCTACCTCAACGACCACCTCGTGCAGGCCGGCGAGGCGATCGCCGACGGCGTCGACCTGCTCGGCTACACGACGTGGGGCTGCATCGACCTCGTCTCGGCGAGCACGGCGCAGCTGAGCAAGCGGTACGGCTTCATCTACGTCGACCGCAACGACGACGGCTCGGGCACGCTCGAGCGCTACAAGAAGAAGTCGTTCGACTGGTACGCCGAGGTCATCCGCACCAACGGAGGCAGCCTGCAGGCGTAACGGCAGGCGTCACAACTCCTCCGGCACTCCGCTGCTTGAGGGATCGGCGCTCGCAGAGGCGGGCCGCGCACATCGCGCGGCCCGCTTTTCGTGTCGGTGCTCGCGATCGGGCGCGCCCGGGCAGGGGATTGCCGAGGGCCGCTGACCAACATCAGTGCAATATTCGGGTCTGCACGAGCCCCGGGGCGCTTTTCGCCCGACATCGCACTGATGTTGGACAGCCGGGCTCAACACGCTCGTCGACCCGACCGTCGGAGATGGCGTCACGCGAGGCTGCGACTGCCGCGTGTTGCCTCAGAGGCAACACCGAGGCAACACCGAGCCGACTCCGCGCCACTGTGCAGCGCCCCTCGTTACGAAGCGTGACGCTGTCTGAAGCCCGGCAACGTTCGGCGAAGGGATGCGACGGGCCGCCTATTCACAGCATGGGGGTTTCCGTACCTTTCGAGGGATCACTTCACGCCCCCGTCGAAAGGCCAGCATGCCCACCGAGCTCGCCGCCCACGCGTCGTCGACACCGTTCGCCGGTTCCGCACCTGCGGCGACCGCCGGGTCCGGGTCCGCGCCGTTCGCCGGCTCCGAGACCGCAGGCCGGTTGCAGCGCGTCATCGGAGACCTCGCGAGCGAGCTGCCGCAGCTCGAGCTGCGCGTTCCCTCTGTCGAGACGCGAGAGTACGCGGTGGATGCGAGCACCAGGACGCGCCTCGCCAACCTCGACCTGGGCCCGGCAGTCGCATTCCCCGTGAGCGCCGAAGAGGTGCAGGCGGTCGTGCGTGCCGCAGCCCGGCACGGTGTTGCCGTCGTTCCGCGCGGCGCAGGGTCGGGCCTCGCGGGCGGAGCGACGGCGGATCAGGAGCAGCTGGTCGTGTCGACGGAGCGCCTGAACCGGATCGTCGAGGTGAGCCCGCTCGACGAGGTCGCCGTCGTCGAGCCCGGTGTCATCAACGCCGACCTCAACCGCCACCTCGAGCCGTACGGGCTCTTCTACGCGCCGGACCCCGCGAGCTGGGACATCTCCTCGATCGGCGGCAACATCGCCACGAACGCGGGCGGCCTGCGCTGCGCGAAGTACGGCGTCACGCGCGAGTCGATCCTCGCGCTCGACGTGGTGCTCGCCGACGGCAGCCTCGTCCATGTCGGCCACCGCTCCATCAAGGGCGTCACGGGCCTCGACCTCGTCTCCGTGTTCGTGGGCTCGGAGGGCATCCTGGGCATCGTCGTCGCGGCGACGGTCCGCTTGCGCCCCGTCCCCGTCGCTCGCCGCACGGTCTCGGCGTTCTTCGAGAGCACGGCGGCCGGTGCGGATGCGCTCTCGGCCATCACACGCAGCACGGTGCGTCCCAGCGTCGTCGAGCTCTTCGACTCGCGCACGCTCGAGAACATCGACCAGCACACCGGCAGCACGCTCACCGCCCGCGGTGGAGCCCTCCTGCTCATCGAGCTCGACGGCTACGGCATCGACGAGCAGTCCGCCGATCTGCGAGCCGCGCTCGAGGCCGTCGGCGGTCTCGTCACCGAGGAGAGCGTCGAGGACGGCGAAGCGCTCTGGGAGCTGCGCCGCTCGGGTCGCGGCTTCGACCCGGCCGAGTGGTTCGCCGGTGGCGACATCGCCGTGCCGAAGTCGCGCATCCCCGAGATGTTCGCCCACTTCCCCGTCGTCGAGGAGCGCTTCGGCGTCACGATCGGCGCCGTCGCGCACGCTGGCGACGGCAACCTCCACCCCATCGTCACGCTCCGCATGCCCGAGGGCGCGGACCCGTCCGTCGTGCCGCCGCAGCTGCACGACGCGGCCAGTGCACTCGCGCAGTTCGCGCTCGAGCTCGGCGGCACCGTGAGCGGCGAGCACGGCATCGGGTCCTCGAAGCTCGACCTCGCCGCCCTCGAGCTCTCCGACCGCAACCGGGCAGCACAGCACGCGATCAAGAGGGCGCTCGACCCGGCCGCTCTCTTCAACCCCGGCAAGGCCATCTGACCGCCAGCGCGCACCCGGCGCCTCGAGCCTCCCGCTCACCGACTCCCTTCCATGCAGCAGCACACCCCCGAGAAAGCAGCACACACCATGTCGACACGACACCCACGACTCCGACGGAAACTCGCCGCAGCCATCGGCGTGCTCGCGAGCATGTCGCTGCTTGCCGCCTGCGCGACGTCCGATGCGACCCCCGGCGCCGCAGGCGGGGGAGAGCCGCAGGCGGGCGGAGACATCACGTTCCTCATCGACTCGCTCGGTGACACGTGGATCCCCAACAACGGGTCCATCTCCAGCTACCAGGGGCAGGTGTGGCGGCAGCTCACCGACAAGCTCGTCTACGTGGATGAGGAGGGGACCGTCAGCCCCTGGGTCGCAGAGAGCTGGGAGCAGAACGACGACGCGACGGAGTACACGCTCAACCTCAGGGACGGCGTGACCTTCTCGGACGGCACACCCGTCGACGCGGATGCGGTCGTCGCGAACCTGGACATCTGGGCGAAGGGCGACCCGGAGCGCGGCATCAACCGCATCGGCCTGTTCCCCTCCGCGAACTACGAGACCGCGACCGCTGTCGACCCGTCGACGGTCAAGGTCACGTTCACCCAGCCGACCCTCGGCTTCATCCCGACGCTCGGCTACCACGGCTCGATCCTGCTGTCGCCGGAGACGATCGCACTGCCGGCAGAGGGGCAGGCTGACCTCAGCAACGCCATCGGCAGCGGCGCCTTCACCGTCGAGTCCTGGCAGGAGGGCGACAACGTGGTCCTCACGAAGCGCGACGACTACAGCTGGGGCCCGGAGGCGCTCGAGCACACCGGTCCCGCCTACCTCGACTCGATCACGTACAAGATCGTCGCCGAGCAGTCGCTGCGCACCGCGTCCGTGCAGTCCTCTCAGGCCGACGTCGGCTACAACGCGTCCCCGCAGGAGCTGGAGGCGCTGAGCTCGGAGGGCTTCCAGGTCGCGACTCCCCGCTATCTCGGCTTCGCGTACGGCTTCGCCGTCGACACGCGAGTGGAGCCCTTCGGTGAGACGGCCGTCCGGCAGGCATTCCAGCACGGCATCGACCGGCAGGAGATCCTCGACACCGTCTACACCGACGACTGGCAGGCAGCCGAGTCGTTCATCCAGAGCAACGTTCCCGAAGCCACGGACCATGCGGCGGCCTTCGCCTATGACCCCGAGGAATCGGAGCGGCTCCTCGACGAGGCAGGCTGGGTTGCCGGCGCCGACGGTGTTCGCGCCAAGGACGGCAAGCGGCTGGAAGTGACGCTGCACCCGACGCCGTACCTGGCGACCTCGCAGCCCGTGGACGAGCTCATCGCGCAGCAGCTGACGCGGATCGGCTTCGACGTGACCCTTGAGGCGTTCGACGTCATCACCTACGGCGAACGCGTCACGAACAAGGAGGGCATCGCCGTCGAGGAGCCGACTCGCAGCTTCATCGACATCGGAACGGTCGCGGGGGTGCTCACGAGCGTGAACGGCGGCGAGGACTGGTTCGGCGTCGGCGAGAGCGACACGACCCTCAACGACTTCGCGACGGGCATCTCGACGGCCAGCGACTCCGAGGCACGCGCGCAGCTTGCGGACGAGCTCCAGGCCTACGTGCTCGAGCAGGGGTACTACGTGCCGGTCACGCAGATCGTGCAGCGCATCTACGTGCAGCAGCCTGGCCTGCAGGGCGTGACCTACGACGGCGTGGCGTTCGCGAACTACGCCACCGCCTGGTTGAGCTGACATGCGAGGCCGGTACACGCGCTTCGCGTTGAGGCGCACGGGGCAGGCGGTGATCGTCGTGCTGCTCGCCTACGTCTTCACGTTCTTCGTCATCAGCGTGCTGCCGGGCGACCCGGTGACGAGCACGCTCCGGAACCCGGAGAACGGGTTCACGGAGGAGGAGATCGCCCGCATCGTGGCCTACTACGGCCTCGACCAGCCGCTGCTCGTGCAGCTGTGGGGGTCGCTCACGCGGTTCGTCGTCGGCGACTTCGGCGTCTCGCTGCGGTCGAACCTCCCCGTCGCCGACCTCATCGGGGATGCGCTGCCTTCGACGCTCGCGCTCGCGGGCAGCGCCCTCCTCGTCGCCGTGGTGCTCGCCGCGCTCATCGCGTTCGGGACGCAGGTGCTGCCGGTCCGCTACGGCCAGGGCCTGCTCCGCGCGTTCCCGTCGCTGTTCCTGTCGGTGCCGAACTTCGTCATCGGCCTGCTCCTCATCACCGTGTTCGCGTTCGGGCTCTGCCTGTTCCGCATCGTGGACCCGGAGAGCGGATGGGCGACGTTCTTCGCCGCCGTCGCCCTCGGCATCCCCGTCTCCGCGCAGATCGCGGAGGTGCTCATCACGAACCTCGACCACGCATCCTCGCAGGAGTACGCGTCGGTGGCGCGCTCGCGCGGCCTCACGCAGCGTCGCCTCTTCACCCGCCACCTGCTGAAGCCGTCCGCACTCCCCGCCGTCACGGTCCTCGCGCTCACGGTGGGCGAGCTGCTCGGCGGCTCGCTCATCACCGAGGCCGTCTTCGGGCGGAGCGGCATCGGCAGCGTCGTGCAGCGCGCCGTCGCGAGCCAGGACCTCCCGGTGCTGCAGGCCGTCGTCGGCCTCGCCGCGGTCGTCTTCGTCGTCGTCAACCTGCTCGCCGACCTCGCCTACCCGATCCTCGACCCGCGCGTCGACATCGAGGGCAACCGCAAGAAGGGCGGGCCCGTGATCGGCGATGGTGACGCATCCGCATCCGCATCCGCATCCGCATCCGCATCCGCACCCGAGCGCGCGAAGGCATCCGCCGCGTCCCAGTCCTCGCCGTCCGACTCGCTCGAGCCCGACTCACCCCTCAAGCCCGACTCACCACTCAAGGAAGAGGCGAGCATCGTATGACCTCCGCAGTTCTGAACGCCGCCCCAGCCGCCACGGGCGGACGCAGCCCGAAGGCCGCATTCAAGGTGCGCGCGATCGGCGTGCTCCCGCCGACGGTCGTGCTGTCGTTCGTCGTCCTCGCCCTGGTTCTGGCCTGGTCGCTGCTCCCCGGGGTCTTCACCACGTACAGCCCCGTCGACGGGGTGCCGGCCGACAAGTTCCTCGGTCCGAGCCTGCAGCACTGGTTCGGGACCGACCACCTGGGCCGCGACCAGTTCGCGCGGGTCGTCTTCGGCACGCAGTCGTCGATCTCGTCGGCGCTCGTCGCCGTCGTCATCGGTGTGGTCGTCGGCGGTGCGATCGGCCTCATCGGCGGCTTCATCGGCTCGTGGACCGACACGGTGCTCGCCCGGTTCGTGGACGTGCTGCTCGCGATCCCGAGCTTCCTCCTCGCGGTCGTCATCGTCTCCTCGCTCGGCTTCCAGACCATCAACGCCGCGATCGCGACGGGCGTCTCCGCGGTCGCCGTCTTCGCCCGCGTCATGCGCTCCGAGGTGCTGAAGACGAGGCGGGCCACGTTCGTGGAGGCCGCGTACCTGCAGGGCGGCTCGAAGTGGCACGTGCTCGGTCGGCACGTCCTGCCGAACGCCTCCCGCTCGGTGCTCGCGCTTGCCGTGCTGCAGTTCGGGCTGTCGATCCTCGTCATCGCCGGCCTCGCGTTCCTCGGCTACGGCGACCCGCCGCCCGCATCCGACTGGGGCCTCCTCATCTCCAACGGCAAGGACTACCCGCGTGCCCCCTGGCTTGTCCTGTGGCCCGCGCTTGTCACCATCGCGACGGTGCTCTCCGTCAACCGCATCAGCCGGTGGCTCCGGCAGACGTCCTGATCGCTCGCCTGATCCCGACTGAACAGACGAAGAGAGACCCGCTATGACATCAGCATCAGCATCAGACCGGCAGCCCCTCCTGCAGGTCGAGAACCTGTCGGTCGCGTATGGGAAGAGCCAGGTCGTGACCGACGTCAGCTTCACCCTCAACCGAGGCGAGAGCCTCGCGCTCATCGGGGAGTCGGGGTCGGGCAAGTCGACCATCGCCCGCGCGATCCTCCGCCTCCTGCCCGACGGCGGCAGGGCGGCCGGCAGCATCCGCTTCGAGGGCAAGGATGTGCTGGCCTACTCGCCGCGCCAGTTCCGGCCGCTGCGTGGCACGCGCATCGGCTTCGTGCCGCAGGACCCGGCGAACGCCCTCAACCCCGTGCGCACCATCGGCTCGCAGGCGCACGAGGCCGCCGACCTCGTCGACGGCCTGTCGCGCGACGAGCAGCGCGAGCTCATCTTCGCGACCTTCGAGCGGGTCGGGCTGCCCGACCCGAAGCGGGTCTACGAGTCGTACCCGCACCAGCTCTCCGGCGGCATGCTGCAGCGTGTGCTCATCGGCCTCGCCGTGCTGCCGAGCCCCGACCTGCTCATCGCCGACGAGCCGACCAGCGCGCTCGACGTGACGATCCAGAAGCGCATCCTCGAAGTCCTCAGCGAGCTGCAGAGCGCCCTCGGCATCGGGCTCGTGCTCATCACGCACGATCTCGCGATCGCGGCCGAGCGCACGCAGAAGATCGTTGTCCTCAAGGGCGGCACGGTGCAGGAGTCCGGCCCCACCGAGCTGGTCTTCACCGAGTCGACGTCGCCGTACACGGTTCGCCTGCGGCAGGATGCGCCGGCGTTGAACCCCGACCGGTACGGCTCGCTGCGCAATCGGGATGAGCAGAGCCGGGACGGCCGTGGAGGTTCGGCCGACCAGGTCGCCGTCGCGGGCGTCTCGAAGAGCTTCTCCGTCGGCGACCGCAGAGTCGCGGCGCTCGACGACGTGTCGTTCGCCGTGAGGGCCGGAACTACCCACGCGCTCGTGGGGGAGTCGGGCTCCGGGAAGACCACGGCCGTCCGCATCCTCCTCGGCCTCGAGGAGGCGGACGCCGGCGAGGTCCGGGTCGGCGACGCGCGGGTCGACGGCAGCTCGCCGAAGCAGCTCCGCGAGATCCGCCGCCACCTGCAGCTCGTCTACCAGAACCCGTTCACCTCGCTCGATCCGACGTGGCGGGTGGAGCGCATCGTGCGCGAGCCGCTCGACCGCTACAAGGTGGGCGACAAGCGTGAGCGTGCCGAGAAGGCGCGTGCCGCGCTCGCGTCGGTCGGCCTGGGCGAGGAGTTCCTGTCGAGGAAGCCCTCGGCCCTCTCCGGCGGGCAGCGTCAGCGCGTCGCGATCGCGCGCGCCCTCGTGCTGCGCCCCGACGTGCTGGTGCTCGACGAGCCGACCTCGGCGCTCGACGTGACCGTGCAGGCCGAGATCTTCGAGGTGCTGTTCCAGCTGCAGGCCGAGCTCGGCCTCACCTACCTGTTCGTCTCGCACGATCTCGCGCTCGTCCGGCAGGTCGCCGACACGGTGTCGGTGCTGCAGGGCGGGAGGGTCGTCGAGTCGGGACGCGTCGCCGAGGTGCTCGCGCATCCCGAGCAGCCGTACACGCGGGCGCTCATGGACGCCATCCCGACCCCGGGCTACGGGCAAACTGCCCCGGCGGCCACGACGCCGGCCGCGCAGGTCCCGGCGCTCGTCTGACGCGTCGCCCCGAACATCCACCTGAACTCACCGTCTCGGCCCGGCCGGGGCCGATCGCATCACGCGAGAGAGAACGACGACACCATGACAACCACCGCCGCACTGCAGACGCTCACGCACAGCGAGCCCCCGACCTGGACCTCGACCGAGCTCGCCCGCGCGTTCACGGCGCCGAAGGGCTTCGGCGACGTCACCCTGCGCGACCGTCACCCGGACGCGATCGAGCTGCTCGGTGGCATCCCCGACCCGTCGGTGCTGCCGTCGGCCGAGCTGGCCGAGGCGACCGCGCGCGTCCTCTCGGTGCCGGGCGTGCCGGCGCTGCAGTACGGGCGCACCGAGGGCGTCCCGGCCCTCCGGGAGTGGATCGCCGCTCGCGAAGGCGTGCCGGTGTCCCGCATCCTGGTCACCAACGGCGGCTTCCACGGCATCTCGCTGGCCGTGCAGCTCGTCGTCGAACGCGGCGGGCTCGTGGCGGTCGACAACCCGATCTTCCCCCTGTTCCTGCGTGGGCTCGAGCTCTCGGACGCCAAGATCCTGCCGATCACGGTCGGCCGCGACGGCTTCGACGTCGCTGAGCTCGAGGCGCACCTCGTCGCCGGTGCCCGCCCCTCGGCCGTCTACACGGTGCCCGATTTCCACAACCCGTCGCAGCACAGCCTCACCCTCGAGGGACGCCGCGAGCTCGTGCGGCTCGCTGAGCAGTACAACTTCATCCTGCTCGCCGACAACCCGTACCGGGAACTGGGCTTCCGGGGTGAGGAGCTCGACTTCGAGGTGTTCAACAGCTCGTCGCACGTGATCCACATCAACACGTTCACGAAGACGCTCGGCCCCGGCCTGCGCCTCGGCTGGCTCGTGCTGCCGGAGCGGCTCGTGCCCGACTTCGTGTCGCTGCGCGCCCGCCAGGACTCGCACTCGTCGCAGCTCGTGGAGCACGCGGTCGCCGAGCTGCTCGGCTCGACGCCCACGTTCTTCGACGACACCCTCGCCACGGCACGCACCCTGTACCGGCAGCGGGCGGATGCGCTCTCCGCGGCCCTCGAGGCGGAGGCCCCCGGGGTCTTCGAGATCGACGCACCCGAGGGTGGGCTGTTCCTCTGGCCGCGCATCGCGGACGACTCGATCGACGCCGACAAGCTCGCGGACGACGCGACGGCCGAGGGCATCAGCTACCAGCGCGGCTCGTTCTTCCCGTCCGGTCCTGGCACGGATTCCGACCGCCGACTCCGGCTCTCCTACGGCGACACCCCCATCGAGCGGCTCCAGGAGGGCGCCGTCCGCCTCGGCCGCGCAGTCGCGACGCAGCGCTGACGCGCGCAGAAGGGCCTGCCGTGGGCGACCTCGGAATCGGGCGCCCGAAGATGGACATCAAGAACTGGGAGGGAGGCGTGAAGCTGAGTCATCGCAGGCGCACCTGCATGGGAAAATGACCGCGTGGCTTCCCCCCAGCGACACCGGCACCGGGGGAGCAGTGCGCTCACGTTCGCTGAGCTGAGCGGCTACCGGGTGAAGCAGGCCGGGCCCGACTTCGCCGTCGACGTCACCGCGATCGACCTGGGCGAGGTCGCCATGTGGAGGCTCCGGTTGTCCCCGGTGCGCGCCACGATCGGCGAGATCATCCCTGGCGACCTCGAGACCGTGCAGGTGCTCTCCTCCATCACGGGCACCACCACGGTCACCATCGCGGGGGTCGCGCACGAGCTGCCCCCTGGCTCGTTCCTCCTCTTCGATCCGCGGAAGCCACACGAGTTCTCGAGCCCTGACGAGACGACGCTGTTCCTCTACTCCGTGCGAAGATCCGCCATCGAGCCGATCATCAGGGAGTTCCCGCTCAGAGTTGACGCCGACCCCGTCTACAGCCGCGCCCTGCGTGCGCTTGTCACGAGCATCCTGGATTCGGACACCGAGTACTCGGGGCCGGGCGCGGGCAACCTCCGCATCGCCATCGAGTCGGCCCTGCTCGCGAGCATCGCGGAGGCCGTCGGTCGTTTCAGGGCGGATGCGGGTGACGGCGGCGACCGCTTCATCGTGCTGCTCGAGGGGGCGCGGCAGATCATCGCACGCGAGTTCGCGGATCGCACGCTCACGGCGACGACGCTCGCGCAGCGCCTCAACGTCTCGCGGTCGCTGCTGCACAGGGCATTCGAGAGCGTGGGGATGACCCCGGCGGTGGAGTTGCGGAACGCCCGCGCGAGGCACGCCGGGCACCTGCTCGCCGAGGGCGATTCGGCCGCCCAGCGCAGGTCGGCGGCGAAGTCGGCGGGCTTCGCGTCCGTGCTTTCCATGCAGCAGGCGATCGAGGCGCTCGGGCGCGACTGAACGCTACGCCGATCCGGGCCATCGTTGAGGCGCCGGCGCTGCACGTCTCTCGGCGAGAAGGTCGACGATCTGTCGCGGGATTCGTCTGATCCGTCGCCGGACCGACCGGTAGGTCTATGGGTTCGCATAGTGTTTTGGCTATCCGGCCGTTCGTCGCGAACCGCCGCTGCGTAGCGCCACATGGCGGAGACCGCGGCTGCGGAGGTGGCGATGGCCAGCACGCTCTCGCACCGAACGCACCCCCGCGCGGTGCTCTTCCGTGCGCCAGCACTCGCCTCGACACTGCCCCCGGTGTCGCCCTTGTCGCTGGCGTGCTCTCATGCCCCCGCAGAAGGACGCCCACATGCAGAACGCCGCAGCATCCAAGACCGAGACCACCGCAGGCCAGACGACGAGTCGCCGCAGCCTGCTCACCGCGGCGGCCTGGTCGGCGCCAGTGCTCGCGCTCGCAGTCGCCGCGCCGCTCGCGGCCGCCTCCACGCTGTGCGTCGACCCCGACGTGGGCATCAACTGGGGACTCGCGACCGTCACCGGTGCCGCGGCCAGCCTGGGCGCATCGTCGACGCTCGACCGTCGTGCCGTGTTCACCCCGCAGAACTCGACCAGGCCGTCGACCCCGAACGTGACGGCAAGCGTCCGTCACACGTTCGCCGGCAACGCCCGCGCCGAGACGAACGACGGCACCGTCTCAGCGCAGAACGTCGGCGGCATCGGACAGCGCGGCTACCAGATCAACCAGCGGGTCGGCGACGGCAGCACGCAACCCACGTCGGCTGACGTGCAGTCGGTGGTCTTCACGTTCGACGAAGACCTCTACAACGTGCGCTTCGCGATCACCGACATCGACCGTGCCTGGCGTCAAGGCGCGTCCACCATGGTCGACCGACGGACGCGCGACTTCCTCGACGGCGTCGTCCTCGAGTCCGCCGCCCCGAGGACGTTCTCGATCCCGAGCGGGTCGACGGTCACCGGCGCTGGCACGTCGGCGAGCCCCTGGTACAACTCGACCGACGGCAACAAGAACGAGGACGCCCCTGGCGGACAGGTCGACGTGGTCTTCCCCGGGCCGGTGCGCTCCTTCACGGTGCGCTACCTCAACCTCGGCTACACGCAGGGCACGACGAACAACACGGTGACCCAGTACAACGACCAGACGATCTTCGTGACCGGTATGCGGGTCGAGCGCCGGGCCGCCTGCTAGGCGCTGGTGGGGGCGGGCCCGCCTGACGCCGTCGTGTCAGCGGGGGAACCGGCGGGCACTGCCTGCGGCTCACGGGCGCTCGTCGAAAGCCGGGCGAGGTGGATCTCGAGGTAGCAGACCTCGGCCTCGCTGAGCTTTCCGCCCTGCGCCTCGATGATGCCGCGGACGCGGTCGCTCGTGGCCACGATCTCGGGATACGAGTCGCGGATGGCCGTGAAGAGCTGCGGGGGTGCGCTGTCCAGCTGCGTTCGGGTCGTCATGCGCGCGTACAGGTAGCGCAGGTGGGTGACGAAGCGGGCGACGTTCGTGGGGTCGGCGGTCGCATCCGCCCCCAAGGTTTCGGTGACCACGTCGACGACGCTCTGCAGGGTCTTCGTCATCGCGACGGTCTGCGAGGTGTCGGACTTCGCGAACTGCGCGTTGACGAAGTGCATCGCGAACGCGGTGGCCTCATCGGCGTCGATGGCCGCGTCCTCGCCGAGCTCCTCGTTGGCGAAGCCGACGGTGGCCTGCCCGAGCTGCGTCTCGCGGGGGTAGAGCTGCGCGATCTCCCATTTGAGCGGGAAGTCGACGCGCAGGCCGGACTGCGCGCGGACGACCGCGAAGTGCAGGTGGTCGGCGACCGAGAGCAGCAGCGCCTGGCTGGGCCGCACGTCGCCCGCCGTCTCGGCGTGGTCGACGGCCCGGCGTGCCACCCGGAACACCTCGAGTGGAATCTCGCGGGCGAAGTCGGCGAGCTGACGCAGCTCGAGGGCGGTGGATGGGGAGAAGGACTCGGTCGCGGAGGCCAGTTCGACGGTGTCGCCGAGGCGCTTCCCGAAGCCGATGCCGCGGCCGAGCAGGATGACGCGGTCGCCGGCCGCGTCGACCATGATGGCGTTGTTGTTCAACACCCTCAGCAGGGTTCCCGTCAGCGTCGTCGTCATCGGGTCTCCCCTCCTTCTTTTCCTGAATGCGGTGGGCGGCGGTCGGGTGGAGGCGCCGCGCGCACAGATGAAGACTACGTCCGCTTGGACGCAGCCCGAGTGGATTCCCGGGGGCCCCGACGTGCGGGGACCCCGGGGGTGACACTAGATTCCGGTGCCGTTGGCGCTGATGACGCCCGCGTACCAGTCGAAGGACTTCTTCTTCGAGCGCTCCATGGTTCCGTTGCCGGCGTTGTCGCGGTCGACGTAGATCATGCCGTAGCGCTTCTTCATCTCGCCGGTCGTGAACGAGACGACGTCGATGATGCCCCACGGCGTGTATCCCATGAGGTCGACGCCGTCTTCGGAGACGGCGAGCTCGACCTGCTCGATGTGCGCCTTCAGGTACTCGATGCGCGCGTCGTCGTCGATCGAGCCGTCCTCGTTCACGACGTCGACCGCGCCGAAGCCGTTCTCGACGATGAAGAGGGGCAGCTCGTAGCGCTCGGTCAGCACGTTGAGGGCGTAGCGCAGGCCGACGGGGTCGATCTGCCATCCCCAGTCGCTGGCCTTCACGTACGGGTTCGGCACCGAGTTGGCGAGGCCGCCGTTGAAGATCTTCTCGTCGTTCTGCACGTCGGCCTTCGCGACCGTGGACATGTAGTAGCTGAAGCCGAGATAGTCGACGGTGCCCGCGGCGAGGATCTCGGCGTCGCTGTCCTGCCAGCCGATGTCATAGCCCTCACGCTCGCGCTCCCTCACGGCGTAGGCCGGGTAGTGGCCGCGCACGTGCACGTCGGGGAACAGGAAGCGGTCGCGGCTCGAGATCTGCGCCTCGAGCACGTCGGCCGGGTTGCAGGAGTACGGGTAGATCGGCACGTGCGAGATCATGCCGCCGATCTGCAGGTTCGGGTCGATGTCGTGGCCCGCCTTCACGGCGAGCGCGGATGCGAGCAGCTCATTGTGCGCGACCTGCAGCACGACCTCGCGCGGGTTGTCCTCCGGTGTGAGGAGGACACCGGAGTTGGTCCAGAGGAACAGCTCATTGCGGGTGTCGAGCTGGTTGTTGATCTCGTTGAAGGTCATCCAGTACTTGACCTTCGTCGCGTACCGCTCGAAGCACACCTTCGCGAAGCGCTCGAAGAAGCCGACGAGGGCACGGTTGCGGAAGCCGCCGTACTCGCGGGCGAGGTGCAGGGGCACCTCGAAGTGCGAGAGCGTGACGACCGGCTCGATGCCGTGCTTCAGCAGCTCGTCGAAGAGGTCGTCGTAGAACTTCAACCCGGCCTCGTTCGGCTCGAGCTCGTCACCCTTCGGGAAGATGCGGGTCCACTGGATGGACGTGCGGAAGCACTTGAGGCCCATCTCGGCGAGCAGCGCGATGTCCTCGCGGTACCGGTGGTAGTGGTCGATGGCCTCGTGGTTCGGGTAGAACTCGCCGGCCTCGACGGAGTCGGTGATGCGGCGGGGCACGCCGTGCTCGCCCGCGGTGAGGACGTCGACGACGCTCGGGCCCTTGCCGTCGGCATCCCACCCGCCCTCGAGCTGGTGTGCTGCGACGGCGCCGCCCCAGAGGAAGTCGCTTGGGAGTCTGCTCATGGTGATGAGTGCCTTTCTCGTCTGTGGTTTCGTCAGGGGTCGTGTCAGTTGCCGGCTGGCGCGGATGCGGATGCGGATGCGGACGCGACGGCGACGGCGAGCCGGTCACCTGCTGCGACTGCTCCCGCCCCGGTTGCGACGACCTCGCTGTAGGTGCCGGCGTTGGTGATGATGACGGGCGTGATGAGCGAGTAGCCCTCGGCCTTGATCGCGACGGCGTCGAACTCGAGGAGCAGGTCGCCCTGCTTGACCTCGGCGCCCTCGGAGACGTGGGCGGTGAAGTGCTGGCCGTTCAACTGGACGGTGTCGATGCCGACGTGGATGAGCACCTCGACGCCCTCCTCGGAGATGAGGCCGACGGCGTGCTTCGACGGGAAGACGGAGACGACGGTGCCGGCGAAGGGCGCGAAGACCTGGTGGCCTGAGGGGTCGATGGCGGCGCCGGATCCCATGACGCCTGCCGAGAAGACCTCGTCCGGCACCTCGTCGAGGGTCAGCACCTGGCCTTCGAGGGGGCTGGCGACGACGCCGGTGCTGTTCGAGGCCGCGAGGGCTGCTTCGAAGCGCGCGTTCTGCTCCGGGTCCGTGGGGCGAGCCTGGCCGAGGTCGCTCGTGGGCAGGTTCTCGGCGACGACGTCCTTGAAGCCGATGAAGTAGACGAGCGCGGCCGCTCCGAAGAAGGCCACGGCGCATCCGACGACCATGCCGATGATGGAGTTGGGGTTGTCGGGACTGACCGAGTTGACGATGGTCAGCATGCCCGGCAGGCCGGCGTACGCGTAGTAGCGCGAGCCGAAGAAGGAGATCGTGATGGCGCCGACCGCGCCGGCGATGCAGGCGAGGAGGAACGGGCGCTTGAGGCGCAGCGTGACGCCGTAGATCGCGGGCTCGGTGATGCCGAAGATGCCGGTGACCGCTGCCGAGCCGGAGACGCCGCGCATCTCCTTGTTGCGGGTCTTGAGGAACACGCCGAAGGCCGCGCCGACCTGGGCGATGACGGCCGCGGTCTGGAACGCCTGGAACGAGTCCTGGCCGAAGCGGTCGAAGTTGTCGAGCACGAACGGCGTGACGCCCCAGTGCACGCCGAAGATGACGGCGACCTGCCAGAACGCGCCGATGAGGCCTGCCGCGACGGCTGGGGCGATCTCGACGAGCCAGTTGTAGCCGTTGGCGACGCCGGATGCGCCTGCTGCGGAGAGCGGGCCGATGACGAGGAGCACAAGCGGCACCATGACGACGGCAGAGATGAGCGGTACGAGGAGGGCCTGCGCGACGCCGCGGAGGTACGTGTTGAGGAAGCGTTCGAGGTAGGAGAGCACCCAGACGAGGATCAGCGGGGGCAGCACGGACGACGAGTAGGTCGTCGAGTTGAGGGCGATGCCGAGGAAGTCGATGGTCTCGCCACCCTCGATGCGGCCCGCGAGGGCAGCCCAGTCGGGGTTCATGATGGCGGCGGCGCAGAGCACGGCGATGTAGGTGTTGACCTTGAAGTGCTTGGACGCGGTGATGGCGATGAAGATGGGGAGGAACGCGAACGGCGTCCACGAGATGAACGTGAGCACGAGGTCGGTGCCGGTGCCTTCGAACCCCGGCCAGATCATGCGCGTGATGATGAGCGAGCCCTGCAGGAGGCCCGCCGACGCGAGGATGTACACGAAGGGAGCGAACACGGCCGACATGGTCGCGATGACGCGGTTCAGGATGGACGGCTTGTGGGCCGTCGTCGCCGGTGCGCTGTTCGAGATCTTGGCGTTCGACATGAGCGCCTCGTGCACCTCGCCGACGTGCGAGCCGATGACGACCTGGAACTGACCGCCGGCTTCGACGACGGTGATGACGCCGGGGAGCGCGGCTACCTTGTCCTTGGCGCCAGCGGGGGTGTCGTTCAGGACGAGTCGGAGCCTCGTCGCGCAGTGCGACGCCGACTGGATGTTCTTCTCGCCGCCGACGAGATCGACGATCTCGCCTGCGAGCCTGGGATAGTTGCGGACTGCTTCAGCCATGGCATTCTCCATTGATGCTTGGGATGGGGACGTTCCCGAGCGGAGAGCCTGACGACATGACGGTGCAAGAACAGATAGCGAGGTCGACGCCTTGCGGAGCAGCAATGCTCGCAGTGCGTTGCGTCAGCTCCACTCGGGAGCTGTGACGTGGGTTCTTGCCTCGCTGAGTAACAGGCCCGCAGTCGCCTCGAACTCTAACCGCATCCTCGCCGATTCGGCAAGCGCGGATCGAGGGCTATTCAGGTCCGGCGACCTCCGGCGTGCCCTCGCGGCTGCCGACACCTGTCAGGCCGCGGTCGTCGAGGAGGCGCCGCGCGAGCACGGTCGACCCGGCGACGGCTGCGGGCATCGTGAAGACCGCTCCGCCTGGCACCATGAAGCAGAGCTGCGTCGCGACGCCGAAGCCGAGCAGCTGCGCGCGGTTGCCGCGGATGACGGACGCGCGCTGATCGCCGAGCAGGCGGCGCGCATCCAGTGCTCTGCCCGTGAGCTCGCGCGAGAGCACCGTGCCGTTGAGCGCGACGCCCACGATGGCCGCGGTGATCGAGCCGACGAGCGGGATCACGCCGATGATGGCGACGACGATCGCGGCCAGGATGCCCATGCCGACGAGCCAGAGGCTGCCCTTCGCGGCGGCCCAGAAGCCGAGCCCCTCCCCGGGGTTCTCGTCGCCGAGGTCCCGTTCGACGCTCAGCCAGATGCGCTCGTAGAACGGGTCGCCGACGGTCAGGGTGATCGCCGTGAAGGTCGTCACCGACAGGAAGACGCCGCCGGCGACGATGAGGGTCATGAAGGCGATGCGGAGGGTGTTGCGCCACACCTCGTCCCATCCCGCGGCCCATGGTGTCGCCCATTCGACGATGTCGTCGACGAAGACGAACAGCGTCACGAGGGCCGCGCCGACCAGCACGAAGACGATGAGCGCGGGGATGAGCCCCAGCAGCATCATGTGCGGCTTCCTCTTCCAGTACCCGAAGCCCTGGAAGAGCGCGCCGACGCCTGCGAAGAACTGCCCGATCATGCCACCGAGACTACTGAGGCGCGGCAGGGAAGCGGATGCGTGCATCCACGTCCCCGCCGCGCCTCAGCGCTCGCGGTCGGTGCGAAGAAGGATTACAGCGTGATGAGGCCGTTCGTCTTCGTGGTCGCGGCGTCGTAGCGCTGCTGCACGTTGCTCCAGTCGGCGATGTTCCAGAACGCCTTGATGTAGTCGGCGCGCACATTGCGGTAGTCGAGGTAGTACGCGTGCTCCCACACGTCGAGCATGAGCAGCGGGACGAGGCCGAACGGCACGTTGCCCTGCTGGTCGAAGAGCTGGAAGATCGCGAGCTGCTCGCCGAGCACGTCGTAGGCGAGCACTGCCCAGCCGGAGCCCTGCACGCCGAGCGCGACGGCCGTGAACTGCGCAACGAACTTGTCGAACGAGCCGAACTGCTCGTCGATCGCCGTGGCGAGCGTGCCGGTCGCCTCACCGCCGCCGTTCGGGGAGAGGTTCGTCCAGAAGATGGAGTGGTTGACGTGGCCGCCGAGGTTGAACGCGAGGTCCTTCTCGAGCTTGTTGACGTTCGCGAGGTTGCCGCTCTCGCGGGCTTCGGCGAGCTGCTCGAGGGCCGTGTTCGCGCCCTTGACGTAGGTGGCGTGGTGCTTGGAGTGGTGCAGCTCCATGATCTCGCCGCTGATGCTCGGAGCGAGCGCGGAGTAGTCGTAGGCGAGGTCGGGAAGGGTGTATGCGGTCATGGTGTGACCTTCTTTCTGTCGGATTTCGTGGAGTGGTTCGTGGTGGCTGTTCGCGCGAGCTCTACTGGTCGAAGGACGACGCGTCGAGGCGCCCGAAGCGACGGTTCTGGTACATGAGCGGCGGCGTGCTGCTGCCGTGGAGCACTTCGAGGACCTCGGCGAGCACGATCGTCGAGCCGCCGACCTTGACGGTGCTGGCGATGCGGCAGCGCAGCGTCTCCCGCGCCTGGGGGAGGTACGGCTCGCCGGTGGGGAAGTGCTCCCAACCCTGCTCCGGGGTGAAGCGCGGGGCGCCGCTGCGGGCGAAGTCGAGGGCGAGCGTCTCCTGGTCGAGGCTGAGGAGGTTCACCGTGATGTCGCCTGCTTCGAGGAGGCCTCCGGCGCTGCCCGTGGCGCGCGTCACGGAGAACGAGAGGGTGGCCGGGTCGACGGCGACGGAGCTGACGCTCGACGCGGTGAGCCCTACCGGGCCGGTGGCGGTCTGTCCGGCGATGATCGCCACGGCGGCGGGATGCTCCCGGAAGGCCGTCTTGAATTCGTCGGCCAGTGTCACTTCGGCCGATGCCGCTTGAGCTGCTGCGTCTGGGGCGGAATCTGTCATCGAATCGGCTCTCTGCCTTCGCTGAAGGACGGGGATCGGAGGTGCGTGTGCGTTCTGTCTTCGAGGCTAGAACCTCAAGTATGGTTGAAGTCAATTCGAGCGGTGGGATTTCACTGTGAGCGAGACACGCAAGGACACACAGGGGTCGCCCCTGCCCTCCGACGAGCTGCTCACGGTGAGCGAGATGGTGCGACGCACCGGGGTCGCCGCATCCGCCCTGCGCTTCTACGAAGAGCTCGAGCTCATCGCGGCGGTGCGCACGGCTGGCAACCAGCGCCGGTACGCGCGGCACATGATCCGCCGCGTGTCGCTCATCTCGGTCGCGAAACGCCTCGGCATCCCGCTCTCCGACGTGCAGGATGCGTTCGCGGACCTGCCGCGTGACGCGACCCCGAGCCAGGAGGACTGGCAGCGGGCCTCTGGGCGTTGGAAGCGCACGCTCGAGGAGCAGCGGCGCGGCATCGAGCGCCTCGAGGAGGAGCTCATGGGGTGCATCGGCTGCGGCTGCCTCTCGATGAAAGCGTGCGGGCTCCTCAACCCCGACGACGCCCTAGCGGGCGGCGGGTCCGGCCCGCGCAGGCTGGACTGAAGCGGGCTGGCCGACTGAGACTCGCGCTGAGGCGCCGCGAGCCCCTGCGGTCTCGCCGAGGGCGGTGTTGTGGTCGTCAAAACGCGCAGGGAGTGACCCTAGGTCCGCCCTGGGCTGAGGATGGGGGCGAGGACTGAGTCTGGTCTCAGCCGTTGAGGCCGTCGAGGTAGGCGTCCGTGGTGCGCTTCTGCGCGGCGCGGGCGTCCGCCTCGTCCGAGCCCGCGGCGATGGATGCATCCGCCCATGCTTCTGCGCTCAGCACGAGGAACGTGCTGGCGTCGTCCGTCTGCACCCAGGCCGTGGTCTCGAGGGGCACGCTCGCGCCCGTCGCGAGGTGGTGGGCGAGGCTCGCGAAGCTGAGGTCCCAGCCGACTCCCGTCGCGCCGACCCCGAATTTCGGCCACGTCTCCTCGTCGGTCGGCGAGTGGTGCTCGAGCGAGAGGGTCGCGTGGGTCTCGTCGACCTTCGTGAAGTGAACCTCGATGTGGGAGTGCTCGCCGTCGTACTCCCACGTGGCAGTGAACGAGTCGGGGGCGTGGCATCCCGTGATGTGCCCGTGGGCGTTGTCCTGAATCTGGTAGGTGCCGCCCTGGCGGAGGCTCCCGTCGACGGGAGCGAACCACTGCGCGAGACGGGAGATCTCGGTCGCGGCGGACCACAGCGAGCTGCGCTTCGCCGCGAACGTCTGCGTGAGGGTGATGACGAAGCCGTCGTTGCCGTCGAGCTCCTGCATCCGCACCGAGCGGGCGACGGCGGCGAGCTGGCCGGCGCCGTCGAACGTCGGAGTGCTGGTGGAGGCGGGCGTCGTGGTCATGTGCCCTCCTTCTGTGTGTCGGCGCGGGTTGAGCTGCGGGGCTGAGGGTGATGAGCTGCAGGCGGCGGGGGCCGGGGCGCCTGCATCTTCCGGGGTGCGGGCGTGCGAGGCGGGCACGCAGCCCGTCTCTCAAGGGTCGCACCCCGGCGCATACCTTCGCAGGCTCGGCGCGGGGTTCGCTGTGACGATTACGTGAAGTTGCGGTTGCGGGCGTGCGACGACCCCGCGGGTCGCGGGAGGTGGGTTCCGTGCGTCAGGGAACGCGAATGGCCTGGGTTGCCGCAGTCTCACCCTTCCACGGCAGGAGGAAGAGCGCGAGCAGTCCGGCGATGATGGTGAGCCCGCCGACCATCCAGATGACGCCCGGCCAGTCGAAGTGCTGGAAGAAGACGCCGCCGAGGAACCCGAAGATGCTGGAGCCGCCGTAGTAGCCGAGGTTGTAGAGGGCTGTCGCCTGGGCGCGGCCTCTGCTCGGGTAGGCGCCGGCCCAGCCGACGGCGACGGAGTGGGCGCCGAAGAATGCGGCTGTGAAGATCGCGAGTCCCGTGATGACGAGCCAGAGCTGCGGCGAGAGGGTGAGGGCGAGTCCGCCGAGGGAGACGGCGGTGGATGCGAGGAGCACGAGCTTGCGTCCGTGGCGGCCGGCGAGGCGGGCGATGAAGGGTGACGAGAAGGAACCCGCGAGGTAGGTCACGAAGACGAGCGAAACCAGCCAGACGGGCAGGAAGTAGGGGGCTTGGGTGAGGTGGAAGCCGAGGAAGTTGTAGACGGCGACGAACCCGCCCATGAGGAAGAACCCCTGCGCGAACAGCCCGAGCATCCTGGTGCTGGAGAGGTGCGCGGTGATGGCCTTCCAGGCGCGGCCGATGCTCGCGCCGAGGGTGCCGCCTGCGTTCTTCGCGAGGGGCGCGAAACCGCGGGGCTTCGGGATGAGCCAGATGAAGAGCACGGCCATGGCGACGGAGATGAGCGACACCGTCAGCAGGCCGAGCCGCCAGTCGAGGAGCTCCGCGACGGGGGTCGGCACGATTCGACCGCCGAGCCCGCCGAGGGTGTTGCCGGCGACGAACGTGCCAGCGGCGCCGGCCGCCGCGGTGGGGTGGAGCTCCTCGTTGAGGTAGGCGATGGCGCAGGCAGGTACGCCGCCGAGTGCGAGGCCTTCGAGGAGGCGAAGCGCGAGGGCCAGCTCGAAGCTGGGCATGAGGATCATGAGCAGGCCGAGGATGGTGGCGCTCGAGATGGAGATCGTGATGGCGCGCACGCGCCCCATCCGGTCGGCGGCGATCGACCACGGCAGTACTGAGATGGCGACGCCCAGGGTGCCCATGGAGACCATGAGGGCGGCGGTCGCGGGGTCGATGGCGAAGGTCGTCGAGATCTCCGGCAGCAGCGCCTGCGGGGCGTAGAGCTGCGCGAACGTCGCGAACCCGGCGCAGAGCATCGCGAGCTGGATGCGCCGGTAGTCGCGTGACCCGCCGAGGTGACCGAGCCAGGGGTTGCCTGTGGACGGGGGCTTCGGGGTGTTGGTGCGGTCGGGTGTCACTCGTTCGAGGGTACTCCGGGGCCTCCCGGTCGGCGTTGTGCGCCTGCATGGGCGCGCGCGCATCGTTCGTCGCCTCGCCCGAACGGCCCGCGACCCGCCGGGTTTGCGGACCGGTCAGGTCGTGTGTAAGCTATCCCCTGGTCAATCGCGCAAGCGAATGACCGGGCGCCCGTAGCTCAACGGATAGAGCATCTGACTACGGATCAGAAGGTTAGGGGTTCGAATCCCTTCGGGCGCACAGTACAAGAGCTTCACAGCTCAGGTACGCAGCTCTGTGTTGAGACAGATGCAGGAAAGGCTCGCGAAAGCGGGCCTTTTTTGTTGCCTGCCGCGTCTGCCTGATGGGCCCAGCCTGATGTCTCTTGCCTGCCGCCTCGGCCCAGCGAGTCAGCCGCGCCCGGTGGCCCGGAGCGCTTCGGAGTTCGCCGCCGCGTCGCGGCGCGCGATGCGGCCGAGTGCGATAGCACCGAGGATCAGCACCGCGAGGGCGCCGGCGGGCGCGAGCAGCAGGCCGAAGTATCCGAGGCCCACGAGGAACTCGGTCGCTGCAGGGTCGTCAGGTCGGAGGCCTGCTGCGATTCCGATGGCAGCGAGCGCGATTCCGAGGGCGGCGGCAGCAGCGATGAGCAAGGGCTTCATGGGGTGATCCTGGCACACCAGCTGCGTGCGCAGTTCGGCTTCTCCGGAGGCGATGACTCTCCCGCGGCGTCGTCGTTCCACAGGCCGGGCGCCGACTCCGGGCCTCTCAGCGTGCGCCTCGTATGGTTGGAGTCGGTATTCGAGATCACTCCGGGGGAGTTCGTGACTGTGCGTAGATCATCACCTGCTGTGGGCGCTGTCGGCGCGCTTGCCGTTGCGCTGCTGCTGAGCGGATGCACGCTCGCGGAACGCATCGGCGGCGAAGACTCGGGCTCGCCGAGCGCACCTTCGACGGCCGCATCCTCGACAGGTGCACCCTCGTCGGCCCAGGCGACGCCCGCGACGCCGGCACCGACGACCTTCCCCGTCGCCGACGCCCTGGAGGGCGACGCACTCGTGTGTCAGGACGCGAACGCGGCCACGGATGCGATGTTCTCCCTCTCGGCCGGTGGCGCGAGTTACGACGGTGATGCGGACAAGCAGGCGCAGTTCACGGCGGCCGTCGATCAGCTCCTCGCTGCACGCGACGCCGAGACCGCTGACCCCGAGGTCGAGAAGGCGGTCAGCGACCTCGTCTTCACGTTCACGGGGCGTGCCTCCGACCGCGACGACTGGCTCATCTGGGACGCCGCCAGGACGCACGCCGCTGACCCGGACTCCGGCACCATCGAGGACGCGCTCGACGATGCGGATGACGCCTGCGACGACGTCGGCTACGACTGGGTCGACTGGGCGCCCCGCACCTAGCTCGGTCGAATCGCGACTGCACGGCCCGCACGCCCGCGTCGGCCTAGTCACGAGCCACGCGGCCCCGAATCGTGCGGGGTCAGGCTCTCCCCTTCAGGATGAGGTTCCAGTAGACCCAGGGCAGCACGTGGCGGTCGAACACCCACGTGAGGCGGCGCTCGCGGGCGAGGCCCTTCCAGAACGGGATGCTCGGACGCTGCTCGAGGGTGTCGTCGAACTCCCCGAAGACGACGCTCGAGCGCGACACCGTGAATGGGGCGACGGTGTAGCCGTCGTAGTCGCTCTGCGGGGCCTGTTCGCGGAGCACGCTCACGAGGTTCTCGGCGAGCGCCTTCGTCTGCTTCCTCAGCGCGCCACCGGTGCGTTGGCTGCGCGAGACGGCGGCATCGCCGAGCGACCACACGTTCGGGAACCGGTGGTGGCGCATCGAGTGCGTGTCCACGTCCGCGAACCCGCGCTCGCTGGCCATCTCGGGGGTCGGGTAGGCGAGCTCAGCGCCCGCGAGCCCGGCTTCGGCGATCCACTCGGGAGCCCGCTGCGGCGGCTCCACGATGAGGGCGTCGTAGGGGATGCGCTCGCTGCCTTCCCCGGCGGTCTCGACGACTGCGGTCTTCGCGTCGCCGAGCACCTCGGTGAGCTGTGCCTGGCGGCGCACCTCGATGCCGTATTCGGCGATCTTGCGCTCGAGCTCGCGGTCGATCGCGGGCACGCCGAGCGGCGTCGCGTCTGGCAGCACGAGCACGACCCGGATGCGGTCGAGCACTCCTTGGGATCGCCAGTAGTCGCACGCGAGGTACATGGGCTTCTGGATCGCGCCGGCGAACGATGCGGGCTCCGGCGCCTGCACGAACACGGCCGTTCCCTGCCGCAGTTCGCGGAGTAGGCGTGAGGTCTTGTCGGCGAGGCTGATCTCGTAGCTGGACGCGACGTTCGGGGTGCCGAGGGCGGCCTGGAGGCCGGGGATCGCATCCCAGTCCTGCACGACGCCAGGGCAGACGACGAGGTGCTCGTAGCCGATGCGACGTCCGGATGCGAGGACGAGCGACGACGTCTCCGGGTCGACCGAGGCCACAGCGTCGCGGATGAGCGTCACGCCGTCCGGCATGACGTCGGCCTGCGGCCGGGTCGCCTGGCTCGCCTTCGCGGTGCCACCGGCGACATGCGAGAGCAGCGGCTGGTAGACGTGGTTCTCGCGCGGCTCGACGACGGTGATGTCGGTGATGCCGGCCCGCTGGAGGCGGCCCGCGACGGACAGGCCCGCATTGCCGCCCCCGATGACCAGCACTCGGTAGGTGGTGAGCGTCGGCTGCTGCTTCGGCGTCGGCTGCGGTGTCGTCGCTGACTGCTGCGCTGGCTCTGCGGCGCCGTTCGAGGTGGGGGTCATCAGAGCGACGCTATCCGCCACTCGCCGTCAGGGGAGTCGAGACCGGGTCATGGTCACGCAACTCCCAGCCTGCTGCCACCATCGCGAAACAACTGGGCGGGGGCGGCGATGCCGCCTACGAACGTGAGCGTCCGAGCCACCAGTCGGGTGACGCGGCGATGATGGTGCGCGCGGCAGCATCCACGTCCGCGAGGTCGCCCGAGCGCAGCCATTCTTCGATCGCGCTGACCGTGCCACCGCCGGCGTAGGCGACGAGGATGCGGCGGTGCCGTTCGGGGTCGATGCCCGGCTGCGCTGGCGGAGCGATCTCGGGGTGTCGCTCGAGGTGGGTGAGGAGGCCAGCCTCGACTCGGTCGACGAGGGTGTCGCGCACGGGCCCCGTGAGGCGAGGCGCCATGGAGTTGAGGTAGATCTGCGCGTGGCGGGCGACGTGCCGGAGGAGCGCGCGCTCGGGTTCGTCGAAGACGCTCAGCTCGGTGCCGCTCGTGGCGGGCAGGGTCGCGATCGGGGCCATCAGGGCGTCGATCTCCTCCCCGAGGAAGTCCGCGAGGAGGTGCTCGGGGGTAGTCGCGTGGCGGTAGAACGTGTCCCGGGTGATGCCGGCGGCCCTGGCGACCTGGGCGACGCTCACGTCGGCGATGGGCTGGGCGGCCGCGAGCTCGTAGATCGCCGCGCGGAGGGCCGAGCGGGTTCGTGCCTGACGCGGGTCCATTCGCCAACCCTATGGGGTGCGTGGCTCCTTCTCGGCAAACTATCTGACAGGTGACTTATAGCGGGCGTAGGGTGAAGGGGGTCGCCAACGAGGGCGGTCAGAACGGAGTGGGCAATGTCACACGAAGCAGGCTCAAGCACAGCGAGCAGCGCCGGGGCCAGCCCCGGCCGGTTCGCAGGCAAGGTCGCGATCGTCACGGGCGGGGTCTCGGGCATCGGCGCGAAGATCACGGAGCGGCTCGTCGCGGAGGGCGCGTCGGTCGTCGTCGCCGACATCAACGCGGAGCTCGTCGCCTCGGCCAGCGAGACCTTCGGCGCCAGCGTCATCGGCCGCCGCACGGATGTGACCGACGAGGACGACTTCGCGGGACTCGTCGCCGAGACCGTCGAGAAGTTCGGCACGCTGGATGCGCTCTTCAACGTCGCGGGCGGGTCGCGTTCCGGCACCCTCACCGACATCTCCTTCGAGGACTGGGACTTCACGGTCCGCCTCAACCTCTACAGCGCCTTCAACGGCACCCGCCTGGCAGCCCGGCAGTTCCTCGCCGAGGGCAAGCCGGGCTCGATCGTCAACGTCGCGTCGCTGAACTCGCTCGTGCCGATGCACTACGGGGTCGGCTACACGGCCTCCAAGGCTGCCGCCGTGATGCTCACGAAGCAGGCGGCGCTTGAGCTCGGCGAGCATGGCATCCGCGTCAACGCGGTCTCGCCCGGCCTCGTCGCGACCCCGCTCACGAAGGGCCTCACGGACCTCCCCGGGGTGCAGGAGGCGTACGACGAGCGCATCCCGTTCCGTCGCGCGGCGCAGCCAGAGGAGATCGCATCCGCCGCTCTGTTCCTCGCGAGCGACGACGCCTCCTACATCTCGGGCGACAACCTCGTCGTCGACGGCGCCTGGTCCACGACCGGCTACCCCGACCTGCGGAAGTTCCTCGCATGAAGGCGGCAGTGTTCCACGCCAAGGAGGACGTGCGCATCGAGGAGGTCGCTGAGCCGACACCGGGTCCCGGCCAGGTGAAGCTGCGCTGCGAGTACGCCGGCATCTGCGGATCCGACCTGCACGTCTACTACGCGCCCGAATCCTCCGGGCTCGACTTCGAGCATCCGCACCCCGTCACCGGGTCCATGCCGCCGCAGATCCTCGGGCACGAGTTCTCCGGAACCGTGGTCGAGCTCGGCGAGGGCGTCGACTCGGTTCAGGTCGGCGACCGGGTCGCGGTCTGGCCGATCTACGCGTGCGGTGAGTGCGCCGCCTGTCGTCGCGGCAAGCCGAACGTGTGCACGAAGATCGGCTTCCACGGCCTCTCGTCGCACGGCGGCGGCATGGCCGAGTTCACGACGGTGGATGCGACGAAGCTGCACGTGCTCCCCGAGAACGTCGACCTGCGCCTCGGAGCCCTCGTCGAGCCGATGGCGGTCGCGTGGCACGCCGTCGAGCAGAGCGGTGTGCAGGCGGGGCAGACGGCGCTCATCTCGGGTGCCGGCCCGATCGGCATCGGGGTCTGGTTCGCGCTGCGCGCCAAGGGCGTCGAGACGGTCATCGTCTCGGAGCCGAGCGGAGGGCGCCGTGCCGCGATCGCCGGAGTCGGGGCGAGCAACCTCGTCGACCCCACGCAGGAGGACCTCGCGGCCCGCGTCGCGGAGCTCACGGGCGGGGACGGCGTGGACGTCGCGTTCGACGCCGCCGGGGTGGGGCCCGCCGTGGCCGCCTCGCTCGCGAACCTCACGCCGGGCGGTCGCGTCGTGGTCGTCGCCATCCACGAGCGGCCCATGGACTTCCTGCCGACGCAGCTGGTCATGGGGGAGACCGCGATCGTCGGCACCCTCGCCTACCTGCAGAGCGACTTCGACGCGGTCATCGCGGCGATGGCGGCAGGCGGATACACGGCTGACGGCTGGGTGGACGATGTGCCCGTCGATGACGTCGTCGGGGCCATCAAGCGCCTGCGTGCGGGCGAGGGCATGAAGGTGCTCGTGCGCTCGTAGCCGGGCGTGAGCGACCGAGCCGCCCCCGCGATCCTGTCGCTACCCGCCGTGCACGCGCACCGTGCTCGGCGGGTTCGCGGCGAGCTTCGACGCGGGGCGCACGGGGCGGCGCTCGAGGTTGCCGCCGCAGTTCGGGCACGCCCGCCCGGGGAACGTGGCGACGCAGTCTCTGCACCACGTGCATTCGAAGGTGCAGATGTAGGCCTCGGCGTGCGGGGGCAGGTCGACGTCGCAGCGCTCGCAGTTCGGGCGCAGCTCGAGGGCCACTAGGCGAGCCCGTTCTTCGCCGCGTACGGGTCCCAGCTCGCGTCGGCGTGCACCTCGAGCTCGGCGGCGTCGGTGAGCGTGGCCGCGACCTCGGGCCCGTGGATCGCGGCGACGATCGCGGCCGTCATGTCCATGCCGGCGGCGACCCCGGACGACGTCCACCGGTTGCCGTCCTCGACCCATCTGGCCTGCGGCACCCAGTCGACGGATGCGCCCTGCGATGACGCCCACGCGAACGCCCGCTTGTTCGAGGTCGCGCGGAACCCGTCGAGGAGGCCCGCTGCCGCGAGCAGCGCCGAGCCCGTGCAGACGGAGGTCACGAGCCTCGCATCCGCCGCCCAGCTCGCGAGCCAGGCCAGGAACTCGGGGTCGGTGGCGAGCCGGCGCGTTCCCTGCCCGCCAGGGACGAGCACGATGTCGGGACTCGCGGCGTCGGGGAACGCGGTCGTGGCGATGACCTCCGGGCCCTGCGAGCTGCGGACCGGGCCGGCCTGCGGGGCGATGAGCTCGACGTCGAAGAGGGACGGGTCGATGCGGAACAGCTCGACGGGGCCGAACACGTCGAGGAGCTCGAACCCCTCGAACAGGACGACGGTGACGCGGCGCTTCGCTTCAGGCATGACGCCATTCTCACAGTGCGCGGCCCGGATCTCCGAGCGCCGGGCGCAGATTGCTCGGCCGAGGTTGAGGTGTGGTCGCCCGGCGGCGACCGAAACGACCACATCCCCGCCCTCGGGGGATCTCGGCTGACGCTCAACTGCTTCCGCCAGCATGTTTCGCATGAGCGATTCCCCCAAGACCCAGCCCGCCGGCGACCAGCCAAGCGACGCGATCGACTTCGCGGACCTCAACTTCAAGCTCGCCGTCATCCAGGAGCTGATGTATGAGCAGGAGCTGCTGACGCCCCAGTTCGTGCTCGCCGACTTCCTCGAAGAGCACGTGGACCGGGAAGTGGACCTGTCGAAGGAGATCTCGGAGCCGATCCCCGAGGTGCTCGACTACTTCCGGGCGCTGCCGGTGCCCAGCGAGTTCGCGCCGGCCGTCGAGGAGCTCTTCCAGGACGGCGGGAACGACATCTACATGGAGATCGCCCCGCAGTGGAGCGGCGAGGACTCGACCTTCGACATCACGGACTTCACCGACACCCGCCATTTCCCGAACCTGTCGGCGATGACCCTTCTCGGGGTCGACGAGGAGGTTCTCGACGGGCTTCGCCGCAAGGGCATCGACGCGCAGCTGCTCTGAGCGCGGGTCGTCGAACGCGGACGCGCGTCGGCCTGTGCAAGGGGCCGGTCGATGCGCGGCTGCTCCGACCGCGAGGCAGAGGGGGCGGGCGCGCGCCGGCGTGCAGGTGCCGGTCGGCGCGCGCCGGTCTGAGGCTGCTGCCTGGAGCTCGCCGCTCAGCGCACGGCGAGGAGGATCTTGCCGACGTGCTCGCCCGACTCCATGCGCCGGTGAGCTCGGTGCGCGAAGTCGAGGGTTTCGACGGTGTCGAGCAGGGGCCGCACCTTGCCGGCTTCGACGAGCGGCCACACGTGCTCGCGCACCTGCGCGATGATCTCGCGCCGCTCTTCGAGCGGGCGCGCGCGGAGGGTCGTCCCCCAGATGCGTCCGCGCTTCTGCATGAGGCGCCCCACGTTGATGGTGGCTTCGTCGCCGCCCTGCGCCGCGATGACCATGACCCGGCCGTTCGTGGCAAGGGCGTCAACGTCGCGCGCCAGGTAGTCTCCGCCGACGAGGTCGAGGATGACGTCGACCCCGCGACCCTCGGTGGC
Source organism: Pseudoclavibacter terrae (assembly GCF_008831075.1). GTDB lineage: Bacteria > Actinomycetota > Actinomycetes > Actinomycetales > Microbacteriaceae > Pseudoclavibacter > Pseudoclavibacter terrae. The sequence continues at coordinate 409,988 of NZ_WBJX01000004.1, read as the reverse complement.
CTCGGCGATGACCTCCACGAAGTCCTGGTCGCGGTAGTTGATTCCTCGAGTCGCGCCGAGCTGCTCGGTCGTGGCGACCTTCTGCGGGGTGCCGGCGGTCGCGTAGACGGTGATGCCGAGCGCGGCAGCGAGCTGGATGGCGATGGTGCCGACGCCGCTGGTGCCTCCGTGCACGAGCAGGGTGTCGCCCGCCTTGAGCTCCGCGCTCATGAAGAGGTTCGACCAGACGGTGGCGACCGCTTCGGGGAGGCCGGCCGCCTCGACGAGGTCGACGCGCTTCGGCATGGGGAGCACGAGCCCTTCGTCGACGGCGACGCGGTCGGCGTAGCCGCCGCCAGACAGGAGCGCGACCACGTAGTCGCCGACCTTCCAGGCCGTGACGGACGCCCCAACGGCGACGACGGTTCCGCTCACTTCGAGACCAGGCCAGTCGGGTGCCCCGGCAGGTGACGGGTACTTGCCCTCGCGCTGCGCGACGTCGGCGCGATTCACGCCGGCGGCGGCCACATCGATGACAACTTCGAGGGGCCCGGGGGTGGGCTCGTCGACTTCGGAGAGGACGAGGGCCTCCGGGCCGCCAGGCGTGGGAACCGTGATTGCGCGCATGGGGGTCAGTGTTTCATGCGGGCCCCTATACTCCCTCACATGTCAGGCCTCCCTTCCCCGTCAGGCCTCCCTTCCCCGTCAGGGCGCGAGGACGCGTCGGTGCGGGGCGGTGCGGTGGCGCGGCCCGAGCTGAGCGTGCTCGCCCGCGTGCGCGCCGCATCCGCTGCCCTCGGGCCCAGCGAACGCAAGGTCGCGCAGATGGTGCTGACGCGACCAGACGAGGTGGTCGAGTGGTCGACGGCTGAGCTCGCGGACGCTGCCGGCACGTCGACGGCCACCGTCATCCGTGCGTGTCAGAGCCTCGGGTTCCGCGGCTTCCAGCACCTGCGGCTCGACCTCGCGCGTTCAGCTCCGCTCGCGCCGCGAGAGCAGGCGCAGGCGGTGGAGGCGAGCACGTTCGACGATGCGATCGACGCCGTGCGGCTCGCGCAGGACAGCGTCGACCCGGAACGCATCGCCGCGGCCGTCGCCGCTCTTCGCGGTGCCAGGCGCATCGTGCTCGTCGGCAGCGGGTTCTCGGGGCCGCCCCTGCAGGACTTCGCGATGCGCCTCAGCACCCTCGGGCACTCCGTCGAGGCGCCTGTGGATGCGCTCGCGCAGCAGTTCGCGGTGCGGTCGCTGTCCAGCGGCGACGCGTGCCTGACGCTCAGCTACTCGGGCGCCAACGTGCAATCGCTGCGCGCGGCGGAGGCTGCCAGGGCGCAGGGGGCAACCGTGGTGCTCGTCACGAGCTACGCCCGTTCGCCGCTCGGGCGGGTCGCCGACATCGTCGTCACCACGGGGCCTGCGGGAACGGCGCACGACATCGACCCGTTCCTCGCGCGCCTCGGCCACACCGTCGTGCTGCACACGCTGCACTCCACGTTGGCGCAGGTCGCCGGCGACGAGACGGCCGTCGGCATGCGCCACGTCGTGGCCGACGCGCTCTCCGAGGACTGAGGCGACCGCCTGCTGCTGAACTGCGGCGACCGCCTCCTGCTGGACTGCGGCGATCATCTCTTGCTGCACTGAGGCGATCACCTCCTGTCGGCGGTCCAGCAGGCGGCCGCGCTCGTCTGTGCTCGTCGCCTCTTGAACTCGCCTCTCGGCGTTCATCCGCGCGCTCGCCGCCCGTCACCGTGTGTTCACCGTCCCTCGACACACTCCCGATGTAACGACGTTCCAAGCCCTGCGGAATCGGTGTAACGGGTTCTCCCTGGCTGCTTGGAACCGAGGCATTGGTCGCAACGCAACGGGAGGTGCTCGTGAGGGCAATCGAGATCGACGGGCTGTTCAACGCCCGCGCAGCTGAGGCAGCTTCGCCCTGGATCGTGCGCGCCGGCTCCCCGGACGCTCTCTCGATCGACGGAGAGTCAGCGCTACGGGCGCTTGGCGTCGAGCTCATCCTCGACCTCCGCGAGCGTGCCGAGTCCGGCGAACGCGCTCACGGCGTCCCGGTACGCCAAGTCCCCTTGTACGGCAGCGAGCCGCCCGTCGCGGGCCGCCTCGAGGACATCTATGAGACGCTCCTGCGCCGTCGCGGCGGGGCACTCACCGAGGCTGTCGCCGTGCTGGCCAACGCCGAGCGCGGCGTGCTCGTGCACTGCACAGCAGGCAAGGACCGCACGGGGCTCGTCGTCGCGCTCGCGCAGCTCGTGGCGGGTGCAAGCGAAGCAGATGTGGTGCGCGACTATGCGCTCTCCGGCGTCGCGGTCCGCTCGGTCCGCGAGGCGTTCGCGTTCGCCGTGGCTGACGCGTACCCGTCGGATCAGCGCGACGAGATCCTGCGCCTCCACCTCGACAGCCCACCGGAAGCGCTCGAGCATGCCCTCGGCATCGTCCGTGAGCTCGGCGGAGCCGAAGCGTACCTGCGCTCGCATGGCCTCACCGAAGAGCAGGTGCGTGCCCTGCGTGCCAAGTCCGGCCGGACGGCGTCGAGCGCGCTCGCCTCGCAGGTCGCGACGTTCGCGCCGGGCTCGTCGGTCGCGCCGGTCGCGTCGGCCTCGCAGGTCGTGCCCGCCTCGTCAGCTTCGCGCGCCTCATCGGTCGCTCCCACCCCGCCGGTCGCGTCATGACCGCCGGTCGCTCCCACCCCGCCGGTCTGGCCCATCTCGCCGGTCAGATGATGCCGGCCAGCCTGAGCCCGACGGGGTCGCGTCGCTCGACGGTGCTCCACCTGAGCGACGTGCACGCGACCGCCGCCGCACCCCTGTACGGGGTGGTCGACGGCATCACGCGGATGTGCGCGGCGAGCGACTACGCGCGCGCCGCGGGTCTCGAACCGGAGGCGATCGTCATCAGCGGCGACCTCATCGAGCGCGGCAACTCGGCCGCGTACCCGGCCCTTCGCGACGCCCTCCTCGACGTGGAGGATTCGTGGGGTGTGCCCGTGCTCTCGGTGCTCGGCAACCACGACGACAGGGCCGCGGCTCGCGTCCTCCCCGGCCATCAGGCGCCGGCGGGTGGCCACGCGGAGGACGCCTCACCACGCGCCGTGCGAGTCGGTGAGTGGCGTTTCGTCTTGCTGGACTCGTCCACAGGGGCGTTGGGGGTGGAGCAGCTCGCATGGCTCGAAGCCGAGCTGAAGCTGCCCGCTGGCGCTGGCGCTGGCACTGGCGCCGGCGCTGGCACTGGCACCGGTATCAGCGCAGACAGCCCCCTCGCGCCCTCGGGGACGGTTGTGGTCATGCACCACCCGCCGCTCGGGTCGCCGCTGCCGATGCTGGCGCGCGCGGGCCTCCGCGACGCCGCAGACTTCCTCGACATCGTCGAGGGCACCGACGTTCGCGCGATCCTGTGCGGGCACTTCCACCATCCGCTGTCCGCCACCATGCGCGGCGTGCACGTCTCGGCGGGGCCGGCGCTCGCCTACCACCAGGTCATGGACGCCGAGCCGGGCACGGTGAGCGGCTTCGACCGCTCGATGTTCTCGCTCGTGCACCTCAGCGCGGACGGCGTCAGCGCATCCAGCGTCGGCGTCGAGCACCCCGCCCCGCTCTTCACGCTCACCCCCACCCTGTCTCAACTCTCACCTGTCTCCTCCTGAACAGACCCGCTCTCCTCGAACAGTTAGGTCATCATGAACTCTCTCCGTACCCCAGCCGCGCTCGCGGCCTTCGGCCTCGCCGGCGTCCTCCTCGCGGGCTGCGCAAGCTCCCCGAGCACCGCCGCCAGCGGTGACGCCAGCCCATCGGCGGAATCCACGCTGGAGGCCGCCACCATCACCCTCTACACGTCAGAGCCGCAGGAGAAGGCGGATGCGCTCGTCGCCGCCTTCAACGAGGTGCACCCGGAGGTCACCGTCGAGGTGTTCCGGGCTGGCACGGGCGATCTCACGACGCGAGTCGCCACCGAGCAGGCCTCCGGCGGCGTGCAGGCTGACGTCTTCCTCGCGGCAGACGCCGGCACGTTCGAGGACTACGCGGCCGACGAGCTGCTCCTGCAGTACTCGCCGGCCGACGTCGAGTCGCTCAACCAGGACATCGTCGACCCGGAGGGCTACTACACGGGCACGCGCATCATCCCGACCGTCATCGCCTACAACACGGGCCTCGTCAGCGAGCCGCCGACGTCGTGGGCTGAGCTCACCGACGCCGAGTACGCGAACAAGCTGGTCATGCCGAACCCTGACGTGTCCGGCGCGGCCGCCTACAACGCCGCCGTCTGGCTCGACGAGCCAGCACTCGGCGAGGAGTGGATGACGAAGCTCGCCGCGAACGAGCCCGTCATCGCGGACAGCAACGGCCCCGTCTCGCAGGCCATCGCGACGGGCGCACAGCCCGTGGGGATCGTCGTCGACTACCTGGCGCGCGAGCTCGCCGCCCAGGGGTCGCCCATCGCGGTGTCCTACCCGACCGAGGGTGTGCCCTACGTGTCGCAGCCCGTCGGCATCTTCGCGAGCACCGAGGAGGAGGCGGCGTCGAAGGCGTTCGTCGACTTCCTCGTGAGCGCCGACGGCCAGGAGCTTGCCGTCAGCCAGTCGTACCTGCCGGTTCGCGAGGACGTCGGAACTCCAGAGGGCGCCCCCTCGATGGACGAGATCACGATCCTCTCCCCGGAGCTCGAGACCATCCGCGCCAGCCAGGACGCGGCAGTCGAGAAGTTCCGCACGCTGTTCCTCTGATGAGGACGCTGTTCCTCTCATGACCGCAACGCTCACGACACCCCGGGGCGGTGCCGCTCAACGCAGCGGCACCGCCTCGGCGGCGGTCCGGAAGCCCCGGCCTTCAGGGCCGGATGGTGTCCACGGCCTGTCGCTTGCCCTCTGGATCGCGGTCGCCGCCTTCGTGCTCGTGCCGATCGGCGCGATCCTCGTGCTCGCCGCCGGCGGCTCCCAGCTGCACGTCCTCGTGCAGGGTGACGTCGTCGAGGCCGCGACGAACAGCCTCGTGTCGGCCGGCGCATCCGCACTGGGTGCCGTGGTGATCGGCACGGCGCTCGCGGTGCTGCTCGACCGCACCGACCTGGCGGGGCGCCGCGGCCTGCGGCTCCTCGCGCTCACCCCGCTGCTCGTGCCGCCGTTCGTCGGCGCGATCGCCTGGCTCGGCATCGCCGGCCCGACGAGCCCCGTGAACCTGTGGTGGTCGCAGGCGTTCGGCGGCCCGCTGTGGTCGATCTACGGTGCGGACGGGGTCATCCTGCTCCTCACCGTCCACAGCTACCCCATCGCGATGCTCATCGTCTCGGCCGCCCTGCGCCGCGTGCCGTCCGACCTCGAGCAGGCCGCGCGCATCGCCGGGGCGAGTCCCGCCCGCAGCGTGTTCACGATCACCGTCCCCCTCCTGCGGCCCGCCCTGCTGTCGTCGTTCGTGCTCATCGCGGTCGGCAACCTCGCCGACTTCGGCATCCCCTCGATCATCGGTCTGCCCGAGCAGTACACGACCCTCGCGACGCTCGTCTACCGCTACCTGCAGTCGGGGACCGTGGATGAGCCGCTTGCGGTCGTCGCGACGATCGGGGTCGTGCTGCTGCTGCTTGCGCTCGCGGCCCTGGTCGTCGACTTCCTCATCGGCAGGAGCCGTTGGGAGCTCGACTCGTCGTCGTCCGCCCCGCAGCTCCTGCCGCTCGGGCGGGCGCGCGTTCCCGCGTCCATCGTGACCTGGGTGCTGGTGCTCACCGTGACCGTGCTGCCGTTGCTCGCGCTGCTGCAGCAGTCGCTGCTCCGCGCGCCGGGGCTCGCCCTGGTGCCCGAGAACCTCACGCTCGACAACGTCGTGAAGGCCGTCACCTCCGCGAACGCGATCCAGGGCGCCACGAACTCGGTCATGCTCGCCGTGCTCGCGGCCCTCATCTGCGGGTTCCTCGGGCTCGGCATCGCGGTGCTCGTCACCCGGACTCGGATGCGCGGGAGCGGCCCCCTGCGGGCCCTCGCCATGCTGCCCCAGGCGGTGCCGGGCATCGTCATCGCCGTCGCGTGGCTCGTGCTGGCACCCCACATCGGCCTGTTCAACACGCCGTGGCTGATTCTGTGCGCCTACGTCACCTCGTTCACGGCGCTCGTGGTGCAGGCGGTGGCGGCGCCGCTCGCGAGCACCCCGGCGAGTGCTGAGGAGGCGGCGAGGATCGGGGGAGCGGGGCGGATGCGCGCGCTTGTCGACATCTCCAGCCGCATGGCGGCGCCCGCTGCGATCTCCGGTGCGGTGCTCGTCGCCGTCACGGCGGTTCGCGAGCTGACGCTGTCCGTGCTGCTCCTCTCGCCCGGATCGCAGACCCTCGGCGTCGCGATCTTCAACCTCCAGCAGGCCGGGGCGTTCAACACCGCCGCCGCGCTGTCCCTCATCGTGGCGCTCCTCGGCGTCGCCGTCATCGGCGTCGCGACGAGGGCGCCGAAGTAGCGGTCGGCGCTCTGCTCGACCTCTGACCTGCACCACTCTCCTGGAAGGCATCACGTGGCATCCGTCACCCTCGACTCAGTCTCCGTCCGTTTCCCGAGCGGCACCGTCGGCCTCGACAGCGTCGACCTCGACGTGCGCGACGGGGAGTTCCTCGCGCTGGTCGGCCCGTCCGGGTCGGGCAAGACGACCCTCCTGCGCACCATCGCGGGGTTCCAAGCGCCGACATCGGGGCGGGTGAGCATCGGCGAGCGGGTCGTGGCCGGCGGGGGATCCGTCGTGCCACCGGAGGCCAGGGAACTCGGCATGGTGTTCCAGCAGCACGCCGTCTGGCCGCACTGGAACGTCGGCCGCAACGTCGACTACCCGCTGCGCCGCGCCCGTGTCGCGAAGCCTGAGCGCCGCCGCCGCGTCGATGAGGCGCTCGAGATGGTCGGCCTGGCCGGCTCTGCGAAGCGCAACCCGGCGACGCTGTCCGGCGGTCAGCGGCAGCGCGTGGCGATCGCCCGCGCGCTGATCGGGAGGCCGCGGGTGCTGCTGCTCGACGAAGCGCTGTCGGCGCTCGACGAGCCGTTGCGCGACAGTCTCAGGCTCGAGCTGCACACGCTCACGCGGGAGCTCGGCCTGACGGTGGTGCATGTCACCCACGACCGCTCCGAGGCGCTGGCCCTCGCCGATCGCGTGGCGGTGCTCGACGGCGGGCGCATCCAGCAGCTCGGCACCCCGGAGGAGCTCGTGACTCGTCCCGCGTCGCCGTTCATCGCGAAGTTCCTGTCCGACGCGACGATCGTCGGCGGCACGATCGGCGGCATGATCGGCGGTGCGGTTGACGGCGCAGTTGACGGCGCAGTCGACGGGGTGGTCGGCGGCGCGGTCGACGGGGCCGTCGACAGGGCGGGTTTCGCGGCGGATGCGCACCCGCTGCGCGTGGACTGGACCCGCCTCGAGGGGTGCCAGCCGGGAAGCCTCGGCGCGGTGCAAGCGGCCATCCTCCCGAGCGACGTCGAGGTGGAGATCGTGGGCGGCGCTGGAACTGAGGCGAAGGGCGCGGATTCGACGGACGTTCCAGACCGGTCGGCCCACGCCGTCGCGGCGGGCGATGTGCTGCGCGAAGGCGTCATCAGGCAGGCAGGCGAAGCAGGCCGGGCGAGCGAGGCAACCACCGCGGGTGACGCGACGGTCAGGTCGGCGCTCTTCACACCGGAGGGCAGCGACCTCGTGCTCGACTGGGCCGGCCTGCGGTTGCGCGCGCGGACCCGCGGCATCCGGCCGAGGGTCGGCGACAGCGTCACGGTCCGTGTCGCGAGGGCACGGATCTACGCAGCCGGCCCTGGCGTTGATCCCGGGGCGGGCGCTAGCGCTAGTGCTGGAGCCAGTGCGGGGGCTGGTGTCAGCGCTGATGTTGGTGCTGAGGTCGGCGCACCCGCAGCGGCTGTCTCGGGTTCCGAGGTCGGCGCACCCGCAGCGGCTGATTCGGGTTCCGGAGTCCGCGCATCCGCGGGTGGCGCCGACGCATCCGTCCCGGCGGCGACTCGCTCGGAGGCGACCGGGGCGACTGCTGGTTCGACCCCGGCTGACGCGCAGGAACTCGCAGTCGGCGCGTCCAACTCCTCGACGTCGGCGGCATGACGCTCGCTCTGGTGCGGCACGGTCGCACCGCGTGGAACCTGGAGCGCCGGCTGCAGGGCCGCAGCGACATCGCCCTCGATGCGCACGGGGAGGCGCAGGCGGAGGCCGCGGGCCGGCTCCTCGCCCGCGCGCAGTGGGGCCGCGTGGTCACCTCGCCGCTGGCCCGTGCGGCGCAGACCGCGGCGATCCTGGGCTCGCACCTCGGCGCCGCCGATCCTGTCGTCGAACCCGACCTGCTCGAGCGCGACTTCGGTGAGGCCGAGGGGATGCGGGTGGCCGAGGCCGCAGAGCGATGGCCGTCGGGGGACTACCCGGGTTCGGAGACGGCGGTCGAGCTGGGGAGGCGAGCTGGCAGCGCCCTCGGCGCTCTCCTCGAAGCTCCCGGGACGGCGGTGGTCGTGAGTCACGGCGTCTTCCTGAGGGCGGGGATCGAAGCCGTCACGGGTGGCGTGTGCCCTCGCATCCTGAACGGGCAGGTGGTGCTGCTCGAGCCGGGCGCTGGTCGTCGGCCGACGGCGCGCTTCCTGGGGGAGTGAGGGGTGCCGGCTGGCTACAGTTGGTGCCGTGTCTCCCGCTTCCCGACCGGCCTCCGCCGCTGACCTCGCAGGCCAGCGCGTCCAGGTTCGGTACATCCGCCACGGGGAAGTCCGGGCGCGGGTCTCGACGATCGGCGCCGATGGGGATCGCGCGTTCGTGCTCGTCGCGGGCATCGGGGTCGCGTCGAACTACTACGAGAACCTCGCACCTGGGCTCGGGGAGTTCGGGCCGGTGCACGCCCTCGACCTGCCCGGTTTCGCGGGGGTCCCGTACCCGAAGCGGCCCATGAGCATCCAGCGCTACGCCGCTGTGGTCGGCACCGTCATCGACGAGCTGGGGCTGGTCGACCCTGTCCTCGTCGGCCACTCGATGGGAACGCAGGTGGTGGCCGAGCTCGCCTCGCAGCGCCCCGAGCTGAGCACGCTGGTGCTCATCGGCCCCGTCACGAACCCGCGAGAGCGGTCGCTCCCGAAGCTGGCGTTCCGGTTCCTCGAGTCGTCGGCGCACGAGCCGTTCCGCGTCGCGATGCTCGCCGTCGGCGCCTACCTGCTGTGCGGGTTCCGCTGGTTCTCCGCCGTGCTGCCTCGCATGATGCGGTACCGGATCGAGGATGTGCTGCCCCGCATCCAAGCGCACACGCTCGTCATCAGGGGCGAGCACGACTCGCTGGTGCCGCGGTCCTGGCTGCGCGAGATGGCCGGGCTGCTCCCTCGAGCATCCACGTGGGAGATCGAGGGCGCCGCGCACTCCGTCATGTACGACCACGCGAAGGGCGTCGCCGAGCTCTGCGTTGACCACGCGCGGGAGCCCTTCGACACGCGAAGCGCGGAGGGTGCCGGCCAGGATCTCGCCGCAGACGCCGCAGCCGGCAAGCTCGTGCAGGTCGCCGACGAGGAAGCCCGCAACCGCAAGGTCCACGTCACGCCCCGACTGGTGTTGCAGGTGCTGCGCTCGCGGTGGAACGAGTTCTTCGCGAGTGCCGCCAACCGTCCGCGGGACATCGCCGAGGCGAAGACGGAGCACTTCCAAGCGCAGGTCGAAGCCTTCCGCGGAGCCGGAGCGGAACCTGACGGCGCCGGCGCAGAAGCCGGCGCAGAATGCGGCGCAGAATCCGGTGCAGAAGCCGGTGGGGGAAGCCAGGCGGAGGAACGAGGGAGTCAGGACCGCGCGTGATGCGTGGGGGCGACGCCTGCTGAGCGACGCGTCAGCTGCTGCCGGTCGGGCAGCGCGGGCCAGTCAGCGGCTGGCTCTCAGCCCTTCGCCTGAGCCGGTCCGAGCACGGCATCGAGGAGCCGCTGGATGCTGTCATCGCTTGATTCGGTGCGGCTCAGTGCGCGGAGGAGGAGCGCGCCGACGATGGCCTCACCGATCTCCTCGAGCCGCGCATCCGCTGCCAGCTGGCCATCGGCGATCGCGATCTCGAACCGTTCGGTGAGGGAGCGGCTCGCGCCGAGGCTCTCGTGCAAGCGCCTGCCGATGTCGGCGTTCTCGACGGATGCGGCGATCAGCGAACGGACGAGGAGCTCGCCCTGCGGCTGTCCGAGGAGCGCGAGAATGGCGCTGAGCCAGGCAGTGAGGTCGTGGCGCAGCTCGCCCGAGTTCGGCACCGTGAAGCGGTTCGGGAAGAGCTGTCCCTGCAGGAGGCAGTCGGAGACGAGGGCTCCCTTGGAAGGCCACCAGCGGTAGATGGTCTGCTTCGAGACGCCGGCCTCTGCCGCGACGCCCTCCATCGTGAGGCGCTCGTAGCCGCGCTCGGCGAACAGCTTCGAGGTGGCCTCGAGCACCGCGACCCTGGCGGCTTCGCTGCGCACCGGGCCCTGTCGGTGGGCGGAAGCGGCGCGCTCGTCGACGCCTGGGGCTTGCTCTGAGACGTCTGCGGCTTGCTCTGGCATGCCCGCCATCATATTCACAAACTGCGTAGACGAGACGTTGCGTATGATCTAGGGCGGCGCTCCCTCAGGCGGACGGTTTGGGCTCGAGCGCCGCCACGAACGAGCGCGCACGATCTCGTGCGCCGAGAGGATGCTGATGGCCGAACTGCTGTACCGCCTGGGGAACTTCGCGACCCGCCGAGTGTGGGTGGTCGTGGGGGCCTGGCTGGTCATCCTGGGGCTCGCCGTAGGTGGGTTCCTGATCGGGTTCAAGGGCCTCACGTCGAGCTTCGACGTGCCAGGCACCGCATCCGGCGAGGTCATCTCGGATCTCGAGGAGCAGCTGCCCGACTTCGCGGGCGCGTCCGGCACCGTCGTCTATTCGACGGCGGACGGGTCGGCGCTCACTGATGCGCAGCGCGCGGAGATCAGCGCGGTCATCGCGGATCGCGGCGAGCTCGCCGACGTCGCGGACGTCATCGACCCGTTCTCGGCGACCGCCGAGCTCGAGGGGCAGGCGGCGCAGGTCGAGAGCGGTCGCACGCAGATCGCTGAGGGGCAGACGCAGCTTGACGCGGGTCAGGCGCAGCTCGACGCAGGGAAGGCTCAGCTGGATGCTGCGCAGGCGCAGCTCGATGCTGCGAGGCAGCAGCTCGAGGCGGCGGGCAACCCGGCGCCGCAGGTTGAGGCCCTCGCGGGGCAGCAGGCGCAGCTGGACGCGCAGGTGCAGGCTCTCGCCGAGCAGCAGGCGACGTTGGATGCATCGCAGGCTGAGATCGACACGCAGCTGCAGCAGCTGGAGAACGGCGCGACGCTCGTCGAGCTGTCGGATGGCATCAGCCTCGTCTCGGACGACGGGTCGACGGCGATCGTGAACGTGTCGTTCACGGAGCCGCGCCTGGAGCTGAGCGAGGAAGCCAAGCAGGGCGTCATCGAGTACTTCGAGGCGCACCCCGTGGATGGCGTGAACGTGGCCTTCTCGACGGACATCGCGCAGAGCGTGCCGCAGATCTTCGGCATCGGAGAGGCGGTTGGCCTCGTGTTCGCGGCCATCGTGCTGCTGGTGCTGCTGGGGTCGGCGCTTGCCGCATCCCTCCCCATCCTCACGGCGCTTGTGGGCGTCGCGATCGGCGTCGTCAGCGTGCTCGCGTTCTCCGGGGTCGTGCAGATGGCGTCGGTCACCCCGGTTCTCGGCATCATGCTGGGGCTCGCGGTGGGCATCGACTACTCGCTGTTCATCGTGAACCGGCACCGCAAGCAGCTCATGCAGGGCATGGAGGTGCGCGAGTCGATCGGGCTCGCGAACGGCACCGCCGGCAACGCGGTGGTGTTCGCCGGTGCGACGGTCATCGTCGCCCTGCTTGCTCTCAACGTCACGGGCATCCCGTTCCTTGGTCTCATGGGCACGGCCGGGGCGGTGTGCGTGCTGATCGCGGTGCTCATCGCCGTCACGCTGACGCCTGCGCTGCTCGGCAAGCTCGGGATGCGGGTGCTGAACAAGCGTCGGCGGGCGCACATCCGCAAGCTGCACGGCTCGGGCGGCGGGGCTGGCGAGACCGGCGGCGCCGGGACTGGCAGCGTCGGGGTCGTCACTGGCCAGGTGCGTGCCGCGCACGCTGCACCGCTGAAGGCGATGCCGACGTGGCGGGCCATCGTCACGGTGTTCGCGGGAGTTGCGGTGCTGCTGACGGTCGCCATCCCCGCGCTGTCCATGAGGGTGGGGCTGCCGGATGGGTCGTCGGAGCCTGAGGAGTCGGCGTCGTATCAGGCGTTCACGATCACGGAGGAGCAGTTCGGGGCGGGCACGACTGGGCCGCTGCTCGTGACGGCGACGTTGCCGGAGGGGCTCGATGATGCGGGCGTGCTCGACAAGCAGGTGCTGGTCGCGGAGAAGCTCGCGTCGCTCGATGATGTGACGGCGGTCGCTCCGATCGGGGTGTCCGACAGCAAGACCCTCACGGCGTTCCAGGTGATTCCGGCGGAGGGGCCGAACAGCGTCTCCACGGAGCAGCTCGTGGGTGAGCTGCGCGCGCTGCCGGAGATCGAGGACGGCATCACGCTCGGCGTCGCGGGGCAGGCGGCGATCAACATCGATATCTCCGAGGGGCTCAACTCGGTGCTGCCGCTCTACATCGCCCTTGTGGTCGGGTTGTCGCTGCTCATCATGATCCTCGTGTTCCGGTCGATCCTCGTGCCGCTCATCGCGACGGGCGGGTTCATCCTGTCGCTGTTCGCGACGTACGGTGCCGTGGTTGCCGTCTTCCAGTGGGGCTGGTTCGCTGACCTCATCGGGCTGCACGCGACGGGCCCCATCCTGAGCTTCCTTCCGGTGATCCTCGTCGGCATCCTCTTCGGGCTCGCCATGGACTACCAGCTGTTCCTGGCGTCCGGGATGCGCGAAGCGTACGTGCACGGGGCCGAGGCTCGGGTCGCGGTCGTGCAGGGCTTCCGCGCCGGCCGGGCTGTCGTGATCGCGGCGGCGCTCATCATGGTGTCGGTGTTCGGCGGGTTCGTGTTCGCCGAGTCGACCATGATCCGTTCCATCGGGTTCGGGCTCGCGTTCGGTGTGCTGCTCGACGCGTTCATCGTGCGCATGCTCATCATGCCGTCGCTCATGCACCTCCTCGGCAAGTCAGCGTGGTGGTTGCCGAAGTGGCTCGACAAGATCATGCCGAACGTCGACGTCGAAGGGGCCGCGCTGGAGCGCAAGCACCCCGTGCACTAGGGCGCGGACGAAGCACGAAAGAAGTACGTCTGCGGCGAACCGCTGCCCCGACAGTCCGGGGCAGCGGTTCGCCGCAGTTGTCGTTGTCGTTGTCGTTGTGGTTGTGGTTGTAACCGTGGTCGTGGTCGTGGTCGTGGCGGGGACGGCTGTGTTCCCGTTCCCCGATACGGCGGTCGGGGCCGGTCAGCGCTCGCGGAGGGCCTCGTCCATGTCGGCCGTCTCCACGGGGCCGCCTGGGCCGTATTTGAGGAGGACGGTGCCCTTCGGGGACGCGACGGGCGGCTCGAGCAGGGTCAGCCCGAGGGGCGGTCCGTCGTGGGGGAAGAGGCGCTTCCCGGCGCCCAGCACCACCGGATAGACCCACAGATTCAGCACGTCGAAGAGGCCCTCCCGCACGAGCGTCCGTGCGAAGTCGACGCTCCCGACCACGTGGATGCTGGAGTGCCGCTCTCGGAGCGCCGCAACCTGGGTCGCCAAGTCCGGCCCCACAAGGTGTGACGTCGCCCAGGGAAGTTCTGGGTTGCCGCGCGACGCCACATACTTCGGGATGCTGTTGAAGACCGACGCGATGCTGTCGGACGGACCGTCCGCGTATCGGGGCCAGTATGCGGCGAAGATGTCGTACGTCTTCCGGCCCAGCAGCAGAGCATCCATGCTCTGGATGCCCGCGTTCACCTGGTCGCCGTCCACCTCATCGATGAGCGGCGCCTGCCAACCGCCGAACCTGAACCCACCCTCCGGGTCCTCCTCCGGGCCGCCCGGAGCCTGCTGCACCCCGTCCAGCGTCGTGAAGAGATCGATGATGATCTGACCGGTCATGGCGTCTCCCTTGATCGCACTCATGAGCTTGTTGCTTGTTGTTCTATCTCGAGCGGCTGTTCTCGGAGCCCGTCGCGGGCGGCTGCTCTCGGAGCCGGAGTCGCTTCCACGACCGCTGCTGCTCCACTGCTGCTGCTCCGGCTGTCACTCCTCCTGACGCTCCGCGGTTGTCCGCGTCGAGGTGTTTCCCGGGCGCTGACTGCCGCCACCTTGCGTCTCAATGTACGACCGCGAGACGCCCCGCCAACGGTGAACGCGGTGGGAATCCGAGAGCCTAGAAGGGTGGTGGATCGGGCGAGGATGCCGGGCCCTCCCGGCCCACGCGATCTCCGGTTCCCAGCCCGCCCTCTGGCGTGTTTCGCGCCAGGCCTTCAGGTTCGCCGTGTTGCGCCGTTGGACGGAACTCTGGCTGCCGTGACCGAGAGTCCGCCGCGTCGACGGCCGCCTTCTTCGCCGCGCGCTCGCGCCGGAACTCCTCCAGGAAACCGATCTTCGGGAAGCGCTGACGACGATCCTCGTCGCCAGCGTCGCCAGCGTCGCCAGCGTCGCCAGCGTCGCTAGGGGCGCCAGCGTCGCCAGTGTCGCGGGAGGTGCCAGTGTCGCGGGAGGCATCAGTGTCGCCAGTGCCGTGAGGGTCGTGAGGGTCGTGAGGGGCGCCAGGCTCGCCAGGGCGAGGAGGGTCGCCAGGGTTTGCGGTGCTTGCAGTATCGCCAGTATCGCCAGGCTCGCCCGTGCGCGGAGGGCGCGCAGGGCGCGGAGGGTCGCCAGGGTTTGCGGGGAGTTCGGGGCCTGCAGGGACGTCTGGCTCTCGCGGGGTTCTCGCATCTGGCGGGTTGACGGCATGCGCATTCGCGGCGGGAAGTGGCGGTGGCAAGGTGGTGAGCCTCCCTAACTGCACTGGCTCGTCCCGGAAGAGGAGTCCGGTGGGTGAGCTCCATTCGTAGATCCCATCCGGCAGCTGCTGCAGGGCCCAGTCACCGTGGTGCTTGCCCGTGTGGTCGCCCTTGCAGAGGTGGCCGAGGTTGGGGAGGCTCGTGGGCCCGCCTTCTTCCCAGGCCTTCGTGTGGTCGATCTCGCAGCGGTTCGTCGGCATCATGCAACCCACGAAGCGGCACCGACCGTCGCGAACGGCGAGCCGACGTCGCATCGCACTCGTCGGTCGGTAGCTGTCGACCTCGACAAGCGTCCCCTTGATTGGGTCGGTGAAGATGCGCTCGAACTCGGGAGCCGCGTTGATGAGACGGCGAACCTCCGCAGTCGGAACGGGGATGTAGCCGTCAAGAAGGGCCGGAGCTGAGGCCCCGCGCGGTGGCGGAGGGTCGGCAACGCCGGGCAATTCTGGCGGTGTGCCCAGCGGGCCTTCGCGGTGCGGAGGCGCCGCCGGAGCAAGGTACGTCTCGACGGGGACCACGAAGGCGATCTTTGCCTCGATGGGGTCTCGGCCCTTCATCTCCTCCGGCGTCGCCCGGAGGAAGCTGTCGCTCAATACATCGGCCCGCACCTCATCCAGCGAACGCGGTTCGGGCAGACGGCCCTCGTTCGGGTCAGCCGACTCCGGACTCGCACTCGCAGTCCCGGTCGCGTCCGCAGTCTCATCCGCGTCCGCGTCCGCAGTCTCATCCGCGCCCGCGCCCGCGCCCGCAGTCGCGCCCGCGACGGCGGACGCCTCCGCACCCGTCTCCGCGCCCCCGGTCTGGCTCTCGAGGTCGTCCGCAGGAAGACCGGAACCGCCCAGCCGCCCAGCAGGATCACCGGCGTTGGACTCGAGATTGCCCGCCGCGTGACCGGAGCCCGCCGCGTGACCGGAGCCCGCACCGTGACCGGAGTCGGCAGCGAGCCCAGTGTTCGCACCGTGACCGGAGTCGGCACCGTGACCGGAGTCGGCAGCGAGCCCAGTGTTCGCCGCGTGACCAGAGACCGCAGCGCGATCAGAGTCGGCACGCTCCTTGGCTGCCCGTCGCTCGGCGTCGCTGATGACCCGCGCCTGCCTCGTCGCGCGGTCGAACACAAGCCTGAGCTTCGCGTAGGAGTCGACGATCGAGAGCTCGCCGAGCCCGTCTTCGAGCTGCGCAAGCGTGACCCTCCGTGTGCGGCTGGCCCGCTCGAAGCGCTCATCCAGCGACTCCTCCGTCAGCTCCTCGGCAGCGCGCTCCGCAAGCGCCCTGATGCGGCCAGGAGTCGTCGACCCTGCCTTCTCGAGCACCACTCTGCAGAACTCCTCCCTGCGGCGCTCGAGTTCAACCGGATCGGGATGCGCGATGCGCAGGCCGGCGTCGACGATCACGAGCGCGTGCGCCCGGCTGATCGCTCCGGCCTCCAACGCACCCTGAACGGGCTCGAAGACCTTGGCGATCGCATACGCCCGACCGAACTCGATCTGCACCGACCGCTGCGACCTGCCGGACGCGGCCCCGATCTCGCCCGCAAGCGACCGAACCTCGAGCGCCGGGCTCGACGTGCCAGCGAGCTCATCGCCACGGAGGCCCATCTCGAGCGCCTGAGTGTGCAGCTCGGCCTGCTCGCCGTGCAGCCTGTTGAGCTGCCGCTGGTTGTCGGCGAGCGCGGAGATCAGCAGGGCGCGGCGTGGGCCGGACGAGCGGTCTTCGGCGTCTTGGCAAGCCCCGTCGACCACGGCGGGTTCGACACCAAGACGCGCCGCGAGGCGGTCGCGCACCTCCCGGATCCTGACGGAACGAGCGGGCACCGCCTCCTGCGGAGCCTCATCGCAGGCCTCGCCGACGATGGTGAGGTCGACGCCGAGGCGAGCCGCCAGGTGGTCGCGCACCTCGCCCGCCGTCGCGGAACGACCGAGCACCGCTGCCTGCGGCGCCGTGTTGTCGACCGGTTCGTTCTGCATGCCTCCATCGTCTCCCGGACCACCGACATTCTGTGTTTCGGGCATCACTTCTTGACCATGGGCGCCACTTTTCTGAGGGAAACGGTGACAGGCGGGTCCCCCCATCACCCGACGAACCCCATTCACGGGGGTATCGCTCGGAAGGGGCAGACAGTGGACCGCCGCGAGCGCACCGCACCCGCGTGAGCTGAGCATCCATCCGCGAGAGCCCAGCACCCACCCGCCTGAACACAGCATCCATTCCCGCGCCCCGGCTAGCGTGGCCGCATGACTTCACCACTCGCAGCCCCGACGCTCGAGATCCAGCGCACGCTGTGGGTGTGGTGCGGCGTCTACGTGTCGGCCTGGGTCAGCGGCCTGCTGGTCGGTGCCCCCGACGTCGCCCCCAGCGACAGCTCCGCCACCATCGCCGCGGCCTACGCCACCTCGCCGAGCGTGCTCGTCAACGCGGCACTCGTGCACGGACTCGCCGCCGTCGCCCTCTACGGGATGTCGACCCTGCTCGGCAGCGAGCGGATGCGCAGCGCCACCCGCGGCGCGGGCCTGGCAACGCTTGTGCTCTCGCTCATCCAGCTGGCCGGCGAAGCGCTCCTCACGTTCGGGCTCGCATCCGACGGCGCAGCAGGCGTGATCGGGCTCGACTCCGGCCAGATCTGGGCGGCCATCCAGGTCGTCGATGGCGTGAAGATGCTGGCGCTCGCAGCCCTCGTACTGATCGTGCTGATGGGCCAGAGTCGGCGCGTGCTCTGGGCGACGCTTGTCAGCGGTGCGACCGTCCTCGCCCTGCTCGCATCCGCCGCCGGCTACCTGACGCTGAGCGCACCCCTCATGGCCGCCGCCTACGTCGCGCTGCCGCTGCTCCTGATCTGGGCCGTCGTCGCCGCCCTTCGCTTCGGCACGCCGATCGCCGCGCCCGAGGCCGCGCCAGCCAGCTAACCGCCGCGCCCGAGGCCGCGCCAGCCGATCAACCGACCCGCCGGTCGCCGTGCAGCCCAGCGAGCCGCCGCGACCCCGGCCCCCCCGGACCCCGCCGGACCCCGCGCGACGCCCCTACGACCTGATCGCGTCGATCACGTTGCTGCGGGTCGCGATGACGGCGGGGATGAACCCCGCGAGAAGGCCGACGCCGACACTGACGACGATGCCGAGCACCGCAGCATCCACTGGGAACGGCACCGAATCGGTGAGTCCGAGCCCACCCGTGATCGCCTCCTGGACAAGCGGATTCTGCAGCAGCACGATCGCGCATCCGATCCCCACGACGCCAGCGAGCAGCGTCCCCACGACACTCTCCAGCAGGATCGAGAAGAACACGCGCCCCCCGGTTGCTCCGAACGAGCGACGGATGCCGATCTCCCGCACCCGCTGCTTGACCGTCACGATGGACAGGTTCACGAACCCGATCGTGCCGACCAGCAGCACGATGCCGCCGACGGCCGTCACCAGGATCTGCACCGCCAGGAACGGATCGTCGCCCCACGCCAGGTAGTCCATGCGCTGCGCTTCGACCGCCCCGCCGTCACCGAGCGCCGCCTTCAGGTCCCGAACGATCTGGCTCGACAGCTGCTCGTGGTTCTCAAGGGGCAGCCACAGCTCGTACGTGGGGAACGTCGCGGAGTCGCCCTCCGAGCCAGCAGCCAACGGGTCGGTGAAGACTCCACTCATCATGCCGCCACCGCCCATCATCCCGCCGCCCGAGCTGGCGCCGAGCAGGTGCTGCGCGTCACTCAGAACGTAGAGCTGCTCCGGGTAGTCCGGGTAGATGTTCGCGGAGACACCGACCACGACGGCCGTGGTCGGCGCCGACCCTGCGACCTTGAGCGTCGGATGCTCAGCCATCGAGGGGTTGCCGAGCCGGTTCCACATGGTCTCGTTGATGACGACCGCTGGCGCGAGACGGTCGGCGTCGCTGGCCGTGAGCCAGGACCCGTCGAGCAGCTTCACCCGGTGCATCTCGCCGTACGCCGGATCGACGATCATCGACTCGACCTCGGCGACGCCGTCAAGGAACTGGATGCGCGTCGCCCCGTACCCGGACGTCGACTGGTAGGTGATCCCATACCGTTCGATGGCGGCGGCATACGCCGCCTCGTAGGCCTCCACCTTGTCGTCGGTGGCCTCGCTCGACACCATCAGCTGGTAGCTCGCGGGTCGGCCGCTCGAGCGCTCGGATATCTCGATTGACGACTGCCGCGTGATCGACCCGAGCCCCGTGACGGCGACGATCGCGAACACGGCGATCCCGATGCCGACGAGTGCCAGCGTCACGCGCACCCGGTGCACCCGCAGCTCATCCCAGGCCTCGATGAACGCGCCGGCAACCTGCGTCAACCAGCTCATGCGCTCGCGCCTTCCGCAGGAGTCGCTTCCGTCGTCCCGGCCCTCGCCCCGGCCGTCGTCCCGGCCGCGGACCGAGTGCCGGTCTCGGTCTCAGCTCTCAGTGAGGGAGCGGTCGAGGGCGCGTCGAGCTCCAGCTCCAGGTCCAGGTCTAGGTCCAGTTCCAGGTCTGTCGTCGTGCGCCTGTCCGAATGCAGGCCCGTGCCCGGATGTGCGACGGCATCCGTACCCCCGCCAGCGCTCGACGGGACCAGCACGCCCGCGTCGAGCCGCAGCATCCGGTCGGCTCTCGCCGCGACACTCTCGTCGTGGGTGATGGTGACCAGCGCTGCCCCGGTCTCCTTCGAGATGTCGGCGAGCAGCGTCATGACGCGCGCGCCCGTCTCGACGTCGAGCGCCCCGGTGGGCTCATCGGCGAGGATCACCCTCGGCCGGCGCACGATGGCGCGCGCGATCGCGACGCGTTGCTGCTCACCGCCGGAGAGGCGCGTGGGCAGCGAGTCGAGGCGATGATCGAGCCCCACATCGGTGAGCGCCTCCCTGGCGAGCGCGTCTCGCCGCCAGAACGAGCGATCGCGGGCGTAGAGCAGCGGCATGGCGACGTTCTCCGTCGCCGTGCGCCCCTCGAGCAGATTGAACTGCTGGAACACGAAGCCGATCTGGGCGCCGCGCATCCGGTCACGCGCCCGCAGCCGCAGCGCGGCGGTCGGCTTGCCGTCGAAGAGCAGCTCGCCGCTCGTCGGCGCGTCCAGGAGCCCGAGGATGTTCAGCAGCGTCGACTTGCCCGACCCCGAACGGCCCACGATGGAGAGGTGCTCGCCCTCTTCGATCCGCAGGTTCACGCCGCGCAGGATGTGCAGCTCGCTGTCATCGGCGGCCCGCACCGACTTCGAGATGTCGCGGAGCTCGATGAACGCCACCTCAGCCGCCCAGCATTCCGCACACCTCTGTGCCGCTCATCGGGTCGATGAAGCAGTCCTCCGGTGCCGCCTGGTCGGCGCCGGGCACGAACTCGAGCACGATGTCGGTCTCGGAGACGCCCTCAGCGATCTGCACGAGGGTCCCGTCGGTGAGGCCCAGCTTCACCTCGCGTTCCTCGATGCTGCCGTCGGCACCCTGCACGAACACGACACCCGTCTCTGCCTGGCCCTTCACGGCTGTGATGGGCAGGGTGAGCACGTTCTCCGCCACCCCGCCGTGCAGCACGACGTTCGCCTCGAGGCCGGGGAAGACGGTCACCTCGGCAGGAACACGGCACGTGACGGTCGTCGTGTCCGTCGTCTCGGCCGCACCGGATGCGCCGGTCGGGTCCCCCGCGGCGCTGCTGCTCTTCGCCGCGGCACCAGACGCGATGCGAAGCTCGGTGCACGTGAACGGTGCAGGGCCGGCCGTGATCGTGACCTGCGCATCCGTCGGCGTCGTCGCGAGACGGTACAGCTGGGCAGGTGGGATCGTGCCCTTCACGACGAAGCTCGCCGGCGTGATCGCGACCGGCGCCTCTCCGACGGACACCTGCTGCTCAGCGATGAGGTTGAGCTTCGTGATCGTGCCCGACGTCGGCGCCACGATCTCGTTCCATTCGTACTCCGGCTCGGCGGCCGGCGCTGGCTGAGCCTCGCCGCTCGCATCCGGTGCCGTCGGGGCCACGGCGGGCGGCGTCTTCTCGTTGCGGATCGACGCGAGCACGTCACCCGCCTCGACCCGCCCGCCCTGCGTCGCGTAGACGGCGTCGACCGTGCCCATCATGGGCACCTTCGCTTCAACGGCAGGTGACTCCTGCACGTTCGCGGTCAAGGTGACGTCGTTCGTGATGGTGCCGAGGACGGGGCTGATCATGGGCTCGACGATCTCACCGGTCGGCACGGCGGCGGACTCTTCCGGTGCGGAGCTGAAGAAGGCGATCTTGACGAGCGCGACGGCGATCACGGCCACCAGGAGGATCTTGATTCCCGGCCAGATCCAGGACTTCCATACGCGCACGCCGAGCTCCATTCTGTCCGCATCGTAGGACCGCGACGACATCTGCGGGTTACGCCGGCCTGATGCGGAAGCCGACCCCGCGCACAAGGTAGCAGGGGCCGACGACACTGGGCGCGCCCGTCCTGGACCCGGGTACTCGCCCCCTGCCACAATGAGACGTGACCACTTCAACGCCTGACCTCGGCCTCCTCCTCGACGTCGACGGCCCCATCGCGAGCCCAGTGACCCGCACCGTCGCGATCCAGAGCATCCTCGATGACCTCGTCACGCTCGCCGCCGCGGGCGTTCCCATCGCGTTCATCACGGGCCGCTCCGAGGAGTTCATTCGCGAGCGAGTCATCGAGCCGCTGTTCGAGAACGGGCTCGCCGACGCGCTGCAGCAGCCGGGCGCGCGCATGTTCGGCGTGTACGAGAAGGGTGGAACCTGGTCGGCGATTTCACCCGAAGGGATGAGCGAGCTCCACATCGACGAGTCGGTCGTGCCGCCCGCCGCCTACGTCGCCGCGATCCGCGAGCTGGGCGAGGGGGAGTTCAGCGACGTCCTCTTCTTCGACGAGACCAAGAAGGCCATGATCTCGGTCGAGCAGCGCACCGACGTCAGCTCTGAGGCCTACCTCGAACGGCAGAAGGCCTTCGACGACGCCGCGTTCGAGCTTGCCGCGCAGCAGGGCATCGGCATGCGCCACGGCGACCGGGAGGCTCCGGATGCGCGGGGCCTCGTCCCGTTCCGCATCGACCCCACGATCATCTCGACCGACATCGAGTCGGTGAAGCTCGACAAGGATCACGGCGCCCGCCGCGCCCTCGCCGAGTTCAAGGCCGCCGGCCCGCTGCCGAAGCGGTGGCGCTCGGTCGGCGACTCGCGCAGCGACTACAAGATGGCCGACGAGCTGCACGCCAGCGGGTACGACGCCGCGCACGTCGACGTTCGCCCCGCCGACGGGATCCTCGAGAAGGACTATGAGGTCGTCACGTTCGGCGACCTCATCCACGACGATGCCGGCGCCGCGTTCCTCCGCGAATGCGTGCGCGAGCTCGGGCTGGAGGGGTAGCGCGGGCGCAGACCTGCGAGAAATGCAGGTTCGCTCCGCGGGGAACACGCATTTCCCGGAGGTCTGTGCCTGGGGCGGCGCGCAGCTCGGCATCATCGCCGGCGCCGTCCTGCTCCAGTTGATCCTCCGGCGCACGGGCGCCGCGCGGTCCCGCGCACGCTGACCCCAGGCTTGCGCGCCCAGCCCGACGCCTCCCGCCAGTGCGGGTCCGCTCTCCTCAGCCCAGCGTGATGCGCAGCGCCGCCGCGGCCTCGCGCGCCCGCTCCCGCGCTTCGTCGACGTCGGCGCCGCGCGCGAGCGCGACGGCGACCCGGCGCTTGCCCGCGACGTTCGGCTTTCCGAAGAGCCGCACCTGCGACGTCGGGACGGCGAGCGCAGCATCCACACCCTCGACGACCGGCACCCCGGTGCCCTCAGCGAGCACGGCGCAGGACGCGGCGGCCGGCTCCCCGGACCCTGCCCCGATGCGCAGCGGCTCCGACACCGGAAGCCCGAGGACCGCGCGGGCGTGCAGCGCGAACTCCGACACGTCCTGCGAGACGAGCGTCACGAGGCCCGTGTCATGCGGCCGCGGCGACACCTCCGAGAAGAGCACGTCATCGCCGACGATGAACAGCTCGACCCCGAACAGCCCGTAGCCGCCCAGGGCGTCCGTCACCGTCTTCGCCACGACTCTCGCCTTCTCGAGGGCGGCCTCGGGCAACGCGGCCGGCTGCCACGACTCGCGGTAGTCGCCGTCGACCTGGGTGTGCCCGACCGGCTCGCAGAACACCGTGCCACCGACGTGGCGCACCGTGAGCAGCGTGATCTCGGAGTCGAAGGGCACGAAACCCTCGACGATGACCCTGCCGCGGCCCGTGCGTCCGCCCTCCTGCGCGTACTCCCACGACGCCTGGATGTCGTCGGGCTCCCGGATCACCGACTGGCCCTTCCCCGACGAGGACATGACCGGCTTCACGACGCACGGCAGACCGACGGCTTCGACGGCCGCCGCGAACTCCGCGAACGTGTCCGCGAAACGGTACGGCGACGTCGCGAGGTGGAGCTCCTCGGCGGCCAGCCTGCGGATACCCTCGCGGTCCATCGTGAGCTGCGTCGCCCGCGCCGTCGGCACGACGCGGGTGAGCCCCTCCGCCTCGATCTCGGCGAGCACCTGCGTCGCGATCGCCTCCACCTCTGGGATCACGATGTCCGGATGCTCGAGCGCCAGCACGGCGCGCAGCGCCACCGGGTCGAGCATGTCGACGACGTGACTGCGGTGCGCGACCTGCATGGCGGGAGCGTTCGCGTACCGGTCGACCGCGATGACCTCGACGCCGAGGCGCTGCAGCTCGATCGCGACCTCCTTGCCGAGTTCGCCTGCGCCGAGCAGCAGCGCGCGCGTCGAAGCCGAGGTGAGCGGGGTGCCGAGGGTGCCATCCGTCATGCACGCATTCTCCCACCCCCGTGTTTCCGGCGGGCGCGTCGCGCTCCCTCGCGCGCGAGGCGAGGGCCTAGCCGGCCGGGGAGGCGCTCTGCCAGGCGGCCCACAGGCGGGCGTATTCACCGCCACGGCGAACCAGTTCGTCGTGAGCACCCAGCTCGACGACCTTCCCGGCCCGGAGGACCACGATCCTGTCGGCGACGCGCGCCTGCGACAGGCGGTGCGCGACGACGACCGAGGTGCGGCCGCTGGCCGCCACCGTGAGGGCGGCATCGAGGCCGAGCGGGTCGTCGCCCCCGCCCTCCGCGGTCGCCTCGTCGAGCACCAGGATCGCGGGCTTGCGCAACAGCACCCGGGCGAGTGCGAGCTGCTGGGCGGCGGCGCCGTCGAGCGCGAGGCCGGATGCGCCCACCCGGGTCTCGAGGCCGTCTTCGAGCTCGAGCAGCCACTCGGCCCCGACCTCGCGCACCGCGTCCGCGAGCTGTTCACCGCTCGCCGCGGGCGCCCCGAAGCGCAGATTCTCGGCGATCGTCGCTGCGAACACGTGGATCTCCTGCGTGACGAGCATCACGCTCGCGTCGCGCTCGCGGTCCGCCGCGGTCCGCCCATCCACGAGCACCGAGCCGCCCGTCGGGTCGAACGCCCCGACGATGAGCTGCGCGAGCGTGCTCTTGCCCGACCCGCTCTCGCCGACGAGCGCCACGCGCTCACCCGGCGCGACAGTCAGGGTGACGTCGGAGAGCTGCATCCGCTCGCCGTCGTAGCTGAAATCGACCGCGTCGACTGCAATGGCGGGCATCGCCGACGGCCCAGACTGCGTTTCTGGCAGCACCTCGACGGGGGCTGCAGGCGCCACGTCACCCTGACGGTCGCTCACGCGGTGCCGGCCGGCCCCGACGACCCCCACGAGCCTCGCGAGGCCGACACCGGCGAGCTGCAGCTCGTCGATGCTCGACAGCAGCGACCCGATGGGGCCGAAGAGCGCGAGGAAGTAGAGGGCGGCAGCGGTTGCACCGCCGACCGAGACAGCACCCGCCTGCACGAGCCAGAAGCTGACGATCAGGATCGCCGCGACGCCCAGGTACTCGCCCGCGTTCAGGCGCCCGAAGAACGTCGTGCGGATGCGCGCCGCCTCGTACTGGAGGTCGATCGAGCGGAGGCTGCGCGCATCCACCTCGGCGAGCTGATGCGCTTGGCGGCGGTGGGCGCGGATCGTGTCGGCCCCGCTGACGCCCTCGATGATGACCTGTCCGCGCTCGGCCTCGGCGACCCGCATCTCCGCGTACACGGGGCGGGACCGACGGATGAAGGACCGCGTCGCGAGCACCTGAACGGGCACGGCCACCAGTGCGGCGAGCCCGAGCCACGGGTTGATCGCGGCGATCCCAGCCAGCGACAGCACGATCATGAACGACGACTGCGTGACCGCCGGCAGCACACCCGAGGCGGCCTCGGTCACGGACTCGACGTCGCCGGTCACGCGCGACACGATGTCCGAAGAGTCGGAGCTCTCGGCCTGGCTCGCGCGCATCGCGAGCACGACGCCCATGGCGTCCTCGCGGAGGGAGCTCACCAGCTCCTGCACCAGAGCGACGAGCAGGCGGATGCCCGCGTAGGCCAGCAGCGCGGAGACCGCCGTGACGAGGAGCAGCAGCACGCCCGGTGTGACGAGCGCGGCCACGCCGGCGCCTCCCGTGACGAGGTCGACGAGCCACCCCAGGAGGCGCGGAACGAGCAGCGTGGACGAGGACCCGCCGAGGAGCAGCAGCACGATGGCCGCGATCCGGGTCCGGGATGCGCGCAGCAGAGCGGCGACGGTGTGCGCCGTTTCGCGGCCCGTCGCGATGGGCAGGAGGGCAGGCGCGGGCGCGGGCGCGGGTTGGGGCGCGGCGGTCAGGTCTGGCGAGTCGGGCCCGGCGGACGCGTCGCGCGTTTCGTTCGGCGTGGTCGGGTTCAGCGGCGTCATCGGCGTGCCAGCTCCTCATCGGTGCTGGTGCGCTCGTCGGCGATGGGTGGGGAGTCGGATGCGGCGCCCCCTGCGCAGCCCGCGGCGACGCCAACCTCGACGACCCGGTCGCAGGCCGCGAGCAGCAGTGGGCTGCGGGTGACGAGCAGCGTGGTGACCGGATGCGTGCGGAGCGACTCGGCGACGCGCGCCTCGGTCGCCGGGTCGAGGGCGGAGGCGGGCTCGTCGAGCACCAGCACGCGAGCGTCACTCGCGAAGGCGCGCGCGAGCAGGACGCGCTGGCGCTGCCCGCCCGAGAGGCGACGGCCGCGTTCGCCGAGCTGCCGGTCCCATCCGAGCGCGGAGACCTCCGTGAGCGCCGCCCGTTCGGCAGCCGTTTCCCGGCGCGTGCCGGAGTTCGTCGGACGCGTGCCCGCCACCCCCGTCGCGAGAGTCCCCGCCCCCGTCCCTGTCCCTCGCTCCGCCGCTTCTGTCACTTCCTCCGCTTCAAGAAGGAGGTTCTCCTCGAGCGTCGCAGAGAAGACGATGGCGTCGTGGGGTGGCGCGAAGACGAGGCGCCGGTAGGCGTCGGGGCCGATCGTGCGCGCATCCAGGCCAGTGACCGTCACCTCGCCCGCCTCGAGCGGGACCCGGAACGCGAGCGTGGCCGCGAGGGCCCGCGCCGACGCCGGCGTCGAGGGCCTGATGCCGACGAGCGAGCCCGGGGCCACGTCGATGAGGCTCCCGTCCGGTGCCCGCCAGGAGAACGACGCGGGGGAGTCGGCGCTCGCGCGCACCGCATCCACGAGCCCCGCGCCGCCGGAGTGCGTGTCCTCGATCGGCACGGCGTGCTCCTCTCCGAGCACCGCGACGACTCGGACCGCCGACGCCCGCTTGTGCAGCCAGTTGGAGGCGAAGGTGCCCACGTGCGCGAGCGAGCCCTGCAGGTACTGGCCGAGTCCGACGACGGCGACGAGCTCGCCGAGCGTGATCTGCCCCAGCGAGGCGAGTGCCGCCGCCGAGAACGCGAGGACCGCCAGGAACGCACCGGACGCGACACCGCTGACCGCGAGGTACCGCTGGATGCCGCGGTTCGCGGCGATCGCGCCGGTCTTCGCCTCCGCGCTCGCGTCCAGGTAGCGGCGGGTGGCCTCCGGCTGTGCGCGGATGCCGCGGATGATGCGGAGCCCCGCGACGAGGTCAGTCGCGACGTCGCTGGCGGCGCTCGCCGATGCCTGCTCTCGGGCCCCTCTCGCTTCGATGGGCTTGGACGCCGCGTGCATGCCCACGAGGATCAGCAGCGACGCGACGAGCACCCCGATGCCGAGCGGCACCGAGATGGCGAGCAGCGCGGCGGACGATACGAGGATCGCCGCCGCGCTCGCCCCCTGCTGCACAACCGACCACGAGACGCCCGCGACTCGGTAGCTGTCGGAGGTCGTGATCTGCAGCAGCTCACCCGGGCTGCGGCGACTCGTGACCCCGTTGGGGTGCAGGACCCGCGTCAGCAGCGACCGCCGGAGCTCCAGCTCGCCGTGCCCGTAGATGCGCACCATGAGCCTCGCCGCCCACCGGTAGGAGAAGGAGAGGACGAGGAAGTTCGCGAGCAGCACGCCGAGCCACAGCGTGAGCTGGACGGCGTCGTCGGTGACGATGGCGCGGTCGATGATGACGCCGACGAGAACCGGCACCAGGGCCTCGGCAGCTTCATGGGCGACGTAGCCGAGCGTCGCGAGCGTGAGCCGCCAGCTGCGTCCCGACGCGAACAGCGCGTCTCGCATGACGGATGCGGGGGTCGGGGCCTTGGGGTTCTCACGGGGCATCCGTCGATAGTAAGGTTCACCTAAGTCCAGCTAGCGATACGTTCGGCCAACTTCTGTTGCGTTCCGGACAACCAGGAGATCCACCGTGTTCCAGGCGCTCGAATTCAGCCAAGGGCCTGCGACCGTCGAGGTCAGGCCCGTTGGCATCCCCGCACCGTTCCTCCTCACGACGGCCGTGCTCACCGGCCCGAACCTCGGGGACCGGGAGCCGCACGTGCATCCCGAGGGCATGATCATGTGGCCGTCGCGCGGCAGTGTCGTGGTGCTCGTCGAAGGCGCCCTGCGCACGCTCGCCGTCGGGCAGGGCATCTGGGTGCCGCCCTTCACACCGCACACGATGGAGGTCGACGCCTCGTCGACCGGATGCTGCACCTACTTCACGAGCGACGTCGCCCCGGACTGGCCCTCGGTCGGCACCGTGCAGCTGGGCGCCGCCTTCCGCGAGCTGCTGCTGCACCTCGCCGAGTCGCCCATGCAGACCGACCAGCGCCTGCGGGCGCAGACGGTCGTCATCGAACTGCTGCCAGAGGCGACGAGCTACGTCGAGACAGTTCCCGTCCCCCGCGACGAGCGCCTCGCCCCGCTCGTGCGCCGCGTGCTGAACGACCCAGCTGACGATCGTGGCGTCGAGGCGTGGGCGTGGCAGCTGTCGCTGAGCGTCCGAACGATCGCCCGCATCTTCGCGGCCGAGGTCGGCATGACCTTCTCGCACTGGCGCACCATGGTGCGCATGGCCGCGGCCGCGCGGATGCTCGCCGACGACGTCCCCGTCGGCACCGTCGCGGGCCGCGTCGGGTACGCCACGACGAGCGCGTTCAGCGCCGCCTTCCGTCGCGCCATGGGGTCGAAGCCCAGCGACTGGCGGCCGTAGCAGCGCGACCAGCAAGAATCAGGCGTCAGGCGTCAGGCGTCAGGCGTCAGGCGTCACGCGTCGGCTGTCATTCGTCGGCGTCAGGCGCGCGACGCTCGGGGCCAGGCAGGAAGTGCATCTGCTCGAAGCGCCCGTACTTGACGACGAGAGCCTCGACGAGGTCGCGCTGGTCCTCGTCGTCGATGCGGATCTGCGTGTGCCCGTTGTAGAGCAGCAGGTCGTGGGCGTTGGAGAAGATGAGCCGCTCCCAGCGGCTCGACCAGAGTCGTCGCCCGCGCTCGTCGAACGCGACGATGTCGTCGTCGGTGAGGGTCATCATGGCGACACCGTCGCTGCCACGCACGATCAGGCCGACCGGGAACTCGGTCTTCTCGTACTCCTCGAAGTACACGTTGAAGCCCACGAGGGCGAGCGGATACACCGAGCGCAGCTCCCGAGAGACGCGGGAGACGCGCATCTGCCGCACCTCCGGGATCTTCTCGGCGGCATCGACCGAAGGGGTGTCCCCGCCGGCATCTGCGCCCGAGGGGTTGGTGTCGGCGTTGGCCTCGGCGTCTTCCGCCTCGCTGCGGCCGCTGTTGTCAGCGCTGTCCGCGACTGGCTTCGGCGCGACCGGGTCCGACGCCACCGGGACGGCGACGATGCTGCCGGGCGTGTGGCTCTCGCGCCAGAGCTCCCAGAGGCGCTGCTCGCTCGCCGGGAACGAGCCTGTGGATGTGGCGTAGGGCTGATCCTTGCCGATGACGCGGTGCGTGTACTGCCAGACCGGCAGGCGGCGCGGACGGGGGCGGATGCTGAGGTCGCCGAACACCACGATCGTGGCGATCGCGATCACGGCGAGCACGAAGATGACGAGCAGCCCCCCGACCAGCTCACCTTGATTCACTCTCGAAGCGTAGCGCGGCGCGCGGGCGGCCCGTCGCCAGACGCGGTGGCAGGAATGCGATGCCGAGTGACCGCGGAGCGATACGCCACCTCCGTAGGCTCGGTGTGTTCTGAGGTAACCCTTACTTCTCGCGTCTGCACTCTGTCGAATGGAGCCACCTTGACCTCGACTGTCACCCGCCGCTCGTCCGCCCCGCCCCGACCTTCGACGCACCGTTCCGCGCGCCGTCGCTGGACCGGGGCTCTCGCCGCCGCCACCGTCGGGGTGCTCGCGCTCGCGGGATGCGCATCCGGTGACACCGCGACAGCCGACGGAGTGATGGCGACGCCCGCGGAGGAGGGTGCCCTGCCCGTGACGATGACCCACGCCTTCGGCGAGACGACGATCACGGAGGCCCCCGAGCGCGTCGTGACCGTCGGCTGGGCGACGCAGGATGTCGTCGCCGCCTTCGGGACCGTCCCCGTCGGGATTCCCGAGACGTGGGGTGGCGACGAGGAGGGCTACTCGCCGTGGTTCCGCGCCGAGGTCGAGGAGCTGGGCGGCACGATGCCCGAGATCCTCAACTACAGCGACGCCGGGGACCTCGACTTCGAGCAGGTGCTCGCCCTCGAACCCGATGTCATCCTCGCCCCGCACTCCGGCCTCACGGAGGTCGAGTACAACCGCCTCACCGAGATCGCCCCCACCGTCGCGTACCCCGAGAAGGCGTGGGCTTCCGAGTCGTGGCAGTCGCTCGTCGAGATCGTCGGGGACAGCCTCGGGCAGCCCGCGAAGGCCGACGAGATCATCGCGGAGACCCAAGGGCAGCTCGACGCCGTGAAGGAGGAGAACCCGCAGTTCGCGGACACGACCTTCGCGTACGGCCTCACCCTCAGCGATGGCGGGACGGAGGCCGGTATCTACATTCCGACCGACCTTCGTGTGCAGTTCCTCACCGACCTCGGCCTCCAGAACACGCCAGCGATGGACACCGTGCTCGGCACCGTCGAGGGCGACAACTGGTACGGCGCGGTCAGCCTCGAAGAGCTCGACACCATCCCCGCCGACCTCTTCGTCGCCTGGTCCAACAGCCCTGAGGAGCTCGAGTACACGCTGAACCACCCCACGTTCAAGCTGTGGGAGCCCATCGCCACGGGCCACTACCTGTTCCTCGAGAGCGAGCCGCTCGCCATGGCCACCAACGCGCCGACACCCCTCTCCATCCCGTGGGCCCTCGACGAGTTCGTCCCCATGCTCAACTCGGCGATCGACGGCAACGGAGTAGGCGGCGCAGAATGACCTCCCTCGACACAACCGGAACCGGGACGAGCGACTACGTCGAGCGCATCCACCGTGCGGTCGTGACGGGCGTGAAGCAGCTCGGACCCGGGATGATCCGCGTCACGCTCGGCGGCGACGACCTGCACGACTACCCCACGACGGGCGTCGGCGACGAGTACGTGCGCCTCTTCTTCCCCGACGAGGCGCACCTCGAGCCGCGCCTGCCGTTCGTCTCCGGCCGCGGCTGGGACTACGAGGAGGGTGTCGAACCGTCGCAGATGCGCACCTACACGATCCGCGACCACCGTCCGGGCGAGGTCGACATCGACTTCGTCGTCCACGAGGGCGGCATCGCGAGCACGTGGGTGCTCGGTGCGAAGCCGGGGTACGTGCTCGGCATCAACCCGCCGCGCGACCTCTACGCGCTGCCAGCGGGCGTGACGAAGCAGATGCTCATCTGCGACGAGCCCGCCCTCCCAGCGGCCCTGCGGGTGGCGGAGCTGACGCCGGACGTGGAGACGGAGATCGTCTGCGAGATCCGGGATGCGGGCTACGAGCTGTTCCCGTCCACAGACCTCAAGGCGGCGAACTGGGTGCGCGGTTCCGGCAACGGGCACCGCCCGAGCCGCCTGGTCGAGACCGTCAAGCGCCTCGACATCCCGAACGACGGCAGCGTCTACGTGTGGGTGGCCGGTGAGACCCGCGTCACGCGCGAGGTGCGCAGCCACCTGCGTCACACGCTTGGCCTGCCCGGCTCCGCGTACAAGGTCGTCGGCTACTGGACCTACGAGGTCGAGGCCTGGTCGGCGAAGTGGGAGGCGCTCGACGAGTCCGTCAGGCAGCAGATCATGGACCTCTACGCTGAGCCGGAAGACGGCGAGCAGGTCGACGAGGAAGCGCGCATCGACGAGGTCTTCCGCATCTACGCCTCGGTCGGGCTCTAACCGCGTCGTGGTCGCAGTCAACACAGGGCCGCGGGCAGCAGGGGCTCGTCCAGGCTCGGATGCGCGCGGCAGCCGCCCGGATTCGCGCGGCAGCCGCCCGGATTCGCACAACAGCGCCCAGGATGCTCCCGGCAGCGGCCTGGCGAGCAGCAACGCGAAGCGCACCCTGGCCCTGGTCATCGCCCTCGTGGTGCTGGCTGGAACGGTCGCGCTGAGCATCTTCGTGGGCGCGCGCGCCATCTCGCCCGAGGTCGTCTGGGAGAGCATCTTCGGCTCACGCGCGACGGAGGAGCACGTGATGGTGCTCGACCTGCGCATCCCGCGCACGCTCGTGGGGCTCGTCGTGGGACCCGCGCTCGGCCTGTGCGGCGCCCTCATCCAGGCGTTCACCCGGAACCCGCTCGCCGACCCCGGCATCCTCGGCGTCAACGCCGGTGCGAGCTTCGTCGTGACGCTCGCCGTCGGCATCTTCGGCCTCACCGCACCCGGCCAGTACGTGTGGTTCGCGCTCCTCGGCGCGTTCCTCGCGACCATGCTCGTCTACGCCATGGGATCTGTCGGCGGCGGGAAGGCGACGCCGCTGACCCTGACTCTGGCGGGGGTCGCGATCAGTGCCGTGCTCGGCGGCTTCACGTCGGCGATCGTGCTGAAGAACATCGACGCCCTCAACGTGACCCGCTTCTGGGGTGTCGGGTCGATCGGCGGCCGGTCCATGGACGTGCTCCTCACCTGCCTGCCTCTCATCGTCGTCGGCGTGGTGCTCGCGCTGCTCTGCGCGCGCTCCCTCAACGCCCTGTCTCTGGGCGACGAGCTCGCCGCCTCGCTGGGGGTGCGCATCCGCTCGACCAGAGCGCTCATGGTCATCGCCGTGACGCTGCTCGCCGGCACTGGCGTCGCCATCGCGGGCCCCATCGGCTTCGTCGGCCTCATGGTGCCGCACGTCGTGCGCTGGTTCGTCGGCCCCGACCAGCGCTGGATCCTCGTCATGTCGATCGTCATGTCTCCGATCCTCCTGCTGGCCGCCGACATTCTCGGTCGCATCGTGCTGCCCTCCGGCGAGCTGCGGGTCGGGCTCGTGACGGCCATCATCGGCGCGCCCGTGCTCATCGGGCTCGTGCGCCGTAAGAAGGTGAGCGGGCTGTGACCAGAACACAGGACGAGACACCGGTGGCCGCATCCAGAGTCGGGTCCACGGTCGCAGCCACGGCCACGGCCAAGACGCAGACACGAGGCAACAGCCTGCACAGCGGGCGCACCGACGTCGTCGACCACGGCGCTCCGCTCGGCCCCGGAACAGGCGCTCCGCGTGGCATCGACTTCGGCGACCGCACCTACGCGGTGCGCTTCGGCCGGTTCTCGAACCTGCACCGACACCGCGCCGTCATCGTGTGCGGCGCGATCGTCGTCGCCATCCTGGCCCTCGGCGTCGTCTCGCTCGGCTACGGCACGCTCGCCCTCTCGCCCGGCGAGGTGCTGACGGCGCTCTTCGACGCGGATGCGTCGCGCGCGCACCGGCTCGTCGTGTTCGAGTGGCGCCTCCCGCGGTTCCTGTTCGCCGTGCTCGCGGGCCTCGCGCTCGGCGCGAGCGGCGCGATCTTCCAGTCGATCACCCGCAACCCGCTCGGTTCCCCCGACATCATCGGCTTCTCGACGGGCTCCTACACGGGCGCCAGCATCGTGATGCTCTGGATCGGCTCGACCTCGTACTACGCGATCGGCGCCGGAGCCCTGCTCGGCGGGGCCGCCGTCGCGGTCGTGGTGTACCTGCTCGCGTATAGGAAGGGACTGCGCCCGTTCCGGCTGATCATCGTGGGCATCGGGGCGAGCGCCATGCTCGCCTCCGTGAACTCGCTCATGATGATGAGGGTCAGCCAGGAGGAGGCGATGCTCGCCGCCGTCTGGGGGTCAGGCTCGCTCAGCGCGCTCGGCTACGCGCAGCTGCTGCCGGCCACGCTCATCTTCGCCGCCCTGATCGTCGGGTGCGGCTTCCTCGGACGCCCGCTCGCGGCCCTCGAGGTCGGCGACGACGCGGCGCTCTCGCTCGGCGTGCACGCGAACCGAACCCGCGCGTTCTCGACGCTCGTCGGCGTCGCCCTCACCGCGCTGGTCACTGCGGCGGCAGGCCCGATCGCCTTCATCTCGCTCGCCGCCCCGCAGATCGCGCGGCGCCTCACGAACGGGGCCAGCCTGCAGCTGCTCCCATCCGCGCTCGTCGGCGCGCTCCTCCTCGTCGCGGCCGACCTCGTCGCGCAGATGGTCGACCTCCCCGTCGGCGTGCTCACCGTGTGCGTCGGCGGCATCTACCTCGCCTGGCTGCTCGTCCACGAGCAGGTCACGAAGAAGGGACGTCAGTGATGACGATCGAAGCTCACACGGCGTCTCGAGCAGGCGGCGCGGTGCATCCCGCGGACGGGAGCGGTGCGCTCGCCCAGGTCAGCGCGTCCGCCGACCTGCGAGCCCGTTCCGTGCACGTCGGCTACGACGACCAGCCCATCATCGAGGGCCTCGACTTCGAGGTGCCCGCCCACTCGTTCACGGTCATCATCGGGCCCAACGCGTGCGGCAAGTCGACGCTGCTGAAGGCCCTCGCGCGCCTCCTCAAGCCGAGCGAGGGCAGCGTCCTGCTCGACGGCGCCGACATCTTCACCCTCAAGACGAAGGACGTCGCCAAGCGCCTCGGGCTGCTGCCGCAGACGTCGCTCGCGCCGGAGGGCATCCGCGTCGCCGACCTCGTCGCGCGCGGCCGGTTCCCGCACCAGGGCATGTTCGACCGCTGGTCGGCGGCCGACGAGCGAGCCGTGACCGAGGCGATGGCCGCGACGCGAGTGGATGCGCTGGCGTCGCGCTTCGTGGACGAGCTGTCCGGTGGACAGCGGCAGCGCGTGTGGGTTGCGATGGCGCTCGCGCAGGAAGCGCCCGTGCTGCTGCTGGATGAGCCGACGACGTTCCTCGACATCTCGCACCAGTACGAGCTGCTCGAGCTGTTCCGCCGGCTCCGCGGCGAGGGACGCACGCTCGTCGCGGTGCTGCACGACCTCAACCAGGCGGCCCGTTTCGCGACGCACCTCGTGGTCATGCGCGACGGCGAGATCGTCGTGCAGGGCAAGCCGGGCGAGGTGCTCACCGCCGAGCTGGTCGAGGACGTCTTCTCGCTGCCCTGCCGCATCATCGACGACCCCGAGACGGGCACGCCGCTCGTGATTCCCCGCGAAGGGGTGTGGGCGGAGTAGGGCAGGTCTCTCTGCTTTTCTTCTCCCGTTCCCCCGTCTCCCGTTCACCTCTGCTCCGCTGTCCCTCTGCGTCTGGCCAGCGCAGTGCCACCCTCTGCAGACCTGGGCTTTGCGCATCCGCTCCGCGCAAGTTGGCTGAAGAAGCCCCAGGTCTGAGCCCGGCCCCTCTGCAGACCTTGGTGTTGCGCATCCGCGTGGCGGAGGGCGGATGCGCAGAGCCCAGGTCTGTCGTCCGCGGGCGCGGCGGGCGGCCGCGGGCGCGGCGGGCGGCCGCGGGCGGCGGCGGGAGTGGAGGGAGCGGAGGGGCGGCGGGAGCGGAGGGGCGGAGGAGGGGGCGCCACGGGGTGGCGCCGTTGGCCCTCTCCGAAGAAGAGTGGCGCCACCACGTGGTCGTTGTCTGGGGCCGCCGACGCAAGGAGGCGCGTCGTCGGCCCCGGTCTGGGGGCGCCCCTGCCGGCGCGCATACCGTGCAGAGGCCGCCCTGCCTACAGCCCCTGCGCGAGGCGGTAGTAGGCCTGGTTCCAGCGCACTTCCTTGCTGAACTCACGCAGGGTGGTATCGGCGTCGATGCGCAGCAGCTCGGTCTTCGCGATGGTCGCGAAGTCCTCGAACACGTCGATGCCGACCGCTGTCGACATGACCGTGTGGTGCGCGGCGCCGGCCGTCAGCCAGGCGGCGGCCGACACCTCGAATGAGGGCTCCGGCTTCCACACGGCGCGGCCAACGGGCAGCTTCGGCAGGGGAGCGGTGGGCTCGACGACCTCGACGACGTTCGCGACGAGGCGGAACCGGTCTCGCATGTCACTGAGCGCGACGACAACCGCGGGGCCCGGGTCGGCCGTGAAGACGAGGCGCACCGGGTCGTCCTTCCCGCCGATGCCGAGCGGATGCACCTCGAGCGTCGGCTTGGCCGTCGTGAGCGAGGGGCTCACCTCGAGCATGTGCGCGCCCAGGATGAGCTCGCTGCCCTCCGTGAGGTCGTACGTGTAGTCCTCCATGAGGCTCGCGCCACCTGGCAGGCCGGCGCCCATGACGTTCGCGGCGCGCACGAGGATGGCCGTCTTCCAGTCGCCCTCGGCGCCGAAGCCGT
Organism: Pseudoclavibacter terrae; assembly: GCF_008831075.1. Classification (GTDB taxonomy): domain Bacteria; phylum Actinomycetota; class Actinomycetes; order Actinomycetales; family Microbacteriaceae; genus Pseudoclavibacter; species Pseudoclavibacter terrae. Next base: position 374,293 of record NZ_WBJX01000004.1, on the reverse strand, counting down.
AGCCCTCCGCCATGAGGCGCTGCACGGCGAGTCCCGGGAGCTGCTTGAGCTCCCCGAGGTCCTCGAAGCTCGTCGTGAAGGCGCTGAAGCCGCCGGCCTCGAGGAACGAGCGCAGGCCGAGCTCGATGGCGGCGCCGTCGCGCAGCGACTGGTGGCGCTCGGCACCGAACCGCAGCTCGGGAGCGACGTCGTACAGCTCCTCGTACTCGGCGACCAGCGCATCCACCGCCGCATCGTCGACCGCGGCGACGGCCTCGGCGAGCTCGTTGACACCCCACGTGTTGACCTGCACGCCGAAGCGCAGCTCGGCCTCCGTCTTGTCGCCCTCCGTGACGGCGACGAAGCGCATGTTGTCGCCAAAGCGGGCGAGCTTCATGGTGCGTACCGCCTGCCAGGCGGCCGCGGCGCGCGACCAGCTGTCGATCTGCCGCGTCACGCTGGCGCTCGACGCGTGGCCGACAACAGTCTTGCGGGGGATGCCGAGGCGCGTCTGGATGTACCCGAACTCGCGGTCGCCGTGCGCCGCCTGGTTGAGGTTCATGAAGTCGAAGTCGATGTCGGCCCACGGCAGCTCCACGTTGGCCTGCGTGTGCAGGTGCAGGAGGGGCTTCGCGAGCGCGTCGAGGCCCTGGATCCACATCTTCGCGGGGCTGAACGTGTGCATCCAGGCGACGATGCCGATGACGTTGTCGTTCGAGTTGACCTCGAGGGCCGCGCGGCGGATGGCGTCGGAGTCGGTGAGCACCGGCTTCCAGACGATCTTCACGGGCGTGCTCGGCGACTCGTTGAGAGTGTCGACGATGGCCTGCGACTGCTCCGCGACCTGACGCAGCGTCTCCTCGCCGTAGAGGCCCTGGCTGCCGGTGAAAAACCAGATCTCGTAGGCGTCGAAGGAAGTGGTGAGTGCGCTCAACTGAGGGCTCCTGTCGGGTCTTGTCCGTAGACGTTCTGGTAGCGGTCGAACAGCGAGTCGACGGCCTGCTGGGGGATGGGGTCAGGGCTGCCGAGCTGGCGGGAGATGTGCACGGTGCGGGCGACGTCCTCCACCATGACGGCGGCCTTCACGGCATCGCGGGCATCCTTGCCGATCGTGAACGGGCCGTGGTTCTTCATGAGCACGGCCCGCGAGCGGTGCCCGCGCAGCGTCTCGACGATGCCGCGGCCGATGGAGTCGTCGCCGATGATCGCGAACGGGCCGACGGGGATCTCCCCGCCGAACTCATCCGCCATCGCCGTGATGACGCAAGGGATCGGCTCGCCGCGCACCGCCCACGCGACCGCGTAGTCGGAGTGCGTGTGCACGACCCCGCCCACCTCCGGCATGTTGCGGTACACGTAGGCGTGGGCCGCCGTGTCGCTCGAGGGTGAACGGTCCGAGCCGGGGGAGCCAGGAACGACCGCGCCGTCGAGGGTGCAGAGGATCATGTTGTCGGCGGCCAGGTCGTCGTAGCTGACGCCCGACGGCTTGATCACGAAGAGCTCCGTGCCGGGCACGCGGCCGGAGATGTTGCCGCCCGTCCAGACGACGAGGCCGTAGCGCACGAGCTCGTCGTGCAGGGCGGCGACCTCGGCGCGGATGGTGTCGATGCTCGCCTGCACCTCGGCAGTGATGGTCTGGGTCTGGATGCTCACGCGCTGACCTCCTCGTGGGTTGCGGGCGCGGATGTGGATGGGTCTGCGGCGGCGGCAATGGATGCGGCTGCCTCGGCTGCCTCCGCTGTCGATGCGCCGGCGAGCGCCTCGCGGCGGCGCCGCTTGAGTCGCTTCATGACCTGGTTCGCACCCCGCCCGAAGTGGTCGTGCAGCAGGTCGTACTCGGCGTACAGCTCGTTGTAGGCGGCCACCGCGTCGGGGTTCGGCGTGTACTTGGCGCGCGTCACGCGGCCCATGGCGGCTGCCGCTGCACGCGCATCCGGGTACGCGCCTGCCGCGATCGCGGCGTGGATGGCCGAGCCGAGCGCCGGACCCTGCGTGCTGTCGATCGTCGAGATCGGCATGCCGAGGATGTCGCTGTAGGTCTGCATGAGGAACGCGTTCTTGAGGAGGCCGCCGGCCGCGATGAACTCGGTGACGGGGACCCCCGAGGCGTTGAAGGTCTCGACGATCTTGCGTGTGCCGAACGCGGTCGACTCGAGCAGTGCGCGGTAGACGTCCTCAGCCTTCGTCGCGAGGGTCGCGCCGACGAGCAGGCCCGAGAGCTCATGGTCGACGAGCACCGAGCGGTTGCCGCTGTGCCAGTCGAGCGCGATCAAGCCGTGCGCGCCAACCGGCTGCGAGGCCGCGAGGTTCGTGAGGTGCTCGTGCACCGAGATGCCGAGCTCCGTGGCTTCGCGCTCGTAGCGCGCTGGCACCTGGTTCTCGACATACCAGGCGAAGATGTCGCCGACACCCGACTGGCCGGCCTCGTAGCCGTAGAGGCCCGCGACGATGCCGCCATCCACGACCCCGCACATCCCTGGCACCTCGGTGAGGGTGCCGGAGCTCATGACGTGGCAGGTGGAGGTGCCCATGATGGCGACCATCTGGCCGGGTTCGGTCGCTGCCGCGGCCGGGGCGGTGACGTGCGCGTCGACGTTGCCGACGGCGACGGCGATGCCCTCCGGCAGGCCGGTCCAGGCAGCTGCCTCCGCCGAGAGCGTGCCGGCGGCGTCGCCGAGCTGGCCGATCTCGTGGGCGAGCTTGTCGTCTGCGAAGCCTGCGAAGTCGGGGTTGAGGGCGGCGAGGAACTCGCGGCTCGGGTACTCGCCGTCCTGCAGGATGCCCTTGTAGCCGGCCGTGCAGGCGTTGCGGATGTAGGTGCCGGTGAGCTGCCAGACGATCCAGTCGGCTGCCTCCACCCAGTGGTCCATGGCCGCGTACACTTCGGGGTCTTCCTCGAGGAGCTGGAGGCCTTTCGCGAACTCCCACTCGCTTGAGATGAGGCCGCCGTAGCGGGCGAGCCATTTCTCGCCCATGAGCTCGGCGAGATCGTTGATGCGGTCGGCGTGCGGCTGCGCGGCGTGGTGCTTCCAGAGCTTCACGTAGGCGTGGGGGCGGGTTTCGAAGCCGGTGACCTCGTTGAGGGGGGTGCCGTCGGCGAGCGTCGGCACCATCGTGCAGGCCGTGAAGTCGGTGCCGATGCCGATGACATCCGCCGGGTCGATGCCCGCGTCGGCGATGGCGGCGGGCACGGCGACCTTGAGCACGTCGACATAGTCGCTCGGCACCTGCAGCGCCCACTCGGGCGGGAGCTTCTCCCCGGTTGCCGGGAGGACGCTGTCGACCACGGCATGCGGATACGCGAGCTCGCCGACGCCGAGCTCGGCGCCGTCCCGCACGCGCACGACGACGGCGCGGCCCGAGAGGGTCCCGTAGTCGACGCCGATGACGTAGGTGTCGCGCTCGGCTGCTTCGGGCGTTTCGGTTGGCTCGCTCATCGTCGGCAGGTCTCCTTTGGCTGTGCCTCGAGGTGAATGTGATCGATCACATTGTTCGGAAAAGACTACGACACGAACCTCGAAAAGGGAACTGGAGACGCGCCCCAGGCCCCGGGACTGCATCGCATGGCCAAGGCGCGGCCGGGGCGAGGCGCGCTGCTCGGCAGGGCCGGCCGCTAGATCGGGTTGGGTCCCGTCGATGCGCGTGCGACCAGCGACAGCTCCGTTGCGGGTGTCGCGTTCCCGTCGTCCAGCAGATGCTCGACGCAGCGGCGGCCGGCCACCGAGAAGTCCTGTCGAATCGTGGTGAGCGGCGGCCAGAAGTGGGCGGCTTCCGGGATGTCATCGAAGCCGATCAGGCTGACGCGGCCCGGCACGTCGACGCCTAGCTGGTGTGCAGCGTGCAGCACGCCGAGCGCGAGCTGGTCGTTCGAGCAGAAGATCGCGGTCGCGTCGGAGGCGAGCAGTTCGCGGCCTGCCGCGTAGCCGGCGGCCGGGGTCCACGCCCCGGCGTCGACGTGCTGGGCGGTCAGGCCATGCTCGGCCATCGTGTGCTCGTAGCCGTGGAGGCGTGAGGTCGCGTCGAGCCAGTCGCTGGGGCCGGCGAGGTGCACGATCCTGGTATGGCCGAGCTCGAGGAGGTGCGCGGTCGCGAGCTGCGCCCCCCGGAACTGGTCGACCGCGACCTCGACGCCATCGAGCGTCTCGCGGTTCTGCACCGTCACGAAGGGGATGCTCGTGTGTGTCGTCTGCAGCGCCTCGAGCACCCGTGTCTGCGGGGCGACCGCGACGATGCCCTCGACTGCGAGCTCCGCGAGGCTCGCGAGGGCCGCATCCACCGAGGTCGGCGACAGCTCGTCGGCGTACTCGATGATCGTGCTGTAGCCGCGCGAGCGGGCGGCCTCGGTGATCGCCGAGATGCTGGACGCCGGCCCGAACTCACCTTTCGACGTCGAGATGACGCCGAGCGTGCGGCTGCGCTTCGAGGACAGTGTGCGGGCCGCGAGGTTCGGGCGGTAGTCGAGCTCGCGCATCGCATCCAGCACCTTCGCGCGTGTCGTCTCGCGCACGCTCGGGTGGTTGTTGAGTACGCGGGAGACCGTCTGATGCGAGACCCCGGCCGACTTCGCGACGTCGAAGACGCTCGCGGGGCGCAGCGCGACGGGGCGCTCTTGGGCTGGCATGGGGTGATTATCTCCGACCGGCTGGCCTGTTGCGACCTGCAAGCGCGCTGGTTGCGTGTGCGCGGGGTCCTCCATCCGACAGAATGGCCTGATGGCGACCGACTCCACCACGGACAAACCTGCGACCAGCTTCGACGTGGCGCGCCTCGCGGGAGTCTCGCGCTCGACGGTGAGCAACATCCTGAACGGAAAGGTCGAGCGCTTCCCGGAGGCGACGAGGGATCGCGTGCTGGAAGCGGCGCGGGAGCTTCGCTATCAGCCGTCTCCGGCCGCGAGGTCTCTGGTGATGGGAAAGTCGGGGACGGTCGTCGTGCTCGTGCCGAATGCGACCTTCGGCAGCAACCTCCAGGATGCCGTGGAGTCTGTCGTGCAACGCACGCGAGCGATCGGCGGCAACGTCGTCGTGCGGTTCGCGACGCAATCTCCGGGCGGTTCCGTCGCGGCCGTCCAGGCGCTCCAACCGCTCGCGGTCGTCGACCTCGGCGTCCTGAGCAGTACCGAGTCGGAGGAGCTCACGGCGGCGGGCGTGCTGGTTGTCCCCGCTGACCGCGATTCGTCCGTGGTGAGCGATGGCGGCGTCGCTCGCTTGCAGATCGACGAACTGCTGCGCCGCGGCCCACGGCAGCTGTGGTTCGCTGCCATCTCCGATGCGCGGAGCGACCCATACGGGCCGTCGCGGCTCGCGGTGCTTGAGCAGCACAGCCGTGAGCGCGAGCTGCCCGCGCCCAGGCTCGTGCGTGTGCCGGTGACCCGCGAGGGCGGGGCGGCGGCCGTCGCCGAGATCATGAGCGGTGGAGCCCCCGCAGCCGTCGCCTGCTACAACGACGACGTCGCCCTGGCGCTGCTCGCCGGCGCGCGAGAACGCAGCGTCTCGGTGCCGGACGAGATGTCTGTCATCGGCGTCGACGACACGTCGACCGGGGCTCTCTGGTCGCCCGCGCTCTCCAGTGTCCGAACGACCTGGGAGCCGCTCGTCGAGGCCCTGGCGCGCGAACTCGAAGAGCGCCTCGGCGCGGACGTCGGGCCAGCGCCGCGCGCATTCACTCCGTTCGAGGTGGTCACGCGAGAGACCACCTGACGTGTGACCCGCGCGCGAGCGCTCCCGACTCCGCGCGGGGCCGTCGCTACCGTGCGGCCAGCTGCAGCGTCACCGCCTCCGCAGCGTCTGCGTTGATCGTGACCGTGATGGGCCCCGGTCCTGTCGGGCGGATGATCGCCTGCAGGCGGCCGTCGAAGGTCGCGTGGGTCTGCGCGTCGAAGCGCTCGGTGTTGTCCGGCTTCCCGCTGCCGAGCGCCACGAGTCGGGCACCTTCGACCCGCACGGAGACCTGTCGCAGTTCTGACGTGGCGAGGACGCCGTCCGCATCCCGCAGCTCGATGTCGACGTAGGCGAGGTCGCCTCCGTCGGCGTCGAGCGTGCTCCGGTCTGTTGACACGCTGAGGGCCGTGGTGCCGGCGTGTGACCGCAGCGACACGGACGCGGCGCGTTCGCCGCCGACGATGGCGAACGCCTCGATGGTTCCCCGCTCGTACGGCAGGTCGAAGGTGGCTCGGAAGCGGTTGTCCGGCCCGGTCTGCGCCGTGCCGACCGACCTGCCATTCACCACGAGCTCGACGCTCTCCGAGGGGGAGTACACCTCAACCTGCATCGGTGTCTGCTCATCGACAGCCCAATCCCAGCTGGCGATCGATTCGGACCAGGCCCACTGCCCGGGGCGGACGTCTCGACCCACGGCCTCGGGGCGCAGCACTGCGAGGTACGGAGCCGTCCGGAGGCCGAACACGATCTCTCGGTAGTAGGAGGCGGGTCGGCGGAAGCCGGTCAGATCGAGGTCACCGCACCAGGCGGTCAGCCACGGGAACGGCGCCTCGAACTGGGGCTGCTCGTCGAGGAACTGGTTCCGGCCGATCCCCACCTCGCCCAGGTAGTCCCATCCGGTCCACGTGAAATCGCCGAGGACATGATCGTGCTCCTGCACGAGCTTCCAGTTGCGGTCGATGTTCGGGGGGAACGTCTCCGTGCCGATGATGACGCGATTCGGGAACAGCTCCTTGTCCAGCTCGTAGCGGGAGTCGCCGTAGTTCAGTCCGGCGGCGTCCAGCACCCCGAAGGATTCCTCCGTGGCCTTCGTGACGAGCTCGGATGCGTTGACCTGGTTCATCATCTCGCCGGCGCCGTTGACCCCGCCTTCTGGTTCCGCGTTCTGGCTCCGGCTCTTCATCAGCGGCAGCAGCGTGGGAAGCGTCGAGACGAATCCGTTGACCCCGTTGGTGATGAAACGCGTGTCGTCGAGCTCGCGCACTTTCTCCGAAAGCCGGCGCCCCCACTCGGAGCCGAGCGGGTTGCCCGTGTCGGGTATCTCGTTGCCGATCGAGTAGAAGATGACGCTCGGGTGGTTGAAGTCCTTGGCGACGAAGGCCTCGATGTCCCGTTCCCACCACTCTGGGAACGACAGGGAGTAGTCGAACGACGACTTGCTCTCGGTCCAGATGTCGAAGGTCTCGTCCATGACCAGCATGCCGAGCCGGTCGCAGGCGTCCAGGAGGGCGGAGCTGGCGGGGTTGTGGGACATGCGGATGGCATTGAAGCCGGCGTTCTTCAGAAGTTCGATCTTCCGCTCCTCCGCTCGCCGGATCGCGGCGGCGCCCAGCAGGCCGTTGTCGTGATGGATGCACGCGCCCCGAAGCTTCGTCGCGACTCCGTTGATGCGGAGCCCGAAGATGGGGTCGAGCTGCAGTCGCCGTACCCCGAAGGTCGTGCTTCGCGAGTCGACCTCGGTGCCGCCGTCGACAAGCGTCGTCACGGCGGTGTAGAGGTGGGGAGTGTCCACGCTCCACAGGTTGGGATCCGTGATGTGGAGGCGCAGCCGGGCCGTCGCAGCAGCTCCGGCACGAAGGGTCGTGGGCGTCGTTCCGGAAGCGACGAGCGCACCCTGCCCGTCCCGGATCTCTGTGCTCACGACCGGGGTCGTCCGATTCGGTGAGTGGTTCTCGAGTGGCACTGCCAGCTCGACGATCGACCGGTCGGCGTCGATGTCCGGCGTCGTGACTCGGGGTCCCGAGTTCGCGATCTTCACGAGGTCCGTGACGATCAGCGTCACGTCGCGGTAGAGGCCCGCCCCCGCGTACCAACGCGAGTCGTCGTGGGAGCGCACCTCGACCCGGATGGTGTTGTCGGTGCCGTACTCGAGGTGGTCGTCGAGGTCGACGGTGAACGCCGAGTACCCGAACGGTCGCTGGCCGGCATAGGCATTGTTGACGAACACGACCGCGTCACGGTAGACGCCCTGGAACTCGACCGAGACACGCTTCCCCCGGTATTCGGCGGGCACGTCGAAGCTCTTCGAGTACTCGTAGGTTCCGCTCGGGAAGTAGGCGTTCTTGCCCGAGTTGGCCGCGGATCGCTGCTCGCCGAAGAGCGCGTCGTGCGGCAGGTCGACCTCCACGCCCGCGGAGCCGGCACCCCCGATCTGCGCGAAGATGCTGGTCTTGGGCTTCACGGTCCAGCCGCGGTTGAAGGGTTCTCGTGCCATGTGCTGGCCTGCTCTCTCGTGAGGGTGCTGGTGGACGTGCGCGGTCAGTTCTGCGGGATGCGGATCGCGCCCGTACGCCGCAGACGCAGGTCTTCGGACATACCCGGCTGGTAGCGATCGATGTTGAGGAAGATCGCGATGACGAACTGCAGGGCGTAGACGATGAGTGGCAGCCCCAGGAAGAGGAAGATCTCCATGTCGATCGCCGACTGGAGCTGCGTGGCAGCCGCGCCGTCGTACTGGCTTGCCGCGAGCAGCCAGCCGACGAGCGCTGCTCCGACACCCGCGCCGAGGTTCTGGCCAGCCGTCGCGGCCGAGTACGTCATCGCATCCACTCGAACGCCCGTGCGCCATTCCCCATAGTCGACGATGTCGGCGACGAGCGCGAAGAGAGCCGCGGATACGGGGATGGTGCCGATCGAACGGACGACGCTGCCCGCGATGACCATCGTGAAGTTCGTCGGGTCGATGAGCGCGATCCCGAGCCCGACGACGGCCAGCGCAGAGCCGACGAGGAAGGGCAGGCGCTTGCCGAAGCGAGCTGTGATCATCGGCATGAACCACATGCCGATGAGCAGTGGGCCCATCGTGGCGAGGCTGAAGAAGCTGTAGAGGCTGGGGTCGCCGAGCACGTCCTTGGCGAAGTAGATGCCGACGCTGCCCACCCCGGAGGCGAGGAACTGGGTGAAGAAGAGAGCGAAGCCCAGGTAGAAGTACTTGTTCTTGAGCAGGATGCGGATGAGCTCAAGCACGGAGCGCGATGAGCTGCGGTCGGCTTCGACTGTGGTGGTGACACGTTCTTTCGTGCCGAGGAACACGACGATGAAGGTGATGGCAGCGATGGCGGCGTAGATCGCGACGGTGATCGACCAACCGGTCTGGCCCCCGCCGAACCGTCCGATCAGCGGGATTGTGAAGAAGTTCACCAGGAGCGTGGCGAGGAGGGCGGCGAACGTTCGCATGACGGTCAGCGAGACGCGCGTCTTGCCGTCAGAGGTGATGACGGAGAGGAGCGTGTGATACGCGAGGTTCGAGCCCGTGTAGCCGATCGCGAGGCACAGGAAGTAGAAGACGAAGGCGTAGATCTCCTGACCCGTTGAACTCAAGCCGGCCGGCACGTTGAAGAGGCCGACGAACGCGAGCGTCACGATCGGTGTGCTGAGCAGGATCCAGGGGCGGGCCTTGCCCCAGCGGGTCTGCGTCTTGTCGATGAGGGTGCCGACGACGAGATCCATCGTGCCGTCGAGCACTCGGCCGAGCAGGATGATCGTGCCGGCGATGGCGGCGCCGATGCCGACGGTGTCCGTGAAGTAGAAGAGCACGAACGAGGAGACCGTGGCGAAGATGAGGTTGCCGCCGATGTCGCCCGTGGCGTAGGAGATACGTTCGCGCAGGCGCACGGGCGTTTCTTCCACCACGTCCGCGACGGGGGCGTTGACCGCGTCGGAGATCGGCGCGCTGCCGACAGCTGCGCGCACATCACCTGCCGCGGCTTCGGGTTCTGGATGCGACGTCATAGTGACTCCTTCGTCAGACGTTCGATGGTTCTGGTTCGCTGGTAGGTCACGCGCCTCAGAGTGTGATCGATCACATTTGGGAGCGCTGGTAACACGTGTCACCAAAAGTAGATGCGACGAGCTGGAGTGTCAAGGGCGCTCTCACGGCAAAGATGAGCCGGGGAGCGGCCCAGTCGACCTCCACGTGCGGTGACTCTCACTTCAACAGCATCCGCCATCTCCGCCCGTAGCCGATTGCGCAGCTCTGGCGGGCCTCCATCCGCGGGCCTAAACTCAGGCCATGACCGGCATCAGGGCGGGGAACGCGAGTGTCTTCGCGGCCGCCGTCGCGGTCGCGGGCCTCCTCGCTCTGAGTGCCTGCTCGGCGAGCCCGGCTCTCACCATCGGGGCGGATGCACCCCCGTCCGTCAGCGAGACGCCTCCCGCTGCCGCCGCACCCGGAGCCACCGGCGAGCAGTTCACGCCAGTCGTCGTCTCCGCGCTCGCCGAGCCGATCCCCGTGCTCGGAACGGACGAGCGCATCCACCTCGCCTACGAACTGCAGCTCACCAACGGGTCGCCGTCGAAGGTGAAGGTCACCGCAGTCGAGGCGGGCGCGAGCGGCACCGTGCTGCAGGAGCTCGAGGGCGACGACCTCGACGACGTGATGCGCGTCGCCGGCACCACCGACGGCGGCGGGCTCGAACTCGGCCCCGGACAGAACGCGACCGTGTGGATGGACGCCACCGTCGCATCCGACGCCGACGTTCCCGACCGCATCGAGCACACCGTCACCGTCGAGATGCCCAAAGCCCAGCCGCCCCTCTACGAGAAGACCATCGAGCAGACCACGCAGGCCGTGAGGGTCGACAAGCGCGACGTCGCCGTCATCGGCCCGCCCCTCACCGGCGACAACTGGCTCGACGCCAACGGCTGCTGCGGACTCACCGCGCACCGTGGCGCCGTCAGCCCCATCAACGGCACCTACTGGGCGCCAGAACGGTGGGCCATCGACTACGTCAAGCTCACCCCCACCATGAAGCTCTCCGACGACGGCGCCCGCGACAATGCACGAAGCTACCCCGGCTACGGCCAGAACGTCATCGCCGTCGCCGACGGCCCCATCGTCGCCATCACCACCGACCGCCCCGAACAGGAACCAGGCACCGCCCCCGGCCCAACCCTCACCCTCGACGAATACGGCGGCAACTACGTCGTGCAGGACATCGGCGGCGGCACCTACGCCTTCTACGCGCACCTCAAGACCGGCAACCCCTTCGACCTCCAAGTCGGGCAGCAGCTCACCCGCGGCGACCGCCTCGGCCTGCTCGGCAACACCGGCAACACCGACGCCCCGCACCTCCACTTCCACCTCATGGACTCCCCGAACCCACTCGCCTCCAACGGGCTGCCGTTCATGTTCGACACGTTCACGCTCGACGGGCAGGTCACCTCGCAGGCCGCCCTCGACGCCGGCGAACAGGGCAAGGCCTACAAGGTCGACAAGGCAGACGCGGGGGAGCGAAGCGGCCAGGTGCCGCTCACCGGGGACCTCATGACCTACCCCGGTGAGTAGCGCGGGCGAGGGGGCCCCGCTTCCTTGCTGACGGGGTTCCCCGCTGACGCGTTCTTGGGAGTCTCCGAGTCTTCCCGGGGATCGCCGAGTCTTCCAGGGCTCTCGCGGCTGCATCGCTGCCAGTCAATGTGCCCTTCAGGGGCGCCCGTCCGAGATCGCTGCCAGTCGATGTGCCCCTATGGGCTGGCGAAAAGGGCCATCTCTCTGGCACCGATCGTGCTGGGCCCGCACCGGTCCCGCCTCGCGGGTGCTCTCAGGATGCGGGGCGTACCGTCGTGGCGTGAGCGTGCACATCCGCAGCATCGGCACCGCAGTGCCCCCGACCGAGCTGCCGCAGACCCAGGCCCGTGACCTGTTCGCAGGTCAGCCAGGCATCAACCGCCTCGGTGCCCGCCTCATCGGCGCGGCGTTCGACGGCTCGGCGATCGAGCGCAGGCACACCGTCGTGGATGCGCTCGCCGGCGGCACCGATTCGGCGCTCGTCGCCGGCGGCCAGGTCCTCGACGCATCGACGGGCGCCCGCAACCAGCTCTACGCCGAGCGCGTCCCCGAACTGCTCCTCGGCGCCACCCGCGCCGCGCTCGACGGCAGCGGCCTCGACGCGGCCGACATCACGCACGTCGTCACCGTCTCCTGCACCGGCTTCTACGCGCCCGGCCCCGACTACGAGATCGTGCGCGGCCTCGGCCTGTCACCGCGCGTGCAACGCTTCCACCTCGGCTTCATGGGCTGCTACGGCGCCTTCCCCGCGCTGCGGGCAGCGGATGCGTTCGCTCGCGCCGACCCGAACGCGGTTGTGCTCATCGTGTGCGTCGAGCTGTGCACCATCCACCTCACCAGCTCCAATGACCCCGAGCAGATCGTCGCCACCTCCGTCTTCGCAGACGGGGCCGCTGCCGCGCTTGTCACCGCGCGCCCCGCCCCGGCCGGCGCGAGCATCCTCACCATCGACGCCCTCGAGAGCACCATCACCGACGAGGGCGAGTCGGAGATGGCGTGGACCATCGGCGACAGCGGGTTCCGGATGCGCCTCTCCGGGTACGTGCCCAGCATCATCGGAGCGTCCATCGGCGATGTCGTCGGGCCGCTTCTCGCGCCGACCGTGCCGTCGGAGACGCCGCTGTGGGCGATCCACCCCGGCGGGCGGAGCATCCTCGACAAGGTCGAGCAGTCGCTCGGACTCACGGAGGAGCAGCTCGCCCCGTCCCGCGGCGTGCTGCGCGACTACGGCAACATGTCGAGCGCGACAGTGCTGTTCATCCTCGAACGGCTGCTCGGCGAGGGTGCCGACGACACCCACCTCGAAGGGGCTGGCGAAGCGCTCTGCGCGATGGCGTTCGGACCCGGCCTCACGGTCGAGGTCGGGCGGTTCACGCGGATGCGCGCGTGAGGGTCGCGGTGGTGGCAACCGGCCGCGCTGCAATGCGCGACGTCTTCTCTCTCGAAGTCGTCGCGCAGGGTGGGCCAGGGCTGTGAGGCCTCCCACGCTCCCGTCGCTTCGTCCCCTGCCGCGCGACACGACCTCGCTCGAGCTCATGGACGACCCCGACTGCGACCGCGACCGCCTCTTCGCCACGTACGCGCAGTTCCGCGCGGTGAACGCGCTCGTCGCAGGATGGCGGCGCGTGTACCTGCGCGACGTGCGGCCCGTCCTCGACCGGCGGCGCGCATCCAGGCTGCTCGACATCGGCTTCGGCGGGGGCGACATTCCGCTCGCCCTCTCCGGCTGGGCGGCGCGCGACGGGCTCAGGCTCGAGGTCACCGCCATCGACCCGGATGAACGCGCGCACGAGTTCGTCGAGTCGCGCGGGCTGACGCAGCGCGGCGTGCACTTCCGGGCGGCGTCAAGCGGGGAGCTCGTGGCGGCGGGGGAGCGGTTCGACATCGTCACCTCCAACCACCTGCTGCACCACCTCAACCCGCACACGCTCACCAGCCTTCTCGCCGACAGTGCGGCCCTCGCGCCGCTCGCCCTGCACAGCGACATCGAGCGCGGACGCCTTGCGCTCGCCGCGTTCGGCGCCGCGACGAAACCCCTCGACCGCGGGTCGTTCGTCCACTACGACGGCACCCTCTCCATCCGCCGCAGCTACACGGCCCCCGAACTCCGTGCCGCGGTGCCTCAGAGCTGGTGCGTGCGACGCCAGTTCCCCTACCGACTGCTGCTGACCCGAGACGAGACGCTCACACCGCAACGGTGAGCGGATGCGCGACCCGGACTGAGCGACGAGCTCCAGCTCCTTGCGCCCGGCTTCAGTTCCCTGCGCCCGGCTCCAGCTCCTTGCGCCCGGCTCCAGTTCCCTGCGTCAGCCTCAGCTTCTCGCACCCGCCCGGCGTTCGCTTCAGGCCGCCCGTGTAGGTTCGGCGTCGTGAACGTGCCCCCGCTGCTGGTCGCCGCGACGACGAGCTACGCCGCCAACTGCGCGCTTGGCGCCAGTGTTGCGACCGGGGTCGTGCGAACAGGACGCTGGCACTGGATCCACCATGCCCTCTACATCTGCACATCCGCGCTGACACTCGCCGCGGGCGTCGCGTTGCTCACGAGCCGCGACGAGAGCCGCCGCCGCGCAGGGAAGCTGCTGCTGCCGACCGCGGTGCCGCTCGCCGCGATCCCCTTCGCCGGCACGCACTCGCGACGCCACCCGTCGCTCGCCCTCACCGCAGCACCCTTCTACGCGCTCGCAATCCGCGCATCCACTCGCCGCTGACGATGCCAGCCAAACACCCTTTCTTGGCCTTGTCTTCGCGATCGCTGCCAGCCGAATCGCCCTTCAGGGCGAGTGCGAGAGGGCCATTTCCCTGGCAGTGATCGCTCGACAAACGTTTCAGGCGGATACGACAGACTCAGCGCATGGAATTCCTCGACGTTCTGCGACGCCGCAAGACCACGAACGGCCCCTTCCTCCCCGATCCCGTCAGCGAGGAGCACCAGCGCCTCCTCATGGAGGTCGCCGGTCGCGCGCCCTCGCAGCTGAACAGCCAGCCGTGGCGGTTCGTGGTCGTCGAGGCGCGCGAGACGATCGAGGCGATCGCGAGCATCAGCGGCGAGAGCATGACAACCGCCATGAGCAACGGCACCTTCTTCGAGCGCTACAAGCCGTACTTCCGCTTCAGCAAGGAGGAGATGGAGCAGCGGCGCGACGGGATGCTGTTCGACAAGCTCCCCGCGCCCCTGCGGCCGTTCACGAGTCAGGTCTTCACGAAGCGAGGCCAGTTCCTCATGAACTCCCTGCGCGTCCCCAACACGCTCGGCGAGGAGAACCGGAAGCTCGTCGCCGGATCCCCGCTCCTCCTCGGCGTCATGCTCGACCGTTCCGAATACCGGCCGGGGGAGCTGTCGTCGTTCTACTCGGTGTTCAGCATGGGCGCGGCCATGGAGAACATCTGGCTCACCACGGGTGAGATCGGCATGGGCATCCAGTTCGTGTCGTTCCCCATGGAGGTGCCCGGCCAGTGGGACAAGATCGTCGACCTCCTCAAGGTGCCGGACGAGTTCGAGCTCATGGCCGTCTACCGCCTCGGGTACCTCCCCAAGGAGCAGCGCCGCCCCGCCATCGACTGGTCGTCGCACCAGCGCAAGCTGCCCTCGCAGTACGTGTTCCGCGACACCTGCGACACCCCGCAGCAGGGATGGGACGAGGCGCAGGCGGGCCAGTAGCTCGGTGAGCCGCCCGGGAGCGCTGCGAGCCCGCCAGGTCAGCGCGAGATCACGCCGTCGCGCACGCCGCCGCATACGTGAGGTTCGTCATCCGCACCCCGTGGCTCAGGACGCCCTGGGGTGGAACCGCGGTCCGCGGCGTCGTGAGCTCGACGGTGAAGGAGCTCGTCGGGCCGCTGGCTGCATAGGAGACCGATCCCGCGATGACAGGCCCGATGGGGAGATCCTCAGTTGGCCGGTAGGTACCGGACACGGGTTCCAACTCGACCCGGTTGCCTGGCGTCGCCACCACGCCCGGGAGGCCGGTCACACGGAGATGCTCTCGGTAGAACTCGCTGCCATCGACGTCGAAGACCCGGAAGCGGATGCTCTCGATCGGCTGGTCGAACGTGACCGTCGTCGTCTGCGTGTAGGTCCCGTCGAACTCCTTGGTCGCCGCAGCGACGAGCTGCCGGTCGCCGAGGAAGATGCCGTCGCCCGTGGTGTTGAGATTGTCGGACGTCGCAGGGACTTCGATGTTCACACCCGTGAGAACGGTGACCGTGTAGTTCACGACCTCACCGCTCGGCGTCTGGAAGCTGCCCGAACCGTTCTGCGTGTCCGTCGCGGTGAAGGTGCTCGACCAGCTGATCTGCGCGTCCTGCGTGCAGGTCGCTGACGCCGCGGCGAGCGGCGACGCCGCAGCGACGGCGATGATCGGCGCGGACCAGGCGGCGCCCGTCACGAAGGATCGACGTGAGAGGTCGGTGCGGGAACGCGTGGGGGTGGGATTCGACATGGAGGACCTCTCGATGGGGGAGCGGCGAGGTGCCACGGACGGCCGACGGGAAGGCGGGGGAATTCGGCGTCCACACTGATCCTGGTTCATAGGCCGTCGGAAAGCACGGGGATCGCCAGGAAAGGTCTCCAGGTCTCCAGGCCTCCAGGCGCCGTCGTCCCCCCAACTCCGAAGAGGCGCCCGTCAGCTCGCGGCTGAGTTCTCCAGCGCGGTACGCGCGACCTCGCCGGAGAGCACGAGCTCGGCCACGGCCTCCATCTCGGGGCTGAGGAAGCGGTCGGGGCCAGCCCCGCCGGAGACGGTGGCGACCAGTGCGCTGACGGCTGCGGTCGCGCGCCCCGGCTCGAGCGGTGAACGCAGCTGCAGCGCGCGCGACCCGGTGAGCACCTCGATGGCGAGCACCCGCCCGAGCCCGTCCACCGCTCGGCGCAGCTTCCGGGCCGCCGACCAGCCCATCGACACGTGGTCCTCCTGCATCGCCGACGACGGGATCGAGTCGACGGATGCCGGCACAGCCAGTCGCTTCAGCTCAGACACGATTCCTGCGGCAGCGTACTGCGCGATCATGAGGCCGGAGTCGACGCCGACCTCGTGGGCGAGGAACGGCGGCAGCCCGCGGTTGCGGGCCGGGTCGAGGGCGCGGTCGGTGCGCCGCTCGGAGATGCTCGCCACGTCGGCGACCGCGATCGCGAGGAAGTCGAGCACGTACGCGACCGGCGCACCGTGGAAGTTGCCGTTCGACGCGACCCGACCATCCACCGTCACGACAGGGTTGTCGACGGCGGATGCGAGCTCACGCGAGGCGATCAGGGCCGCGTGCGCCACCGTGTCGCGGGCCGCGCCGTGCACCTGCGGGGAGCAGCGCAGCGAGTAGGCGTCCTGCACCCGCCCGTCGTCCGCGCCGCGGTGGCTCGCGACGATGGGGGAGCCGGCGAGGAAGCGGCGCAAGTTCGCGGCCGAGTCGCCCTGCCCGAGCTGCGGGCGCAGGGCCTGCAGATCAGCGGCGAAGACGGCGTCGGTCGCGAACTGGCTCTCGACCGACATCGCCGCCGCGACGTCCGCCGTCGTGAGCAGCATCTCGATGTCGTGGATCGCCAGCAGCAGCATGCCGAGCATCCCGTCGGTGCCGTTGATGAGCGCCAGGCCTTCCTTCTCGCGGAGCACCAGGGGCTCGATGCCGGCCGCGGCGAGCGCGTCCCGGGCATCCACCTCGGCTCCGGATGCGTCGCGCACCGTGCCCTCTCCCGTCGCGGCGAGCGCCAGATGGGAGAGCGGGGCGAGGTCGCCCGAGCAGCCGAGCGAGCCGTACTCGCGCACGATCGGCGTGATGCCAGCAGTGAGCATCGCCGCGTACGTCTCGACGACAACAGGCCGCACGCCGGTCCGCCCCGTCGCGAGGGTCTGCAGGCGCAGCAGCTGCAGCGCGCGGACCACCTCGCGCTCCACCTCAGGGCCGGTGCCAGCCGCGTGCGACCGCACGAGGCTCGCCTGCAGCTGCACGCGCCGCTCGGGCGCGATGAACGTCGTCGCAAGCGCGCCGAACCCGGTCGAGATGCCGTAGTGCGGGTTCGGGTCATCGGCGAGGCGCTCGATGAGCTCACGCGAGCGGGCGACCTCGGCAAGTGCCGACGGTGCAACCTCGACGCGAGCGCCGTGACGCGCGACCGCGACGACCTCGGCTGGTTCGAGCGGGCGCACGCCGAGGACGACGGTCTCGGAGCTGACGGTGCTGCTGCCGGTCCCGCTGGTGTCCGTCCCCGCGATGATGTTGCCGGCCGCGCCGGCACCTTGTGCGGCACTCTGGACGGCGCCGGTCGTGTCGGCGGCGCTGTCTTGGGGGCTGTCGTGACCCGTGGCGGGCGCTGCTGTGCTCATGTGTCGATTCCACTCCACCCGTTGCGCGATGTCTGCGCGGGGAGGACACTCAGTGTCTGTGATCTCAGACAACTGGCCTCGCGGCGGCGATCGGGGACCTGCCGCGCAGTTGGCGGTCGGCTTGGTGTCCAACATGAGTGCAATATCCGCCATTTGGGGGCCCTTCGCGCTGTTCTCGCCGCTTTTTGCACTGATGTTGGACAGGTCTGCAGCGACAGCCACCGCGACGGGCGCCCCCTGGGTGAGGTCCCGTCGTCGCCTGGCAGAGGCAACCGCGTGACCGAGGTCAGCGGCGAAGCACCCGCCCGCGCCCAGGTGCCGGCGGCGGATCAGACCCTCGCCATCCTCAGCTTCCTGAGCCATCAGCGTGGCCCCGTCGCGGCGAGCACCATCGCGGCGCAGCTCGGCATCCCGCGGTCGACCGTCTACCACCTGCTGACGACGCTCCTCGAGCGACGCTTCGTGGTGCACCTGCGCGGAGAGCGACGCTGGGGACTCGGCACGGCCGCGTTCGAACTCGCCGGCGGATACGCGCGGCAGGAGCCCCTCGCCCGAATCGGCCATCCGGTGGTCGCCGACCTCGTCGACCAGGTGGGGGAGAGCGCGCACCTCGCCGTGATGAGCGGGCGGGACGTGCTCTACATCGTCGACGAGCGCGCGCCGCGCCGCCCAGTGCTCGTCGCCGACGTGGGCGTGCGGCTGCCGGCGCACCTCACCGCATCCGGCCGCGCGATGCTGGCCGCGATGCCACAGAAGCAGGTGCGGGCGCTGTACCCGGACGCGTCGTCGTTCGCCGACCGCACGGGGCGCGGGCCGCGGCGTCCGCGCGAGCTGCGGGTGATCCTGGACGGCATCCGGAGCGGCGCGTTCGCGTCAGAGAACGGGGAGGTGTCCGTCGGGATGCGTTCCGTTGGCATGCCCGTGCTCGACCACGCGGGTTGGCCCGCAGCGGCGCTTGCTGTCACCTGGTCCGAGGAGCGTCCGCAGGACGAGATTCGACTGCGGACGCTCCTCGAGGGAGCTGCGGGGGAGATCGCCCGGCGAATCTTCGGGAAGTAGGCGCGCTTCGAACGCTCAGCTGAGGTGCGGCGGTTTGCTCGTGTCTGGTTCGTAGTCGGTGGTTCCGAGCGGATGCCGTCTGCGCTGCCTGGCGCCCTTGATCATCGTGACGACGCCGTAGCCGCCGGCGAATCCTCCCACCCAGGTGAGGGCGTGCAGGTAGGCGGGGCCTCCCATGAGGTCCGCGACGAGGGCGATCACGCCGAGCGCGAGCCCCGCGACGAGGTATCCGAGGGCGAGGCCTTCTTGTCGAGTCATGTCCTTCTCCTTATGCCAGGCAAGCGAATGGGCTCACGGTGACGGTGTCGACCGCGTCGGTTGCGAGCGAGTATCCCTGCGGGAGCGTGAAGGTCGCCCCGAGCGTGCTGACGTCGCTGTCGTTGACGGTGAAGGTGACGACGACGTCATCCCCCACGGCGACGGGGGCGGGGAGCGTGACCGTGCCGAATCCCTGGAGCGGGTAGATCTGGCCGTTGGCGCGCACCTCGATCGACGTCGACGGTGCGCCGCCGTCGACGGCGAAGACGGTGCCGGTTGGGAAGCCCGCCGTGCCGGTTGTGGAGAAACGAGCCGCCGGCGTGATCGTCTCGATCTGGCATTCGGCCTCGCCAGTGGAGGCGATCTGGGTTGTCGCGGATGCGCTCGCGGAAGGTGTCAGCGCGGCAACTGCGATGACGGGGGTCGTCCAGGCGGCGGCGAGGATGGAGCGCCGTTCGATGGCAGGCATGGGGGTCCTTTGAGAGGGGTGGGGGAGGTCGCCTGCGTTGGCTGGTGGCCAGCAGCGAGCGGGAATGCTGGAGACGAGTGCGAACGTCGGTGTCGCTGAGAGTAGGGCTCTTTTTTCGGGACGCCGCGACCCTTGTGCGGTGCTTCTCTTTTGCGCTAAGCGCACCCAGGAAGGCCGGCGCGTTCTGCGGGGGTGTGAGGATGGGCGCATGGCTCGCATCCTCATCACCGGTTCCACCGACGGCCTCGGCCGCGCGACGGCCGAGGCGCTCCTCGACCAGGGGCACGCGGTGATCGTGCACGCGCGCAACCCGGGTCGAGCGGATGCGGTCGCTGCGCTGGTTGGACGCGGCGCGGACATCGTCATCGCTGACCTCGCCGACCGCGCAGCGGTGCTGGACGCCACGCGCGAGCTGAACGACGGCGCAGCCATCGACGCGGTCATCCACAATGCAGGAGTTCTCTCTGGCCCGAGCCTGCTGCCCGTCAACGTGGTCGCGCCCTACCTCTTCACCGCTCTGCTGACGTCCCCGACCCGGCACGTCTACCTGAGCAGCAGCATGCACCGGGACGGCAGGGCGACGCTCGATGGACTCGACTGGGATGGCGGTTCGATGACTGCGAGCTACTCCGACACGAAGCTGCTCGTCGCGGCCTTCTCGGCGGCGGTCACCGAGCGTTGGGCCCCTCGCGTGCTCGCGAACTCCGTCGACCCCGGCTGGGTGGCGACGAAGATGGGCGGTGCCGGGGCCCCAGACGACTTCGATCTCGGGCACGAGACGCAGGAGCGACTCGCGGTCGACCCCGATCTGCAGGTCAGCGGCGGCTACTGGCATCACGGCGCGCAGCAGCAGCCCGCAAGCGGCGTGCGCGACCCGGATTTCCGCGCGCGCCTCGTCCGGGAGCTCGCGGTGGTGACCGGCGTCGCCCTCCCTGAACGCTGACCCGCACCCCGCGCGCATCGCGCGCATCCACACGAGCGCACGAACGCGGGCCCCGCGCATCCGCCAGGAAAGGAGGACCTGGTGGATGCGCGGGGCCCGCGCAGATCTCGGTCGTGCGGATCTCACGTCGCCGCTGGAGACACGGCGACGTCGTTCGGCGCGGTCTAGCCGCGGCCCTGCACGGCGTACGGGTTGAGGATGGCCTCTTCCGTGCCGGGGAGGATGCCCTCTTCGGTGGCGGTGGGGTGTCCGGCGTCCGGCGGGAACGACTCGGTCATGGAGATCGGCATGGCGCCGTTGCGGTAGAGGTTGTTGGAACCGGTCGAGGGCTTCCAGTCGTTGGGCTCCCAGTCGGGAACGTAGTTGCGGTAGCCGCCGGTGTTGACCTCGATGCGCATGCCGCTGGGGTCGCGGAGGTAGAGGAAGCTCTGCTCGCCGATGCCGTGGATGGAGGGGCCGTACTCGATGGGGACGTTGTTCTCCATGAGCACGTCGGCGCCCTGGAGGAGCTCCTCACGGGTGTCGACCCAGTAGGCGTAGTGGTTGATGCGGCCGGGGCGCGACGAGCTGTCGAGGACGACGCCGAGGTCGTGGGACTTCTCGTTCGTGGTGAGCACGGAGAAGACGGTGACGGGGTGGTCGTCGAGGACCGTGTAGGCCATGATGCGGAAACCGAGGACCTCGTTGTACCACTTCGCGAAGCCGCGAACGTCGGAGGCTGCGACGGTGACGTGGTCGAGCTGGCGGGGGCCGACGGCGTGCTTCGACCGCTTCTCGGGGCGGTCGGGGAAGACGGAGGCGTGCTCGGCGTCTGCCTGGTACTTGTCGACGTCCCAGTAGAGCTCCATGGTGTGGCCGTATGGCCCGGTGAAGGTGTACGACTTGCCGTGGCCGACGCTGCGGTCAGTCCACTGGCCTTGCACGCCTGCTGCCTCGACGCGCTTCGCGGCCTCGTCGAGCGCTTCGGCGCTGGAGGTGCGCCATCCCATGACGTTGAGGGCGGCCTCTGGGCCCTCGGCGATGACGAGGCTGTACGTGTAGTAGTCGCCCCACGAACGGAGGTAGACCTTGCCGTCCTCGCGTGCGACGACGCGGAGGCCGAACTCTTCTTCGTAGAACTTCACCGACGCCGCGACGTCTGGCGTTGCGATCTCGATGTGCGAGAGGTGGGAGAGCAGTTTGATCATCGTCGATCCTTTTCGTCTGGTGCAGTGCGTCTGTGGTGGTTCTCGGCCGCGGTGTGCGCGTGCCGTTCTCGGGCACACCACAACTTTCGTCTCGAACCCACATATCAGGGAAGCTGAACTTCATGATGCCGAGCATCATCGATGTGGATGATCCGCTCGCGGCTACCATTGCGGCATGTCCGGTGGCGGTGGTGACGAGCGCAGCGTCGCGCAGAAGCTGTTCGCGATCGCTGAGGCCTTCTCCGCGCGGGAGGAGCTGACGCTCACGCAGATCGCGGCGGCGGCGAACCTGCCGGTGTCGACGGCGCACCGGATGCTCGCATCCTGGACCGAGTGGGGCGGCCTCGAGCGGGCCGACTCCGGCGCCTACCGGGTTGGCATCAAGCTGTGGCGCCTGGGCGCGCGGCGCACAACGGCCGAGCGGCTGCGCGCGATCGCGCGTCCGTACCTCGAGGACCTCCTCGAGTCGACCGAGGAGAACGTGCACATCGCGGTGCGGGATGGCCTGGGCGCGGTGTATCTCGAGCGCATCTCGAGCCCGAACGCGGTGCGCGTGATCTCGGACGTCGGAACTCGCCTTCCGCTGCACGCGACGGGGGTCGGGCTCGTGCTGCTCGCTCACGCGCCCATCGAGCTCTTCGACGAGGTGGTCGCGTCGAAACCGCGCCAGTACCTGCCGAACACGATCACCGACCCGAAGGCGCTGCGCCGACGGCTCGCGGAGATCCGCGCGACGGGCCTCTCCCGCTCGGTGGAGGAGATGACGCCGGGGGCCTTCTCCATGGCCGCCCCGGTGGTGGATGCGCACGGCGAGGTCGTCGCAGCGGTCTCGATCATCGCGCACGTCGAGCGCCTCGCAGAGCCGCAGTTCGCGCTCGGGGTGCGGATGGCGGCGCGGGGGATCTCGGGGGCGCTCGGGCGCTGAGGCGCTGCGGTGATGAGGCGCGTGGGTGGGCCCGGTTGCCCGGGTATTTCATGCCCGGGTGCCGCATCTGATACCGGATTGCGGGATTCCGTAGGTTAAGCAACATCGTTGCCGTACTGTCAGCCATGCTCGCACTTCGCGTGCTCGCCGCCCTGCGCGGCTCGAGGAGGCCGTCATGGCAAATCCCACCCTTCCATCGAACTCCGCCCCCCGCCGAGCTCGAATCCCTCTCCTGGCTGCAACCGGCAGCGTGCTCGCCGTGCTCGCCTTCGTGCCCGCGCTGCTGCAGGCCAACTCCGCCCAGGCCATCGGCACTGCAGTGGACCTCGGCACCGCGTCGAGCTTCTCGGTGCTCGGCGGCGCATCCGTCTCCAACACCGGTGACAGCATCCTCTCTGGCGACCTCGGCGTCGCCCCGGGGAGCGCCATCTCCGGGTTCCCGCCCGGCATCGTGCTCGGCGAGACGCGGCCCCTCGAGGATGCCGCCGCCGCTCAGTCGGATGCCGCGATCGCGTACAACGCGCTCACCAGCCAGGCGTCCGACGCTCCTATCGCCGCGGACCTCGGCGGCCAGACCCTCGTGGCGGGCGTCTACAAGGCCGACACCTCGGCCGGGTTGACCGGCACGGTGACCCTCGATGCCGAAGGCGACCCGAACGCGGTCTTCATCTTCCAGATCGGTTCGACCCTGACCACCGCGCCGAACAGCACCGTCGCCCTCGTCAACGGTGCGCAGGCGTGCAACGTCTTCTGGCGGGTCGGGAGCTCCGCGACGCTCGACACGGACACGACCTTCGTCGGCACCATCATCGCGCTCGCATCCGTCACGGTGAACACCGACTCGACCATCGCGGGCCGTGCCATCGCACGAACCGGATCCGTCACCTTGGACGACAACACGTTCACGCCCGCGCTCTGCGCGCCGCCGACCGAGACCGAGCAGCCGACGGTCCCTCCGACCGAGACCGAGCAGCCCACGGTTCCTCCGACCGAGACCGAGCAGCCCACGGTTCCTCCGACCGAGACCGAGCAGCCGACGGTTCCGCCGACCGAGACCGAGCAGCCCACGGTTCCGCCGACCGAGACTGAGCAGCCGACGGTTCCTCCGACGGTGACCGAGCAGCCGACGGTGCCGCCGACGGAGACCGAGCAGCCGACGGTGCCGCCGACGGAGACGGAGCAGCCGACGGTGCCGCCGACGGAGACCGAGCAGCCAACGGTTCCTCCCACGGAGACGGAGCAGCCGACGGTTCCTCCGACGGAGACGGAGCAGCCGACGGTTCCTCCGACGGAGACGGAGCAGCCGACGGTTCCTCCGACGGAGACGGAGCAGCCGACGGTTCCTCCGACGGAGACCGAGCAGCCGACGGTTCCTCCGACCGAGACGGAGCAGCCCACGGTCCCGCCCACGGAGACCGAGCAGCCGACCGCATACCCGACGACAACCTCGAGCGCATCCCCGACGGCAACGTCCAGCGTGGCTCCCGGCCCGGTGAAGACGACCTCGCCGGAGCTCGCGACGACCGGCGCCGCTGACTTCAACCCGTGGATGGCGTTCGGAGCCGGGACGCTGCTTCTGGGAGGCGCCCTGAGCATTCTGGCGCTGCGCCGGAAGAACACGGCGTAGACCGGATCCATGCTGAAGAGCCGCCGCACCCTCCACGGGGTGCGGCGGTTTGCGGTGTCCCCGGGCTTCTGGAGGACCTGTTGCTGGTCGGCTGCGGGATTCGAACGTCCGTCCTCACGCCCGTGGGCCAGGCTCCTTGTGGACCGCAATGAATGTAGCTAGGCTAACTACATGACTTCCGTGACCCCCACCTCCACGACCGAGAAGTCCTCCGCGCTGTCGTCGTCCGACACCTACTGGGACTCCTACCAGCGGCGAACGCTGCCCAAGGAGTTCCTCGCCATCTGCGCGGTCGGGGCGACGCTCAGCGTCGGTTTCCTCGCCGCGGTCTCCGCCTTCCTCTGAGCCCGGCCTGGTTCCGCGCCGATGACTGACGTCTCGAACAATCGCGAAGACCGTTCGACGACCCGCGAGCATCCGTCACGCACTCCAGGCGATGACGCCTCGGAAGCTGTCGACGAACTGCGTCGCGCGGAAGCGCGCCTCGGCCGCCGGCGCCAAGCGACCGGTGAGCTGAGTGAAACGCACCGGTCTGCGATGAGGTTCATTCTCGAACGCACCAGCGACGGCATCACGACCAGCCCCAGCGCGCTGGCGGAGTACCTCGACGTCACGAGTGCGTCGGCCACGATGCTCGTGCAGCGCCTCACGGAGGCTGGCCTCATCCGCACCACGCCTGACCCGGATGATCGGCGACGCAAGATGATCGTTCCGGTCGATACCGACCTCGACGCCGACGAGATCGACCCGGTCACCGGCCAGATCCGTCACCTGTCTGAGGATCTCTCACCGCAGGAGGCGAAGCTCGTGTCGCTGTACCTCGACCGGGTCACCGCGGTCGTCGACGGGGAATCCTCGAACGGCTGACGGTGACCCGCTCGAGATGAGCAACCATCGCGCTCGTCCCGCACTTGACCGAGCCGAGCAAGCACCCGGGGGCTCACGACCTCAGTGGCGACGTCAGATCTGCAGGATGCCCGCCGTCGAGAGAACTCGACTGCGGGCATCCTGGCTAGCTGGGCCCCTGGACGACCTCGCGGCTAGCTCGTCGCAGCCGAGTCTTCGAGCACCCAGCCGGGGCGCACGTAGTGGCACGTGTAGCCGCCCGGGTGCTTGCGGAGGTAGTTCTGGTGTTCTTCCTCCGCATCCCAGAATTCGCCGGCCGATTCGACCTTCGTGACGACCTTGCCGGGCCAGCGACCCGATGCGTCGATGTCAGCGATCGTCTCGCGCGCCACTCGCTCCTGCTCGGGGGTGAGCGTCAAGATCACCGAGCGATAGCTCGTACCGCGGTCGTTGCCCTGCCGGTTCCTCGTTGTCGGGTCGTGTACCTGGAAGAAGAACTCGAGCAGATCACGGTACGAGGTCTTCGACGGGTCGAACTCGATCTCGACGGCCTCGGCATGGTCGCCGTGGTGCCGGTAGGTGGCGTTCGGGGTGGTGCCGCCGGCGTAGCCAACCCGCGTGCTGAACACCCCAGGCAGGTCGCGGATGAGTTCCTCGAGCCCCCAGAAGCACCCGCCGGCGAGGATCGCGCGCTCGTCAGCCATCAGATGCCCGCCTTGTCCTCGAACAGTGCGATGTACTGGCCGTAGCCGTCCGTCTCGAGGTCTTCGAGCGGAACGAAGCGCAATGCAGCCGAGTTGATGCAGTAGCGCAGCCCTCCCTGGTCGACGGGGCCATCGTCGAAGACATGGCCGAGGTGGCTGTCAGCGGCGGCTGAACGCACCTCCGTGCGCCGCATGCCGAGCGACGTGTCAGAGTTCTCGACGATGTTCTCCGCGCTCAGTGGCTTCGTGAAGCTGGGCCACCCGCATCCGCTGTCGTACTTGGTGGTCGAGGCGAACAGGGGCTCGCCGGAGACGATGTCGACGTAGAGGCCCGGGTCGTCGTTGTGCCAGAACTCGTTCTCGAAGGGGCGTTCGGTCGCCGACTGCTGTGTCACGGCGTACTGCTCGGGCGTGAGACGAGCGATGGCGTCTTGGTCTTTCGTGTACTGCGTCATGGGTATGTCCTCTCCAACATCAGGTCAACACGCGGGCGGGCGAAAGCGTTCCGACATCGGATGCACGTCTTCGCGCTTTTCGGCGGACGCTCAGGTTGGAGCGCACAGAAAAGCCCGCGGGGTCCGGCCAGGACGTCCAATCGAAGCCGATCCCCGCGGGCGGGTCGGCCGCTCGCAGAAGCGGCCGAGTCTTGAATTCTGTGGTGTCTAGCGGCTCTTGCCGAGCACGTGGATTGCTCCCGTCGTGACGCCGACCTCGAGCTTCTCGAGGGTCACGCCGCGGGTCTCTGGAACCTGCGTGATCGTGAAGATCAGCGCGAGCGCCCCGATCCCGGCGAAGAGGAAGAACACCCCGCTGATGCCCATCCCGGCGATGAGGCTCGGGAAGTAGAGGGCGAGGAACCCGTTGGTCATCCAGCCGAAGAACACGGAGACGCCGATGCCGAGGCCGCGCATGTGCAGCGGGAAGATCTCGGCGAGGTACACCCAGACGGCGACGTTGAGGAACGTCTGCATCGAAGCGACGAACGCGACGACGAGGATGAGGATCACGAACGGGCGCGCCGGGTTTCCGACGGGCAGCAGCAGCGACGAGGCGCCGATGAGCAGGTGGCACGTGGTCGTGAGCGTGAGGCCGATCGCGAACGTCTTCCGACGGTCCACGCGGTCCATCATGTACAGCGCGATGAACCCGCCGATGACGGCGACGACGCCTGGCGCGATGTTCGCGATCAGGGCGGCGCTGGCCTCGAAGCCCGACTCGATGAGCACGACCTGCCCGTAGTACATGATCGAGTTGATGCCCGTCAGCTGCTGCATCATCGAGACGCCGATGCCGATGAGCAGGATGCGGATGAGCCACTTGTTGGTCAGGACGGCCGCGAGCCCGACCTTCGACTCCTTCTGCTCCTCCTCCGCCACCTGCTCGACCTCGCCGAGCTCCGCGATCGCGCGCTCCTCGGAGCGCACCGTCTTCAGCACGGCCAGCGCATCGGCGTGACGACCCTTCTCGACGAGCCAGCGAGGCGACTCCGGCATGCGCAGCATCCCGAAGAACAGGCAGATGGCGGGGATCGCGCACACCGCGAACATGATGCGCCAGACCCCGTCGATGTGGCTGAGCGTGTTGCCGAGGATGGCGTTGATGACAAACGCGGAGAGCTGGCCCGTGACGATCGCGACCTCGTTGCGGCCCGTGATGGAACCGCGGATCTCGAACGGCGCGAGCTCCGCCAGGTAGACCGGCACCACGGTGGATGCGCCGCCGACGGCGAGGCCCAGCATGATGCGGCCCACGACCAGCAGTGCGAAGTTCGGCGACGCCACGACGATGACCGTGCCGACGAAGAACAGGACGGCGAGGATGATGATCGTACGGCGCCGGCCGATAGCGTCGGAGATGCGCCCGCCGAAGAGTGCGCCGAAGGCGGCGGCGAACACGAGCGAGCTCGTGACGACGCCCTCGGTGAAGGCGTCGAGGCCGATCTCGGCGGCCATCGGGCGCAGTGCGCCGTTGATGACGCCCGTGTCGTAGCCGAACAGCAGGCCGCCGAAGCAGGCGACGATCGAGATGAGCCCGAGCCGCTTGCGGTACGGGCCTGGCGTGAGTTTGGGGAGGGCCGTCTCTGACGCTGATGCCCCGTGCGTGGAAGTGATGAGAACTCCTTTGTCCGCGATCTGGGCCGGGTCGACCGGCCGATTGCAGGCAACCTTATACGTACTAGACGCCGAGCGCTAGTACGTAATAGTCTTTGCGTGCTGGGCGCACCCAGCAGCACAGTGTCGTGTCGGCACCGCCGTCCCCAGGAGAAACACCATGACCACGAACCCCTTCATCCGCGTCGCCCTGATCGGTGCCGGCCGCATCGGCAGCAACCACGCAGCGCTCATCGCCCGCGACATCCCGAACGCCGAGCTCATCGCCATCGCCGACCCCGTCGAGGGTGCAGCCGCGAAGCTCGCCGAGACGCTCGGCGTCGAGCAGTCGTACACCGACATCGCCGAGCTGCTGGCCCGCCCCGACCTCGACGCGGTCGTCATCACGGCCCCGCCGCGCTTCCACACCGCCCTTGTCGAGCAGGCGGCCGCCGCCGGAAAGGCCATCTTCTGCGAGAAGCCGACCGGCGTCTCGCTCGAGGAGCTGCGCCGCGTCGAGGCCGCCGTCGAACGCCACGGCGTCGTCTTCCAGGTGGGCTTCAACCGCCGCTACGCCAACGGCTTCCCCGAGCTGCGCTCCGCCCTCGACGCGGGAACCCTCGGCACCCCGCAGCTGCTGCGCTCCGTGACCCGCGACCCGGGCCTCGCGAACCCCGCCGCGATCCCGCCGTTCACGATCTTCCTCGAGACCCTCATCCACGACTTCGACACCCTCAACTTCTTCAACCCTGGAGCCCGCGCGACCTCGGTCTACGCCGTCGCGGATGCGCTCGTCGCCCCTGACTTCAAAGACAAGGGCCTCCTCGACACCTCCGTCGTCACGATCCGCTACGACAACGGCGCCATCGCAACGGCCGAGGCGAACTTCTCGGCCGCCTACGGCTACGACACCCGCGCCGAGATCTTCGGCAGCGCGGGCATGGCGACCGCGGGCGAGCTCGCCGCGTCCAGCCTCCGCCTCTACGGCGCGGCCGGCGCATCCTTCGACACCGTCCGCGCCGACACGCAGCTCATGCGCGCCGCCTACACGGGCGAGTTGCAGGCGTTCGTGAACGCCGTCGCCGGCGTCGAGAGCCCCCGCCCCGGCACGGACGCCGCGCTCGAGGCGATGGTCATCGCGCTCGCCTGCATCGAGTCGGTCAAGACGGGCGCACCCGTCGAGGTCGTCCGATGAGCGGGGCTGGTTCGGCCAATCAAGGTGACGTGAGCCGCGGAATGGCCTCGAACGGTGGAGCCGGCACCGCCACGTCACCGTTTGTGCTCGCCGCCTGCGCGGAGATGCTCTTCCTCGATCTGCCGTTCGAGGAGCGCGTGCGCCGCATCGACGAGGCCGGGTTCGAGGTCGAGATCTGGCGCTGGTGGGAGAAGGACCTGGATGCGCTGGTCGCCACCGGCGCGACGTTCGGCTCCATGTCGGGCTACATCCGCGGCGAGCTCATCGACCCGGATGGGGCCGACGCGATCGTCGAGACAGCCCGCGAGTCGCTCGAGGCGGCGCAGGTGCTGAACGTGCCGCGCCTCGTGATCCACGGAACGGGTCTCGACGACAACGGCCTGCCCGTGCGGCCGAGCGCGCACACGACGCCGGCCGATTGGCTCGCCGCGCTGCGGACGCTCGAGCGGCTCGCGAAGCTCGGCGAGGAGTGCGGGAAGGTCTTCACGCTCGAGAACCTGAACCACGCCGTCGACCACCCCGGGGTGCCGTTCAACCGGGCGAGCGACACGATCGCGCTGGTCGCGGCCGTCGACAGTCCGCACCTCCGCCTCAACCTCGACCTGTACCACGCGCAGATCGGCGAAGGCGATCTCGTGGACCTGTGCGGGCGGGCGCTGCCGTACATCGGCGAGATCCAGGTGGCGGATGTGCCAGGCCGCTGCGAGCCCGGGACGGGCGAGATCCACTACCCGCGGGTAGCCCGGGCGCTCGATGAGCTCGGGTACCGGGGAGTCGTTGCGATGGAGGCGTTCGCGTCTGCCGACTCCGACCTCGCGCTGCGCCGCTTCCGGGAGGCCTTTAGCATCGACGTATGAGCGACGTGAGCGCAGGAGATGCCCGCCGCCCGGCGCGACCGGGCGGCGGCAGGCGTGTCACGATGCGCGACGTCGCTGACGCGGCGGGCGTCTCGCAGCCGCTCGTGTCGATCGTCATGCGGGATGTGCCGGGCGCGAGTCCCGAGTCGCGCGCGCACGTGCTCCAGGTCGCGGCCCGGCTCGGCTATCGGCGCGACGAGCGGGCACGCATGCTGAAGCAGGGGCGGTCGCGGCTCGTCGGCATCGTCTTCCACGCCGCGCAGCCGTTCCACGGCCAGCTCATCGATGAGCTGCAGCTCGCCGCACGGGCGGCCGGGTACAACGTGTCGCTCGCCGCGGTCACCAAGCGGCGCGGGGAAGCGGATGCCATCGAGGCGCTGCTGGGGGAGCGAGTCGAGGGACTCGTGCTGCTCGGGGCGTCGCTTGACGAGCCCCAGCTGAACCGGATCGCCGACGAGGTCCCCGTCGTGACAGTCGCCAGCCAGTACTCGTCCGAGCGATTCGACAGCGTCTCCATGGACGACGCACGCGGCACCGAGCTCGCCGTCCAGCACCTCCACCAGCGCGGGCACTCCCGCATCCTGTACCTCGGGGCACCAGGCGTCTCCGGTGACGAGGTGCGCACGGCGACGTTCCTCGAAGCCGCGGCCGAGGCCGGGATCGGCGACGAGATTGCGATCGTCGCCGGGGGAGCGTCCGAAGCCGCCGGCGCGGAAGCCATCGCGGATGCGCTGCAGCGTTACCCCGACACGACCGCCGTGATCGCGTTCAACGACCGCAGCGCGCAGGGGGTCGTCGCGCAGGCGCGCCTCCTCGGCAAGCGCGTCCCCGAGGACCTCGCCGTCGTCGGCTTCGACAACTCGGAGCAAGCCGAGCTGCCCTACCTGCAGCTCACGAGCCTCGCGCAGGACCCCGCGCAGCTCGCTTCCGCCGCCGTCGAGATGGTCGTCGGACGAGTGGATGCGAACGCGGAAGGCGAGGTGCCGCGGATCGGTGAGCACCGCATCCTGCCGACCGAGCTCGTGGTGCGCAGCAGCAGCGGGGGTAGCGGCAACTCTGTTGAGCGCTCGCGGTGACGGACCGCCGGCGGCCACCCTCCGACGGAGCGCGGCCG
Source organism: Pseudoclavibacter terrae (assembly GCF_008831075.1). Lineage (GTDB taxonomy): Bacteria > Actinomycetota > Actinomycetes > Actinomycetales > Microbacteriaceae > Pseudoclavibacter > Pseudoclavibacter terrae. Next base: position 343,503 of record NZ_WBJX01000004.1, on the reverse strand, counting down.
TCTCGACCGAGCGGTTCGCCGCCTCGCACGCGGCATGACGCGCGCCGCCAATACCTGTCACTCGGTGCTGGCGAACTGACGTCAGTCGCGACGTTCGCGATGCTGGGCGTGTGGTTCGTGCCGACCATATTGGTGATGGGCAAGGACCTCGCGGCATTCTGGTTGGCGCTCGCCCCACTGCTCTTCGTGCTGCTGCAGGGCGGCGCCTACTGGCTCCTGGCGCGGAACTGGGTCGGCGCTTCGAGGATGCCCGTCGGGCTCGCCCGCGTGGTCGGGGCTCTGAAGTGGCTGAACCTCGCGGTGTTCGTCGGCGGCCTCGTCGGCATTGTTGCCTGGTGGCCCAGTTCATGGCCGATCGCAGCGCTGGTCGGGTTCACGTGGGTGTTCGGGGTCGTCGAGTATCTCAACTACTTCGTCGTGCGGCTGAGCTACCCGGCCCGGGTCTGGCTGCTCGAGGTGCGGCACTTTCGGACTCCGCGCCTGATGAGGGACCTCAGGCAATCCGCGCGTCGGTAGGCTTCACGGATGCGACTCGGTCGGGGATTCCGTGTGCTCTGGAGCGCGAACGCCCTATCGAACCTGGCGGACGGCATCGCCTTCGTGTCGATGCCGCTGCTCGCTGCCTCGGTCACCGACGACCCGCGCCTCGTGGCAGGCCTGGCGACGCTCTATGCGCTCGTCCGTCTGCTGGTTGCGCTGCCCATCGGCGTCTGGGTCGACCGGTTCGACCGCCGCACCCTGCTCGTCGCGGCGAACCTGCTCCGCGGCTGCTCCTTGCTGGGGCTCGCTCTGGCCATCCAGTTCGGCGTCCTCACGCTGCTGATCCTGTACGCGGCGATGGCCGTGGTCGCGACGCTGGAGAGCATGGCCGACAACGCGGCCTCGGCGATCCTGCCGTCGCTGGTCGACCGCGAGCGGCTCGACTCCGCGAACGGCAAGGTGGCGGCCGCGCAGCTCGTCGCCGACGAGTTCGCGGGCCCTCCCCTCGGGGGTTTCCTGTTCGCCGTTGCCGCGGCGATGCCCGTCTTCGCGATGGGTGGGCTGTGGGCCGTCGCGGGTCTCGCCGCGCTCGCGCTGCCGATCCGGAACGCGGTCAGGCGAGGCGAGGAAACGGGTAGCGCTCGACGTTCCCTCGCCGTCGAGGTACGCGAAGGCACCGTATGGCTGGCGCGCCACCGAATCGTCGGCAGCCTGGCGCTGATCGGAGCCCTGGCGAGCGTCGGCTACATGCTGCCCTTCTCGATTCTCGTGCTGTTCGCCGAAGAGCGCCTCGGACTGGACGGCACCGGGTACGGGCTGCTGCTCGCCTGGTCGGCCCTCGGCGGGCTGCTTGGCACGTTCCTGGCCGCCCAACTTCGTACGTGGCCCGGGTACCGGTGGACGATCGCAGCGAGTCTTGCACTCGGAGCCGCGACCCTCGGGGGGCTCGCCGTCACGACGCATGCGATCGTCGCTGGCGTGCTCCTGGCGCTCTACATCCTGCACGCGACAGTCTGGAACGTCTGCGCGCAGTCCCTCCGGCACCGCCTCATCCCCGACGAGCTGCTCGGCCGCGTCGGCGCGAGCACGCGCGTGCTCAGCCTCCTGGGGCTCGCAGTCGGCGCGACGCTCGGCGGACTCCTGGGGTCGATCGACCTCGCGATCCCGGTCGCCGTCGGGGGCGGAGTATTCGTGGTCTGCTGCACGGTCGCGGCGGTCACGCTGTCGGGCCAGGTCGGAGCTGCTCCTCAATGACTGAGGCGGGCGGGCGTCGGATCAAAGCGCACGCGTCGGCCTGGCCTGATTTCACACCGAAGACGATCCTGCTCTTCTCCGACGGGAGCCCCTTGCTGACGAGAAGGAAACGTCATGAACCGTGCGGAGCACGATGACCATCGGATCGCGTCAGCGCTCGGTGTCGTGGAGGGGCCGAGAGTGGTAGGCCTCGCGCCGTCCATCGCCGCAGGACGTCGCCGCTGACGGGGCTGGCCTTCGCGAGTGATCAGCGCCGCTGGCGCCGTCGTCCCCGATCTCGGGCAGTATGAATGCTGTGTTCTCCTCTCTCGTGACCGACCAGTGGATGCCGACTGTGCTGGATGCGGGCTTCAGCGACCTTGCCCTCGTCGTGGTCGACCCGACACTGCCCGAGCGTCGATCGGTGGCGCGCCTGCGTGTGGAGGCGGGCCCGGTGCTCGTCTCGCTGACGCCGGCACGCGCGCGTGAACTCGCGCTGGCCGACGGGGACCGCACCGACGACGCAGCGCTCGGGCTCGTCCTCGAGCGCGCCGGCGTGACGCTCAACGGCGCGGATCATCTCTTCTATCTGACGCTCGACGCGCAGGCCGTGCTTCGCGGCGAGGCACCCAGCCCAGCAACCCGGCAGCTGACGGAAGCGGATGCTCCCGCCTTCGAAGAACTGACAGCAGCAGCACCCGAGGCTGATCTCGACGAGGCGTTCGTCGAACTCGACCACTGGCTCGTGTTCGGCACCTTCGTCGGTGACAGGCTTGCCTCCGCCGTGAGCATGTATCCCTGGGACGGCACTCGACTGGCAGATCTCGGCGTGATCACGCTCCCCGAGTTCCGCGGTCGGGGCCTTGGTCGCGCGACGGTCCGCGCGGCGAGCTCGGCAGCACTCTCGCGGGGATACGAGCCGCAGTACCGCTGCCAGGTGGACAACGTGGCGTCCGTTGCGCTGGCGCGGGCCGCGGGCTTCACGCCCTTCGGCCTCTGGGAAGTCGTCGCCGCTGAGGAATGACGACGCGTCGCATCGGGAGGGTCGCTCTCTGTGGCGGACGGACAGCGAGGACTTCGCGGAGATCGGGCGATCGGGGCGTCGTTGGGCGTCTGCAGAATCGATGGCCGCGTGTCGTGGGCGCTGCCGCAGCGGGCAGCATCACTTGCTGCTCTTCGAAGAGTTGAGGGAGCCTCGGTCGGCGGCACCTAGCTGTGGTGTTGTTCCCGCCAGGCAGGGGCGGCGATGCCGGTCAGAACGCTGAGCACCGTGCGCTCGGCATCCGCTTGCCCGGCCTGAGGCCGAGCGACTCGGACCGCAACCGACGGTCTTCCCCAGCCACCACGGTGGGTTCATGGGCGGCGAGTTCGGGTACGCCGGCCAGCCTGAGGCGTTCGCGGCGAAGCTGGGGGAGGTGCTTGACGCTGCCGGTTGGCTAGCGGCCTTCGATGAGGCCGAGACGCACGAACGCGGCGTGCAGGCCGTCGTCGTCGACGGACGAGGTGACGAAGTCGGCGGCTTCCTTGGCTGCCGGCGTCGCGTTCCCCATCGCCACGCCGACACCGCAGGCGAGCAGCATCTCGAGGTCGTTGCCGCTGTCGCCGACGGCGATCGCATCCTCGATGCCGAGACCGAGCGAGGGCAGCAGTGCTTCGATGGCCGCGGCCTTGTGCACCCCGAGCATGGAGATCTCGCCGCCGCCCGTGCCGAGGCCGGGCATGGTGCCGCCGACGATCGCGTACTCGGTGCCGAGTCGAGCCTGAACCCGGTCGAACGTCGTCAGGTCGTCGCTGCTGAACACGACCTTCGCGGTCCGGTCGAGCTCCAGTGGGCCGGAGTCGATGACGTGGTGCCTCAGCCCCGACTCCTCCAAGTCGGTGAACCCGAGCTGGGTCAGGATGCGCCGCATCCGCGACCGGTGCCCGACCGTCGTGTGCATGGCGTGCCTGCCCTGCAGGCTGTAGTCGACGCCGAGCTCGTCGAGGGCGCGCGTGAGGGCGGTCGCCTCCGTCTCGCTGAGATGCTTGTCGACGATCCACGTCCCCTCGTAGAGGACGTACGCGCCGGCGCCCGCGACCATGCCGTCGAAGCCGACCGCCTCGACCCGCGGGTCGATCTCCAGCGGGCTGCGCCCGGTCGCGAGGAACACGAGATGCCCGTTAGCCTGCGCCTTCTTGATGGCGGCGTGCGCCGACTCCGGCACCTCGCCGAGGTCTGTCGTCAGGGTGCCGTCGATGTCGAGGAACACCGCCCGCCGTGAGGTCGTCCTAGGTGCATCCACCATCGAAATCTACCCGCGCGCGGCGAGCTCTGCGCCGTACATCGCCGACGAAGGGAGGTTGTCCTTCGCGAGCGGCTGGCTGTCGGCGAGCGCCTGTGCCCAATCCTCGGTGGTCGCGACTGCCGCGAAGTTCGACTGCAGCAAGGCCATCAGTGTGGTGTGGACCGTCTCGGCCGGGGCGAAGCCGGCGCTGTTCGCGATGTTGATGGCGCCGGTCGCGTCGGACAGCACCTCGACGGCGATCCCGTGCGCCTCCGCTTCGACCGCCGAGGCGATGATGCAGTTGTTGGTCATGTACCCGACGAGGGTGATCGTGTCGACGTCGTGCTCTCGCAGCCAGGGGAGCAGGTCCGTGTCGGCGAACACCGACCCGTACTGCTTGACGACGCTCTTCCACTCGGGCTGCCGACGCTGCTCCACCTCTGGGTGCAGGGCGAACTCAGGCGTCGTGGGATTGAAGACGGGCGCCTGGTCGCCGGCCGTGTGCTGGACCGCCGCGACCGGGATGCTGGACTCGGCGGCCGAGTCGATGACGGCCGCGATGTTGGGCAGGGACTCGGCCAGTGGCGGGAACTGGATCTCGAGGGGGCCCGAGAAGTACTGCTGCTGTACGTCGACGAGGACGAGGGCTCTGCGGGGGGAGGTCATGATCTTCTGCTCCAGACGTTGGTGACGGCACGCGCCGTGCTTCCTATGTTCTGCCGCCGCGTCTCGGGGTGCCACTGGCAGAAATGCACGCTTACGATGGGTTTACGCCAAGCAGCAGGAGGGCACGTGAAGATCGCGGTCTACGCATTCGATGGGGCCTCCATGTTCCACCTCTCGGTGCCGCATCTGGTGTTCGACGAGGTCGCGCGCAGTGGGGCGGCGCCGTGGCAGACGTCCTTCTTCTCCGAGGCTGCAGGTTCGGTGACGACATCAGAGGGGTACGCACTGGGCGGTATCGAGGGGCTCGACAGCGCCCGCGATGCTGACCTGATCGTGGTGCCCTCCTGGATTCAGGATGGTGTCGCGCCGAGCCCGGCGCTCGCGAAGCTGCTGCGGGAGCGCCACGCGAGGGCGGTGCCGATCGTGGGCCTCTGCCTTGGCGCGAACGCGCTCGCGGACGCGGGGCTGCTGGCCGGGCGCAGCGCCGTGACGCACTGGAAGAGCACCGAGGAGCTCGCGCGACGCCACCCTGAGATCTCCGTGGAGCCGTCCGCGCTGTACCTCGATCACGGCGACGTCATGACCTCGGCAGGCACCGCATCCGGTATCGACGCCTGCCTCCACATCGTGCGCACGCGGCTCGGGTCAGCGGTCGCGAACCGGGTCGCGCGCCACCTGGTCGTCGCGCCTCACCGGGAGGGCGGGCAGGCGCAGTACATCGAGCGGCCCGTGCCCGCCGACTCGTCCGGGGGTGCGGTCGCTGTGGCCTGCGCGTTCGCGCTCGAGCACCTCGCCGAAGAGCTCAGCGTGGCGCGCCTCGCCGAAGCGGCGCACCTCAGCGAGCGCTCCTTCGTGCGCGCCTTCCGCGACGAGACAGGGTCGACGCCGGCAGCCTGGGTGCGCTCGCGCCGCCTCGACGAGGCGCGCACCCTCCTCGAGACCAGCGAACTGTCCGTCGACCAGATCGCTGCGGCCTGCGGATTCGGCAGCCCCGTCACCCTGCGGCAGAACTTCGCAGCCGCATTCGGGAGCACCCCGTCGAGCTACCGGAAGCGGTTCGGGGAGGGAGCTGCGGACGGGGTGTGACCCGCCGATCCTGAACCTCCTTGAGCCCGAAACAATGTGCCAGGCGGCGAGCGTCCGCTGCAGCGGCGGAACGGAGCGCTGGCTCAGCTCTGCGCGGGCAGGGCACGCTCGCGCGTTGGGATGAGGTACCTCGACAGAAAGTCGTCCCATCGTGCCGCGATGTCGATTGTTGGATCGCGCAGCCAGTTCAACTGAAGCCCATCCATGAAGGACAAGACCTCAAGCGCGGTGAGCTCTGGTTCGTCCGAGTACTCGACAAACAGGGGGGCCAGCAGTCGCGCGCCTCGTTGGAGCCGCTCCGCGAAGTAGGCGTGCGCGGGGTGCTCGGGGTTGATCGACTCCGCCGCCAGCACGGTGAAGAGATGGATCACTTCACGGTGCCGCATGTTGCGGTTCATCATCACGTCAAGCACTCGACGCGCATCCTGCTCGCCAGTGTCGCCGAGGAGTGCCGCGACCTCGACCGTGGTCTCCCGCTCCTTCGCTTCGAGGACCTCGATGAGCAGGTTCTCTTTGGAGCCAACGTGGTGAAGCACGCCCATGCGTGAGACGCCGCAGGCTTCCGCGACCGCAGCGATCGACAGTGCCTGGAACCCGCGCTCTCGAATCAGAATGTCCGCCTCGCTGACGATCTGCGCCTTTCGTGCGGTCGCGGAGAGGCGCGTTCTGGTGGAAGTCATGGGGGCAGTCTTGCACGCCTACTTGCGATGACGCTAGTAGAGCCGTAAGCTCCCGCTACTTGCGATATCGCAAGTAGCGTACCTACCTCAGCCTCCAGTCAGAAAGTTCAACGATGAACGAACAAGTCACTGTTGTTGACAACACCACCTCGGTGCCCGTGCAACCGTGGAAACCCGTACGCATCGGCATCGCGCTCCTGGTCGGATCGATGCTTTGCCTCGGCCCCTTCATGGCCTTCAATGCGATCCTGCTGCCCGCGCGCATCGAGATCATGGCGCCCGACTCCAAAATCGCCATCGTCGCCGTCATCGCGACGAGCGGTGTGATCGTTGCGACTGTGGCGAACGTGCTCTTCGGTGCTCTCTCCGACCTCACACGCTCCCGCTTCGGACGCCGCATCCCGTGGATTCTCTTCGGGTCGACCGGCGCTGGCCTCTCGCTAGCCTTCGTCGCCGCATCCCAGACGATCCCGATGATGATCTTCGCCTGGTGCCTCTTCCAGTTCTTCCTGAACGCAGTCATCGCACCGCTGCTGGCCATGCTGCCCGACCGAGTCCCCGTCGCTCGTCGCGGCACGATGTCCGCGCTCTACGGGCTCGGCCAGCTGCTCGGTATCGCGCTGCTCGGTCAGATCACAGCTCCGCGCTTCCTCACCGACCCGACCCTGGGCATGTTCATCTTCGCCGGTCTCATGTTCCTCGCCGGGCCCTTGATCGCAGTGATCGCGCCCGAGCCCTCCAACAGGGATCAGCCTCGCGAACCGTTCAGCCGCAAGTCCCTCATCGCGTCCTTCGCATTCCCCATCAAGGAATCCCGCGACTATTACCTCGTGTTCAGCGGTCGAGTTCTGAACATCATCGGCACCTACGTCGTGACCGGCTACCAGCTCTACATCGTCACCGACTACCTCGGCGCCTCGACCGAAGAAGCAGCCCGGATCCTCCCCGTCCTCGGCATCATCTCGCTTATCGGATCCATGTTCGTGGGAACCGCGATCGGTCCCATCTCGGACAAGTTCAAGCGCCGCAAGATCTTCATCGTCATCGCATCGATACTCATGGCCTTTGGGACCGTCTTCCTCTTCTTCGTGCAGGCACCGTGGGCGATCTTCGTGTTCGGCGCAGCAAACAGCCTCGGTGGTGGCATCTACAACTCCATCGAACAGGTCGTCAGCACGGAAGTGCTGCCGAGCGGAGACCAGGCAGCGAAAGACCTCGGGTTCCTCAACGTCGCCGCGACCGGTGGGCAAGCGGTGGCGCCGGCCTTGACCTCTGCAGTCATCGCCATCACGGGATCCTTCGGGCCAGCATTCCTCATCGGAGGCGCGCTCCTCTTAGGGTCCAGCGCGCTGTTCGGCATGCTGCGAAAAACCCGCTAACTCACATCCGCCTCGATCAAGGAGATTCATGTCACACCTCACCACAGCACGTCACAGCGTTGATGCGTTGACGCTCGAAGACAAGGCCGCGCTCACCAGCGGTGCCGCGTACTGGGTGACGAAAGAACCCGCTGGCGTGCCAGTCGTCACGATGGAAGACGGCCCCCACGGAGTCCGTCACCAGTCCGCCGGAGACACCCCGCACATGGGCATCGCCCCGAGTGAGCCGGCCACGTGCTTTCCTCCAGCGGTCGCAGTCGCGCAGACCTGGGACCCGGAACTCGTCGAGCGACTCGGCGAGGCCCTGGGGCGGGAGGCCCGTTCGTTCGACACCGACGTCTTGCTCGGCCCGGGAGTGAACATCAAGCGGGACCCCCGCTGTGGACGCAATTTCGAGTACTTCTCCGAAGACCCGCTGCTCAGCGGACAGATCGGATCGGCCTGGGTCACTGGACTGCAGCGCAGCGGGGCCGGCGCGTCGTTGAAGCACTTCGCGGCCAACAACCAAGAGCTGGACCGGATGCGCTCCAGCTCTGACATCGACGAGCGCCCGCTGCGGGAGATCTACCTGCGCACGTTCGAGCGGGTGGTCCGAGAAGCCAAGCCGTGGACCGTGATGGCGTCCTACAACAAGCTCAATGGCACTCCAGCAACCGAGAACCACTGGCTCCTGACCGAAGTCCTCCGCGGCGAGTGGGGATTCGACGGTGCCGTGGTCAGCGACTGGGGCGCCGTCGGCGACCGGGTGCGCGCATTGCGCGCCGGCACCGACCTGCAGATGCCGGGTGGTGACCTCGGGGCGGACGCCGAGGTCGTCGCGGCCATAGAAGACGGGTCTCTGGACCCAGCAGTCTTAGACCAGAGCGTGCAGCGGATGCTGGACCTCGCCGAACGCGCGGAACAGGCCCGCATCGCGCATCCGGACACGACCTTCGACGAGGCGGAGCACCACGCCCTCGCACGCGAAGTGGCCGGCCGCGCCATCGTCCTGCTGAAGAACGACGAGCAGGTGCTGCCGCTCGGAGGCACAGGCACGGTTGCGGTCGTCGGACCGTTCGCGACCTCGCCCCGGATTCAGGGTGGTGGCAGCTCCAGAGTCATTCCGACACGCACCGACGTTCCATTCGACGAGTTGCGCGCACTCGCTCCGGACGTCGACTTGCGAGCTTTCGAGGGTTATCGCCACGACGGCACGGACGCTGCCGATCTCCGCCAGCAAGCCGTTGAAGCCGCCAAGCTTGCCGACACAGCGGTGGTCTTCCTCGGTCTGACCGCAGCAGACGAGGCGGAGGGAACTGACCGAACCCACATCAATGTGCCCGCGGAACAGATCCAGCTGCTCCGCGCTGTTGCTGCAGCTCAGCCGAAGACCGTAGCTGTGCTCATTCACGGGGGTGTCATCGCGCTCGCTGAGATCGCCGAGTCGGTGCCAGCCGTGCTGGATGCAACGATCCTGGGGCAGGCGGGCGGTGGAGCGATCGCCGACGTGCTCCTCGGACGCGTGAACCCATCCGGCAGGCTCGCGGAGACCGCTCCCGTTCGCCTGGAAGACGCGCCGTCGTACCTGACCTACCCGGGCGACCAGCTGCACGTTCGCTACGGCGAGGGCATCTTCGTCGGGTACCGCGGGTACGACCACCTCCGTCGTGAGGTCGCCTTCCCCTTCGGGCACGGCCTTTCCTACACGCAGTTCGAGTACGCAGACCTGCAGCTCGTCGCCACACCCGACGGCATCCGCGTCGAGGTGGCAGTGCGCAACACCGGTTCAGTTGACGGCCGGGAGGTCATCCAGCTCTACGTGTCGAAGGAGGGCGGTGTTCAGCGGCCACCGATGGAGCTTCGCGGATACCGGAGCGTCGGCATCAAGGCGGGGGAGACCGCGCATGTGACCATCACGATCCCGCGCCAGGATCTCGCCTATTGGGACATTGGTCTCCACCGCTGGGTGGTCGAAGGCGGCGAGTACGGCATCCACGCCGCCGCATCCAGCCGAGACATCCGTCGATCCGGCACTGTGCGGCTCGACGGCGACGCGGTGCGGCGTCCGTTTACCGAGGAATCGACCGTCGCTGAGCTCCTCCGCGACCCCATCGGCGCGGCGGCAATCGCCGACATCATGGGCCGAAATGGAAACACGCAGAGTGTCGCGTCGCAGGAACTCGGTATCGACGCGAACAAGTCGGGCATGCGCATCCCCATCGGACGACTGCGAACCCTGAGCGCGGGACGCTACCTGCCCAAGGCGCAGCTCACGGACCTGCTGCAGCGCCTCAACGCCAGCCGAGTCGAAAGCGCACAAAAGGGCAACCGCAACTTCTGACTGTCCCCGCCGCCGCCAGTACTGCCAAACCTGCAGCCCCTGAAAGGACCGCTGAGTCGTGTCAACGCTTGACGAAACCTCCACCCAACGCCCCGTCCGCGTCGGCCCAACTCTGACCGGTCTCATGCTGGGCCTGCTGGTAGCGATGCTCTCCAGCTCGATCATCTCCACCTCCCTGCCGCGCATCATCAGCGACCTCGGCGGCACACAAGCCACACTCACGTGGACCGTGACCGCCGCGCTCCTCACCATCACCGTGACGACCCCGATCTGGGGAAAGCTCTCGGACATGGTTGGGAGACGAGCGCTGATCAACGCCGCGCTGACGATCTTCCTGGTCGGCTCCGTGGTGTGCGGGCTCGCGACAGGGCCCGAGATGCTGATTGCCGGACGCGCAGTGCAAGGCGTCGGCGCCGGCGGTCTCCTCACGCTCGTGCAGATCGTGCTCGCCGACATCATCAGCCCGCGGGACCGCGGCAAGTACATGGGTCTCTTCGGTGCCGTGATGGCGGTCGGCACCATCGGCGGTCCGCTCCTGGGCGGGTTCCTCACGGACGCACTGGGATGGCGCTGGAACTTCTACAGCGCCATCCCGGTGGCCGTGATCTCCCTCGTCGTTGTCTCCATCACCCTCCGCGTGCCCCGACGCAACACGCGAGTCCACATCGACTACGCGGGTGCGCTCCTCATCTCGGCCGGCGTCTCAGGTCTTCTCATCTGGGTCTCTCAGGCAGGGAACTGGTTCCCCTGGCTCTCCGTGACATCGTTGGTGCTCGGGTGCGGTTCGGTCATCCTGCTGATTCTCGCCGTGATCGTCGAAGCACGCGCAAAAGAGCCCATCATCCCGCTCTCCCTCTTCCGGAATCGTGGGTTCGTGCTGACGGTGCTCGCGAGTCTGTCCGTCGGTGTCGCAACCTACGGCACGGCCGTGTTCGTGAGCCAGTACCTCCAGCTCTCGCGAGGCGCATCCACCACGGAATCCGGGTTGATCGCCTTGCCGCAGCTCATCGCAGTGACGATCGCCTCCACTGTGGCAGGCGCCCTCATCAGCCGAACCGGGAAGTGGAAACCCTGGATGATCGTCGGCGCGAGCTCACTCGCAGTCGGCGTGACCATGCTCGGCATGCTGACCGTGTCCACTCCGATGCCTTACCTGTGGGTGGCTATGGCACTCGTCGGCATCGGAATCGGCTGCGTCATGCAGAACCTTGTCCTCATGGCAGAGATCAACGTCGACCCACGCCAAGTCGGCGTCGCGAGCGCCGGAGTCGCATTCTTCAGAAGCCTTGGCGGAACTATCGGCGTCACGCTCCTCGGCGCGATCCTCAGCATCCGAGCCCAATCCGTCGTCCAGAGCAACGCGACGGAGCTCCAGACAGCCGGTATCGACGCTGGGACCGTCGACCTCACCAAGATCGCCGACCTGCAGACACTCGGTCAGCCCCTCCGCGGAATCGTCGAAGAGGCCTACGCGCGCGGTGTCGCGGACGCATTCCTCTACTCGGCCCCTCTGGCCATCGTCACCATCATCGCCATCGCGCTCCTGCCCGCACGCGAGCTGAGTACCCGGACACGAGGGCAGCGAATCGAAGACCTCGAAACCGAAGTTGTCGAGACCAGTGCCGGTATGTCGGGCACGGTCCCCACGCTCGACGAAGGAATCACGGAGGACTCAAGGGCATGAATCCACATGCGACCATCGGCGTCGATGTCGGCGGCACGACCATCAAAGCCGGGCTCGTCGATCTCCGCACCGGAAAGCTCGTCGGAGAGGCAGTGCACGCGCCAACGCCCCGAGGTGGTGCACCTGTCCACGTCGTCGACACCATCGCCGGTTGTGTCCAGCTTCTCGACCCTGCCGGCGAACACCAGCAGATCGGCGTGTGTCTGCCGTCCGTCGTCAGCAAGGGCGTGACACTCAGCGCGGCGAACATGGATCCCGGCTGGATCGGCTTCGACGCGACTACCCATCTCTCCAACGAACTCAACCGAACCGCTGTCGCGATGAACGACGCCGACGCGGCAGGCTACGCAGAGACGCGCTACGGCGCCGCCAAGGGGGAAGGCGGTCTCGTGATTCTCGTCACGCTCGGCACAGGCATCGGCACCGCCCTCATTCACAACGGAACTCTCATCCCGAACAGCGAACTCGGCCACCTGGAGATCAACGGAATCGACTGGGAGTCCAAAGCTTCCTCCGTGGCACGGGAACGACTCGGGCTGTCCTGGGTCGCGTGGGCAGGCAACCTCCAGATCTACCTCGACGCGCTCGAGCGCTTGATGTCCCCGGATCTCATCGTCATCGGGGGCGGCATCTCCTCGACGCCGGAGAAATTCCTGCCACTCATCGACTGCACCGCTCCCGTCGTCCCCGCGCAGCTCGGTTTCGCAGCGGGGATCAGCGGAGCCGCGGCATTCTCGGGGCTGCAGGGTCACGACCAGTACGCAACCACGGCGGGCGCTGCCTTCTGGCGCTAGCGTTCCTGGTGCTCGACCGCTCGACGCGAACTCACGCGATCCATCTCACCGGGTCGTCACGTCGTACGTGGTTCGGACGAGGCCATCCTCGGTGGCATGACTGCCCCGGACCGTGAGCAGTACGTCGGCGTCGAGGGCACCGAAGAGTGATCGTCCAGAGCCGAGAATGATGGGGGCGACCGACAGGGTGATCTCGTCGACGAGGCCTGCGCGAAGGAACGACTGGATGGTGCGGCCACCGTCGATGTACACCTCCGCCGCTCCGCCTTCCTCGAGGAGGCGGGTCGCCTCGTCGACGGACTCGGCCCTCGTCACGCGCGCATCCTCGACCGCTGTTCGCGAGGTGAGCACGATCACCCGCTTCCCGTCGAACGGCCACCCGTCGAAGCCCAGCACCGACTCGTACGTTGCACGCCCCATGACGATCGTGTCGATGGTCGGGGAGAACGTCTCCCAGACGAGTGCGGGGCGGTCGCTGTTCCCACTCACCGCGTGCGGTCGGGGCGACGGGTCGGTCAGCCACTCGAGTGTGCCGTCCTCCCGCGCGATCTTGCCGTCTGCGCTCACGCCGATGAAGACGCGGCCGCGCCAGGTACGAGAGTTCATTTCCACATCTCCAGAAATCGATCGAGGGTCATCAGGGAAGAAACGGGGTCGCGGTTCACTGCAGTGCGCAGCAGGGACCCGTGGAGGGCATCGAGCAGCACCGCGCCTCCGGCCCGCGCGTCGGCGAGGCGCGGAAGGTCCATCGCCTCGAGGAGTTCAGCGAGTCGGGTGGCTTGTCTCTCCCAGCCCTCAGCCAGCAGCGCGCTGAGCATCGGGTCTCGAAGTTCCCCGATGATCTCCGACAGGGCGTACAGGGCGCCTGCCGCCGAGCCAGCGCCGAATTCGCGCCCCACGTACTCGCGGAGCGCGTCGCCAGGGTCCACTCCGGCGGGCGGAGGTCCCTGTGGGATGAGCTCGACCCACCGCCGGGTGAGCGCCTGGACGAGCCCCGCCTTCGAGCCGAAGCGCTTGACCAAGCCCGAGGCGCCGATACCGGCCGCCGGGGCAACATCCGCAAGCGACCACGGACTGAAGTCGGTGCGCTGCTCCAGAGCCTCGACGATCCGAGCCAGCAGCTGTTCATCTTCGAGTCGACGCGGGCGGGCCATGGAGTTAGTGTACACGCGTTTCTTAACTGAGATGGATGCGCACCGCACCGCACCGCATCGGCACGCGTCGCTCTGGGACACGCAAAGCCCAACCCGGCGATACCACCGGGGGCGATCGTTCCTCGCTAGCCGTCCGTGCTGCCCCCGCCCCTACCGTCGCCTTTTCAGCTCGTGCCCGAGGATGACCGCATGAACTCGGTCGCGGACGTGCAGCTTGGCGAAGATGCGGTTCACGTGCGTCTTCACCGTGGCGGGGGAGAGGTGGAGCGTCTCGCAGATCTCACCGTTGGAGAGTCCGGCGACCACGCACGCGAACACCTCGAGCTCGCGCGGGCTGAGCGGGTCGAGCGGATGGCTCGGGTCGTCGTCCACGGGGCTCGCAGGGCTCTCAGGGTGCAGATGCGACCCTCTGGAGGTGTAGTGGTCTATCAGCTGCTTCGTGATCCGGGGCTCGACCACGGCTTCGCCCGAATGAACCGTCCTCACGGCCTCCCGGAGCCGATCCGGCGGTGTGCTCTTGAGGAGGAAGGCGCTTGCACCGGCGTCGAGACCGCCGAAGGCGTACTCGTCGATGTCGAAGGTGGTGAGCACGATCACCCGCGTGCTCGGGTGAGCGGTGGTGATGATCCTGGTCGCCTCCACGCCGCCGATGCCGGGCATCCGCACATCCATCAACACGACATCGGGCTTGAGCTCGCGGGTGCGGCGGATCGCCTCCTCGCCCGTGGCCGCTTCGCCGACGACCTCGATGTCGTCGGCCGAGTCCAGGGTCAGCGCCGTGCCCATCCGAACGAGCTCCTGGTCGTCGACGAGGAGGGCTCTGATCTTCGGCGAACTGATCTCGGTCATGCGCGTGCGTCTCCGTCGGTCCGCAGAGTGGCTGTCGTCACCCAGCCGCCGCCCGGTCGTGGGCCAGCCGAGCTGCCGCCGCCGAACGCCGCGGCACGCTCGGCGACACCGAGCAGCCCCCGGCCACTGCCCTGGCTCGGGACTCGGCCCCCGCGGGGATCGGCGCGTCCGTCGTCAGCGACCTGCACCATGACAGTGCCCCCAGCCACGTCGATGCTGACCTCGATTCGAGTGGCCCCTGCGGCGTAGCGCAGCGCGTTGGTGAGCGACTCCTGAACGATGCGATACACCGTCGTCGATAGTGCGGGATTCGCGGGCATCGCCTCGCCAGAGCGGGTGAGTGTGACGGGCAGACCCGCATCTCGGAAGACCTCGACCAGTTCCTCCAGCTCCGGGACGTTGTGGCCCGAGCGGTGCAGGCGCTCGTCCAGCACCGCGTCGTCGTCGCGGAGCACGTGCAGGATCCTGTTCATGTCGGCGAGTGCGCTTCGCCCGACCTCGCCGAGCCTGTCGAGTGCCAGCGCTGACCGCTCCGGGTGCTTCTGCCAGCCGTTGGATGCGCCATCGGCGAGGGCGATCATCGTCGAGAGCGAGTGGGCGACGATGTCGTGCATCTCCGCGGAGATGCGCTGCCGTTCCACGCCACGCGCCGTGCTGAGCCGTTCGTTCATCAATTCCGTGAGGGCTTCTCGGCGGCGCGCGGTGCCGCGAGCGGCGATGCCGAGAGCGAGAGCGAGCAGCGCCAGGGGGTCCAGCAGCGACGGCGCATGGGTCACACCCGTCGTCGCGTACAGCAGAAGCGCCCCGAGCGCGGGCAGACCCACGACGATGGCGTACCCCACGAGCGCAGTCGCAGTCGGCGTCGCGGAGGCCAGCGTGGAGAGCACGACGGCGACGGGCAGGCCCAGCAGGGCAACCGGGGCAGGCAGAAGCGTGCCAGCCACGCCCACCAGCACGACTGCGATGAGGACCGCTCGCGGAGACACCCGCCGCCACAGCAGCAGCCCACACGAGAGGATCGCGAGAAGCAGGCCAGGCCACAGCGGTTGCTCACCGGGGAGGATGAGCACGAGTGCTTGAGCTGACAGGCAGATGAGGGCGATGAGCGCATCCACCGTCCTCGGATGGGCGGCAAGCCAGCGCGGTAGCCGCGTGCCGAGCACGCGGTCGACGTCCGCCGCATCCACTGCCGGGACCGAAGCGCGAGCACCCATGCTCTGACCTCCATCCTGAACTGTTCTCACATTGTCCCCTGCTGCCTGTTCAGTCCAGTGCTCAGGCGTCGCGGCGCTTGAGCAGGATGGTCGCGACCGCGAAGAGCGCCAGTGCCCAGGTCAGCAGAACGACGTAGCCAGTCCACGGGCCCATCGGGTCCGTGCCGACGGGGGCGAGCAGCAGCGAGCCTGCTTGGATGGGGAAGAAGCGGGTGATCTCAGTGCCGAACTCGGTGAACATCTGCGGGATCACGGGCACGATGAGGAGGAACGTGATCGTCGCGAGCACCGCGGCGATGACGTTGCGGATGATCGCACCGATCGCAAGACCGATGATGCTGATGGCGGCGAGGTACAGCCCCGAGCCGGCGACGAGGCGGAGCAGGTCTGGGGTGTCCAGGACGTAGCTGTACCCGCCACCGGCGAGGACCGTCGGGGCGACCGCGAACCCGATTGCCGAGCTGGCTGCTCCGATCACGAAGGCGATGCCCGCGACGATGGCGCCCTTCGCGACGAGCACCGGCGTCCGTCGCGGAACCGAGAGCAGCGTGGTGCTGATCTGCCCGGAGCGGTACTCGTTCGTGATCATCAGCACCGCGAGCACAGCGAGGATGATGCCGACGTAGCCGGTCTTGTCGACGATCATCTCGGGGTAGGCGTCGTAGTCAGCCTGGGGTGAGCCACGGTCGCGGAAGACGTAAGCCCAGGGCATCGCGACCCCGTTGGCGACCAGGAGCAGGGCCGTGAGTCCTGCGAGGGCGTGGTTCGACGCCAGTCCCCGGAACTTGATCCATTCGGAGACGACAGCGCCACCCAAGCTGACCTTGCGCACGCGGACCTGGCGCACGGTGCGGGCGCGGGTGGTGTCGGTGGTGGTGCTCATGAGGGTCCTTTCGTGGGGGAAGCGGGATCAGGCCGAGGCGTACTCGACGGAGTCGCGGGTGAGGTGGTTGTAGGCCTCTTCGAGGGTCTGGCGCAGCGGCGTCAACTCGGTGAGCAGCACTCCCGCCTCGTGGGCGGCGCGGGCGATCTGCTCGGCGGTGAGGCCTTCGACCTCCAACAGGCCGGGTTCGTTCGATGCGACCGTCACCCCCGTGGTCGTGAGTCGATGGGTGAGGGTTCGGGCGTCCGGCGTTCGCACGCGGACGCGGCTGCCCCCTTGATCGGTGAGCGAGCTGAGTGGTGAATCGGCGATGATCTCACCGCGGCCGATGATGATCACGTGGTCAGCGATGAGCGCGAGCTCGCTCAGCAGGTGCGAGGAGAGGAAGACCGTTCGCCCCTCGGATGCCAGCCGAGCCAGCAGTTCGCGCACCCAGGTCACGCCCTCGGGGTCGAGGCCGTTGACGGGCTCGTCGAGGATGAGCGTGCCAGGGTCGCCGAGGAGCGCTGCGGCGATGCCCAGGCGCTGACCCATGCCGAGGGAGAACCCGCCGACCTTCTTCCGGGCGACCGAGCTGAGGCCCGTGGCTTCGAGCACCTCAGTGACGCGCGAGCGCGGAATCCGGTGCGTCGCCGCGATCGAGGTGAGGTAGTTCAGCGCTGTGCGGGACCTGCGCGCCGCCTTCGCGTCGAGCAGGGCACCGACCTCGCGCAGCGGCGCCGCGAATGCTCGGTACTCGCTGCCATCGATGAGCGCGCGCCCGGAGGTGGGGCGGTCGAGCCCGACGACGGAGCGCATCGTCGTGGACTTGCCGGCTCCGTTCGGGCCCAGGAACCCCGTGACTTTGCCCGGTTGGACAGTGAAGCTCACATCCCGCACCGCATGCTTGTCCCCATACTGCTTGGTCAGGCCCTCGACTTCGATCGTCATGGCGTCGTGCTCCTTCTCCCAGCGGATGCGTTGTGCCCTCGACGCTACGGACGACGGGTTCGAGCGGATGCCAACCAGGGGTTGAACTGCGGCTGGTCGCGTCGCGCATCCCGAACCGCCCCGCAGAATGCGCGGAAGCAGATTCCGCATGCCACCAGCGCCCGCCGGCGCGCTCAGGCAGCAGGCTCGCAGACCTGGGATGCTGGGGTGTGGCTCTCTACGACGCGACGTTTTCGCGGACTCCTGGCTTCGTCTCTCGGCGTTCCCTGCCACGCACGATCGTGGCGACGGGTGCGCTCCTGCTGTGCATGGCAGCGGTGGTGTTCGCGGTGGTGAACTTCGCCGGGTTGATGGAGTACTCGAAGGAGAGCGCTGAGGAAGCGTCGCGCCCGCGATATCAGGCGATGCGGGGGCTGGGGATTCTTCCCATTGCGATCATCATCCTCGCCGTGACCTTCGGAGTGTTCGCTGTCGGGGCGATCACTGGGTCCTGGACGCGAGTGTGGGTTCGCGAGCAGACCGGCACGCCACTCCGGAAGCGTTTCGAGGGGTACCACGCGCTCAGCCCGGACGCGTTCGAGCGGCTCCACGCGGCGTTCGCCTCCGGTGATCCGACCCGGTATGTGCCGCTGTCGGAGCAGACCCGCGGAGGTGACGGCGTCGTCTTCATCTGGACCGCCGACGCCGACCAGCTCGCGTTCGTCGGAATGACCTGGGGGAGCAGGCGGAAGGCCACCTGCAACGCGCCCCTCATCGTGCTGCGCGGTCGTCAGTTCGACGACCTTGATCGTGCCCTCCGTGCGGGCCTCACGGCTCCGTGGGTCGCAGGCTAAGAAGCTGAGACAAGTCGAACGGGTTCACCAATCCGGTTGACCGGCAGTCGGATGCGGGCGCCGCCAATCTGAGCCGACGGCGATCAGTGCCAGGCCTGTGAGCTGAGCACGGCGCCGACGGTGAACGGGCGGTCCGGGACGATCGCCGACCATCGCAGCGCGCGGTGAATGCTCTGCCAGAGGATCGAATCGTGACCCGCCCCGAGAGGCCGCCCCGCCGCATCCACCGTGCTCGCGACGTATCCCTGCGTTCGACGTTCACCAGGCCACAGGCGCGAGACACGACCACCCATGACGACCGCGCGCTTCTCGAGCAGCGTCAGGCTGGTGTATCCCATGGGCACGTTCTCGAACAGGACGTCCTGACTGAAGTCGTCAGCCGTCCCGCACCGGGTAACCCCGCGTCCGGTCTCCACGAACAGGAGTGTCTCGTCGTGGTCGGTGTCGAAGACCGATGGATGGTCCCACAGCCAGGTCGCGTGTCCGGCAGGTTCGTGATCGATGTTGGGCACTTCGACGGCCTTGTCCCACCACGAGCTGGAATCGACGATCATCGGAACGTTCAGGCTCTTCACGAGGCGTGATCATACGGGCTCAGCTGCTGCACGAATAGAGGAGACTCGACTCCTGGCATCCGCAGCGGAAGTGCTCCGACATCTGGATGGGAACCGAGCCGAGTTCGCGTGGCTCACGCGCATCGCGACGCTCCCACCGGGCACGGCAAGAGCCGCACCCATTCTCGATCCAGGTCAGCGCTGGACCACGAAAACGTCGGTCAGGCAGCACACGCGCCTCCGTCGCACAATGTTCTCGGTCGGTGGGAGTCTACGAGGACATCGCCGTGATGCTCCGACTAGGCAATCACTCGCGCAAGGCGGCCGTGCCGACTGAGGTGGTCCTCGACCGGCCTTCGTTCAGCACGAAGTCGACGTCGTAGGGCCAGGCCGGCAAGCCCGCATCTCCTTGCGCTGGCGAGCTGGAGGCCAGGCGCAGAATGCGCTTCTTCAGTCCCCTGCTCACCATCGCAACATTATGACGGAGAGAACTCGCCAGCACCCTGTTTCGCGAAACCCATGGGTTTTGCGACAAGAAGGTTTTGAGACATGCCGGCTGCCGGAACCGCCCCCGGTGCCGATCTCGCAGACAAGAGTTCCTCGGGGACAGCTCGGCATCAACTGGCGGCCACCGTGTCTCGGACTGCCAATAGTTGTTGACACGCGGATAGCCGCTTCCCGCCCAAGGAGATTAGGGCGTCCTCCTTCGAAGGGTGTTTAGGCATCGCGACGGAGCGTCTGTTGTCTTGCGATCCTCTCTGCCACCAGTACGCAACCAATGATCACGGTTCCTGTAATGAGCAGGGGCGGCGTAGTGAGTTCTGTCTGCGCGAGAAGGGCCGTGGGCGTCCAGCTTGCTGTTGCGCCCACTTGGTTGAGGAGGGGCAGCGCGAGGAGCAGAACCACGGACACTGCGAGAGTTGCCGCGGTTCGGCGGAAGACGGTCATGAGCAGATAGCCGATGCTCATGGCCATCGCGAGATACAACGATGAGGAAACCCAGACTGTTGCGATGAGCGTCGGGGACAGCGGCCCGATGACCGCAGTGGTGACGATGCCAGCACACGCGAGGCCAAGGGTGTAGCTCGCCACCGCCGCGAGCCCGTCGACCCCAAGGCGGGGCACGGTCAGGTATGAGAGCGTTCGTACGCGAGTGCGGTAGAAGATTGACGAGCCGGGTCTCGTGTCCCACGTCAGCGACGTGATCGCGGTGGCAACGGACAGGATGAGGCCGAGTTGCATGGCACTCTGGTTGTAGAGCGCGATCCCGTCGGCTGGGGTGGCTGCTGAAGCGGTCATGCTGATCTGTTCGGTATTGGCAGCTGCGCTGAAGATCTCCTGCATATGGGTTGCGAGCACTGGTGCCGACAGGCCGAAGAACATGAACGCGACGATCAGACCCAGCAGGAGCCCCGACCGCGTGAGGCGGCGGATCTCAGTGTTTGCGGAGGCAAGAACGGTCTGTCTCATGAGCGGGTACCTCCGATGATCCGAGCGAATGCGGCGTCCAGATCTCGATCCTGGAGTGAAACCTCGAAGAGTGGCGCGGGCAGCTCGGCGATCAGTCGAGGGAGCTCGGTGTCCGCTTGTACGAAGCTCGGGAACTGCACCCGACAGATCGCGTCGGTGAGGAACCGGATGTGCGCCGTCGGGAATCGTGAGCGGAGTGCCTCTTCCGATGTGCGCGTTTGCTCTGTGGTGAGCGCTGAGGTCAGCCGGATGTTCCAGGTGGGACTGGCGGCGCGTGTGAGCAGCTGCGCCGTCGTTCCGGACGAGACCAGGCGCCCCTCGTTCAGGACTACCACTTGGTCAGCGAGGTGTTCCACTTCGCTGAGTAGGTGGCTGGAGAGGAGTATGCACCGGTGCTTTCGTTGCTCCTCAAGCACAGCTCGGATGTCCGCGCGGCCGATGGGGTCGAGCGCGCTGTTGGGTTCGTCGAGGATGAGCACGTCAGGATCCAGCACCAGTGCAGACGCCAGACCGAGGCGCTGGAGCATCCCTCGAGAGAAGTCCGCGACACGGCGTGCCTCAACCTTCTTCAACCCGCAGAGCCGCAGGGCTTCCCGCGGCGCGATGCTGCTGCGTGCACCGGACATCAACGCGGAGTTTTCGACCACTTCGCGGGCCGTGAGCCACGACTCGAACTCGGGGACATCGGGGCAGTACGCCGTTCGCGTCCCGGGTGGCGACACGACTTGTCCGGAATCGGGGGAGGCGAGCCCCGCGATGATGGTGAAAAGGACAGTTTTGCCAGCCCCGTTCGGACCTATGACGGCGGTGACACCCTGACTGTTCGCCTGGAACGTGAGGCCGCGGATCCCCGTGCCGTTGGAGAAGATGCGCGTGATGCGATCGACCTGGAGCGCGACGTTGTTGGTGTTCACCGGAGGTCCTCGTCACTCAGAGGGGCTTCCGAAGTACGGCCGAGAATGAAGTAGGCAATGGCGCCAAACGGGATCACGACGATCGCGATCAGCGCCCAAACCAGTTTGGGCAGATATCGCACCTCGGGGCGCCGAATCAGATCGACGAGACACCAGCCAAGAAGCAGGATCAAGAGGACAAGAAGCGGGAGGAGCGGGACGACCAGGTCGAAGTCGAGATTCATGGGGTGTCCATTCTGGGGAGACGTGGTCAGCTGCCGAGGATGCGGGTACTTCGAAAGCCGCGCGCTATGAGGTGAACCGTGAGCAAGCTGGCTGCCAGGGCGCCGAGGAACATCGCCCCGAGGGCGGGGAGGGCCAGATCCGGGAGAAGCACTATGGCAGGGAGGCCAAGCAGGGAGGGGGCGATCGCAAGAAGTCGTATCGGGCCACCATTCATTCCAGCCCGCGATTCGAGACTGCGCGGGTGGAAGAGAGCGCCGAACAGGGTGACGGCTGAAGACCATAATCCCAACGAGAGCGGGAGGACAATGAGCGCAAGCACGAAGGGGAGCGTCACATCCACCACCGTCGAGGTGACAATCAGCGAAGCGGCGGTCGTCGCCGCGAATGCGAGCGTCGCTGCGAGCCACGACACGGCAGCAAGGACGCAGCCGGCAGCGAGGTACGACAGGAACAGGTCCCGACGCGGCAAGGGCCCTGCCAGCAACACTTCGATCCCACCGCCCTGCACGTCGTCTGCGACGACACCGGGCAACGTCAACGTCGCGATGATCGAGACAAGGGAGCCCAGGAGAATGGGCGTCAGCGAGAACACGAAGGAAGCCACGGGAAGAACTGCCCCCGCGGAATCTCGCACCGTCGCCAACTCGGCCACTCCAGCAGGTATCAAGCCGTCCGCCCCGGACAACGCATTCGCTCCCGGCCCAACTAGGCACGTTAGAAAACCCACCCCAGCCCCGATACCGATCGAGAACAAGAGCAGCGCGGCTCCCTGATGTATCCAGGCCCGCTGAGTGAACGCGCGGATCGCGAGCGAGCGACGCACCCTTCGCCCCGTCACGCGGCAACCTGCAGATGCCGCAGGATGGTCTGCTCGCTGACAGCGAATCCATCACCGCCGAGCTCCACGACCGAACGACCTCGCACGACCAGGAATCGATCGGCGAGCGCCAACGCCTCGGGCACGCTGTGCGTGGAGTACAGCACAGTTCGCGTCTCTCCCCAAGAACGAAGAAGTGAGCGGACCTGGGAAGCGAATAGAGGATCGAGCCCGGTCAGCGGTTCGTCGAGCACCACGAACTCTGGATCGCTCATGCTCATACGCGCAAGCTCGACACGCTGACACTGTCCGCGGCTCAGGGACGCCACCCGCCGATGCAAGATCGGCCTCAACTCGAACTGAGCCACAATCTCATCAATCCCGCGCATCCTGGCACGTGCCGATGCACGTGAGATGTCACGCCAGAACATGAGATTCTGCTGCACGGTCAGAGCGTGAGCCACCGCGAGCTCGTGGCCGAGATACCCCACTCGCGTCCGTACGGCGGCCCCGTCTGCGACGATTTCGCCCAGCACGGAGATTGTGCCGGAAAGGGCGGGAATGATGCCGCAGATCGTGCGCATCAGCGTGGTTTTCCCTCCGCCGTTTCGCCCAAGAAGCGCCGTCACACCGACCCCGATACGGACGTCCACGGGGTCGAGCACCGGAGTGGTGCCGTACCCAACCACGAGCCCGTCCGCAATTGCGGTGAACCGCCCGATTGTCGACATCAGACACCATCGATCTCGGGGCGGGGCAGCGTGATCGTCGTCAGCGCGCGACGGCGACGACCCTCACCCGGTTCATTCTCCAAAACCTTCCCAAGCGCTTCCATGACCGATGCGAAAAACGCATCCACTTCCTCATCAGTCGCCCAGAAATCCGCCTGCGCGAAGCTCACCCGATCGTCGATGAGATCCCGCGCCTCACCCTCCACGTACGTATCGAAATCACGAATGACCCCAGAGACGAAGACGGTGAACACCGTCATCAGCTCCTCAGACGACAGCGACCGCAACTCATCCGAACTTGGGTTCGCCAGACTCGCACTAACGCGGTACGAACGCTCACTCGCACCGCGCGCACGACGTTCGTCCGCGACCTCGATGAGCTCGTGCTCGAGCAGGTGCTTGATATGGCGATACAGGGTAGCGATCGGGACATCGCTCAACCGCCCATGCAGTTCGTGAGGCGTCAGCTCGTCACCCGCTAACAACGACTGGACGATACGAAGCCGGATGGGATGGAAGAGCGCAGACGAGGAGACCATGTTCAAACAGTATCATTATCAATACTGATACAAGCGCTAAGTGGCAATGATGAGTCGACTCCAGTACGTAGAGGCCCGCGGTGTTCGCCGCCATCCAGCAACCCACACACAGACCGACTAGCCCCCCGTCCTCAGGTTCGCGAAACAGATGGGTTTCGAGACGAAGGAGGTTCTGAGACAGATGCACCGCCTACAAGGAGCTGCATCGACCACATTGCTTCACGCGGCCGAGTAAACCCCAGCGATGAGCCTCGACTGCAGGCACTCGAGGCACGGTGGGGTCGGGTAGACCCGGCAGGGTTCCCTCGGCCCGGGCACGCTACCGTCGCTTGCGTGACGCTTCTCAACGCACTCGGTCCCTCGTCGATGTTCGCCGAGTTCATCGGGCTGGCTGGGTACGCGGTCGGCAGCGACGATGAGGACGTCGAAGTGTGGAGCAGGGGTGGCGAGGAGCGCCACCGAGTCCGATCAAGCGATGCCGGCTATCTGGTGGCCGGAGCGTCGCGATCGGGAAGCTATGTCACGGAGTTTCAGGCGTCACGGCTCGAGGACGTCGAGCGCTACCTGACCTTCCTCATCGGCAACGCATCAGTCCGGGGGACGCGTGGATTCGGGCTGCTGGCGACAAGCACTCAGCCAGCGCTCGCCGCTGGCACCGAGTCGGCGACCGACGGCAAGGGAAACGTTCGTCTCTGGAGCGTGGCCGATCCGAGCCGAACAGTGATCTTCCTTCGCGGGGTTCCCTGGGAGCCCCGAACGTTCAGTCACCTCATGGCCGTGCCCCTCGGGACCCTTCGACGAGCACTGCTGGACCCACACGGATCTCCCGTCTTCGACGTCGGTCAACCCCAGGTGAACCCGCCCGTCGTTCTGTCGTGGTCGCCCGAGTGGCTGTTCTCGACGGCCTTCCGGGAGTTCGTCGCGCTCGGCGGCGCCGAGGTGACCGCACGTGGCGACACGGTGCTCGTCGGTGACTTCGAGACCGGCTATGAAGTCTCGGACGCTGACGGATGGTGGTGCGTCCGCCGGTACTCCCGTGGCCTACATGACACGAGGATGCGAGCTCGCGGCGCCGAAGACGTTGAGCGCTATCTGCTGCTGCAGTTCGGTCCGGCTGCCCGGCACGCTCCCCAGCTCAGGCTCCCCCTCCTCGTCGAGCCCGCTCCTCCCGTCGAGATCGCGGAAGGCCTGCGGTTTGAGCCCGTCGCACCCGGGTGGGTGTCCGTGCGCGGGACAGACGGCTCCGAACGGGGCATCGAGATCGCCGATGCTGGAATCACCGCAGCACGGGATGCCCGCGACTTCACCCACCTGCTGCGCTCGACGCCGCAGGAGATCCGCGAGTCGTACCTCGACGCGGCGGGATCACCGGCCCTATCGCCCATCCTCGTTCCCGTCAGCCGTGGGGATGCCGTGCCACCCTCGGTCGATTGGGGACGGCTCTCGGCATCGGACCGCCGACTCGCGGACTCGGGATTTCGTCTCTTCTGCTCCCTCAACGAGAAGCGGGGGAAGGTCTTTGATGATCCCGTGTCCGCGGCCCCGTTCGATGGGGGAGTCGCGGTGTTCCGATCGATTCGCGGCGGCGGCATGATCCTCGTCGCGCACGATGGATCCGTGCTCTACCGGTCCTCGTCGTACTCCTTCGAGCGGGCCCTAGACGAGTTTCGAGAAGGGCAGCGGACACCGCTGGACTCGTTCGGCGGCTGATCGGCTCGCTCAGTCTGCTGGTCGAGTGCCGGGGCGCAGCAGTGGATTGTGCTCGTCGGGCAGCGGCTTGTACAGCTTGTTCCGGAGCGCGGCGTCGAGTGCCTGATAGCGCGGGCCAGTGTGCGAGATGAGTGGCAGATTGTGCGTGCGTCGCCGATTCTGGTCCCAGGAGATGCCGACGAACGCGGTCTGGTCGGCGTCGGCTGTCCAGATCATCACGACCGTCTGCCCGCCATCTACTTGGTGAGGAAAGGGCGCGAACACTGACGGATCACCGGTCGCGAATCGCCGGTGCGCCTCGTGAAAGAAGGTCTGATCGCTGAGATGGAAGCCGTAGTAGCGCTTGCGCAGCCGGGTCCCGGTCGCAGCGACATGCCACGGGCGAGCGCCGACGATGAGGAGGTACACCCCCCAAGCGATGCCAACGAGTTCGATCGCGATCATGACAAGCGGCGTGATGCCCGCCATGCGATTGCGAACCAGTGCCGAGTCCTCGCCTCCCTCGCGGGCCCACTCGGCGAGAGGGATGAAGTTCTGCGCAGTGAACACGATGCAGACGAAGCCCGCCAGGATGAGCGCGATCCCGAACCAGGTGTGACCTGCGACTCGTTTGCGCGCAAACCGCGGATCGGCCCGGAACGTTTTGTCGAAATGGGTGCTCACCGCCCCATACTCTCCCTCGAGCTGGCCTAGGGCGGACACGGTCCGGCGGTGTGTTCACGACGACTAGCGGGAGGTGGTGCGGAAACACGTACTCGTGGGGATCACCCTCGTTCTCGCAACCCATGGGTTTTGAGATGTCTCACTGGCAGTCACAGGTTGCATGACGGACGAGACGTCAAGTGGGGCGCGGGCTTGCTGCTCCCCGTCGAGGTCCGCCACGTCGTGCCCGTAGATCGCAGCGCGGGCGTCACCGTCCTCGAGAGCCGCGGGGCAAGCGCCTGTGGTCAGTAGGTGATGCTCGGGAGAAGCAATCCGCCGACGACAGCCACGTACCCGAGTCCACAGAATGCGAGCGTCAGAACAATGCGTCCGGTGATGCGGAGGGTGTGTGCCCCTCTGGAGCGCCACGACGAAGGAATCTCCGCGTTGTTCTCCGTTGGTTGCGCGCGGTGGATTGCGAGGAGCAATGCCGGAAGCGCGCCCAGAACGGCCGCAAAGGTGAGTGCTTGTGCTGAACGCAGAATCACTGCAGACGGTGGAGCTCCGTCCGAGAGGAGCGTCGCCGCGACTGTCGCCCAGAGTATGCCCGCAAGAGCAAGCGCCACGAGGGCGACCGCTCGGAGGCGGCGCAGCAGCCGCTCCCGACGCGGGGCTTCCTGAGCGACCTTGTACCAGCGACGGATGCCCCACCGCGCAGGAAGCGCGAGCACCGCGGCAGCGAGTACAGCGAGCGAGAGCGTCGCGATGATCGGCAACGCCGCCCGACTCGGCGACATCGGCTGGAGCGCGAACGCCGGGTTGAGGCCGATCGCGACCACGCGTCCGTCCTGCTGATCGACGGCGAAGCGTCGTTGCCCATCAACTTCTTGCCAGACCCAGGGCTCCACCTCGACGAGATCCACGGGAATCCCGGCCAAGTCGGTCACCGCCGATATCGTCACCGCATTGCCCGCGCTTGGAGACACTTCCACGGTGGAGAAGGCAGCGAAAAGGCGCACGAACGTGGACTCGCTCCGTCTCGACACCTGATAGGTTCCGACGATCTCGTCTGCATGCTCGGCTGCGGTCGTCGTTTCCACGACGGCTGCGTCGCGCTGGTCGGGAAAGTACCGGTCTGCGAACCCGCGAGACAGGGCGTCTCGGATCGCAGTCGACGCGTCCCCGTTCAACCCGGTGCTGTTCAGGGAGATATATACGCCGGCTTCGTCGTCTGGGTAGAGGTCGAGTTGCGCGTGGAACGCGGTGAGGTCACCTCCGTGGCTGAGGATTCGGTGCCCGTTTCTGTCCGCCTCGAAGTATCCCAGGGTCATGCGAGGTCCTGCAGCGAGACCGCCAAGCTCCTCGGCGCTGAGGGCTGGCTCGTGCATCTGCTCCAGAGTGCGTTCGCTGAGCAGCGGACTGCTGTCCCCGAGCTGCGCGAGCATGAACGCGTTCATATCTGCAGTCGTCGCGGAGATCGCACCGGCAGGGGCGGGTGCATTGATCTCGAACGGCACTTCAGCGGAGCCGGTGAACGAGTAGCCCTTGGACATCGACAACTGCATCTCATCGGGCAGCGGCTGGGCGAGCGTTGCAGTCGACATTCCTACCGCGTCGAAGACGTGCTCCTGGACGTAGTCGGCGTAGCCGACGCCGACGGTCCGCTCTACGACATACGCGGCGAGCCCGTTCGAGTAGTTGGAGTATGCGGGGGTCGTGCCAGGTTCTGCGATCTGCTCGGGCTGGTCGACCGTAACGGCATCGCGGAGCGATGTGGCATTCTCTCCGGGGCCAGCGATGACTCCGGCAATCTTGTCCTCGAAGCCGGCGGTGTGGGTGAGGAGATGACGGAGCGTGATGGGTTTCTCGAATGAGGTGTCGAGCGTGAAGTCGAGATAGTCCTGAACTGGCGCATCCAGGGCGAGACGTCCTTGCTCGACGAGCTGCATCACAGCGGTGGCGGTCACGATCTTGGAGATCGACCCGATGCGGAAGAGCGTGTGCTGCGGATCCACGGGCACCGGGTCCTCAGTGTCCGAGCCGGTGTCCGCGTAGCCAAACCCACGCTGCGTCATCACCTGTCCCTTGCTGACGACTCCAACCGTTGCACCAGCGATTCCCTCACGCTCGAGAGCGGAAGGGAGCATCCCGTCGAGCCATGCGTTCACGTCCTCAGTCGTGAGCTCGTGCGCGGTGCTCGTGAGCCCGACGGGCGCGGCTGCTGCGCTTGTCGCGCCGAGCATCGCGAACACCCATGTCAGGGCTATAGCGCTCAGGCCGCGAACGAGGAAGAGGGGAGAGCTGAGCAATTTTGATCCTTCAACGGAGTACATAGCTGACAGAGCGAGGCCGGAGTATCGACCGACCCCGAACGGGGGCTCATTGACAGACTTTCCCTCTAAACATAGGACCGGGATCGATGTGACGAAGCCACAGTCATATCCCCGTTCCTCCCGGGGCCTAATCGTCCTCGGGATCTCGACGGCTTCAGGCGACGCATTGCGCGTGCTGTCGGATGGCGGCCGAGGGTTCTCTCACCCAGTGAAGCGACCGCTTGTCTCCAGTCGCTGGAACGCCCGAATGGCTAGACCAATCGGGTTCGCAAGCAACCCGGGCGGCATCGCAAGGCAAGCTTGCTCGATCCCGTCCAGTCCTCGCGAAACCATGGGTTCTGAGGTGTCTCACGCAGTAGAGAACGAACCCCAACACACCTCGGCGCACGACGGCACCACGACGACTGCGCCTCGGTCCCCGCAACCGCCGTGGATACCTGCAGATGGCGAGCATGCAAGCTGGTGACATGCCAACGAACGAAAACAAGAAAATACTCACCCTACTTGTGAGCCTAGGAGCAGTCGTCGCGCTCGTCTGGCTCACGCTGACCAGCGGCATTCTGGGGCACATCTTCGACCCCGGCTAGATCGACTCGCTGCAGAAGCATGCTCGCAAAACCCTAGGGATTCGGGACGTCTCACCACCGGAGTATGTCTCGGCCAGGGTCCCGCATGGGTCCAAGTCGCGCGATTCTCAAAACCATGTGTCACAACTTCATCTACGGAAACGCGCACACGCCGTCGGTTTTGCGACAACTCTGTAGCGTCACGCGAGGCGAGCTGTCCCGCGATCAGATCGCCAGATGGCTTCTCCTGTCCTTCCACTCAGCGGAAACCCCGGCCCACCGCATCCGCCTCCCGCGCACACTCGTCTCATCCTTCCCAACGACGAGAGGCGTTCGATGACGAACGACGAGAGCCACGGCCAGGGCGCCCAGCCTGCAGAGGCCGGCGCACGCCAGTCCACACAGGTGGCGATCATCGGAGCCGGGCCGGCTGGGCTGCTGCTCGGCCACATCCTGGGCCAGGCGGGCATCGACTACCGCATCCTCGAAGCACGCGACAAGGCGTACGTGCTCGGCCGCATCCGCGCCGGCGTGCTCGAACAGGACTCCGTCGACCTCCTCGCCAAGTTCGGCCTCGACGCCGATCTCAAAGCCAACGGCCTCACCCACCACGGCATCTACCTGCAGCACGAGGGGGAGCGCCACCACATCGACTTCGCCGAGCTCACCGGCCGCACCGTCACCGTCTACGGCCAGCAGGCGCTCGTCCACCACCTCGTCGCCGAACACGAGCGCCTCGGCTCGCAGCTCATCTTCGAAGCCACCGACGTGCAACCGACCCAGATCGAATCGACGCACGACGGCGACCGCGCCTCCCTCGCCTACACGGCCCCGAACGGCGAGCGCATCACCCTCGACTGCGACTACATCATCGGCGCCGACGGCTACCACGGCATCTGCCGCCGCACCTTCCCCGAAGGCACCCTCGACGTCGCCGAACGCGTCTACGACTTCGCGTGGCTCGGCATCCTCGCCGACGTCGCCCCCTCCACCGACGACCTCATCTACGCCCTCCACCGCG
Source organism: Pseudoclavibacter terrae (assembly GCF_008831075.1). Lineage (GTDB taxonomy): Bacteria > Actinomycetota > Actinomycetes > Actinomycetales > Microbacteriaceae > Pseudoclavibacter > Pseudoclavibacter terrae. Next base: position 313,532 of record NZ_WBJX01000004.1, on the reverse strand, counting down.
ACGGCTTCGCCATGCACTCCATGCGCTCCAGCACCGTCTCGCGCCTCTACCTGCAGGTCAGCCCAGACGACGACATCGCCAACTGGAGCGACGAACGCATCTGGGCGGCCCTCCAGACGCGCCTCGGCACCGAAGGCTGGACCCTCACCGAAGGCCCCATCACCGAGAAATCGATCCTGCCCATGCGCAGCTTCGTCGTCTCCACCCTCAACTACGGCCGCCTCTACCTCGTCGGCGACGCCGGCCACATCGTGCCCCCCACCGGCGCGAAAGGCCTCAACTCGGCCATCGCCGACGTCGCCCTCCTCGCCGAAGCCCTCCAAGCCCACTACGCCGGCGACGACACGGGCCTCGAGCAGTACAGCGACAAGGCCCTCGACCGGCAGTGGAAGGTGCAGCACTTCTCGCAGTGGATGACCGACATGCTCCACGTGCACCCCGCCGACGGATCCGCCGAGCAGAGCGCCTTCGACTTCCAACGCCAGCTCGGGCAGATCCGCTACGTCACCTCCTCGCACGCCGCCCAGGTCAGCCTCGCCGAGCAGTACGCCGGCCTCCCGTTCGTGGATGCACGATGAGCGCCGGACAGGGACGACCCGAGACGCTCGACGTTCCCGTCGACTCGCTCGTCAGCCAGGCGCACATCTCGCAGCAGATCGCCGACACCCACGCGGCCCACGCCGACGATGCCCGCAGCCACCCGCTGCGCGACTTCGCCCCGTACCGCTCGGTCGCGCTGCGCCACCCCACGCACCAGCTCGTGCGCGCCGACCCCGAGGAGATCGAACTCGTCTCACCGGCCTTCGGGCACACGGACGTGGCGGCTGAGGAATCCGACCTCACCATCCAGCACAACGGCGAACCCATCGGCGAGCGCATCATTGTCTCCGGTCGCATCCTCGACGGCGAAGGCCGCCCCGTGCGCGGCCAGCTCGTCGAGATCTGGCAGGCCAACGCCTCCGGCCGCTACGTGCACAAACGCGACCAGCACCCCGCCCCGCTTGACCCGAACTTCACGGGCGTCGGCCGCATCATCACGGGCGACAACGGCGAGTACCGCCTCACCACCATCAAGCCCGGCGCGTACCCGTGGAAGAACCACCGCAACGCGTGGCGGCCCGCGCACATCCACTTCTCGCTGTTCGGCACGCAGTTCACGCAGCGCCTCATCACGCAGATGTACTTCCCCGGCGACCCGCTCTTCGCGCTCGACCCCATCTACCAGTCCATCGTCGACCCCGCCGCGCGAGCCAGGCTCGTCGCGGACTACGACCACGACGTCAGCGAGCACGAGTGGGCGATCGGCTACAAGTGGGACATCGTGCTCACCGGATCGAAGTCCACGTGGATGGAACCGGAGGACACCGACCATGCCTGAGGCAACAACGCCCACGTCGTTCGGCCAGACCCCGTCGCAGACCGTCGGCCCCTTCTACGGCTACGCCCTGCCCTACGAGCGCGGCGGCGAGATCGCCGCGCCCTGGCGCCCCGACGCCATCCGCCTGCACGGCACCGTCACCGACGGGGCAGGGGAGGCGGTTCCCGATGCGATCCTCGAGCTCTGGGGGCTCGACGCCGACGGCGCACCCGTCGCGCAGCGCGGCAGCCTCGAACGCGACGGCTACACGTTCACCGGCTTCGGGCGCACCCCCGCCGACCGCGACGGCCACTACTCGTTCACGACCATCAAGCCAGGACGGCGGGATGCGGGAGCGGCGCCCTACCTGCTCGTCACGATCTTCGCGCGAGGCCTCCTCCACCACCTCTTCACCCGCGCGTACTTCGGCGACCAGCCCGCCGAGAACGAGGCAGACGCCGTGCTCGCGGGCATCGCCCCCGACCGTCGTGCGACCCTCATCGCGGACCCGGATGCCCCGGGCAGCTACCGCTTCGACATCCGCCTCCAAGGCGACGGCGAGACCGTCTTCTTCGACTTCGGGCAGGAACTGTGAGCGCGGGCGAGGCAGACTCCCGCCAGACGGATGCTCGCGAGTCAGGGGCCCGCGGGACGGGCTCCGGGGCGGCATCCGACGAGTTCGGCGGCCTCGTGCGGGGCATGCTCGTCGTCGAGGCCGAGCTGCTGCGCGCCTGGGCCTCCCTCGAGTCGCGCGACGCCAGCGCGGCCGCGACGGACATCGAAGCCGCCGACCTCGACGCCGCTGCGCTGCGCGACGGTATCGAAGCCGACGGCGTCATCGTGCCGGAGCTCGTGCGCCAGCTGCGCGCATCCCTCGCCTCCGCCGGTGTCGAGGCCCCGCGCCTGCACGCCGGCGCGACGAGCCAGGACATCGTCGACTCCGCCAGCATGCTGCACGCGCGCGACGCGCTCACGGCCGTGCGCGCCGACCTGGTCACCGCGGGCACCCGCCTCCAAGGCCTCGCCGACGCCGAACGCCGCTCGCCCCGCGTCGCCTACACCCTCGGCCGGCAGGCCGCCGCGAGCACGCTCGGCGCGCAGTTCGCGGGCTGGCTCGACGGCGTCACCTCCGCCATCGCCGCCATCGACGGCCTCGCCTTCCCCGTGCAGTTCGGGGGAGGGGTCGGCACCGGCGAGGCGGCCGACCGCCTCGGGTCCGGTGCGCAGACCACCAGCATCCTGCGAGCGCACCTCGCCGCCGGCCTCGGCCTCGACGACCCTCGCCGCTCCTGGCACGCCGAGCGCACCCCCGTGCTCGCCGTCGCCAGCGCCACCACGGCCGTGTGCACAGCGCTCGGCCGCATCGGCCGCGACCTCGTCACCGCCTCCGGCGAGCGCGTCGGCGAGCTCTCGCTCGGCGGCGGCGGCACGTCGTCCGCCATGCCCCACAAGCAGAACCCCGTCGCCCCCATCGTCGTCGTCTCGAACGCGCTGCAGGCACCTGGCCTGCTGGCGACGGTCGCGTCCGCTGCGGTCTCGCAAGACGAGCGACCGGCCGGCGAATGGCACGCTGAATGGGATGCGCTGCGCCGCCTCCTCGAGCTCGCGGGCGTGTCCGCGCGCCGGCTCGCCGCATCCCTCGACCGCGTCACCGTCGAGCGAGAGACCGCCCGCCACCACCTCGCCGACTCCGCCGTCGCGGGCGCCGACCAGGTCACGCTGCAGGCAGCCAATCGGGTCGTGAATGCCGCCATCAGCCGGTTCCTGTACCAGGACGCCAGGCCCGACGGCGACCGTGACGGCGGGCCCGACAGCGACCGCGACGGCAAACGCCCCGAGCAGACCACCGCGCGAAGCGAGGAGACACCATGACCATCCCACGCCTCAGGGGTGCCTTCGCACCCGGCACCCAGCCCGCGTCGCAGAACGAGCTGCTGGTCCTGCTCCCATCCCTCGGCACGACTATGGCGCTCTGGGACGGCACCGTCGCGGCCCTCCGCGCCTCGACGCCGGGCAGCACGCTGCGCATCCTGCGCCTCGACCTCCCGGGTCACGGCTCCAGCCCGGCCACGGCCGAGCCGTTCACGATCGCCGAGCTGGCGGATGCGGTGCTCGACGTCGTCGAGGAAGCCGGCGGCGGTGCGTTCCACCTCGCCGGGCTCTCGCTCGGCGGGGCCATCGCCCTCGAACTGGCCCTCGCGCACCCCGACCGCGTGAAGAGCCTCGCCCTCTTCTGCACCGATTCGAAGATCGGCACCACCGAGGGCTGGGAGCAACGCGCCAGCGGGGTGCGCGCATCCGGAACCGCGTCGCTCGTCACGGGCAGCGCCGAGCGCTGGTTCGCGCCCGGCTTCCTCGAGCAGCACCCGCTCTCGGCCGCCGCGCGATCGCTCTCGACGCTCATCGACATCGACGACGAGTCGTACGCGCGCTGCAACGAGGCGCTCGCCGCCTTCGACCGCACCGCTTCGCTCGGTTCCCTGCGCGCCCCGACCCTCGTCGTGAGCGGCGAACACGACGCCGTCACGACGCCAGAGGCCATGCAGGCGCTCACCGAGCGCATCCCGAACGGCTACCACTCGACCATCGCGGGCACCGCCCACCTGGCCGCGCTCGAAGACCCGGACGCCGCCGCCCGCCTCCTCACGACGCACCTGCGCGCATCCGCGTCGCAGGGCCAGTCGACGCAGGCCGCCGCGCATGAGCAGGGGATGCGCGTGCGCCGCGAGGTGCTCGGCGACGCGCACGTCGACCGGGCCGTCGCCGGCACAACCGCCGAGACGGCGCCGTTCCAGGACTTCATCACCCGCTACGCGTGGGGCGAGATCTGGGCGCGCGACGAGCTGTCCCGCCGCGAGCGGTCCATCGCGACCCTCGCGAGCCTCGTCACCGGGTCGCACGAGGCCGAGATCCGGATGCACGTGCGCGCCGCCCTCAGGAACGGCCTGTCGCGCGCCGAGATCGCCGAAGTCATCCTGCACACGGCCCTCTACGCCGGGCTGCCGCCCGCCAACGGCGCTCTCGGCATCGCGCGCGGCGTGTTCGCGGAGATTGACGCCGAGTTCGCGGCTGCCGCCGGCCGCAGCGGCGGGACCGCAGCCGGCAACGGCACCGACCAAGAATCCAGCCCCAACGAAGGAGCAGAACGTGGATAAGACCTACGCCTCGGCGGCCGACGCCGTCGCCGACATCCCGGCGGGATCGTCCCTCGCGGTCGGAGGCTTCGGCCTCTCCGGCGTGCCGATCACCCTCATCCGGGCCATCCAGGCGCTCGGCGTCGACGGCCTCGAGGTCGTCTCCAACAACTGCGGCGTCGACGGCTGGGGCCTCGGCGAGCTGCTCTCCGAGGGGCGCATCCGCCGCGTCATCGCCAGCTACATCGGCGAGAACAAGGAGTTCGCGCGCCAGTACCTGTCCGGTGAGATCGAGGTCGAGCTCACCCCGCAGGGCACGCTCGCCGAGCGGCTCCGCGCCGGCGGCGTCGGCGTTCCCGCCTTCTACACGGCGACCGGCGCCGGCACCATGGTCTCGGAAGGTGGGATGCCCATCCGCTACAACTCCGACGGCACCGTCGGCCTCGTCAGCGAACCCAAGGAGCAGCGCCCCTTCGACGTCTTCGGCGCCGCCAAGGAGTACGTGCTCGAGACGGCCATCAGCACCGACTTCGGGCTGGTCCGCGCCGCCGTCGGCGACCGCCACGGCAACCTCCAGTTCGAGAAGTCGACCCGCAACTTCAACCCGCTCGCGGGCATGGCCGGACGCATCACGATCGCCGAGGTCGACCGCCTCGTCGAACCCGGCGAGCTCGACCCCGACGAGATCCACCTGCCCGGCATCTACGTCGACCGCGTCATCGTGCTGAGCGCAGAGCAGGCGGGCGAGCTGCCCATCGAGAAGACCACCGTCCGGCCGCGCGAAGCCGCTGGCGCATCCACTTCATCCACCGACTCGAGGGGACACGCCTGATGCCGCTGACCAGGAACGAGATGGCCGCCCGCGCCGCCAAGGAGCTCAAAGACGGCTCGTACGTGAACCTCGGCATCGGGCTGCCGACGCTCATCCCCAACTACATCGCCGACGGCATCGAGGTGGTGCTGCACTCGGAGAACGGCATCCTCGGCGTCGGCCCGTACCCGTGGGAGGGGGAAGCCGACCCGAAGCTCATCAACGCCGGCAAGGAAACCGTGACCGTGCTGCCCGGCGCCTCGTTCTTCGACTCGGCGGCGAGCTTCGGCATGATCCGCGGCGGGCGCGTCACCAACGCCGTCCTCGGCGCCATGCAGGTCTCGGCGCAGGGTGACATCGCCAACTGGGCCGTGCCGGGCAAGATGGTCAAGGGCATGGGCGGGGCCATGGACCTCGTCAACGGCGCCGAGCACGTGCTCGTCGTCATGGAGCACGTCGCGAAGGACGGCTCGCCGAAGATCGTCGAGCAGTGCACCCTGCCCCTCACGGGCAAGGGCTGCATCGACCGCATCATCACCGACCTCGCCGTCCTCGACGTGACGGACTCGGGGCTCGTGCTCATCGAGCTCGCACCCGGCGTGACGGTCGACGAGGTTCGGGATGCGACGGGGGCCGCTTTCACGGTCGCCGACTCGCTGCAGGAGGTCTCCGCGTGACCGAGCTGCGCGAGGTCGTCATCTGCTCGCCCCTGCGCACGCCGGTCGGCCGCCTCGGAGGCTCGCTCGCGCCGCTGTCGGCTCGCGACCTCGGCGTGGCCGTCCTCGAGGCGCTCGTCGCGCGCAGCGGGCTCGACGTGAATGCGGTCGACTCGGTCATCGCCGCGCAGGGCTACCCCTCCATGGAGTCGCCCGCCTTCGGGCGCGTTGCGGCGCTGGATGCGGGCTTCCCGAGCACCACGACCGGGTACCAGCTCGACCGCCGCTGCGGTTCGGGCCTGCAGGCCGTCATGAATGCGGCCATGGAGGTGCAGACGGGCGTCGCCGACGTGATCGTCGCCCTCGGCGCGGAGTCGATGTCGAACGCTCCTCTCTACACGGAGCAGGGTCGCCGCGGCACCCCGCCCGCCGGCCTCATGCTGCACGACGCGCTCGCCCGCGGCCGCGAGACGGTCGGCGGCGTCAACTACCCGAGCCCAGACGGCAACGTCGGCAGCGCCGAACTGCTGCGATCCGAGTACGGCATCTCGCGCGAGGCGCAGGACCGCTTCGCCCTGCAATCGCACCAGCGCGCCGTCGCCGCCCAGGAATCCGGCGCGTTCGACGCCGAGCTGGTTCCCGTCACCGTGCCCGGACGCAAGGGGGACGTGCTCGTCGACCGGGACGAGCATCCGCGCGCCGACTCGACGCTCGAGGCCCTCGCCCGCCTGCGCCCGATCCTCGGGAAGAAGGATGCAGCATCCACCGTCACCGCCGGCAACTCGAGCGGCCAGAATGACGCGGCCGCCGCCTGCATCGTGACGACGCCTGCGCGCGCCGCTTCGCTTGGGCTCACTCCTTCGGTCCGGCTGGTCTCGTGGGCGGTTGCCGGCAACGACCCGCGGCTCTTCGGCGTCGCGCCCGTGCCGGCGACCTCGCTCGCACTCTCGCGCGCAGGCATCGGACTCGACGACCTCGACGTGATCGAGCTCAACGAGGCGTTCGCCGTGCAGGTGCTCGCGTGCCTCGCCGACTGGGGCATCGACGCCGAAGACCCGCGCCTCAACCCGCGCGGCTCCGGCATCTCCATCGGCCACCCCATCGGCGCCACGGGCATCCGGATGCTCGCGACCCTCGCCAACGAGCTGCCCGCCCTCGACGCGCGCCTCGCCCTCGAGACCATGTGCATCGGCGGCGGCCAAGCCCTCGCCGCCGTCTTCGAGCGCGTGTAGCGGGGGCGCTGCGCGCCCGTATCCACGCGCCCGTATCCACGCGTCCGCTCCGCCCTTCTGGCCGCCCCACTCTCGTTTCGGGATGGCTTTCACGCTTCGGGATGGCTTGCAACCCATCCCGAAGCGCGGAACCCATCCCGAAACACCCGATAGGCACGGCCTGCCTTCCTCGGCGGCTCCCGCCTCCGTCTCGGGATGGGTTTCTCGCTTCGTGCTGGAAAGTTTCCCAACACGAAGGCATCTCTCTATCCCGAAACCGTGTTCTCGGGGGTCACCGCATCCAGAGAGTGGATGCGCCGGATCAGCAATTACCCGTGTCTCCCTGCCATGCGCCCTGCTTGAGTTGAGATGGATGCGCAGAGCGGCGCGCCGAGAGGAGCCCCGTGCCAGAAACCGCCAGCCCGACGGCCGCGCCCGTAGTCGTCACTGGGGCCGCGTCCGGCATCGGGGCGGCGGTCGTCGGGCGGCTCGTTGCCGACGGCATCCCGGTCATCGCGGCCGACCTCTATTGGCCAGCGGATGCGCCCGAGCGACCGAGCGTCCACCGGGTCATTCTCGACGTGCGCGACCCGGAGGGTTGGGCTGCTGTCGCCGCACTCGCCGCTGCCTCGACCGCAGCCGCCGGCGCGCTCGCGGGACTCGTCAACGCCGCCGGCATCACGCGGCGTGCGCGCATTGAGAACGTCACCGCCGAGGACTTCGAGCTGGCCTTCGCGGTGAATGCGACCGGCCCCGCCCTGGGCATCCAGGCGCTGTCCCCACTCATGGCGAGCGGCGCATCCATCGTCAATGTCGGCTCGGCCGCAGCGGTCATGGCGCACTACGCCGTGGCCTACGCGGCCAGCAAGTGGGCGCCGCGCGGCATCACGAAGACCGCGGCGATGGAGCTCGGGCCGCGGGGGATCCGCGTGAACAGCGTGCACCCCGGGTACATCGAGACGCCCATGACGGCGAGCGCGTCTGCGGCGTTCCGCGGTATCAACGTCGAGCTGACACCACTCAGCCGCACGGGCTCGCCGAGCGAGGTCGCCGACGTCATCGCGAGCCTGCTGTCACCGGCGACCTCATTCGTGACGGGTGCCGAGCTCGCCGTCGACGGCGGCCTCACCTCGCACGGCGGCGGGCTGCCGATCGCGAGGGCGATCAGCTGACTTCATACCCATGCACCCCTTGGCGCACCTACTTCGTCTCGTGGGGGTGATGTGTGTGAACTTGCTCCAGGTAGACGACGTCATCCTCGACGGAGAACCAGATGCGGGCATCAGCGCGCAGCGTTGGCTTGTGCTGCCAGCGTGCATAGACGTGACCGTCACGATGAAGGCTGCCGAGTTCGCCGCGAATCGGATGCGGTACTCGCCTTTCTTCGTCGGGCGGGGGGACAGGTGTGTCTTTCGTCACCTTCTAGGGGCGTTCCACGGTGATGTCGGCTTCGAGCCAGTCGGCTTGAACTGGGGTCAGTCCCGCCGCGAGCGCCGATGCCGTTTCCTTCCACGCCGTGAGCTCGGCAATCGCAAGATGAGCCTGACCGGTAGAGAAGGATGCACGCGAAGCGTCGAGCAGGTCGTGCGCGCACTTGCGTTGGCCATCTGGGCTGAGTGCCAGGATCCATGGAAACATCTGCGACATTCGGTGCTCGAGCGAGCCGCGGTCGTCGGTCGCTACGGCGATGAGCTGCGCCGCGATCTCCAAGAGCTGATCGCGGGCCTGAGACTCGCTCTTCGACATCAGCACAAGATCTTCACCGTCGCGTCGGGTGACGTCGACGGGGTGGTCTTCAGCCGCCGCAAAGACCTTCGTCGCGTTACGGCTGAGGTCGGACGAGTTGACGGTCCTGGCCATGGATGTTGTGGAGTGCATGACGAATGAGTACTTCAGAAGTAGTTCTGAATAGGGTCACGCGAGGAATCTGTGGAGAACCACTGGCCGCGAAACACATCCGCATCACCAACCCTGATGCCCGGGATAACGGATCCCGGCTTGGCTGATGCGACCGCACGCGATTGACTTATGTCACGAACGCACCGAAGCGTCGTGAATTGGAGACCACCCGTGACATCGTCGTCCGAAGGCCTGACCGCCGACTTCGCTCTTGCCCGCTTCAGCGTGGGGGAGGGGAAGCCGCAGCTCGGACTCGTCGCGGCCGGCCGCATCCGCCCGCTCAGCCACGAAGAGCTCGGCGCCGACTCCCTCAACGACTTCCTCGCCGAAGCGCCCACCTCGTGGGACCGCCTGGCCGACCTCGCGCAGGGCAGCGCCAGCGACGACAGCACATGGGTCAGCCTCGACGACGTCACCCTCGAAGCCCCCGTCGAGCCGCGCCAGGTGCTGCAGACCGGCGCCAACTACCGCACGCACGTCATCGACCTCGTCGCCGCCGGCCGCGCCAAGAACGACCCGCGGCCCATTGAGGAGCTTCGCGAATGGGCGGCCGAGATGATGGATGCACGCGCCAGGGACGGCGAGCCGTACTTCTTCATCGGCCTCCCGACGGCCGTCGCCGGCGTCGACGCCGAACTTGAGCTGCCCGGCTACAGCAACCAGCACGACTGGGAGCTGGAGCTCGCGGTGGTCATCGGCAAGCGCGCCCACCGCGTCTCCCGCGAGGACGCCCTCGACCACGTCGCCGGGTACACGATCGTCAACGACATCTCGACGCGCGACCTCATCTTCCGCAAGGACATGAAGGAGATCGGCACCGACTGGTACCGCGGCAAGAACGCGCCGGGCTTCCTCCCCACCGGCCCGTTCCTCGTTCCGTCGCAGTTCGTGACCGACCCGCACTCGCTCACCCTGAAGCTCACGCTCAACGGCGACACGATGCAGGACGCCGTCACCGACGACCTCCTCTTCGACATCCCCGCGCTCATCTCGGCAGCATCCGAGAACATGCCGCTCCTCCCCGGCGACCTGCTCCTCACGGGCAGCCCAGCCGGCAACGGCATCGTGGACGGCCGCCTCCTCCAGGACGGCGACGTCATGGTGAGCGTCATCGAAGGACTCGGCACGCAGACCACGCAGGTGCGGGCGGAAGCGGTGTCGTCATGACCTCCGTCACTGAGACCGCCAGCGCCGGGGGCGCTCCCACGGTCACCGGAACCCCCACCGAGAACCCGGCCGAGCTCGACCGCACCGACCCCGCCACCGAGGTCGCCCGTGCGGCTCAGGCCTACCGCAACTGGGGCCGCTGGGGCGAGGACGACCGCATCGGCACGCTGAACTTCATCGACGACGCCAAGCGCGCCGACGCCGCGAAGCTCGTACGCACGGGCCGCAGCTCCTCGCTCTCCCAGCCGTTCGATATGAACGGCCCCCAGCTGGGCTGGCGGCGCCGCACGAACCCCGTGCACACGATGCTCGACACGGGCACGGATGCGCAGCTCGCGAACCAGGGGTTCCCTCACGGTCTCGGCGGGGCTGACGACGTCATCGCCATGCCCCTGCAGTGCTCCACGCAGTGGGATGGCCTCGGCCACATCTTCGACCACGGCTACGCGTGGAACGGGCGCCGCTCCGGCGAGGTCGTGACGAGCGACGGCGACCTCATCACCGGTATCGAGCACACCGCGGCCGAGATCGTGAGCCGCGGCGTGCTCCTCGACCTCGGCAGGCACCTCCGCGACAGCGGGGAGCTCGAGGACGGCTACGCGATCACGACCGCCGACCTCGAGTCCTGCATCCGCGCGCAGGGCGCGACCGCCGCCGTCGGCCGCGGCGACATCGTGCTCGTGCGCACCGGCCGCTACGCCCGCGCGCAACGCGACGGCTGGAACGGCTACGCCGGCGGCCCGAGCGCCGGGCTCTCGTTCACGACGGCGGGCTGGCTGCACCGCAGCGAGATCGCCGCGATCGCCACCGACACGTGGGGCTTCGAAGTGCGGCCCAACGAGTTCGACGACGCCTTCCAACCGCTCCACCAGGTTGTCATCCCCAACATGGGCCTGACCATCGGCGAGATGTGGGACCTTGAATCCCTGGCCGATGCGTGCGCTGCCGACGGCATCTACGACTTCCTCCTCGTCGCCCCGCCGCTGCCCATCACCGGCGCCGTCGGGTCTCCCGTCAACCCCATCGCCATCCGCTGAGCAGCCCCCGCACCTCAGCCCACGGCAGCCCCCGCCGCACGGCACGCACACCTTCATCGTCAACGCAGACGCAGAAAGCAGGACCATCATGAGTGCAGTTTCCAAGGTCGCCATCGTCGGAGGCGGAGTCGCGGGCATGGTCTCGGCGATCCTCCTCGCCGACGGTGGCGTCGAGGTCGACGTCTACGAGGCGAAGCCCGAGGTCACGGCCCTCGGCTCCGGCATCACCCTGCAGGGCAACGCGCTGCGCGTCTTCGACCAGGTCGGCATCTGGGAGCGCATCCAGGAGCAGTCCTACTCGTTCGACGAGGTCAGCATGCGCGCCCCCGACCCGGCTGGAACGGTCATAGCGAGCCTCACCGAGACCCGCACGGGCGGCCCCGAGTACCCGGCGACGGCCGGCATGTACCGTCCCGACCTCGCCAAGATCCTGGCCGAGCGCGCCCTGGAAGTCGGCGCGCGCATCCACTACGGCACCACCGTCACGGGTCTCGAGCAGGACGCCGACGGCGTGACCCTGACGACGGATGCGGGCGACACGTCGCGCGTAGACCTCGTCATCGGCGCCGACGGCCTCAACTCGCCCACCCGCTCGCTCATCGGCATCGAGACCAAGCCCGAGCGCACGGGCATGGGCATCTGGCGCGCCTTCGTGGAACGCCCCGCCGAGGTCACCCACACCGACCTCTACTACGGCGGCCGCTGCTTCATCGCCGGCTACTGCCCGACGGGCGAGAACAGCATCTACGCGTACCTCGTCGAGAAGGCGCAGGACCGCACCGGGCTCACGCCAGCCGAGAGCGTCGAGATCATGCGCGACCTCGCCGGCAGCTACGGCGGGCCGTGGCAGGAGATCCGCGACTCGCTCACCGAGTCGGCCCGCGTGCACTACACGCTCTTCACCTCCCACGTCGTTCCGGATGCGTGGAACCGCGGCCGGGTCGTCATCATCGGCGACGCCGCCCACAGCTGCCCGCCAACCATCGCGCAGGGCGCGGCCCAGGCCTCCGAGGACGGGCTCGTGCTCGCCACGATGCTCCTCGAGAGCGACCAGCTCGACCAGCAGTTCTGGGACGAGTTCCACGCCCGCCGCATCCCCCGCGCGTCGCACGTCGTGGAGGCCTCCACGACCCTCGGCCAGTGGCAGCTCGAGGGCAAGCGCGACGGCAACGTGCCCGCCCTCATGGGTGGCGTCGCACAGCTCGTGGCGGTGCCAGCATGAGCGTGGCGAACGACGTGACTGCCGCCGGCCGTGCTTCTGGCACCGCCGGCCAGGTCGTCGACGTGCACGCGCACCTCCTCCTCCCCGCGCTCCAGGGTGCTGTGCAGGGCCGCGACCCGGAGGGCTTCGCCGCCGCCGGAGAGCTCGAGGCCAAGCGCAACGGGCCTGAGAGCCTCGCCGTATCCGGTGCCATGATCAAGTCGCGCTTCCCGAAGCTCATCTCGCTCGAAGAGCGCCTCGCGGTGATGGATGCGCAGGGCGTGGATGTGCAGCTCGTCTCGCCCTCCCCGAGCCACTACTACCCGTGGGCGGGCGAGGAGCTCGCCGTGTGGGCGGCGAAAGAAGCCAACGCGGCGATCGCCGCGCACGTGGCCGGCGCCCCGGACCGCCTCCGCGGGCTCGGGCTCGTGCCGCTGCAGCATCCGCACCGTCTCGTCGAGCTGCTCGAGAACGCCGTGCTCGCCAACGGCCTCGCGGGCGTCGAGCTGTCGTCGTTCGCGGGCGACGTCGAGCTCAGCGACGCGCGGCTCGACGATTTCTGGCGCCGCGCCGAGGAGCTCGAGGCCATCGTGTTCCTGCACCCGTTCGGCTGCAGCCTCGACGAGCGCCTCGACCGTTTCTACCTCTCCAACACGGTCGGCCAGCCCGCAGAGAACGCGACTGCGATCTCCCACCTCATCTTCGGCGGCGTGCTCGACCGCTTCCCGAACCTCGTGCTCATCGCGGCGCACGGCGGCGGCTACCTGCCGACGTTCATCGGCCGCTCCGACCACGCCTGGGAGGTGCGCCCCGAAGCGCGCACCTGCCTGCGAGCGCCGTCCACGTACCTACGGCAGCTGAGCTTCGACTCGCTCGTGCACACGCCCGACGCGCTGCGGAACCTCGTCACCGCCGTCGGCGCCGACCGGGTGCTCCTCGGCTCCGACTACCCCTTCGACATGGGCGTCGAGAACCCCGTCGAGCGCGTCCGCGACGCGGAGCTCGGCGCCGACGACGAGGCGCAGATCCTGGTCGGCAACGCCGCGCGACTGCCCCGCGTCTGGGACAGCGTGGAGGCGGCCCGGTGAGATACGCCAGGTGGATGCGCGACGGCCGAACGCACGACGGGGTCGTCGTCGCGCACGAGGGCGGCGACCGGCTGCTCGCGTTCGCCGACGGGCTGACCGTGCTCGGCGCGACCCGGCTCGGCCTCGAGCGCGCCAACGCTGTCGCGGCCTCGCTCATCGAGGCGGCCCGGGCCGACGGCTCGCTCGGCCTCGCTCCGACGGTCTCCGACGTCGAGCTGCTGGCGCCCATCGAGGCGCCGAGCGTGCGCGACTTCGTGGCCTTCGAGGAGCACGTCGAGGGCGTCGTGAAGTCGATCGACGGCGACTCGGGCGTCGTCGCCGAGTGGTACGACGCGCCCACGTTCTACTTCACCAACCCGCACTCGCTCGTGGGCAGCGGGGCGAGCATCCGCCCGCCCGTGACCGAGCGGCTCGACTTCGAGCTCGAGGTCGCCGTGATCGTCGGCGGTGTTGACGGCAGCGACGGGTCGAACCTCGACGCGGCCGCAGCGGCCGACCACATCTTCGGGTACAGCGTCTTCAACGACTGGTCGGCGCGTGACATCCAGTCGCGCGAGATGAAAGTGCGCCTCGGGCCCTGCAAGGGCAAGGACTTCGCTGCGACGCTCGGACCGTGGATCGTCACGGCCGACGAGCTCGCCGACGCGCACGACGCCGACGGCTTCCTCGAGCTCGAGCTGCGGGTGCTCGTCAACGGGGAGCTCATCGGCAGCGACCTGCTCTCGAACATGGGCTGGTCGTTTCCTCACCTTTTGGTTTACGCCTCCCGGAATTCTCGGGTTGTGCCGGGTGACGTGCTCGGCTCCGGCACCGCGGGCAACGGCGGCTGCCTCGCCGAGCTGTGGGGACGCGCGGGCTCGCTCACGCCGCCACCGCTCGCGGAGGGCGACGTCGTCGAGCTGCGCGTCGAACGCATCGGCGAGATCAGCAACGTCATCGGCGCGGCCGTCGAAGCCGTGCCCGTGCCCCGCGCCCGCAAGGCATCGCGGGAACGAACGAGAGGACGCGTGAGCGCATGAGCGGCACAGACTTCGGCACCGACTCGGGAACCGGATGGAAGAATCCCGGTGCCGCTGGCGATTTCACTGCTCCTGGTTCAAACGCAGGCGCGGTGCCGAGCGCTGCCGCGGAGAGCGCGGGCCGCGCCCCCATCCAAGCGGGCGAAGGTGAGCGCCAACTCGTCAATGAGCAGGTCACTCCTGCTGGCGAGGTGGCGGGCGCCCCGAGGTCTCACCTCGATGACGTCGTCATCGTCGCCGCCGCGAGGACCCCGCAGGGCAAGCTCAACGGGCAGCTCTCGACGCTGACCGCCCCGCAGCTCGGCGCCGCCGCGATCAGCGGCGCGCTCACACAGGGCAGCATCGACGCGTCGCTGGTCGACGCCGTCCTCGTCGGTCACGTGCTCTCCGCGGGGGTCGGGCAGAACGCCGGACGCCAGGCGGCGCTCGCCGCGGGCATCCCCGCCTCGGCGCACGTCGCCACCATCAACAAGGTCTGCCTCTCCGGGCTCACCGCCGTCATCGACGCCGCCCGGCTGCTGAAGACCGGCGACGCGCAGCTCGTCGTCGCGGCCGGCATGGAGTCGATGAGCCAGGCGCCGCACCTGCTCGCCGGCTCCCGCAAAGGCTGGGCGTACGGTTCGGTCGAGGCGCTCGACCACATGGCCCACGACGGGCTGACGGATGCGGCTTCCGGGCAGAGCATGGGCCTCCTCACCGAGCAGCACAACACGAGCCTCGGCATCACGCGCGAGGCACAGGACGCGGTCGCCGCGCGTTCGCATCAGCGTGCCGCCGCGGCCGTGGATGCTGGCCTCTTCGACGCCGAGATCGTCGCCGTCGACGTGCCCGTGCGTCGGGGCGCCCCGGTTCGTGTGACGCGCGACGAGGGCATCCGCCCCTCCACGACGACCGAATCGCTTGCCGGGTTGCGCGCCGCGTTCGCCGCGGACGGGACGATCACGGCCGGGAACGCCTCGCCCATCTCCGACGGTGCGTCCGCGGTTGTCCTCACGACTCGCGCCTTCGCCGACGCGCACGGCTACGACGTGCTCGCGGTCGTCGGCGCAGCCGGCCAGGTCGCCGGCCCCGACGCGTCGCTGCAGTCGCAGCCGTCCCGCGCGATCGCGCGGGCCTGCGAGAAGCAGGGCATCGAAGTCTCCTCGCTTGACCATGTCGAGATCAACGAGGCCTTCGCGGCCGTCGTCGTGCAGTCGCAGACCGAGCTCGGCGTCTCCGACGAGGTCGTGAATCCGCACGGCGGCGCGATCGCCCTCGGCCACCCGATCGGCGCATCCGGAGCTCGCGTCGTCGTCCACGCCGTGCACGAACTCAACCGCCGAGGCGGCGGAACGGCCGCGGTCGCCCTCTGCGGCGGAGGCGGCCAAGGCGACGCCCTCATCCTCACCCGCTGACCCCACCGGTTGCCCTTGACCGAACCCAATCTCGTCTCTTCGGGATGGGTTTGGCGCTTCGGGATGGCGTGTACCCCATCTGCGTGCGCGTATCCCATCCCGAGGCGGTGGGGTGCGGTGGGGTCGGCCGGGTGGCGTTGCACGACGAGTCTCGGGATGGCTTTCTCGCATCGTTTGGGGAAGTTTCCCGTAACGAAGCGA
>NZ_WBJX01000004.1:0-297347 GCF_008831075.1 Pseudoclavibacter terrae | reverse complement strand
TGGCGTGTACCCCATCTGCGTGCGCGTATCCCATCCCGAGGCGGTGGGGTGCGGTGGGGTCGGCCGGGTGGCGTTGCACGACGAGTCTCGGGATGGCTTTCTCGCATCGTTTGGGGAAGTTTCCCGTAACGAAGCGAGAATCCCATCCCGAGGTTGGGGCGGGTGAGCGTGGCGGGTAGCGCCGCTGTCGAGCCCGTTTCGGGATGGGTTTGGCGCTTCGGGATGGCGTGTAACCCATCTGCGTGCGCGTATCCCATCCCGAGGCGGTGGGGTGCGGTGGGGTCGGCCGGGTGGCGTTGCACGACGAGTCTCGGGATGGCTTTCTCGCATCGTTTGGGGAAGTTTCCCGTAACGAAGCGAGAATCCCATCCCGAGGTTGGGGCGGGTGAGCGTGGCGGGTAGCGCCGCTGTCGAGCCCGTTTCGGGATGGGTTCGGCCGGGTGGCGTTGCGCGACGAGTCTCGCGCTGGCTTTCTCGCTTCGTTCGGGGAAGTTTCCCGCAACGAAGTGAGAAACCCATCCCGAGGCGGTGGGGTGCGGTGGGGTCGGCCGGGTGGCGTTGCACGACGAGTTTCGGGATGGCTTTGGCGCTTCGGGATGGCTTGCAACCCATCTGCAAGCTTGAAACCCATCCCGAAACTGTCGCCGCCGCAACGGCCGCAGTCGCCGCCGACCTACGCGGCCGCCGCCCCGGCCTCCGCCTGCATGGCGGCGCCTGCCTGCGCGAAGAGGCGCCGCATCCATGCGTGCTCGGGGTCGCTGTTGTGGGTGGGATGCCACCAGAGGGCCGCCGAGATGGGGGTCGCGTCGAAGGGCGGCTCGAGCACGCGGAACCCTTCGCGGGGGATGAGCACGTCGGTGAGGCGCTTCTGCATGAGCGCGAGCCGGTTGGTGCCTTCGACGAAGTGAGGGAGGACGTGGAATCCTTCGACGACGGCGGCCACGGTGGGTTCGATGCCGAGCTCGCGGATCTGCCGGCTCGCGGAGGTGAACGCCGACCGGGAGAGGTAGTTGAACACCCAGGGCAGCTCGGCGATGTTCTCCATCGTGATGTGCTCGCCGACGTGCGGGTTGTCGTCGGTGCAGATGATGCGCCATTCGTCGGTGAACACGTCGCTGTAGGGGAGGTCGCTGAGGAAGCCGTGGGGGATCATCATGGCGTCGACGGAGCGGAGCTGCGCGATGGCGTCCTCGACGATGCTGGGGTTGTGCATCCGGAACCGGAACCGGACCCCGGGTGCTGTGTCGGCTGCGAGCTTCGAGACGGCGGCGCCGATGGTCGCGAAGCCGTAGTCGGAGCCGAGCACCGTGAACTCGCGTGTCGACTGGGTGGGGTTCCACTCGGCTTGGCTGTCGAAGACGCGCCTGGCGGAGTCGAGGGCGGTGGCGGTGAGTTCGCTGAGTCGAACGGCGAGGGGTGTGAGTTCGTACGTGTTGCCGGTGCGGGCGAGGATCTTGTCGTTGAAGTGGGTGCGGAGCCTGCCGAGGGATGCGCTGAGTGCGGGCTGGCTGAGGTGCAGCCGTTCGGCGGCGCGGGTGACGCTCCGCTCGGTGAGGAGAGCGTCGAGCGAGACGAGCAAGTTCAGGTCGAGCCTGGACAGCGGTGTTTCTGTGGTCACGTCGTTGTGCTTCCGGATCAGGGGTGTGGCGCCAGCATATCCGTCTCGGTGATGCGCTCGGCGGGTTCCGGGCCGACAGTTATGCGGAGCATCGCAACTACTTATGTGTGTTTTGCGCACAAGCCTGCCAGACTGAACCCACGCTCCGGCACAGCCGGAGGATCTTCGACAACGCTGTCAAGAAAGGCAAACAATGTCTCACTCCCGTAACCAGCGGATGCGCCTCAGCGCAGCACTCGCCCTCCCGGTTGCCGGTGTCCTCGCTCTCACCGGTTGCGCAAGCGGCGGCGGCGACACCGCAGGTGGCGGAGCCACCGAGTTCTCCCTCACCTACGCGACCTCGAACAACCTCGAGAACCCGTACGAGGCGCTCGCGACCGCCTACATGGAAGCCAACCCCGACGTGAAGATCACGTTGAACCCGCAGCCGAACGACCGCTACGGCGAGACGCTCCGCACGCAGCTGCAGGCAGGCAACGCACCGGATGTCATCCAGACGGCGCCCGGGTCCGGCCAGGGTCAGGCTGTGCTCAGCCTCGGCGAGGCGGGCTTCCTCGCACCGCTCGGCGAGACCGCATCCGGCATCATCCCGGACGGCAGCGAGGCGCTCTACACGTACGAGGACCAGGTGCTCGCGCAGCCCGTCGACTTCACCGTCGCCGGCTTCGTCTACAGCAACGCCTCCGCCGAGGCGGCGGGCGTGACCAGCTACCCGGCCGACACCGCCGAGCTCATCGGCAAGTGCGGCGACCTGACCTCCCAGGGCAAGTCGATGATCGTCATCGCCGGTGCCGCCGGCCCCAACACGGGCATGACCGCCATGTCGATCTCAGCGACCCGCGTCTACGCGGAGACGCCGGACTGGAACGAGCAGCGCGCCGCCGGCGACGTCACCTTCGCCGACTCGCAGGGCTGGAAGGACACCCTCGAGACGATCATCGAGCTCAAGGATGCTGGCTGCTTCCAGCCAGGTGCCGAGGGCGCTGGCTTCGACGTGATCACCAACAACATCACGCAGGGCACCTCGCTCGGCGGGTTCCTCCCCGGATCCTCCGCCAACGAGCTCGCCGAGGCGAACCCAGACCTCGACTTCTCCATCGAGCCCTTCCCGTCGGCTGACGGCGGCAAGCCGTACGTGCTCGCGAGCTCCAACTACTCGCTGTCCATCAACGCGGCCAGCGAGAAGCAGGAAGCCGCGCAGGCGTTCCTCGACTGGGTCGCGGGCGACGAGGGCGCGAAGCTCTTCTCCGACGTGTCCGGCGCACTCCCCGTCTCCGGCATCGAGAGCTACGAGTTCGAAGGCTCACCGTACGCGAGCGTCGAGCAGGTCCTCACCGACGGCTCCTACACGCCGCTGCCCAACAGCCTCTGGCCGAACCAGGCTGTCTACGACGAACTGTCGAAGGGCGTCCAGGGTCTCTTCACCGGTCAGACCACGGTCGACGGCGTCCTCTCGGCGATGGATGCGGCCTGGGACAGCTGACCCCCAGGTCACGCACACCCCACCGCATCGACACGTAGCAAAGGAGCCAGTTCATGACTGCGACACTGCACAGCGACGGCAAGACCGAGTCTGCTGCTGAAGACCAGTCGCCCGAGGGGAAGGGTGACAAGAACGCCACCCTTCCCCGCAAGGGGCGTCCTCTTCTCCAATTCGGCCACTGGTGGTGGGTGCTGCCCGGGCTCGTGCTCGTGGCGTTCATCCACTACGCCGCGACGGCCGCAGGAGGCTTCTTCGCGTTCACGAACTGGTCTGGCATCGGCTCGTTCACGTTCGTCGGGTTCGACAACTTCGCCGACATCTTCGCCGACCCGACCAAGATCGGCGCCGTCGGGAACACCCTGTTCCTCGCGTTCGGCTCGGTCATCCTCACCAACGTCGCCGGTCTGATCCTGGCCCTCGCCCTCAACCGCGGCCTCAAGAGCCGCTACATCCTCCGCACCCTGTTCTTCATGCCGGTGGTGCTGAGCCCCCTCGCCGTCGCCTACATCTGGAAGTTCATCTTCGAGTTCAACGGCCCGCTCAACGCCTTCCTCGGGATGCTCGGCCTCGCCGAGTACCAGAAGGCCTGGCTGGCGGACCCGAACTGGTCGATCTGGGCGGTGCTCATCGTCATCGTCTGGCAGAACACGGGCTTCACGATGGTCATCTACATCGCAGGCCTCGCCAGCGTGCCCGTCGAGATCGAAGAGGCGGCCGCGATCGACGGCGCCAGCCTCTTCCAGCGCTTCTGGTACATCACGCTGCCCTCCATCCGCTCGGCCGTCGCCATCGCGACGACGCTCGGCCTCGTGAACGGCCTGCGCATCTTCGACCAGGTCATGGCCCTCACGGGCGGTGGGCCGGCGGGTGCCACCGAGACGCTCGCGACCGAGGTCTACAAGCAGACCTTCTCGCTCGGCAACTTCGGCTACGGCGCCGCGCTCGCGCTCATCCTCACCGTCATCATCCTCATCTTCGCCGTCATCCAGCAGAAGCTCACGGCCGAACGCCCCGAGAAGGGACGCTGACATGTTCAGGTACACCAAGTTCACGCTGATCAGGGAAGTCGCGGTCTGGCTCGTCGCCATCGTCTTCCTGCTGCCGTTCTACTTCCTCGTCATCACGGCGTTCAAGAGCGACCAGGAGGTCTTCTCGACCTCGGCCACCGAGCTCCCCGCGACCTGGACGGTCGAGAACTTCGCCAACGTCATGACCGCGACCGGCCAGTCGAACGTGCTCCTCGGCCTGCTGAACAGCATCATCATCACGGGCGGCACGATCCTCTGCATGGTCATCCTCGGAGCGCTCGCGGGCTACGTGATCACGCGCAGCACCCGCCGTTGGACCCAGGTGTCCTACTACATCTTCCTCATCGCGATCATCCTGCCCACGCAGCTCGGCACCGTTCCCCTCTACATGGGGGCCCGCGCGCTCGGCCTCACCGGCTCGCTGTGGGGCATGATCGTGCTCTACACCGGCATGCTCCTGCCGCTCGCGATCTTCCTCTACGCCAACTTCTTCCGCGGCCTCGGCACGGACTACGAGGAGGCGGCGGCCCTCGACGGGGCGAGCCCGACCCAGGTGTTCTTCCAGATCATCCTGCCGCTCATGGCCCCCGCCACGGGAACGGTCGCGATCCTCGCCGGCCTCATCGTGTGGAACGACTTCTTCACGTCGCTCATCTTCCTCGGCGGCTCCGACTTCCAGACGCTGCCCGTGGCGATGTACTACTACGTCGGCGCGCTCGTCTCGCAGTGGAACCAGATCTTCTCCATCGTCATCATCTCGATGGTGCCGATCCTCATCTTCTACCTCGTCGCGCAGAAGCAGTTCATGCAGGGCTTCGCCGGCGGACTCAAGCACTAGGAATCGAGACCTCACATGGCAACGCAAGACACCCTGCTCAGCGAGCAGAGCCTCTTCCCGCACCCGGACGGCGCTGCGCTCAGCCTGCAGCTGCCCTGGTACCGCAGCGTCTGGCTCTCCTCGGTCACGGGCCTCGCGCTCGAGATCGACGGCACGCCGATCGATGCGTCGAAGCTCCGCCTCGAGCACCGCGGCGAGAGCTACCGTCTCGACGAGATCGCCGAGCAGTCGGAGGTGCTGTGGTTCCTGCAGGACCGCCCGCGGCTCGTCGTCGAGCTCGACGAGCCGATCGCCGACGGCAGCGAGCACAGCATCCACCTCGTCGCCGACCTGCGCCTGCCGTACATGCAGATCAAGCCGGGCAGCGAGACCGAGCCTGGCCTCTACGTCCCGAACCACGTCGACGTCACCCGCACCCTCGTGGCAAGCGAAGCCGTCGAGGCTGCGACCAGACCGTACTTCGAGGCGTCGGCGGCGGATGCGCTCGGCGAGTTCGCCGAGCCGCGCGAGAGCGACCCGTTCAAGCTCGGCCTCACCCTCTACTCGGCCACCGCCGAGTTCGCGGCCGGCTGGTACGACTTCGACTCCCTCCTCGCCCGCGTCGCCGAGCTCGGTATCGGCCCCGGCATCGAGATCGTCGCCTCGCAGATGGTGCCCACGTACCCAGCGGTCTCCGACGAGTTCGTCACGAGGTGGCGCAGCGCGTTCGACAAGTACGGCTTCGACGCCAGCTCCTTCGGCGCGAACCTCGACATGGGCCGCAACCGCTCGCGTGACATGAGCCTCGACGAGGAGTTCGAGTTCACCGAGACGCTGCTGCAGTCGGCGAGGAAGCTCGACTTCCCGCTCGTGCGCATCCAGAGCGCCAAGCCGGAGCTGCTGCGACGCATCCTGCCCATCGCGGAGCGGCTGGACCTCAAGCTCGGCTACGAGATCCACGCGCCCCTCGGACCGAACGCTGAGCCGATCGTGAAGGTGCGCGAAGTGTTCGAAGAGTTCGACTCCCCGCTGCTCGGCTTCGTCGCCGACTTCTCATCGACCATGCACAGCATGGCGCCGACGCTGCTGCGCTCGGTGAAGAAGCGCGGCCTCGACGACGCCGCGGTCGAGAAGCTGCAGGAGATCTGGCGCACCGACGTGCCCATGCGCGAACGCCAGCAGGCGTTCATCGCGTACCTCGAGGGCCGCGGCATCAACCCGGGCATCCTCGGCTCGCTCGCGCACCTGTCGTTCAACATGCAGGGGCGAGTGGATGTGCGCGAGTGGTCGGACATCATGCCGCAGATCCTGCACGTGCACGCCAAGTTCTACGACATCGACGAAAACGGCGACGAGCCGGCCATCGACTACCGGGCGATCACCGAGGAGTTCGTGCGCGGCGGTTTCTCCGGCTACATGTCGAGCGAGTGGGAGGGCCACGCGTTCGCGGACCTCGGCGAGGTCGACCCGCTGGTGCTCGTGCAGCGCCAGCACGCCCTCATCCGCCGCAGCATGCGCGAGGTGCAGGCGCTCGCCTGAGCCGCCAGGCCGGGCTTCTGGCTGACCAGATGTGGGGGTTGCGCACGTGAATTCGATGATTCACGTGCGCAACCCCCACATCTGCGCTCGGAGGGGCGCGGGAGGAGTGGGTGGAGGCGAGGGGTGAGTGGCGCGGGAGGTGCGGAGCTCGGCGTCGCGCAGACCTGGGGGTTGCGCAGGTGCTGAGGCTCAGGTGGATGCGCGAGCCCCAGGTTTGTGTGCGCGTGGGCGGGGTTCTGCGCAGACCTTGGGGTTGCGCAGGCGAAGGGGCTCCCGCGAGTGCGCAAGCCCCAGGTTTGTGGAGCCGCCGAGCTGAGGGCGGCCAGGCGGCCAGGCGGCCGCGGGGCCGCGGGGCCGCGGGGCCGCGTGGCCGCGTGGGTGCATGGGTGCGCGGCCGCGTGGGCGCGCGGCGGTGTGGGAGCTGCGCCCAGCGGGCATCCGCACCACCTAAAGCGCGCATCAGTCTTTCTTATGACTGAAACCGACATAAGTGCGTAGAGTGGACGCACAGACACAGAGAGTGAGCAACGATGCTTCTCGAGAGAGACCTCATCCAGTCCGTCGGCTTCCGCAACGTGCGCGAGGGCGACAAGGTCACCGGATTCCAGTTCCAGCTGCGCATGCCGTCGTACCGCGGCATGGCCGCATCCCTCATCGACGGGGTTGGCGTGCGGATCCCCGGCGTCGTCGACGTCGAACCGACTGTCCCGCTGTGGACGCTCCAGGGGAACACGTACACGCTCGAGGAGCTGTGGGTGTCGAAGGATGTGCGCTGGCAGCTCGACGAGCCCGCCACCATCACCGTTCCGCTCGAGGGCGGCCTGCCGGATGGCGTGCACGAGCTCTCGGTGGACCTGCGTCTGCGCATGTCGTACATCCCGCTCGAGCACCAGCCGAGCCGCTACCAGGTGACGAAGCACGTCACCGTCGCCCCGGAGGCGGCGGGTGCGCAGTTCAAGTACGGCGTCTCCCTCTACAGCTACATGGGCGACTTCGGCACGGTCATGGACCTCGAGACCGCGCTGCGCACGATCGCCGACCTCGGCGCGACAGGCGTCGAGATCCTCGGCGAGGGGCACATCCCGAACTACCCGAACCCGAGCGACGAGTGGGTCGACGAGTGGTTCGCTCTGCTCGACAAGTACGCGCTCGAGCCCACCAACTACGGCTCCTGGATCGACACGCGCCTCCACTCGAGCGGACCGCAGGCCCGCGATCTGACCGCGGCCGAGGGCGCCGAGATCCTCCAGCGTGACCTGCGCCTCGCCAAGCGACTCGGCTTCAGGTTCGTGCGCCCGAAGATCGGCGTCGTCACGAGCGACCTCGTGCCCCACCACAGCTGGACCGAGGCGGTCGAGTTGAGCCTCCCGCTCGCCGAAGAGCTCGACGTCATCATCTGCCCGGAGATCCACTCACCGACGCCCATCAAGCACGAGGTCGTCGACGACTACATCGAGCTCATCAAGCGCACGGGCACGAAGCACTTCGGGCTGCTCCTCGACACCGGCATCTTCCAGGACCGGCCGATCCCGCTGCGCCCGGGCGAGCTGCCGGGCAAGCGCCCCGACTTCCTCGACGGCATCGGCGTCGACCCCGCCGACATCGCCGACATCATCGAGCACGTCGTGTTCATCCAGGCCAAGTTCCACGACATCGACGAGCACCTCGAAGACCAGCAGATCCCGTGGGAGCCGGTGCTCCGCGCCCTCAAGGACGCCGGCTACACGGGTTACCTCTCGAGCGAGTACGAGGGCGAGCGTGAACCGTGGCGCTCCATCGAGCAGGTCCGCCGCCAGCACTCCCTCATCCGCCAGCTCACCGACCGCCTCTGAGCACGCGGTTTCCCACACTTCGAACCTCTCCAAAGGACTCACCCATGTACCAGCTCGCACCGAACATCGAACTCCTCTTCACCGAGGCCGGCGACTACCACGACCGCGTCCGCGCCGCCGCGGCCGCCGGCTTCGACGCCGTCGAGATGTGGGGGCCGACCGGGCGCGATGCTCCCGCCAAGCCCAAGGACATCCCCGCTCTCAAGGCGGCCCTGCAGGAGACCGGCACGCAGCTCACGGCGCAGCTCGCCGAGCCGCGCACGCAGTTCATGATCCCGCCCAAGGACCATTCCTTCTTCTACCAGTGCCTCGACGAGGGCGTCGCCATCGCGCAGGACCTCGGCTGCCCGCGCATGGTCGTCGGCAGCGGAACGGGCTTCGGCGGCTCGAAGCGCCAGACGCAGCTCGACGAGCTCATCGCGATCTACGAGAAGGCCATCGCCCAGATCGAGGGCTCCGGCATCACCCTCGTGCTCGAGCCCGTCAACGTGCGTGTCGACCACCCCGGCTCGCTCCTCGACCGCACCTCCGAGGCCGTCTACGTCGCCCGCGGCGTGAACTCCCCGAACTTCGGCGTGCTCTACGACATCTACCACTCCGCCGTCGAGGGGGAGGACATGGCCGCCGAGCTCGCGAACGCCGGCGACATCGTCAAGTACGTGCAGCTCGCGGATGCGCCCGGCCGAGGCGAGCCCGGCACCGGGTCGCTCGACTGGGCGGAGAAGTTCTCCGTGCTGCGCGCATCCGGCTACGACGGGCCGATCGGCCTCGAGTACTACCCGACCACGGAGTCCGCGGCATCGGTCGCCTTCGTGAAGGAAGCCGCGGCGTCGGCATGAGCCGCTACCCGGAGCGCGTCGACGTCGCCATCGTCGGCAGCGGACCCGCTGGCGCGACGTACGCGCGCATCCTGAGCGAGACGGCGCCCGAGCTGCGCATCGCGATGTTCGAGGTCGGGCCGACCGTCTCGAACCCTCCCGGCGCGCACGTCAAGAACATCGAGGACCTCGAGGAGCGCAGCGCTGCCCAGCGGCGCTCCGAGGGGCGCAGCGAGGCCGCGGCCAAGCTGAACAGCCCCGTGGCGCTCGCGCAGGGGAAGCGGCAGTCACGCCCAGGCACCTACCTGCTCCCCGACGACGACTTCTCGGTCGACGGCGGGGACGGGATGCCCGTCGCGGCCATGTCGAGCAACGTCGGCGGCATGTCCGCCCACTGGACGGGCGCCTGCCCGCGGCCAGGCGAGAGCGAGCGCATCAGCTTCCTGGATGCGACGGGTGAGCTCGACGAGCTGCTCGGCGAGGCCGAACGCCTGCTCGGGGTGACCACCGACGCGTTCGAGGGCGCGCCGTTCAGCCAGCTCATCCGCGATCGGCTCGCGCCGGTCGTCGACGAGGGGCGCGAGCCCACCACCCGAGTGCAGCGCATGCCGCTCGCCGTGCGCCGCCGCGACAACGGACGCCTCGTCTGGTCCGGCTCGGACGTCGTTCTCGGTGACGTGACGCGCGAGAACCCCAACTTCGAGCTCTTCGACGAGTCCCTCGTCACCCGGACTGTCATCGGCGACGACGGAGCGGCCGCTGGCGTGGAGGTGCGCGACCTCAGCGAGGCCGGCGCAGGGCAGCTCAGCGTGGTCGCGGCCCGAGTGGTCGTCGTCGCGGCGGATGCGCTGCGCACCCCGCAGGTCCTCTGGGCCTCCGGGGTTCGCCCCGACGCGCTCGGCCGCTACCTCAACGACCAGTCACAGGTGGTCTTCGCCGCCCGCATCACAGGCATCGAAGCCCCGGACGGCTCGACGACGGCAGCGAAGGACAAAGCAGCTGGCGCCATCAGCGAGACGAGCGGCGTCAGCTGGGTGCCCTACACCGATGCGAAGCCGTTCCACGGGCAGATCATGCAGCTCGACGCGTCCCCCGTGCCCGTCGCGGTCGACGACGCCGTCATCCCCGGCTCCATCGTCGGGCTCGGCATGTTCTGCGCGAAGGAGCTGCAGCGCGACGACCGCGTGCTCTTCACCGACGGCCACCTCGACAGCTACGGGATGCCCGCCGTGCGCATCCACTACACGGCCACCGACAGGGACCGCGCGGTGATGGATGCGGCCGAGGCCGAGCTGCGCACGCTCGGCGACGCGGTCGGCGAGCCGCTCGACGAGCGGGTCATCCGCCTGCCGTTCGGCGCATCCCTGCACTACCAGGGCACCACCCGCATGGGCGAGACCGACGACGGCGAGAGCGTCTGCTCTCCGACGAGCGAGGTGTGGGGCGTGCCGGGGCTCTACGTCGCCGGCAACGGCGTCATCCCCACCTCGACCGCCTGCAACCCGACCCTCACGGGCGTCGCGCTCGCGGTGAAGGGCGCCCGCGACGTCGCGGCGAAGCTCACCGTCGCACCAGCAGCCGCCGCCCAAGCGACGCAGCACTGACCATGACTGACAACTGGCTAGGAGGCCACCATGATTCCTGATCGGATCATCGAGCAGGACACGCTCAAGACGAACGGCACACGCACCTCGG
This sequence comes from Pseudoclavibacter terrae, assembly GCF_008831075.1. Lineage (GTDB taxonomy): Bacteria > Actinomycetota > Actinomycetes > Actinomycetales > Microbacteriaceae > Pseudoclavibacter > Pseudoclavibacter terrae. The sequence goes on along the minus strand of NZ_WBJX01000004.1, from coordinate 286,517 downwards.
TCGAGGTGCGCCTGCCCTGGTACCGCTCGCTCCCCGCCTCCTGCATCTCCGAGTTCGGGCTCTCCGTCGACGGCATCGCCGCCCCGCTGGAGTCGCTGCGCTGGACCATGAACGGCAAGACCTACGCACCGGATGAGCTCGCGGGCGACACCAGCGAGTGGTGGTTCCCGACCGACTCGGTCGTCGTCGAAGGCGACATCCCGCTCGCCGCGGGCGACGGAGACCACCAGGTCGACGTCGACCTGAAGCTCTACATCCCGTACATCGTGACCGACCACGGGGTGCTCCGCATCGAAGAACACAACTCCAAGACGATGAAGGCGGTCTCCGCATGACTGGCGAGCTCGGCACCCCCATCCAGGGCGTAACCCTCTACAGCTTCACCCGCGCGTTCCACGGGCGCGAGTACGACCTCGAAGGGCTCATCCGCAAGGTCGCGGCCGAGGGCTTCGGGCCCGGCCTCGAGCTGATCGGCTTCTCGAGCATCCGCGGCTTCCCGAACATCACCGACGAGTTCGCCGGCTGGTTCTCCGACCTCGTCGAGGAGCTCGACCTCGTCCGCACCTCGCTCGCGGTCAACGCCGACATCGGCATCCACCGCGACCGCCTGCTGTCGCAGGACGAGCTCGTCGCGTACATGACGCGCCAGATCGAGGCGGCCGCCAAACTCGGCTTCCCCGTCGCCCGCGTGCAGATCTCGATCACGCCGGACTCGATGGAGCAGCTCGCGCCGATCGCCGAGAAGCACGGCGTGACCCTCGCGCTCGAGGTGCACGCCGACCAGTACGCCTCGCACCCCCGCATCCTCGCGCTGCGCGACCGCTTCGAGCAGGTCGGCTCCCCGTTCCTCGGCTTCACCGCCGACTGGGGCGCCACCACCAAGGCGTTCGCCCCATCGGCCGTCGAGGCCTACCGCCGCCGCGGCGCCTCCGAGGAGCTGCTCGCCGAGCTCGTCGAGCTATGGGACGGCTACTACGCCGAGGGCCCGCCCGCCGACCAGGGCGTGCACGGCAAGCGCTTCGGCTCGTTCATCGGCCTCGCCGCCAAGCACGGTCGACCCGACTTCGGGATCGACTTCGCCATCAACGGCACGGGACTCTTCGGCCCGGCTCGAGTCGAGGACTGGCTCGAGATCATGCCGTGGGTCAAGCACGTGCACGGCAAGTTCTTCGGCATCGACGAGCACGGCGAGGAGCCCTCGGTTCCCGTGCGCGAGCTCATCGCGCTGCTTGTCGAGCAGGGGTACTCGGGCGCCGTCTCGAGCGAGTACGAGGGCTGGCACTGGAACCACTGGCAGAGCCCGTTCGACATCATCCGCGCCGAGCACGCCGTGCAGCGATCTGCTGCAGCGGATGCGGGATCGCGCATGATCACCGACCCGGCCGAGGCGCGCCGCATCCTCGCCGCCCACCATGCACTGCCCGTACGCAGCTGAACGCCGGGACCAGAAGGAGAACACCATGACAGACGGAATCGCAGGAACGGGCATCAAGCTCGGCATCACCCTCTACTCGCTGACCTCGGAGTTCGCGGCCGGCCTCTACACGCCGGAGACCCTCGTCGAGGCGGTGCACAAGGAAGGGCTCGGCACCGGCGTCGAGTTCAACATCGCGCAGCTGCTGCGCACCTACCCGGACACCGACAAGGAGTTCGTGAAGTTCTGGCGCGACACCCTCGAGCGCGATGGCCTCGAGCCCAGCGCCGTCGGCACGAACCTCGACATGGGGCGCCGCAAAGACCGCGACATGACGCCGGATGAGGAGTACGAGTTCTTCGCGCGCCAGCTCGCGACGGCCAACGACTTCGGCTTCCGCACCGTCGTCATCCGCTCGGCCGGTAAGGAGCTGCTCGCGCGCCTCCTGCCACTCGCCGAGAAGTACGACCAGCGCCTCGGCTACGAGATCCACGCCCCCTCCGGCCCGAACGCCCCGCAGATCCACGCGATCCGCGAGATGTACGAGGAGCTCGGCAGCGAGCGCCTCGGCTTCACGGCCGACTTCAGCTCGACGATGCACAGCCTCTCGCCGCGCCTGCTGCGCACGCTCAGCAGCATGGGCATGCCGGAGGAGTACTTCCCCGTCATGGACGAGATCTGGCGCCGCCCGCAGCCGATGCACGTGCGCAACCAGGCCTTCGAGGACTTCCTCACGGAGGAGAAGTTCGACTTCGCCCGCCTCGGCCCGTTCACGCGCCTGGCCTTCAACATGCACGGCCTCGTCGAGCCGGAGGAATGGCTCGACATCATGCCGCAGATGTTCCACGTGCACGCGAAGTTCTACGACATCGACGAGCACGGCGAGGAGCCGGCCATGGACACGGCGCGCATCGTGCGCCAGTTCGTCAAGGGCGGCTACCAGGGCTACCTCTCCAGCGAGTGGGAGGGCCACGCGTTCGCCGACCTCGGCGAGAGCGACCCGGTCGAGCAGGTGCGCCAGCAGCACGCGCTCATGCGCCGTGCCATCGAAGAGACCGCGGCCGAGGCGAACAGCCTCACGGTCGCCTGAGTCAAGGGACGAGAACAACATGGCAACACACAATTCACTCTTCGCCGAGAAGGATGTCACGCGTCGCGAAGACGGCATCAGCGTCTCCGTGCAGATCCCCTGGTACCGCAGCCTCTGGCTGTCGGCCGTCGACAACGTCGAGGTCAACGTCAACGGCGTCGCCATCCCGAAGGAGAAGCTGCGCTTCGAGCTGCAGGGCCGCTCGTACACGATCGACGAGCTGCCCGAGCAGTCCGAGACGCTCTGGTTCCTGTCCGACCGGCCCGACATCGTCATCCCGCTGGACGAGGTGCCCGCCGCCGGTGACAGGCTCACCGTCGAGGTCGTGCTCACGATGCGCCTCCTCTACATGCAGATCGCGCCGGGCCGGTACGTCACCAACCGCGTCCCCGTCGAGCGTGAGGTAGTGCTCGCATGACCCGGCCGTTGCGCGTGGCCATGATCGGCTACGGCTTCATGGGAGCCGCTCACTCGGTCGGCTGGCGGCAGGCGCCTCGCGTCTTCGGCCTGCCAGCCGAGGTGGAGATGGCGGTTGTGGTCGGGCGCAACGGCAAGGCCGTCGCAGAGGCCGCGACGCAGTGGGGCTGGCAGGAGTCGGCCACCGACTGGCGTGAGGTCATCGGGCGCGACGACATCGACATCGTCGACATCGTCACGCCAGGTGACTCGCACGCAGAGATCGCCATCGCGGCGCTCGAGGCGGGCAAGCACGTCATCGTCGAGAAGCCGCTCTCCAACACGGTCGCCGAGGGCGAGGCGATGGCGGATGCGGCTGCTCGCGCAGCTGAGCGCGGCGTGAAGTCGATGGTCGGGTTCACCTACCGTCGCGTGCCGGCCGTGACCCTCCTGCGCGACCTGATCGCCGAGGGCAAGATCGGCCGCATCCACCGGGTGCGCGCCTCGTACCAGCAGGACTGGCTCGTCGACCCGGCCGCGCCGCTCTCGTGGCGCCTGCAGAAGGAGCTCGCGGGCTCGGGTGCGCTCGGCGACATCGGGGCGCACGCCATCGACCTCACGCAGTTCGTCACGGGGCAGAGCGTCGACCGCGTCTCCGGCACGATCGACACGATCATCGCGGAACGGCCGCTCGCCGACGGCTCTGGCACCGGGTCGGTGACGGTCGACGACATCGCGCTCTTCACGGGCCGTCTCTCGGGCGGGGCGCTCGCCTCGTTCGACGCGAGCCGGTTCGCGACGGGCCGCAAGAACGCGCTCGCGATCGAGGTCTCCGGTGAGTTCGGCGCCCTCGCGTGGAACTTCGAGGACCTCAATTCGCTGCAGTACTACGACGGCACGGCGGACAGCCGGGCGCAGGGGTTCGCGCAGATCCTCGTGACCGAGCCAGTCCATCCCTACGTCTCGGCCTGGTGGCCGGCCGGCCACATGCTCGGCTACGAGCACGGCTTCACGCACCAGGTTGTCGACCTCGTGGGCGCCATCGCCGACGGCGCCCCGCTGCACTCGAGCTTCGAAGAGGGGCTCGGCGTGCAGCGGGTGCTCGACGCCGTCGAGCGCAGCTCGGCCGCCGAGAGCGCGTGGGTCGAGACCCGGTCTGCCGTCGCTGTCTGAGCAGCGCGGCTTCCGCATTCGAGAACGTCAGTTAAAAGGAGAAGCATGTCTCGTCCTGTCACGTTGTTCACCGGTCAGTGGGCTGATCTGCCGTTCGAGGAGGTTGCTCGGCTGGCGGGGGAGTGGGGGTACGACGGTTTGGAGATCGCCTGCTGGGGTGATCACCTGGATCCGTGGCGGTGGGATGACGCCGAGTACGTCGCTTCCAAGCTGGAGGTCCTGGAGCGCAATGGGTTGAAGGTGTGGACGATCTCGAACCATTTGAAGGGGCAGGTGGTGTGCGATGACCCGATCGATCAGCGGCATCGGGAGATCGTGTCCGACCGGGTGTGGGGTGACGGCGACCCGGAGGGTGTGCGGCAGCGGGCTGCGGAGGAGCTGAAGAACACGGCCAGGTTGGCAGCGGCGCTCGGTGTGAAGACGGTGACCGGGTTCACGGGGTCGAGCATCTGGAAGTACGTGGCGATGTTCCCTCCCGCCACGGAGGCGATGGTGGATGCGGGGTATCAGGACTTCGCGGACCGGTGGAACCCGATCCTGGACGTGTTCGAGGAGGTCGGGGTGCGGTTCGCGCATGAGGTGCATCCGTCGGAGATCGCGTACGACTACTGGACCACGAAGCGCGCGTTGGAGGCGATCGGGCATCGGGAGTCGTTCGGGTTGAACTGGGATCCGTCGCACATGGTGTGGCAGGACATCGACCCGGTGGGGTTCTTGTGGGACTTCCAGGACCGCATCTTCCATGTGCATTGCAAGGACACGAAGAAGCGCCTGTCGAATGGTCGGAATGGTCGCTTGTCGTCGCATCTGCCGTGGGCGGATCCGCGCCGGGGTTGGGACTTCATCTCGACCGGGCACGGGGATGTGCCGTGGGAGGACTGCTTCCGCATGCTGAACGCGATCGGTTACGAGGGTCCGTTGTCGGTGGAGTGGGAGGATGCGGGCATGGACCGCCTGATCGGCGCGCCGGAAGCGCTGGACTTCGTGCGCAAGCTCTCCACGTACCGCCCCTCGGAGGCGGCGTTCGACTCGGCCTTCTCGACCAAGCAGGACTAAGCAGGGCCAGCCCAGTCCGGCGACAAGAGTGCGGCAGCTGCATGCTCCCGAGGGTGGGAGCCTGCATCTGCCGCACTTTTCTGCGTGGGCGGGGCGGGTGAGTCAGGCCGGCGCGGGCGTGGATGCGCCGTCTGCGATGGCCTCGCGGGCGAGCGCCAGGTGGGCGCGGGTCGCCTGCTCCGGCGTGAGCGAGTCGATCCACTCGTGGCCGCCCCACTCGCTGCAGAGCGTGCCCGTGAAGCCGACGGCGGCGAGCTCACTCGAGATCTCTCGGATGGGGTTCGAGATGCGGCCGTGGCTGTCGTCGAGGTCCCAGAACTTGAGGTGCACGCCGCTCACGAGGGGCAGGATGTCGCGCAGCTCACGTGCATCCGACCGCCCGAACCGGATGACGAGGTTCATGAACATGGTGTGCACCTGCGGCGGCACGGTGCTGTCGCGGAGCGCGTCCTGGACGGCGGCGAGTGTCGCCGGGTTCCGCCAGTCGCGCTCGAGCGCATCGACGAGTGCCGGGTCGACCCCACCGGCCCGCAGCTTCGCGAGGTAGCTCGGCGGCAGCGACGGCATGAGCATGCTGATGTCGACGAGCAGGCGGATGCGGGGGTCGTCGATCGCGGCGACCGTTTCTACGGCGGCGGCGTGCTGTGGCTTGTCGGGAGACTGCTGGCCCTGGAGCTCCTCGTAGAGCGTGAGGCCGTGCTCGTGCAGGTCGGGGAGGAGCCGTTCGAGCAGTGCGGGGCCGGCCTGGCCGATCGGCAGGCGGATGCCCTCGGCGCCCAGTCGTTGGGCACCGCGCAGCTGGGGGAGGAGGAACTCGTGACGCTCGTCCTCGGAGCGACGTGCTGTCGCCGTCAGCCAGTCGTCGAGGCTCGCCCCGACGATGCTCACGGAGGTTCCCGTGGCGTCGAGGGTCTCGCGGATGCTCGCGGTCTCCGCGTCGTCGAGATGGGGGAACGTGCGCCAGGTCTGCGCGGCTTCCAGCTCGATGACGCTCGCTACGCCTGATGCGCCGATCGACGCCGCGATCTCGGGGGAGGTGCGGTCGGCGACCATGAGCTCGGGCGACCAGTTGAACGCGGACGCGGCGAGGGTCCACTCCTCGGGCAGCTGCGCGCTCACACCGGGCTCCCGACGGCGTCGAGTGCCACGTCACGGGATGCGCGCGGGGCGGCGAGCGGTGCGTCCAACTCGAGCCTGCGGGCGGCCGCGAACGGGAGGATGAGCGGCTGGCCTGGGCCTGCGCCCATGTTGGGGATGAGCAGCTTGAAGGCGACGAGCACCTCATGTGTGCCCGGGTCGAGGGTCACGTCGGAGCGCACGACGATCCTGTCCTGCACGAACCACCACGTCGGGCTGGGTGCGAGCTCGGGCAGCGGCACGGTGTCTCCATCGATCGTCACGCGGAGGTCGTGGAGGCTCGCGAGCGGCAGGGAGCGGATCCAGGGGAGTGAGACACGCAGGGAGAAGCCTGCGCCGTCGCTGCGCAGTGCGTCGTCGAGGAGGATCGCGAGGCTCACGAGCGCGCTCCCCGGGGTGCGCGGACGCGCGTGGCGTTGGTGGGCATGACACTCCTTTGTGACGGCCATCTTCGGCTTTAGAAGTGAACCTACCTGCTTATGTCGAAAATCGGAAGAAGTGGATGCCGGTGGCGCTACGGGGATCAGCGACCGAGCGCGAGCCCTGCGATCGTGGGGCGTCCATCCGCGAACCAGCGGGTGAACGTCTCCTCGAAGAGCTGCTCGCGCACCATCGCCGCCCCGCCACGCAGGGGTTCTCGCACGTCGTTGGCGGAGACGACGATGTTGAGGTCGCGCGTGGCGAGGGGGAGTGAGTGCTCGTAGACGCGCTGCCTGACCTCGGCGAGGAAGATCTCGCCGGCGGAGGCGAGCGCGCCGCCGACCACGATGACCTTCGGGTTGAACATGTTGACCAGGGCTGAGATCGATTCGCCGATGATCTTCGCCGAGCGCTGCGCGAGCTGGATGGCGAGGGCGTCGCCGTCCTCCGCGCACATCGCGATCAGCTCGGGGTTGAGTTCCTCCCCCGCACGGGCGCGCCGTGCGAGGAGTCCGTCGTCCCCTGCATCGATCGCGAGCTGGGCGTCGCGGACAAGCGCCCAGCCGCCAGCCTCCGCTTCGAGGCAGCCGATCTTGCCGCACCGGCACTGCGAGGTCGAGCCGAACACCTTCACGTGGCCGATGTCCCCCGCCGCGCCGTTCGCGCCGCGGTGGATGCGCCCCCGTGAGACGAGGCCTGCGCCGATGCCCGAGCCGACCTTGACGTAGATGAGGTCGACCGACGGCACCTGACGATTCGTGCGCTCGTTGAGTGCGAGGAGGTTCGCGTCGTTGTCGACCCAGACGGGCGCGTCGAAGCGCTGCTCGAAACGGCGGCGGATGTCGAAGCCGTTCCAGCCCGGCATGATCGGCGGGGCGACGGGGCGGCCGGAGTCGAAGTCGACGGGACCTGGAACGCCGACGGCGATTCCCCAGACGGGAAGCTCGCTGCCCCGGCTCTTCGCGTCCGCGGCGAGGAGCTCCTCGACGAGCTCGAGGGCGGCGTCCAGTGTCGCGGCCGGTCCGCTCGAGATCTCCCAGTCGAGGTGGGCCTGGGCGATCACGTCGCCTTCGAGCTGCGCCAGGCCGACGTGGATGTGCAGCGCGCCCAGGGCGCAGACCACGATGAGGCCGCTCTCGCCACGGAAGCGCAACGTGCGTGGGGCGCGGCCGCCAGACGAGGGGCCGACGTCGCCCTCTTCGAGGAAGCCCATGCTGATCGCCTGCTCGACTCGCTGGGTGACGACCCCTCGGCCGAGGCCCGTGACCGTGCCGATCTGCGGGCGGGTCTGGGCCTCGCCCATTCGCACGAGGTTGACGACGCGGAGGAGGCTCGTGACTTCGTCGGTTTGAGCACCGAAGCGCAGCGTTGACTCTCTCATGGCCGAACTGTACCCAATATGTCGACCTTGCGTCGCAGGGAATGCCCAGATACGTTCGTCCACAACGATCTTTCGCACGAAACATACAAAAGCGGACAAGGAAGTCATCGCATGTGGTCAGTCGGCGTCATCGGGGCCGGGCCGGGCGTCTCTGCGCTCCACCTCCCGACCCTGGCTCGCTTGCCTGAGCTGTTCCAGGTTGTGCACATCGCCGATTCGGGGAGTGGCCGTGCGGCCGCGCTCGCGCATTCCGTCGGTGCCCGCAGCAGCTCCAGTGCCGACGAGGTGTTCCAGGATGCGCGTGTGCAGGTGGCGCTCATCTGCTCGCCGCCCACCGAGCACGCGGCGCACGTGCTGGCCGCCATCGAGGGCGGGGTCACCGGCATCCTGTGCGAGAAGCCCCTCGCCACGACCGTCGCCGAGGCGGAAGCGCTGCTTGCCGCCTGTCGCGAGCGGGGAGTCGCGCTGCTCATCGGCACGAATCATCTCCATGACCCCGGGTGGGTGCAGGCTCGGCGGGCGATCGGGGAGTTGCGCGCGCCAGTCGACAGCGTGCAGGTCACGCTGTCGTTGCCCCCGAACGACCGCTACCACCGGCTGGTCACCGAGGTTCCTGCAGGCGAGGCTTCTTCCGTGCGGCATCCACCGCCCGGGCTCCCCGCCCACGTGCAGGCGGGCATCGTGCGGCAGCTCGTGTCTGGCCTCGCGATCCATGACCTGCCCGCTGTCCGCGACCTGCTTCCCGGGTTCGATGGCATCGACTACGCGCGCTTCGTCGCCCCGCTCGGGTTCGTTCTCGGCTACCGCTCGGGTGGCGCCAGCGTGCAGATCGCGGCCGTCATGCGGGAGGGCGGGGCGGATGCGCGGTGGCGGCTGACGGCGTCGGCGGGGGAGGCACGCGTCGATGTCGACTTCCCGCCGGCGTTCGTGCACGCCGGGGCCGCACGCGTGATGGTGCGTCATGCTGACGGGTCGGTCGGCTCACCACCGAGGTCGCCGCGTGACGGCTATGAGGCAGAGTGGCTCGCCCTCGCAGAGCTGCTCTCCGGCGGTGCTCCGCTCGAGTATGAAGAGCAGCTGGAGGACACCCGCTACGCCATCGAGCTCGCGGCGGCCGCCGCGGAGTTCATCGAAGCGAGCGCATCGTGAGCATTCGCACGCCGATCTTCGTGCCGCCGCGTGAGCGCGACGCGACCGGCGCCGACACTCTCGGCGCCTACCGTGCGGCGATCGGCTCGCTGCCGTCGAGCGCGGAGGTCGCGCGGCGGCCAGCCGGAGCGGTGGTCGTCGTGGACGGCCGCGCCGCGGGCGGCTGGCTCCCCGAGGTCGGGGACGCTCTGGCCAGTGGGGCGCTCGGGGTCGTCGTGGATGAGGCCATGCCGCCCGCTGCGGATGCGCTCGCAGGTGCGCGTGCAGCTGCGGGCGTGGGGCTGGATGTGGGGGCTGGCGTCGGGGCGACGGCGGGCCATCCGCCCGTGCTGGTCGCGCGTCGGTTCCTCCCCGGAGTGCTCGTCGACGCGGTGTTGGCGCTCGTAGGCGCGCAGGCGGATGTGGCTCGCTTGGTGACCGTCGAGGTCCGGGGCGCTGCGTCGAGCGGCGTCCTGCGGGACGCGCTCGGTTGGGCTCGTGCGCTCACTGGGTCGTCGCTGGTCCTCGCGAATGTGCGGGGGGACGCGCGGGGTGCGACGGCGCTGGCTGAGTCGGAGTCCGGGATCCCGGTCACGGTCTCCTGGCGGCGTGGAACCGGTGCTGCGTGGCTGCGCGTCGCTGCACTCGGTGCGACGGAGGTCGAGGTGGTCGTCGACCCTGAGGTGGGGGTCGTGAGGGGTGCGGTGCGGTCCGTGCGCGGCGAGCAGGTGGTCGGTCCTGGCTACGAAGAGCCGGCGCGTGTCGAGTTGCGTCGCGCGATCGCAACGGTGCGCGCCTCGGGTCAGCTTCGCAGCGAGTGCGCCGACCTGCGCCACGTGCTCTCCGACCTCGAGCTGGCGCGCCAGCTCGGGGATGCGGGGCCGTCGAACGTTTGTCCCTAGCGCCGAGATGCGACAGTTGCGCGCCTTCTTTAGTTGTTTTTCAACATAAGTCTCGCTAAGCTGGCCACGACGCAGGGGTTCCACGAACCCGTCACCGGCCGCGACGCAGCGGCCGAGGGCACACCATGTCGCGTAGATCGTCCGATCGTTCGGGCCCTTTTATGCCACTCTCACCGTTGAGACTCCGTCTCCTTGTCGCATCCCTCCTCACCGTCTCCTTCCTCGGCGCCCTCGACCACACCGTCGTGTCGACCTCGCTCGCGACCATCGCGGGCGACCTCGGCGCCCTCGAGCAGATGGGCTGGGTCGTCGTCAGCTACACGCTCGCGAGCACCGTCCTCCTGCCCGTGCTCGGCAAGCTCGGCGACATCGTCGGGCCACGCGCCGTGTTCCTGTCGTCGCTCGTCCTGTTCCTCATCGCCTCCCTCGCGTGCGGGTTCGCCCCGAACATGGGCCTGCTCATCGTCGCTCGCGTCTTCCAGGGCATGAGCTCGGCCGGGCTGCAGCTCATGTCGCAGACGATCATCGCGCAGGTCACGAGCCCGCGCGCCCGCCCCAAGTACATGGCCATCATCGGGGCGGCGTTCCCCGTCGCGATCCTCATCGGACCCCTGCTCGGCGGCATCATCGCCGACAACTGGGGCTGGCAGTGGGTGTTCTGGGTGAACCTCCCCGTCGGTGTGGCCGCCCTAGTCTTCGCGCTCGTCGCGATCCCGAGCATCCCCCGCGCGTCGGCTCCCGGGTTCGATGTGCTCGGCTCGGTCACCTTCACCGCGGCACTCGTCGCTCTCGTGCTCGGCGTGAGCTGGGTCGCCGACCCCGAGCTGCTCACCTCCGCCCTCTCAGCCTTCGGCATCGCCCTCGCAGCGTTCGCGCTGTTCTTCTGGGCCGAGGTGCGCGCCGCCAACCCGGTGGTGCCGCTCCACATCTTCAAGAACCGCACCGTCGCGGCGGGCACGGCGCTCTCTGCGATCATCGGCGTCGGCCTCTTCTCCATCACCGCCTACCTTCCCACCTATGTGCAGATGGCGTACAGCACCACCGCGACCGTCTCGGGACTCGTGCCCATCGCCACCGTCATGGGGATGCTCGTGAGCAACCTCCTCACGGGCTTCCTCGCCAGCCGCTCAGGCCGTTACCGCGTCTACCCGATCGTCGGCACGGCACTCGGCGCCGTCGGGCTCCTCATCATGTCGATGCTCCCCGTCGGGCTCCCGCTCTGGGCGCCGATGGTCGTCATGTTCGCCGTCGGGCTCGGCACCGGCTCGTTCATGAGCCTCATCGTCGCGGTCGTGCAGAGCGCCGCCCCCAAAAACGCCACGGGCGCCGTCACGGCGAGCGTCAACATCGTCCGCCAAGTCGGGTCGACCGTCACGACCGCCATCATCGGCGGGGTCATCGGGGCCGGCGTCGCCGCCATGCTGCCCATCGGCTTCGACGCCGCAAGCCTCACACCGCAGCTCGTGCACGGCAGCGACGCGGCCTTCCAGGCCACCGTCGCACAGATCTACCGCGACGTCTTCGCGCCCATCTTCATCGGCCTCTCCGCCGCGTACGCCGTCGGCTTCGTCGCCGCGCTGCTGCTCCCGCCAGGGCGCCTCTCCAACGAGACGGGGAGCATCCCCGTCGTCGTCGAACCCCAGAACGAGCCGGCGCCGCGCGCCTGAGCACGGCAGCCGCATCCACTCACCCTCACTTCCAAGGAGGAAGCACATGACCAAGAACCCAGTCGTCGCGATCGTCGGCAGCGGACCCATCGGGGCCGCCTACGCGCGGATCCTCCTCGAGACGAACCCCGACGTGCGCGTCACGATGTTCGAGGCGGGCCCACAGCTCACCGACATCCCAGGTGAGAGCGTGCGCAACATCGCCGACCCCGCCGAGAAGGAACTGGCCCGTGAGCGGTCGCAGGGGCCACAGGCCGGCGACTTCCGCGAGTCGCTCGGCATACCCAAGGCGGCCGTCGTCGAGGGCATATTCACGGCCCGACAGGGCACGCACCTCCTCGACTTCGGCGGCGAGGGCTCCGCGCACACCGAGACGTTCCCCGCCGCGGCCGCCTCCACCAACGTCGGCGGCATGGGCGCGCACTGGACCTGCGCGACCCCCGCCCCCGAGTTCAGCGAGCGCGTCGACTTCATCGAGAACGCCGAATGGGATGACCTGCTCGCGAACGCCGAGCGACTGCTGCACGTGCAGTCGGCTGCCTTCGCCGACTCCGGCGTGGGTGCTGCGATCCGCTCGCTCCTGTCCGAGGAGTTCTCCGCAGAACTGCCTGAGGGCTTCGGGCCGAGCACGCTCCCCGTCGCGGGCGACGCGCAGCCAGACGGCACCGTCCGCTGGGCGGGCGCCGACGTCGTCTTCGGCCCGCTCGTCGAAGCAGGCAACCCCCTCGCGGAGCGCTTCGAGCTGCGCGACCTCACCCTCGTGCGTCGCGTCGAACGCGACGGTCCGGGCGCCGACGCTCGGGTCACCGGCCTGACCGTCGAGGACCTCCGCACGGGAGAGACGAGCTTCCTCGCCGCCGACGCCGTGGTCGTCGCCGCCGACGCCTTCCGCTCCCCGCAGCTCCTCTGGGCCTCCGGCATCCGCCCGGCCGCGCTCGGCCGCTACCTCACCGAGCACCCCGTCGTCATCTCGACGGTCGCGCTCGACCCCGAGGGCATGGCGCGATTCGCCACCGACGCCGACCTCGAAGAGGAACTCGCCCGCCGCGCCCTCAACCCGGCCGACCCCGTCGGCGCCGTCAACCGCATCCCCTTCTCCGAACCCGACCACCCCTTCTCCCTGCAGGTCATGTACGCCGAGAACCCGCCGTTCCCGCTCGACCCCGCGCATCCGCACGCCGGCAACCGCTGGGGATACGTGAACATGGGGTACGGGATGCGCAAGCACCCGCGCGTCGAAGACGGCATCACGTTCCACGACGACGAACTCGACTACCGCGGCTTCCCCAACATGACCGTCGACTACGCGCTCACCGACGTGGAGAAGACGGAGATCGCCGCCGGCGAAGCGCACCTGCGCCGCGCCGGCGAGGCGCTCGGCACCTTCATCGCCGAACCGCGCCTCCTGCCGAACGGGTCGAGCCTCCACTACCAGGGCACGATGCGCGCCGGCGCGAACGACGACGGCACCACCGTCGCCGACCCCTACTCGCGGGTCTGGGGCATCGACAACCTCTACGTCGGCGGCAACGGACTCATCCCCACCGCCACCACGATGAACCCCACGCTCATGAGCGTCGCCATCGCGGTGCGCGGCGCCCGCAAGCTCGCGGAGGAGCTCGCGTAGGGCACGCCCGCTCCCGGGCGTCGTCCAGCGTCGTCGGGGTGCCCTCGTCGAGCATGCTTCGTCGTCGGGGTCTCGGGATGGGTTCCGCACTTCGGGATGGGGTGCTCCCCATCCCGAAGTGCGGAACCCATCCCCAGCCGCGCGCGCTGGGCGTGGTTCGAGCATCGGCGTCCCCCCGCGCTGATGGCTGCAACGGCAGGACCAGCCTTCTCGGGCTGGAAGATTCGCTTCGTGCGGGGAAAGTTCCCACAACGAAGTGAGGTTGCCAACTCGAAACTCCTGGCGCTGGCGGGTGCTCACCGACACCCGCAGTGTCGGCGGCCGCCGCTAGCATTGCCTCGGTTCGACCGCGCACCGGTCGGCGACTCGAAGGGGGAGCAGTCATGGCCGCATTCGCAGAGGGCGTTCCGTCGTTCGCAGACGGCCTGCCGCGCCCGAACGTCACGATCGACGAGGTTCGACGACTCGCGGCTGAGCTCTACGGCGTCTCCGGTGAGGTGCGCGAGCTCGGCAGCCAGCAGGACCGCAACTTCCTGTTCACCGAGTCTGCTTCCGCCACGGAGGCGCACGGCCGCCGCGTCCTCTTCAAGATCAGCAACCGCACCGTGCGCCGCGACGAGATCGAGGCGCAGAACGAGGCCATGCGGCGGATGCACGCGGCGGGACACCCGTCGCCCGCACCGCTGCCCAGTGTCAACCGCCGCGACATCGAGACGGCTGACGTGGACGGGGCAGCGCACAGCATCCGCCTGCTGACGTTCGTCGAGGGCACGCCGCTCATCGACTTCGAGCACTTCTCCGCCGACACGATCGCGTCGATGGGCGCACTCGTCGGGACGGTTGCCGCGACGCTCGCAGGCTTCGAGCATCCCGGTCTCGACCGCGAGCTCCAATGGGACCTGCGGCTCGGCGAGCAGCTCGTCGAGGAGCTCATCGACCACGTCGCCGACCCCGAGCGGCGAGCGTTCATGCTCGGCGCGCTCGAGGACATCACCGCATCGCTGGCGCCGCTCAAGGGCGAGCTGCCGCTGCAGGCCATCCACGGCGACCTCACCGACGACAACCTCGTCGCGACGGCCGGCGCCCTCGGGCGCCCCGAGCTCTCGGGCATCATCGACTTCGGCGATGTGGGAACGGGGTGGCGCGTCGCCGAGCTCGCCGTCGCCTGCACCGCCGTGTTCCACCACGACCCGGCCAGGCCGCTCGCCGTCCTGCCGCTCATCCGCGCCTTCGACGAGGTGGTGCCGCTCACCGACGCCGAGATCGACGCACTATGGCCGCTCATCGTGCTCAGAGGCGCGACCCTGGTGGTGAGCGGGCTGCAGCAGGTCGCCATCGACGAGGGCAACGACTACGCAGAAGCGGCGCTCGAGCGGGAATGGACCATCTTCGCCGTCCCGGCCGCCCTCGACTCGCGCGTCGCGACGGCCGCGATCCGTCGCGCGCTCGGACGTCCGGTCGCCCCAGGGCCGGCCACGACATCCCGCGATGCGACGCTGCTCGACGCCGAGCTCGCGCGCCGCACCCGAATCATCACGCTCGACCACACGAGCACGGCACTGCGCGACGGCTCCTGGCTCGGTGACGAGGGGGCGGAGGCTGAGGCGCAGCTGCTGCTGCTCGCCGCTCGCACAGGCGGGGTCGCCGCGACTCGCTTCGGGGAGCCGCGACTCACCCGCTCGGTCGGCGTCGCTCACGACGCGCCCGTCAACGTCGCCACCGGCATCGAGCTCTACAGCACGGCCGGGCTCGCGCTCACGGCGCCCTTCGCGGGACTCGTGTCATCGGCTGAGGGGCACGTCACGCTGACGGACGGCGCCCGCACCCTGGTCATCGCCGGAGCCCGCGGGCTCATCGAGGGCCGCTCGCTCGAAGGAGAGAGCGCAGCTGTCCCCACTCGAGTCGACGAGGGTGACCCCTTCGCCGAGATCGACGGCTGGGCGCACGCCTCCCTGCAGCTCGGCGAGGTGTCGGCGCCGGATGCCGCCGCCGTACCGGTGCCGCGCTTCGTGACGGCAGAGGAGTTCCCGGCCTGGCTCGCCGTCCTCGGCGACCCGAGCGAGCTCATCGGGCTGGCCCCGAGCGAGGCCCGAGCGGAGGGAGCCGGAGCCGACGAGACCCTCCGCGCGCGACTCGACACCTACGCGCCCCTGCAGGGCCACTACTACGCGCATCCGCCGCAGTTCGAGCGCGGCTGGCGCGAGATGCTCATCGACACCGAGGGCCGCCACTACCTCGACATGGTCAACAACGTCACCGCCCTCGGCCACGGGCATCCCGTGCTCGCAGATGCGGTCGCGCAGCAATGGCGCATGCTCAACACCAACTCGCGGTTCAACTACGCGTCGGTCGCCGAACTCAGCGCCCGGCTCCTCGAGACCCTGCCAGACGGCTTCGACACCGTGCTGCTCGTCAACAGCGGCACCGAGGCAGTCGACCTCGCACTCCGGCTCACGAAGGCGTTCACGGGGCGCGACGACGTCGCCTGCGTCGAGGAGTCGTACCACGGCTGGTCGTACGCGGCCGATGCCGTCTCCACATCCACGTCCGACAACCCGCTCGCCGCCGAGCTGCGCGCCCCATGGGTGCACGCCTTCGACGCGCCCAACGCCTACCGGGGCACGCATCGAGGTGAGGACGCGGGCCAGCGGTACGCGGCGGATGCCGTCGCTGAGCTCGAGCGCCTCGCCGCCGCCGGAACGCCGGTCGGCACGTTCATCGCCGAGCCGCGGAACGGCAACGCGGGTGCCATCGAGGTGCCCACCGCCTACCTGTCGGCGGTCTACGAGGCGGTGCGGGCCGGCGGGGGAGTCGTCATCTCCGATGAGGTCCAGGTCGGGTACGGGCGGCAGGGCGATGTGTTCTGGGGGTTCGAACAGCACGCCGGCCCGGGTGGTGAGCCCATCGTGCCCGACGTCGTCACCGTCGCGAAGGCCATGGGCAACGGGCATCCGCTCGGCGCCGTCATCACGCGCTCCGAGATCGCGCAGGCCCTCGCCGACCAGGGCACCTTCTTCTCCTCCGCCGGTGGCTCCACGCTCAGCGCGAGGCTCGGCGTGACCGTGCTCGACATCATGCGCGACGACCGGCTGCAGGAGAACGCCCGCGAGGTCGGCGGCTACCTGCGCGAGCAGCTGCTGGGCCTCGCCGAACGGCAACCGCTGATCGGCGCCATCCACGGACGCGGGCTGTACCAGGGCATCGAGCTGGTGCGCGATCGTGAGACGCTCGAGCCGGCCGCGGCCGAGACACTCGCCCTCTGCGACCGGATGCTCGCCATCGGCATCGTCGTGCAGCCCACCGGCGACCGCGGCAACGTCCTGAAGGTGAAGCCGCCGCTGTGCTTCACGAAGGAGAGCGCCGACACGTTCGTCGCCGCCCTCGACGAGGTCCTCACCCGCGGCCTCTGACCGCGCCCACGCCGCCCGCCCCGCCCGCCCCGCGCGGGCTGCCACGGATGCCAGCTGAGCGGTAGACTCGTCTCCCGGTGTGCCGGGAAGTCTGGTCGGCGGCCGTGCCGGTTTCCGCGGCCGGTCTCAGACGTCAGGAGAACCATGACAGCACCCGCCACTCGACCGACAGGCTTCGCGCGACTGAACGCGTGGATCATGCGCGAGACCACCGGAGGGGCCCTCCTCCTGTTCGCGGCCGCCATCGCCCTCATCTGGGCGAACTCGCCGTGGCGCGGAGGCTACGAGGCGCTCAGCGCGATCACGATCGGGCCAGCCGCCATCCACCTCGACCTGTCGCTCGCGACCTGGGCGGCCGACGGCCTGCTCGCGGTCTTCTTCTTCACCGTCGGCGTGGAGCTGAAGCACGAGTTCGTCTCGGGCAGCCTCCGCAAGCCGAAGGAGGCGGCGGTGCCCGTCCTCGGCGCCGTCGCGGGAATGGCGATGCCGGCCATCCTCTACGTGATCGCGGTCACCGTCCTCGGCGACACCTCCGCGCTCCACGGCTGGGCGATCCCGACAGCGACGGACATCGCCTTCGCCCTCGGAGTCCTCGCCATCTTCGGACGAGGCCTCCCGCGCGGAGTCCGCACCTTCCTGCTGACGCTCGCGGTCGTCGACGACCTCCTTGCGATCGTCATCATCGCCATCTTCTACACGGCGGGCATCAACCTGCTCGCGCTGCTCGGATCGCTCGTCGCGGTCGGCGTCTTCCTGCTCGTCGTCCGCTCCAAGCGACCCTCCTGGTGGCTGCTGCTGCCGATCGCGATCATCGCCTGGGTGCTCATGCACGAGGCGGGCGTGCACGCGACCATCGCGGGTGTGCTGCTCGGGTTCTGCGTGCCATCCAAGAAGGTCCACGGTGAAACCGATTCGCGCACGCATCGGTTCGGCGACAAGATCGGTCCGTTCTCGTCGGGCTTCGCGCTGCCCGTCTTCGCGTTCTTCGCCGCCGGTGTGAACATCGTGGATGGCGATGGGCTCGGAGCGGTGGTCGCGCAGCCCGTGTTCATCGCGATCGCAGCGGCACTCGTGCTCGGAAAGCTCATCGGCGTGCTCGGCATGACGGCGCTCGTCGTGAAGCTGACACCGCTGAGGCTCCCCGACGCGATCGGCGTCAGAGACCTGCTTCCGGTCGGCTTCCTCACCGGCATCGGCTTCACCGTCTCGCTGCTCATCGCCGAGCTCTCGTTCCCCGACTCGGAGCACACGGCGGCTGCCAAGCTCGCCGTGCTCGGTGGCAGCCTCCTCGCAGCCGTGCTCGCCGCCATCACCCTGCGTCACGACGCGAAGCGCGCTCGCAGCGACGACATGAACGAGGACGGCATCCCCGACATCGACAGGACGCCGATCGGAAGCGACGCCGACGAGTCCGAGATCGACGCCCACGTCGACGGGCGCGATTCGCAGCCGCACACCAAGGAGAGCTGACTCCAGCGCCAACCGAGAAGAGCCGGGCCCGCATCCACGTATCAGTGGATGCGGGCCCGGCTCTGTTCTGCGCGGCAGCTGCGCTGCGTCAGGTACGCCGGGTCAGCCGCGCGCCTTGGCTTCGTCGACGACGGCGACGGGGCCCGTCACGCTGAGCTCGTTCTCCCAGCAGTGCACGCCCTGGAGCTCCGGGAGGCGTGAGCGCGTGAAGACGGGATCCTTGCCCAGCTTGCGCTGATCGGTGTAGTCCTTCAGCAGCTTGAAGGCCACGCCGGAGAGGAGACCGATGGCGACGAGGTTCACGAGCGCCATGAGCCCCATGATGCCGTCTGCCGTGTTCCAGATGAGGTCGGCCGAGGCGATGGATCCGAGGAGGACGACGGCCACGACGGCGAAGCGGTAGACGCGGAGCACGGTCTTGTTCGGGTTGATGAACTCGATGTTCGATTCGCCGTAGTAGTAGTTGCCGATGATCGAGCTGAACGCGAGCAGGAAGATGATGATGCTCAGCAGGATGTTCGACCACGGCCCAAGCGCCCCGACGACGGCCGCTTGCGTGAGCGCGATTCCTCGTTCTGCCCCCGCGAGGTCCGGCGTCGAGACGAGGACGATGAAGGCGGTGATCGAGCAGACCAGGAACGTGTCGAAGTAGACGCCGAGCGTCTGCACGAGGCCCTGCTTGACGGGGTGGGTGACCGCGGCGCTGGCGCCTGCGTTCGGGGCTGAGCCGAGGCCTGCCTCGTTCGAGAACATGCCTCGCTTGACGCCGGTCATGATGATGGTGCCCACCGTTGCGCCGAGCACCTCGTTGAAGCCGAACGCCTGCGTGAAGATCTGTCCGAACACGACCGGCAGCTGGTCGATGTTCATGCCGACGATGACGATGCCCATGAGCAGGTACATGAGGGCCATGAGGGGCACGACGGCCTGCGTGATCGAGGCGATGCGGTGCACGCCGCCGAAGATGACCAGCGCGGTCAGGACGGCGAGGACGATGCCGACGACCCATGGGATCCAGCTGACGTCGCCGTCGAAGCTCGCCGAGACGGTCGCGGAGATGGTGTTCGCCTGGAGGGAGCTGAAGGCGAAGGGGAAGCAGATGACGAGGATGACGGCGAAGAGGATGCCCATCCAGCGCGACTTCAGCCCGTACTGCATGTAGTAGGCGGGCCCGCCGCGGAAGCTGTCCTTGTCGCGCACCTTGTAGAGCTGCCCGAGCGTGGACTCCACGAAGCTCGACGCGCCGCCGATGAACGCCATCGCCCACATCCAGAACACTGCGCCTGGCCCGCCGATGGCGATCGCGGTGCCGACGCCGGCGATGTTGCCGACTCCGACTCGCGACGCGGCGGAGATCGTGAACGCCTGGAACGCGGAGACCGACTGCGGCTCGCCCGCCTCGTTGAGGGGGGTCTTGTTCGTGAGGGTGCGGAACATCTCCGGGATGAGGCGGAACTGGACCACGCCGGAGCGGATGGTGAAGTACACACCGAGCAGGGCCAGGATGGGCAGCACTGCCCACGTCCACAGCAGATCACCGCCGGCGAGTATGAGTTCGTTGATGAAGTCCATAGTGTGAGTATGCCCGCAGGGAAGTTTCGCTGGAGTAACGATGCGGACTACTGGGATGGACGACATCGCACCGGTCCCGTGCGCGGACGCTCTTGCAACGAGTCTCGGGATGGGTTCCACGCTTCCGGATGGGCTGCAACCCATCCCGAAGCGGGGAACCCATCCCGAGTCAGAGGGAGGTGTCCGCGATGCGAGCGACCTAGTGCGCCATCTCGCCCTGCAGCGAGGCGGCGGCCGGAACGTCGGCGTCGACCGGAGCCTTGCGCACCCACTTCTTGAGCGCGACGACGGTGAGGCCGGAGATCACGGTTCCGATGAGGATCGCGAGCACGAACCAGAGCAGGTTGCCGATGGCGAAGAACACGAAGATTCCGCCGTGGGGTGCCTGTGAGGTGACGCCCGTCGCCATGGTGATGGCACCGGTGGCCGCGCCGCCGAGGATGCTGGCGGGGATCACGCGCAGCGGGTCGGCTGCGGCGAAGGGAATAGCGCCTTCGGAGATGAAGGCGGCGCCGAGGAGCCAGGCGGCACGGCCGTTCTCCTTCTCCACGGGGGAGAAGAGGCGAGGCGCGATGGTGGTCGCGAGTGCCATGGCGAGCGGTGGGACCATGCCGGCTGCCATGACGGTGGCCATGATCATCCAGGGTGCCTGGTTGTCGAACGACCCGGCGCCGAGGCCGGCGACTGCGAACGCGTAGGCGACCTTGTTGACGGGGCCTCCGAGGTCGAAGCACATCATGGTGCCGAGGATGATGCCGAGGAGCACGGCGCTGGCGCCGGTGAGGCCGGTGAGCCAGGTGTTGAGGCCGTTGGTGAGGGCTGCGATGGGTCCGCCCAGGAGGATGACCATGAGGCCGGAGGCGATGATGGAGCCGACGAGCGGGATGATGACGACAGGCATGAGGCCGCGCATCCAGCGGGGCACGTTCCACGAGCCGATCCAGTAGGCGGCGCCACCTGCGATGAGGCCACCGACGATGCCGCCGATGAAGCCGGCGCCCATGATGCCTGCGACGGCGCCGGCGACGAAGCCGGGCGCGATGCCTGGTCGGTCGGCGATGGCGTAGGCGATGTAGCCGGCGAGGGCTGGCACGAGGAAGCCCATCGAGGCCTGCCCGATGGCGGATGCGACGGCGCCGAGGTAGACGAGGAGGCCCGAGCGGGTTGCCTCGTCCGGCGGCAGGTTGAAGAGGGAGTTCTGCAGGATGATGTCGGTGTTGCGGCCGTCGCTGACGATGTCGTAGCCGCCGAGGAGGAAGCCGAGTGCGATGAGGAGGCCGCCGCCTGCCACGAACGGGATCATGTAGCTGACGCCGGTGAGCAGCCAGCGCTTGATGCGGGCGCCGACGCTCTCGTTGGCGTTGTTCTCGGATGCTTCGCTGGAGTCGGCGGCTGGGACGCGCTTCGCGTTCGGGTCCTTGGCTGCGGCGACGGCTTCGTTGAGGAGCTCGTCGGGGTGGTCGATGCCGCGCTTGACGGGTGACTGCACAACCGGCTTGCCGGCGAAGCGGCCGCGGTCGCGCACGTCGACGTCGTTGGCGAAGATGACGGCGTCTGCGCGCTTGATGATGGCCGGGTCGAGGGGCGTGACCTTCGAGGAGCCCTGCGGCTCGACGTAGAACTCGATGCCCATCTCCTTGGCCTTCGCGGTGAGCGCATCCGCTGACATGAAGGTGTGGGCGATGCCGGTGGCGCAGGAGGTGACGGCGACGATGACGGGGCCGGTGGATGCGCCGCTGTCGGCAGGCGCGGGGGCCGCGGCTGCCGCTGCTGGCTTCGCTTCCTCTGGCTCGAGCGCCTTCTCGACGATCGCGACGATCTCTTCCGGGGTGGTCGCGGCGCGGAGCGAGTCGTTGAACTCGGGGACCATGAGGGAGCGGGCGAGCTTGGAGAGCATCTGGAGGTGCTCGTCGTGGGCGCCGTCGGGGGCGGCGATGAAGAAGACGAGGTCGCTTGGCCCGTCGTGGGCGCCGAAGTCGACGCCGGGGTTCAGGCGTGACATGGCGAGGGTGGCCTCGGTGACGGCGCCGGAGCGGCAGTGGGGGATGGCGATGCCGCCGGGCACGCCGGTGGCTCCCTGTTCTTCGCGGGCGAGGGCGTCGGCGGCGAGCCCTGCGGCGTCGGTCGCGCGGCCCTGCGAGACGACGCGTTCGGCGAGGTTGCGGATGACATCGGTCTTGTCCGCACCCAGGTCGACGTCGAGGGCGACGAGCCCTGGCGTGATGTAGGTGGTCATGATGCGTTCTCCTTGGTGCTGGTTGCGGTGCTGTTGCTGTGGTCGCCGGTGGTGGCGAGGTGGTCGATGCGGACGAGGTCCGGTTGGGTCTGCTCGGGGGATGGGACTCCGCTGCCTGGGAGGGAAGCTGCGGCGCTTCCGTGGGCGACGGCTTGGGCGAGGGCGCGTTCGGGGGTGGCCCCGGTGACGCTCGCGAGCAGGTAGCCGGCGAGCGACGAGTCGCCTGCTCCGACGGTGCTGCGGACGCGAGTGGGTGGCGGGGTGGCGAAGAGGCTGGTGGTGGCGTCGCGGTAGATGGCGCCTGCGCCGCCGAGGGTGGCGAGCACGGCGTCGGCGCCTCGCTCGAGTGCCCGTCCTGCTGCGTCGGCGGCGAGCTGCGGGTCGGCTTCGAGGGTGTCTCCGTCGGAGATGCCGCTCAGGTCGGCGAGTTCGAATGCGTTCGGCTTGATGAGCTGCACGCGGGTTCCGGATGCGAGGAGCGCTTCGAGCGGGGCGTCCGAGCTGTCGACGGCGACGCGCGGTGATGCGCTGCCGAGCTCGGCGCGGACGGCCTCGATGAGCGTTGCATAGAAGGAGGAGTCGACTCCGAGCGGCAGGGAGCCGGCGAGGACGAGCCACTCGACGCCGTGGGATGCGGCGACGACGGCTGCGACGAGGGCGTCTGCTTCTGCTGTGCTGAGTCGCGGTCCGGGCTCGTTGAGCTTGGTGGTGGTGCCGTCGGCCTCGGTGACGGCGAAGTTGGTGCGCACCTTGCCTTCGATGCGCACGGGGAGCATCCGGAGTCCTTCGGCCTCGACGAGGCGTGTGAAGTCGTCGTCTGCGGACGCGGGGAAGATGGCGAGGTTGTCGAGCTTGGAGGCGCGGAGGGCGCGGGAGACGTTGATGCCCTTGCCACCTGCCTGCGACTCGCTGCCGGTGAGCCGCTGGACTTCACCTCGCGCGAGCTGGTGGGGGAGGGCGAGGGTCTTGTCGATTGCTGGGTTGGCGGTGACGGTGACGATCATGCGAGCACTGCTTCCACGTCGTTCTCGGTGAGCGCGGCGGCGAGTGCCGCACGCGGGGGCTGGTCGGTGACCAGCGCATCGACGCCGGAGAGCGGCGCGATGTGGGTGAGGGCGTCCTGGTCGAACTTGGAGGCGTCGACGGCGACGACCACCCGTCGGGCGCCGCGGCACATGGCTGACTTCACTGCCGCTTCGTCGGGGTCTGGGGTGCTGAGCCCGAATTCGGCGCTGATCCCGTTGGTGCCGACGAAGGCGAGGTCGGGGCGGAGTGCGGCGAGCTGGGCGAGGGCGCTTGGGCCGACGGCGGCGCTCGTGAGGCCTCGCACTCGGCCACCGATGGCGATGGTGGTGAGCTCGCTCCGGCTGGCGAGGAGGGCGAGGATGGGGAGGGAGTTGCTGATGACCTGGAGTCGTGCGAGCTCGTCGGCGGGGCGTCGCACGAGGGCGGCCGCGATCTCGGCCGTGGTGGTGCCTGCGTCGATGAGGATGGAGCCGGTGAAGCCGCGCGGGATGAGTCGCTCGGCGACCTCCCCGATGCGGACCTTCGCGTCGTGGTTGAGCGGCTGGCGTTCGGCGACGGCGGTCTCGGCGAGGCTGCCGAGGGCGTTGCTGACCGCTCCGCCGTGGACTCGTCTGACGAGGTTCTCGAGCTCGAGCTGGTCGAGGTCGCGACGGATGGTCTCGGGGGTGACGTCGAGGTCCCCTGCGAGTTCGCGCACGGCGACTTTCCCGTGCTGGGTGATGCGTTCGAGGATGAGCGCGTGCCGCTCCGTTGCGTACATGGATGCTCCTGTGCGATCCGAGTGTTGGTTCTGGTGGAGAGCGTACGCCCCAAGCGGACGTAAAACAAGAGAAGCAAACACAAACACAGAAACAAGCCGGAACTGCGGGCTTGCTACGCTCCACCCGTGCCACAACTCGACGCTTCAGCCCCCGCCCAGGACGCCGACCAGTTCACGCTCGAGCAGCTTCGAGAGCTCCTCGATATCGCGCTCACGCTCGCGACGGAGGCTGGCGAGCTCGTCGCCGCCCGCCGGAACGAGGGCGTGGCCGTCGCGGACACGAAGTCGTCGTCGGTCGACATCGTCACTGCATCCGACCGAGAGTCAGAGGCGCACATCCGCCGCCGTCTTCAGGAGCTGCGCCCCGGCGACGGCTTCTTCGGCGAGGAGTCGGACGCAACGGCGAGCGAGACGGGGCTGACGTGGGTGGTCGACCCCATCGACGGCACCGTCAACTACCTCTACGGCTACCCGAACTACGCGGTCAGTGTCGCGGTCGTTCTCGGCGACCCCGGTTCGGAACCCGCGAGCTTCACCGCGCTCGCCTCCGCCGTCGTCAACCCGGAGGGTCGCGAGTCATTCACCGCCATGCGCGGGCAGGGGGCCTGGTGCAACGGCGAGCGACTGCACGTGGATGCTGCCCCGCCACTCGAGCTCGCGCTCGTCGGCACCGGGTTCAGCTACTCGGCGGAGCGTCGGGTGCAGCAGGCGGAGCAGTGGAAGACGCTCGCTGGCCGAGTGCGCGACCTGCGCCGCGTTGGCGCCGCATCTCTTGATCTCTGCAACATCGCGATCAACCGGTTGGACGCGTACTACGAGTCGGGGTTGAATCCGTGGGATCACGCGGGGGCGGCGCTCGTCGCCCGTGAGGCGGGCGCCGTCGTCGTGGGCGAGGCGATGGGGCGCGAGGGGCGCCGCCTGATCATCGCGGCGAAGCCAGGTCTGGAGCTCGAGCTGGCCGATCTGGTCACGGCGCTTCCTGGGGCCAGCCTCTGAATTCGTGGCGGTGGCACGCCCGAGGTGCGCTCGTCCCGAGGGAAATCTCCGGACTTGAAACGTCTTTGGCACGCGCGGATTCCCGCGTGATTGCTGGCCAGGCGGCCGGTGCGTGGGTCGTTCGGCTGGATGGCACGGGCTCTCGATTCTGCGGAGACCTTGAAGTTTCCGTGACCTGCGCGTTACTATTTACCAGTTCGTTATAAACCGCGGTAAGGATTTGAATCGTTGACTTCCCTTCTCACATCGGGCCAGGAGCAGGCTCAGCCGGCGCCCATGACCCGTCGAGAACTCCGCGAAGCAGAGCGTCTCGCATCGCTCGCGGCTAGCGCGCCAGAGGCAACGCCGGAGGCATTCACCTCCCGCCGTGCCCGCCGCGAGGCGGAGCGCACCTCGACTCCAGTGCAGACGGCCCCCGTCATCACCGCGGCTCTCGCGCCGCAGCTCGTGTCGGTCGCCGAGGCAGCCCCGGTCGTCTCCGCGCCTGCGCCGGCTCCCGCCTCCATCGTCACGCCGAGCATCGCCGAAGTCGCACAGATCCGCTCCGACGAGACCGAGTCGACGGCTCGCATCGAGCGCGCCTCGGTCGCGGTCCTCGAGGTTCCGCTGAGCTTCGCTCGCAACGAAGAGGCGCTCCGCCCCGAGGTCGACAGCAAGACCGGCCGCCGCGGCCTCGTCCGCGTCAAGAACTCGGAGACGTCGCACAAGAAGCGCGGCGCCCTCCTCCGCGGCGCGGCAGGCGTCACGGCACTCGGCTTCGCAGCGACCATCGCCGTCGTCTCGACGATGCCGGCCAACGCGACGTCCACCCAGGAAGACCAGGTCGCAGGCGACAGTGCAGCAGCGCTCGCCGACGCCGTCTCCTCGGTTCCCGGCCAGACCCTCACGGTCTCCGGTGGCGAAGGCACGACGGTCGAGCGCGAAGACGCGTACGCCGTCACCACGATGGGGTCGGCCACCGCCGCCAACCTCATGAGCCTCGTCGACCGTGGCACGTACAAGAACGACCTGTCCTCGACCGTGCAGTGGCCGTTCCCGGTCGGCGTCGCGATCACCGACGACTTCGGGCCGCGCGTCTCGCCCGGTGGCATCGGCAGCACGAACCACATGGGCATCGACTTCGCACCCGCTCAGGGAACGCCGATCGGCTCGATCGCCGGTGGCACGGTCAAGAGCGTCACCCCGACCGACAACGGCGGCCTGGGCGTGCACGTCATCGTCGAGCACGTCATCAACGGCCAGAGCTACGAGAGCGTCTACGGTCACATGCTGACCGGTTCCATCTCGGTCAAGGTCGGCGACGTCGTCAAGGTCGGCGACGAGCTCGGCAAGGTCGGAAACACGGGCGCATCCACTGGCCCCCACCTGCACCTCGAGGTGCACACGGCGGATGGCAACAAGATCGACCCGATCGCCTTCCTCACGCAGTTCAACGTGGTTTCCACGGTCGTCACGATGCCTGGCGAAAGCGCAGGCGCGTAACACTCGGTCCACGACGAGGGTCGTGTTCTCACGGGGTTCCGTGAGGTGCTATCCTCATCTGGTGCCATTCCGAGCCACAAGCTCGATTGGCATCTCGCCCCGATAGCTCAGTGGTAGAGCACTTCCATGGTAAGGAAGGGGTCGTCGGTTCAAACCCGACTCGGGGCTCCATTCTGGAGCAGGTGTCTGTTGCAGAAACCCTTGGCTGGGTAGCTCAGTTGGTGAGAGCGCACGACTCATAATCGTGAGGTCGAGAGTTCGAATCTCTCTCCAGCTACAGACGAAGACCCGGTTGCCGTTCTGGCAGCCGGGTCTTCTGCGTTGTCGGAGCAGTCGGAGCAGTCGGGGCGTGCGGGCGCCCGCCCCGCCATCGTGACGGGGTGAAGTCTCCGCACCCGACCGTCGTGATGGTCGGGAAACCACACCAGTGCGCGTCGCCCACGCTGAGGACGTTCCGCGTGCGCTGTGCACGACGCCACAGTCGCGAGCTGCGACAGCGTTCAGGCGGACCAGCCGGGAAAGAGAGGGCCCGCAACGCGAAACAGCGGGCCCCGGCGATTGCCGGGACCCGCTGTCGTGATCGTGCGTGGCGTCTTACGCCTTGTTCTTGCTGCCGCGGCTCGTGATGAAGCCCCAGATGAGGAGCACGATGATCGAGCCACCGATGGCGAGGAGCCAGCTGCTGAGCGAGAAGAACGCGTCAACGCCCTCACCGAAGAGCATGCCGCCGATCCAACCACCGAGCAGTGCGCCGATGACGCCGAGAATGAGGGTCGCGATCCAGCCGCCCCCCTGCCTTCCGGGCAGGATGAGCTTCGCGATGGCCCCGGCAATGAGTCCGAGAAGAAGGAATGCGAGGAATCCCATGAGAGCTCCAAAGTTCGATGTTGACTGTAGTCGCCGGTGTCGGACGCTGATTGCCTCTGCGGCGCTTGTGGCGCCCCGCGGCGCAATCAGGCTGATCACCGGACAATCCATTGTGGACCCTCGATATCCGTATATGGAAATCCTGTGCGTGAATACTCGGAAACCCGTGCCCGTCCTGTGATATCCGCGAGCTGGGCGTGGTTCTGCGGCGGAACAACGCAGACAAAGGCCCCGGATGCAAGATCCGGGGCCTTATCTTTTATTCGTGGTAGTGACTGCTGTCTTACATCTTCGACGGCGGCATGAGCACCGAGTCGATCAGGTAGACAGTTGCGTTGGCCGTCTGGACTCCACCGCAGATGACCTTGGCGCCACCGGCACCGACGGTCAGGTCGTCGCCCGAGCCCTCGACGGTGACGGTCTCGCCCTGGACAGTCGTGTGCTCGCCGGCGATCTCGTCAGGCAGGATCTGCCCCTCGACCACGTGGTAGGTCAGGATGCCCGAGAGCAGGTCCGCGTCGGTCTTGAGCGTCTCGATGGTGCCGGCGTCGATCTTGCCGAAGGCCTCATCCACTGGTGCGAAGACCGTGAACTCGCCACCGTTCAGCGTCGAGACGAGGTCGACGTCAGGGTTGAGCTGGCCGGAGACAGCTGCGGTGAGCTGCGTGAGCAGCGGGTTGTTGGAAGCCGCGACCGCGACCGGGTCCTGGGACATGCCCTGAACCGAGCCAGCGCCGTCCGGTACCTGTGCCGCGTAGTCGGCGCAGCCGGGGCCAACGAGGTTGGCGGCTGGGTCCATTGTCTCCATGGAGGTCTCCATCGGCGACTCCATGGTCGTCTCCATGGGGGACGCTTCCATCGAGGCGTCAGGCTCAGCCGTGGGGGCCGAGTTCGAGCAGGCTGCCAGGCCGAAGGTCGAGATGGCCGCCAGCGAGAGGAGGGCGAGTGAGCCCTTCCTGGTGATAGTGCGCATAACTTCACTCCTCATTTCTCGGCCGGTGGGCCGGAGCCGCATCCGTTGCGGTTCACTGAGACATTCGGAGGCCCTCCCGGGACGGATTGGAAAAGTTCGGAATAAATTCCGGGACGCCCGAATCGCGAGTTCGGAGTCCTCTCATATGGGAGGCGCTCCGGGCCCAGTCCGTGACCCCTTCCAGCGAGAGAAGAGGTGGTGGGACCAAACCGAAACGGACACCGCTCCGAACTCAGTTCACAGGCATCACTGACCGCCTGACAGCCACGCTGCAGGGAGCGCAACATGATCTCGCTAGGACTCATCGGCTTCCTCGGAGGCCTCATCACGGGAATATCGCCATGCATCCTCCCGGTGCTGCCCGTCATCTTCTTCTCGGGCGGCGTGCAAGGTGCGCGCAGCGACGAGGAGATGCAGGCCGAGGCCCAGGATCCCGGGGCCGATGGGCCCGACGAGGGCGCGCTCAAGACGAGAGTCAAGAGCGAGCAGAAGACGAAGCGGCGCGCATCCGCCCGTCCGTACCTCGTCATCCTGGGCCTCGTTACAAGCTTCAGCGTCTTCACGCTGCTCGGCTCGCTGCTCCTCAGCCTCCTCGGCCTCCCCCAGGACGTGCTCCGCTGGGCGGGCATCATCGTGCTGGTGCTCATCGGAATCGGCCTCATCGTGCCGAAGTTCGAGCACCTCCTCGAGAAGCCGTTCTCGTGGATCCCGCAGAAGCAGGTCAACACCGACCGCGGCGGGTTCCTCCTCGGCGTCGCCCTCGGCGCCGTCTACGTGCCATGCGCCGGCCCCGTGCTCGCCGCCATCACCGTCGCAGGCTCGACGGGCCAGATCGGCATCGAGACGGTCATCCTCACGGTGACCTTCGGCATCGGCGCGGCCATCCCGCTCCTCATCTTCGCCCTCGCAGGGCGTCGGGTGGGGGAGCGCGTCAAGTCCTTCCGCAAGCACCAGCGCGGCATCCGCATCACCGCCGGCGTCGTCATGATCGCCCTCGCGATCGGCCTCGTCTTCAACCTGCCGCAGATCCTGCAGCGTCTCGTCCCCGACTACACGGCGGGCCTGCAGGAGCAGTTCAACTCGAACGAGCAGGTCGAAGAGGCCCTCGCGTTCGGTGGCCTCGTCAACGAGCAGAACGAGCAGCTCACGAACTGCACGCCCGGTGATCCTGAGCTCGGCGACTGCGGTCCCGCCCCCGAGATCCTCGACATCCAGGAGTGGATGAACACCCCGAACGGCGAAGAGGTGCAGCTCGCAGCGCAGGCAGCCGAGGGCAAGGTCGTGCTCATCGACTTCTGGGCCTACTCCTGCATCAACTGCATCCGCTCCATCCCTCACGTCACCGCATGGGACCAGGCCTACAAGGACGCGGGCCTGCAGGTCATCGGCATCCACTCTCCCGAGTACGCCTTCGAGAAGGAAGCCTCCAACGTCTCGAACGCCATCGACGAGTTCGGCATCGAGTACCCCGTCGCCCTCGACAACAACCTCGGCACGTGGACGAACTACCGCAACCGCTACTGGCCAGCCCACTACCTGATCGACGCGAACGGCACCGTCCGCGCCATCCACTTCGGTGAGGGCGGATACGCGGAGACGGAAGCCCAGATCCGCGACCTCCTCAAGGAAGCCAACCCGGATGTGCAGCTGCCGGGCGAGACCGACACGTCCGACACCACGCCAGAGCTCGGAAGCACGACCCCCGAGACCTACCTGATGCCGACGAAGGTCGTCAACTACGCCGGCGAGGGTGACTACGGACAGGGCGACCGCAGCTTCACGTTCCCCGCACAGCAGCAGCAGGACACCTTCGCGCTCGAGGGCGACTTCAACCTCGACTCGCAGGGCATCAGAAGCGACGACGAAGGCAAGATCAAGCTCTCGTACACCGCCTCGACCATCCGGATGGTGCTCGGCGGATCCGGAACGGTGACCGTCGACGACGGCACGGGCCCCCGCGAGATCCAAGTCGAAGGCAACCCGGGCTCGTACCTCCTCTTCGAAGGGGACGAGAGCAAGCAGGGAGAGCTGACCGTGACGCTGGGAGGTGGCGTGGATGCCTACTCATTCACCTTCGGTTGAGGCCAGGCCGAACGTCCCAGCCCCCGCCCGAACCAGCGCTGATTCACAGGTTGACCTCAACCGAATTCGCGAAAGCTTCGAGAGATGGCAAGCTGAGCTGGTGAGCGAAGCCATCGGAGAGATAGAGGAACTTCTCGTGCGTACCGCCACAGGAAGCAAGGAAGCCTTCTCCACCCTCTACGACCTCATGGCCCCGCGAGTTCTGGGGCTCATCCGGCGAGTGCTTGTCGACCAGGCGCAATCCGAAGAGGTCGCGCAGGAAGTGCTGCTGGAGATATGGCAGACCGCCGCGTCGTACTCGCCGAGCAAGGGCAAGGCGACCACCTGGATGCTGACTGTCGCGCACCGCAGAGCCATCGACCGGGTGCGTGCATCCCAGGCGTCGAAGGACCGTGACCTGAAGATCGGGGTGCGAGACTTCGAAGGGGAACGCGACGACGTCGCCGAATCCGCGGAGATCAGCATCGAGCACAAGCGCGCACAGCAGGCGCTCGCGAAGCTCAGCGATCAACAACGTGAAGCGGTCACGCTTGCCTACTACGGGGGTCTCACGCAGAGTGAGATCGCGGAACGGCTCGAGGTGCCGCTCGGCACGGTGAAGACGAGAATCAGAGACGGAATGAATCGGTTGCGACGAGAGTTGGGGGTGGAGTCATGAGCAACGAACAGGATCGCGAACGCGAAGAGCTGGAGCAGCTGCTCGCTGCAGAGGCACTCTCCGCCAACGACTTCGACGACGCCGCCGACCGGGCGCTCCTGAACAAGCTCCTGGCCGACGGTGAGCTCGCCGAGGAATTCGAGAGCTACCAGGAAGCCGCAGCCCAGCTCGCGCTGGCCACGGACCCCATCCGTCCGCCCCTCTCCATGAAGGACTCGCTGTTCGCGAAGCTCGACAGCTTCCCGCAGCAGAACCCGATCGGCGACGAGCGGGATGCGACGTCCGCCGACGCCTCGGACGCGACCGAAGTGCCTTCGCGCGCCGACGTGGCGAACGAGGACACCGACGGTGGGGGACAGCGCAAGCTCTCCCTCGTCCCGGAGCCGCAGACCGACGAGGACGACGATCGTGATCTCCACGATGATCGCCGAGTCGCCTCGGCTGGCGGGGGAGCTTCCAGCACCGGCAGCCCAGAGGATGACTTCGGTCCCGTCGAGACGCGTGCCCGTGGCCGCTGGTTCCGCAGCAGCGCGCAGGCGATGTTCGCGGCAACCGCAGCCGTCGTGCTGGCCGTCGGCCTGTTCCTCGGCGGAGGCTTCGCCTTCGGCGGGTTCGGTCAGGATGGGCAGGAGTCGCCGACCGCCGACGGCGACGTCGCGCTGATCCTCGCCGCCCCCGACGTCGACAGCGCCCGCACCGAGGTCGCTGGCGGCGGCACCGTCACCGTCTACTGGTCCGAGGAACTCGGCCAGTCGGCGGTCGTCGCCCACGGCATGGCCCAGCTCCCCGCCGAAAACGACTACGAGCTCTGGTACATCGACGGCGAGGGTCCGGCACCAGCCGGCATCCTGACGATGGCCGACGGCTCCCCGGCAGTGCGCGTGCTCGACGGCACGTTCGCGCCCGGCATGGCCGTCGGTGTCACCGTCGAGTCGAAGGGCGGCTCGGAGACGGGCCTCCCCACCACCGACCCTGTCGCGGTCGTGCAGAGCTAGACGCCCAGCAGGGCACCCCGAGACGAACCCCCGAGCGGCGCGACCGCTCGGGGGTTCTTCCTGTTTCACCGGACGAGCACGCGCGATGTCAACCCATCACCTTTCGGTCAGTCTGTGGTCATAGCCTCGCCAGCATGGCAACCCCAGGCACGCCCCCATCCGGCCCCGCAGGCAACAACTTCACGACCGGCGACGCCCCCGCCAACAACACCACTCCCGCGACCCCCGCACCGACCGGCAACGAGCCCGCGCTCAAGGCCAAGCCGCGCCCCGACGGGTCCGCTCCCCGCGTCCTGGTCTTCGGCTCCACGGGCTACCTCGGGGGGCGCCTCGTGCCGCGCCTCCTCACCGCCGGCTACCGCGTGCGCGTGCTCGCCCGCAACGCGGGGCGCGTCGCCGCCTACGACTGGGGCGACCAGGTCGACGTCGTCGTGGGCGACGCCGACGACCCGAAAGCCGTGGGGGAGGCGATGCAGGACGTCGACGTCGTCTACTACCTCGTGCACGCCATGGGCTCCGGCTCCGACTTCGAGCGCACCGACCTGAAGCTCGCCGAGAACGTCGCCGAGCAGGCCGCGAAGGCGAACGTTTCCCGCATCGTGTACCTCGGCGGCCTGCATCCCGACGACGCGAAGCTCTCGAAGCACCTGCGCTCCCGCAAGGAGGTCGGCGAGGTCTTCCTGAACTCGCCCGTGCCGACGATCGTGCTGCAGGCAGGCATCGTCATCGGTTCAGGGTCGGCGTCGTTCGAGATGGTGCGCCACCTCACCGACGTGCTCCCCTACATGCCCGCCCCGCAGTGGGTGCGCAACCACATCCAGCCCATCGCCGTACGCGACGTGCTCCACTACCTGCTCGGCGCGGCCCGAGTCGAAGCGGACGTGAACCGCCCACTCGACATCGGCGGGCCCGACGTGCTCAGGTACGGGCAGATGATGAACGGATACGCGGTGAAGGCGGGGCTCCCGCAGCGCGCCATCGCCTCGCTCCCCGTCTTCACCCCTGGCCTCGCATCGAGGTGGGTGAACCTCGTCACGCCCATCCCGAAGTCCATCGCCCGCCCCCTCGTGGAGTCGCTGCAGAACGAATGCGTCGTCAAGAACCGGGACGTGGACGCGCTCATCCCGCCGCCCGAGGAAGGCCTCACGACGTACCTGCGAGCCGTCGAGCTGGCACTCGGCCGCGAGAAGCTGCGCGCGACCGAGACCAGCTGGCGAGACGCCAACGTGCACAACTCGCCGAGCGACCCGCTGCCCGCCGACCCCGACTGGGCAGGGCAGACGGTGTTCACCGACGAGCAGTCGAAGGAGAGCACGGTGCCACCCGAGCAGCTGTTCCGTGTCATCGAAGGCATCGGCGGTGACAACGGCTGGTACTCGTCGAAGCTGCTCTGGGGAGCCAGAGGCGTCATGGACAAGCTCGTCGGCGGCGTCGGCCTGCGCCGTGGACGCACGAACCCCGACCGTCTCGCGGAAGGTGACGCCCTCGACTTCTGGCGCGTCGAGACCATCGAACGTGGAGGCGAGCACGGCTCGCTGCTCCGCCTGCGCGCCGAGATGCGCGTGCCAGGGCTCGCCTGGCTCGAGATGCGGGCCGTGCCGGTGGGCGACGGTGACAACGAGGCGGACGCGCGCGGCGACGACGAGAAGGACGGCGAGCGCATCCGCTCTCGCTACGAGCAGCGCGCCGTCTACTTCCCGCAGGGCCTGCTCGGCCGCCTCTACTGGGCCGCCGTCTTCCCCTTCCACGGCTTCATCTTCGCGACGATGGCCTCCCGCATCGTCGCGACGGCAGCCGCGAACGCTGACGACTGAGGGCCCTGGGGCCCCAGCATTCACACGGAAAGTGCCTGTTCGTTGCTCAACGAACCGGCACTTTCCGTGTCTCTGCGTGCGGGGTGACGGATGAAGGGCGGCTGGCGTGGATGCGGGTGCGGGTGCGGATGCGCGTTCTCGCTCAGCGAGAGGGGTGCTTTCGTCGGTCGGTTCGTTCTCCGTAGCCTCGCAGCGAGCGCCGCGCACCGGAGCGCAGGCGCCGCTCGAGTCAAGGAGGATTCATGAGCACCGAACAGCGCGTCGCCATCGTCACGGGAGCAGCACGGGGCATCGGCAAGGGAATCGCAGAGCGTCTCGGCCGGGACGGACTGCACGTCATCGTCGCCGACCTGGAAGGCGCCCAGGCTGGCGTCGAGGAGACGGTGACCGCCATCGAGCACGCGGGAGGCCGCGCGACGGGAGCTGTCGTCGACGTCACGGATGAAGCATCCGTCGACGCCCTCGTCGAGTTCACGGCCGAGAGAGCCGGGAAGCTGGATGTGTTCATCGCCAACGCCGGCATCGCGCAGGTCGAGTCGCTGCTCGACTACTCGAGCGCCGACTTCCAGCGGGTGCTCGACGTGAACGTCACCGGTGTCTTCTACCAGTACCGGGCCGCGGCGAGGCAGTTCATCAAGCAGGGCGGCGGAGGCAAGATCATCGGGGCGGCATCGATCGTCGCGTTCCGCCCGTTCGCGCTCCTTGGCCCGTACTCGGCGTCGAAGTGGGCCGTGCGCGGTCTCACCCAGGCAGCTGCGATGGAGTGGGCGGAGCACAAGATCACGGTCAACGCGTACGGCCCCGGCATCGTGGGCACCGCCATGTGGGATCTCATCGACGAGAAGCTCGGCGCGAAGCAGGGGCTCGCGAAGGGGGAGGCGCTCGCGGAGAACGCGAAGTCCATCCTCCTCGGCCGAGTCTCCGTGCCGAACGACGTTGCGCAGCTCGTCTCCTACCTGTCCTCCGAGGACTCCGACTACGTCACCGGCCAGACGATCCTCGTCGACGGCGGCATCCAGTTCAGCTAGCAACTCGCCCCTCCGCACGGCCGCGCCACTCCCGCGCCCCTTGCAACACTCGCCGGGGTTCCGCCCCCGCGAGGCCTCGCCGCAGACCTGGGCATTGCGCATCCTTTCTGTGAGCTGTGGGTGCGCTTGCCCAAGGTCTGCGGCGTCGCCCGCGGAGACTTTGGGGTTGCGCAGGGCCTGCGCGAAGGGTGGATGCGGGAGCCCCAGATCTACGCACAGGATTGGCTGAGGGGTGGCGGATCCGCGCGTTGTGTACCGCCCGCCCGGGCCGGGGGCCGGTCCCGGCCAGCACTGTTGAAGCAGCCCGTCGGCAGACCTAGGTCGTGCGCATTCGCTTTCTGCGGTGTGGGCGCACCGGGCCGAGGTCTGTGGCGTCGCCTGCGGAGACCTTGGGGATGCGCGCGCGGATTGCGTCAGATTTCACCGCACGCCGGGAGTCACATCTCGCCGAGGAGATGCAATCGCCGCTCACGGAGGCCGTGCGCGTGCCTGATGAACTCACTGGGGTCCGGCCAGAGGTCCGAGTGCGTGAGGCGTTCACCGTGCCAGCCCAGGTTGGTGACGAGCCGCGCTCGCTTCACGTCCCGTCGCCACTGGCTTGGGCTCACCAAGTGACCGAGGCCCTCGAAGTCGTAGGCGATCTTGGCTTTGAGGTCGGCGCAGTCGGGCCGAGCCAGCTCCACGCCGCCAAGTTGCAGTGAGTGCTGCACCGCGAGCTCCGGGTACCCGGAATCGTGGAGCGCGAAGCGCATGAGGCTCTCATACGGCGACTCCACCTTCTCGCGAATCTGCGGGGTCATCTCGCGGAGCAGGGAGGAGCCGTAACCGGGCGACCACTCAGCGACTGCGCTGGCGAGGGCCGCGCGAGTCGTGAGGTTGCCATTCCAGACACGGTTCGGGTAGTTCCGTGCGACCGTCACGAGCGCGTCGCCGAGACTGAGCAGGTCCGATCGCGCGGCGGAGGTATTCGACCGCAGCAGATCACGGCTCATCAGGCAGTACAGCAGTGTCGGGTGCGGCAGTAGGACTCCCTCGAACGCAAACGTGCGCCAGAGTCGCAGCGGCACGATTCGTGTGACCACGCCGGGTCGCCGCGGGAGGTTCCTGCCTTCCGGCACGATGAGATGCACGCGTGTGTCGTTGAGCAGCGGCCACGGCAGCGGGAGACCGAGCACGCGGGCCGCCGAGATCGCCCCGTATGCCTGCGACTTTTTAAGAGCGGTGCGTACTGCAGGTCGTGGGCTCGCAACCTGCGGCGGATGGCAGCGGCCTTGGCCTCATGCTCAATCGTCGGCTCGAGCGCGATGGCGTCGACGCGCACTCCGCGAAAGGGGCGCTCAAGGCTGCGGTTCTGCAGTCGGCCCCGGCCCACCCCGAGCGCTCGCGCATCCGCAACTGTGAAGCTCTGCCCCCGGAGCTCAGCCGGAAGCTCTGTCCGAAATCGCGGGGGTCTCTGGCCGGAAGTCATAGGCCGAAGCTAGACGCGGGCCAGCATCCACGGTCTTGGGGAACTCATGCCTGTGGAGAGACAACGGGCTGTACTCCTGTGACAACGCAGTCAACCCCGGCGCTGACGGCGTCACACGTGGCGAGACCTGGGGGTTGCGCATGCTGGTGGGGTGGTTTGGGTGCGTTGGCCCTAGGTTTGCGTTGGCGCGGCGGGAGGCGTGGGTGAGACCTGGGGCTTGCGCACGCCGGGCGAGTATGGCGGATGCGCAAGCCCCAGGTCTACGCGGGGACAGGGATGCAAGCGGGGCGGGGCGCGAGCGGGGCGGGGCGCGAGCGGGGCGAGGCGCGAGCGGGGCGCCCCAGGCGCTACGCGGAGAGGGGGGCCTTCTCGCGGAGGAGCGCGATGAACTTGCCGAACCAGGGGCCGTTGTCGTTCCAGGCGCGGGCGCTCACGAGGTTGCCGTCGACGAGCGCCTCCGAGCTCTGGTAGGTGCCGCCCCCAGCTTCGATGTCGGCTGCGATCTCGGGGAAGCCGGACGTGGTGCGCCCCTCGAGCACACCCGCCTTGGCGAGGATGATCGGCCCGTGGCAGGTGACGGCGACGGGGGAGTCCTCGCCGAAGAAGTGCTTCACGATGCGCTTCACGTCCTCGTTGTTGCGCAGGTACTCGGGGGCGCGCCCACCGGGCACGACCAGCGCGACGTAGTCGGAGGGGTTCACGTCGGCAAGGGCGATGTCGGCGTTCCAGCCGTGGCCGAGCTTCTCCGTGAACGTGTCGTAGCCCTCGAAGTCGTGCACCACGAACTGCAGGCGCTTCTTGGTCGGCGCGGCGATGACGGGCTCGTAGCCCTCCTCACGGAGCCGCTCGTACGGGTAGAACACCTCGAGGGTCTCGGAAAAGTCACCGGCGAGGATAAGGACCTTGGACATCGTTGTCTCCTGTTCTCAGTTGCTGCGGGCGCGAAGGGCGCCGTCTGTGGGATGCGCGGGGCCGTTCTCATCCGCCCCGACACGTCACAGACTCCCGTCGCGGCGACCGCC
This sequence comes from Pseudoclavibacter terrae, assembly GCF_008831075.1. Lineage (GTDB taxonomy): Bacteria > Actinomycetota > Actinomycetes > Actinomycetales > Microbacteriaceae > Pseudoclavibacter > Pseudoclavibacter terrae. The sequence continues at coordinate 249,267 of NZ_WBJX01000004.1, read as the reverse complement.
CAGGCAACGCCGTTTCTTGCATGTCGAGAATGCGAGTGGTGAGGGAAAGGGCCTGCGGGGCACCGTATGAGCACCGCATCCACCACCGCGTCGCCGTTGACACGAGGCGGATGCTGGCCCCGCACCGGGCGTTTCAAGTCCGGCATCGACGGACCTTTCAGTGACCAATGCACAGTGAAACCTCAATGGAGAGGAGAGCGACACCCATGGCATATCCGGCCAAATACCCCCAGCTCAACGAGACGGAGCTGACCGAGCATGCGCGCGATCTGCTCGTGCGCGTCATCCGGGTGGCATTCCCGCACCCGACCTTCCCCGATTCGCCGTACCAGCGGACCGCCAACATCATCCTCGAGGAGTCGAAGTCGTCGACGTGGCTGCGGGTCACGCTCACGCAGGGGCTCCTCACGCTCGACTCCCTGTCGGCGGGTGACTTCACCGCCCTCGACGAGGATCAGGCGACCGCGGTGCTGCGTAGCATCGAGCACACCGACTTCTTCGGCTTCATCCGCCGCACGACGGTGCTGAACCTCTACGACGACCCGGAGGTGTGGCAGGCGGTCGGCTACGAGGGCTCCTCGTTCGAGCTCGGCGGGTACGTGCACCGCGGCTTCAACGACCTCGACTGGGTGCCCGAGCCGCTCATCGAGGAGCCGGCGGATGTGCCCTTCTCGCCGCTGCCCGGACTGAAGCGTCCGCAGACGGGCGCCGTGCGCATCCCTGCAGCATCCGCAACGGCATCCGCAGCCGGTGCGACCGGCGACGGCACCCCCATCTCCACCAACCAGCCAGGCGAACTCGCCGCGAGCCACGAAGGAGTCGAGCGATGACCGAGGACACGGGCGCACGCCCCACGCAGTTCGGGAAGCCCATCTCGCAGGACGACGAGGTCGTCGTCGTCGTCGGGTCCGGAGCGGGAGGCGGCACCATCGCGCACGAGCTGACGGCGAAGGGTATCCCCGTGGTGGTGCTCGAGGCCGGGCCGTACCTGCGCAACGAGGACTACGAGAACAACGAGTGGCAGGCGTTCAACCAGATGGCGTGGCTCGATGCGCGCACCACGAGCGGTTCGTGGCGCATCGCGAAGGACTTCCCGAACCTGCCCGCGTGGATCGTGAAGGCGGTCGGTGGCACGACGACGCACTGGTCGGGTGCGACGCCGCGCTTCTACGAGCACGAGTTCAAGGCGCGCAGCACGTACGGCCGCGTCGACGGCGCAAACCTCCTCGACTGGCCCATCACGCTCGAGGAGCTCGCGCCCTGGTACGTGAAGGCGGAGGACGCGATCGGGTCGACCCACACGGGTGGGAGGGCGCCGCTGCCGGCGAACAACAACTACAAGGTGCTCGCAGAGGGCGCGAAGCGGGCCGGGTACACGCACTACTCGACGGGGCCATACGGGACGAACGCGGAGCCGTACGACGGGCGGCCCGCATCCATCCAGGATGGCTTCAACTTCCAGGGAGACAAGAACAAGTCGAAGTGGAGCACGATGGTGCGCGAGATCCCGCGCGCCCTCGAGACGGGGCTGCTCGACCTGCGCACCGAGAGCCACGCCGTGCAGATCACGCATGATGTCGACGGGCGAGCGGATGGGGTGCTCTACCTCGACCGGGACGGCAACCTGCAGCGCCAGCGCGCCAGGGTCGTCGTCGTCGCGGGCAACTCGATCGAGACGCCACGCCTCCTGCTGCTGAGCGCGAGCTCGCTGTTCCCAGACGGCCTCGCGAACTCGTCCGGCCAGGTCGGCCGCAACTACATGCGCCACACGACCGGCTCGCTGTACGCCCGCTTCGACAAGCCCGTGCGCATGTATCGCGGCGAGACGATGGCCGGCGTGATCCGGGATGAGTCAGGCCACAACCCGAGCCGCGGCTTCGTGGGCGGCTATTTCATGGAGACGCTGTCGCTCGGGCCCGCGTTCCTGGCGAGCTTCGCCGACCCCGGCGCGTGGGGCAAGTCCTTCACCTCGGTGCTCGACGCGTACGAGAACACGGCGGGTATGTGGATCGTCGGTGAGGACCTTCCGCAGGAGTCGAACCGCATCACCCTGAACCGCTCGGTGACGGACGCGAACGGGCTGCCCGTCCCGAACGTGCACTACGACGACCATCCCAACGACGCGGCCATGCGCGAGCACGGCTACGACCGCGGCACGCTGCTCTACGAGGCCGTCGGCGCGGAGCACGTGCACCGCACGCCGCCATATCCGTCGACCCACAACCTCGGGACGGCGCGGATGAGCGAGCGACCCGAGGACGGTGTCGTCGACCGGTGGGGTGCATCCCACGACGTGCCGAACCTGTTCGTGGGCGACGGCTCTGTGTTCACGACGAGCGCCGCGGCCAACCCCACGCTCACGATCGTGGCGCTCGCCATGCGCCAGGCCGACTACCTGGCGACGCAGCTGCGCGCCGGCGAGCTGTAGGGAGCGGTCATGAGCCACGCGACACTCACCGCGGGCCCAGTCTTCGCTGCGCATACTGCTGCGGTGAGTGTCGACGTGGATGCCCCCGCAAACAGATCCGCCCCCTCGGTCGCCGCCGTGCCACCCCTCGAGCTGGACGCGAGTCCGGGCGTGGCGTCGGCCGCGCCTTCCTCGAGCACGCTCAAGGCGCTGTCGCTGCTGGAACTGGTCGCCCAGAACGGCGGCGCGAGCGCGACGGAGATCAAGGAGACGCTCGGGTTCTCGCTGCCCACCGTCTACCGGCTCGCCCAGCTGCTGGTGGATGCGGACTACCTCGTGCATCTGCGCGAGGAGCGCCGGTTCGAACTGGGGTACAAGGTGCACGAGCTCGGGCGGGCGCTGCACCAGCAGCTCGGTGTCTCGCCGCCCATGCGGGCGGTCGTGCAGGCGCTGCACGAGGCAGGCGACGTCGCGGCGTACTTCGCGGTCTACCGGGGCACGGACGTGGTCGTGGCGCACGTGGCCGATTCGGCGCGTGCACAGCGGATCCGCCCCCTTGAGTTCGGCTTCCACGAGGCGACGCACGCGACGGCGTTCGGCAAGATCATCCTCGCCGGCATGAGCGTGGAGGAGCGCGACTCGTTCCTCGACGCGAACGGCATGCCCTCCTTCACGGATGCGACGATCACGTCACGCGACGAGCTCGAGCGGCACCTCGAACGGGTCCGGTTGCGCGGCGTGGCCTGGGAGCGCGAGGAGTTCGTGCCGGGTCACACGTGCGCGGCCGTCGGCGTGCGCAGCGCCTCGGGCGAGGTGATCGGAGCGGTGGCGCTTTCGCTTGAGTCACCGCGTCTTGGCCACCGCTCGGATGAGCTCGAGCGGCTCCTGCGCGGCGCGGGTGCCAGAGCCAGCCACCTCGTTCGCCGCGGGCGCTGAGCGCGCGATCTCGAGCCCGCGCAGCCCGAGCTCGCGGAAGGGCGTCGTGTTTCGGCGTTCATCCGGATGCAGGCACGCGGGAGATGCTGGTTCGTCGCGGAACGAGCATGCGCTCTTCGTGTGTTTGCGTGCGACGGAGACGCTCACTCGGGGAAGCCTGCGTGCGCGGCGAGCGGGAGGGGCGCAGGGGGCGCGAAGGCTGACGAGCCGGGTCAGTCGGCGGATGCGCCCAGGAACTCGACATCGGTGCTGGCCGTGAGCGGCTCGTCGGTGACATCCGTGACGGTCACCGTGATCGTGTACGTGCCCGGCGTGCCGAGCTCGAAGGAGATGTCGCCGCAGACGGTGTCGTAGTTGCTGGGGAGCGCCTTGGCGGTGCGCGTGATCGTGTCGACGCCCTCGGCGCTCGCGTTGTACTCGCAGGTGCCGGATCGTGTGACGCCCGAGACGCGGGCCTCAGCCGTGATCCACGAATGCCGATTGTCGGCGGTCGCTGCGAAGATCAGGTCGCCGTCGGCCTCCATGGAGTCTCCGGACTGGTCGGGGGCCGCCGACGAGGCCGGGGAGCCAGGCGCGAACGTGCTGGTGGCTGATTCGGAGCTCGCTCCGGAACCGTACGCGGTGCATCCGGTCAGTCCGACGACCGCCATGAGGGCGGCCAGGACCCCGACACCCGCTGTCGTCCAGCGGGCCGGGGAGCTGCGGCGTGAGGTCATGGGTCAGGCTCGGTCTTGGAGCTCCTTGACGGCGCGCGCGAAGTCGCGGGTCTGCAGCACTTCGAGGGCGGCCCCCGCGTCGGATCCGGCCGAGACCACGCAGAGCTCGTCGATCTTGTTGATGAAGCCCAGGATGCGGCCGTCCTTGACGACGCGATACGTGTGCTCGGAGAGGCGGTCGACTCGGCCCTCAGCGGGCATCGTCGCGGTGAGAGGTGGAACTGGGAATGGCATGAGGCTCCTGCCGTCATTGGCGACCGTCTCGAACGGATAGTCGCATCCTCGCGCATCGACATGTGCGCGGAGCCGCTTCCACGGGATCTGTGGAGGGTTCTCACCACATCTGTGGGAAGGCGATACCTTCCAGAAATACGCCATCCAGCCGATGACCGTGCGGCTCTTGCCTCCCGGGCCGGGCAGATGCTACCCAAGACAGATGGTTCGACTGCGAAGGTGGACGCCGACTCAGTCCGCGTGGACGCGGCATGCAGCGGGGAGCGGCTTCAGCTATCGGGATGAGCGCGGAGAGCGCATCGTCGACCCCGTGGTGCGCGCTCGACTCGCATCGCTCGCCATCCCGCCGGCGTGGCGGGACGTGCGCATTGCGCCCCACGAGAACGCCCACGTGCTGGCGGTGGGTGTGGATGCGCTCGGCCGCACCCAGTACATCTACCATCCCGACTGGACCGCGAAGCGCCAGATCGTGACCTTCGACCGGGCCCTGGAGCTCTCGCGCGTGCTGCCGTCGGCGCGGCGCGCGGCGACGAGGGCGCTCCGCACGGTGCATGACGGACGCGAGGCATCGCTCGCGGCGAGCTTCAAGCTTCTCGACACGGCGTTCCTTCGCGTCGGCAGTGAGCGGTCGGCGAAGCAGTTCGGGCACCGCGGCCTGACGACGCTCCTGAACCGGCACATCTCGCTGCAGGACGAGCAGGTGCTGCTCGAGTTCAAGGGGAAGAGCGGGGTGCCGTGGAGCGCCCTCATCGAGGACCTCGAGCTCGTCTCGTTCCTCGGCGAGCGCAAGGCGAGCGGGTCGCCGGGGCGGCGCATCCTGTCGTGGAGGGACGGCCGCGCCTGGCGTCGCCTCTCGGCTCGGGAAGTCAACGACGACATCAGGATGCGAACGAAGGGCGAGTTCACGGCGAAGGACTTCCGCACGCTGCACGGCACGGTCTTCGCCGCGGGGCGACTGGCCGAGCTGGGCGTCGGGGCGACGGTGCGCGAGCGCACGTCACTCGTCGCGCAGGCGGTGCGGGATACCGCAGAGCTGCTCGGGAACACGCCGGCGGTCGCGCGTTCGAGCTACATCGATCCAAGGGTCATCGAGGCCTACGACGAGGGGCGGGTCGTCGAGGTGGGGCGTGGGTCTGGGGAGGCGGCGCTGCGGAAGCTCCTCCTGGGTTCGTCCAGCTGACAGCCAGGTCGCGCACACGGGCCGTCCACGTTTCGGGGAGGTCCGTGCGAGACGGTGGATGCCTGCTCGTCGCGGGTCGACGTCCCGGCTTCGATCGAGCAGCACACTCTTTCCCCCCGACGAAAGGACGATCAGCAATGACGACTCTCGACACCAAGCGCGTGGCCTTCCTCCTCACGAACGACTTCGAGGACAGCGAGCTCACGAGCCCATGGGGCGCCGTGACCGAGGCTGGAGGCGACGCCTCACTCATCTCTCCCGAGTCCGGCAGCGTGAAGGGCAAGAACGGGCATGAGCAGTCCGTGGACCTCATCTCGGGCGACGCCAGAGCGGCCGACTTCGACGCGCTCGTCCTGCCCGGCGGCGTCGGCAACGCTGATCTGCTCCGCCTCGACGAGGCGTCGGTCAGCTTCGTGCGCGACTTCTTCGAGGCGCACAAGCCGGTCGCGGTGATCTGCCACGGCGCGTGGATCCTCACCGACGCGAAGGTGCTCGACGGGCGCACGCTCACGAGCTTCCCGAGCCTCAAGACCGACCTCATCAACGCAGGCGCGACGTGGGTCGACGAGGAGGTCCATGTCGACCAGGGCCTCGTCTCGAGCCGAACGCCAGACGACCTCCCCGCGTTCAACGCGAAGCTCGTCGAAGAGGTCGCGGAGGGCAAGCACCGGGGCCAGACCGCCTGACCCGGCTCGGGCTCCCGACGCGAGGGGCGGGTGGATGCATGCACGCATCCACTCGCCCCTCGCGCGTCTGCACGACGGCGTCCGCGCGAAGATGAGGCCGCTCTCATCTTCAGGGCACTGTGCGTCTCATGAACGCTCACGAAACTTGGGGCTACCGAGGCGAAGTCACGCCTCGGCAGACAACAGGAGGCAGCAGCCATGAACAAGAAGAAGAACACGTGGATCATCGTCGGTTCGGCCAGCGCCCTCGGCCTCGGCATCCTGACCGTCGGCGGGGCTGGCGTCGCCAACGCCCTCGAAGTGCGCGACGTGCCCGGCGAGCAGCTCAACCTCTCGACGCCGTCCGCGACGAGCAGCCCAGCCGCATCCACCACCCCATCGGCCTCTCCCACGACGGGCACCAGCGCCTCACCGACCGCGACACCCGTCTTCAGCTCCCCGAGCCCCGTCTCGGCGCAGACCCCGCAGAGCGTGCCGACTGTTCAGAGTCCCGTCTCCGCGCAGAGCCCCGTGAGTGCGCAGAGCCCGGTGAGCGCGCAGACCCCGCCGTCCGTGCCGAGCGCGTAGTCGCCGTTCTCCACAGCTGAGCACGTTCCCGGGCTGTCGCGCAGCGACCCCGGTAGGTTCGAGGCAGCGCCGCGGGACGCGGTCGCGGAGAACTCAGCACGACAGCAGCTCAGCGCAGCGCAGCAGAAGGAGCACATGTTCGCAGCAGCCAGGCAGGTGATCGAGGCCGTCGCCGCGGGCACCGGCCGCGAGGTGGCGTCTGTGACGCTCGCCTGCGCTGAGCCGAGCGGGGATGGCGTGCTCGCCGGCTACGACGTCGAGCTCGCGTCGCTGCAGGGCCCGGACGAGCGTATCCGCCTGTTCATCGACACGGCGACGAACCCCGCGGCCGCCTCGGTCGCGGGCGAATCACAGCAGTGGACCACCGTGCAGAACCCTGCGACTCGCGAGCAGGTGCGCGTGTGGCGCTACCCGCACGATCCCGCGCTGCCCGCCCTTCCCGCGACGGCGTTTCCCGACTCCGCGCGCGAGACCGCGGCGCGCTTCGGCGCCGTCGGCGAGGGGCAGCTCGAGATGCTCGCGTACCGGCCAGGCCGCCGGGCGGTGCTGCGCCTCGCCGGCCCCGAGGGGACCCTCTTCTTCAAGGTCGTCCGACCGGGGCATGCGGAACCGCTCCACCGAATCCACGAGGAGCTTGCCGGTGCCGGCGTGGCTGTGCCGCGAAGCCGCGGCTGGAGTGAGGCGGGCCTCGTCGCCCTCGAGCGCATGCCGGGCGTTCCCGCCGATTCGCACGTGCCCCGAACGCCGGATGCGCGGCTCGCGTTCCTGCGAGAGCTGCAGTCGCTGGTCGCGTCCATCGGCGCCGCCAGAGTCACCCGTGGAGCCCGCGCGAGCCTGACGGCGGGACTCGACTGGTACCTGCTGCGCCTCCACGACCTCCTCCCCGCGCGGAGGACCGACATCGATGGGGTGGCCGCGTGCATCCGCGCGGAGGTCGCCCGTGCGCGCCCGGGGCCGGCGCGCACCGTGCACGGTGACCTCCACCTCGGCCAGATCTTCGTCGAGCCGCACGCCCAGACCGACGGCCGCGCCACGATCACGGGCGTCGTCGACATCGACACGGCGGGCGTGGGCGACCTCGCCGACGACCTCGGCGGTCTCTACGCGCACGCGATCGTGACAGCCCTCACCCACGACCTCTGCGGGAGGACCGATCTCCGGACCTCGACGTTCGAGCTCGCCGAGCTCGTGCGCCTCGCGTGGGGCGACTTCGCACACACCTGGAACAGCCCAGGACAGGTCGGAACGCTCACCGATGACCCCGACCTGAGCATCCGCGCCAACGCGGTCGCCCTCACCCACCTGCTCTCGCACGCCTTCGGCGCCGCGGTCCGCGGCGGGGCCGGGCTCGACGCACTGCCGGACCGCATCCTCGATTTCGCCGTCGCACTCTCGAAGGAGCCGAGACGATGACCACCCAGAAGCCCCGCCCGCGTTGGCTGATCCTTGCCTGCGCGGGCGCCGGAGCGCTCGCGATCGCGCTCGCCGGGGTCACATTCGCTCAGGCCATGTCGCTGCGCTCGGCACCGGGTGAGTCTCTCGACGTCGGACCCATCGTCGGCGCGCAGTCGCCCGTGACGACCATCAGCGTGACCCCGTCACCGACTGCCCCGGCCTCCCCGTTGCCCAGCAGCGTGCCCGACCCGGTGCAGCCCTCACTGCCGACGGGAAGCATCCAGGCGCCAGTGCCGGTCGACCCGGTCGCGCCGTCGCAGATCGACGACGATGACGACGACGATGACGACGACGACGGGGACGACGAGGACTGACCTGGGACGACGAGGACTGACCTGGGGCGCCGAGGGGCACCCGTCGCTGCGCGCGGGCTCGGCTCAGCGCAGGCGGTAGCCCATGCCCCGCACCGTCTCGATCCGGTCCGCGCCGATCTTGCCCCGCAGGTACCGCACGTACACGTCGACGACGTTCGAACCTGGATCGAAATCGAATCCCCACACTCGGCTCAGCAGCTGTTCTCGGCTGAGCACCTGCCCTGGGTTGCCGAAGAACTGCTCGGCGAGGCCGAACTCGCGCGCCGACAGGTCGATGTCGGCGCCATTCACCCGCACACGCCGCGTTCGGAGGTCGAGCAGCAGGTCGTCATGGGTGAGCTCGGTGGCCGCCACCTGGCCCGCATCCCGAAGCCGCAGGCGGATGCGCGCGAGCAGCTCGTCGAACTTGAACGGCTTCGCGAGGTAGTCGTTGGCCCCGCCATCGAGGCCCCGCACCGTCGCCTCGACCGAGGTTCGGGCCGTGAGCATGATGACGGGGACGGCGTTGCCTTCGGCGCGGAGTCGGTCGAGGACTTCGAAGCCGTCGAGACCCGGGAGTCCGACGTCGAGGAGCACCAGGTCGAAGTCACCGCCGCGGGCGAGCTCGAAGCCGTCGGTGCCGTTGACCGCGACCGTCACGGCGTAGCCGCTCGACTTCAGGCCCTTCTCGACGAACGAGGCGATGCGCGCCTCGTCTTCGACGACCAGGATGCTGCTCATGCGGGGTCCTCTCGCTGGGGTTCGGATGTCGTGTCAGCCGGCTCCGGACCGAAGGCGGCGCCAGCGCCGGGCAGCACGATGGTGAACGTCGACCCGACGCCCGGTTCGCTCTCGAGTTCGACGCGCCCGCCGTGGCCGCGGGCGATGGACTGCACGATCGACAGCCCGAGGCCCGATCCGGTCTGGCTGCGTCCCGTCTCGGCCCGCCCGAAGCGGTCGAAGACGCGGTCCTGGGCTGATGGGGGGATGCCGACGCCCTCGTCCCGCACCCACAGGCGCAGCTCGCCGCGCGCATCCACGAGGCTCCCGAGGCCGACCCGGGAGCCCGGCGGCGAGTACTTCGCTGCATTGTCGGCGAGCTGCAGCCAGGCCTGCGTGATGCGTCGCGCGTCGACATCGACGACAACCGGCGCCGTCTGCTCGAGCACCCACCGGTGCGCCGAGAGCGCGCTCGCCTTCGCGTGCACCTGCTCGGTCAGCTCGAGCACGTCGCACGGCGCCAGGCTCAGCAGGCCCTGCTGCTCGCTGACGGCGAGCGCCTCGATGTCGTCGATGAGCTCGCTCATCCGGTCGAGCTCGTCGAGGGCGAGGGCAACCGTCTCTCGGGTCTCTGCGGGGTCTGTCGGGTCGAGGATCTCGAAGTGCCCGCGCACGATCGTGATGGGGGTCTTCAACTCGTGGCGCACGTCGTCGAGCAGCTGCCGTTGGGCGGTGAGGGAGCCGTCGAGACGGTCGAGCATGCCGTTGATGGTGGCGGTGAGCGCGGAGACGTCATCGTGGCCGACGACGGGGATGCGCGCGGATCGGTTGCTGCCCGTGATGGAGGCCGCCGTCTCCCGCAGCTCGCGCAGCGGCCTGAGCAGACGGCCCGCGACGAACCAGCCGACGAGGGCGATCACGGCGAGGGCGGCGACGGCGACCAGGGCGTACGTCTGGAAGGTGCTGTTGGTGTCGGCGAGCTCGGCACGCAGGTCGTAGGCCGCGAGGTAGAGGGCCGTGCTCGTGCCGTCACCCACGGTGAACGGCACGGCCACGTACCGGAGGGCGTGGGTGGCGTCGACGAACGTGCCCATGCGCACCGAGCCGTCGGCGGTCTCGCCCACGGCGCGTTCGACGAGGGCGGGGAGCTCGACGAGCGAGAAGGGCGTCGCGGTCGATGGGATGAACGCGGGCGCTCCGTCGATGAGTCCGAGCGCTCCCTCGTTGCGTTCCGGGATGAGGCGCTGCATGACGAGCTCGAGCGCCTCCGTCGAGCTCGCGAACGTTCGGGCGGCGTCTGGCGCGGTCGCTGATGGGCTGGAGGTCGCGGTCGGGCTGGCCGAGTCAGGTGTCGTCGGCGCCGCGAGCTCCTGCCCGCTCACGAGCCCGCGTACGCTCTCGGCCACGGTGATGAGTCGTTCGTCGACGCCCGTGAGCACGCGCTCGCGGGCGGCGACGTAGCTCGTGGCGCCCGCGACGACCATGCCGAGCATCGTGACGAGCAGGATCGACGCGAGGATGCGCACCCGCACCGAAGAGCGCGGCCGCACCTCCAGCCGTGCCTCGCCCGCCGTCATCACCCGCATCCATCGATTATCCGGGGCGCAGGAGTCCGGAGCCTGGCAGGTGAGAAGACTCTCACGCGGACGCCCCTGGCGGACCTCTGTCCACAGGCAACGCTGCTCATTCCACAAGTCCCAGCGGGATGACGAGGTGGCGCGTAGGCTCGTCGCGTGGAAACCGAGCGCTATGAACTGACCAGGCGAGCCAGCCTGGAGGTCCTGCGCGCCGAAGCGCAGGACGAGCGCGAGACGATGATCTACGCACGTGCCCGCAACGGGGAGGACCCGTGGCGCTTCATGCAGGAGCTGCCGACCGTCGACGAGCTGGTCGTGCTGCTCATGCGCGCCGAAGCGCTCGAGCGGGGTGGCGACGAGGCGCCGGAGAGCGGCGCGCACGACGCGCAGCTCATGCGCCGTATCGCGACGGAGTATCCGCCGCTCAGCACCACGGTGTGGACGATGCTCGCGGGCGAGAGCCGCTTCGGCGACCGGTGGAGCGCCTGACCGTCCGCCGTCGCGGCATCCGCGTTCCGGCGCATCCGCGCGCAGCACACCCCTGCCCGTAGGCTTGGCCGCATGTCGGTGTCAGAACTCTCGGTGAGCGCGCAGAACTACCTCAAGGTGGTCTGGAGTCTCCAAGAGTGGTCGGATGCGCCCGTCACGGCAACGATCGTCGCCGAGCGGCTGCAGCTCCGGCTCTCGACCGTCTCCGAGGGCATCCGCAAGCTCGCCGACCAGGGCCTGCTGGAGCACGCGCGCTACGGGAGCATCTCGCTCACGGCGGAAGGGCGCGCGCACGCGCTCGCCATGATTCGCAGGCACCGGCTGCTCGAGACGTTCCTCGTCGAGGTGCTGCAGTACGGGTGGGATGAGGTGCACGACGAGGCCGAGAACCTCGAGCACTCCGTGTCCGACCTCATGGTCGATCGAATCGACGCGCTGCTCGGGCACCCGGAGCGCGACCCGCACGGCGACCCGATCCCGTCAGCGACCGGCGAGGTGAGCATCCCGCAGGCTGTGCTGCTCGGCAGCCTCGACGCGGGCACGCGTGTTGTCGTCGAGCGCATCTCCGACTCCGACCCCGAGCTGCTCAAGTACTTCGCCGCCAAGGGGCTCACCGTCGGGGCGCGACTCGAGATCGGCGAAAGCGACCCGTACTCCGAGTCGCTCCTGGTGGGCGTCGTGGATGCGGCGGCCGCGGCCCCGTTCGCGCTCGGCCCGGTGGCCGCTCGCGCCGTCTGGGTGACCTCGGTCTAGGGACCCCGTTGGGCGTCTCCCGCTGTGCGGCCGATCCGATACGCGAGTCGCCTCAAAGGGTCGTTCTCAAATTCACGTGGCAACCCTTTGCGGCAACTCGCGGCGGGGATGGGCGTCGACCTGATGGCTACGTCGCTCACGCGACCTTCGCGCGGCGACGCGCGACGAAGCGCGACGTGACGAGTCCCTGCGTCGGCGAGAGCAGGTAGGCGAGCAGGAACGCGACGCCCTGTGCGAGCACGATCATGCCGCCCGACGCCGCGTCGAGGTAGTAGCTGGCGTAGAGGCCGATGGCGGAGCAGACGACGGACACGATGGGGGCGATGACGAGCATCCGCGCGAAGCTGCGCGTGAGCACGGTCGCGGTTGCGCCGGGGATGATGAGCATCGCGACGACGAGGATGACGCCGACGGTCTGCAACGCGACGACGGCCGTCAGCGCGAGGAGCCCGAGGAGCGCGCCTCGCAGCAGTCGCGGGTTGAGGCCGATCGCGTGGGCGTGGGTCGCGTCGAAGGCGACGAGCGTGAAGTCGCGACGCTTCACGAGCAGCACGACCGCGACGATGGCGGCGAGGATGCCGATCTGCACGAGGTCCGTGTTGCTGACGCCCAGGAGGTTGCCGAAGAGGATGTGGCTGAGGTCGGTCTGGCTCGGGGTGACCGAGATGAGGACGAGGCCGAACGCGAACAGGGTCGTGAAGACGATGCCGATCGCCGCGTCCTCCTTCACCCTGCTCGTGTCTCGGATGACGCCGATGAGGCCGACTGCGAGCAGCCCGAACACGAGGGCTCCGAGCGCGAACGGCGCTCCGGCGATGTAGGCGAGCACAACGCCGGGGAGGACGGCGTGCGAGACGGCGTCGCCCATGAGAGACCAGCCGATGAGGACCAGCCAGCAGCTGAGGAGGGCACACACGATGGCTGTGATGACGGTCGTGATGAGGGCCCGCACCATGAACTCGTAGCCCAGCGGCTCGAGGAGGAGGTCGACGAGATTCATGCGCGGTCTCCATCTCGGGGTTCGCGGCGCTCGCGGCGCAGAGTTGTGGATGCTTGCTGTCGCGGCGGCGGGGAGCTGCACGTCGCCACAACTCTGTCGGCGGATGCGGGGCTCATGCGGCCGCCCCCTTGCCCGTGTCGATGCCGAAGGCGAGGGCCAGGTTCTCCGGCCTGATGATCTCCTCGGGGCTGGCGTGCAGGAGCACGCGCCGGTTGAAGAGCACGGCCTCGTCGGCGAGCTCGGGCAGCGAGCCGAGGTCGTGCGTGGCGATCAGGATGCAGACGCCCTGCGCCGCGAGCTCGCGGAGGAGGCGCGTCATGGTCGCCTGTGAGCGGGTGTCGACGCCCGCGAAGGGCTCGTCGAGCAGCAGCACCTGGGCCTCCTGGGCGATGCCGCGGGCGACGAAGGCGCGCTTGCGCTGCCCGCCGGAGAGCTGCCCGATCTGGCGGCCCGCGAGGTCGCTCAGCTCGACGCGCTCGAGCGCCGCATCGACGGCGGCGTGGTCGCGCGCCTTCGGCCTCCTGGTGATGCCGAGGTGCCCGTAGCGGCCCGTCATGACGACGTCCCGCACCGACAGCGGGAAGTCCCAGTCGACCTGCTCGCTCTGCGGGACGTAGCTGACGCTGCCCCGCTTGCGTGCATCCGCCGACGAGCCGCCGAGGATGCGGACCGTGCCCGCATCGGGGCGCACGACGCCCATGATGGACTTGAAGAGCGTCGACTTGCCGGAGCCGTTCATGCCGATGAGGCCGCACACGCGCCCCGGCGAGATGGCGAGGCTGGCGCCGTCGAGCGCGAGCACCTCGCCGTAGTGCACCGTGAGGGCGTCGACCTCGATGGCGGGCGACGCGGCGGTGCCGGATGCGGATGCGCCGCTGGGGGCGGAGCTGGATGCGCGGCTCACGACTCGCGTCCCTGCTCGCCGGTGAGGCCGGCCACGATCGTGTCGACGTCGTGCCGGATGAGGTCGAGGTAGCTGGGCACTGGGCCGTCCTCCTCGCTCAGCGAGTCGACGTAGAGCGTGCCGCCGAACTCGGCGTCCGTGGCGTCCACGACCTGACGCATGGGTGCATCCGAGACGGTCGACTCGCAGAAGACTGCGGGTACGTCGTTGTCGCGCACGTGGTCGATGACGCCCGCGATCTGCTGCGGCGTGGCCTGCTGCTCCGCGTTGACGGGCCAGATGTAGACCTCCTGCAGCCCGGCATCGCGGGCGAGGTAGGAGAAGGCTCCTTCGCACGTGACGAGTGCGCGCTGCGAGGTGGGGAGCGGCTCGATCGCGGCGATGAGCTCGTCGTGCACGGCCTGCAGCTCGGCCTTGTAGGCGGCGGCGTTCTCCTGGAAAATGCTCGCGCTTGCTGGCGCGAGGTCGGAGAAGGCCGTGACCATGTTGTCGACGTAGAGCTGCACGTTGAGGGGCGACATCCAGGCGTGCGGGTTGGGGAGCCCCGCGTAGGCGTCACCCACGATCGGCACCTCTTCGACGCCGTCGCTGACGACGACGTGCGGCACATCCATGCTCGCGACGAACTGCTCGAACCACGCCTCGAGGTTCATGCCGTTGTCGAGGATCAGGTCGGCCTCGGAGGCCTTCGCGACGTCGAGGGGGGTCGGTTCGTAGCCGTGGATCTCCGCGCCGACCTTGGTGATCGACTCGACCCGGAGCTCGTCGCCGGCGACCTGTCTGGCGATGTCGGCGAGCACCGTGAAGGTGGTGAGGACGACGGGGCGGTCGTCGTCCTCGGCGGCGGGGGCACAAGCGGTGAGGGATGCGAGCGCGACGAGTGCGAGGCCGGCCGCGACGATGCGGGTGGCCTTCCGTCTGGCTGCATGCAGCACGGGGGTCAGCATGCCCAGAGCATAGCGCTACGGCTTGGGGAAGAACAATGTTCGGTGCGCCGAACTTTCGTGCCGGAGTCGGGGCGACCCGCGCTCGCCCGGAGTGATCCACAGGGTGAAAGACGCTCAGCGCGAGCATGCGGATGCGAACGTAGGCTGTGGCCACGATGTCACCAGGCGACCCCGGCGAGGAGCTGCGGCACCGGCCGAGCGTGCCGATGCCGCTGACTGTCGACCCCGCTTCGGGTCGAACGGCCGGGCCTCGCTCGGGAGGATCCGCCGGGGGCGCTTCCGGCGCTCGGCGTGGCGCGGATGCAGACGAGACGCGCTTCCAGAGCGACTGCGCGCGCTGCGTGGCGCTCTGCTGCTCGGCCCTCGCCTTCTCTCGGGGCGACGACTTCGCCCACGAGAAGCCAGCAGGCAAACCGTGCCGCAACCTCGACGAGAACCTCGGCTGCAGCATCCACGCGGTGCTCCTCGAGCGCGGGTACCGGGGCTGCACCGTCTTCGAGTGCCACGGCGCCGGACAGCGGGTCACGCAGGAGACCTTCGGCGGTGGCGACTGGCGCGAGGGCGAGGGGCTGCGCGACGCGATGTTCGCGGTGTTCCCGCTCGTGCGTCAACTGCACGAGGTGCTGTGGCTACTGACCGAGGCCAGGCGGCGCACAGCCGACCGGCCGCTGCTGCGCCGAATCGACGCCCTGCTCGATCGTGTGGACGCGCAGGCCGCGTCCCCCAGCGTGGCCGTGCTGCGAGCGGCAGTCGAATCGAGCAGGCCCGCCGCGGGCGAGCTGCTGGGAGCCGTGAGCCGCGAGGTGAGGCGGGCGCACGCGCCCCGCCGCCGCGCATCCGGGGCCTGGTCGCGGGTCGAGCCGCGCGGCGCCTACCTCGGCACCGACTTCTCCGAAGGAGACCTGCGCGCCGTCGAGTTGCGCGGGGCTCTGCTCATCGCGGCGAAGCTTCGTGGCGCGGACCTGCGATGGGCCGACCTCCTCGGCGCCGACCTGCGGGACGCCGAGCTGCACGGTGCCGACCTGCGCCACGTGCTGCACCTCACGCAGCCGCAGCTGGCGGCGGCGTTCGGAGACGAGACGACCCGGCTGCCGGATTCGCTGACGCGGCCCCGTCACTGGAACTGAGACCGGGGCTGAGCTCTCCCATCACGCGACATGCCGCGAGCGGCCGGTTCGGATCGATTTCGGCGACCCTTTGGCGCATCTCGCGTGAGCGGTGCGGTGGGTCGGCAGCGCCTACGCGAGCGCGCTTCCCGTGAAGAGGGTGGTCGTGGCGCCGCCCACCCAGACGGCGCCGGAGTCGTCGACGGTCACGGTGATGTCGCCAGCGCGGCCGAGGCGTGCGCCCTGGGATACCCGCCAGCTCGAGCCCGGTGCCGTGCCCGTGCGGTCCATCCACTGGGCTGTTGAGGCATTCATGCTGCCGCAGACCGGGTCCTCGTCGACGCCGATGCGCGGCGCGAAACTGCGCAGCTCGAACGCGTGCGGCGCCCCGGTCGGGTACGCGCCGACGGCGCCGACCATGTCGTCGGGGAGCAGTGAGAAGTCCGGGTCGAGATCGAGCACCTCCTGAGCGGATGCGAGCTGCACGACAGCCCACCCGGGCCCGTTGTCGATCCACTGGTGGGCCACGACCTGTTCCTCAGTGATGCCATACGCGTCGACGATGCGCGCGAGGAGCTCCGGCTCGAGCGGCCCGCTGCGGAGCGTGGGCGGGGCCGCGAACGACAGGCGCCCCGCATCGACGCGCACCTCCACGAGTCCGGCACCGCACTCCTGGACGATACGCCCATCCGTCTTCGGACTGCCGCCGTGCTCGAGCCAGGCGTGCGCCGAGCCGAGCGTCGGGTGCCCGGCGAACGGCAGCTCTCCGCCCGGGGTGAAGATGCGCAGTCGGTAGTCGGCCGCGTCGTCGGTGGTGGGCAGCACGAACGTCGTCTCGGAGAGGTTCGTCCATCGTGCGATGCGCTGCATGTCGTCGCCCGTGAGCCCGTCGCCGTCGAGGATGACCGCGACGGGGTTGCCGAGGTAGGGGGTCTCGGAGAAGACGTCGACTTGGGCGAAGGGGCGCGGGGTGGTCACGGGTGGATCCTTTCGGAGGGGATGCGGCACGAACGAAGCGCGTGCGGCAACCGTAAGGGTGCGGTGGCGGGAAGCGCTCGTGCCAATCGCGCGCAGTTGGACTTGAGGTCCAATCCGGAGGTGTGGACCTGTCCCGCGCGGGGGTCCACGGATCGCTCAGGCTCGGCCGCAACAATCGCACCATGAGCGACGAGAACACGCGAGCATCCGGGGCCGACGACGATCAGCGGGAGCGCCGGGGCGCCGAGCATCTGCCGCCGGAAGGTGTCGACGAGGCGACCGTCGCTGCCGTGGGGAAGCTCACCGAGGCGCTCGAGATGGTCGACCAGGCGCGCGGGCTGCTCTACAGCTTCCACCGGTTGACGGGGGCTGCTGACCTGGCCTTGGGCGAGGCATCCGATGCGCTGCGGGACGCGGGCCACGTTGAGCTCGCCGACCGGCTCGACTCGGAGCTGGTCGGCCGCAACGTGATCGAGGGGCGGTGGACGTTCCAGATCGTCGAGGATTACGACGACACCTACTGGGAGCCGTTCCGGGCGGCAGAACGCGACGTCAGGGAGCAGCTCGTCGCAGGCCGCCGCCACCTTGCCGAGGCGGCGATGAAGGAGGATCGGCCCACGCACGGTGCGCGCCACCACGAGGCGCGGCCCAGCGGCGGAGCGTAGCAGGCCCCGCCACCTCCCCGGCTACGATGCTGGGCGTGGCAGCAGACGGAGTGCGGGGTCGGTACGCGAAGGGTGTCGAGCGCAAGCGCGAGATCTTGGCGGTGGCGTACGAGAGGCTCCGCGAGACGGGCGCGAGCGGGGCCTCGCTGCGCGCGATAGGCGAGTCCATCGGGGTCTCTCACGGCATGCTGACGCACTACTTCGGCTCCCGAGAGGGGCTGCTCGTCGAGGTCATCCGCGAGCACGACCGCGTCAACGACGAGCGCATGCCCGATTCCGTCTCGCTTGTGCAGCGGATGCGCTTGAGCGCCGAGTTCAACGTGCAGTTCCCCGGTATGGTCTCGCTGTTCACGGAGATGCTCGCGAAATCGGTCGAGGCTGGGGATGGCCCTGCTCGTTCGTTCTTCACGGCGCGGTTCGCCCGGGCGCGGGTCGAGCTGGCGGCCGAGCTCGGCGGCCAGCTCGCGGCGCTGCCAGAGGAGCGCCGCGCGGACGCGGCCATGCTCGTCGACCTGATCATGGCCGCATCCGACGGACTGCAGGTGCGATGGCTCCTGGAGCCGAGCGTCGATGTTGCGGGCACGCTCGGGCTGCTGGAGCGGCTCGGACGAACCGGCTGAACGCGAACAATGAAAGTTGCCAACTGGCAATTTTCTAGTAGCGTCTCTCCTGAGAGCGAACCGCGACGCGGCGGGCGCCCACCGACACAGGAGTCAACGTGCCCACCACCCGACCAGCAGCACCCGGCACCCCACAGGAATCACAGCGCCCGGCGACGTCGCTGCAGCTCTACAGCATCAACTCGCACCTCGAGGCCGACCTCGACGGCACCCTCGCTCGGCTCGGTGAGATCGGGCTGCGCAACGTCGAGGCCTTCGCCTTCGTCGACCGCGCCGACGAGCTCGCCGCGGCCTTCGAGCGGCACGGCATCGCCGCCCCGACAGGACACGCCATGCTCGTCGCGAACGAGGTCACGCGAGACGGCGTGACGACGCAGGTGCCGAGCCACGCGACCACGTTCGAGGCGGCGAAGAAACTCGGCATGCGGTACGTCATCGACCCCGCCGTCTTCGACTGGTCGACTCGCGAGGCGGTGGAGGCGACGGCCGCGGCGCTCAACGAGGCCTCGAAGGCCGCCGCCGAGCATGGCCTCCGCGTCGGATATCACAACCATGCGTGGGAGCTCAGCAACCGCATCGACGGCGTCCCGGCCCTCGAGTACTTCGCTGGGCTCCTCGACGACGAGGTGGTGCTCGAGGTCGACGTCTACTGGGCGCACATCGGCGGCGTAGAGGCACCCGCTCTGCTCGCTCGCCTCGGCGACCGCGTCAAGGCGCTCCACATCAAGGACGGCCCCCAGGTCGAGAACCCGTTCCTGACGGATGCACCCTTCGACCCGTCCGGTCTCGGCCAGGTGTCGGCCGGCCAGGGCGTCATCCCGCTCGGTGCGGCCCTCGACGCCGCCCCGTCGGCGGAGTTCGCCGTCATCGAGTTCGACCACTACGACGGCGACATCTTCGCGGCGATCGCCGCCAGCTTCGACTACCTGGAGAACCGCGCATGAGCCTCCCGCAGGCAACAGCAGCAGCAGCAGGCGCATCCGCATCCGCCAGGAGCGGCCCCGTCGGCATCGGCATCATCGGCACGGGCATGATCAGCAACGCCTACCTCGACAACCTCATCCGCTTCCCCGACGTCCGCGTGGTGGCGCTCGGCGACCTGAACGAGGCGCTGGCCGCAGAGAAAGCGGCGGCATATGGTGTTCCGTTCTCGGGGTCCCCGGCTTCTGTGCTCGAGAACGCAGAGGTCGAGATCGTCATCAACCTCACCATCCCTGCAGCGCACGTGCCGGTCGCCCTCGACGCGATCGCGGCGGGCAAGCACGTGTGGATCGAGAAGCCCATCGGCATCAACCGCGAGGAGGCGAAGGCCCTCCTCGTGGCCGCCGACGCGGCCGGCCTGCGCGTGGGAGTGGCGCCCGACACGGTGCTGAACCCGGGCATCCAGACCGCCCTGCGGCACCTGGCGGCTGGTGCCATCGGCACCCCGCTCACGGCGCGCACCATGATGCGCTACTCGGGCCCCGACCTCTTCCACCCGAACCCGGCGTTCCTCTTCGCCCAGGGTGGCGGCCCCCTGCTCGACATGGGGCCGTACTACGTGACGACGCTCGTGAGCGCCTTCGGTCCTGTCCGCAAGGTCTACGCGACGGGATCGACGGCCAAGGAGACGCGCACCGTCAAGCTCGGCCCGCTCACCGGGCAGTCGTTCCCCGTCTCGGTGCTGACGCACGTGGATGCGCTGGTCACGTTCGAGAGCGGGGCGAGCGCGCAGCTCACCTTCAGCAACGACTCCCCGTTGGCGGAGATGGGCACGGTCGAGATCATCGGGGCCGGCGGGATGCTCCTGGCCCCGGATCCGAACCACGCCGATGGCGGCACGAGGGTCGCGCGGCACCCGCAGGAGTACGCGGAGGTGCTCGAACCGACCTGGGAGGACTACCCGGAGGAGGGCACCGTCACGGGCCGCGGCTACGGTGCGCTCGACATGGCGCGGGGCATCCGCGAGGGGCTCCCGCACGTCGCGACCGGGGAACTGGCGCTGCACGTGCTCGACATCATGCTCGCCATCGAGGAGTCGGCGGCGGCCGGTGAGGTCGTGGCCATCGGAAGCACGGTCGATCCGGTCCCGCTCGTCGACCACACGCGAGACCCGTTCGCGGCGACGCTCAGCGTGTAGGGGCTTGCTCTCCTGCGCTCAGGGGGCCAGCGGTTGCGCGAGCACGCGCTCGAGCACCGCTCGGGACCCGGTGATCCGCGCATCCACCGCCGTGAGGTCGCGCCGCTTCCAGAGCAGGAGCAGCGCGTCCCCGGCGGTGACCTCGAGCGTCACGTCGGCCGGCGTCGTCTCGCTCGCGGCCGTCGAGGAGTCCGCCGGTGCCTCGTCGACGGGGCCGAGTCGGACGCGCACGCCGAAGCTGCCGCTGTCGCCTGAGCGCTCGAGCCGGTCTCGCAACCTCAAGTCGACGCGTTCCTCGAGCGACGGCATCCGCCCGAGCGCGACCTGCCGCGGGTACATGTCCTCGGCGACCTCCGCGACACCGGCGGCGGCGAGGCTCGGGTGAATCGGCACGGCGATACCGAGGCTGTCGCTCGCGTCCCAGAGGTGCAGCACCGTCTCGAACGCCTGACGCTTCGCCCACGTCGAGGCATGCTCGGGCGGGTAGAGGGCCCAGCATGGTGCGTCCTCCGGCAGCTCGCGCAGCGTCGCCACGAGGTCCGTGGCGCCCTCGCGGAACCACGCGACGAGCGCGTCCCGGTCGGCGAGCGGCGCATCCGGCGTCTGACGGTCGACCTGCGGCCCGCCGCCGAGCAGCTGCGCACGCGCCCACCGGTGCACGCCGCCGAGGTGGCTTGCGAGCTCGGCGAGCGACCAGCCCGGGCAGGACGGCACGGGCGTCGCGAGATCTGCCGACTCGAGGAGCAGGCCGAACCCGGTCGCTGCGTCCTCGGTCGTGTCGATGAAGTCTGCGTGGCGCATGGTCGGATCCTAGGCCGTGACGCCGCGCCTACTCGTCGGCGGTCTCCTGCTTGCCGCGCATCACGAGCAGCGGGTCCGGCTTCGTCACGACGTCGTGGTCCTTCCCCTCGTACTCGAACTGCCCGAGCCAGAATCGCATGGCGTTGAGTCGGGCGCGCTTCTTGTCGTTGGAGCGGATGATCGTCCACGGCGCGTGCTTCTTGTCGGTGAGGCGGAACGTCTCCTCCTTCGCCGCCGTGTAGTCCTCCCAGCGGTCGAGCGAGGCGAGGTCCATGGGGGAGAGCTTCCAGCGGCGCACCGGGTCGAGCTGGCGGATCGCGAAGCGCGTGCGCTGCTCGGTGCGCGACACCGAGAACCAGAACTTCGTGACGTGGATGCCCGAGTCGACGAGCATCTTCTCGAACGCCGGCGCCTGCTGCATGAACTGCGTGTACTCGTCGTCGGTGCAGAAGCCCATCACGCGCTCCACGCCTGAACGGTTGTACCAGGAGCGGTCGAACATGACGAGTTCCCCGTCGGTGGGGAGGTGCTGGATGTAGCGCTGGAAGAACCACTGGCCGCGCTCGCGGTCGCTCGGCTTCGCGAGAGCCACGACGCGCGCCTTGCGCGGGTTGAGGTGCTCCGTGAAGCGCTTGATGGTGCCGCCCTTGCCTGCCGCGTCTCGCCCCTCGAAGAGGATCACGGCGCGCTGGTCGTTGTCCTCCATCCAGTACTGGCACTTCAGCAGCTCGACCTGCAGGCGGTACTTCTCGCTCTCGTACTCGTCGCGGCTGAGGCGCTCCTCGTACGGGTACCCCTCTTGCCACGTGTACACCGGGTTGCCCTGCGGGTCGATGAGGTCCGGGTCGTTCGTGTGGCCGTCGCGCACCGAGTAGCCGAGCGTGCGCAGGTGCTCGATGTACTCGCGCAGGTCCTGGGGTTGTTCGATGGCCATGCGTTCCTCCGAGGTTCAGGTGCCGCGCATCCACCCGCCGCGGCCTGCGGTGGGGGATGCGGCGACCATACTGCGCCGTGAAGGCAAACGGGATGTGTACGAGCGCGGGTGGGCACACCGACGACGTGCACGAACCGCTCAGGGGGTTCGATCACCCTTGGGGAATTCGCTCGAAAACGAGAGCGAACCGACCGGAGGAGACGACGTTGCCGAAGAAGCGCATCACCCTGCCCAAGGAATTCAGGCGGGGCGAGACCTACACGGTCGCCGAGCTCGAGGAGATCTTCGAGAAGGTCGAGACGACCGCCCTCGGCCGTGACTTCAACAAGGAGTCCGCACTCATGAGCGACCGGCTGGACGCGGCTGGCATCCGCTGGCTGATCGAGCACGGCGCGGAGGTGGACGCCGTCGATCGCTTCGGCAACACCGCGCTGACCCACCATTCGATGTGGAAGGCGAAGCTCGACGTCGTGGCCGTGCTTCTCGAGCACGGCGCAGACCCCAACATCACCGGTCACTCTTCGCCGCTGGCCGCTGCGGCCGAGTACGGGAACATCGACGGCCTCACCCTGCTCCTCGAGGCGGGCGCGGACCCGCTGCTTGACTTCGGGCGTCGCGATGAGACGGCGCTCGACCGCGCGATGACGAGGATGAAGGACTACCACGCGCCTCGGGCGCTCAAGGTGGCGCGGATCCTCGTCGCCCGCGGCGCGACCATCTCCGGGGACACCCCCAAGTACCTGCGTCAGACGATGTCGCAGCTGCAGGGACTCATCGCCAGGGGCAAGGGGTCTGAGGAGAACCTCGCGATTCTGGTCGAGCTGTTCGAGCTGCTCGGCGTGGAACCGACGGTGCCGCCGAGGGTCCTCGCGCCAGGCGAGCCCATCACCGTGACCGCTGAGGGATGGAAGGCGCAGTACAGCGAGCTGTGGAAGATGCTGGTGCCAGGGGGTGGCGCCGCCGAGAGCGTGCAGGGCGAGGTCGTGCGCATCGCGGGTCGCGTCGGCAACGAGATCCTCGGCAACGGCGGCGGCAACTGGGATAGGGACTTCGACAAGATGCTCCAGGCGTACCGTGCGCACGTGCGCACGGGGGCACCGCTCGAGGAGGAGGAGCTGGTGAGCGTCGACCAGGCAGTCGATCGGCTCGCCGGCGGATCCTTCGACGAGCCGGCCGTCGATACGCTCACGGAGCTCGCCGTGACGTGGGTGCTCCGGAACCCGGACCGCGTCGACTTGCCGACGCCGAGCTACCGGCGGTAGTCACTCCTCCCGCATGGCCTCAGCGAAGGGTCTCGGCGCCCGGTGCTTCGGCTGCGCCGGGGCGGTGCCCGGGTTGGTCAGCGGGGGAGTGGATGCGCTCACCGGGTCCCCCGCCCGCAGTTCCAACTCCTCGTCGAAGTGGCGGATGAGGAGGGGCTCGCCGGCACTGAGCTGGTAGACGGTCGCCTCTGGCCTGATCTCGACGTGCAGCCGTCGACCCTGCACGAGCATCCCGAAGCGGATGCGTGTCAGCTGATCCGGGAGGCGAGGCGCGAATCGGAGCCCCCTGTCGCTTTCGCGCAAGCCGCCGAGACCAGCCGTGACGGCCGTCCAGATGCCGGCGAGCGACGCCATGTGCAGCCCCTGCGAGGTGTTGTCGCGGAGGTCATCGAGGTCCAGCGTGGCAGCCTCGGCCAGGTAGTCGGCGGCGAGCTGCAGGTGCCCGACCTCGGCCGCGAGGATCGACTGCACGGAGGCGGACAGTGAAGAGTCACGCACCGTCAGCGCCTCCGAGTACTCGAAGGCCCGCTTCTTGTCCTCGAAGGTGAACGCCTCGTGTGCGAAGTAGAGGGCGAGCACCAGGTCGGCCTGCTTGATCACCTGCTTGCGGTACAGGTGGAAGTACGGGAAGTGCTCCTGCAGGGGGTACTGGGATGCGGAGGTGCCGGCGAAGTCCCATTGTGCGAGGTCCGTCGACCCGGCCGCGTGCGCGTGGACGCCGCGGCGCTCGTCGAACGGCACCACGATGGCGTCGGCGGCGTGCATCCACCGTCGGATCTCGTCGTCATCGACGCCGAGCGCGCCCGCTTCGGCGTGGTGACGTTCGGCGACGGATATCGCGGCGCGCAGGTTCAGGCGCGCCATGAGGTTCGTGTACGTGTTGTCGTCGACGAGCGCCGAGTACTCGTCCGGGCCGGTCACGCCGTCGAAGTGCAGGCCCCCGTCCGGGTCCCAGCGTCCGAGCGAGCACCAGAGCCGGGCGGTCTCGACGAGCACGTCGACGGCGACCTCCCGCTCGAAGCGCTCGTCACCGGTCGTGCGGATGTGGTGCACCATCGCCGCGGCGATGTCCGCGTTGACGTGGAACGCGGCGGTGCTCGCGGGCCAGTATCCGGAGCTCTCCCGGCCGTCGATCGTGCGCCACGCGAACGCGGCCCCCTCGAGCTTCAGGAGCTTCGCGCGCTCGCGGGCGTACTCGAGCGTCGAGTGCCGCCAGCGCAGCGCCTGCTCGGCGGCGGCCGGTACCGTCGCGGAGAGGAATGGCAGCACGTAGCTCTCGAAATCCCAGAACGTGTGCCCCAGGTAGCCAGCGCCCGTGAGGCCCTTGCCTGGCACCGAACGCGCCTCGAGCCGGGCTGCCGACTGGTAGACGTGGAAGAGCGCGAAGCGGGTCGCCTGCTGCAGCCGCGGCGATCCGTCGATCTCCACGTCCGCGCACGCCCAGAACTCGTCGAGGTTCGAGCGCTGGTCGGCGAGCACCTGCTCCCAGCCGTCTCGCCTCGCGTCGTCGACGGCTCCCTCCGCCCGGTCGCGCAACGCCTCCGGGGAGAGCGTCGACGAGAACTCGTGGCCGACGTACTTCGTGATATCCAGGGACTCCCCGGCTTTCAGCTCCACGCTCACGGTCGTGCGCGCCAGGTCGCGGGATGTCTCGGTCTCGATGCTCGGGGGCGTCGCGCAGGTGCCCGTCACCACGTTGTCCATGGCGACGGCGATGCTGATGCCGCTTTTCAAGGTGCGATGCACGAGCGTGGCCGCGCTTCCCAGCGAGAAGTGTCCGAGGCCCTCGAACGGCTCGTCGAGCTGGTCGTTGACCCGCTGGTCGGGGTGCACCTCCGGCATGTCCTCGTTGGCGACGACCTCGGACTGCACGCTCACGTGCACGCCGTCGCCGAGCGCCTCGACCTCGTAGTGCACGGCCGCGATGGATCGGTGGGTGAGCGAGACGAGGCGGACGCTGGTGACCCGCACCGTGTCTCCCGCGGGAGAGGTCCATTCGAGGTCGCGACGCAGCGTGCCCGCGCGGAAGTCGAGGCGCTGCTCGTGGTGGACGACCGTGCCGCGGCGGAGATCCAGCGGCTCATCGCCGACGAGCAGGCGGAGGACCTGCCCGTTCTGCACGTTCACGACGCTCTGCCCCGTGTCCGGATACCCGTAGCCGTCCTCGGCGTACGGCATGGGGTGGTCCTCGAAGACGCCGTTCAGGTAGGTGCCGAGCACCTCGTGCGGGTCGCCCTCGTCGAAGTTCGCTCTCCAGCCGATGTGGCCGTTGGAGAGGGCGAACACCGACTCGAGGTGCGCGAGCTGGGGTGCGTCGAGGTCGAGCCCGGTGAAGCCGAGGCTCCATGGTGCGACATCGAAGGGGATCGCGCCGGTCACGCGCGCGTCTCGCCGTCGGTCGAGGGGAGGTCGGAAGAGGGGAGCATGCTGCCCTTTCTGTCGGGAGAGAGCCGTCGGAGCCTGGGGTGCCCGCCAAGGTGTTGCACGCTCGCGCCGGCAGCCTGCGTCGCGCGCTGCCCTGCCTCGCGGGGGCTCGCTCCAGAGAGCAGCGCGGTCGTGAGCGCCGCGACGAACGCGTCACCCGCGCCGGTGGGGTCGACCGTTCGGGTGCGCTCGTGCGGCAGGAACACGTGGTCACCAGGCCAGGCGATGAGCTCAGCATCGTCGACCGTGAGGGCGACGACGCGGGGGCCGAGGTCGAGGAGCGTCTCGGCTGTGCGGAGCGCGTCTGCCCGGTTCCTGACCTCGGACCCGGACAGCATCGACGCCTCTCTCGCGTTCGCGCGCACCACATCGGCGAATCCGACAAGCTCGTCTCGTCGGGCCCTGTCCTCGGTCGCGTCGACGGCTCCGTCGAGGACCAGCAGCGCTCTCGGGGCACCGTTCGCGGGCCGTTGCCTCGTGAGCTGCGCAGCGAAGAGCAGCGTGTCGATGGGCTGCTGCAGCTGCAGGACGACGGCGTCCGCCGTCGTCAGAGCCGTCGCGGCGCGGACGTCGTCAGGGGTGAGGAGCGCCTGCTCCGGGATGTGCTCGAGCAGTCGGCGCACGCCGCCATCGGCGACGACATCCGTGAGCAGCGCCGTCACCCCGCGTCTGACGACGTGTCCCGTGTCGAGCCCCTGGCGGGCGGCGTCGCCCAGCATCTCCTCGCCGGCACCGTCGTCGCCGAGGACAGCGACAAGCGAGACCCGCGCGGTGGGATCGAGCTGGCGGATCCCGACGGCGATGTTCGCGCCCTTGCCGCCCAGACGTTCGATGCGCTCGCTGACCACGGCGCTCGCCCCCGCGTCGGGGATCCCCGCAACGCGCAGCACAAGATCCCGGCCGGCCTGCCCGACCACCGCGACGCGCGCCGGCGAGACGGGCTGGGCCGTGCGCGCGGGGATGCCCGGGGTGCCGTTCGACATGAGGAGAGGGTACCGACGTCCCCTTGAACATCTCATGGTGGTGAGCGTGCAGCGGCGTCAGGTCCGACCGGTCCCTCGGATCGACGCCAGCGTCTGCGCCCCGTCCGGGATGCTCGCGACGGGAACCAGCACCACGTCCTGCATCTTCCAGTCGAGTCGCGCGAGATCCCGTGCGACGTCCTGCAGCGCATCCACGGTCGGGGGACGACGATCGACGGGCACGACAAAGGCCTCCACGTGGAACACCTGACCCTGGTCGCGCATCCGAATGCCGACGTCGTCGACCCACGTCTCGTCCTGGAGGCGCAGGATCACCCGCTTCATGAGCGGATGCGGTTCCTGATCGTCATGGGTGCGCGCCTGCTCGTCGAGGAGGTCGCGCACCGAGGAGCGGGTGTTCTTCACCCCGTCCCAGACGATCCCTGCGGAGATGAAGAGCGCCGCGACGCCGTCGAGCCACCAGAGTCCGACCCCGATGCCGAGCACGCCCAGGATCGACGCGGCGTTCGTCTGCCAGTCGGCTTTCGC
Source organism: Pseudoclavibacter terrae (assembly GCF_008831075.1). Taxonomy (GTDB): domain Bacteria; phylum Actinomycetota; class Actinomycetes; order Actinomycetales; family Microbacteriaceae; genus Pseudoclavibacter; species Pseudoclavibacter terrae. The sequence goes on along the minus strand of NZ_WBJX01000004.1, from coordinate 221,983 downwards.
CATGTCGGCGTCCGCCGCGAGCAGCTTGTTGTGGAGCTTCGGGGCGAGCCTGGCCTTCGCGCGACCGTAGACGAGCGGTCCGACGACGATGACCGCCATGACGGCGACCATGAGCCACCCCTGCCAGATGACGGTCCCGAAGAGCTGGACGCTGCCGATGGTGGGATGCTCGGCGTTCACCAACCCCAGGACGGACTCCACCGCGAGGTGGCCGCCGACGGCAAGGAGAGCGACACCGGCGACGAGATGCCCGATGCCCATTGCCCGATGCAGCCCGAACGGGAAGGTGCGGGTCGGCTTGCGCCGGATGAACACGAGCGCGATCAGAAACGCGAACTGCGGGATGAGGGAGAGCATGTCCTCGATCCAGGCGGTCTTCATCGCCTGCGAGTTGCCTACGACGAACGCGACGATCGTGATGGTGCAGGCTGTGAAGGCGATGGTCGCCCACTCCCAGCGGACCGCGGCCCTCAGCGCCTCCCGCTGCTCCTGTGGCAGGTCCGTGCGGCCGGTGCTCCCCACTGGATTCTCCTCGCCGTCGTGCGCGACCCATCGGTCGACTCCGAATCAGTGTCACGAATGCGCCCACGCGCCGCGAGACCTTGACGTGGACCCTCGCCGGTGCCATGGCGGGAGAAGGCTGGGAGGTCAAGCGGTTGTCGGCACGCCCTGCCCGAAATTAGCGTCGCGGGTATGAGCCACTACGAGAAGAAGAACCCGCTCGACCTCTACCCGAAGCCGCCGTTCCCCGAACAGGAGCAGCAGCTCCCCGGCCTGGCGCGGAAGATGACCCCCAGACCAGACCACGGTGAGGAGAGCTACGTCGGCCTCGGCCGGCTGAAGGGGTTCCGCGGCATCGTCACGGGCGGCGACTCGGGCATCGGCCGAGCGGCAGCGATCGCCCTGAGCCGAGAAGGCGCCGACCTCGCCCTGAACTACCTCCCCAGCGAGCAGGCGGATGCGGAGGAGGTGCGCGACCTGCTCGTCCGCGAGGGGCGGAAGGTCGTGCTCCTGCCGGGCGACATCAGCGACGAGCAGTTCTGCCGTGACCTCGTCGAACGCGCCGTCGCGGAGCTCGGCGGGCTCGACACGCTCGTGATGGTCGCCGGCCATCAGGAGAGCAACGGCGACATCACCACCATGACCACCGAGAGCATCGACCAGACGATGAAGACCAACGTCTACTCGCTGTTCTGGCTGACGCAGGCGGCGCTCCCGCACCTCGAACCGGGCTCATCCATCGTCACGACCGGCTCCATCCAGGGCGCCGAGCCGTCGCCTGACAAGCTCGACTACGCACTCACGAAGGGCGCGATCGGCGTCTTCACCGCTGGACTGGCGCAGCAGCTCGCGCCGAAGGGCATCCGAGTCAACTCGATCGCGCCGGGCCCGATCTGGACGCCACTGCAGCCAGCCTCATCTGACGGCGAGACCGTGGCGCACTTCGGGGAGCAGGCCCCGTACGGGCGACCGGGACAGCCCGCTGAGCTGGGCGCCGCGTACGTGCACCTGGTCAGCCCGGAGTCGAGCTACACGAGCGGGGCGACGATCACGATCGCCGGAGGCACGCCCGCGTTCTAGGACGCGGAGCGATGAACGGGAAGGCGAGGCGATGAGCGAGCGCACGAGGACCGGTGTGTCGGGGCCCAGGGTGGTGTTCTGGGCCTGGACGCTGCTCATCGGCTCCGGTCTCGCGGCCATGCTGATCCTGCCTCTGGTGGGGCGCTGACCATGCGGCGCGGCATCCGCGATGCGGGGCTCAGCCTCGCCTTCCTCGTGATCTTCGTCCTGGCGCTCCTGGGTCAGTCGATCGCGGGTCACGCATACCTGAACGAGCAGCAGGCGCAGCACGGGGACGCGAAGGTCGGGTATCTCGAGTACGTGTCCTCCTCGGACTTCATCGTGGACGTCGCCGAGAACTGGCAGTCCGAGTTCCTGCAGTTCTTCCTCTTCATCCTCGCGACGATCTGGCTCGTGCAGCGCGGATCGCCGGAATCGAAGCAGCCGGGTGATGAGGGCGTCGGCACCGACGCGGAGCAGTCCGTCGGCCGACACGCCCGAGCCGACTCGCCGAAGTGGGCGAAGAGTCGAGGGATCAGGCTGTGGGTCTACTCGAACTCCCTGCTGCTCGTCATGGGCGGCGTCTTCCTGGCCTCCTGGCTGGCGCAGTCCATCGCTGGGCGTGTGGTCGCGAACGAGGAGGGTGCGCAGCACGGCCAGCCTCCCGGGACCTGGGTCGAGTACGTGGTGTCGGCCGACTTCTGGAATCGATCACTGCAGAACTGGCAGTCCGAGTTCCTCGCGGTCGGGGCGATGGTGGTGTTCTCCATCTACCTGCGCCAGCGGGGCTCCAGCGAGTCGAAGCCGGTCGGCGTGCCGCACCGCACGAGCAGCGTCGAGGCCGACTGACTGCTCAGCGCACCCAGCACAAGCCCTGGGCGTTCCCGGCGACGGTCCGTATCCTTGGACGCATCCCCCAGGCTGACAGGAGCACACCATGGGCACGCTCGTCTACGACAGCACGTCGATCCACTTCGACGACCGTCTGCTGACCCACCTGCAGATCGTGATCGTCCAGAAGCTGAGTCGCAACGAGTCGTTCCTGATGTCCTGGAAGGACTCGCCATCAGTCGGTGACGGCCGCTCGGCGATCTGGCTGACCCCGAACACGTCCATGCAGTTCAAGTTCCTGGGCGGCAAGGTGCCGGAGATCAATCGTGAGTGGCTCAAGCGGCTCGGCGAGTCAGCCGAGAGCAGCACGGGGCTTCTCGTGACGGATGAAGAGGGCAAGCTCGCACTCGTCGGCACGGACGCGCCCTACCCCGGCACGCTCCGCTGAGCGAGTCGAGCTAACCGGCGGGTCAGTACTGATCGAAGTCGATGAACACCACGTCGCCATGGTCGGCACCCTCGGTGTCGGCGCCGTCCACGGAGCCGTCGACGGAGCGATCAACGTCGCGCACATCGAGGACGTCGATGCGAACATGCGTGGCTGGCGTGATCAGCACCTCAGGGCTCCCCGGCCGGCTGCCGATGGGAACGAGGCTGCCGCCCGCCTGAAGGGCGGCGCGGATGTCGCCATGCAGGCGGGAGATCGACTCGGCGTCATGGAGCACGAACCGGTCATGGTTGACCGTGAGCACAATCGACATCGGTGACCTCGCTTCGGCCCCCACCGACGGGGGCGTCGCAAGGTTCTTCGGAACCCCAGCCGGTTCGGATGGGAATGCGGGCGCTTCGACGCGCTGACGCATCCCGCGGTGCCCCGTCGCACGATCAGTGCACGGGGCAGCGGCCTGCAGCGGGCTCCGACCTGGACCGGCTCGATGGCGCAGCCGGGCGGATGAGCCCTCCGGAGGAGGGCTTCGTGGGCAGTCGCCTCCGGTTCACCTCCAGGCCGACGCCCGAGATGTCGACGCGGGGGTCGCTGAGGGCTGCGATGGCGGTCGCGAGGCCCGCGATCGCGAGCTTCTCTCCGGGGCAGCGGTGCCCGGCCGCGACGTCGCCCCCGCCGTGGGGGATGAACTCGGTGATGGACTCGTAGTCGTCGACGTCGAGGAAGCGCTCTGGCCGGAAAGCACCAGCGTCCTCCCAGGAGCTGTCGTCGGTGTTCGTGCCGAGGATGTCGAGGAGCAGCCGTCCACCGGCCGGAACCCGCGCACCGTCGAGCTCGATGTCGTGGCGCGCCCAGCCGGGCAGCAACGGTACGAAAGGCGCGGTGCGCCGCACCTCCTGCGCGAACGCGGTGGCGAGTGGGCCCCCGTGCAGGGAGCCGCGGGCCGCCGCCTCGTCGCCGATGCGTCGCCTCCAGTCGGGTCGATCGTGCAGTTCCTTCGCGGCGAAGGCCACGAAGCGGGCGACGGCGATCATCGGGCGGATGCTGTTCTGCAGCTCGATCCCCGCCAGTCGCGGCGACAGCAGCTCACCGTGCTCGTCGACGTGCCAGGCCCACTCGTGCAGCGCGGTTCCAGCGGGGGCAGGGATCGTCCCTGCGCGTGCCGCATCGACGAGGCGTGCAGCGTGCCGGTCCGACCACATCCGATTGCCGAACGCGAGCAGGAACTCGGGAGAGTAGGGGACACCGAACCCGTCGACGATCTGGGCGAGACGCGCCGCCCACCGCGATTTCGCGGCCGCCGTGCCCGGCAAGCCCGCCCAGGTCATGGATGCCCGGCCGAACGCGGCCACCGCCGCGTCGTACGCCGATGCGTCGTGGTCGCCACCGGCCCAGGCCTCCACCTGCTCTCGCCACTCGCGCTCGAAGTGGGGGACCAGCTCCTCGACACGATCGTCGTCGTAGGCCACGCGCAGGAACGTCGCCTTCCGGTGCCGGTGCTCGGCCCCGTCGAGACTGTGCACCGAGCCGTGGCCGAAGAGGGACTCCTGCACGAACGCGGGCATCGCCCCGTGGCGCGCGATGCTGCCTTCCTCGTAGAACAGCCGGACGGCGTGGCTGCCGCGCACCAGCAGGGCCTCCCTGCCGAGGAGCCGCAGTGGCACCGCCCTGGCCTGCGCGCGAGCCCTGCTCCAGATGTGTGCCCCGAACCCGTAGCCTCTCGTCATCAACGACAGTGATTCGTCGTCGAGGGCAGCCCGCCAGGCAGGGGCGTCGGACTCTCCGGTCGAGCGGTTGTCGGTGGCCAGTGCGGTTGCGTCGGACATGCCTCCAGGCTGGCAAATCCCCTCGGCAGATCGCTGGGGAACTACTCCGCGCGAGGTGAGTGTCCCGTCTGGATCAGTACTCGTCGAAGTCGACGAAGACGATCTCGTCGCGGTCGTCGCTCGTGCCTGGGTCTGGCGAGTCGAGCGGCAGGATGTCGATGCGCACGTTCGTGGACGGCGTGACGAGGACCTCGGGGCCGTCCGCGGTGTCGCCGATCACGAGCATGCGCCCACCGGACCGGGCCGCGTCCTCGATCTCCGCACGCACACGAGTGATCGCGTCCGGGTCGCGCAGCACGAACTGCTCACGATTGACGGTGATGAGAATGGACATGGCTGACCCCGGTTCGGCCTCCCGGCGGAGGCCTCTCGTGTTTCGACGCCAAGGTCCGAGTTCAGCGGCTGGCGGCGACCGTGCGCCCCGGCGGAGTGCACGGGGCGCGTCGGCGAGGTCTGGGCCAACACCGAGAGCGTACGCCCTCAACGTGAGAATGGGTGGGTCAGATGTCGAGCGTGCGCGCCACGAGCTGCGCGGCGACCTGCGAGAGCGACAGCCGATTCGATCTCGCGTATCCGCGGATCACATCGAACGCCTCCTCGGGCGTGATGGAGCGGCGGTAGGCGACGACTCCCTTTGCCTGCTCGATCACGACGCGGCTCTTCAGCGCGTTCTGCAGCTGCTCGCGCACGGTGTCGGCGTGACGAATCGTGCGCTCCTGGATGATGCCGATGGTCGCGACGTCCGCGAGCGCGCGAGCAGCGACGGTCTCCTGGCGCGGGAACTCACCGGGCGCCGCGCGCAGGAGGTTGAGGGTGCCGATCGTGGTGTCCCGCAGCTTCAGCGGAACCGCCTGCACGGCCAGGTAGCCGTGCTCGAGCGCACTCTCCTTGAACATTCGCCATGATTCCGGGGCCTCCCGGATGTCCTCGATCGCGACGATGCGTCCCTCGCTGAAGCTCTGGATGCACGGACCCGCATCCGCGGAGATCTGCATCGTCTCGACGACGCTCGCCGCCTCGCTCGTGGAGACCACCAGCTCGAGGTCGCCGTGCTCGTCGGCGAGCAGGATCCCAGCCGCCGTCACCTCCAGCAGCGACTGGCAGCGGTCCACGAGCGACTGCAGCAGGTCCACGACGTCGTAGCCCGCGACGAGCGTGTCGGCGAGCACCGCGAAGGTCTCGAGCAGCTGCGTGTCCCTTGCATCGCGGATCATCGCCGCTCCTCGATTCCGGACGGCCCCGCTCGGAACGCCAGTTGTCCGGCGAGGATCTCCTCGGCGACCTCCATCATGGATCGACCTGTCGCGAAGGCGTGTCCCTGGATGACGAGGGTCGCCTCGTCCGCGGTCGTCTCGAGCTGCGCCAGCACCATCCCGGTCGCCTGATGGATCTTGCGACGCGAGTGCTTGCCCTCCGGTTGGGGTTCGTCGCCCGAGGAGGCGAGCGCGAGGCGGAGGACGTTGCGCGCGACGAGCGAGGCGAGGTGAGTGGCCTGACGCGTCTGGAGCGGCTCGAAGCCGATCGGGGCGGCGGCGTAGAGGTCGATGGCCCCGACCCGCAGCGGGCCGACCAGCATCGGGAACGCGAAGAGAGCTCCCACCTTGTCGCGGGGGATGGCCGGGCCGAACGCCGGCCAGCGGGTGTCTGGCAGCTCTCGGAGGTTCGGCTCGAGAACAGGGCGCCCTGTGGCGAGGGTGTCCCAGCATGGTCCCTCGCCGAGGTCGAACTGCAGCTCGTCCAGCCGTGCGGCGACCTCGTTCGACGCAGAGACCGTCTGGTTGCCGAGCAGCTCGCCGATCGTGGAGACGGCCGCGCCCGAGACGGGGAACAGACCGACGAGGGAGTCAGCCACGCCATCGACAGAATCGAGCGGCGCCTGCAGCGTCTGCACTGCCGCGTCGTAAGCGTCTCGTGCCATGTTGATTCCGTTCTCAGTCTCGAAAAGCTCGGAACAATCCTAGGGGAGATCACCAGCTTGTCGGGGCGTGTTCGATAGCACATGACTTCGCGTCGATCCAGGCCCAGATTCCTGGCCCGCGAGGGCGTTCACTTGACGGAGACATCTTTTCCCGGCGGAGGTGGACATGCCATTCCTAGTGACGGTTGATGACCGTGCGCACTACGTCGACGATGACGTGATGCCGACGTTGCAGCACATGATCGTGGATGCGGTCAGGCAGGGAGGGGACCTGGTTCGGTTCCCGGCGCGCGGGCGCCTCAAGCGGTGGGAGCTCATCACCACTGCCTCGTCCGTGAGTGTCCGAGAGGTGCCGGTCGCCGCCGCCGAGGAGGATGATGGCGCGCCGTTCGCGGACATCTCCTTCTACGACTTCGAGAGCTGACGCTCGTGTGCTGACCGATGCTCGAGTTTCGATTCCGTCGGTGGCGCGCTCTGCCGAGCCGCCGGCTGATAGGGGACCGGCTCGTTGGACTGCGTGCATTCGGGAACCAGATGCAACCCCGCGGCTGAGTCGTTCGTCGCGATGATGGCACGTACCCAGTGCTCGTTGAGGTTCGGTGCACGGCTGCCGCGGAACCGGAACCGCAGGTCGGTCTGCGGCGTGATCCAGATCGACTCGCGTCCACCGCCGAGGTCTTTCGAGCGTGGGCAGGTGAAGGCGACGCTGTGCCCGGCCCGGAGGAGGCTCAAGATCGCGACCCGCAGGTGCGCCAAGGGTCGATCTTCGATCTCGATCGCGTGGGCATCAGCCCCGTAGTACAGATATCCCAACGCGGTCCCCCAACCTTCGTGGCCTTCTGGTAGCGTCCCGAGGCCGAGTTGAAAATTCGAGGGGTAGAGATCGCTGGCGAGTTGTGCTAGTGCCACCTTTGGTGGGCGGTTCCTGGTTGCCCGCTGTCGGGGGACGCCAGCGCGAGCTCGCCGTCCTCCCCGGTGACGATAAGGCCCGTCGAGCTGTCCGCGGACCGCCCGAGCGACGACAGCCAGTCGCGGTTCACCGACGGTGCCTTGCTGCCGTAGAACTTGAAGGAGATCGGGACGTTCGGCGTGAGCCAGATCGCCGCCCGCCCATCGCCCGCGCTCGCGGACTCCTTCCACGACATGAGAAACGCCTCATGGCGACGGAACTTCTGGATGATCACGATCTGCAGATGCTGGAGCAGTCGGTCCTCGAACTCCAGGTGCAAGGACGCGTACGTGAGGGTTCCCATCGTGCTGCCTTTCCGGTCGGCGCGTGTGTGGCACGTGCGTCCAGCCTAGGAAGTGCGCCGAACGGCGACGCGAGGATTCCCTCCGGCTCCGATTCGCGCTAAGGGCGGGGGCACCCAGGCGGTCGGCTGCCGGCGAGCCGTCGCGATCACTAGCGGCACGGCAACGCTGGCGCAAGCCGTTTCAGGTTCCTCCGTCCCCCTCTAGGTTCGCTGGGTGCCGAGTCCGAGGAGGTGGTGATCGATGACGGTTCTCGAGTTGACGGGGGTCGTGACCCTCATCCAGTTCGCGGTGCTCTGGGCGTGCGCCGCGGGCTGCGCCGCCTGGCAGCTCGCCAAGCGAGCTCGACACTGGATCCGCTACCACGTTCCCTCGAATCGTGCTACCACTGCCGCCCGTGACCTGGATACGGGACCCTGGAATCAGACGGACAAGGAGGTCCTCATGAAAGCCAACCAGCGTCCAGCCGCCGCCGGCTCGACATCCGAGACTGCGCTCGCCGGGATCATCGACATCCGGGAGTCGTTTGTGGAGGCGCCCCTGCGCGGCGAGATCCGAGAGCTGCTGTGGCAGATCGAGTATCCGGCCTCAGGGGACGATCTGCTGCGCGAGGCCGTGCGCCGCCACCTGTCGCCGCCTGCCATCGACGTGCTCCGGAACGCACGCGGCAGGTCCTTCGACGGCTGCCACGCCGTGTGCCGCTGCCTGCATATCTGACACGAGGCGACGGCGCGCGAGCAGCCACCAGGAACTCGGCATGCTCGAGGCGCCGCCGAGCTCGCTCTTCGTGATGCCGCTCAGGCTGCCGCTGCTGAGGGGGAGGAGAGCACGGGGACTCGTAACGCGAAGCATCCCGAATGGCGAAGCGGGGCCGCGACGCCTACGGTCGGAGGCATGCCTGACGTCCTCCCCGATGAGCGCCCCCTCCGCATCGCGTTTGTCGTGCTCCACACCTCCCCCCTCGACGAGCCGGGCACCAAGGACGCGGGTGGCATGAACGTCGTGGTGCTGGCGCAGGCGGAGGCGCTCGCGGACCGCGGCCACCAGGTCGAGCTCGTCACGAGGCGCAGCGACGACGGCTCCGCGCCGACCGTTCGGCTCGGCGACAATCTGCGTCTCCACAATCTCCAGGCGGGCCCCGCTCGACTCATCTCGAAAGGCGAGCACGAGCACGTCATCGACGAGTTCCGGGATGCGCTGGCCGTCCTCCTCGTCGAGCTGTCCGTCGACGTGCTCCACGCCCAGCACTGGTTCTCTGGCGTCGCCGCCCTCCCCGTCGCACGCGAGCTGGGCATCCCGATCGTGCAGAGCTTCCACTCCATCGCCGCCGGCAGCTCGACGCCGCTCGCCGACGGGGAGCGCGCCGAGTCGCCAGGCCGCCTCGCCGGCGAGGCGATGCTCGCGAAGTCGGTCGACGCCATCGTCGTCGTGAGCAGAGCGGAGCGCGACACCGTCCTCTCGAGGCTCGGCGGCAACCCGGCGATCACCCACATCGTGCCGCCCGGTGTCGACGCCGACCTCTTCTTCCCGGCCCGGGATGCGCGGGCCGAGCCAGCCGCCCGGGAGTCGCGACCCAAGCGCGCCCTGTCCGCCGGTCGCCTGCATCCGCTCAAGGGCTTCGACCTGGCGCTCGACGCGATCGCCGAGATCGACGACGACGTGCGCCCCGACTACGTGCTCGTGGGCGCCGCCCCTCCGGACGACGACGGGCGCGCCTACGAAGCGAAGCTGCACGAGGCGGTCGCGCGGCACGGGCTCGCCGAGCACGTGCAGTACATCGGCTCGCTCAGCAGGCACGCGCTCGCCGCCCAGCTGCGGCTCGTCGACGTCGTGCTGATCCCCTCGCACTCCGAGACGTACGGTCTGGTCGCGCTCGAAGCCGCAGCCTCGGGAGTGCCGGTTGTGGCCTCCGCCGCTGGCGGGCTTCGCGAAGCCGTTGTCGACGGCGTCACCGGCACGTTGCTCGAGACCCGCGACCCTGCGGACTGGGCGGCTGCCATCGCGGGCATCCTGCGCGACCCGGCGCGTGCCGAGCGCATGAGCGTGGCCGCGCGCGAGCACGCGCTCGCCCACTCATGGGACCTCAGCGCCGAAGGGCTCCTGGCCGTGTTCCGCCAGCTGGTCGCCCGCGCAGAGCCGGGATCGACACATGCCTGAGCGGCGTGCAAGCCTGCTCGACTCCGTGCGCCACGTCCTCATCGTGCACGCGCATCCCGACGACGAAGCCCTCGCGGGCGGCGCCTTGCTCCGCGAGCTGCACGAGCGCGGCGCCAAGGTGACGCTCGTGACCTGCACGCGGGGTGAGCTCGGTGAGATCGTCGCGGGCGTCCTTCCCGCCGACACGTCGGTCGCGGACCTCGCAGACGTGCGCGAGCGCGAGCTGCGCGGGTCCCTCGATGCGCTTGGCATCGACCAGCACCGGTGGCTCGGAACGCCGCCCGCACGGGCAGCGGGCCTCGAGTCGCGCGAGTACCGCGACTCCGGGATGCGCTGGCTGCGGCCAGGTCTCGCCGGTCCCGCCGATGACACCGACCTGCGGGCGTTCAGCGTGGCCCCGATCGAGGAGGTGACGACCGACCTCGCCGCCGTCATCGCGCACGACGAGCCGGATCTCGTCGTCAGCTACGACGCGACGGGCGGCTACGGGCACCCCGACCACGTTCGAGCTCGGGAAGCGAGCCTCGCCGCCGCGCAGGGTGCCGGCGTCCGGTTCGCCGAGCTCGTCGAGCAGAGCGAACGTGATCTCGCGGCCGAGATCGGCGACCTCGAATGGTTCGACCTCGAGCAGCACCGCGACGCCGTCGTCGCGGCCCTGCGCAGCCACCGCACGCAGCTCACGGTCGACGATGACGGTTCCGCGCTGGTGCACTCCGGCGGTCAGCGCCAGGACGTGCACCTCGCGATCGGCCTGCGCGAAGTGGTCGCGTAGGCCGCGTTCCTGGAATCTGGCGACGAAGTCGGTTTCGGGGCGTCACACGCTGTCTTCCGATGGTCGGCTCGTCTAGGCTCGCCGTGCAACATGCTCCGGGGTCGGTGAAAGTCCGAACCGGCGGTGAGAGTCCGCGACCCGCTCGTCCGCGAGCGGTTGACTCAGTGAAATTCTGGGACCGACGGTTAAAGTCCGGATGGTAGGTGCATGGGAGGCGCTCGTTTCGGCGAGGGCCTTCGTTGGCGTCGGCTGCCGGAATCTCCGGCTGCGCCGGCACCGGGATATGGCCCCGTGGCACGCGAAATGCGGAGGTCACCGGCGATGCCGATCCAAGAATCCAACCGCGTCGAGTCTGTCGACGCCGCCATGCAACTGGCGCTCTCCCTCGCGGCCCGCGGGCCACTGAGAGACCCGAACCCCAGGGTCGGGTGCGTGCTGCTCGCACCGCCGTCTCCGGGCGGCGGCCCGCGCCGCATCCTGGGACGCGGCTTCCACCGAGGGGCCGGCACCCCGCACGCGGAGGCCGCCGCGCTCGACGACGCCCGGTCTGCCGGCGCGGAGGTGCGGGGTGCGACGGCCGTCGTGACGCTCGAACCGTGCTCCCACACCGGGCGGACGCCGTCGTGCGCGGATGCCCTGCTCGGCGCCGGCGTCGCTGAGGTCGTCTACTCGGTCGCCGACCCGAACCCGGTCGCGGCCGGGGGAGCGGCACGCCTGCGCACGCGCGGGGTGCACGCGCTCGGGGGGCTCCGGGTTGCCGAAGGCGAGGCGCTCCTGCGCGTCTGGCTCACCGGCGTCATCGAGCGTCGGCCGTTCGTGACGCTCAAGCTCGCATCCACGCTCGACGGGCGGATCGCCGCCGCAGACGGGTCGAGCCGGTGGATCACCTCGGAAGCCGCGAGGCTGCACGCGCACCAGCGGCGCAGCGAGGCGTGCGCGATCCTCGTCGGCACGGGCACGCAGCGCTCCGATGACCCGACGCTCTCCGTCCGCGGGCCCGCGGCCGGCCATGCGCCCCAACCTCTCCGTGTCGTGATGGGGCTGCGGGACGTGGCCGCAGACGCCGCCGTTCGCGCGGACCCCGAGCTGTTCGTCCACCTGAGGACCCACGACCCGGTCACCGCACTCGAGGAGCTGCGCCTGCTCGGCGTCCGCCACGTGATCGTCGAGGGCGGTCCCACCATCTCGGCGGCGTTCCTGCGAGCTGGTCTCGTCGACGAGATCGACGCCTACGTCGCGCCGATCCTCCTGGGCGACGGCGCGAGCTCCGTCTCGTCACTCGACATCGGCCGTCTGCGCGACGCGAGCCGATGGGCCACCGAGTCCGTGCGTCCGCTTGGCGTCGACACGCTCATCCACCTCGTTCGGGACACGCGCGCGAACGCGGAGTACGACCGCGCCGTCGCCGCCGAGGGGGTCGCAGCATGAGCGCCCAGCTCGCCCGCGCGCTCGAAGCGCTGCGGGCCGGGCGGCCGGTACTCGTCGCCGACGACGCCTCGCGCGAGAACGAGGTCGACGCGATCCTCGCCGCCACCACGGCGACGCCCGAGTGGGTGGGGTGGATCATCCGCTACTCGTCCGGACTCCTGTGCGCGCCGCTGCCCGGCCACCTCGCCGATCGGCTCGAGCTGCCGCTCATGGTCGAACGCAGCGAGGATGCGCGCGGCACCGCCTACACGGTCACCGTGGATGCGGCCGCTGGCGTGACGACCGGCATCTCGGCAAGCGACCGCGCGACCACCGTGCGCGCGCTCGCGGCCGCCGGTTCGACGCCGCGCGACCTCATCCGCCCCGGACACGTGCTGCCGCTGCGCGCCGTCGACGGCGGCGTGCTCGAGCGACCGGGGCACACGGAAGCGGCCGTCGACCTCGTGCGCCTGGCCGGTGCAGGCGAGGTCGGCGTCATCGCGGAGCTCGTGCGCGACGACGGCGAGATGCTCTCGTACGCCGAGGCAGGCGCGCTCGCATCGGCGCACGACCTCGTGCTGCTGCAGGTCGACGACATCGTCGGCTACCGGATGCGGCACCCGGGCTTCCCGGCCCTGACCGGCACGCAGAGCCAGCACCACCACGAAACGAGCACGCGCGCCGCGGAGGCGCTGACGAGAGGAGCACTGCGATGAGCGGACAGGGAGCACCGGCGGTGCAGGCAGACGGTACCGGGATGAGGGTCGTGATCGTCGCGGCTCGGTGGCACGACACGGCGATGGCGGCGCTGCTCGACGGCGCCCAACGGGCCCTTGCGGCGTCCGGCGTCACCGACGTGCGAGTCGTGCGGGTGCCAGGCTCGTTCGAGCTGCCCGTCGCCGCGAGCCGGGTCGCCGCCAGCGGGCCGGATGCGATCGTCGCCCTCGGCGTCGTCATCCGCGGCGGCACCCCGCACTTCGAGTACGTGTGCTCGGCCGCGACCGCCGGTCTCACCGACGTCGCCGTGCGCACGGGCATCCCGGTCGGGTTCGGCGTGCTGACCTGCGACGACGAGGAGCAGGTGCAGGCGCGCATCGGCCTGCCCGGCAGCTTCGAAGACAAGGGAGCGGACGCGGCACTCGCCGCCATCGCCACGGCCACCGCACTGCGCGACTTCCCGGCCGCATCCGTGCCGGTTCCCTCCGCCGCGGCGGGTGAGTGACCGTGTTCACCGGCATCATCGAAGAGCTCGGCCAGATCACGAGCATCGTCAGGCGCGACACGGATGCGCGCCTCACGGTGCGCGGTCCGCTCAGCGTGAGCGACGCCAAGGTGGGCGACTCCATCTCCGTCGACGGCGTGTGCCTCACCGTCGCCGAGCTGCACGCCGATGCGTTCACGGCCGACGTCATGGGGGAGACCCTGCGCGCATCCACCCTCGGCGACAGAGCGGAAGGTGACGCCGTGAACCTCGAACGGGCCATGCGCCTCGGCGACCGGCTCGGCGGCCACATCGTGCAGGGGCACATCGATTCGACGAGCGAGGTGCTGGAGGTCGAGCACTTCGACGCGTGGCGGCGCATCCGCTTCGCCATCGACCCGGTACACGCCGGGTTGCTCGTCGACAAGGGGTCGGTGGCGGTGTCTGGGGTGTCCCTGACCGTCAGCGCGGTCGGGGCCGTCAGCGCCGTGGGAGCTGCCGGCTCGAGCGGCGTGCCCGGGGACGGTCACTGGTTCGAGGTGTCGCTCATCCCCGAGACGCTCAGCGCGACGACGCTCGGCACGCTCGAAGTGGGCCACCGCGTCAACGTCGAGACGGACATCCTCGCGCGGCACGTGGCTCGGCTCGCGAGCTTCGCGACCTCCGCGAGTGATGGAGCTGCGCGGACTCAGTGAGCTGAGGATGGAACGGGCGGCCGTCCGCTCAGGCGTCGCGGAGCCGCGCGTGCAGCTCCGCGACGCGCGCGCGGATGTCGTCGCGCACGAGCCGCATCCGCTCCATGCCGGTGATGCCGCGCTCGGAGGGCTCGTCGGTGATCCAGCGCTCGACGGGAACCGTCACGCCGTCCGGCAGCTGCGCTTCGTCGCCGAGGACCACGACGAGGTCCGCGCCGTCGAGCATCGCCGGCGTGAGCGGCTTTGGGCGCTCGTCGCCGACGTCGATGCCCAACTCGGCGAGCGATTCCACCGACTCGGCGTTGAGGGAGCCGCCCGGCACCGTCCCGGCGGAGGCGACGCTGACCGACTCGTCGCCGAGGGCGCGCAGGAGGGCGGCCGCCAGCTGCGACTTGCCGCCGTTCTTCTTGCAGACGAAGACGACGCTCGTTGTGGTGCCTGGGGCGCTTGGGCTGCTTGGGTGGATGGGAACGCTCATGCGAGCATTCTCCGTCACGCTGGTGACCACGAGGTTCCCGGGCAGTCCACACGGTTCGGGGCGGCGTCGTGGTCGTCAGAACACCCCGGAAGCGACCACGAGTGCGCCCTCGCCTGGTCCTCGCCTTCGCTCTGCAGCCCCGCTCCTGGGGCAGAATGGGGCGATGCAGGGTCATGGTGCAGCCGAAGCAGGCGAAGGCGCCGCGCGCGACGACAGCGGCGCCGCCGGCCGGGAGGCCTCGGTAGTCAGCGTCGTCGAGTCGTGGCGCGTCGACTCGGGCCGCGTCATCGCCCACGCCGCCCACCGCGAGCGCTTCGAGCGATCCGTCGGCGAGCTGTTCGGAGACGCGGCGACCGCCCACCCGTTGCTCTGGTCGGGAAGCCCCGCGGGCACCAACACCGTCGACGCCGACTGGCGGCGCATCTGGGCCGACGTGTTCGAGAGCGTGCCCCTCGCCGACTCGTGGTTCCCACGACTGTCGGCGCACCTCGCCGGTGAGGGCGAGGCTGGCGGCGACCGCGTGCTCGTCGAGCTCGCCCTGCGGCCGGCCCCGGAGGCGCGGCCGCTCACCAAGCTCGTGACGCGGCTCGACGAACGCCGCTGGCCGACCGTCAAGGGCCCCGACTTCCCGTACCTGTCGGAGGTCCGGGCGAGCGCTGCCGAGCAAGGCGCCGCGGATGCGCTGCTCGTCGACGATCGCGGCGTCATCACCGAGGCCGCCCACGGCACCGTCGTCGGCTGGCGCGGCGAGACCCTCGTGATCCCCGACGGACGTCGCCGCGTTCCGGGGACCACGCTCGGCGTGCTCGACAAGCTGCTCGCCATGGCGGGCGTCCCGCGCGTGGAAGGCGAGCTGCGCGCCGACCCGCTCGCCGCATCCGCCGACCGGGGGTGGGACGAGCTCTGGTACCTCAACACGCTCCACGGCATCAGCCCCGTCTCGATGCTCGACGGCACTCGCCTCGGCCTCGACGTCGCCCGTGTGCGACGCTGGCGTCCCCGCCTCGAGGAGACGAGCGCAGTGCCGCTCCTCGACGGCCGCCCGTCTGACGGGCGCGGCGCGTGATCGTCGTCGTCGACAACCGCGACTCCTACACCTACAACCTCGTGCAGCTGCTGCTCGAGCTCAGCGACCGTGAGGTGCGCGTCGTCGATGCCGGCAACCCCGCTGCCATCCGCAGGTGCCTCGGCTGGGTCGCCGACGGCCTCGTCTCGGGGGTCGTCATCTCGCCCGGACCGGGGCATCCGGTCAACGCCGCCGACTTCCAGGGGGCCGCAGCGGTGCTGGATGCTGCGTTCGCGGCAGCGGTGGATCTGCCCGTCTTCGGGGTGTGCCTCGGGCACCAGGGCATCGCCACCCGCTTCGGCGGTGAGGTCGTCGCCGCCCCCGAGGCGAGGCACGGCTGGCGTTCCCCGCTCGAGCACGACGGCACTGGACCCTTCGCAGGGATCCCGCAGGGCACGCTGGTCACCCGCTACCACTCCCTGGTCGTGAAGGAACCGCTGCCAGCAGGCCTGCGCGTGACCGCCCGCAGCGAGGACGGGGTTGTGCAGGGCCTCGAAGTCGCGGGCAGGACCGTCTGGGGCGTGCAGTTCCACCCGGAGTCGATCGCGAGCGAGCACGGACGGCAGATGGTCGCGAACTTCGTGGCCGCAGTGGATGCGGCGGGTCGAGGAGCGCCGGCAGGCGTCGAGTCAGCCGCGAACGACGGCGCCCGGGGCGATGAGGCGCCGGCCGAGACGGGGGACAGACGTGCGTCCGTGGTGACGGGAAGACCGGCGGAGTTCGAGGCCACCGCTCAGCTGACCGCGCGCGACCTCTTCGTCGCGAGCCGCGTCGTGCGCGGGCCGCAGGCCGACGGGCGTGCGGCCGCCGAGGCCGCCGCCGCGCAGATCTACCGTGACCTGCTGAGGCAGAGACCCGCGAGTGCCTGGGTCGATGTGCCGGACGAGTCGGGCAGGCAGGCGCAGTGGAGCATCCTCGCCGACGACGCCCCCATCTCGGGCGAAGGGTCGGCGAGCGAACCCGCGCGAGTGCTGCGGCTGTTCGGCGACGGCAGCTTCGAGGCCGTGCAGGAGACCCTCGAGAGGATGCTCCCGGTCGGCGGCGAGGGGCTCGCGTTCCGCGGCGGGCTGCTCGGCTACTTCGGCTACGAACTGGGCGTCCGCATGCTCGGTGCTCTGCCCCCGCGCGGTGACACCCCCGAGCCCGGTCTCCCGGATGCGTGGTGGCTCGACCCGCGGCGCGCCGTCATCGTCGACCGGGCGACCGGCGCGGTCACGATTGTCACTACGGCCACGAGCTCCGCGCTCGCGGAATCGGCGGCAGACCGCTTCGGTGAGGAAGTCCGCGCCACGCTTGACGCCCAGGCGGCAGGCGCGCGCCAACCGACCACATCCGACGCGCTCATCGCCGGAACCTGGCACACGTCAAGAGGCCAGTACGCCGCCGACATCGCGCGGTGCCGTGAGCATCTCCTCGCCGGCGACTCCTACGAGCTGTGCCTCACCAACGAGTTCAGGCCGGACACCGACCCGGACCCTCTCGACCTCTTCCTCGAGCTGCGCGCCTCCGATCCCGCGCCGTACGCCGCGCTGCTCGAGTTCGACGGCGGCGCCGTCGTGAGCGCCTCCCCGGAGCGGTTCCTGCGGGGCACCCCAGACGGCGACTACGAGACGAAGCCCATCAAGGGCACCACCGCCCGCGCATCCGACCCGCTGCTCGACGCGGCAGCCGCCCGCGAGCTCGCGAACGACCCGAAGGTCTTCGCCGAGAACCTCATGATCGTCGACCTGCTGCGCAACGACCTCGGCCGCGTCTGCGCGCCAGGCTCCGTGCACGTGCCGAGCCTCATGGCCGTCGAGTCGTACGCGACCGTGCACCAGCTCGTCACCACGGTTCGCGGCTCGGCGCCTGGCGTACCGCCGCTCGACGTCGTGCGGGCGCTGTTCCCGGGTGGGTCCATGACGGGCGCGCCGAAGCTGCGCAGCGTCGAGCTGCTGCGCGACATCGAGGGCCGCGACCGCGGCGTCTACTCGGGCGCGCTCGGCGTGCTCGGCGCCGACGGTTCGACCGAGCTGAGCATCGTCATCCGCACCGCCGTCCGAGATGATCGCGGCTGGTCGATCGGGGCAGGCGGCGCGATCGTGCTCGCAAGCGACCCGGAGGCCGAGACGCTCGAGGTCGAGCTGAAGGCGAGTGCCCTGCGGCGCGCCTTCGCGAGGTCGTCGCGGAGCTGAGGCGGGTCTCGTCAAGCCGCGGCGTCCGTGCGGACCCGATTCTTGGGCCCCTCGCCGGACCGAGGTCGCCGCCCCGTCGCGGGCGCCGATGCCGCCGATGCCTGACCAACATCAGTGCAATATCGGCCCGTTTCGGCGTTCCGGGCCCGATTCGGCCGTAAATCGCACTGATGTTGGACAGGCACCGCGGGCACGAGCCGCGTAGGCCGCCGCAATCGTCCGTCACACAGCGTCGCGAAGGTGGACCGCGCGACACGACTGTCACAGGATTGTCAGATGCTCGTGAGCCGCTCGGCTCCGAACAACACCCGACAGCAAGCTCGACAACCTGGAAGGAGTTCGCACATGTGCCGTCTGCTCGCTTACGCAGCCCCACGTGACACCACCGTCACGAAGGTGATCGGAGACATGAACAGCGACGCCTTCCAGCGCATGACCAGCGTGCACAACGACGGCTGGGGTACCGCCTGGCTCGCCGCCGGGTTCGGCGAGACCGAGCGCGAGATCGAATCGCTGCGCGTCTCGACGCCGGGTCAGAACGACCCGCTGCTGTCGACACTCCTCGCGGATGCCCCCTCCAACGCCCGCATCGTGCACCTGCGCCTCGCCACCGACGACTTCAAGCGCACCAAGGTCAACACGCACCCGTTCGTGGCCGATGGGCTCGCCTTCGCACACAACGGATCGATCGTTCCCACGTGGCGCTTCGAGGAGCTGCTCCGCCCGGAGATCCGCGCGACCGTCGCTGGCGACACCGACAGCGAGCTGTACTTCGGCCTCGTCCGGCAGCGCGTCCGCGACGGGCTCTCGCTCGAGGACGCGGCAGCTTCCGCCGTGCGCGTGCTCCGCGCCGAGTTCCCCGAGTCGAGCCTCAACGCGACCATCCTGTCCGCCGACGAGCTCGTCGTCGTCCACGCCTCGAGCACGGCGCACGTCACCGAGGAGACGTTCGCGCGGTACGGCATCGACGCATCCACGCTCCCCAACGGGCACACCGACGAGTACTACCGGCTGAGCATGCTCCGCGCGGCCGACGGCACCACCGTCTTCTCGTCGACGGGCATCGACACGGCCGGGTGGACCTCGGTTCCGGAAGACACGATCTCCCGCGTCGACCTCGACTCGCTCGACTTCACGCAGCGTGCACTCTTCTCGAGCGCAGCCGACGCCCGCGCCTCGGTGTCCGGAGCAGCCGCGGCCACCGCATCCACGCAGCCGCGCCTCGTCGCCGTCTAGCCCTCCGCACCCGGCCCGCCTCGGCCTGGCTTGCTTCGTCGGCCCCGCCCGCACGGTCTCGGGATGGGAACCTCGCTTCGTTGCGGGAAGTTCTCCACCACGAAGCGAGTTTCCCATCCCGGGAGCGTTCCCGCGCCGGGCTCGGGGCTACAGCGCCAGCCCGGTGTGCTTCCACCAGAGCTCGTACGTGACGACCATGAGCGCGATATAGGCGGGCAGCAGCACGAGCGAGAGTCGGAGCAGGTCGCGCGGGTCGAGTCCCTGGCCGTCACCGTCCGCATTCGTGAACACGAGCAGCGCCTTCGAGCTGACCGGCAGCGTGAGGCAGTAGTCGAGGCCGATGCTCACGATGAACACCACCGCGACGGGGGAAAGATCTGCCGTCGCAGCGAGCGCGAGGAACGGCGGGATGAGCGCGATCGCGCGCACCGTGTGCGACGTGACGTAGAGGTGAGCGGTGACCGACAGTGCCGCGATGATGACCATGAGCGCGAGGGCGGACGTGAGCCCTTCGATACCGCTCACCGCGAAGAGGCTGGAGACGATCCAGTCGCCGGCCCCCGTCTCGACGAGCGCTCCGCCGAGGGCGAGTGCACCCGCGACGAACAGCACGAGCGGCCAGGACACCGCGGCCACGCCTTCCTTCCACTTCATCACGCCGATGCCTGGCGCGCAGAGCACAACCGCGGCGATGATCGTGACGGCCGCGATGCCGTGCCCGTGCAGGGGTTCCGTCAGCCAGCCGACGAGCGCCAGGCCGACGACCGCGGCCACGATGCGCTCGGCGCGCGTGAGCGGCGACCGGCCCGATGGCTGCAGGCGCACCTGCTGCGCGATCGGTCGGCGACGCTCTTCGCGGCGCAGGAAGAGGGCCTGTACAGCGACGCACACGACGACGCTCGCGGCGATGCCGAACGGGGCACCCCAGAGCGCCCACTGCAGGTAGGAGATGGTGTCGCCGGTCGTCTGCTGCAGGAGGTCGACGGCGACGAGGTGCGACGTCGCGCCGACGAGCGTCGCCGTCGTCGAGACGAGGACAACCGTGGGCATCAGCAGCGCGAGCGCCTTCGCGATCCGCGCGTCGCCCAGCCGCTCCGTCAGCGAGCGGTACACGGGCAACAGCACTGCGGCACGGCCCGAAGTGGATGGCACGAGGAACGACAGCGGGACGACGGCCGCGGTGACCATCCACATCAGTCCGCGCACGGTCCGTGCCCGCCCGACGATCGCGCTCGTCAGACGAGCGGCGAGCCCCGAGCCAGCCGTCGCGCCGCCGATGATGAACGCCCCGACGATGAGCCACACGACGTCGTTGCCGAGCGCGGAGAAGAACTGCTCCTGACGTCCCGCCGGGATGCACGCCAGCAGGCCTGCGCCGAGGGCGACATAGCCGGGTTCGAGTTCCGTCAGCGTCCACAGCACCGTGGCGGCGCCGAAGGCGAACAACGCCAGCCGCATCTCCGCCGGGAGCTCGCCGGGCAGACAGGCCACGGCCCCGATGGCCGTGATGAGGGCGAGCGCCCAGCGCGTGCGGATGTGCAGGCGCGCCCACGCGCGGAGAGGCGCGGCGAGGGACGCGCGGGCCGAGAAGGCGCGCGTCGGCCGTGCTGGACGCTCGTCGCTCCCCGCCTGCTCCTGTCCTCGCCCCGGGACCTGGCCCGGTTCGTGTTCCCGTTCTCGTTCTTGGCCGACCTCGACCCGCGTGCTCACGACACGCTCCGCAGCAGCGGCACCGGCTCGGAGCGCTCGACCTGCCCGAGCTGGCAGCCGATCATCATGAGCCGCATGGAACGTTCTGCCGCGTCGGTGAGCAGCTGCGGCGAGCGGGCGATCGACTCCTCCAGGGTCAGGGGGAGCGGCACGATCGACACGATCGCGTCGATGCCGATGTCGTGCACGTCTCTCGCGTGCCGGCCGATGGTGCCGGCGAGCGCGAACACGGGCTTCCCCTGCTCCTTGGCGCGCCGCGCGACCTCGGCGGGCACCTTGCCGTGCGGCGTCTGCTCGTCGATGGACCCCTCAGCCGTGATGACGAGGTCGGCCTGCCGAACGAGCGCATCCAGGTCGACGTGGTCGAGCATGACTTCGAACCGCGGCATGAGGCGCGCCCCGATGCCGCCCGCGAGGCCAGCGCCGAGGCCACCGGATGCGCCGGTGCAGCTTCCGGTCGCGAGGTCGTAGGACTTCGGCTGCACCCCATCGCGGCTCAGCACGCCGGCCCAGCACTCGAGCGCCGCGTCGAGGGTCTCGACCTGCTCGGGCGTCGCCCCCTTCTGCGGGCCGAAGACTCGGGCGACGCCGCGAGGCCCAGTGAGCACGTTGTGCGGGTTGCAGGCGACGAAGACGTCGACGCCGGCGAGGCGCCCGTCGAGTCCCGAGAGGTCGAGTGCCGTCACGTCGGCGAGGGAGTTGCCACCGTCGCCGATCTCCGCACCGGAGGAGTCGGTGATGCGTGCGCCAAGGGCCTGCAGGGCGCCCGCCCCGCCGTCGCAGGTTCCCGAGTCGCCGCAGCCCACGAGGATCCGCTTGGCCCCCTCATCCAGGGCTGCGCGGATGAGCTCGCCAACTCCGCGCGTGGTCGTCGCGCCCGGGTCTCGAAGGTCCTGCGGCACGAGGCGGAGCCCCGCGGCCTCGGCCATCTCGACGACCGCCGTGCCCTTCGCATCACCCCCGAGGAGGGCGAGGACCGCGGTCACGGGGAGGCCGACGGGGCCCGTGACCGTGCGCTCGACGAGTCGACCCCCCGTGGCTGCCGCGAGCGTCCGCGCCGACCCCTCACCGCCATCGACGACCGGGACGCGGTCGATCACCGCGCCGGGGAGCACTCGGCGCACACCGGACGCGATGGCGTCCGCGACCTGCTCCGCCGAGAGGCTCTCCTTGAAACCGCTTGGGGCAACCAGAATGCGTCCTGGAACCTGTGTCATCTTCGCCGACCTCCTCGAGGCCACAGCGCCAATCGCTGCGGCGTGAGTACGACACTGGTCGTCGTTCATAAACCATTCATGACCCGTTCATGAGGAAGATCTCACGGCGCGAGCTGCGACGGTCCCGCGCGTCCTCGGGCGAGCAGCACTGCCCGGCGGGCGGGGCCGCTATTCGACGGGGATGTTCGCGAAGCGGGGGTAGCTCTCGCCGATGACCACGTCGAAGCTCGTCGTGCCATCTTGGGGCGCCGCGAACACGGCCCAGACCGGCATCGGGACGCCGTCAGTGGCGATCGCCGTGGTGTAGTCGGTGGTCCAGAAATCCAGACCGGTGCTCTCGAGGGGTGAATACTGCTTGAGGTTCCCCTGATCGATGAGGACAGGTTCCCATCTGCGCTCGCCGTTGAAGTCGTACAGCGTGAAGTCCGTGTACGTCGGCGAACTCGGATCCGCGTTCGCCAGGTGCGGCGTGATGAACGCCGTCATGATCTGCGTCTTGCCCTCGACTCTGAGCGGGTAGATCTCGACCGTCGCGGTGCCGAGCCCGTTCGGCAGCGTGACCTCCTGCGTCGCGACGACCTTCGACTCGTCGTAGGCGACGACCCCAGGCTCCCCAGAGGCCTGGCCCTGCGAGCCGTCTGTCTGCGAGGTGCTGTCGGTGCCCGTGGTCTGCTGCGAGGCGCCGTCCCCGCCGCCGAGCAAGGAGCATCCGCTCAGCGCGACCGTGCCGACGAGGAAGATGCTGGCCAGGGCTGTGGTGCGTGTTCTGCTCATGGTGGTGCTCTAGGCCTTCGCGTACGTGATCTCGACGCGGCGGTTCTGCGCGCGCCCTTCGGGGTTGTCTTCGCCGCTTGTGGTGTTCTCGGCGACGGGTTGCGTCGCTCCGTAGCCGGTGGCCGTGATCTGCAGGTCGGGTCGCTGGGCGCGGATGACGTTCGCCACCGCATCCGCCCGCTGTTGCGACAGTGTCTGGTTGGCGGCCGCGTCGCCCACGCTGTCGGTGTGCCCGTCGATCGCGATCGCCGCGCCCTGGGGTGCCGCCTCGACGGCTTCGATGATCGCGGTCCCCGCTGTGTCGGGGATCGTGGCGCTGTTGAAGTCGAACAGGATGTCGCTCTTCAGCGTCACCACGGTGTTCGGCCCCTCGTCGACTTCCTTGGAGAGCTCGTCGACGCTGCCGTCGAGCGACCACTGCGTGACCGAGCCCTCCGGGTTCCACCGGGTGACGGACGCGTCGAGCATCTCCTGCGTCGGCTCCGGCAGGTCGTCTGGCGAGTCGACGGTCAGCGGATGCGCGCCGCCGAACGCGAGCACCGTCGCGAGGGTCAGCCCACCGATCGCGCCGACGGCGCTCACGAGATCACCGGGATATCGGTGAAGCGCGGGTAGATGTGTGAGATCGTCACGTCGAAGCTCGTCGCTCCGTCTTCCGGTGCCGCGAGCACCGCCCACGCCTTGAACGTCTCACCGTCACCCGCCTCCGTGGCAGTTGAGTCGCTCGACCACGCCTCGGCCCCCTTCTCGAGCGTCGAGTACTCCTTCAGGTTCGCCTTGTCGACGAGCCGAGGCCGGAAGCCGTGCATGTCGAGGAAGTGGAACAGGCTGAGCGACCCGCTCGTGTCGGTGAGATGCGGGGTGACGAACACCGTGAGCGTCTGCACCTGGCCATCGACGCGCAGTGCCTCGATCTCGACCGTCGCGGTTCCGCGGTCACCCGTCAGTGTCACCTCCTGCGTGGCGACGATGTCGCCCTTCTCCATCGACTCGACGCCCGGCGTCCCGGTTGCGCCTGGCCCGCTGCCTCCCAGCGTGGCTTCGGTCTGCGCCGCGCCTCCGTCAGCCCCTCCTTCAGCCGCACCGTCGGAGCCTTCTGGCGCGGTGCATCCGGTGAGCGCGAGCGCCGACGTGAGCGTGGCCGCCACGACGATGGCCCGCATCGCCACAGCTCTCGGTCTCTTCGCGCCGCTCGGCGGTGTCTGTGTGCGTGACAAGGCGGAACCCCCAGGAGCTTGGTGCAGCGGCGTCCTTCCCCCGAACGCCGTCATCGGCACCCTAGAACGACCCACCGACACTGGGAAGGGCAGAACTCCCCGACGGCCTGAGCGTAGGCGGCCTCATGCCAGTGTCGGTGCCGCCCCGTAGACTGGCGGCCGTGTCTGTGAACCCTGAACTTGCTGGCCGCCGGTACGAGCTCCCCGAGCCGTACCTCGTGGGCCGAGAGCACATCCGCTCGTTCGCGAAGGCCGTGCTGGCCTCGCACCCGACGCACTTCGACGTGGCTGCCGCGCAGGCCGCTGGATACGCTGACCTCGTCGCGCCCGCCACGTTCCCTGCCGTGCTGCAGGACGCCGGGCTGCAGCTGCTGCTCTCCGACCCTGAAGCGCAGATCGAGCTCTCGCACATCGTGCACGGCGACGAGCGCTTCACGTACGTGCGGCCCATCGTCGCCGGCGACGAGCTGCGAGCCGCCCTCGAGGTCAAGAGCGTCAAGTCGCTTGGCGGCAACTCCATGATCACCGCCGAGACGGTGCTGACGGATGCCGCAGGCGAGACGGTCGTGACGGCTTCGGCCACCCTCGTCGTCCGCGCCACCCCCAACGAGAGCGAGTAGCCGCATGACCGATTCGACTGCCATCGCGAAGCTCCCTCGCCCCGACTTCACCGAGCTCGAGGTGGGCACGGTCATCGCGGAACGCACGGTGACGCTCACGCGGGACAACCTCGTTCGCTACGCCGGCGCATCCGGCGACTTCAACCCCATCCACTACCGCGATGACGTCGCCGAAGAGGTCGGCCTCCCCGGGGTGCTCGCGCACGGGATGCTCACCATGGGGGTCTCGCTGCAGCCGGTCGTCGACGCGCTCGGCGATCCCGGCCGCGTCGTCGACTACCAGGTGCGGTTCACTCGCCCCGTCGTCGTCGACCCGCAGGACGGCGCTGAGGTGTCGATCGTGGCGAAGATCGGTCAGCTCGCGGGGGATGACGGCATCGGGCGCATCGATCTCGTGGTCTCCTTCGGCGGACAGACGGTGCTCGCCAAATCGCAGGTGCGCGCGAACTTCCAGGGCGAGGTGCCCGCGGGGCTCCCTGAGGAGATCGTCGCGTGACGAGGCTCTCCGAGCTGACGACCACGCAGGTCGGTGGCGAGGCGACGAACCTCGTCGCCGCCGCGACCCGCGACGAGCTGGTCGACGCTGCCAGGAAGCTCTTCGCGAACTACGAGCAGCCGCTCGTCCTGGGTGGCGGGTCCAACACGATCGCGACCGACGACCGCATCGACGAGCCTGTCCTGCACGTCGTGACGCGGGGCATCCACCAGCTCGACGGCCCCGTCGACAAGGTCGGTCAGGCGCGCGTACGCGTCGATGCGGGGGAGTCGTGGACGGCGCTCGTCGACTACGCGGTCGCCCGCAACTGGAGCGGCATCGAGGCCCTCGCGGGCATCCCAGGCTCGGTTGGCGCGACGCCCGTCCAGAACATCGGGGCGTACGGCCAGGAGCTCTCCGACGTGCTCGCGCGCGTCGAGTTCTACGACGCCGACCTCGACGCCGTGCGCTGGATCAACGCAGCCGACCTGAACCTCGGCTACCGCACGTCCGCCATCAAGCGCGGTGAGCTGCGCGGCGTGGTCACCCGCGTCGAGCTCGACCTCGTCGAGATGCCGGAAGGCCAGAGCGAACCCGTGCGCTACGACCAGCTCGCCCGCGCCCTGGACGTGCCCCTCGGCGAGCGGATGCCCGTGCACGTCGTGCGCGACGCCGTCGTCCGACTGCGGGCGTCGAAGGGCATGGTGCTGGATGCGCACGACCAGGACTCCGTCTCGTCTGGCTCGTTCTTCATGAACCCCATCGTGCGTTCGTCGTTCGCGAGCGAGCTGCCGGAGATGCCGAAGTTCGACGCTGGCAAGGACGAGGGCGGTGCCCCGCTCGTGAAGCTCAGCGCCGCCTGGCTCATCGACCACGCAGGGGTGAAGAAGGGCTTCTCGCTGCCGGGCTCGAACGCGGCGATCTCGTCGAAGCACACCCTCGCGATCACCAACCGAGGGGGCGCGACGGCGGAGCAGATCGTGGAGCTCGCCCGCTACGTGCGGGCCCGCGTCGAAGCCGAGTATGGCGTGCGGCTCGTCAACGAGCCCGTCCTCGTCGGCCTCGAGCTCTAGAGCCCGCAAGGGCTGGTGCGGCCGAAGCCCCGAAGCGCTGACAGCGTTTCGGGGCTTCGGGGCTTCGGGGCTTCCATGGTGGTTCCGCGGACGTTCGCCTGGAACGCGCTTCAGTGGTGCATGCACTGTGTGCACCAGGCGCGGAGGGCTGCCTGCTCGCGGCGGGCTCGCGCCGCGCTGTTGCGGCGGCGGCGATGCTGCTCAGCGTGGTTCAGCTCGGGGCGCTGGCGCCGCGCTGTGCGCATGATCAGCCACAGCGCGACTCGCAGCTCCAGGCGCTGGAGCAGCGAGGACGTCGTCGTGGTGGTGGGTGTGAAAGTGACGAGCACGGTGCTCGGCGTCGGGGTCTGGACGGTGGTCATGACGTGGTGCATGAGAGGCGTTTCTCTTGAAGAGGACGTGCGAAAAGGGGCTCTCGATGAGCGGCGCTGCGCGGGGATGGCACGGCGGAGGTGCTTGCCGGGGCGGCAGGGGAGAGCTTCGGCTGCTGTGCCGAGGCGCATCCGGGCTGAGCGGGGACAGAGTCCACCCGCGACGCGGAGCTTAGGAGATGTGGGCGCCCAGCAGACGGGTCACCGGACGCTGCTTGTTGAATGTGATCGTACGCATCATCGGGACTCCTCTCTGTCTAGGCGCGTGCTGCGACCCTATCGATACTGCGGTTGCCCGTCAATCGTGTCTCGGGCGAGGGACGCATCCGGAATGAGAGGTGAACCTCAGCACGATCGAAACGCGACCCCTTCGCGGAGGGCTCAGTCGAGGACGACGGAGGCGCTCGGCTTCTCGCCGTCGAAGCTGACCGAGACGGTCAGCGGCGAGCCAGTGATGTCTGCAGGCAGGTCGATCTCGCTCGTGTGCGGCGCATAGTCTGCGGTGCAGACCTGGTCGACGTAGGCGGTGGTGTCCGCGTACTGCAGGTCGAGCGTCTGCGCATCCACCGCGTTGACTTCGGTGAGGATCGCAGGGCACCCCGAGCTTCCCCACGTGGTCACCGAGATCGAACTGCCCTCGTCGAGCCACAGCACGAGCGGCCCCTCCATGTCTCCGGCACCCACGTCTCCGCTGTGCTCGGGAGGCAGGCCGCCGTAGCTGTCTGTCGCGACGCTCGTCGGCACGGACGGGTCCGCGCATCCACTCAGCGCAAGCGCCGCCACGGCAATCACGGGGAGGGTGAGCAGGGCCCGACGCGCAGACTTCATGACTTCAACCCTAGGACGGGCGCCTGGGATGCTCCGGCGTCTCACCTCGCCGCAGCAGTCCGAGGTCGAGGCCGCGGGTCACGGCGCGCACCCGCGAGTTGACGTCCAGCTTGGCGAAGACCTTGCCGAGGTGCGTCTTCACGGTCGCCTCCCCGATGTGGAGGCGAATCGCGATCTCAGGGTTCGAGAGTCCGTCGGCGACGAGCCGCAGCACCTGCAGCTCACGCCCACTCAGCGCGGGCCCCACGTCGTCCGAACCGGCGGGCGGATGCGCGACACCAGGACCGCCGGACGCCGCGGCAGCAGCCGCCCGGGTCTGCGCGACCAGCTTCGCGGTCACCGAGGGCGCGAGTGCGAGCTCGCCCGCGGCGACCCGACGCACGGCCTCGACGAGCTCCGCGCCGCTCGCGGTCTTGAGCAGGTAACCGCTCGCACCGGCCTCGATGGCACCGATGATCGCGTCATCGCTGTCGTACGTCGTGACGACGAGCACACGAGTGCTCGGGAGGGTCGCCAGGATCTGCCGTGTCGCCGAGACGCCGTCGGTGCGCGGCATCCGGAGGTCCATGACGACGACCGCCGGTGCCGTCGCGAGCGCCCGGGTGACCGCCTCGGCGCCGTCTGCCGCCTCAGCCACGACCTCGATGTCAGCTTCGTCCTCGAAGATGCCGACCAGGCCCGCGCGGACGATGGGGTGGTCATCGGCGACCAGGATGCGGATCACGCGTGGTCACCTGCCCTCGCCGGAATCGTCACGGTCACGATCGTGCCACGGCCCGGTTCGCTGGAGATGGAGACGAGGCCGCCGATGGCCGAGGCACGGTCGCGGAGGCTGGCGAGACCGAATCCGGCGGGCTCGGCGTCGAGTGCGAACCCGCGGCCGTCGTCCTCGATCTGCAGGCGGACGCTGGTGCCCAGCAACGTCACGGAAAGATGCACGTTCGACGCGTGCGCGTGCCGCCTCGAGTTGGACAGGGCCTCCTGGGCGCAGCGGAGCAGCACCACCTCGCTCTCCCGGTCGAGAGCGCCGGGCGCGACCTCGATCTGCGACTCAGCCAGCACCCCCGTCTCTCGCCGGAACCGCTCGACGAGGCGCGCGACAGCATCGGGGAAGGTGGCGACGGCTGGGTCGGCCGACCGCACAGGCGCGTTCTCGGCGATGAGTACCCGGGCCTCTGCCAGGGCATCGCGGGCAAGCGACGCGATGAGGTCGGCTCGCTCCTCCTGGGCCAGGAGCGCGGCCTGCGCAACCTCACCGGCGGCGCCCTCCTCGTCCCGCAGGCGGGAGATGTCCTTCGCGCTCCGGTCGGCGAGCATGGCGAGCCCCGCGAGGGTCTGAGCGAGTGTGTCGTGCAGGTCGCGAGAGATGCGCTCACGTTCGACAGACGCGCCGCTCTGCCGTGACAGCTCCTGCACGTGATCATGAGCGGCCGTGAGCTGCTCAAGCAGCTCACGGCGTTCATCCGCCACGCGCCAGGCGTAGCTGATCGAGAGTCCGATGCCGCAGGTCGCCGCGATGCTGAAGAGCTGGCCGGGAAGGATGTCGGGGATCTCCTCGACACCGTTGTAGAGCGCCGACACGGCGCCGATGCCGAACGCGATGGCGATCGAGACGAGGATGCTCCGCCGCGCGCTCACGCACACGAGCCAGACAAGCGGGTAGATGAGGGTCTGCACGAACCCGGTCCAGGGCACGAGCACCATCGCCACCGTCACGAGGAGCGTCATGAGCACGATGAGCGCCGCGCCCCGGCGTCGGTCGCCGACGGACCTCACTCCGAAGACCAGCCACACCACGGGGATGAGGAGCAGAGCTCCCGTTGCGATGAGGCCTTCCGCGCGCTCTGCGGGAGTCCGGGCCGTGGCCGCGACGAAGCCGGCGACCACGGCGTTCGCGAGCGCCGTGCCCACGATGAGCACGTGCCACCAGCGGCCGTTCCGAACCAGGAAATCCATCACGTGCTCATCCTCTCGCGACCCACCGACATCCATCCCGCCGAGTGCCGCCGGCTAGCTGCGACCGCGACTCCACCGGAACGTCAGCAGGCTCGCGACGAGACCGATGACCGTCCAGACGCCGAGTGTGATCGCCGCGCTGCCGAGACCCCACGTGCCGCCGACCTCCGCCGCCGCGAATGCGTCTGGCAGGAACACGCTGCGCATGCCCCGAACGAGCCCGGCGAGGGGGAAGAGGTTCGAGACCTGCTGCATCCACTCGGGCAGGACCGAGAACTGCACGTAGATGCCTGAGAGGAACTGCGGGACGAGCACCAGGGGCAGGACGATCGCGGATGCGGACCTGGCAGACCGAGGGATCGCGGAGATCGCGATGCCGAGGGCGGCGAAGCAGAGGATGCCCAGGAGCGACAGCCACGCGAACCGCATCCACAGCTCGCTCGAGTCCGGCAGCGTGATGTCGAACGCGACGACGCCGAGCGCGATGACCAGTGCGAGCTGCGCCGTGCAGGTGAGGAGGACGAGCCCGATCTTCCCGATGAAGAACGAGACGGGACTGAGCGGGGTCGCGCCGAGGCGGGCGAGGCCGCCCTCATGCTTCTCGGTGGCGATGTCGATGCCGAGGAACTGCATGCCCGAGAGGAGGATCGCCATCGCGAGCATGCCCGTCAGGTAGTACTGCGACATCGTCACGTCGGCGAACCTCGGATCGTCGACGACCGCCTCACCGCTGAAGATCGACGCGAAGAGCGCGAACATGACAAGAGGGAACAGGAAGACGAAGAACACCTGATCGGTCTGGCGGAAGTACCCTCGCAGCTCGAAGGAGATGCGACGCAGCCCGTTGCCGATCGTCGACTTGGGGCGGGCCGCCGAACGCAGCCTCGACCAAGGGGCGTCGTGTGTGCTGCTGCCGGCGCTGCTGGGCGCTGAGGTCTGGGTCATTTCGTGCCTCCGAGGAGTGCGGGCGCGAGTGCTGCAGCGGTGGCTTCTGCCGGGTGCGCCGGGCCGGCGACCGGGTGCTGGCCGATGATCTCGAGGTAGACATCCTCGAGCGAGGGCCGTGTGATGGTGAGGCCGGCGGGCTCCGGGCCGAGCCTGCCCGCGAGCGCGGCAACGAGCTGGGCTGGCGCATCCGTCTGCTGCTCTCGCCATCGCCCGTCGGCGTCCTGCCAGCGCACCCGCGGAGTGCGGGAGGCAGGCCCACCGATCGTCGTGATGTCGCCGATCTCCACGAGCTTCCCCGCCGCGATGATCCCCGCTCGGTCGCTGAGGTGCTCCGCTTCGTCGAGGTAGTGCGTCGTGAGCACCATCGTCATGCCCTCGCCCTTCAGCTCCTGGATGAGCCCCCAGAACTCGCGGCGGGCGTTGGGATCGAAGCCCGTTGTCGGCTCGTCGAGGAACAGCACCTCCGGGTTGCCGATGATGCCGAGCGCGACATCGACACGGCGCTTCTGGCCGCCCGAGAGGCGACCGACCCGCTGCGTCGCGAACGGCGCGATTCCGCAGCGCTCGATGGTCTCGTCGACATCGCGAGGCTGTCGGTAGAGGCTCGCGAAGTGACGCAGCACCTCACGCGCCGAGTAGCGCTCGATGTCGGCGCTCGACTGGCTGACGACCCCGATGCGGCCGCGCCATCCGGCGTCGCCGTGCGCCGGGTCGTGGCCGAGCACGCGCGCACTGCCGGACGTTGCCGTGCGGAAGCCCTCGAGGATCTCGATGGTGGTGCTCTTGCCGGCCCCGTTCGGGCCGAGCAGTGCGAAGGTCTCGCCGTGGCGGACCTCGAAGGAGAGGCCGTCGACGACGTCGCGGTCTCCGTAGCGCTTGACGAGGTCGGTGACCTCTATGGCTGCCTGTGTGCTCATGCTCCTATCCAACGGCGAGCCTCCTCGCAGCGGCAGGGCCCGACCGGCTGATTCGCCTCCACCGATCGGGGGAGGCGCTGGCCCGCAGACTTCGGTGACAACGCAGCGGGTTCGTCGCGCGACTTCGCGCTTCACCGCGTTCTGTCACCGAAGTTCGCCGATCACGCGGCGACCGAGGCCACGACGGCGCCCGCGCATACTGGGGGCATGGCCTCGACCGACCTCGACGAGCTGCGCCGCCTCCGACGCGCACGCGACTTCATCGACCGCGAGTACGCTCGGCCGCTCGACGTTCCGGCCATGGCGAAGGCGGCTCACATGTCGACGGCGCATTTCAGCCGCCGATTTCGGGAGGCCTACGGCGAGACGCCGTACGCGCACCTCATGACGAGGCGCATCGAGCGGGCGAAAGCGCTGCTGCGCCGAGGCGATGTGAGCGTGACGGATGCGTGCACTGCAGTCGGCGCGACGAGCCTGGGGTCGTTCAGCAGCCGCTTCACGGAGATCGTGGGAGAGTCGCCGAGCGCGTACCGGGCCCGCGATCACAGCGAGAGCGTCGTCATCCCCAGCTGCACGTCGCAGATCTGGGGGCGGCCCCGGCGGGTCCACGAGCGCGCAGGCAATGCTCGGGACCGGGCTGCCGTGCCGGTCGTCGAGGCTCCGAGCAGTTTCCAAGAAGTGAATGTCGGTGGCCCGTCCTAGCATCGGAGACATGACACTCTCACTCAGCCACGTGCACGTGTTCGCCGACGATCCGGATGCTGCGCTCGTGTTCTACCGCGACGCCCTCGGCCTCGAGGTGCGCAGCGAGGTCCCGAACGAGGGCTTCCGGTGGATCACCCTGTCGACCCCCGAGCAGCCAGAGCTCGAGATCGTGCTCTCCCATCCCAAGGCAGGTCGTTCCGAGCAGGACGGCGAGACGCTGTCGGCGATGCTCGCGAAGGGTGAGCTGCCCGGTCTCCTGTTCCGCACGAGCGACCTCGACGCGCTCTTCGAGAAGGTGCAGGCGAGGGGTGGGGTCGAAGTGCTCCAGGAGCCGACCGACCAGTTCTGGGGCGTGCGGGACGCGGCGTTCCGTGACCCCTCTGGCAACCTGGTGAGGGTGAGTCAGGCGTAGTCGGAACGCCTAGCACGGTCTCGCGGTGACAGGCTGTCGATTGCTCGGCTGGCTCCCCGGTTCGAGGCAGAAGATCGCGCCATGACTACAGTCGCTGACACGATCGTCGATATCCTCCACGATGCCGGAGTCGAGCGGGTCTACGGGCTTCCCGGTGACTCGCTCAACGGATTCACCGACGCCATCCGCCGGAACGGGCACGTCGCCTGGTCGCATGTGCGACATGAGGAGGCGGCTGCCTTCGCTGCATCTGCGGACGCCGCGCTGACCGGGGACCTGGCCGTCTGCGCTGGCAGCTGCGGGCCGGGCAACCTGCACCTCATCAACGGCCTCTACGATGCGAACCGCAGCCGCGTGCCCGTGCTCGCGATCGCCGCCCACATCCCTTCCGCTGAGATCGGCAGCGGCTACTTCCAGGAGACGCACCCGCAGGAGCTCTTCCGCGAGAGCAGCGTCTACTGCGAGATGGTCAGCGTGCCCGAGCAGCTGCCACGGGTGCTCGAGATCGCGATGCGCGCCGCCGTCGAGAAACAGGGCGTGGCCGTGGTCGTGATCCCGGGGGAGATCTTCCTGAAGGAGAGCGCCGGGCGGCGCAAGTCAGCGCCGATCCTCCCCACCAGGTCGGTGGTGCGCCCGGCGGACGAGGACCTCGCGAGGGCCGCGGACATCCTCAACTCGGCGAAGAAGGTCACGATTCTCGGCGGCGCGGGCACGCAGGGAGCGCACGCGCAGCTGCTGGCAGCGGCAGAGGCGCTCCGGGCCCCGATCGTCCACGCGCTCCGCGGCAAGGAGTTCATCGAGTACGACAACCCCTATGACGTCGGCATGACGGGGCTGCTCGGCTTCTCGTCCGGCTACCGCGCCATCGAGGACTGCGACGCGCTCCTAATGCTCGGTACCGACTTCCCCTACCAGCAGTTCTTCCCATCGAAGGCGAAGATCATCCAGGTCGACATCCGCGGCGAGCAGCTCGGCAAGCGCACGCCGCTCGACCTGGGACTGGTCGGCGACGTCGGGGACACCCTCGACGCGCTGCTCCCGCTCCTCGCGGGAGACAAGAGCGGCAAGCACCTCGAGACGTCCGTCAAGCACTACCGCAAGGCGCGCAAGGAGCTCGACTCGCTCGCGGACAACGACCACGGGCGCACGCCCATCCACCCGCAGTACGTGGCCCGTCTTGTCAGCGAGCTCGCGACGCAAGACGCCGTGTTCATCCCGGATGTTGGCTCACCCGTCGTCTGGGCCGCCCGCTACCTCGAGATGAACGGGCAGCGAAGGCTCATCGGCTCGTTCAGCCACGGCACGATGGCCAACGCCGTGCCGCAGGCCATCGGCGCGCAGTCGGCGTTCCCCGACCGCCAGGTGGTGGCGCTCGCGGGCGATGGCGGACTCGCGATGCTCCTCGGTGAGCTGCTCACGCTCAGGCAGAGCAAGCTCCCCGTGAAGATCGTCGTCTTCAACAATTCGTCGCTGAACTTCGTCGAGGTCGAGATGAAGGCCGCCGGCTTCGTCAACTACGGCACGGACCTCGAGAACCCGAACTTCGCGGACGTCGCGAAGGCAGTCGGAATCCACGGCCAGCGGGTCGAGAACCCGAACGATCTCGAGGGTGCCCTCAGGGAGGCGTTCGCGCACGACGGGCCGGCGCTCATCGATGTGGTGACGGCGAGGCAGGAGCTGTCTATTCCCCCGACCATCTCAGCGGAGCAGGTCAAGGGATTCACGCTGTACGCGCTGCGCACCGTCCTGTCCGGGCGTGGAGACGAGCTTGTCGACCTCGCCGACACGAACCTGCTTCGCCGCATCTTCGACTGAGTCGCAGCTCTCCGAATGAGGACGGCCAAGCTCGCTCGGTGAGGACCGCCCGCGCCAAGGCGACTGCCTGACGCGGGCGGTACTCTCGCAGGCATGACGCAACCGCCCCTCACACCACCGCCGGGCCAGAACGGCGGTCAGGACCGACGCCGGGATCGGCCGCGAGGAGGTGGGCCAGTGCCACCCGCGCAGGGTGCCGGCTCGCAGGCCCCCTGGGGTGTGCCGTCGGCCGGCGTGCCGCAGGGGCACGCCCGAGTGCCCGGGCAGTTCTCCGCACCACCGCGCGCCTCCGGATCGGAGCAAGGGAAGTTCCCCGCGCCTGGCCAGTTCCCCGCGCCGGGACAGGCGCCCGCGCCGGCCCAGCACGCCGCGCCGGCCCAGCACCCGGCGAACGGCCAGTACTCCCCGAACAACCAATACCCCGCGCACGGTCAGCGCCCTGCGAACGGTCCTTTCCCTGCTCAGGGAAACTTCCCGTCGGCTCAGGGGAACTTCCCGTCGCAGGCTCAGACGCCTCGTCCCGGGCAGGATCCAGGGCAGCCGGCCGCCCGGGTCCCCGGTCAGGGTCCATTCGTGCAGGGTCCTCCCGTGAATCTCCCCGCCGGTGTCCCGCCGCCCCGGTTCGCGCCGCAGCAGCAGGAGGCAGCGCAGCCGAGGCGCCGCGAGCTGGGGGAGGACCCGGAACTGCAGAAGCAGCGCAAGCGCCCGGTCGGCCTCCTCGTCGGCATCGGCATCAGCGGTGTCGCGATCGTCGCCCTCGTCGTCGGCCTCTTCATGGCGTTCACCTCGCCGAATGACCCGACCATCCCCGTCGGGGGCGCCGACCCGCAGGCTCCGACCTCGACTCCCGTCCCGACGAGCACGCTCATGCCCGCCGCGCCCCAGGACGCGGCCCCCGGGTACATCCCGATCACGACGGACGTCGTGTTCCCGAACGGCATCACGGTGGTGAATCCGCCGGTCGGCGGCTGGGAGCAGGACGTCTCGGAGCGGCAGCCGAACCTGTACATCCTGAGCGACCCGCAGTCCGGCGCGTACTTCTCGGTGGCACAGGAGAACCTGCACAAGAGCGAGTACCGCGACGAGGACATGACGCGGTCGGAGCTGAACTCTGCCTCGCTGCAGTTCACGGCGAAGCCCGAGCCGATCGGTGACCCCGTGCCGCTGGTTCTCAAGGGGCAGGGAGGGTACGAGCTGGAGCTGCTCGCGCAGCGCCTCCGCTGGTCGGACGGATCCGAGGGGATGATGGCGACGCGCTACATGCCGTCGACCGGCACGAAGATCACCATCTTGGCGAATGCATGGGGCGGCGAGCTCGACGACCCGAACTCGCGCATCTCGCAGAAGGTCGCCGAGATCAGCTTCACGACGCCGTAGTCGCGCCTCCCCGCGGGCCTGAAACCGCGAAAGGCCAGTTTCGCCCCGTCCTGAGCGTCAGGATGGGGCGAAACCGGCCTCTTCAGCGCAGCGGGCGGCCGCGTGCCTAGAGCTCGACGCCGGCGAAGAGCTTCTGCAGGCGCTGCACGCCTTCCAGCAGCGCATCGTCGCCGAGCGCGTAGCTGAGGCGCAGGTAGCCGGACGGCCCGAACGCCTCACCCGGCACGACGGCGACCTCAGCGACGTCGAGGATGAGGTCGGCGAGGTCAAGCGACGAGGTGATCTGGCGTTCCTCGATCTCCTTGCCGATGAGCTGCTGCACGTCGGCGTAGACGTAGAAGGCGCCCTCAGGCGTCGGGACGCGGAAGCCGTTGACCTTGCTGAGCTCCTCGACCATCGTCTTGCGGCGGCGGTCGAAGGCGAGGCGCATCTCCTCGACGGGCTCGGTCGGCCCCGTGAGGGCTGCGATGGCCGCTCGCTGCGCGATGTTGTTGACGTTGCTCGACAGGTGGGACTGCAGGTTGCCTGCGCCCTTGATGGCGTCGGCAGGGCCGACCATCCACCCGACGCGCCAGCCGGTCATCGCGAAGGACTTGGCGACGCCGTTGACGAGGATGGTGCGGTCGGCGACGGCAGGGGCCGCTTCGACGATGGAGACGGCGCGGACGCCGTCGTAGGTGAGGTTCTGGTAGATCTCGTCGGCGATGACCCAGATGCCGTGCTCGGCGGCCCATTCGCCGATGGCGCGCGTCTCCTCCTCGGAGTAGACGGCACCCGTCGGGTTGGACGGCGAGACGAAGAGCATCGCCTTCGTGGCGGGCGTGCGAGCCGCCTCGAGCTGGTCGACGGTGACCTTGTACTCCTGGTCGGCGCCGGCGAAGACGGGGACGGTCGTGCCGCCGGCGAGCTGGATGACCTCGGGGTACGTGGTCCAGTAGGGGGCGGGGAGGAGGACCTCGTCGCCAGCGCCGACGACCGTGTTGATGGCCTGGTAGACGGCCTGCTTGCCACCGTTCGTGACGATGACCTGCGAGGCGGGGACATCCCAGCCGGAATCGCGCTTCGTCTTCTCGGCGATGGCCTCTCGGAGCTCCGGCAGGCCGGCCGCCGGGGTGTAGCGGTGGTTCTTCGGGTCGCTGACGGCGACGAGTGCCGCTTCGACGACGTGCTGCGGGGTGGGGAAGTCGGGCTCGCCAGCTGCGTAGCTGATGACGGGTCGGCCGGCGGCCTTGAGGCCCTTGGCCTTCGCGTCGACCTTGAGCGTTGCGGATTCGGCGATCGCGGCGATGCGAGGAGAGAGACGTGAGTCGGAAACCATGGCCCTGAGTCTAGGTCCGGAGGCGCGTCACCGTCCGCGAGTTGCGCCCGCGTTGGACTTCCGGCGCGCACCTGTCGTATGCTTTCCTGGTTGCCGAAAGCGACATACTGAACCGCGCCTGAAACCGTTCCCTGTGGAGCGGCTGCAGACGGTATCAGGGTGAACGGATGCACGCATCCGGTGTTCACGCAAAGGGCGGTGGCTCAATTGGTAGAGCAGCGGTCTCCAAAACCGCAGGTTGCAGGTTCGAGTCCTGTCCGCCCTGCATTTCGGTGCTGAACGCACCCACTACGGGGCCCACCATCGAAGGTCTCAACCATCGAAAGGGAGAGCGCGTGAGTCCAAGCAAGTCCGACGAAGCGACCGACGTCGCCGAGTCAAAGCGAGGCTCCGAGCCCAAGCGCGGCCTTGTCGGCCGCATCGCTCTCTTCTTCCGCCAGGTCATGGGCGAGCTCAAGAAGGTCGTCACACCGACTCGCGCGGAGCTCTTCAAGTTCACGGGTGTCGTGCTCGTCTTCGTCATCTTCATGATGTTGCTCGTCACGGTGCTCGACCTGCTCTTCGGGTGGGGCGCATCGTGGGTCTTCGGTCAGGGCAGCTCGCTGTTCCCGAGCGAGCCGGCGGCGACGCCCGTTCCGACGGAATAGTCGCACCGCTCCGGCTCCCGAGCCTCCACCGAAAAGGGCGAGCAGCCCCGCACCACACAATCGAGATGAGGAATCGTGTCAGACCCGAACGTCGCCGACCCGAACGGTCTTTACGAGACCGCGCTGGAGCAGGACTCCGAAGTCGCAGAGGCCCAGGAGGGTGACCGCGACATCGACGCAGAGTTCGATGAGGCCCACGAGATCGAAGAGTCCGACGAAGTCGTGACCGAGGAAGACCTCGACGACGGAGAAGGCGCCGATGTCGTCGACCCCGAGGTCGACGCGATCGTCAACGATGTCCTTGAGATCGACACGAGCGAGGAAGAGGCTGCTGCGGCCGCCGCGACCGAGGATGAAGAGGTCGAGGCTCGCGAGGAAGACCCTGACGTCGATCCGTACGAGACCTTCAAGCGCGAGCTGCGCCTCAAGCCTGGCAAGTGGTACGTCATCCACACGTACGCCGGCTTCGAGCGTCGCGTCAAGCAGAACCTGCACCAGCGCACCGAGTCCATGAACATGAGCGACTTCATCTACCAGGTGGAAGTGCCCATGGAAGACGTGGTCGAGATCAAGAACGGCCAGCGCAAGATGGTCACGCGCGTCCGCATCCCCGGCTACGTGCTCGTACGCCTCATGCTGAACGAGGACAGCTGGTCCGTCGTGCGCCACACCCCGGGTGTCACGGGCTTCGTGGGCAACGCCCACAACCCGACCCCGTTGCGCTTCAACGAGGCATTTGAGATGCTGAAGAGTCTTGTCGAGATCGCAGAAGCACCCGCGAAGGCGAACGCTTCAGGTCAGGGTGGCGTGCAGAAGCGCCAGCCGATCGCAGAGATCGACTTCGAGATCGGCGAGACCATCACGATCAAGGAGGGCTCCTTCGAGGGGCTCACCGGCTCGATCAGCGAGATCAAGCCGGAGAGCGGCAAGCTCACCGTCCTCGTGTCGCTCTTCGAGCGCGAGACCCCCGTCGAGCTCAGCTTCGACCAGGTCACCAAGCTCTAGCACTCGCTCCCCCCCAAGCGACTGCCCCTAAACCACCGGAGTCCGGAACCGCCGGGCCACCGGGAGAGCACCGCGCGTCTGCGCGGAGTTCGAATCGAAAGAAGGAAAAGACATGGCACCCAAGAAGAAGGTCTCGGGTCTGATCAAGCTTCAGATCCAGGCTGGCGCCGCTAACCCGGCTCCTCCTATCGG
The DNA here is from genome assembly GCF_008831075.1 of Pseudoclavibacter terrae. Lineage (GTDB taxonomy): Bacteria > Actinomycetota > Actinomycetes > Actinomycetales > Microbacteriaceae > Pseudoclavibacter > Pseudoclavibacter terrae. Next base: position 183,389 of record NZ_WBJX01000004.1, on the reverse strand, counting down.
CCCCGCGCTCGGTCAGCACGGCGTCAACATCATGGAGTTCTGCAAGGCCTACAACGCGGCTACCGAGTCGCAGCGTGGCAATGTGATCCCCGTTGAGATCACCGTGTACGAAGACCGTTCGTTCACCTTCATCCTGAAGACCCCTCCTGCTGCCGAGCTGATCAAGAAGGCTGCCGGCGTCAAGAAGGGCTCCCCGACGCCTCACACGGCCAAGGTCGGCAAGCTCACCGCCGCCCAGGTCCGCGAGATCGCGGAGGCGAAGCAGTCCGACCTGAACGCGAACGACCTCGACATGGCGTCGCGCATCATCGCCGGTACGGCTCGCTCCATGGGAATCACGGTCGAGGGCTAAGGCCTTCCCGCTCCCAACACCACACGTCGCGCCTCGGGCGCGGCATTGAACACCGCGGGAGAGCCGGCCAGGCTCGCAACCGCAACTCTTGAAGGAGAACAACATGGCTAAGTCCAAGGCATACCGTGCCGCGGCAGAGAAGATCGGCGAGGACAAGTTCTACGGTCTCGCCGAGGCCGTCGAGCTCGCACGCGAGACCGGCTCGTCCAAGTTCAACAGCACCGTCGAGGTCGCTCTTCGCCTGGGTGTAGACCCGCGCAAGGCCGACCAGATGGTTCGTGGCACCGTCAGCCTGCCCAACGGCACCGGCAAGACGGCCAAGGTCATCGTCTTCGCGACGGGTGACAAGGCTGAGGCAGCTATCGCTGCTGGCGCCGACGAGGTCGGCGGCGACGAGCTCATCGCTCGCGTTGCAGACGGCTGGACCGACTTCGACTCCGCAGTCGCCACCCCTGACCTCATGGGCAAGGTCGGACGCCTCGGAAAGGTCCTCGGACCCCGTGGCCTCATGCCGAACCCGAAGACCGGAACGGTCACGACCGACCCGGCCAAGGCTGTCACCGAGATCAAGGGCGGAAAGATCGAGTTCCGCGTCGACAAGCACTCCAACGTGCACTTCATCGTCGGCAAGTCGGCGTTCACGTCGGAGCAGCTCGGAGAGAACCTCCGCGCAGCCCTCGACGAGGTCGTCCGCCTCAAGCCGTCGAGCTCGAAGGGCCGCTACATCCAGAAGGCCGTCGTCTCGACGACCTTCGGCCCCGGCATCCCGCTGGACGTCAACGCGATCTAGTCTGTCGCGAGCTGCACAGCTCAGGCGGATGCATGCATCCGCCAGCACGAACGGCCCAGTCTTCGGACTGGGCCGTTCGTGCGTTCCCGGTGAGAGCACCCACCGGCCCGCGCCCACCCCGGCTACGCGTGCGCGTGGGCGTGCATCGAGATGCTGTTGCGTGCGGCGCTGAGGATCGCGGTGACGGTTGCCGACAGCACTGACCGGTCTCGGCCGGCGACCCAGCGTGTGCCTGAGGGGGCCCGGTACTCCAGGAGTGTCAGCGCTTCGCTGCTGCTGCCCACCCCGAGCGCTGTCTGGTGGAGCGAGAGGATGTCGACGGTGACGCCGGCGCTCGCGAGCAGCTTCGTGACGGCCTCTGCTGGTCCGATGCCGTCGAAGGTGCCGCTGTGCTCAGCGCCGTCGATGCCAACGCGGATGCTCGTGCGTGATGCGCCCGCGTGGGTCTCGACGCTGAGATCGAGCAGTTCGACGTCCGGAGACGAGCCGCCCAGGTAGCTGCGCTCGAAGAGCTCGAGCAGCTGTGCGGCCCCCACCTCCTGGCCGTTCGCATCGGTGTGCTCCTGAACGCGTCGAGCGAAGTCGATCTGGAGGCGCCGGGGGAGTTCGATGCCGTATTCGGTTTCGAGCAGGTAGGCGATACCGCCCTTGCCGGACTGCGAATTGACGCGGATGACGGCGTCGTAGCTGCGACCGATGTCCGCCGGGTCGATGGGCAGGTAGGGGACCCGCCACTCGATGTCACGTTCTGGTCGCCCCTCGTGCGCGGCGCGGGAGCGCTGCTCGGCGAACCCCTTCCTGATGGCGTCCTGATGCGTGCCGCTGAAGGCGGTGTGGACGAGGTCGCCCACGTACGGGTGCCTGGCGTGGACCTCGATGCGGTTGCTGTCTTCCACGGTGCGGCGTATCTCGTCGATGTCGGAGAAGTCGATCATGGGGTCGATGCCCTGCGCGTGCAGGTTTAGGGCGAGGACTGCGATGTCGACGTTGCCCGTGCGCTCGCCGTTGCCGAAGATGCACCCTTCCACGCGCTGCGCACCCGCGAGCACCGCCAGTTCTGCGCACGCGACTCCCGTTCCTCGGTCATTGTGGGGGTGCACGGAGAGGATCACGGAGTCGCGTCGCGCCAGGTGCTTGTGCATGTATTCGATCTGGTCCGCGTAGATGTTCGGGGTTGCGACTTCCACGGTGGCGGGGAGGTTCAGGATGACCGGACGCTCCGGGGTCGCCATCCAGAGTTCCGTGACGGCATTGCAGATGTCGAGGACGTAGTCGGGTTCGGTGAGGTTGAACACCTCCGGTGAGAACTCGAATCGCACGTTCGGCAGGTCGCCGGCGAGCTCGAGGACGTCGCTCGCGCCGGCGAGGATCAGCTCTCTGAGCTGCTGCTTGCTCTTCCCGAGAACCACGTCGCGCCAGGCGGGGGCCGTCGCCGTGTAGAGGTGGATGACGACTGGGTTCCGGATCCCCTGGATGGAGGCGACTGTTCGTTCGATCAGGTCACGACGCGCTGGTGTGAACACGACGATCGTGACGTCCTCCGGTGCGAGTTCGGTGGTCGCGATGAGACGGACGAAGTCGTAGTCGGTCTGGGAGGCGGAGGGGTAGCCGACTTCGATCTCCTTGTATCCCATGCGGATCATGAGCTCGAAGAATCGGTGCTTGCGGTCGGGGTCCATGGGCTCGGAGAGCGCCTGGTTTCCGTCCCGCAGGTCGACGGGGACCCAGAGGGGCGCGGTCGTGAGCCGGTTCGCGGGCCAGTCTCGTTCGGTGAGCGGCACGTCTACTCGGGAGTGGACGTCGCGGTAGCGGTGGGAGGGCATCTGCGAGTGTCGCTGGCGGTTCCAGTGCGGCGCCTGGTCGGGAACGGGGCCGGCGGGTGTGGAGATCCGGGATTCGGTGCTGTGCATGTTCTTGTCCTCTTCGGTCGTGCGGGGGTGACGACCGGCGCGCGTTTCGGCTCCACGACGGGGAGCCGGTCAGGCTAGGACCCGTCGTGGCGGCGAAGGAGAAGGAGCGGTGCGTCGAGCATGCGACAGAATCTAGCACAACTCCTCAGACAAGTAGAGGAGTATTCGGGATGGGGGATGATGGGGGCATGAGCGCACTCCGCCGTGAACCCCTCGCCGAGCAGGCCGCCCAGTTGCTCCTCGAGCGAATCCGCGAAGGGGAATGGGAGCTGGGACAGAAGCTGCCGGGCGAGACGACCCTCGCGCCCCAACTCGGGGTCGGGCGGTCGACGATCCGCGAGGCCATCCGCCAGCTCGCGGGGAGCGGCGTGCTGGCAACCAAGCAGGGGGCGGGGGTGTTCGTCACCGCTCTCGACGCGGCTGAGCCCCTGGATGAGATCGTGGGGCGCGCGGACATCGAGAGAGTGATCGAGGCCCGCATCGCCATCGAAGTGGAAGCCTCAGGGCTCGCGGCCGCACGGCGCACAGCTGCGGAGCTCCAGACGATGATCCGCGCCGCAGACGCCCGGAAGGCGCAGCGCGCGAGCGTCGAAGCGCACGTCGACGCGGACATCGCGCTGCACCGCAGCATCGTCATCGCCGCGCACAACGAGATCCTCACGGAGCTCTTCGACGGGTTCGCGCCCCGAAGCAGGCAGGCGATGATCGGCATGCTGCGCCTTCGCGGCGAGTTCGGCGGCGACGCCGACCACGACGTCCACCTCCGCATCCTGGACGCGATCGAGGCGCAGGACGCCCCGACGGCCGCCGCCCTCACTCGGGACCATCTGCTCGAGCTCAAAGCGACGACGAGCTAGTCGCGTCGGGGTGCCCCTGACTCCGCGTCGATGTCGAGGACGACCTTCCCGCGCACGTGGCCGTCGGCGATGAGCTCCTGCGCGGCGCCGGCCTCGGCGAGGGGGAAGACCCGGTCGACGTGCGTCTGCAGGGCTCCCTGCTCGAAGAGCTGCGTGATGGTCTGCAGGATGCGTCCCTCTGGCGAGAGCTTGAGCGTGGAGGCGACGATGCCTCGGTTCTCGGCGGCGGCCTCGTCGAAGAGCTCCGGGTAGCTGCCGGTCGGCACGTTGATGAGTGTGCCACCGTCGCGGAGGACGTGAAGGGACCGGCTGCCGGTCTGGTCTTTGACGTTGCCGATGAGGTCGATGACGACGTCGACGGGCTCGCCGATGACGTGCTCGAAGCGCTCGTTGCGGTAGTCGATGACCTGGTCCGCGCCGAGCTCGCGCAACCACTCGTGGTTGCGCTCGGAGGCCGTGGTGATGACGTGCGCGCCGTAGTACTTCGCGAGCTGCACTGCGAAGTGGCCGACCCCGCCAGCGCCTGCGTGGATGAGAACGCGCTGTCCCGTGTAGACGCCGCCTGCTTCGACGACGGCGGCCCAGGCGGTGAGCACGGCGAGCGGGACGCCGCCAGCCTCGATGAAGGACAGATTCTTGGGCTTCTTCGCGAGGCTCATGAAGGGGACCGACACGTATTCGGCGTACGCACCCGAGTAGCGGGGGAAGAGCAACATCCCGTACACCTCGTCGCCGGGCTGGAAGGGCGCGAGCTCGTAGGAAGCCCGGACGACGACACCGGAGAACTCGCCGCCGAGGGTCGACGGGAAGCTGGTGATCGCCTTCGCGGCACCGGCACCCGAGCGGGTCTTGCCGTCGATGGGGTTCACCCCAGCGGCCTTGACGCGCACCAGCGTGTCCGAGTTCAGGGTGAGGGGTACGGCGGTCTCGCCCAACTGCATCATCTCGGGTCCGCCGATGCCCGTGAGCAGGGCCGCGCGCATGGTGTCTGAGGTCGGCTGGAGGTCTGAGGCGTCAGTCATGGCGCCATTCTCTCGTGAACGAGTTGGGCGTGGCCGGGAGGATGCTCGCTACGCGTACGTCTCGGCGTCGTAGAACGACTGCGTGTAGTCGCTCGTGCTGTGCGTGTTCCCGTATCCATGGGTGGGCGCAGTGTTGCCGGTCGAGTACTGGGCGAACTCGCCCCGGTACTTCTCGACGTCCTTAAGCACCTCGTTGGCGAGGGTCACGAGCTTGGCGATCTCTTCCTCGTCGCGGTCGATCCACACGAACTTCGGTTCGCGGTCGACGACGATGAAGTCCTGGTGTCGCTCCCACACCATGAGGGTGCGTTCGGCGCCGAGCACGTACTGCTGCCACCAGATCTGGCGCATGTAGGAGCGGGGGATGCGCTTCCACACCTTGTTGGTGGTCTTGATCTCGGCGAGGAGGATGCGGCCCTCTTCGTCGCAGTGCAGGCCGTCGGGGGTCGCGAGGTGGCTCTTGGACGCCTCGGCGTGGAACAGGAGGCCGCTTGCCGGGATGCCGTGGCGCTCGAGGACCCACCTGGCGATCTCCGGTTCGCGCTGGCGTCCGAAGTCGGTGTAGGCGTTCCCGTTGAAGGAGTTGCCCATGACCTTGTCTTTGACGACCTGCTTAACCGACGACGGTGTTGCGAGGCGTGCCGCATCGGTCGCCGTGACGCCGTCGGCGCGGGCTTTGAGCCACGCGGCACGGTCGTTGGAGTCGGCGAGGACCCGCAGGAGGTGAGCGCTCATGGCCTCGACCTCCGGGGTCGCGGGAAGCTCGATCGCGGTGCTCTCGGCCGAGGCCGGGCCGCGGGCGCGCCACACGCCGACCTCGCTCGCCGAGAGTGGTGTCGTCGCCGGCGCCGGGCGGGTCTCCGAGGTGTAGAAGCGCGGCAGGGACTCCACCCGGGGTGCCGGTGCGGGTGCCGACGCGTAGTCCATCAGCGCGGCCGGGCCGTAGAGCTCGCGGTCACGGCGGCGCGACTTCGGCGCCTCCTGGGGTTCGCCGAACCAGGACGTCTCGTCGACGTCGTGGCTCGGGCGGAACATGACCATCCGCCTATTCTTTCCCACACCACCGACAGTCGCGGTACCAAGCGCCGAGACACCGAAAGAATGTCGTCGCCGATCGGTGCGCGAGCGGACCGGACGACACGGGCGGCGGGCGCCAGCTCAGGCTTCGTCGCCTCCGGCGGCCATGATCGCAGTGGCGAGGGCGCGCGCGCCGTGGTCCGCATCCACGTCTTCGACGTACTCCTCCGGCGAGTGGGAGATGCCGCTCGGGTTGCGGATGAACAGCATGGCGGTCGGCAGGTGCGCGGCGAGCACACCGGCATCGTGGCCGGCGCCTGTGTCGAGCACCGGCGCGTCGGGGAGCGCGCGCTGAAGTGTGTCTCGGAGGCTCGCGTCGAAGGACACGGTGGGGGAGAGCGACTCCTCGACGAGCGTCGCCTCGCAGCCCTGCTCTCCGGCCACCTCCATAGCCCGGGCGCGGATGCGCTCGACGAGGGCGGTGGTCACCTCGTCGTCGGGGTGGCGCACGTCGAGCCACGCGTCGACGCGGGAGGCGATGACGTTCGTTCCGCCGGGCACGGGCTCGAGCCGACCGACGGTCGCTCGGGCGCCTGGCACCGACCGGGCGATCTCCTCGATGCCGACGATGAGGCGCGCCGCGGCCACCATGGGGTCGCGCCGGTCGGCCATGAGCGTGGTGCCGGCGTGGTTGCCCTGGCCGGTGAAGCTGACGCGCCAGCGGCCGTGGCCCAGGATGGAGGATCCGATCGCGACTGGGCCCGCGAGGTCGATGAGGCCGCGGCCCTGCTCCACATGCAGTTCGATGAACGCGCTGAACTGTGCGACACGAGCGGGGTCGGGGCCGAGGTGCTCTGGGTCGAATCCGGCCGCGGCGGAGGCCTCGGCGAAGGTCGTTCCGTCCGCATCCCGGAGCGAGCGCGCGCGGTCCGGGTCGATGGCGCCCGTGAGGAGCCTGGACCCGAGGCAGGCGACGCCGAAGCGCGACCCTTCCTCTTCGGGGAAGACGGCGATCGCGACGGCGACGCTCGGCGTGCGCCCTTCGCTGCGCAGCAGGTCGATCGCGGCGAGGGCCGCCGTCACGCCGAGGGGCCCGTCGAACGCACCCCCGCCGGGGACGGAGTCGAGGTGGCTGCCGGTGATGAGCGCGCCGGAACGGGCTCCGTCTGCTCGGTCCCACCAGGCCCAGATGATGCCGTTGGCGTCGACCTCGATGTCGAGGCCTCGAGCCTGGGCGGCGGCGAGGAACCATTCGCGCAACTCGAGTTCGGGATGCGAGTAGACGGGCCTGCTGTAGCCGCCGCGGGTTCGATCGCGGCCCAGGTGCTCGATCTCGCGCATGAGCGAGGAGACGCTCGTGGGCTGCTTGGCCTTGCTGGTCGCTTCCATGCTCTCCATGATGCTCTCCCCGTTCATGCGCGCGCACCGGCCTGGGCCGTGACGCGGAATTCGGCCGGCACGCTTCCGGTTCCCGTGAGCACGTCAGCTGCGAGCTCCCCGAGCAGCGGGGCGAACTTCCCGCCGTGCCCGGAGCAGGCGGAGACGACCACCAGGTTGTCGACTCGGTCGATCACGAAGTCCTCCGTCGGTGTCGTCGTGAAGAGGCAGGTGGTCTCTGCGTAGGGTTCCGGCTCCACGCCTGGCAGGAACGTCTCCGCGTAGGCGACGAGAGCGCGCCGATTGGCCGCATCCACGACCCCGTCCTGCGCGAGCGCGGAGTCGATGATCTTGCCGCCGTTGAACTGCGCGACCTTCTGCCCGCGCCAGTCCGCGTCGCGGCCACCGGGGAGTCCGTAGGTCTGCAGCTCGCGCGATTTGAAGATGAAGGTGGGCCAGGGGGCGGCGTCGGTCCCGGCGTCCTCCGCCTCGCGGTAGGGGAAGTGGTAGGCCTGCTCCTGCCGCACCTCGAGCGCCGGGAACTGGTCGAGGAATGCGCTCGGCAGTGAGAGCTCCCCGAGGAGCGCCGGGAGCCAGCCGCCGGCAGCGACCACGATCGCGTCCGCCTCGGCGACCTCGCCGGTCGCCGAGTGCACGCGGTAGCCGGCGCCTCGGCGCTCGACTCGAGCGACTGGCCACGAGGTTCGTACCTCGAGCCGGCCGGTCGCGGAGGCGGCCGACAGCATCGCGTCGACAGTGCTGCCCGCGTCGAGCACGCCGGCCCCGGGGTGCCAGAGCACGTCGGTCTCGAAATGGAACTGCGGCCAGCGCGCACGCGCCTCGCCTGGGCTGAGGAGCTCGTGCTCGACGCCAGCTGCCTCCAGCACGGTCGCGAGGCCGCTGGGGTTGCGGATGTCGCCGTGGTCGAGTGCACCCGTCGGTCGGATGAGCCGGGTTCCGGTCGTGCGCTGCAGCTCGTCCCACCCTGCCTTCGAGCGCACGACGAGATCGGTGTACGTCTGCTCGGGATACGCGTAGCGGAAGATGCGCGCGGACCCGTGCGAGCTGCCGTGCTCGTTGGCGGGCGTCGTGCGCTCGAGTACCGTCACGTGGTGCCCGCGCTCGGCGAGCTGCCAGGCCGCTGCGGCGCCCGCGAGCCCCGCGCCGATGACGATGGTGTCGGTCATGTCCACTCCTCGAGAGGTCGTCCGGGTGGTGCTGTGCATCGATTACCGCATCCCCGGCGCGCCGCGTCCAATATCATTGCGACACGCTTTGATAGCCCTCTCGAATGGATCACATGGAGCTGCGCCAGCTCAGGTACTTCGTCGCCGTCGCCGACGAACTGCACTTCGGTCGCGCCGCCGCGCGCCTGCACATGACTCAGCCGCCACTGACCGTCGCCGTGCGCAGGCTCGAGGAGGAACTCGGTGCGCAGCTCTTCGAGCGAACGACTCGCACTGTCTCGCTGACGGCGGCCGGTCGCATGTTCCGTCAGCGCATCGGTGTGGTCCTCGAAGACCTGGACGACGCAGTCGCCGACCTCGCCGACGTCGCGGCCGGGACCGCAGGCAGGCTTCGCGTGGGGTTCGTGAGCTCCGCGAGCTACAGCGTGCTGCCCAGGGGGCTGCGGGCGTTCCAGGAACTGAGACCGCGCGTCCGTCTCGAGCCCCGGTCGCTCACGAGTGCCGAGCAGATCACGCTCCTGCTCGAGGGTGAACTCGACGTGGGGATCCTCCGCGACCCGCTCACCGTGCCTGGCCTGCGGTCGACACTCCTCGAAAGCGAGGACCTGGTCGCGGTGCTTCCGGCCCGCGACCCGCTCGCCGCGGAGTCGACCGTGGCACCGGCGCGCTTCCACGAGAAAGAGGTGGTGCTCTTCCCCTTCGAGCTCATGCCCGGCTTCGTGTCCGCCGTCATGACCTGGCTCGGGGAAGCCCAGGCCGTGCCGCGCATCGTGCAGAGCGTCATCCACCAGGAGACGGTGCTCGGTCTCGTCGCAGCGGGTGTCGGTGCGTCGATCCTGCCCGCGTCGGTCGCCCGCTTCCACATGCCCGGAGTGATCACGCGCCCCCTGCTGGGGTCGCCTCGAACGGAGCTCCACGCAGTCGAGAGCCAGCGCTCCCATCCGAGCGCGCACCTTCTCGTCGACAGCCTCCGCGAGCCGCGGTGACGGGTCTCGCGACCCGCGTTGACGAGACGCCCGCGACGATGTACTCTTTCCGAAGCCCAAGACCGCAGGTCTTCGTTGTGCGTGAGAACGTACACGAACGAAGAGTTCGCAAGAACGTCCCGCGCAGGTGTACGAAGCAAAGTTGTTGTGCGAGCAATCGCATCCTCTCCGCTCCGGCCATCTGCGGCCGGAGCGTTTTTTGTGTGTTGTGCATCGAAGATGCGCCTGCGGTGCGTGAATGACAAACGTGATTCACGTGCAAGAGAGAGAGGAGTGCCATGGCGACCAAGGAAGCAACAGTTGCCGAGCTTCAGGACTTGTTCCAGAACTCGACCGCCGTCCTGCTGACTGAGTACCGCGGTCTCACTGTTGCGCAGCTCAAGACGCTGCGTCGCACGATCGGTGAGCACGCAAGCTACGCCGTGGTGAAGAACACGCTGACGAAGATTGCGGCGAACAACGCCGGAATCACCGCGTTCGACGACGAGCTGGCCGGACCGAGCGCAATCGCGTTCGTGCACGGCGACCCCGTCGCGGTCGCGAAGAGTCTTCGTACCTTCGCCAAGGACAACCCTCAGCTGGTTCTGAAGGGCGGTTTCTTCGACGGAAACGCTCTCAGCGCAGAAGAGGTCAACAAGCTCGCCGACCTCGAGTCCCGCGAAGTTCTGCTCGGCAAGCTTGCCGGCGCCTTCAAGGCCTCGCTGTTCGGTGCCGCATACCTGTTCACCGCGCCTGCAGCCAAGGCTGTTCGCACGGTCGAGGCATTGCGCGAAAAGCAGGAGTCCGCGAACTAGTCCTCCGGGATCTCGCGGCTAGAACAACACACAAGGAGAAAACACATGGCAAAGCTCACGACTGACGAGCTCATCGCAGCATTCAAGGAGCTCACGCTCATCGAGCTCTCCGAGTTCGTCAAGGCGTTCGAGGAGACCTTCGAGGTCACCGCTGCTGCTCCCGTTGCAGTTGCAGGCGTTGCTGCTGCAGCAGCTGACGCACCCGAAGAGGAGGAGAAGACGGAGTTCGACGTCATCCTCGAGGGTGCTGGCGACAAGAAGATCCAGGTCATCAAGGAGGTGCGCGCCCTCACGAGCCTCGGTCTCGGTGAGGCGAAGGCACTCGTTGACGGCGCTCCGAAGCCCGTTCTCGAAGGCGTCAACAAGGAAGCTGCTGACAAGGCAAAGGACGCCCTCGAGGCTGCCGGCGCTTCGGTGACCGTCAAGTAGTCATCCCGTAGCTGTTCTTCGCGGCGTGTTCCGACACGCCGAAGGAACTTTTTTCACGAGGCATCGCATCCGGTTTCCGGATGCGGTGCCTCGTTCCGTTTCCCCGGGAAATCCCTGTTGAAGATGCGATTTCTGAGGTCAGTGTGACGAATGTGACTGGTGTGTCGACCGAGAATCGCGACTTTCCGCGTGTCGCTTGACCCGTTTTCGGCCTCGACGGACAATAATCCGCCGTGTTAGCGTCCTTTCATGCTTTCCGACACCCTCAAGAGCGCTCGCGCTCGCACCACGGCCCTCGTCATCGCCTTCGGCGTCGTTGCCGGTGGAGTCGCCGTCACGGCAGCGCCCTCGTTCGCCGCCAACGGCGACCAGGTAGACGCGAGCGTCGATGGTGAGACCAGCACTGCATCCGCATCGGTCTCTGCGGACTCGATCTCCGCTGATGCCCCCGGCCTCACGGTCACCGGCTCGGGATTCACGCCGGGCAACCTCGTGTACGTGCGAGTCGTCGGACCAGAGGGCCAGACGAACTGGTCCTGGGGCACCGAGTCGCACGAAGTCGACGCATCAGGCGCCGTCAGCGCCGAACTGACCAGCGACGAGGACTGGAGCGAGGGTGACTACTCGGTCGTGCTCTTCGAGTCGGACGACGTGCAGGCTTCAACGGGCTTCTCGGCCGTGGCGCCCACCGGCACCGCCACCCCTGAGCCCACCGAGACCGAGACGGCCACGCCTGAGCCGACGGAGACCGAGACGGCCACGCCTGAGCCCACGGAGACCGAGACGGCCACGCCTGAGCCGACCGAGACCTCCACGGAGACGCCAGAGCCCACGCTCACCGAAGAGCCGACGCTCGAGCCGACCGAGACGGCGAGCGTTCCGCCCACCGCCACCGAGACGGTGACTCCGGAGCCGACCGAGACCGAGGCGCCCACCGCTGCACCGGCCGTCGCCACCGAGCAGGCCAGCTACACACAGGAGGAGGCTGCTGAGGGCATCACGTATGTCGCCACCGGCTTCACGCCTGGCGTTGAGCTCGGCCTCACGCTGCTGCTCCCCGACAACACGACTGCGGAGTTCGAGTCGGCCGAGCCGATCATTCCGGATGCGGAAGGCAACTACGCGGGAATCATCACCTACGACGGTGCCTGGGATGCTGGCGACTATGGCATCACCCTGACGAGCATCAACCCGGCCGTGGGTGAAGAGACTGGCGCTCCGGCGGCTGACTCCGCACGAGGTGTGCCGCTGATCGTCCAGGAGGAGTCCGACCTGACGGCCCCCGCGGAGTCGTCCGCGGCGGTCGAGCTCGAGGCGGATGCGCCGGCAGAGGAGCAGACGGCGACGACGTCCTTCGCCGTCACCGGTGAGACGCCCGCGACTTCCGACGCTTCGCCGAGCTCGACAGTCGCACCGGCTGGCAATGGCGGCACCGGGAGCGGGAACGCGGACACCAAGGGCAAGGCCCAGAGCAAGTCCCTCGCGACGACGGGCGCCGAGGATGCGTTCGGTGCCGCCGGCATCGGCCTCCTGGTCCTCGGGCTCGGCGCGGCGGCTGTCACCGGGGCGCGCTTCCTGAGTCGCCGTCGCGAGAGCTGACGACCGCACGACCTGCACTGACGCTGAGCGGGGCTGGCACCATACGGTGTCCAGCCCCGCTCGTGCGTTACGGCGGGGGTGATCTCCCATGATTTTTCAATCAAGTGGGAAGAAGTCCCCACGTTCAAAAGCGGTCAACCAATGGTCGAAGAAAGTGGCGTTCATCTGGGGTTTGTCCCGAATGCGGCACTCGAAATCCGGGCGGAACCCACCGAAATCGTCTGAAGCCTTCTGGACATCACCTGTGAGTCAGGCCAGTCTTGGGTTATGGCTTCCTCATTCTCTTCGTCGCGCAAGCGCGCATCCGCCCTCACGATCGCCTTCGGTGTGCTCGCCAGCGGCGCCGTGCTGACCGCTGCACCCGCTTTTGCAGCGACCACCACGCCGCCAGCAACGCCCGCCGAGACGCCGGCCGCCACCGAGTCGGCGACGCCGACCGAGACGACGACTCCCACCGAGTCGGCCCCGGCCACGACGCCCCCGACCGAGGAGTCGACGCCGACGTCGACCCCCGACGAGTCGGCGCCGGCCGAGCCCACCGAGACGGCAGAGGCTCCGGCCGCTGCGGGCGCGGCGACGAAGCCGAGCTTCACGCCGGACGAGGGCATCACCTACGTCCTCACGGGCCTCGCGCCCGAGGCTCCGCTTTCGAGCATCACGCTCACGTTCCCCGACGGAACCGCACAGGCGGTGCCCGCGGGCGCCGGCAACAGCTGGAACGTCGGAGAAGACGGCTCCTACGCCGGCGAGATCACCAACACGGCGCTCTTCGACGAGGGCGACTACTCGGTGACCGTCACCCAGGACTACGTCGACGCGGCTGGCGCTCCCGCACAGAACGTCGTCACGTTCGGCTTCAACGTCGCGGCTGTGTCCACGGGAACGCCCACGCCGACCGCTGAGCCGACCCCGACGGTCGAAGCCCCTGTCGCCTACGCGAACGCGGACAGCTTCCTCCCCACGGAGAACATCACGTACACGGCGCAGAACTTCACGCCTGGCCTCGCGCTCGACATCACCGTGGTCTACCCGGACGGCTCCTCGGTCACGGTCGACCCGACCGACGACTCCGTCGTCGCCGAGGACGGCACCTACCCGGGCGTCCTCATCAACCAGTCGGGTGCCCCGCTGCCCGTCGGTGAGTACACGGTGACGCTCTCGCAGTCGAGCGGCCTGTCCGCAACGTTCACGTTCCTGATCGCCGAGGCGACGCCTGGCACCACGACGGCGCCCACGTCGACCGCGGCTCCCGCGGGCAACGGTGGCACGAACACGGGCCACAAGACCCCTGAGCTCGCCACCACGGGCGCCGAGGACGTCTTCGGTGCAGCTGGCATCGGCCTCCTCGCGCTCGCGACCGGCGCCGGCGTGCTCGTCGCTCGCCGTTTGGCAGCCAAGAAGGCCTAGCGCCTCATCGAGTTGCGCTGAGAGGGCGTCACCTTCGGGTGGCGCCCTCTTTCGTGCGCTCGCCCGCATCCGCTCGCCCGCATCCGCTCGGCTCTGCTCTGCATGCGCCGGCTCACCACAGACATGCGGGAAGTGCAGCTTCCTCGAGCCACGAGCGTGTGTTTTCCACGTGTTTGCGCCCGCCGGCGCCCAGCAGGGCGGAGTTGTGGTCGGCACGTCGACGAGGGTGGGCGAATGACGGAAGCCCCGACCGGGGATCCCTGGTCGGGGCTTTCGTGCACATGGCGGAGGATAGGGGATTCGAACCCCTGAGGGCTTTCACCCAACACGCTTTCCAAGCGTGCGCCATAGGCCACTAGGCGAATCCTCCACGGGAGCGCCAGGCGCTCACCTCGAAAGAGCATACCGGTTCCCGCGACCGTTCGTGAACGCGAGCACCAAATCGCTCAAGAGAGGGAGGCCCGGCGGGCCCTCGGCTAGAGCTTCTTGACTGCTGCGCCGATCTCTTCGTCTCCGGAGACGACCTCGAACTGCTTGTGGATGCCGGCGTGGCGGTCGAGGAGGGCGGCGATCACCGCTGCCACGTCGGCGCGGGGGATGGACCCGCGTTCGACCTGCTCGCCGATCTTGACGCTGCCAGTGGCGTCGTCGTCGGTGAGTCCCCCCGGGCGGACGATGGTCCAGTCGAGCTTCGCGCTGCGGGCGCGGATGTTCGCGTCGGCCTCGCTCTTCGCCCGCAGGTACACCTGGAACGTGTCGTCGGAGTCGCGATCGAAGGAATCCGTCGACATCGCCGAGACCACGACGAAGCGCCGGATGTTGGCGAGCTCCGCCGCATCCGCCGACAGGATCGCCCCGTCACGGTCGAGCGTGAGCTTCCGCTCGGGACCGCTGTTGGGGCCGGCGCCCGCCGCGAAGACGACCGCGTCCACGTGCCCCAGCTGCTTCGCGAGGTCTGTTGGCGTGCTCTGCTCGAGGTCGGCGATCACCGGATCCGCGCCGAGCTCCTTGAGGGAGTCGACGTGCTCCGGGTTTCGGACGACGCTCGTGACACGGTGCCCGCGCTGCAGGAGCTGGGTCGTAAGAAGGCGTGCGATCTGACCGTTTCCACCGATGACTGCGATTCTCATGCCGCCCAGTCAAGCTGGTGAGTCTGAGTTCGAGGCCAGCGTTCGCCGCGGGCGATCTGCCAGGCCGCGGGAGTGGCAGAGTTCGGCGGGGAAAAGAAAAGACCCCCCGCGCACCCGCCAGAGCCCGGTTACCCTTGCTGCGTTTCCGCCCTGGGGGAGTTGGCCTGGATGGCGCCACGCGAGGAGCCGTCGACCATCATAGCGCGATGGGCGCGAGACGCGAATCCGGTGCATCCGCAATTGGCAGGATCGCGACAGCCCGCTGACTCATCACCCGACTAGCATTGCGAGGCGTGGGGACAAGCATCTACATCACGTCATCAGAGGGTCACTCTGGCAAGTCAGCCGTCGCGCTCGGAGTGGTGAACGCCCTGAGCCGCTCGATCGGGCGCGTGGGTGTGTTCAGGCCCATCGTGCAGAGCGCCGAAGTTCGCGACGACATCCTCGAGCTGCTCCTCTCGCAGCTCGACCCGCAGAACCGCGGCCCGGAGTACGAATCCGGTTTCGGCGTCACCTACGACGACGTGCACGCCGACCCTGATGAGGCGCTCTCCCGCATCGTCACCCGGTACCGCGCCCTCGAGCGCCGCTGCGACACGGTCGTCATCGTGGGCAGCGACTTCACCGACGTCGGCAACCCGGCCGAGCTGGGCTTCAACGCGAGGGTTGCCGCGAACCTCGGCGCGCCGGTCCTTCTCGTCCTGACCGGCCTCGACGCCGACAAGGGCCAGCCGCGCACCCCGGAGCAGCTCGCGCAGGCGCTCGAGGTGACCCTGCCCGAACTCGACGCCGCGCACGCGACGCTGCTCGCGATCACCATCAACCGCGCCGACGAGAACGCCACGGACGAGGTGCGTCGAGCTGTCGCCGAGCGGGCTCTGCGCGAGCTGGGCCACAAGGTGCCCGTGTGGGCGATCCCCGAGACGCCGCTGCTCATGGCCCCCTCGCTCTCGCAGCTGCTGGATGCGGTGGGCGGGGAGCTCGTCTACGGCGACCGCGAGCTGCTCGGTCGCGAGGTGCTCGGCATCGTCCTCGCGGGCATGTCGATGCAGAACGTCCTCGAACGCCTCAAGGAGGGCGCGGTCGTCGTCATCGCGGCCGACCGCACCGAGGTGCTGCTCGCCGTGCTCCTCGCGCAGCGCGCGGAGACCTTCCCGTCCCTCACGGGCATCGTCGTGAACGGCCCGTTCGAGTTCCCGCCGGCCATCGAGCGGCTCATCAACGGGCTCAACGTCGAGGTGCCGATCATCCGCACCAACTTCGGCACCTACGACACGGCGCAGCGCATCATGCAGACGCGCGGCCGACTCGCGGCCGCGGGAATCTCGCGCCGCAAGATCGACCTCGCCCTCGCGAAGTTCGAGCAGCACATCCCGGCCATCGAGGTCGTGGCGCTCCTCAACGTGAAGCAGTCGCTGGTCGTCACGCCGCTCATGTTCGAGAACACGCTCCTCGACCGTGCACGCTCGGACCGCAAGCACATCGTGCTTCCGGAGGGCAGCGACGACCGCATCCTCGTGGCCGCGGGCTCTCTGCTGGCCCGCGAGGTCGCCGAGATCACGATCCTTGGTGAGGAGTCGGAGGTGCGTGGCCGTGCGTCCGCGCTCGGCGTCGACATCTCCGCCGCCCACGTGCTCAGCACGAGCAACCCCGACTACGTCGCGCGCTTCGCCGATGAGTACGCGAGACTGCGCTCGCACAAGGGCGTCACCATCGAGGCCGCGACCGAGCGCGTGCGCGACGTCAGCTACTTCGGCACCCTCATGGTGCACCTGGGCCTCGCGGACGGGATGGTCTCGGGTGCGGCCCACACGACCGCGCACACCATCCGCCCCGGCTTCGAGATCGTCAAGACCAAGGCTGGCGTCTCCGTGGTCTCGAGCGTGTTCCTCATGGCCCTCGCCGACCGCGTCCTCGTGTACGGCGACTGCGCCGTGAACCCGGACCCGACGGCGGAGCAGCTCGCCGACATCGCGATCTCCTCGGCCGAGACGGCGAGCCAGTTCGACATCGCGCCTCGCGTCGCGATGCTCTCCTACTCGACGGGCGAGTCGGGCTCCGGCGCCGACGTCGACAAGGTGCGCACGGCGACCGGCATCGTGCGTGAGCGCATGCCGGAGCTGCTCGTCGAGGGGCCGATCCAGTACGACGCGGCGACGGATGCTGCGGTCGCGAGCAAGAAGATGCCGGGCAGCCAGGTGGCCGGCCGTGCGACGGTCTTCATCTTCCCCGACCTCAACACGGGCAACAACACGTACAAGGCGGTGCAGCGCTCCGCCGGCGCCGTGGCGATCGGCCCGATCCTGCAGGGGCTCAACAAGCCCATCAACGACCTCTCCCGCGGCGCGCTCGTCTCCGACATCATCAACACCGTCGCCATCACCGCGATCCAGGCGCAAGGCTCGTAGAGGCCTCAGCCGCACGTTCTTCCCGCTCCCCGCGGGTCTCGAGAAAGGGTGCCCATGAGCATCGTCCTGGTCGTCAACTCCGGCTCGTCGTCCTTCAAGTACCAGCTCATCGACATGGAACGCGAGGAGACGCTCGCGTCCGGCCTCGTGGAGCGCATCGGCGAGGGCGTCGCGAGCGTCACCCACAAGACCGGGGGAGCGATCATCACCCGCGAGGCGGACATCCCCGACCACACCCGGGGCTTCGAGGCGATGCTCGAGGGGTTCGAGGAGCACGGGCCGGACCTCGCCGAGTTCCCGCCGGTCGTCGTGGGGCACCGCGTCGTGCACGGTGGGCGTCGCTTCTTCGACGCGGCCGTCATCGACGGCAAGGTGCTGCAGGACATCGAGGACCTCATCCCGCTCGCCCCGCTCCACAACCCCGCGAACCTCGAGGGCATCGTGGGCGCGCGCGACGTGTTCGCGCAGACGCCGCACGTCGCGGTGTTCGACACCGCGTTCCACACGACCATGAGCGAGGCGTCGTCGCTGTACGCACTGGATGCGGAGGTCGCGAAGGAGCACCGCGTGCGCAAGTACGGAGCGCACGGCACGAGCCACAAGTTCGTGTCCGAGGAGACCGCCCGCTTCCTGGGGCGCGACCTCGCCGGCCTCAAGACGATCGTGCTCCACATCGGCAACGGCGCGAGCATGTGCGCGGTCGACGGGGGCCGCTCCGTCGAGACGAGCATGGGCATGACGCCGCTCGAGGGGCTCGTCATGGGAACCCGCACCGGCGACCTCGACCCCGCCGTCCTCGTGCACCTGTCGCGCCGCGGCGGATACACGATCGATCAGCTCGACGACCTCCTCAACCGCAAGTCGGGACTCCTGGGGCTCACGGGCTCCGGTGACATGCGCGACGTGCGCCAGAAGGCCAGCGCCGGCGACGAGCGCGCGCAGCTCGGCCTCGCGGTCTACGCGCACCGCATCCGCCACTACCTGGGCGCGTACATGCTGCTGCTCGGCGGCGCCGACGCGATCGTCTTCACGGCGGGCATCGGCGAGAACGACGCCAAGCTGCGCGCCGAGGTGCTCGACGGCCTCGAATGGCTGGGCGTGAAGCTCTCACCCGAGCGCAACGAGTCGGCATCGCGGGATGCGCGCCGCATCTCGGCCGACGACTCGCGCATCGAGGTGCTGGTCGTCCCGACCAACGAGGAACTCGAGATCGCGCGCCAGAGTCTGGCCGCGATCGCCTGAGCCCGGTTGGGGCGCGCCGCCC
Source organism: Pseudoclavibacter terrae (assembly GCF_008831075.1). Classification (GTDB taxonomy): domain Bacteria; phylum Actinomycetota; class Actinomycetes; order Actinomycetales; family Microbacteriaceae; genus Pseudoclavibacter; species Pseudoclavibacter terrae. Next base: position 164,860 of record NZ_WBJX01000004.1, on the reverse strand, counting down.
ATGCTCGTCCCACCGGAGCGATTGCTGCCAGCGAAGTGGCCCTTCTGGGGTCCTCTGAAGGGCCACTTGGCTGGCGGCGATTCCGTTTCGGACGCTGTGCAGGGCCACGTTGCTGGCAGAGCTGGTGTCTGCGCCGCCGCGGACATCGGAGTCGCCCACAGGTGAAGCCGGGGCCGCGCCGGATGTCGGTGGTGCCGTCTACGATGGAGCGCATGGCCACAGCCCTGTACCGCCGCTATCGGCCTGAGAACTTCGCCGAGATGATCGGGCAGTCGCAGGTCACCGAACCCCTCATGACCGCGCTGCGCACCGGCCGCGTCAACCACGCGTATCTCTTCTCCGGCCCACGCGGCTGTGGCAAGACGAGCTCCGCGCGCATCCTCGCCCGCTGCCTGAACTGCGCCGAGGGGCCGACCGACACCCCGTGCGGTGTCTGCCAGAGCTGCGTCGAGCTGGCGCGCGATGGCGGGGGGTCGCTCGACGTCTTCGAGATCGACGCGGCCAGCCACGGAGGCGTGGAAGACGCGCGCGAGCTGCGCGAGCGCGCCATCCTCGCGCCGAGCCGCGACCGCTACAAGATCTTCATCATCGACGAGGCGCACATGGTGACCTCGGCCGGCTTCAACGCCCTGCTCAAGGTCGTCGAGGAGCCGCCGGAGCACGTGCGCTTCGTGTTCGCGACGACCGAGCCCGAGAAGGTCATCGGCACGATCCGCTCGCGCACGCATCACTACCCGTTCCGGCTCATCCCGCCGGCCCTCATGCTCGAGTACGTCGAAGAGCTCTGCACGAGCGAGGGCGTCACGGCTGAGCCCGGCGTGCTCCCGCTCGTCGTGCGCGCAGGCGGTGGCTCGGCGCGAGACACGCTCTCGCTGCTCGACCAGATCATCGCCGGCTCCGAGACGGGCCTCCTCGGCTACCAGCGCGCCGCTGCGCTGCTGGGCTTCACGGGTCAGGAGCTGCTCGACGAGTCGATCGACGCCTTCGCCGACGCAGATCCGGCCGCGGCCTACACTGCCGTCGACCGCGTCATCCAGTCTGGCCAGGACCCGCGCCGCTACGTCGAGGACCTCCTCGAGCGTCTGCGCGACCTCATCGTCGCCAAGGCCACAGGGCCAGGCGCCGGAGCGGTCCTTCGCGGCCTTGGGGCGGATGAGGTCGAGGCCCTGCGCGTGCAGGCCGGCCGGTTCTCGCCCGCCGCGCTCACCGGCATCGCCGACCTCGTCAACGAGACGCTCACCGAGATGAGCGGCGTCACCTCGCCGAAGCTCCACCTCGAGCTGCTCGTCGCGCGCATCCTCGTCGCGTCGCGCGCTGACTTCATCGACAGCGGCACGCTGCTCGCGGTGGCGGATGCGCCAGGCACGTCCCCGATGCGACTCGCGGCTGCGGCGGCCGCGCCTGCTGTTGCCGCGCCTGCTGCCCTGCCCGCTTCCGCTGTTGCTGCGCCTGTCCAGGAGTCCGCTCCCGCGGCAGCGCCGGAGCCCTCCTCGGAGCGACAGCCCGAGGCCCAGTCCGCACCGCGTCCGGTGCAGAATGCCGACTCGGCGCCGAGTGAGCGCCAAGCGCCTCCCGTCACTCCGGCTGCTCCTTCTGTCCCCTCAGCGGCAGAGCCGGACACCGCCTCCGCCGCACGTCTGGCCGCAGCATCGTGGGCCGCGGCCACTCCGGGCTCCGGAGTTGCGCCGGCAACGGCTGCGCCGGAGCCGACCGTGTCTGCGCCGCAGCCGACCGTGCCGGCGACGGCTGCGACCGTGTCCGCGCCGGCTGCGCCGGAGCCGGTTGTCCTCGCTCCGGGCAGCAGCGACGCGCCGGCCGACGCTCCCGCCGAGGCCGAGGCCGACGCCGACGCCGAGGCCGCCGCCCCGCCCGTCGCAGACTCCGCCGCAGATTCCGTCTCGGGCGGCGCACCTGCGTCGGACGTCGAGTCCGCGCCCGGCACCGAAACGGCTCCGGAGATCGAAGCTGCTGCACTCGGAACTGCGCGAGACACCTCGTCAGCGCCGCGATCCGCTCCGGATCCTGACCTCACGCCAGCGCCGGAACCTGCGTCGGCTCCGGACGTCGCATCGGCGCCGGAAACGGCGCCTTTGTCCGAAGTCGCGCCTGCGCCCGCGCCGCCACCCGCGCCGGCGTCAGAGGCTGCGCCCGGCGGAGCCGCCGCTCCCGCTCCCGCTCCCGCTCCGCACGCGACGGCGGCTCGCGCATCCGCTGAACCCCCCGTCTTCGCGCAGCTGCGCGACGCCTGGCCTACGCTGCTCGAGCGCATGCGCGACCTCGGCGGCACGCACGCCTGGAGCGTCGCGCAATCCGTGCACCCGCGGGACCTCGCCGGCGACCTGCTCGTCTTCGAGGTGCCGTCCCGAGCCGTGCTCGACCAGTTCCGCGGCGAGCGGGGCGCAACCGACTCCCCGAGCGCCGTGCTCCGCACCGCGATCAACGAGATGTTCGGCATCACGGTGAAGTTCCAGCCGCAGCGCCCTGGCGGGGCAGCGACGGGCGGGGCAGGCAGCGCCCAGGCGGCCAACCGCGCCGACGAGCCAGCGCCAGCCCCCGCGGAGCCCGACCCGGCGCGAGGCCGACAGTCCGACGCGGCCCGCGCGCAGGGAGCGTCCGGGGGTGCGGCGGCTCCTCGGTCGCAGGCCGGACAGGCCGGACAGCGTGGGCGTGCTGCAGCGACCCCAGCAGCGAACGCGGAAGCTCCCGCCGCGCATTCCGCCCAGGCCACCTCGGCCGCCGGCCCTTCGAGCGGCCTGAACTGGACCGTCGCGAAGATCCCCGGCCAACAGTCCCTCCCCGACGACGGGCCAGGGTCCGGATGGGCGACCGCCGCGATCCCGGGGGCAGGGACCGCGCAGGGTGCGGCCTCCGCGACGCGGGCGTCAGCAGCGTCCGCGCCAGCTGCATCCGCCGTCGCCTCGGCCCCTGCCGAAGCGCCTGTCGCGACGCAGACCGCAGCGGTCGACGAAGCCCAGGCGCCCGCGGTGCCGCCCGCCCCGAAGCGCACCCAGCGCGTCGCGAGCGCGCCCGTCATTCCCGGCGTCGAGCGCTACGGTGAGGCGATCGTGCGCGAACGACTCGGCGCCCGCTTCATCGGCGAAGACATCATCGTGCCCGAGCCCGAAGCGGTCGAGCTGCCACCCGAAGACGACTTCTCCGCACCACCACCACCTGAAGACGGCGGCTACTGAGCCGTGTCTGCAGCATCATCCGAAGGCCGGGGACTCTGACCCATGTATGAAGGCATCATCCAGGACCTCATCGACGAACTCGGTCGGCTGCCAGGCGTCGGCCCCAAATCGGCGCAGCGCATCGCGTTCCACATCGTGCAGACGCAGTCGTTCGACGTGTCGCGGCTCGCGCAGATCCTCGCCACCGTCCGCGAGCGGGTGCAGTTCTGCACCGTCTGCGGCAACGTCAGCGAAGGTCCCGAGTGCAACGTGTGCCGGGACCCGCGCCGGGACCGCACCGTCATCTGCGTCGTCGAGGAGCCGAAGGACGTGGCCGCCATCGAGCGCACCCGCGAGTTCGGCGGCCTCTTCCACGTTCTCGGAGGAGCCATCAACCCCATGGAGGGCATCGGCCCCGACGACCTGAACATCCGCACCCTCCTCGCCAGGCTCGAATCCGGCGAGGTGAAGGAGGTCATCGTCGCGACCGACCCGAACCTCGAAGGCGACGCCACCGCGTCCTACCTCAGCAGGCTCCTCACGAGCATCGGAGTGCCCGTTTCGCGGCTCGCGTCCGGCCTCCCCGTCGGCGGCGACCTCGAGTACGCCGACGAGATCACCCTCGGCCGCGCCTTCTCCGGACGCCGCGCCATCGACTGACCGGCTCACGACACCCGCCGCCCTCACCGTCCTCCAGGTTGTCGCGACTCGGTCACGGCCCTGCAATCAACGGAAACGAACGCCGCCCGCGCTAGGAACGGCATGCCCCCGCCGGATAGGATGGGAGCTTGTGGCGCGCGGGCACAGCTCGACGCGCATCCTGAACCGGAGGAGACAAGACACGTGAGTCTGATCGTCCAGAAGTACGGCGGATCATCGGTCGCGGATGCGGAGAGCATCAAGCGAGTGGCCCGCCGAGTAGTCGAGACCCGCAAAGCGGGCAACGACGTCGTCGTGGCCGTCTCCGCAATGGGCGACACCACCGACGACCTCATCGACCTGGCGCACCAGATCGCGACGATTCCGGACGCACGCGAGTTCGACATGCTCGTCACGACCGGTGAGCGCGTCTCGATGGCACTCCTCGCTATGGCCATCAAGGACCTCGGCATGGACGCCAGGAGCTACACGGGCAGCCAGGCCGGCATGATCACCGACTCCACGCACGGCGACGCGCGCATCGTCGACGTCACCCCCGTGCGTGTTCGCGAAGCGCTCGACGAAGGGGCCATCGCGATCGTCGCCGGCTTCCAGGGCTTCAACCGCGACTCGAAAGACATCACCACGCTGGGCCGCGGCGGCTCCGACACGACGGCCGTCGCGCTCGCGGCCGCCCTCGGTGCGGACGTCTGCGAGATCTACACCGACGTCGACGGCGTCTTCTCCGCCGACCCGCGCATCGTGCCGAAGGCCCACAAGCTGAACTACATCTCCAGCGAGGAGATGCTCGAGCTCGCCGCCTCCGGCGCGAAGGTCCTGCACATCCGCGCCGTCGAGTACGCACGCCGACAGGGAGTCACGCTCCACGTCCGCTCGTCGTTCTCGGACCACGAGGGCACCATCGTCTACAACCCAGATCGGGCAGAGGAGTACGAAGTGGAAGCAGCAATGATCGCGGGTGTCGCCCACGACCTGAGCCAGGCCAAGATCACCATCGCGGGCGTCCCTGACGTGCCAGGCAAGGCGGCCGCGATCTTCACGATCGTCGCCGAGCAGGGCGCGAACATCGACATGATCGTGCAGAACGTGTCCGAGCAGGACACGAAGGTCACCGACATCTCCTTCACGCTGCCGAAGGCGGACGCGCAGCGCGTGCTCGACGCCATCGCGTCGGAGGGCGAGCAGATCGGCTACGCGTCGCTGCGCCTCACGGAGGACATCGGCAAGATCTCCCTCGTCGGCTCCGGCATGCGCACGAACATCGGCGTCACCGCGAAGCTCTTCACGGCGCTCAAGGATGCCGGCATCAACATCGACATGATCTCCACCTCCGAGATCCGCATCTCGATCATCACGCAGGCCGACCTCGTCACCGAGGCAACCCGCGTCATCCACACCGCGTTCGACCTCGACGGCGACGCCGAGGCAGTCGTCTACGCAGGCACCGGCCGCTGACGCGGTCGAGCAGAAAAGAGCACTCATGAGCACCAAGTTGAACGTCGCCGTCGTCGGCGCGACTGGCCAGGTCGGCGCCGTCATGCGCACCCTCCTCGAGGAGCGCGACTTCCCGGTCGAGAGCATCCGCTTCTTCGCGTCGGCCCGCTCGGCAGGCACGACCCTCCCGTTCCGCGGCGAGGACATCACGGTCGAAGACGTGGCCGTCGCTGACGTGAGCGGCATCGACATCGCCCTCTTCTCCGCTGGAGCGACCACATCGCGTGCGCAGGCCGAGCGCTTCGCCGCCGCCGGCGCGCTGGTCATCGACAACTCGAGCGCCTGGCGCCGCGACCCCGAGGTGCCGCTCGTGGTCTCCGAGGTCAACCCGGAAGAGATCGTCGCACCGCCCAAGGGCATCATCGCGAACCCGAACTGCACGACGATGGCCGCCATGCCGGTCCTGAAGGTGCTGCACGAGGCCGCCGGCCTCGAGCGCCTCATCGTGTCGACCTACCAGGCCACGTCCGGCTCTGGCCTCGCGGGCGCCCGCGAGCTGTCGGGGCAGGCAGTCGCGGCGGTCGGGCAGGGTGAGGACGCGCTCCTCGGGCTGGTGCACGACGGTTCGGCCGTCGAGTTCCCGGCCCCCGACAAGTACGTCGCGCCCATCGCGTTCAACGTCATCCCGCTCGCCGGCTCGGTTGTCGACGACGGCACGGAAGAGACCGACGAAGAGCAGAAGCTGCGCAACGAGAGCCGCAAGATCCTCGGCCTCCCCGAGCTGCGCGTGAGCGGAACGTGCGTGCGCGTGCCCGTCTTCACCGGCCACTCCCTGTCGATCAACGCCGAGTTCGCAGAGGCGCTGACGCCCGACCGCGCCCGCGAGCTCCTCGCCGAGGCACCCGGCGTCGCCCTCGTCGACGTGCCCACGCCGCAGCAGGCAGCCGGTGCGGACCCGAGCCTCGTCGGCCGCATCCGCCAGGACCAGTCGGTCGACGGCAACCGTGGTCTCGCGCTGTTCATCTCGAACGACAACCTCCGCAAGGGCGCCGCGCTCAACGCGGTGCAGATCGCGGAGCTGGTCGCCGCGAAGGCGTAGTCACCACGTCGCAGACGCAAGAACGGGCACCCCTCACGGGTGTCCGTTTTTGCGTTCACGGGAGTGGTCGAGGCGGCCTGGCCCCTGTTTCGGGTGCAGACCATTCGAAAACAGCAAAAACCGACGAATGTGCAGGCCCCGCTGCCCACGTGAAGCGGATGCGCATCCGCCCCCGTCGTAGACTGATTCGGTGACTGATTCACAGAAGATCTACGACGTCGTTCTGATCGGCGGGGGCATCATGAGTGCCACCCTCGGCTCGCTGCTCTCGAAGCTCGAGCCCGAGTGGAGCATCAAGATCATCGAGCGACTCGACGGGCTCGCTCAGGAGAGCTCGAGCCCGTGGAACAACGCGGGCACGGGCCACGCCGCCCTCTGCGAGCTCAACTACACGCCTGAGAAAGACGGCGTCATCGACGCGTCCAAGGCGATCCAGATCAACGAGCAGTTCCAGGTGTCGCGCCAGTTCTGGGCCACCCTCGTCGAGGCCGGCGAGCTGCCCGAGCCGTCAGGCTTCATCAACTCCGTGCCGCACATGACGTTCGTGCGCGGTGCTGAGAACGTCGACTTCCTGCGCCGCCGCTTCGAGCTGCTCAAGACCGAGCCGCTCTTCTCGACGATGGAGTTCTCGGACGACCCGGAGGTCATCAAGGCCTGGGCTCCGACGCTCGTCGAGGGCCGGCCGGCGGGCGAGAAGATCGCGGCGACTCGCGTAGCCGCGGGCACCGACGTCGACTTCGGCTCGCTCACCCACAAGCTCGTGCAGGGCCTCGTCGACCGGGGCGCTGTGCTGCGCCTCAACACGGAGGTCATCGCGCTCCGCCAGCAGCGCGACGGCATCTGGCAGATCGCGACGCAGCAGCTCGCTGGCGAGCAGAAGGGTCGCAAGAACGTCACCCGCGCCCGCTTCGTGTTTGTGGGGGCCGGCGGCGGGGCGCTCCCGCTCCTCCAGAAGTCAGGCATCGAGGAGATCAAGGGCTACGGCGGCTTCCCGATCTCGGGTCAGTTCCTGCGCACCGACAACCCCGCGGTCGTCCAGAAGCACCTCGCGAAGGTCTACGGCAAGGCGTCGGTCGGCGCTCCGCCCATGTCGGTGCCGCACCTCGACACCCGCGTCGTCGACGGCAAGCCGGCCCTCATGTTCGGGCCGTATGCGGGCTTCAGCCCCAAGTACCTGAAGACGGGCAGCTACCTCGACCTCGTCAAGTCGCTGCGACCGCACAATCTCATCCCGATGCTCGCCGTCGCGAAGGACAACTTCGACCTCGTCACCTACCTCGTCGGCCAGGTGCTCGCGAGCAAGGACAAGAAGTTCGAGCAGCTGAAGGAGTTCTTCCCCGAGGCGAACGCCGCCGACTGGCGTCTCATCACGGCCGGCCAGCGTGTGCAGGTCATGAAGAAGGACCCGAAGCGCGGTGGAATCCTGCAGATGGGCACCGAGGTCGTCGCGAAGAAGGACGGCTCGATCGCCGGTCTCCTCGGCGCCTCGCCCGGCGCATCCGTCGCCGTTCCGGTCATGATCGACCTGCTCGGTCGCTGCTACCCGGAGAAGAAGGCCGAGTGGGCGCCGAAGCTCGAGGCGCTCGTGCCGAGCCTCGGCACCGACGTGAACTCGTCGGCCGAGCTCGCAGATTCGACGCAGACCGCCAGCGCTGAGGCGCTCGAGCTGAACGCGCACTAGGCGACTCGGCCGGGGCAGCACCCGGCCAGTCGACGCACGCTCCTGAGGCCGTCCCGCGCAAGCGGGGCGGCTTCGCTGCGTGCGGAGCGCTGGGGCCTTCGAGCTCTCACCGCGCCAGCGCGTCATGGTGAGGTGGGTCTGCGTCGTTGTCGACACCTCACGTGCCAATCAAGGTGACGTGAGGTCGAAAATGCTGCCTCAGACGGCGATGGTCGTCGCCTCGTCACCCTGACTGTCCGCGTCGACCCCGTTCGTGCCGCGAGCGGCCGTGGCGCGGCCGCGTTGCCGCGGTCGCCGTCGCATGGCTGCGAGCGCTCGGTCAGCCGCGTCTCGCCCGAAGCGCGAGGCGCGCGACGACGCCGACGAGGAAGACCGCGAGGGCCGACACGAGGGCCAGTGGCGGCAGGGTCACGACGAGGGTGACGCAGCCCACAGCGCCGAGCACCGACACACCGCGAGGGACACTACGGTGCTCACGCGCCTGCGTGAGGGCGCTGAGGTTGGCGATCAGGTAGTACACGAGCACGCCGGCGCTCGAGAAGCCGATGACTTCGCGGATGTCGCCGACGCAGATGAGCAGCGCGGCGCCGAGCGCGACGGCGAGCACCGCGGCCCTCGGCACTGCGGTCAACGGATGCTGCTGCGCCAGCGCAGCAGGGAGGTCGCGTCGTCGTCCCATCGCCATCGCGGTGCGGGAGCTGCCCGCGAGTACGGCCGAGAGCGCGCCGATCGACGAGACGGCGGCGAGGACGCTGACCGCGGCGACCGCGACGGGCTGCGTCTCGACGAGCGCCGCGATCGGGGCCGGGGTGAGCGGGAGCCTGCCCGGGCCGAGGGTGTTGAGCAGGGCCCAGCCGAGGACTGCCAGCAAGCTGCTGACGATGACGAACGACAGGAGCATCGCGCGGGGGACAGTGCGTCGCGGATCTCGCACTTCTTCGGACAGCGTCGCGACGCGGGCGTAGCCGGCGAAGGCGAAGAACAGGATGCCGGCGCCCTGCAGCACCCCGAGTGCGGAGAAGACACTGTCGTCTTCGTTCGATGAGCCGAACAGCGGTGGAGATACCTGGGCGACGATGAGGACGCCGATCAGCCCAGCGATCACGACGCTGCCGATGACGGTCGCGACGGCGGCGGTGCGCGTGATGCCGAGCATCCCGGCCGCCGTGACGGCGACGAGCACGGCGAGGGCGACCGGCCGCGCGAAGGGCTCGGGTACGAGGTAGGCGGCGGCGGTGATGGCCATGGCGGCGACGGACGCCGTCTTGCCGATCACGAACCCCCAGCCGGCGAGGAACCCTGGCCATTCGCCGAGCTGCTCGCGACCGTAGAGGTACACGCCGCCCGCTCCGGGGTGCTGGCGCGCGAGCTGCGCGGTCGAGGCGGCGTTGCTCGCGGCGACGACGAGCGCGATCGCGAGGCTCAGGAGGAGCCAGCCGCCCGCCGCCTGGGCCGCCGGTGCGAAGGCGGAGAAGACCCCGGCGCCGAGCATCGCGGAGACGCCGATGGCCGTCGCGCCGAGCGTGCCGATCTTCTTCGGCCCCGCACCTGTCGTCATCCGCTGCCCCACCTCGTCCGTGTCACTCTGCCGTTCAGGTGACGATAGAGGCGGCAGGTGAACGCCGCGCGGCGAGTACGCTCGTGCGATGACCGAAGCTCAGTTCACGATTCGTGCGACGATGCCAGACGACTGGCGGGCTGTGCGGGCGATCAGGCTCGAGATGCTCAAGGACACTCCGATCGCGTACACGGAGACCCTGTCGGAGGCGTTCGGCCACGATGAGCGGGAGTGGCGCAGGCGGGGTGCCCGGGGGGATGCCGCCGACGGCATCTCGCTTGTCGCCGAGCTCGACGGCGGCACCTGGGTGGGCACGATGGGGTGCGTCTCCTTCCGCGACGAGCCGTGGCCCATGCTCGTGAGCGTCTACGTGGCGGAGGGCTACCGTGGCAGGGCGGCGGGGGTGACGGATGCGCTGCTCGGGGAGGTCGAGGCGTGGGCGTCGTCGCGCGCATCCGGTCTCATGCTGCACGTGCACGAGGACAATGCGCGGGCCCGGGCCGCGTACGAGCGGCGCGGGTTCGTCGCGACGGGCTCCACGATCCCGTACCCGTTGAACCGTCGGCAGCGGGAGCTGGAGATGGTCAAGCGGCTCTGACGTTGTCCGCCGGTGGCGGCGGCGCGAGCTGGGCGGATGTCGGTGCGGGCGGGTACGATCGACCGGGCTCAGCCCTGAAACGAGGAGGACCATGGCCAAGCTGTACTTCCGCTACGGGGCGATGAACTCGGGCAAGTCGACGGCGCTGCTGCAGGCCGCGTTCAACTACGAGGAGCGTGGGCACCGGGTTGTGCTCGCGAAGCCCGCGGTCGACACGAAGGCTGAGGGTGAGATCGCGTCTCGCCTCGGTATGACGAGGCGCGTGGAGATCCTGGTGGGTGCCGAGGACAGCCCCCGCGAGCAGCTCGCGGCGCTGGTTGCCGACGGCCAGCCCATCTCGTGCCTGCTCGTCGACGAGGCGCAGTTCCTGACGACCTGGCAGGTCGACGAGCTGCTGCGCATCGCGGTGCTCGACGGCATCCCCGTGCTCGCGTACGGCATCCGCACCGACTTCCAGACGATCGCGTTCCCCGGCAGCCAGCGGCTGCTCGAGATCGCGCACTCGCTGGAGGAGCTCAAGACGATCTGTCGCTGCGGACGGAAGGCGATCTTCAACGGCCGCCGCGTTGCTGGCGAGTTCGTGTTCGACGGCGGCCAGGTCGCGATCGACCAGGGAGAGGTCAGCTACGAGTCGATGTGCGGCAACTGCTATCTCGAGGCGTCGCACGGACGCCTCGGGGCCGGGCGCGCCTAGGTCGTATCGGACCGGCGCACCCGACCCCGTCGCGTTCATCCCGGGCTGGCGGCTAGGCCTGCTCGCCCAGCTCTGCCCGAAGGATCGCAGCGCCCGCGGATAGTGCGCTCAGCTTGCCGTAGGCGACGTCGCGCGGCAGGGGAGCCATGCCGCAGTTGGTGCTCGCGATGAGCTTGTCGGCATCCACGAACTGGAGGGCCTTGCGGAGGGTGTCGGCGACCTCTTCCGGCGTCTCGATCTGCTCGCTTGCCACGTCGATGGCGCCGAGCATGACCTTCTTGCCGCGGATGAGCTCGACGAGGTCCGTCGGCACGTGGGAGTGGTGGCTCTCGAGGGAGACGATGTCGATGGAGGACTTCTGGATGAGCGGGAACGTCCGCTCGTACTGGCGCCACTCGGCCCCGAGGGTCGCCTTCCAGTCGTTGTTCGCCTTGATGCCGTAGCCGTAGCAGATGTGCACGACCGTCTCGGCGCGGAGGCCCTCTGCCGCGCGCTCGAGGGCTGCGACTCCCCAGTCCGCCACGTCGTCGAAGAAGACGTTGAAGGCGGGCTCGTCGAACTGGATGATGTCGACGCCGGCCGCCTCGAGCTCCTTGGCTTCCTGGTTGAGGATGGTCGCGAACTCCCACGCCAGCTTCTCGCGGCTCTTGTAGTGCCGGTCGGAGAGGGTGTCGATCATCGTCATCGGCCCTGGGAGCGCCCACTTGATGGGCTGGTCGGTCTGTGCGCGCAGGAACTTCGCGTCGTCGAGGAAGACGGGCTGCTTGCGGCTGACGGCGCCGACGACCGTGGGGACGCTCGCGTCGTAGCGGTCGCGGATGCGGACCGTCTCCCGGTTCTCGAAGTCGACGCCCTCGAGGTGCTCGATGAACGTCGTTACGAAGTGCTGGCGGGTCTGCTCGCCGTCGCTGATGATGTCGACGCCGCGCCGACGCTGTTCCTGCACGGCGATGCGCAGCGCATCCTGCTTGCCTTCGACGAGCGCCGCGCCCTCGAGCTCCCAGGGCGACCAGAGGACCTCGGGCTTGGCGAGCCATGACGGCTTGGGGAGGCTGCCAACGCTGGCAACGGGGAGGAGGGTGTTCATGGTCGTCGATCCTTCGTCGGTCATCGGGCGGAGACGGAGTAGTTGGCGGCCCACGCATCCAGCACGTCGCCGTGGGGCTTCACGAAGTGCTCGGCCGTGTACGCGCCCTGTGTCTTCGCGAGCTGGCTGCGCTCTTCGCGGTCGTAGCCGATCTCGGTGCGGGAGAAGTCCTGCTGGTCGAGTGTGGGGCTGTAGACGTTGGCCGCGGCTGAGTTGGCGTTGTAGATCTCGGGGCGGTAGATCTTCTGGAACGCTTCCATGGTGCTGATCGTGCCGGTGAGCTCGAGGAGCGAGTAGTCGCTGAGCAGGTCGCCGCGGAAGTAGAACGCGAGGGGTGCGACGCTGCCTGGCGGCATGAAGTAGCGGACCTGGAGGCCCATCTTGCCGAAGTACTGGTCGGTCAGCGAGTAGTCGTCCTGTCGGTACTCGACGCCGAGGACCGGGTGGTGGTTGTCGGTGCGCGTGTAGGTCTTGCTGGTGGAGACGCTGATGCAGATGACGGGCGACTTGTGGAACCGCTGCTGGTAGGCGGGGGAGTCGAGGAAGTGCTGGAAGAGCTTGCCGTGGAGCTCGCCGAAGCCGTCGGGCAGGGTGAAGCCGGTGCCGCCCGCGTTGGCGGCTGGCAGCAGCACGCTGAAGTCGTAGTCGCGGAGGTAGGAGGAGAAGTTGTTGCCGACGATGCCCTGGTGGCGCTTGCCGGTGTGCTGGTCGACGATGCCGATGTCGAGGACCTCGAGCAGGGGGAACTCCCGGTCGTCGCCGTCGTCGTCGAACTGCAGTGAGGCGGAGATGATGTCGAGCTCGAGCGTGTAGCGGTCGCCGGTGGGGTTGTCCCACCGGGCGAGGTCGTTGAAGCGCCGGTCGATCATCGTGAGGGCGTTGCGCAGGTTCTGCTGGCGGTGCTCGCCGCGGGCCAGGTTGGCGAAGTTCGTGGTGATGCGGGAGCTTTCCGACGGCGCGTAGTGCTCGTCGAAGCGTGTGGTGGTGATGTTGAACGTGATGTCGTTCGCCATGTGAGGCCAATCCGGGAGTCGTGAGGCCGGCAGGCCTGTGGGCGTGGATGCATTTATTGTGCAGGCGGGCGGTGGCTATCGGGTAATCCGTCGCAACTATTCGTCACTATAGTTTTGGGCTATGAGTCGGCGATCGAACGGCGTGACCCTGCAGCAGCTCCACTACTTCGTGGAGGTTGCGGCGGAACGCTCGATCAGCGCCGCCGCCGACGTCCTCTTCGTCGCCCAGCCGACGATGTCGGCGGCGATGAAGGACCTCGAGGCGCGCGTGGGCCGCGCCCTCCTCGTGCGGTCGGCCCGCGGCGTCTCCCTGACCACTGACGGCACCGAGTTCCTCCGCTACGCGAAGCAGGTGGTCGAGCAGATGGCGCTCCTCGAGCAGCGGTATCTGGGTCGTCCGCCGTCGCGACGCCTGCTCGGGGTGTCGGCGCAGCACTACTCGTTCGCGGTGGATGCGTTCGTGCGGATGGTGAAGGCGACCGGGGCGGTCGAGTACGAGTTCTCGCTTCGCGAGACCCGCACGTGGGAGATCATCGAGGACGTGCGGACGCTCCGCAGCGAGCTCGGCCTTCTGTACCGGAACGACTTCAACGGCAACGTCATCGACAAGCTGCTGCGGGACTCCGGCCTGGTGTTCCATCCGCTGTTCCTCGCGCAGCCGCACATCTTCGTCTCGCGGCGGAACCCGCTCGCGTCTCGGAAGCGCGCGACGCTCGACGACTTGGCTGACCTGCCGCGCCTCACCTTCGATCAGGGCGCGAACAACTCGTTCTACTTCGCCGAGGAGATCCTCTCGACCCTGTCGAGCAGACGAGAGATCCGCGTCTCCGACCGGGCGACGATCTTCAACCTCATGATCGGCCTCGACGGCTACACCATCTCGACCGGCATCATCAGCGACGACCTCGACCCCGGCATCGTCGCCGTGCCCCTGGAGGTGGATGAACGTATCGAGATCGGCTGGATCGGCCACTCCGCGATCCCCCTCACCGAGCAGGCGCAGCGGTACCTCGACGAGGTGCGGGCGGTCGTCGCGGAGGCGGGTGTGGAACTGCTCGGGTAGGGGCAACCTCAGATCGTTTCCCAGGTCTCGAACTTTCAGTGCATTATCGCGCACTCTGTACGTTTTCTTCGATTCGACGTACGCTGTCCCCATGAGTCAGATCGCTATCACCGATGCCCGTGCTCGCCTGGCCTCGATCATCGACGACGCGCGCCTCGAGCCCGTGTACCTGACTCGGCGGAACCGGCCCGTCGCGGCCGTGATCGACGCCGCCCAGTTGCAGCAGCTCCTCGAGGACGCAGAGGAACTCGCGGACATTCGAGCAGTGGACGCTGCGTGGGAAGAGACCGAGGCGCTGGGGGAGGAGCCGATTCCGTGGGATGCCGTCAAGCGTGACCTCGGCCTCGCTCCGTGAGCTACCAGATCCTGGTCCTCCCGGCGGCGGCCAGAGCCATCAAGAAGCTCCCGCCGGAAGCGAAGCGTCGCATCCAGGCCGCGGTCGAGCTGCTCGCGGAGGACCCACGACCACCTGCCGCGAAGAAGCTCACCGGACGCCCTGAGTGGCGCGTTCGGACCGGTGATTACCGCGTGCTGTATCGCATTCAGGACGACGTCTTGACCGTGGTGATCGTTCACGCTGACCACCGGCGTGAGGTCTACGACAAGTAGGCGGGGCGAGTACTCGCTCCTGTGCGCACACTTGGGGCGGCCAGCGCTGCTTCCCGTGTGGTCCTGACCCCGTTTCTGCGCGATCACCTGTCCTCGGTTAGGCGCGACCTCCGGCCTCGAACGTCACCCGCCCGGCGACAACCGTCAGCACCGTCCGTGCCGTGAGCAGGCTCGCGGCGGGCTCGCTCAGCACGTCGGTGTCGATGACAAAGAAGTCGGCAGCGAAGCCCTCGCGGATCTCACCGCGCCAGCTCGCGTCGCCGACCGAGGCGGCCGCATCCCTCGTCGCGTGCACGATCGCGCGCTCGATCGGCACCGTGCGGCCAAGTGTCTGCGCGGCAGGGAAGCTCGGGTCGAGCGCCGACTCGCGGGTCGCCGCGACGTACAGGTTCGCGAGCGGACCGTAGGGAGCGGTGGGCGCATCCGTCGAGAACGCGAGCGTCGCCTGCGCGTCTTCGTACTCGTGCCACGCGAAGCCGCGCTCCACACGGTCGTCGTCGAGCTGCGCGATCCAGTTGCCGAGGATCGCCGGGTCGGCGTGCACGGGCTGCATGGATGCGGTGACGCCGAGGGCGGCCATGCGCTCCGCCGTGCCGGGCGCGGCGTACTCGAGGTGCTCGATGCGGTGCCGACGCACGATGTCGCCGTTGGCCTCGAACGCGTGCTCGAGCGCATCCAGTGCCATGCTGCTCGCGGCGTCTCCGATCGCGTGCATCGCGATCTGCAGGCCAGCAGCATCCGCCGCCGTGACCACGGGGAACAGACGTTCCGCCGGCCAGATGGTGTCCGCGTTGGAGCCGTCGGAGTACGGCTGGCTCATGGCCGCCGTGCAGGCGTCGATCGTGCCGTCGAGGATGAGCTTGATGCCGACGACTCGCAGCCACGGCGAGCTAAAGCTGGCCGCCAGCGACGCAGCGCGCTCGACCTGCTCGAGGTTCGTCGCATCGTCGTCGGCATTGGAGACGAGCCAGTGCGCGGCGACCCGCAGAGGAAGCTCGCCGCCCCTCCGCTCGGCGGCACGCTGCAGGGCCTCGAGCGCAACCTCGTTGAGGGCCATGTCGACGACCCCCGTCACCCCCGCCTCGCTGTACGCGGCGAGCACACGCTCGACCGCGGCGTCGCGGTCGGCGTCGGTCATCGCGAGGTCGCGCTGCACCCACGCGTACTCGACCGCGGCCGTCTCGTAGAGCATGCCGCTCGGCTCCCCGTCTGCGTCGCGCTCGATGCGGCCGCCGCTCGGGTCAGGCGTGTCCCTCGTGATGCCCAGCTCACGCAGTGCCGCGCTGTTGACCCAGCACGAGTGGTAGTCGTTGGCATCGAGGTACACGGGCACATCGGGCACGACCTCATCGATCATCGCCGCAGTCGGGGCGCCGCCAGGGATCGAATCGAAGAGCCAGCCTCGACCCCGAAGGACCCTCGCATCCGGGTCAGCGGCCCGAGCCTCCGCGAGCAGGCGCTGGATACCCGCGAGATCGCGGGCATCGGTGAGCCCGACCTGCCCAAGCGCCTCTCCCATCATGACGAGGTGCGTGTGCGCATCCGTGACGCCCGGGAGCACCAGCTGCCCGCCGAGGTCGACGGTCGAATCAGGGGCGGGCGCGAAGTCGCGAGCGTCCGCCTCGCTGCCAACGAATGCGAACACGCCATCGCGCACGACGAACGCGCCCGCGTCCACGGCGTCCACGGCATCCACGGGATCACCGGATGCGGCCCCCTGGAAGACGCGAGCGTTCAGGTAGAGGGTGGTGGTCATGCGAGTGCCTCCGCGGTGTTCGGGATGGAGCGTTCGGTGCGAGTGGAGATGGCCGCGATGATGCCGGTCGGCACGGCGAGGACGAAGCTCGTGATGCCGAGCGCCAACGTGAAGCCCTGCGCGCCGAGGAGCTCGCTCAGGCTGGCGCCGATGAGGGGCGTGAGGGCCGATCCGACGAGGTAGACCGACAGCAGCGGGCCCGACCAGCGGCCGCGAGCGTCCAGCGCCGCCGCCGTCGAGAGGAAGTACATGAACGCGACGGCGTAGATCGAGTTCCAGGCGACGAACGCCACGATGAGCGCCGTCTCGTCGGTGAGCGTGCCCTGCACGATCTTGAGGATGCCGCCGAGCACCAGCAGGACGACAAGCGGGACGGCGCGGCCGAGGCGGTTGCCGACCGCCATGAGCGCGAGTGAACCGAGGAGCCCACCCGCCGTGGCGCCGGAGAGCGCGACGCCAAGCCCCTCCGGGGTCAGGCCGCTCGTCTCCGCGCCGATGATGCCGATCATGGCCCACAGCGAATCCTCGCTCGCGGCCCAGAGGGCGAAGACGATGAGCAGGACGAAGCCGCTGATCGTGAGGAGGCGCGAGGGCGCGGCGCTCTGGGTGCGGATCGCGCCGGTCGGCGGGATCTCGATGGGCATGGCCTCGCCCGTCGCGGCCCCTGCCGTTCCGAGGTTGGCGCCCTGGTCGAGGATGGGCGCGCGGGGGAGCCACGTCGTCACGACCAGGCCGATGGCTGAGAAGAGCGCGAGCGCGCCGAAGACGTTGAGGGGCGCGAGTCCCAGGATGGGGAGGACCGCGAGGACGATCGTGATGACGCCTCGGTTCGCGAAGCCATTCCATCCCGCGACACGATCCGGGTTCCGGAACGACGCCATGGCCGCTCCGGCGGAGGCGACCGCACCGCCCGCGCCGACGCCGCCGATCAGCAGGCCGGGAATGGTGAGCGCCGGGATGAGGGCGGCCGCGAGGAAGCCGAGGGTCGCGACGCCGAGCCCGATGCGGGCGACCAGGTGCCGATGCCTCCCGGCGCAGAGGCCCGCGGCGGCAAGGCCGGCGACGGCGGTCAGGAGGAGCGTGCCGGTGACGAGCCAGCTCGCGGCGAGCACATCGAGGCCGATGGCCTCCTGTGCTGCGCTGATCATGTAGGGCGACAGGTTCACGGCGAGGTACCCCGCGATCGCGATGGCGAACGTCGCGGAGGCCGGCGCGAGACGCAGGGGCACTCTCGTGCTGAGTTCGGCTGCAGTAGTCATGTGGCTCCTGGAGGGGTCCGGGCTCGGCCGGGGCCGGGTCGCTGTGGTGAGTCGTGGGGCGCCGCGGAGGCGGGGAACAGATTTGGCGAACACCATTCGCCAGTGAATGGTGTTCGCTAGTATGCACGGAGACGGCGCGAAGTGGAAGACACCCCGAACATTTTCCTCGAATGCCCGAATCGGGATGCACAACGTCGCAGCGCGCGAAGGAGCGAGTGGATGGACGGACGCAGGATCGTGGGCCTCACGCCGGCCCTCATCGCGGACGCCGGGCTCGAGCTGGTCGAGGGAGGCGAGCCGTTCGGCGTCAACGCCATCGCCCGCAAGCTGGGCGTCCGGCCCTCGTCGCTGTACAAGCACGTCTCCGGGCTCGACGACATCGTCGAGCTCATGCGTGGTCACCTCGTCGAGCGGTATCGCACGGCGCCCGGGGAGCGCCCCTGGGATGCGTTCGTGGAAGAGGCCGTGCGTCGACAGCGGCGAATGTACGCCGACCATCCGGCGCTGCTGCCCTTTCTCATCGGGAAGACCATCACGAGCCCAACGGTGATCGACGCGTATGACGACCTCGCTCTCGCCCTGCAGTCCGGAGGCTTCCCGGACGACGAGATCCTCACGCTCATCGGCATGATCGACGCGTTCGCCCTCGGTTTCGGGCTGGAGCTGGCCTCGCCGGAACAGGTCTGGCAGCCGGACTCGCCCACTCAGCTCTTCGGAAAGCTCCTCGCCGCCTCCCGATCGGGTTCTGAACGCGTCGAGCGCTCGTTCGAACTGGCCCTCGAAGTCCTGCTGGCCGCTCTGCGAGACCGCCTCCCCGCGGGCGACCAGGGATGAGTTGTGGTTGGTCCCGCGCCGGTGAAGCGACCACAGGTCCGCCCTGGGCAGAGCGAGCGGCACGAACTTCCGCGTCCGAGCCGATCGGAAGGGCCCTCGAGTCAGTAGCCTGGGTGCATCCGCCCGCGTCCCGACAGACCGGAGTCTCCGATGACGACCCCGCATCACGCCGCGCCTGAGCGCACGCGCAGCACCCCGTGGCTGTACGTCGCGCTCGGCGTCGTGCTGGTGGCCGCGCTCGCGGTGCTTGGGTTCTTCTTCGGCGGCTCGCTGCTCACGCAGATGACGAGTCGGGCCGCGGAGGTCGATGAGACCGTCGCCGTCGGCGGCGAGGAGGCCGGAGTCTCGGTCGTCGCGCCAGCCGGGTGGGTCATCGTGCCCCACTACTTCGGAACAGACGTCGTCACGCTTCGCAGCCCGGATGCGCGCCTCGAGATCACCCTGCGGGTGCCGGCGCAGCCGCTGTCCATGGTGGATGCCTCCGGCGCCGCGGGCGTGGAGGCCGCCGAGTCGCTCGTGCGCGATGGCAAGGTGCCAGAGGGGGCGCTGACCTCCGGGCTCGGCAGCCTGTTCTGGATCGACGAATCGCCGAAGGACGGACTCTCGGTTCGCCACGGCAGCTACGAGTACGGGCAGCCCGCCGCTGAAGGGCAGGGCGCACCCGGCGTGATGGTCGGGGCCGCGGCCGTGTCGAGCCCGGGCGCCGTCTCGCCGAACGCGTCGGTGCTGTTCAGCGCCAGCGCCGACGACCTCGACCGCTACCGTCCGGCGATCGCCCAGATCCTCGAGAGCATCGACGGGTCGGTCGCATGACGGATGCGTCCCGACAGCGCTCCAAGCGCCGACCTGTCCGGCGCCTGCTCGGCATCGCCATGCTCGGCGTGGCCACCTTCGCGCTCGCGGCGTGCACGCCCGCGCCCGATCTCGCCTGGCAGCCGCCCGTGCGCGCCGCCGTCACGAGCTTCGACGAGGCCGTCGGCGACGTCGCCGGTGCAGAACCAGGCTCCACCCCGCTCGACCACTACCGCATCCGCGACTCAGCGCCCGCCGTCGACGCGAGATGGACGGAGGTGCCGGGTCAGACCGACCTGAACACGCGCGTCCGCTCGCTCGTGGTCGACACCGTCGGCGCGTTCGCCTCCCGCCTCGGCACGGTCTACGAGCCTGAAGCCGCTGCTGCCGGCGCCGGCCTCGGCAGCCGCGGCTGCGAAGCAGGTTCGAGCAGTACCCCCGCGGCGGAAGCGCTCGCGCAGGGCGGCGCCACCGAGGGGGATGCGCTCGTCATCACGTGCGAGATCGTGGTGGCGAGCGGCAGCGAGTTCGGCGAACGCGTGCGGGTCGTGGAAGGCACCGTCGGCACGACGCCGGCCGTGACCCGCGACGAGAGCTTCGTGTTCTTCGCCGATACGGCCACCGCGCAGCAGGCGGGCGGCGCCGACGTCATCACCGCGGACGCGGCGCTCTCGATCTGGAACGAGCTCGTGCTCGCCGCGCGCCGCGAGCTCGGAGCGCTCTGGGACACGCAGGTCGCGCCGCCGAGCGAGGCCAACGCCGCCGTGCTCGCGCAGGGCTTCGCCGACGTCACGCCGACGCCAGACGGCGGGCTGCGCATCGGCATCCCCGCAGGGCTGCTCACCCCCGAGATGGATGTGTCCGGCGGCGCGGACGCGGCCCCGCCGATCTCCCCGGACGGCGAGACGACGCTCGTGGTCGGCGAGCCGATCTCGCACCGCTTCCCGAGCATCCACATCGCAGCCGACGCGGCGGCCCCCATGCTCACCGACCTCGGCCGCGAGCTCGTCGCGGCCTCCGCGACGCCGCAGCCGCTGCTCGCTGGCGAACGGCCGCTGGCGGGAGAACGAGACGTGAACTGCGAGCTGTTCGCGTGCGTCGCCCTCACCTTCGACGACGGCCCAGCCCCGATCACGGAGACCCTGCTCGGGCAGCTCCGGGACCACGACGCGACGGCCACGTTCTTCCTCGTCGGCCCGAACGTGCAGCGCTACCCCGAGATCGCACGGCAGATCGACGACGACGGGCACCAGCTCGGCAACCACTCCTGGTCGCATCCGCAGCTCACGACCCTCGACGACAAGAAGATCGAGGAAGAGGTCAAGAAGACGAACGACGCCATCCTCGCCGCGACCGGCGAGCGGCCGAGCGTCTTCCGGCCCCCGTACGGCGACGTCGACGCGCGTGTGCTCACGAAGGTCGGCATGCCCTCGATCCTCTGGGACATCGACACCCTCGACTGGGAGGGACCGCCCCACGAGACGATCGTCGACCGCGGAGCGAACGAAGCCGAGGCCGGCTCCATCATCCTCATGCACGACATCCACGACTCGACCGTGGATGCGGTGCCCGAGATCCTCACGGGCCTGCACGACCGGGGGTTCGTGCTCGTCACCATCGACCAGATCTTCGGCGGCGCCCCGGCCGCGGGGAACAGCTACACCTCGGCGCGCTGAGCGGCCGCGTGCTGCGAGGCGCGGCTCAGGGGTCGGACCTTGCAGGGCCCGCGGTCGGTCAGGCCTCGACCTGCCCGGCCCAGGACCGCACGATGCCCGCCAGTGCCGCGCGCGCATCCTCGAACTCAGCGAGGCTCGAGAACGACGCGATGGCCCGGTTTCGTCCGGGCCACGTGAGCAGCTTCGGTGGAGCGGGCACCACGACCTCGGGATGCTCCGGCTTCACCTTCGCGCCCGTATGCAGCACGAGCTGCACGGCGCTCGGGCGCCGCAGGTTGAGGGTGGCGAAGTCGTCGGCGACCTCGTAGTTCGGCGCCTTCCACTTGATGCTCTCGACGACGGCGGGGTGCGCGTCGAGCAAGAGCGCCCGCAGGCCCACCGCGACGTCCTTCAGCGGATGCTCGAGCTCGGCGAAGTAGGCGTCGACATCCGGCGACGGGGCAGCGGTCATGCCGTCAGCGTAGACCCGTGGCCTGCTGACGGTCGGGCTCGCCGCCCCGGTCCGGGACGGGCGCCCGGCTAGTACTTCGCGGACTGCCCGCCGTCGATCGGCACAACTGCCGCGTTGATGTAGCTCGCGTCGTCCGAGAGGAGGAACGCGACGACGGCCGCGATCTCCTCCGGCTGCCCGTAGCGCTTCGTCGGGTTGATCTGGATGAACTGCTCTGCGGCCTTCTTGGGGTTCTCCGCGTCGAGCTGGCGCATGGAGTTCTCGACCATCGGGGTCCAGATCGCGCCGGGCGCGATGGCGTTGATGCGCACGCCGAACTGCCCGTACTCGACGGCCGAGTTACGGGTGAGGCCGACGACTCCGTGCTTCGCGGCCGCGTAGCCGGACTGGTTGCCGACGCCACGGATGCCGCCGACGGAGGCCGTGTTCACGACGTAGCCGGAGCCCTGCTCGCGCATGACCTTGAGCACCTTCTCGAGGCCGAGGAACACCCCGCGGAGGTTGATGGAGACGACCCGCTCGAACTCCTCGGCGCCGAAGTCCTCGGTGAGGTTCTGGCGGCCCTCGATGCCGGCATTGTTGAAGAAGCCGTCGATACGGCCGAAGCGCTCCACGGTGGCCGCGACGTACGCCTCGGTCTCGGCTTCGCTCGAGACGTCCGCGGTCGTCGTGAAGACCTCGGCGTCTGGCGCGGCCTCGAGGATGGCGGCCCTGCTCGCCTCCAGCCCCTGCTCGGAGATGTCGACGAGCGCGAGCTTCCCACCTTCGCTCGCGACGCGGACGGCGGTCGCGCGGCCGAGACCGGACCCTCCGCCAGTGATCAGAACGACCTTGTTGGTGAACCGGGACATGCTGCTCCTTCGTTGAATCGCATCGCCCGGCAGTCGCAGGACGACACTTTAGTTATGTCGTGGGCCAGTGAATTTATTCCCCGAGCCTGACGCGCTGCCACCCCACACCTCCGCCCCCAGGGAGCATCCACATCCGCTTCCTAGGATTGCCGCATGACTCAGGCGACGCAGGATGCACGGCCAGACGGCGAAGAAGCGGCACGCGACGAAGCGGACGAGCAGGGCGTGTACTCGAAAGCGGGTCAGCCCTTCGACCGCGACACGAACTACATCGGCGACCGCATCACGAAGGACGCGCGCCCGGTGGGCGACGGCATCCAGACCTGGCCCGTCGAAGCCGGCCGCTACCGACTCGTCGTCGCCCGCGCCTGCCCCTGGGCGAACCGCGCCATCATCGTGCGCCGCCTCCTCGGCCTCGAGGACGCGATCTCGATGGGCGTCTGCGGACCCGTCCACGACAAGCGCTCGTGGACGTTCGACAAGGACCCGGACGGACTCGACCCCGTGCTCCGCATCCCGCGCATCCAGGACGCCTACCTCACTCGCTTCCCCGACTACCCGCGCGGCATCACGGTGCCCGCGATCGTGGATGTGCCGAGCGGCGGAGTCGTCACCAACGACTACCCGTGGATCACGCTCGACTTCTCGACGGAGTGGACCGAGTTCCACCGCGACGGGGCGCCCGACCTCTACCCGGAGCCGCTGCGCGACGAGATGGACGCCGTCATGAAGCACATCTACACGGAGATCAACAACGGCGTCTACCGGTGCGGCTTCGCGGGCTCGCAGGAAGCCTACGACGAGGCCTACGACCGGCTCTTCACGGCGCTCGACATCGTCTCCGAGCGGCTCGAGACCCGCCGCTACCTCATGGGCGACACCATCACCGAAGCCGACGTGCGACTCTTCACGACGCTCGCCCGCTTCGACGCCGTCTACCACGGCCACTTCAAGTGCAACCGGCAGAAGCTCAGCGAGATGCCGGTGCTGTGGGCCTACGCGCGCGACCTGTTCCAGACTCCAGGCTTCGGCGACACCACCGACTTCGTCGACATCAAGCGCCACTACTACGAGGTGCACCGCGACATCAACCCGAGCGGCATCGTGCCAGCTGGCCCCGAGCTGCACAACTGGAACCTGCCGCATTTCCGCGAGCAGCTCGGCGGCTCCCCGTTCGGCGACGGCACCCCTCCGGGGCCGAACCTCGAACCCATCGAAGCTGGCCACGACCTCGTGCACCTCGGGCGGTCGCACGCATGAGCGCCTCCGTGGTCGACGTGCTCGACGACTTCGCCGGGCGCCCCCTCGAGGCCGCCGAGCGCCTCGCGCGCGACCTGACCGGGGGAACCCTCAACGCGCATCCCGGCGGCCACGACAACTCGATCGCCTGGCTGCTCTGGCACACGGGACGCGAGATCGACGTCCAGGTCGCCGGGCTCACCGAGGGGCAGGAAGTCTGGTCCTCTCAAGGATTCGACAGCCGCTTCGGGCTCGGCGAGCTGGGCGATTCAGTTGGATACGGGCACACGCCCTCCGAGGCGCGGGCCGTGGTCGTCGACGACGCGGCGCTGCTGCTCGATTACCTGCGTGCTGCGACGGATGCGCTGCGCGCGCACATCCGCTCGCTCAGCGCAGACGCCCTCGGCGAGGTCATCGACGAGGACTGGGACCCGCCCGTCACGCGAGCCGCCCGCCTCGTCAGCATCATCGACGACGCGGCGCAGCACATCGGGCAGGCCGCCTACGCGGCCGGGATCCTGCGCAGCTGAGGACGCGCCGGGCGCATCCACGCCCGACCGGTCGTCTTCACCCCGTTTCGATGCACGAAACGGGGTGAAGGCGACCCATCGGCGGCAACGCGCCTAGAACGTGCTCACGGCCTCATTCGCCTCAGACCCAGCGCTGCGACTGCCCTTGCGACCCGTGAAGATCACGATCGCGCCCCCGATCGCCGCGACGAGCGCGATCGCACCCCAGATGCCGACCGCGGCCCACGCGGCCCCGCCGATGACGAGCAGCGGGACGAACGTGATGGCGGCAACCTCGACGGGGACCACGGGCAGGTAGGCGATCGAGAAGTCCTCGAGCGTGCGCGACTTCATGCGCGGGTCCACGATGCGCAGCAGCGCGATGCCCGTCGCGACGGCCCCGGTTGCCCAGCCCCACGTGAAGAGCTGACGCTCGAACCAGCCGTCCTGCATGAGACGCGGCGCCGCGACGAAGCCCAGGACCAGGCAGAAGACGAGCCCGACGAGGAACAGGATGAGCAGCGCCAGCCAGTTGTCGGCGACGATGCTCGGCACGATCGACACCATGCCGCACACGACGAGGACGTCGGTCGCCGCGCCCGAGACCGAACGGAGCGAGTCGGGGTCGATGTACTTGCGGGTCCTGGTGACCGCCATGAGGCCCCGGAGGGCGAGGCCGACGATGAAGGCGATCGAGAAGAGCGGGAACGCAACCGCAGGGATGAGCTCGCCGAGCACCAGGTTGATGCCGTAGGCGCCTGCGGCGACGGCCGCGACGATCGCGGCCTGGAACGCGAGCGACTCGATCGTGCCACCCGAGAAGGTGTGCGTGCCGATCACGGGGCGAGCCTTCACCTGGTCGAGCACGCCCGTGCGCAGATCGTCCGGCATTCCCTTCATCCCCGCGAATTCCTTCGCGTGGCCGCGCATCGCGCCGATCTTCGCCTGGATGATGCCGCCGACCACGCCGACGAGCATGCCGACGGTCGCCGCCGTGAACGCGATCGACTGCACCTCCGGCTGCCCTGCATCCGCGAACACCGCCCCGATCGCAGCCGCGGAGCCGAAGCCGCCAGCCCAGCCGGCGAACAGCATCAGGCCGATGCTGTCGGGTGCCCCGAGCAGCGGACCGAGCAGGAGCAGCACCAGCACGAGGCCGATGACGACCTGCAGCGAGTACATGAGCACGCCGTACGCGGCGAAGCCGGCAACGTTGCGGCCGATCTTGAAGATGTTGAAGTCATCGGTGAGCGCGAGGCACGCGAACACGATGACGATGAGCAGCGAGCCGTACGTGCCGAGCTGATCGGAGAAGGGAAGCAGGCCGAGCCCGTTCGGGCCGAGCAGCAGGCCAAGGGCTCCCGCGATGACGGAAGCCGGGATCATCATGGTCTGCAGGGGCTTGATCGTGGCTCTCGCGAGCGTGCCGACGATGAGCAGCATGCCGATGAGGCCGGCATCGACGAGGAGAGCTTGAGGCGTGTACTCCACGGGGACTCTTTTCTGTGGTGAGGGATCTTCGGCCCGGTCGACGGTGACCGGCTGGGTCGTGCGGTCAGCTGATGAGGGCGTGCGCGGACGCCCAGGAGCGGAGGGATGCGGTCAGCGGTTCGAGAAGCCCGAGCGGATCGCCTGCGGTGACCCGAACGGCCAGGGGGTAGCTGTGCTCCGCGTCCTGCAGCTCGCGGAACGCCACCCCGGGCCACGGATGCACCGCGAGGGACTGCGGGACGAGGGCGACCCCGAGCCCACAGCTCACGAGCCCGAGCATCGCCTGTTCGCTGGTCACCCGGGAGGCGATGCGCAGCGGGTTGCCCGAGCGGAGGAACGCGCCGACCGTCAGATCGAACGCGAGCGGAGCGCGGCCGCGGTCGAAGAGCACCAGGGGATGGTCGCGCAGCTCGTCGGTGGAGATCGCCTCTCGGCCTGCGAGCTCGTGCCCCTCGGCGACCGCGACGCAGAGGCGCTCGCGGAAGGCGACCACGTGCCGGTCGCTGTCTGGGGACAGGTCGCGGAGCAGGGCGACGTCGAGGTCGCCATCGTCGACGGACGTCGTCAGGTCGGCGTTGCTGCCGTCTGCGACGTCGACGGCGAAGGGTGCAAGCGCTTCCGAGCGGATGAGCGCGGGCAGCGCGCTGGAGAAGAGCGAGCTGACCGAGCCGATGCGCAGCACCCGCGTCGCGGGCTGCTCGCTGGCGGCCGACGCGAGTCGCTGGAGCCCTTCGGCGCGGCGGCGAATCTCGACGGCTTCCGGGTACAGGGCCTCGGCGGCGGCCGTCGGGGTGACGTCGCGGCCGCCGCGTTCGAAGAGCGTCACACCGAGCTGGGTCTCGAGGGCGGCCACGGCCTGACTCACGGGCGACTGGGCCAGGCCGAGCCGTTTTGCTGCGCGCGTGAAGCTGCACTCCGTGTAGACGGCGACGAAGCAGCGGAGCTGCTTGAGGCTGATCTCGCTCATGCGGCGAACCGGTGCGGGGACAGGCGGGAGATGTCGAACTCGGGCGTGCGGCCGAGCGCGATATCCGCGAGGAGGTCGCCGAAGGCGGGGGTGAACTTGAACCCGTGCCCCGAGTATCCGGTGCCGACCGTGACCCGGTCGCTGATCCTCCCGATGACCGGAGTCTTGTCGGCTGTGAAGATGTCGGCGTGCACGGAGTGCTTCGCGATCCCGTCCGGAAGTCCGGGGATGAGGGTGTGGATGTCTCGCGAGATCTTCGCGCGTTCCGCGGCGCTCAACCGGCGTTCGAGGTGCTCTGGGGCATCGATGTCTCCCCACTTCGCGTCGTAGCCGGCTTTCACGAGCGAACCGTCGAGCGTGGGGACGCCGAAGATGTGCACCGCGCCGTGGTCGCGGATGAACGCGGGGAAGACCGCGGGGTCGAAGTCGCTGGGGTTCTGCGGGGCGAACCAGGTGAGGGCGATGGGCTTGATCGTGAGGTGCCGGTCGAGGGTTGGCAGGAGCATCGGGGTCCAGATGCCCGCCGAGACGATGACCTGCTTGGCCGTGAGCGTACCCTCGGGGGTCACGACGCGGACTGCGTCCCCGGTCTCCTCGATCGAGAGCACCGGCGAGTTGCCGCGGAGCTCGGCACCGGCCGCGGTCGCGCGCCGCTGGATCTCGGTGACCGCCGATTCCGGTCGAAGCGCACCACCTAGCTCGTCGAGCACAGCGATCTCGTCGCTCAGCCCCTGGTGCTGCGGGTAGCGCGCCGCGAGCTCGGCCGTCGTGAACGTGGTGTGCGGGATGTCAGCCGCGGCGAGCGAACGACGGACCTGCTCCATGCGGGGATCTGCCGGCGACCCGATCGAGAGCACCCCGGTCGGGTGGAAGATCGGCGCGAGGCTCTCGTCTGCGAGCTCAAGCCACGCCCGACGGGATGCGAGGAGCAGCGGCACGTAGTGGGCGCCCTCGTGGTACGCCGCGCGGAACAGGCGGCTCTCGCCCGCGTAGGCCCCGTCGTCGTGGATGAGCGACTGCGCCTCGAGGCCGAGCACGCTCGCGCCGTTGCAGGCGAGGTTCCAGGACGCGTACGAACCGGCGGCCCCGAGGCCGATGACAATGACGTCTGCATCCATGCTGACGATACTGCGACGATCTCTCCCGCGACACAAGACGTAAAACAGATGGGAGAGAAGAGTTTACAAACGAGAAACAGCTGACCGCCTGCCACACACCCGTGCCGCGTGCGCCGTCAGATGTCCGAGAGGGCCTTCGCGATGGCCAGGTGCATGGTGACGAGCGTCGCCCATCCTTCCTCGGCAACCTGATGCGCGTTCAGCACGGCGTGCGCGATGCACCACTCCCTCGCGTCGTCGAGGTCGATGCCCGCCTCGCCGCAGATGAGCTCGACTCGACTCCGCACCTCGGCATGCATGAGCGACCCGCCACGGTAGTCCTCGACGCGGGTGCGCAGCGCCGGGTACACCTCGAAGCCGGCCGGACCCGCCACGGGCTTCGGGTCGATCGCCAGCCACGGCTCCCGCTCGGCAGCGAGGACGTTGCCATAGTGCAGGTCCAGATGCAGCAGCTTCTGGTCGTAGGGCCGGGAGTCGAACGTGTCGAGCGCCCGGTCTACCCAGCGGCGAGGCACCGACGGCGGATGAGCGCGCAACGGCTCGATCCACCCGCGCGCCTCTGCGCGGAAGTCAGGAACCGAGTGCGGGGGAGCGACGTTCAGCCGACGCAGCAGGCCGCCGATCACGAGGCAGGCGTCGTCCGTCTCGATCGCGTGCAGGTCCCGATCCGAGTCGAGCGGCTCGAGAAGCAGCGCGAAGTCCGCCGGGTGGGCGGCAGCCAGCCGCACGATGCCGGCGCCGTTCCAATGCCGCAGGCCGAGGTGCTCGGACGCCGCCTCCCGGTGCGGCCAGCTGAGCTTCAGCATGTGCGGCTCACCGCGCCGCGTGACCGGGATGACGATCGCATTGTGCCCGTTGCAGGCGTCACCTGCCACGGCGAGATCCCAGGCGTCGAGCCGCTCGTCGATGAGCGAGGGCAGTCGGCGCAGCCAGGCGTCGCCGTCATCCGTGATGTCCGCGGGCCGCCCCGAGAGGCGCCGCACGAGGTCGTCCGGAATCAGCACTTTGCCCTCGCGTTCGACATGCGCCGAAGCTACACCATGCTGATCGCGCAAAAAGGCCCGAGTTCGCAATGCGAACTCGGGCCTGTCTGTCGGGGTAGCGGGATTTGAACCCACGACCTCTTCGTCCCGAACGAAGCGCGCTACCAAACTGCGCCACACCCCGATCGCTCACCGCCGAGCGGCGAACTCCCCAAGAGTACCCGAAGCTGGCTCGCGCCGCCAACCGAGGGCGCGAGCCGCGGAAACTCCTAGGGGCCGGACGAGATGAACAGGCGAAGCTGCCCGGTCGGCTCGATCGGCGTGCCCGTTGCAGGGTCGGTGCGAATCACCTGGCCGCTCGGAACGGTGGCGTTCGCCTCGGAGATGACGGTCACTGTTCCGGTGAACCCCGCACCCGCCAGAAGCGAGGTCGCCTCGTCCTGCGTCTTCCCGGTCACGTCAGGAGCCAGCAGGCCGGTCGTCGAATCATCGGGAAGCGCGGAGGGATGGATGGTGACCGTCGTTCCCTTGTCGACACGCGTGTTCGCGGTCGGCAGGGTGTTCGCGACGCTGCCAGGAGACTGGTCCGAGTCGACCGAGGGGCCGATCGAGACGCCGAAGCCGAGGCTCTCGAGCACCTGGCGCGCCTCCTCCGTGGAGCGTCCCGTCAGGTCCGGGATCGTCGCGAGAACCAGGGCGTCCTCATCCTCGACGTACTCGGGGAAGTCCCCACCCCCGTAGGTGCTCATCGCGTGCCCGATGATGTCGTTGAAGAGCACGTGACGCGTCTGGCTTCCCGCCGCGAGCGGCAGGTCGACGTCGTACATGGGCACGAGGCCGTTGGCGTTGCCGACCCAGACGGCGAGGCCGACCTTCGTCGTCGCCCCGACCATCCACGTCTGCAGGCCGTTGTCGGTGGTGCCCGTCTTGCCGATGAGCGGCACGATGCCCGGGTTCGACCGGGAACCGGTGCCCCCGTTGACGACTCCGGCGAGTGCCTCGTCGACGCCGGCCGCGACCTGCGGCGAGACGGCCTGGATGCAGCGCGACTTGGGTCCGGTGACCTCCGTGCCGTCCGGCAGCGTCACACGGTCGATGCCCGTGGGGGAGCAGGAGACGCCGTTGTTCGCGAGACCCGACATGACGGTCGCCATGGACAGCGGCGCCATCTCGTTGGCGGCGCCCAGGATGGCGGCGGGAACGGACTGGTTGATGGCTCCGTCGGCGCGGTGGCCGCCGAGTGCCATCGCGGTGTCGCGGATGCGGCACTGGTCGAGGCGCTCCGCCATCGTCACGTAGGCGGTGTTGATCGACGACGCCGTCGCCGACTTCACGGAGACGGTGCCGACCCGCTGGCCGCTGTCGTTGGTCGGTGCCCAGGGGCCGTCGGATTCGGCGTCGCAGGTGTTGGAGAAGTTCTCCAGGTAGAACGTGCGGTTCTGGCCTGGCACGGAGGAGTAGAGCGACTTGCCAGACGCGATCCACTCGGCGAGCGTGAAGATCTTGTAGGTCGATCCGGTCTGGAAGCCCGTCGAGCCTCCGTACTCGTAGTCGGTGTTGTAGTTCACCGAGGTGACGCCGGGCTGCTCCTGGTTCTCGGCGACCTCGCTGAACTGGGTGTTCTGCACCATCGCGAGGATGCGTCCCGTGCCGTTCTCGACCATGGAGGCGGCGGCGCCCAGGTCGGTTCCCGGGTAGGTCGACGGCACCGCGTTCTGCATGGACTGCGTCGCGACGCTCTGCATGTCGAGGTCCAGGGACGTGTAGATCTTGTAGCCCTTGCCGGCGAGGTTGAAGTTGCGCTCCGCTTCGGTGGCGCCGAACGCCTCGTCCTGGAGCACGGAGAGCTGCACGAACTTGCAGAAGTACTTCGCGTTGCCCTCGGCGAACTCGCAGCCGTGGTTGGGGTCCTTGACGTTCGGCTCGACCGGCAGCGCGATGGTTGACTCGTAGGTCGCCTGATCGATGGCGCCCTCTTCCATCATGCGCATGAGGATGTAGTCGCGGCGTTCCTTGTTGCCCTCGATGTTCTCTTCGCGGTCGAGTCGGTAGGCGTTGGGCTCCTGCACGATGGCGATGAGGCTCGCAGCCTCCTGCAGGTTCAGGTCGATCGCCGGCTTGCCGAAGTAGCGCTGCGCGGCCGACTCGATGCCGTACGTGGTGCCGCCGAAGAGGGCGATGTTGAGGTAGCCCTGGAGGATCTCGTCCTTCGAGTACTGCTGCTCGACGCCGATGGCGAGGCGCATCTCCTGCAGCTTGCGGCCCGTGTTCGGGTCGGTCGCCTCGATGTAGGCCTTCTCGCTCTCGGCCGGGTCGAGGATCGCCTCGGCCTCCTGCACGCGCACGTTGCGGACCCACTGCATGGTGATGGTGGAGGCGCCGGCGGAGGCGTCGCCGATGACGGACGTGACGAGCGCGCGGGCCGCGGAGATGACGTCGACGCCGTCGTGCTCGCGGAAGCGCGGGTCCTCGACCGAGATCGCCGCGAGCGGCACCCACGGTGAGATCTTGTCGAGCGGGACCTCGACGCGGTTCTGGTTGTAGAACTGGGCGAACTTGACGTCCTGCCCGCCCTGCTTCGCGTAGAGCTCGGTGACCTGCTGGAGCTCGTTGATCTCCAGGTAGTCGGGGAGGCTCTCGAAGAGGTTGATCGAGCTGTTCTCCGCGATGTTGGCGACGGAGACGAGCGGAGTCACGAGCGCGGTGATCAGGACGGCGGCGAGGCCGCTCACCCCGACCAGGCCGAGGACGCGCGTCAACGGACCGCGCTTCCAGCTTCCACGTTTCTTTGTTGCCATGGCGTCACGATACCCGGGGTAGGAAGGTCAGAAGCGTCGCCTCCGGCGGGCACGCGAAACGCACGGGGGCGTATATCGACGTGCCGAGGCCGGCGGAGACGTGGAGTGCGGCCGTGCGGCCGCGCGAGGTCCACGTGCTCAGGCCCTTGACCTGCTCGCGTGGGATGTCGCAGTTGGTGACGAGTGCGCCGTAGCCGGGCACGCAGACCTGCCCGCCGTGCGTGTGCCCGGCGAAGATCGCATCCGCACCGAGGTCGACGAGGCCGCTCAGCACCCGCTGGTATGGGGCGTGCGCGAGCCCGATCGTGAGGTCCCAGTCCTGGCCCTCCGATGCCTCCCGCAGCGCCTTGCCTGCGGCGGCGAAGTCGTCGGCCTCGATGTGCGGATCGTTGACCCCGAAGAAGCGGATGCGCCTGCCGGCGACCTCGAGGACGGCCGCCATGTTGTTGAGTGGCGTCCATCCGAGGCGGTTGAAGTGCCCCGTGAGGGTCTTCGTGTCGAGGTGCGGGGCCTTCTTCGCGACGTGCGCGGAGCGGCCGAAGTAGGTGAAGGGATTCTTGAGCACGGGCCCCAGGTAGTCGTTCGAGCCGTAGACGTGCACCGAGGGGATGCCCTCGAACGGCTCCAGCATGTGCGCGACCGTTGGGATGGCGTCGACGTGGCCCAGGTTGTCGCCGGTGCCGACGACGAGGTCGGGCTTCAGCGCGGCGAGGCCCCTCACGAAGTCCTGCTTCTTCCGCTGCCACGGCGCGACATGGAAGTCGCTGAGGTGCAGCACGCGCAGCGGGGCCGAGCCGGGCGGCAGGATGCGCGACTCGACGCGGCGCAGACGGAAGGCCCGGCGCTCGATCATCGTGCCGTAGACGGCGGTCGCCGCCCCCACCCCGAGGAGGGTGAGGGCGACGGCGCTGGCTGCCCCGAGAGGGGATGAGCCAGGTTTGAGTCCGGGAGGTCTCCCGGAGCTCGAGGTGGCGACGGAATTCGCCATGGTGGAACTCGTTTCAGTCAGTGCGATGACCCGCTAGGGGCCGGAAGAGACGTAGACCTGGATGGACCCGGTGCGCTCGAGCTCTGCGCCGGGGGCCGGGTCGGTGCGGATGACCTGCCCGCTCGGCACGGTCTCGCTCTTCTCGGTCAGGATCGCCATCGTGCCGTTGAACCCCAGCTGGGACAGCGTCGACTGCGCCTGCTCCTGGGTCTGACCGGCGAGGTCAGGGGCGGCGAGGGCGTCGGACGTCGGCGCGGTGTCCGGTCCGCGCGACGGGTTGATCGTGATCGTCGTGCCCTGCGTGACGCGCGTGTTGGCGCTCGGCAGTGTGCTCGCGACGGTTCCCTCCGGCTGGTCGGATTCGACCGGGTTGCCGACAGAGACGCTGAAACCGAGCCCCTCGAGGGACGTCTTCGCCTCAGCCGTCGACTTGCCGGCGAGGTCTGGGACCGTCACCTGCTCGTTCTGGACGGCGCTGCCGGTGGGCTCGGGGAACGAGTCGCCGCCGTAGACGCGCATCGCCTGCGCGATGACATCGTTGAAGATGACGTGACGGGTCTGGCTGCCGACGGCGCGAGGCAGGTCCACGCCGTACATGGGCACCTGTCCGCTCGCGTTGCCGACCCAGACGGCGAGGCCGACCTTCGAGGTCGCGCCGACCATCCACGTCTGCAGGCCGCTGTCCGTCGTGCCGGTCTTGCCCATCAGGGGGGCGATGCCGGGGTTGGATGCGCTGCCGGTGCCGCCGTTCGCGACGCCCTGGAGCGCCGAGGTGACTCCGGCGGCGACCTCCGGGGTGACGGCCTGGTTGCACGTCGACTTCGGTGCCTCGAGGGAGGATCCGTCGCGCAGCGTGATGCTGTCGATGGCGATGGGCGAGCACGTGACGCCGCCGTTCGCGAAGCCGGCTACCGCGGTCGCCATGGAGAGCGGCGCGATGGTATTCGTGCCGAGCACGGCTGCCGGGTTCGACTCGTTGACCGCACCGTCGGCGCGGTGCGCGCCCATGGCCATGGCCGTGTCGCGGATGCGGCACTGGTCGAGCTGCTCAGCCATCGCCACGTAGGCCGTGTTGATGGACTGCGATGTGGCCTGGCGGACGGAGACGTTGCCGACCTTCGCGCCGCCGTCGTTCGTCGGGGACCAGGAGCCGCCGTCGGCGCCGAGGCACGAGTTCTGGAAGTTGATGAGGTTGAAGGCGCGGTCCTTGCCGTTGACCGACGCGTTGAGCGATTTGCCCGACGCGAGCCATTCGGCGAGCGTGAACATCTTGTACGTCGAGCCGACCTGGAAGCCGGTGGATCCGCCGTACTCGTAGTCGGTGTTGTAGTTCACCGAGGTGTAGCCGGGTTGACCAGCCAGTTCCTCCGTGTCACCGAAGGCGGTGTTCTGCACCATCATGAGCACGCGGCCCGTGCCCTCTTCGACCATGGAGGCAGCCGACCCCATGTCCATGCCCTCGACGTACGCGGGAACCGCGGAGGCCATCGAGGCCTGGCCCTGCGCCTGCATGTCGAGGTCGAGGGTGGTCTTGATCTGGTAGCCCTTGGTCTGGAAGTTGAACTGCCGTTCCTCGTACGTCTCGCCGAAGGCCGGGTCCTGCACCATGATGAGCCGGACGTAGTCGCAGAAGTACTGCGCGTTGCCCTCGGCGGCGCCACAGCCGTGCCTCGGCTCGGTCGGGCGGGGCTCCACGGGCGTCGCGATGGTCGCCTCGTAGGTCGCCTGGTCGATCGCGCCTTCCTCCATCATGCGCATGAGGATGTAGTCGCGGCGGATCTTGTTCGCCTCGATGTTCTCTGGCACGTCGAGGCGGTAGGCGTTGGGCTCCTGCACGATGGCGATGAGGCTGGCCGACTCCTGCAGGTTCAGGTCGAGGGCCGACTTCCCGAAGTAGCGCTGTGCCGCCGACTCGATGCCGTACGTCGTGCCGCCGAAGAGGGCGATGTTCAGGTAGCCCTGCAGGATCTCGTCCTTCGAGAACTGCTTCTCGACGCCGATCGCGAGGCGCATCTCCTGGAGCTTGCGGCCGGTGGTGGTCTCGGTCGCCTCGAGGTAGGCCTTGTCGCGCTCCTCCTGGTTCGGGATCGCTTCGGCCGTCTGCACGCGCACGTTGCGGACGTACTGCATGGTGATCGTGGATGCGCCCGCCGCGCCGTCGCCGATGACGGACTGCGCGAGAGCTCGTGCCGCGGAGATCACGTCGACGCCGCCGTGCTCACGGAAGCGCGGGTCTTCCACCGAGATAGCCGCCGCTGCGACGTACGGGGAGATCTGGTCGAGCGAGACCTCCTCGCGGTTCTGGTTGTAGAACTCGGCGAACTTCTGTCCGTTGGAGGCGTACAGCTCGGTCTTCTGCTGCAGCGAGCCGATCTCGAGGTACGTCGGGAGGTTCTCGAACAGCGAGATGGTGCTGTTCGCGGCCACACCGGTGACGGCAATGAGCGGCGTGATCATGGCCGTGACGAGCACGCCCGCGACTCCGCTCATACCGAGCAGCCCTAGGAGGCCACCCAGAATGTTGCGTTTGGGCGCCCCTGGATTCGTGACAGACATAGGATCAAGGGTAAGTCACACCCGCTCTCGGCGTCTTCAGGAGTGTTCAATGAGAACCCCATGAAGCGCCTGAGCGCTCACGCACAGGAGGACGTCCATGCAGAAGTGGGAATATTTCATCACCCCGCTCCCGTTGCACACCCCCACTGTCATCCTCAACAACTGGGGTGCTCAGGGCTGGGAACTGGTCCAGGTTTCCACCAACGCTGAGGGCGGCTCCGTCGCCTACATGAAGCGTCCGATCGCGGGGGAGCAGTCATGAGCCAGGTCGAAGAGCGTCTCGGCGCCATGGGAATGGCGGTGCCGCCCGTCGCCGCTCCGGTCGCCGACTACGTCCCGGCTGTCGAGCACGGCGGTCTCGTCTACACGTCCGGCCAGCTGCCGTTCATCGAGGGCGCCATCCCCGAGAAGGGCAAGGTCGGCGCCGAGGTGCCGCGCGATGATGCGATCGAGTTCGCCGCCTTCGCCGGCCTCAACGCGCTCGCCGCCATCAAGTCCGTCATCGGCGACCTCGACCGCGTCACGCGCGTGGTGAAGGTCACGGTCTACGTCGCCTCCGCTCCGGACTTCACGGAGCAGCCCCTGGTCGCCAACGGCGTCTCCGAGATGCTCGGCCTCGCGTTCGGCGATGCGGGCAAGCATGTCCGCGCCGCGGTCGGCGTCGCCGTGCTGCCGCTCGACTCGCCCGTCGAGGTCGACCTCATCGTCGCGTACGAATAGCGAGCTCGCCCGCGAGCATCCGCACGCCACGAAGCCCTGCACCCCTCTTCCGGGAGGTGCAGGGCTTCGTTCGTCCCGCCGTGCGGATCAGTCGTCGTCAGCGGTCCCGGATGCGACGCCCGCGGAGATCGCGGACATCACGGACGCATCGGTGAGCGTGGTCGTGTCACCCACGGCCTTGCCGTCCGCCACGTCTCGAAGCAGGCGGCGCATGATCTTGCCGGAACGCGTCTTCGGCAGCTCGGCGACGACGTACACCTGGCGCGGCCTGGCGATCGCGCCGATCTTCGTCGAGACGTGCGAGCGCAGCACCTGGGGTGCGTCCGACGCCTCGATCTCGGCCTTCTTGCTCTCCTTGAGCACGACGAACGCGACGACCGCCTGCCCCGTCGTCTCATCGCTCGCGCCGACGACCGCCGACTCGGCGACGAACGGGTGGTCGACGAGCGCCGACTCGATCTCCGTCGTCGAGAGCCGGTGCCCGGAGACGTTCATGACGTCGTCAACCCGACCGAGCAGCCACAGGTGGCCGTCCTTGTCGACGCCCGCGCCGTCGCCCGCGAAGTAGCGCCCGGGGAACTGCGACCAGTACGTCTCGATGAACCGCTCGCGGTCCCCGTAGATGCCGCGCGCCATGGAAGGCCACGGCTCGGTGATCGTGAGCAGGCCCATCTCACCCGGATTGACCCGCTCACCCTGGTCGTCGACGACCTCGACGACAACACCGGGCACCGGCACCTGCGCGGCACCGGGCTTGAGCGCCACCTGGCTGGGGATCGCGGAGATCATGATGGCCCCCGTCTCCGTCTGCCACCACGTGTCGACGACCGGCACCCGGTTGCCGCCGATGACCTCCCGGTACCAGGCCCACGCCTCCGGGTTGATCGGCTCGCCCACCGAGCCGAGCAGGCGGATCGATGAGAGGTCGTACTTGGCGGGGATCTGCCTGCCCGACTTCATGTAGCCGCGGATCGCCGTCGGCGCCGTGTAGAAGATCGTGACGCCGTAGCGCTGGATGATGTCGAACCAGCGGCCGAGGTCCGGAGTGTCGTGCGTGCCCTCGTACATGACCTGCGTCGAGCCGTTGGCCAGGGGCCCGTAGACGAAATAGCTGTGCCCGGTCACCCAGCCGACGTCGGCCGAGCACCAGTACACGTCCTGCTCCGGCTTGAGGTCGAAGATCGTGCGGTGCGTGAACGAGGTCTGCGTGAGGTAGCCGCCCGTCGTGTGCAGCAGGCCCTTCGGCTTCCCCGTGGTGCCCGACGTGTAGAGGATGAACAGCGGATGCTCGGCGGGGAACGGCTTGGCGACGTGCTCGTCGCCGACCTGCGCGATCTCCTCGTCCCACCACAGGTCCCTGCCCGGCGTGAGCGACACCTCGTTGTCGGCACGACGCACCACGAGGACGTGCTCGACGGTGTGCCCATCGGCCTCGAGCGCCGCATCCACGGTCTCCTTGAGTGGGAAGATGCGGCCCTTGCGGATGCTGCCGTCGCTCGTGATGACGAGCTTGGCGTTCGCATCCTCGACGCGGCTGCGGATTGAGTCGGCGCTGAACCCGCCGAAGATGACGGAGTGCACGGCGCCGATGCGCGCGCAGGCGAGCATCGCGACGACGGTCTCTGGGATCATCGGCATGTAGATCGCGACGACGTCCCCTGCCGCGACGCCGAGGCTCTCCAGGAGGTTCGCGGCACGCTTGACCTCGCCGAGGAGGTCCGAGTACGTGATGGTGCGCTTGTCGCCAGGCTCGCCCTCCCAATAGATCGCGACCCGGTCTCCGTTGCCTGCGAGCACGTGGCGGTCGACGCAGTTGTAGCTGGCGTTGAGCGTGCCGTCGCCGAACCACTTCGCGAACGGGGCGTCGCTCCAGTCGAGGACCTCCGTGAAGGGGGTCGACCAGTGCAGCTCCCTGGCCTGGTCTGCCCAGAAGCCGAGCCTGTCCTCCTCGGCGCGCGCCATGAGGTCTGCGGGTACGGGGGAGGAGGACGTGAAGTCGTCGCTTGGCGGGAAGGTCTCGAGGTCTTCCAGGAGGTGTTCGATCTTGTCAGCCACCACAGGTCCTTTCGCGTCATTGCGATCCGGCACCGCCTCAATGCGGCGCAGCGTGCCAGAAGTCTACGGAGCGAGGATGTGCCGTGACTCCCGCCTTTCGGGGGGAATGTCCGCGGGCTTCGGTGGCAGGCCATCTCGCTTCGGGCGCATGTGAACCCGAACCTGTGCCAGCCGTGGCCCAGTCCATGCCACGTGGACGCGTCAGCGCGCGGCGTGTCGAGGGTGAAAAATGCGGCAGATACCGTGATCTCGCGCGGAAGTGCGGGCTGCAGCCGAACATTTTTCGATAGCCAGCCGCCTGGCTGTTTTTCCAGACCAAATATGCACTACCATGGACCTCGATGGTTTCGCTCTCTGTCGCAACTATCGTCGCTCTGCAGCAATCAACCCCCCCTGAACGCTGCATGAGCTGAGGCGCTCGGATATCCCCCTGTCCGGGCGCCTCTTCAATTCTCCTGCGACCCCGGTCCGGTGCGGCGCGACTTCGTCGTCGCCTGCCCTGTGCACAGTGGCCCATGCACAGCCGCGACATCGATCGAACTCGACGGTCTCTGGCGTTCGTACGCTTCGTGCATGGCACACGGCTCAGCTCTTGAAACGACATCAGGCCAGCGCTTCGTCGCTCGTCCGGCCTCGCAGCGTGCGGCCTCGCTGCCGTTGCCGCCGCGCACCGCGGAGAGTGTTCCGCGATCCGTTCGGACATTGACGCGAGGTCAGGCCGACGCGTTCGGTCCCCTGGCGATGTACGTCGCCGACGGCGACGTCACCGCCCTCTTCGTCAACGGCACCGACGGGCTCTTCGTCGATCGAGGCAGCGGTGCCGAGCGGGAGGATTCCTGGGTGGCGCCGAGCGAGCGGGTGCTGCGTGAACTGGCCGTCCGTATCGTCGCTGCAGGCGGCAGGCACCTCGACGAGTCCGCGCCGTGCGTCGACGTGCGCATCGCCGACGGCATCCGCGTGCACGCCGTCCTGCCGCCGGTGTCGATCTCCGGCACGCTCCTCTCCATTCGGGCGCCGAGAGTCCGCCAGCTCACCATCGAACAGCTCGACCGGCAGGCGTTCTTCTCCCCTGGCGCGGAGGAGCTCGTGAGGGAAGCGGTGCGGGCTCGCGCCAACGTGCTCATCACCGGCGCCGGCGGAAGCGGGAAGACGACGTTCCTCTCCGCGATCCTCTCGGAGTCAGACCCCCGCGACCGCATCGTCGTGATCGAGGACGTCGCAGAGCTCCGCATCGCGCATCCCCACAGCGTCTCGCTCGAGGCGAGACAGGCGAACATCGAGGGTGCAGGGAGCGTGCCGCTCGAACGCCTCGTCCGCGAGTCGCTGCGGATGCGCCCGGACAGGCTCGTGCTCGGCGAATGTCGCGGTGCCGAACTCCGGGAGCTCCTGGCCGCGCTCAACACGGGACACGACGGTGGCGCTGGGACGCTCCACGCGAACTCCCTCGCCGATGTGCCCTCGCGCCTCGAGGCGCTCGGCGCGCTTGCCGGCATGACGCAGGATGCGGTCGCCAGGCAGACCGTGAGCGCGATCGACCTCGTCATGCACGTGGAGCGCTCGTCCGTCGGGCACCGGCGGCTCGCCGACATCGGGGAGTTCTGCCTCGATGAGGCCGGACGCCTGGCGATCGCATCGGTCCTGCGTCGGGCATCGGGCCAGGCGGAGAACGTCACGACCCTCTCGCATGCCACCACCGGTGCGGCTGATGTCGGCCACGGGGATGGTAGCCGGCACGATCCCGGTCACCGGAGTCTCGGCCGGCGATGACCCAGCATGAGGTCGACGCTGCGGAGCGCACCGCGGCGGTCGTCGAGCGACTCGCGGCCCTGCTCGCAGGCGGCACGACGTCGGATTCTGCGTGGCAGCACGTCGCGAGCTTCGCTGCCTCCGAGGAATCGCCGAGG
Source organism: Pseudoclavibacter terrae (assembly GCF_008831075.1). Classification (GTDB taxonomy): domain Bacteria; phylum Actinomycetota; class Actinomycetes; order Actinomycetales; family Microbacteriaceae; genus Pseudoclavibacter; species Pseudoclavibacter terrae. The sequence continues at coordinate 125,247 of NZ_WBJX01000004.1, read as the reverse complement.
CTCGGACGAACCGGCTGGAGGCGGCGCGCATCGTGGGTGGAAGCCAGGCTGCGCGTGGGGATTCCTCGGCCCGCGCGGTGGCGCGCCGGCGCCGACGATCCCGTCGAGCTCACCATCGCGAGAGGCGTGCGCGCTGGCGAGCGAGTCGGCACGATGCTCCGGGAGCGCGAGGAGCCGAGCTGGCGAGCCCTCGGGTGCGCCTGGTCCCTCGCCGAGAGCACGGGAGCCCCGCTTGCCCGGGGTCTCGGCGAGCTGGCCCAGACGTTCCGCGACTTCGGCGCCTCCGAACGGGAGGTCCAACTCGCGCTCGCGGGCCCGAGCAGCGCCGCACGGCTCGTCATGGCGTTGCCCGCCGTCGGAATCCTTCTCGGGCTCGCGCTCGGCTTCGACAGCCTCGGCATGCTCTTCGGGACCCCGATCGGCCTCGCCTGCCTTGGGGGAGGGGCCGCCCTCATGGTCACCGCGCACGTCTGGAACAGGGCACTCATCGCAGCGGCGTCACGACGAGAGCAGCTGCCCGGCCTCGCCATGGACCTGACGGCACTCGGGATGCTGGGAGGCACATCCGTCGCCGCCGTCCGCCCACTGGTGCAGCGCGCGCTCGACGACGCGGCGCTCGGTACCGGTCGGCATTCCACGGCGCGAACGGGCCTCGGCGGCGGGCGCGTCGACCGGGTGCTGGAGCTCGCCCGCGAGGCCGGGGTGCCCGCCGCATCCCTCTTGCGCAGCGAAGCCGCGCTCGAGCGACGCGACGCCCGCGCCGCATCGAGCAAGAAGGCGGCCGAACTCGGCGTGCGACTCATGCTGCCGCTCGGCCTGTGCGTGCTCCCGGCCTTTCTCCTGCTCGGCGTCGCTCCGCTCATCCTCGCCGTCGTGACCCAGACCATCTCGCGGCTCTGAGCCGCCCGAGACGCCCGTGCCGCATTCGAACCGTCGATACGCAATAAGAGAGGTACACCCATGTTCCAGATCACGACCTTCGGCGACGCATCCCGCGGCCCGCTGAGCAGACTCCGGCAGCGGATGCGCGAGGACGAGGGGGCGGCGACAGCCGAGTACGCGATCGCGACGATGGCAGCCGTCGCGTTCGCGGGGCTCCTCGTCGTCATCATGCAGAGCGATGAGGTCAAGGGCTTGCTCGAGAACATCATCCGCACCGCACTCACGCTGGACGAATGATGCGCCGGGTGCCCCGATGGCTCCCGCCCGCGAGCTCGCAACGTGGGTCGGCGACGGCGGAGTTCGCCATCGCGGCACCCGTGGTCGTCCTCCTGCTCGCCTTCTGCCTGACGGGACTGCAGGGCGTCGTCGTGCAGATCCGGTTGCAGGATGCCGTCGCCGACGCTGTCAGGCTCGTGGCACGTGGAGACGACGAGGCCATCGCTCGCGAGCACGTGCATTCGCTCGTACCCGACGCGGAACTCGAGATCAGCCGGCCAGACGGCCTCGTCTGTGCGCGCGCATCCACGCCACTCGTCCTCGGCGAGCGCGTACTCCCCGTGGACATCGGCGCCCGCGCCTGCGCCCTCGGCGGCGGACGATGAGCGCCGAGGCGTCGGCACCTCCCCGAAACCTGGGCGGAGAACGAGGCGCCGGTGGAGTTGTCATGCTGGCGGTCTCGCTCCTTCTCCTTGCGCTCACCGTCGGAGCCGTCAACGTGCTGTCGGCATTCCCCGCCAAGCAGACAGCACACGCCGCGGCCGACGCCGGCGCCCTCGCCGCCGCCGACGTCGCGTCAGGGCTGAAGTCGGGCGATCCGTGCGAGGAAGCCGCCCGTGTCGTCACCGCGAACGGCGCCTCGCTCGAGGCCTGCACGATCAGCGGCCGTGAGGCCGTTGTGCGAGTTCGTGTAGAGTCCGGCCCGTTCGTCTTTTCGGAACCATCGAGGGCAGGACCGCCACCTCGCTGAGAAGCCGTGAAGCGGAGCCGCCGGCAGTCGGAGGCCTTCCGCCCAGCCACCCCGTCCATATAATGACGCCCACGGGTGGCAACAGCCCCCACATAACTCCGGCCAGCCGGAATCGTCGTGCGAAAGCACGCAGACCCATCCAAGGAACGCTTGTGTCAGGCAGCAACACACTGGTCATCGTCGAGTCGCCGACCAAAGTGAAGAGCATCTCGCAGTATCTCGGTGATGACTACACCGTGCTCGCCAGCGTCGGACACATCCGCGACCTCATCGAGCCCAAGAACCTCCCGCCCGAACTCAAGAAGGGCTCCCTCGGGAAGTTCAGCGTCGACGTCGACAACGGCTTCGAGCCGTACTACGTGGTCTCCGACCAGAAGAAGAAGACCGTCGCCGAGCTCAAGCGGGCGCTCAAGGACGCCGACGAGCTCATCCTCGCAACTGATGAGGACCGCGAAGGGGAGGCCATCGCCTGGCACCTCCTGCAGGTCCTCCAGCCGAAGGTCCCCGTCAAGCGCATGGTGTTCCACGAGATCACCCGCGAGGCGATCGAAGCCGCGAAGGACCGCACACGAGACATCGACGTGCACCTCGTCGACGCGCAGGAGACCAGGCGCATCCTCGACCGCCTCTACGGCTACGAGGTGTCGCCCGTGCTGTGGCGCAAGGTCGGCCCCGGGCTCTCCGCCGGCCGCGTGCAGTCAGCCGCGACACGCCTCATCGTCGACCGCGAGCGCGAGCGTCTCGCATTCGTGAAGGCCAGCTACTGGGGTGTCGAAGCCCGCTTCGCGCCAGAGCAGGGCAAGGACGGCTCGGCGTTCGTCGCCCGTCTGACGAAGCTCGACGGCGAGCGCGTCGCCACCGGACGCGACTTCGACGACCACGGTGTGCTCAAGAACTCCTCCGTGATCCTCGGCGAAGCCGAGGCGACCACCATGACCGTGCAGCTCACGGCCGGCACGGTCCCCGTCACGGTGTCCTCCGTCGAGTCCAAGCCGTACACTCGACGCCCCGCCGCGCCGTTCACGACCTCGACCCTGCAGCAGGAGGCCGCCCGCAAGCTGCGCTTCACTGCACGGCAGACGATGAGCGTCGCCCAGTCGCTGTACGAGAACGGCTACATCACGTACATGCGTACCGACTCCTCGTCGCTGTCGTCGCAGGCGCTCAATGCTGCGCGCACGCAGGCCGCCAAGCTCTACGGAGCCGAGACGGTTCCATCGGCGCCTCGCCTCTACGGCTCGAAGTCGAAGAACGCGCAGGAAGCGCACGAGGCCGTCAGGCCCGCCGGGTCCACGTTCGCGCTGCCGAGCGAGCTTCGACCCAAGCTGAGCCCCAACGACTTCAAGCTGTACGACCTCATCTGGAAGCGCACCATCGCCTCGCAGATGGCTGACGCCAAGGGCCAGACGGCGACCGTCACGATCGACGCCTCGCCCATCGACGTCTCCGATGCGCAGGGCACCGTCACCAGCCGCGTCGCCGAGTTCCAGGCGTCCGGCACCGTCATCACCTTCCGCGGCTTCCTCGCCGCCTACGAGGAAGGGAAAGACGAGGCGCGCGACGACTCGACCACAGCAGAAGCGAAGCTGCCGCCGCTCACCAAGGGGCAGAAGCTCGACCCGGAGACGGCAGACGCGAAGAGCCACGAGACCAGCCCGCCCCCGCGCTACACGGAGGCGAGCCTCGTCAAGACGCTCGACGAGCTCGGCATCGGCCGCCCGTCGACGTACGCGTCCATCATCTCCACCATCATCGACCGCGGATACGTCGCCCCGCGCGGCAGCGCGCTCGTCCCCAGCTGGACGGCATTCTCCGTCGTGCGCCTCCTCGAAGAGCACTTCCACGACCTCGTCGAGTACAACTTCACGGCGCAGATGGAAGGCGACCTCGACCGCATCGCCGCAGGCACCGAGCAGCGCAACGACTGGCTGCGCGGGTTCTACTTCGGAACCGACGACCACAAGGGGCTCCGCGGCGTCATCGACAACCTCGGCGAGATCGATGCGCGAGAGATCAACTCGACCCCGCTCGCCGACGGCATCGTCCTGCGCATCGGACGCTACGGCCCCTATCTCGAGGTCGCTCCCGAGACCGAGGGCGAGACCCCGCGGCGCGTCAACGTCCCCGAGGACCTGGCTCCAGACGAGCTGACGGCGGAGAAGGCCGTCGAGCTCGTCGAAGCGCCCATCCAGACGGATCGCGTGCTCGGCGTCGTCCCCGAAACCGGCAAGCGCATCGTCGTGAAGGACGGCCGCTTCGGCCCGTACGTGACCGAGGCTCCGTCTGAGGCCGAGGAAGCCGCCGCTGAAGCTGAGGCCAAGGCGAAGGCCCTCGCGGAGGAAGCCGAAGCGAAGGCAGCCGCTGCCGAGGGTCGTCCGGTCAAGAAGCCGCGCGCCAAAAAGGCCGCCGCCGCCGAGAAGCCACGCACGGCGTCCCTCTTCAAATCGATGATCCCAGAGCAGGTCACCTACGAGCAGGCGATCGGGCTGCTCGAGCTGCCCAGGGTGGTCGGCGTCGACGCCGAGACGGGTGCCGAGATCACGGCCCAGAACGGCCGGTACGGGCCGTACCTGAAGAAGGGCACCGACACGCGGTCCCTCACGAGCGAGGACGAGATCTTCACCGTCACGCTCGAGGCCGCCAACGAGCTCTTCGCCCAGCCCAAGTACGGGGCACGCACGACGAAGGCGGCCATCAAGGAGTTCGAAGCCGACCCCGTGAGCGGCAAGCCGATCAAGATCAAGGACGGTCGCTTCGGCCCGTACGTCACCGACGGCGAGACCAACGTGACCGTGTCACGCGGCGCCAACCCGGAGGACGTCACGTTCGAGGAAGCCGTGCAGATGCTCGCCGACAAGCGCGCCAAGGGTCCGGTGAAACGCAAGACCACGGCAGCGAAGAAGCCCGCAGCGAAGAAGCCCGCCGCCAAGAAGCCAGCCGCCTCCAAGGCAGCAGCGACGAAGACGACGGCAGCGAAGAAGCCTGCCGCGAAGCGCGCGCCAGCCAAGAAGCCTGCGGCCAAGGCCAGCGGGGCAGCAAGCAGCGAATGACGGGCCTCTTCATCACGCTCGAGGGCGGCGACGGCGCGGGCAAATCAACGCACTCGGCCCTGCTCGAAGACTGGCTGGCAGGCCTCGGGCAGACCGTCGTGCGCACGCGCGAACCCGGCGGCACCGACCTCGGCGCCGACATCCGCGAGCTCGTGCTGCACCGCAAGGGACACATGGATGCCCGAGCCGAGGCGCTCCTGTACGCCGCCGACCGTGCACACCACATCGCAACCGTCGTCCGGCCAGCGCTCGAGCGCGGCGACATCGTCGTGCAGGACCGCTACCTCGACTCCTCCATCGCCTACCAGGGCAGGGGCCGCGAGCTCGGTGCCGACGAGGTCAGGGACCTCTCGCTGTGGGCCTCGCGCGGCCTGCTCCCCGACCTCACCGTGCTCTTCGACCTCGATCCGGAAGAGGGGCGCAGACGCATCGGCGCGACCCGCGGCACCTACGACCGGCTCGAAGCCGAATCGAAGGACTTCCACGACGCCGTCCGATCCGCCTTCCTCGGCCTTGCCTCCGCCGAGCCGGACAGATTCCTCGTGATCGACGCGACCCAACCCCGAGAGCGTGTGGCCGAGCGCATCCGCACCCGCGTCGCCGAGCTCCTCGAGCGGCGCCCGGTCGGCGCGTAGCCATGACCGTCTGGGACGACCTCTCCGGTCAGGACGACGCGATCGCCCTGTTCTCGAACGCGGCGAAGGCCTCCAAGCGCGGGGCAGTGGACACGAGCGGCATGACGAACTCGTGGCTCATCACCGGCCCACCCGGTTCCGGTCGAAGCAACATGGGCTACGCCTTCGCGGCGGCACTGCTGTGCCCGAACGACGGATGCGGCGTATGCCCGTCCTGCGTGCAGGTGCGCGCCCGCTCGCACCCCGACCTCACGGCCGTCGTCACGGAAACCGTGCAGCTCGACATCAAGACGGCACGCGAACTCGTCGAGCGCGCATCCATGTCGCCGATGACCGGGCGCTATCGGGTCATCCTCGTCGAAGACGCCGACCGCATGGTCGCACGCACCTCGAACACGCTGCTCAAGGCCATCGAAGAGCCACCGGAGTCGACCGTGTGGGTGCTCTGCGCGCCCAGCGAGGCCGACCTGCTGCCCACGATCCGCTCACGCGTCCGCAGCGTGCGGCTTCGGGTGCCGGAAGTCCGAGACGTCGCCGGACTGCTCGTGCGTCGCGACGGCATCGAACCGGAAATCGCCCTGCGGGCCGCACGCGAGGCGCAGAGCCACGTCGGCATGGCCAAGCGACTTGCCACGAGCGAAGAGGCGTGGGGCCGCCGCGACGCGTCCCTCGACGGCCTGCTCGACATTCGCACCACCGGTGACGCGGTGCGGAAGGCCGCGCAACTCGTCGCCATCGCCGACGAGGACGCCACCGCGAACGCGGCAGACCGCGACGACAAGGAGCGGGCAGCCGCATTCCGGTCCCTCGGGCTCACCCCGGGGCAGGCAGTGCCGAGGCAGCTGCGCGGACAGATCCGCGAACTCGAAGAGCATCAGAAGCGCAGAGCCAAGCGCGGTCAGGTCGACGCGATCGATCGCATCCTGACCGACTCGGTCTCCCTGCTGCGAGACCTGCTCATGCTGCAGCTCGCACTCCCGGTCGAGCTCGTCAACGAGCACCGACGGCGCGAACTGGAATCCGCAACCAGCTCCCGCAGCTCCGACGACGTGCTCACGAGCATCGACGCGGCGAGCAGAGCCAGAGCACGACTCGCCGCAAACGTTCCCGTGGCGCTTGTCCTCGAGGCATTCTTGATCAGCTGGACGACGAAGCAGCAGGGAGCATCATGACCAGACCCACCACTCGTCGCGCGACGACGCGCAGCATCCGCGCCTCGCTCCTCACCGGCGCAGCCGTCTTCCTGCTCAGCGGATGCACGCTCGTCACGACGCTTGCAGGCGGAGGCTCCGGCGGGGGCGGCGGGCAGGCGGAGGACGTCGACGTCATCCCGACCGGCCTCGACCCCAGCATCCAGACCTTCTACGAGCAGGACCTCGGCTGGGACGAGTGCGGCAGCGGTCTCGAATGCGCAACCGCGGAAGCTCCCATGAACTGGGCAGACGGGACCTCGGAGCAGATCGAACTCGCCATGGTGAAGGTACCCGCATCGAGCGGCAACCCGATCGGGACGATCTTCACCAACCCCGGCGGCCCCGGCGCATCCGGAGTCTCGTTCGTGCGCGACAGCGCCCAGTATGTCTTCACGCCGGAGCTCATGGAGGACTTCGACATCGTGGGCTGGGACCCGCGGGGCGTGGGCGAATCGAGCGCGGTCGAGTGCCGGGACGACGCCGGCATGGACGAGTGGTTCTACGGCGTCGACGAGGACCTCGACCCGGACACCGCGACCGACGAGCAGATCATCGCCGAGGTCACCGCGAACTCGAAGGAGTTCGCCGACGACTGCCTCGAGAACACGGGAGCGCTCCTCGAGTTCGTCGACACGAAGAGCACCGTGCAGGACCTCGACCTGCTGCGCGCGCTCGTCGGCGACCCCAAGGTCAACTACTTCGGGTTCTCCTACGGCACCGACATCGGCGCGCAGTACATCGACATGTTCCCGGAAACCGTCGGCCGCGTCGTGCTCGACGGCGCCACGGACCCGACGCTGTCGACGTTCGAGGTGGTGCTCGCCCAGCAGGGCGCCTTCGGAGAGGCCACCCGCACCTACCTCGAAGACTGCCTGACCACGACGAGCTGCCCGTTCACCGGCACCGTCGACGAGGCGATCGCGAAGATCAACACCCTCATGGCAGAGGCCGACGACACCCTCCCCGTGAACGCAGACGGCCGCAAGCTCACAAGCGGCGTCATCGACACGGCCATCAGCTCGGCCCTCTACAACGACCAGAGCTGGCCGTACCTGAGCGACGCATTCGCCACCTTCGAGACAGCAGGCGACCCCGCAGGCTTCTTCGCGCTCAGCGACTCCTACTACGGACGCGGGCCAGACGGCACATACGCCGACAACATGTTCGAGGCCTTCACCGCCATCAACTGCCTCGACTACCCCGTCGAGACCGACCCGGCCAAGATCGCCGACTTCAACCGACAGATCGCAGAGTCGACCCCGATCGGCATTCCGGGACCCGAAGCGCTCGGCGACACGACCTGCCAGCAGTGGGCATTCCCATCCACGAACGAGCTCGCACCCGTCACGGGTGCAGGAGCCGACCCCGTCCTCGTCATCGGCACGACGGGCGACCCAGCCACGCCGTACGCGTGGGCGGAAGCCGTGACCGAGCAGCTCGAGTCGGCCACGCTGCTCACCTTCGAGGGCGAAGGGCACCTCGCCTACACGCAGGGCGACAGCTGCATCACCGGAGCTGTCGACGCCTACTTCATCGACGGCACCGTGCCCGCCGAAGGGCTGGTCTGCTGACCGCGACACCCCGATGTGCACTTGAGCAAAGTGTGCGTTATGCTTTGGTGTCGAGTTCAGCACCCCAGGGAGCTGAGCTGCAGGCAGGCCGCCTTAGCTCAGTCGGCAGAGCGATTCACTCGTAATGAATAGGTCGCGAGTTCGATTCTCGCAGGCGGCCCCATCGCCCCTCCGCACTTCGGTGCGGAGGGGCTCTTGTCTTCCCGGTCACCCCGCCTCCCGTACGCTGAGCAGATGCTCGAGCGCAGGCACCACCTCCCCGATCAGCATCCGCCACTCGCGTTCCCGGCGCTGCGGAGCCCGGTGCACCAGCTGGGACCCGGCGAGCCGTTCGACTTCTCGCGACGGGTCGCCGTCATGGCGATCGTCAACCGCACCCCCGACTCCTTCTACGACGACGGGGCGACATTCGGTCTCCAGAGCGCGGTGGATGCGGTGCTCGCCGCTGAGCGCGCAGGCGCCGACATCGTCGACATCGGCGGGCAGCCGTTCGCTCCAGGGGAAGAGCTCTCGGAGGCGGATGAGATCGCCAGGGTCGTTCCGGTGATCCGCGCTGTCCGCGAGCGCACGGGCGTGCCGATCTCCGCGGAGACGTACCGTGCGCGCGTCGCGGAGGCCTGCATCGAGGCGGGCGCGGGCATCATCAACGACACGAGCGGCCTCCGCGATGAGGACCTCGCGAGAGTCGTGGCGGCCTCCGGCGTGCAGCTCGTCATCACGCACAGCGTCGCGGCGCCGAGGGCGGAGCTCACGCGCCCGCACTACGACGATGTCGTCGGCGAGGTGCGGGCGTTCCTCGAAGCACGCGCCGAACGTGCCCTCGAACTCGGCGTCGGTGAAGAGCAGCTCATCATCGACCCCGGGCATGACCTCAACAAGAACACCATGCACACGCTCGAGCTGACCAGGCGCTTCGACGAGATCTCATCGATCGGCTTCCCCACGCTCGCCGCCGTCTCCAACAAGGACTTCATCGGGGAGACCCTCGATCGGGAGAAGCGGAACCGGGTCGCGGGCTCCCTTGCATCCGCCGTCGCGTGCATCCTGCTCGGCGCTCGCATCGTCCGCATGCACAACGTGCCAGAAGCTGTGGATGCGACGAGGATGACCGAAGCGATTCTCGGGCTCCGCGCTCCCGCCTACACCCGCCACAACCTGTAGCGCGCACCCCGCTCGCATCCAACTCACCACTGCCGCGCACATCGGCGTGGCATGCTCTCACCATGAACGCTCCATCCGCGGCGATCCGCTCGCTGCTCGGCCCAGCAGGCGAGCACGGGTGGCTCGACGACGAGCAGCTGCTCGCCCACTACGCCTACCCCGCGAACGGCGCGTTCCGATTGAACTTCGTCGCGAGCGTCGACGGCGCCGCCGTGGGCGGCGACGGCCGGTCGGGGAGCCTCGGCACGGCAGCCGACCATCGGGTCTTCGAGCTGCTGCGTCGCCTCGCCGACCTCGTGCTCGTCGGCGCAGGCACGCTCCGAGACGAGGGATACGTCGGCCTGCGCGTCTCCGAGGCCTCTGTCGCGTGGCGTGAAGCGCGGGGACGGCCGGCGCACCCGACGCTCGGCATCGTCTCGAGCCGCCTGGCCCTCGACCCCAAGCACGAGATGTTCGCGGACGCACCCGTTCCGCCGATCGTCGTCACCCCGGTCTCCGACCCGGAACGGCTCGCACCCTTCCGTGAGGTCGCGACCGTGCTGACCGTGCCGGAGCATCCGGACCGCCCAGGAACCCTCGACGTCACCGAGCTGCGCGCCATGCTGCGAGAGATCGGCCACACCGAGGTGCTCTGCGAGGGTGGGCCTTCGCTGTTCGGCGAGATCAACGCGCAGGGTGCGTTCGACGAGCTCTGCCTCACCGTGTCGCCCGTGCTCGTGGGCGGGCCGGAAGGGCGCATCGCGCACTCGGAGACCCTCGCGCAGCATCCGCTGGCTCTCGCTGGGGTCCTCGAAAGCGATCACACGCTGCTGCTCCACTACCGGCGCTCGGCCGGGCTCAGCTGACCCGATCTCGAGATCGCACTGCGCAACCGGCGGCCCGGGTCGCGTGCGGGACGTCAGGCGGCACGCACCCGAGCGCTGGCTAGACTGGCAGCTTGGCGCGGCGTCACGAGACGCGGATCGCCCAGGTTCCATTCGGAGGTGACATGGCCGGCTCAGGCAGCGCGCGCACGCGGCGCCCAGGTGCTGGCCGCCTGATCGGCTTCGCCCTCGCGGGCGTCCTCGCGCTCGGTGCAGGGTTCGCCGCGGGCGGAGGCGGCTTCGCCGTCGCGGCCCCTGCCTTCGCGGGCGAGGCCCATGAGCTCGGCCCGAAGACACTCGGTGCCGTCCGGGAGACCCCCGTCGAGGCCCCCGCGGCAGAGCCCGTCCGCACATGCTCCATCGAAGACGTCGCCAGTGCCGGCGCCGCACTCGACTTCCACGGTGTCGTCGTCGACACCCAGAGCGGCGAGACGGTCTACGAACGGAAGGCGACGGATGCGGTGCCGACGGCCTCCGTCATGAAGCTCCTCACGACGACTGCCGCGATCGAGGTGCTCGGCCCCGACTTCCGCATCCCGACCCGCGTCTACGCAGGCAGCGAGCCCGGAAGCGTCGTCATCGTCGGCGGGGGCGACGTGACGCTCGCCTCGACCGATACCGGCGCGGCCAGCTACTACTCCGGCGCCACGGCGACGCTCGCCGACCTCGCCGCGCAGACCCGGACGGCATGGGCGAACGACCCGAGCCTCTCCGGCACCGCGCTCACGCAGGTGCTCGTCGACGAGTCGGCGTTCAGCGGCGCCGAATGGCAGCCGTCCTGGTCGCAGGCCGACCGCACGGACGGCTACATCAGCCCCATCTCCGCGCTCATGGTCGACGGCGGACGCCAGGACCCGGCGAGCCTCGTCTCGCCCCGCACGGAGGATCCGAGCGGGGCCGCGGCCGCCGCGTTCGCCACGAGGCTCGGCGCCTCGACCACGGGCGCGAACGGGTCTGCGCCGGACGGCGCCAAGCTGCTCGGCGAGGTCTGGTCCCAACCCGTCTCCGAACTCGTGCACTACGCGCTCATCGACAGCGACAACAACGTCGCCGAGATGCTCGCGCGTCTCGTGGCGATCGAACAGGGCGTCGGAACGGACTTCGGCGCCATCCAGGACTCGACGAGCAAGGCGCTCACGACGCTGGGCCTCGACACGAGCGGACTCGTGCTCGCTGACGGGTCCGGCCTCTCCGCCGACAACCGTGTGCCTCCCGAGCTGGTCGCAGAGCTCCTCCAGACCATCTCGCAGCCCGACGTCGCCGCCTCCCAGCTGCTCGACGACCTCCCCGCGTCAGGCCAGACGGGCACCCTGCAATCGAGGCTCACTCCGCTCGGAGTGCCCCAGGGGGCGATCACCGCGAAGACCGGCTGGATCAACGAGGTCTACGGCCTGGCCGGATACCTGACCGCCGCCGACGGCAGCAGGCTCACGTTCGCGTTCTTCGTCGTCGGTGCCGTCACCCCCGCGAACCGCGACGCGCTCGACACCATCGCCGCGCGCACCTACTCGTGCGGAGCGTCCCTCGCCAACTGGTGACGTCCGCCGGGCGCGATCCGGGTGCGCCTGGCCCATCCAGGCGGCCTGCGGCAGACTGGTGACATGAGCCGTGCTTTGCTGATCGTCGACGTCCAGAACGACTTCACCGAGGGCGGCGCCCTCGAGACCGACGGCGGTGCGGCCGTCGCAGCCGGCATCACCGAGCACCTCGCCAGCAGTCGCGAGCAGTACGACGTCGTCGCCGCGTCCCGAGACTGGCACGACGCGGACAGCGACAACGGCGGACACTTCCACGCGCAGCCCGACTTCGTCGACAGCTGGCCGGAGCACTGCGTCGCCGGGACCGCTGGCGCTGACTACCACCCAGCCCTCGACACGAAGCTCGTCGACCTGCACATCTTCAAGGGCCAGGGGTCACCGTCGTACTCGGCGTTCGACGGTGCGACGGCAGAGGGCGAGACGCTCGCCGACGCGCTGCGCGCACGAGGCGTCGACGAGCTCGACGTGGTCGGCATCGCGACCGACCACTGCGTGCGCGCGTCCGCCCTCGACGGACAACGGGCCGGGTTCACGGTGCGCGTCATCGACGGACTCACCTCCGCCGTCAGCGCCGAGACGCGAGCCGCTGCCCTCGAGGAGCTCCGCGCCGCCGGCATCACGGTCGAGTAGCCCCGGCTCCCTCGCGCGACGGCGGTCCGCCGTCGCCCGAGTCGCCTCGGCGCCTCCGCGCTGACCGGTTCCGTCTTCCGCGTCTCGGGATGGGAAAGTCGCTTCGTTCGGGGAAACTTCCCCGAACGCGGCCATTTTCCCATCCCAGACCGCGGCGATTTTCCCATCCCAGACCGCGGCGATCTTCCCATCCCGAAAGCAGCGTTTCGCGGGCGGAACGGATGGGGGCGCGTCTGTGTCCGTGTGTCTGTGCCCGTGTGTCTGCGTCCGTGTTCGCGCCGAGCTGCTGCGCGTTGGCGTGGTCACGGGCGTGCCGGCTGCTGCCGCGTCGACCGGCCCTTCGATCCGGGATGGCCTGCACGCTTCGGGATGGGGTACAAGCCATCCCGAAGCGCGCAACCCATCCCGAAACTGGCATGCTTTGTGCCCCGAGCGCGCTGATCGGGTCTCGACCTCCGGGCTTCGGGATGGAAAAGTCGCTTCGTGCTGGATAGTTTTCCTGAACGAAGTCACGTTCCCATCCCGAACTCGGGGGCGTGGGCGGGGCGTGGGTCAGGCCAAGCCAGGCCAGGCCAGGCCAGGCCAGGCCAGGCCGGGCCGGGCCGGGCCGGGCCGGACCGGAGGCGTCGGCGAAGGTGCGGGCCGCCGCGGCGTCAGCGAGGGAGCAGCAGCTGGTGCTGCGCGAGCTCCCGGTAGAGCGGCACGGTGTCGACGAGCTCAAGGTGCTTGCCGCGGCCGAGCACCTGGCCGTGCTCGAGGACGACGATCTCGTCGCTGTCGACGACGGTCGAGAGGCGGTGCGCGATGACGATGACGCTTCGGCCCTCGGACACCTTGTCGAGTGCGTCGCGCATGAGTCGTTCGTTGGCGCCGTCGAGTGCGGATGTCGACTCGTCGAGCAGCAGGATGGGCGGGGCCGAGAGCAGGGCGCGCGCGATGGCGAGGCGCTGCCGCTCGCCGCCGGAGAGCATGACGCCGGACTCGCCGACCTGGGTGTCGAGGCGGTCGTCGCTGCGGTCGAGCACGTCACCGAGGTTCACCTCGCGCAGCACCTGCTCGCAGGCGACGTCGTCGGCGTCCGGCCGCCCGAGGAGCAGGTTCTCGCGCAGGGAGCCGGCGAGGATGGGCGCATCCTGCTGCACGTAGCCGAGCTGCGCTCGCAGCTGCTGCCGGTCGATGGACCGCAGGTCGACGCCGCCGAGGCGGATGCTTCCGCCTGTCGGGTCGTAGAAGCGCTCCAGCAGGGCGAGGGCCGTGGACTTGCCGGAGCCTGAGGGGCCGACGAGGGCGAGACGCTCACCGCGACGCAGCGCGAAGCTGACGCCGTCGAGCACGAGGGGCGCCTCGACTCGGGCCTGTGCACCGTCCTCGGCGAAGAGGCGGGCGTCGGGATCGGAGGCGGCACCCGTCATGGCCGCTGCCATGCCGCCGCGCGAGGACTCGCGGCGGATCGTCTCGAGTCTCGCGGCAGCGCGCTCGCGCGCGGCGCGTGCGCGCACGACGTTCTCCGGGTAGTGGAAGGAGACCGCGTCGAATTCGACGGCGGGCGCATCCGGAGCCGCGTGCTCGTTGGCCGGTCCCTCGAGGACAGCAAGCGGCGCCTCGGTGCGGTCGCCGGATCCCTCTTCGGGGATGGCGATGATCTCCTCGATGCGTCCCAGGGCGCCGAGTGCAGTGTTGACGGCGGTGAGGGCGCCGAAGAAGAGGCCGAGGGGCATGATCATCATGAACAGGAACATGATGAAGGCGATGAGGTTGGCGATGCTGAGGTCGCCCGCGGCGACGCGGAGCCCGCCGACGCCGAGCACTGCGATGAGCGCGCCCTGCATGGCGAAGCCCGCGACGGGCACGATGAACGCCGAGATGCGGGCGACGTCGAGGCCGCGCTCGTACGCCCCGACCGCGTCGGCGTCGACGAGGCGCTCTTCACGCTCGGTCGCCCCGAACGCCCGCACGGTGCGGACGGAGGAGATGGCGCGCTCGACGGATGCGGTCAGGTCGCCGACCTTCTGCTGTGCTGCGGCGCTGGCCTCGCGGATGCGCATCGACATGCCGACGACGAGCAGGAGCGCGACGACGACGACGGCGAAGGTGATGAGGAAGAGCACGCCGTCGAGCACGATCATGGCGATCACGGCGCCGATGAAGGTGAGCGCGCCGCCGATGGCCTCGACGAGACCCTGCGTGAGCACGGCACGGAGCATCGTGGTGTCGCTGCCGACGCGCGATACGAGGTCACCCGTTCGGCGGGCGTCGAATTCCGCGACGGGCAGCCGCAGCAGCTTCGCGACGAGACGGCGGCGGGTGTTGAGGACGATCGACTCGCCAGTGCGCTGGAGGAGGAAGTGCTGGACGCCGTTCGCGATCGCGCCGAGGACAACGGCGCCGACGAGCACCCAGACGACCCAGGCGGCGATCGTGCCGACTTCGACCTGCCCGATGAGCACGTTGACGAGCAGCGGCTGCGCGAGGCTCAACGCCGAGCTGAAGATGCTGATCGCGATGATGCCGGCGAGGAGCGGCTTGTTGACGAGCAGGTGGGGGAGGAGCTGCTTGAACGTGGCCCTCGGCGCCCCAGACTCCTTGCGAGGCGGGCGCCCGAGGAAGCCACCCCGCTTCTTCTGCGACGTGTCCTCGCCGCCGACGGATGCTGAACCTACTGGCTTGTCGCCCAAACTCCTGGCCTTTCGCCCGCAGCGCGCTGGAGTGCGCGCACGCCGATGGCGCGCAGTCGTGTGCGCGCACCCGCCAAGGGTACCCGGCGCGACCTGAAACGACTTGCCTGGCTGGGCGCGGGCCAGCAGCGACGACGGGGCCGAGCATCCGCGGTGGATGCACGGCCCCGTCGACGAGGTGCGAGAGCTACTTCGTGTTGGTCACGTAGGCGATGTCGCGAGTCTCCTTGGAGAGCAGGAGCGCACCGAACGTCAGCACGGCCGCACCGGCGAGGTACACGCCGACCCAGAAGGGGCTGCCGTCGCCGAACGCCCAGAGGGCGATGAAGACGGTCGGCGCGAAGCCGGCGCCGAACACGCTTGACAGGTTGTAGGCGATCGCGCTGCCCGTGTAGCGCACGTTGGCGGGGAACAGCTCGGGCAGGACGGCGCTCATGGGTCCGAAGGTGAGGCCCATGAGGGTCATGCCGATGATGAGCATCGCCTGCGGGCCGAAGAACTCGTGGAGGCCGATGAGCGGCGTCATCGCGAAGCCGAAGACGAAGATCGCGCCCGTGGTCCAGAGCAGCATCTTGCGGCGCCCGTACTTCTCGGCCAGCGGGCCGGAGACGAGCGTGAAGATGCCGAAGAACACGACGGACACGATGAGCATGATGAGGAACGTCTCGCGCTGGTACCCGAGCCCAGGCACCCAGGTGCTGGGGTCGAAGGGCTCGCCGGCTTCTGCAGCCTTCGCGGCAGCCTGCTCGCGGGTTGCCTTGGTGCCGAAGGACAGCGTGAACGCGGTCATCATGTAGAAGAGCACGTAGGTGGCGAGCATGATGAACGTGCCGAGGATGATCTGGCGCCAGCTGGTCTTGAAGGCCGCGAAGAGCGGGACCTTGGAGACCTCACCGGCCTGGACGACCTTCTCGAACGCGGGTGTCTCCATGAGGCTGATCCGCACCCAGAGGCCGACGATGACGAGGATCGCGCTGAGGAGGAACGGCACACGCCAGCCCCAGGCGAAGAACGTCTCGTCGCTCATGAAGTGGGAGAGCAGCACGAACAGCAGGTTGCCGAGGATGAAGCCGATGGGGGCGCCGAGCTGCGGGAAGGTGCCGTAGATGGCGCGCTTGCCCGCTGGTGCGTTCTCGGTGGCGAGGAGGGCAGCGCCGCTCCACTCGCCGCCGAGCCCGAGGCCCTGGCAGAAGCGCATGATGACGAGCAGTGTCGGCGCGAGGATCTCCCAGCCGGGCGTGAGCGCCGTGGGGAGGAGGCCGATCGCGAAGGTCGCGATACCCATGGTGAGGAGCGTCGCGACGAGGGTGCCCTTGCGGCCGATCCGGTCGCCGAAGTGGCCGAAGAGGATGGAACCGATGGGGCGTGCGATGAACGCGACGCCGAAGACGGCGAACGAGGCGAGCAGCGCCGTCGTCTCGTTGTCGTTCGGGAAGAACAGGGCGGGGAAGACGAGGCTCGCCGCGGTCGCGTAGATGTAGAAGTCGTAGAACTCGATGGAAGTTCCGACGAGGCTCGCGGTGAGGACCTTCCCGCGGGAGTTCTTGACCTCGAACTCCTCGGCCGATGCACCTGGCGTGGTCTTGCTGGGGGATGACACGTTGCTCCTGAGACAGCTGGCTCGCTGGTGAGACGCGGTTTCGGTGCGGGTTGCGCGGTGCAGGAACTCAGAGCAGCGGTGGATGGAACGCGCCCGGCCCGGTTGATTGCAGGTCTGCTGACGCGAGTTCGACCGGATGCTTGTGGCTTCCGGCCGAGAAGAGGTTACACCGCATTCGTCGCTTTCGCTGGCCCCCTACCCAGCGCGGTGGCCTGGCCGCGACGGCGTGGCGCAGCTCAGCTCGCTGCGTCGTCACCCGGAAGCTGCGGGAGCTCGCTCATGATGTGCCCCATGCGCTGGACCTTGGTCGTGAGGTACGCCAGGTTCGCATCCTCACGGCCGACCTCGAGGGGCACGCGCTCCTCGACGGTGATGCCGTGGGCCTCGAGCGCCTCAGCCTTCGCCGGGTTGTTCGTGAGCAGGCGGATGCGGGAGATCTCGAGGTCGTCGAGCATCTGCGCGGCGGCCGTGTAGGCACGGCTGTCGGCGGGCAGGCCAAGCGCGAGGTTCGCATCCACCGTGTCGAGCCCCTGCTCCTGGAGGGCGTAGGCGCGGAGCTTGTTGAGGAGGCCGATGCCTCGACCCTCGTGGCCGCGCAGGTACAGGACAATGCCGCCGTCTCGGCCGATGGCCTCGAGGGAGGCGTCGAGCTGTGGTCCGCACTCGCACTTCAGCGAGCCGAAGGCTTCCCCGGTGAGGCACTCGGAATGCACTCGGACGATGGCGCCGTTCTCCGGCTCGCCGGAGATGATGGCGAGGTGCAGCTGTCCGTTCGCGTCATCGGTGTAGGCGCGGAAGCGGAGCACGCCGTGCCTGGTGGGGATCGAGGTCTCCGCCTCGAAGGTGATGGACGCTGGGGAATCGCTCATGGGGTCGCTTTCGTTCTACCGAGCGGCTCGACGCGAGAATGCGCCGAGTCGGTAGCCGAGGCCCCACGCGAACACGCGCCAGACTGCCTCGACGATGATGTCGCTCGACATCTTGGAGGCGCCTTCCTGGCGTTCGACGAACGTGATCGGCACCTCGCTCACGCGGATGCCGGATCGTTCGAAGAGCCAGGCCATCTCGATCTGGAAGCAGTAGCCCGCGCTCTTGATGCGGGTGAGGTCGAAGCCCTGGAGGAGGGCGACGCGGTAGCCGCGGTAGCCGGCCGTGATGTCGCGGATCTTGCTCTGCAGCAGCACGCGCGCGTAGATCGACGCTCCCCGGGAGAGGATCTGGCGCTGCAGTGGCCAGTTCTCGGTGCGTCCGCCCGGCATCCAGCGTGTGCCGATGACGAGGCCAGCGCCGGCGTCGAGGGCGTCGATCATCTCGGGCAGCCGCTCCGGCGGGTGCGATCCGTCGGCGTCGAACTCGAACACGTAGGTGTACCCGCGCTCGGCTGCGATGGCGAAGCCCTCGAGGTAGGCAGTGCCCAGCCCGAGCTTGCCTGCGCGATGCAGCACGCTGACGCGCTCATCCGCCGCGGCCATCTCGTCGGCCATATCGCCGGTGCCGTCCGGGCTGTTGTCGTCGACGACCAGCACATGGATGCGCGAGTCGGCACCAAGAACGCGGTCCACGATGGAGCGGACGTTCTCGCGTTCGTTGTAGGTGGGGATGATGACGAGCGTTTCGGGCATTGCGTCATCCTAGCGCGGGGAGGAGCCGGAAATGATGCGACCTCGTGGGCTGTGCACAGCCCACGATCCAGAGGCCGGCGGGGGAGGAGGCTCAGCGGATCGGCTTGGGGAACCCGACCCGCTCGTAGACCTGATCGAGCGTGCTGACTGCGAGTTCGTTGGCGCGCTCAGCGCCTCGGGCGAGGATGCGGTCGAGTTCGGCCGGGTCGGCGAGGAGCTCGTTGGTGCGCTCGCGGATGGGCGCGAACGTCGACTCCACCAGCTCCGCGAGTCCCTTCTTCAAGTCGCCGTACCCACCACCAGCGTATTGGGCGGCGACGTCGTCGATCGTCGATCCGGAGAGGACCGAGGCGATCGTGAGGAGGTTGGAGACGCCGGGCTTGGCCTCGCGGTCGAAGCGGATCTCACCGTCGGCGTCGGTCACGGCGCGCATGATCTTCTTGCGCGTGACCTTCTCATCGTCGAGGAGCCGCAGGAGTCCGGCGTCGGACTCGGCCGACTTGGACATCTTCGCCGTCGGGTTCTGCAGGTCATAGACCTTCGCGGTCTCTTTCATGATGTGCGGTTCCGGAACCACGAAGGTGGTCCCGAAGCGGCTGTTGAAGCGCTCCGCCAGGTTGCGCGTCAGCTCGATGTGCTGGCGCTGGTCTTCTCCGACCGGCACCGAGGCGGCCTGGTACAGGAGGATGTCGGCAGCCATGAGGACGGGGTAGGTGAAGAGGCCGACGGTGGTCGTGTCGGTGCCGTACCGCTGCGACTTGTCCTTGAACTGCGTCATGCGGCTTGCCTCGCCGAAGCCGGTGATCGTGGAGAGCACCCACTGCAGCTGCGCGTGCGCGGGGACGGCAGACTGCACGAAGAGGATCGAACGCTCGGGGTCGATCCCGGCCGCGATGTACTGCGCCGCCGTCACCCGGGTGCGTTCGAGCAGAGACGCCGGCTCGAACGGCACCGTGATGGCGTGCTGGTCGACGACGCAGTAGATGGCCGTGTGGTCCTCCTGCATGGGCACCCAGTTGCTGAGCGCGCCCACGAAGTTGCCGAGGTGGAGCGAGTCGGCTGAGGGCTGCATGCCGGAGAAGAGCACGGGCTTGGTCATCTGTTGTTCCTCGGGGTCGTGCGGTTGGTGACGCGAGTGTGAAGGTGCTTCAGAACGTGTAGTCGACGACGACAGGCGCGTGGTCCGACCAGCGAGTGTCGTAGCTCGCCGCACGGTCGACGGCGTAGGTGGCGGCCCGCTGCGCGAGGTCAGGGGTGGCGACGTGGTAGTCGATGCGCCAGCCCGTGTCGTTGTCGAAGGCCTGGCCGCGCTGCGACCACCACGTGTACGGGCCCTCGACCTCGCCGGAGAGGCGGCGGCCCACATCCACGAAGCCGAGCCCGGTGCCGGTGGAGCCGTCCGCACCCTCGACGCTGGCACCGCTCTCCCCGAAGATGCGGTCGAAGTAGGCGCGCTCGCGCGGCAGGAAGCCCGCGCGCTTCACGTTGCCCTTCCAGTTCTTGATGTCGAGCTTCGTGTGCCCGACATTGAGGTCGCCGACGACGAGCGAGTGCGAGCTGTGCGCCTGCAGCTCAGGGAGTCTCGCGCTCATGGCGTCGAGGAACTTCCACTTCTCGTCCTGCTTCGGCGTGTCTGCCTCGCCCGAGTTCACGTAGCAGCTCACGACGGTCAGCGGAGTGCCGTCGATGTCGAAGTCGGCCTCGAGCCAGCGGCCGGCCGAGTCGAAGTCGTCCGCCCCGAGGTCGGTGCGGACCTCGCGGATCGGGATGCGCGATGCGATCGCGACACCGGCTCGCCCCTTCGCGGTGGCCAGGTGGTCGTGCAGCTCCCAGTCGGCCGTGTCGATGAGCTTGTGCAGCTCGTCGGTGGGTGCACGCACCTCCTGCAGCGCGAGGATGTCGACGTCGCGCTCAGCGAGCCACTCGCCCATGCCCTTCTTGTAGGCGGCACGGACTCCGTTGACGTTCACTGACGCGATGCGAATGGTCTTTGGCATGGGTTCGAGTCTAGACGCGACCACCGACACGGGGTCCCGGGCGCTGTCGCTGCGACCGACGCTAGACGCGTCCGCCCTCGAAGCGGCGACGCTGGGCCTCGGCCTCGACGCGACGCTGCTCGCGCAGCAGGGAGCGGTACTCGGCCATCGCCTTCCAGCGGAAGAAGCGCGGCGCCGCGTTGAGGCGCTCCCTCGCCTCGATGACCTCGGTCGCGATCTTCTGACGCTCGGCGCGCAGGATGGTGTCGGTCGACTCCTCCCTGGCTTCCTTCGCGGTGAGGAGCCTCGGAGACGCTCCGATGTCATCCATCGTCACCTTGACCCACGAGGCGGTGAGCAGCAGCACCGTGCAGAGCAGGTTGAGGAAGATCATGAGGCCCAGGAGGACCGCGAAGGAGGCGACGAGCGGGTTGCTCGTCGCACCGCCGATGAGCGCGGTCGAGATCTGCTTCAGGACGCCGATGATGATCGCCCCGAGGAACGCGGCGAAGAACAGGGAACGGGTCGGGATGCGCAGGCCGGCGAGGATGCGCAGGATGCCGGCGAGGACGACGGTGTCGAATGCGAGGAGGATCAGCACCGTCACGATGCGGATGACGACCAGCGCGAAGCCGCTCGACTCGTCGATGCCCACGGTCTCGAGCAGCGACGACAGGAACGTGGAGGAGAGCACGGTGAGCGCCGCCGAGATGGCGAGCGCGATCGCGAACGCCAGGAGGAAGCCCAGGTCGATGAGCTTCTGCACGACGAAGTTGCGCTTCGTGGCGACGGGCACGTCGAAGATCGTGCGGATGCCCGTGCGCGCCTGGGCGAGCCAGCCGAGCGCGGTGCCGAGGGTACCGACCAGTGCGATGGCGCTCGCCCAGCCGAATGCGCCGGTGTTCTCGAGCAGGCTCGGGTCGATGGCGCCGTCTTCGCCGATCAGGCCCGGAAGCGAGGAATTGAGCACTCCGATGAGCCCGTCGCGCAGCTCCGGACTGGTCGCGAGGAAGATGCCCGCGACAGAGAAGAGGAGCCAGATACCCGCGAAGATGGAGAAGATAGCGGAATAGGCCATGCCGCCAGCGAGTACCGAGGCGCTTCTTGCCCCGAAATGAGCGAAGACTCGGGCAGGGCGAGTAGCTTGAGCCCAGGCGATCAGCGCTTTCATGCGCTCGCCGAACGGCGCCTCCGGGGGGAACTTCGGAAACGGCGGCGCGAACGTGGAACTGCGCGAACTCTTGCCTGAGTTTTGCTCGGTCACGGTCGAAGCCTACGTTGCTGTGCCGATACGCTGTCTGAGTTACCAGCACGAAGGAGTTGCTATGAAATACACGGGGTTTGGCGTCGGGACCGGCGTCGCTTTCGGTGAAGTCCTGCGCATGCCTGATCCGCTCCCCGAGCCGGCCGACGAGCGCGCCACTGGCGACGCCGCGACCGAGTACGAGCGAGCGATCGAGGCACTCCGTGAAACCGGCGAGGCCCTCACCGCTCGCGCGGCGACGGTCGACGGCGCCGCGAAGAACGTGCTCGAGTCGCAGGCCATGATGGCTGCGGACCCGTCGCTCGCAGACAGCATCAAGTCGGCCACCGAAGCCGGCAAGACCGCCGAGCGCGCCGTCTTCGAATCCTTCTCCTCCTTCGCCGAGATGCTGAAGAGCCTCGGCGGCTACCTCGCTGAGCGGGCCACCGACCTCGGTGATGTCTCGCAGCGCGTCATCGCGCTGCTCCGCGGCGTCCCCGCCCCCGAGGTGCCCTCGAGCGACACCCCGTTCATCCTCGTCGCGCACGACCTCGCGCCTGCCGATACGGCGAAGCTCGACCTGTCGAAGGTGCTCGCGCTCGTCACTCGCGACGGCAGCCCGAAGGCGCACACGGGCATCCTCGCGGCCGAGAAGGGCCTCCCCGCCGTCGTCGCCGTCAAGGAAGCCGACAGCCTGCTCGACGGCATGACGATCGTCGTCGATGCGGCCAAGGGGCAGGTCATCACCGAGCCCAGTGCGGAGCGCATCGCTGAGGCGCAGGCCGAGATCGACCGCGTCGCGGCGATGAAGGCCGCCCCGGTCGAGCCGGGTGAGCTCGCAGACGGCACACCCGTGCAGATCCTCGCCAACATCGGCAAGCCGGCGGATGCGGAGCGCGCAGCCGCTCTCGGCGCCGAGGGCGTCGGCCTCTTCCGCACCGAGTTCCTCTTCCTCGACAGCGACACCGCGCCGACGGTGGAGAAGCAGACGGCTGACTACACGGCCGCGCTCGCCCACTTCCCTGGCAAGAAGGTCGTCGTGCGCGTCCTCGACGCCGGGGCCGACAAGCCCCTCGCGTTCCTCACCGAGGCCGACGAGCCGAACCCGGCTCTCGGACTCCGCGGCATCCGCGTGCTCATGAAGAAGGAGCAGATCCTCCGCGATCAGCTCCAGGCGCTCGCCAACGCTCAGGCCGCGACCGAGGCGAAGGTCTGGGTCATGGCCCCGATGGTCTCCGACGCGCACGAGAGCGAGCACTTCACGTCGCTCGCCCGCGAGTACGGCCTCATGACGGCCGGAAGCATGATCGAGGTTCCCTCTGCCGCGCTCCTGGCCGAGCAGATCCTCGAGACGAGCGACTTCGTCTCTGTCGGCACCAACGACCTGACGCAGTACACGCTGGCCGCGGACCGCCTGCTTGGCAGCGTCGCCGCGTTCCAGGACCCGTGGCACCCGGCCGTGCTTCGACTCATCGAGCGCATCGGCGACGCGGGCGAGCACCACCAGAAGAATGTCGGCGTGTGCGGCGAGGCTGCGGCCGACCCGAACCTCGCGATCGTGCTCGTCGGGCTCGGCGTGCGCTCTCTCTCGATGGCGCCTCCCGCGTTCGTCGAGGTCCGCGCGGCGCTCAAGCGCGTCACGCTCGAGCAGGCGAAGGAGATCGCGCACCTCGCGATCTTCGCGAAGTCCGCGGAGGGCGCGAAGGGCCGCGTCGTCGACGCGCTCGCGACGCGCGGCGTCATCACGACGGCCGTGCCCGTCGTCGAGGTCTAGCCACTCGTTCTGAAGCCGAGCGGATCTCCGCCCGGCTGACCAGATCCCCAGCGGGGTGCATCCGGAACCTTCCGGACGCACCCCGCTCTGCTGTGCGCTCATTCTCTGCGCCAGCTGCGGCGGGCTCACTACCCGTGGTCTCGGGATGGGCCACGCGCGTCGGGATGGGTTGCAACCCATCCGGAAGCGAGGAAGCCATCCCGAGTCGAGGGTGGACGCTCGATCGCGAGTGTCCACCCTCGATCGGCACGGCGAGCGCGGTTCGCGTATAGTTGCACACAATCCAAAAAACGACGGGATGCGCATGCCTGAACTCGGCCCCGTGGCCGCTCTCCAACGCGTCACGGTGCGGTACGGGGCCGGCGCGCCTGCGCTCGACGGCATCGACCTCGAGCTGCACCGCGGTGAGATCATCGGCATCGTGGGGGAGTCGGGTGCCGGCAAGTCGACGCTGCTGCGGCTGCTCGACGCCGACGAGACGCCGAGCGCGGGTCGGGTGCTCATCGAGGGCGCCGACCCGTCCGGGATGCGCGAACGAGAGCGCCGGGCTCTGCGCCGCCGCATCGGCATGGTGTTCCAGAGCTTCAACCTGCTCGCGAACCGCACGGCTCGGCAGAACGTGGAGCTCCCGCTTCGGCTCCAACGGCGCCGCGAGCCCGCGTTCGTCGATGAGCTGCTCGACTACGTGGGTCTCAGCGACCGCGGCAGCGCCTATCCAGCCCAGCTCTCCGGCGGGCAGAAGCAGCGGGTCGCCATCGCTCGGGCCCTCGTGACGAGGCCCCCGCTGCTGCTCTGCGACGAGCCCACGTCCGCGCTCGACGAGCGCACGACAAGCGACATCCTGCGGCTGCTCGCCTCCACCAGGGACGACTTCGGCACGACCATCGCGCTCGTCACGCACGAGCTCGCCGCCGTCAAGGCGATCTGCGACCGCGCCGCCATTCTCGACAAGGGGCGGCTGCAGGGCATCGTGACGGTGGAGCACAGCGCTCGGGACGACCGCGGCTCGTACGTCGAGCACGCCAAGCGGGTGCTCGGTTCGTGATGGAGCTCCTCGACAGCATCGTGACCTCTCTCACCGCCAACGCCGACGCCATCTGGCAGGCGCTCGGCGAGACGGGCTACATGCTCGTCTTCTCCCTCGCGGCTGCGATCGTGCTCGGGCTGCCGCTCGGCGTGGTCATCTTCCTGACCCGCCCCGGCGGGGTGCGCGAGAACCGCGTCATCTGGCGCGCAGCGAACCTCTACGTGACCGTCGTGCGCTCGTTCCCGTTCCTGCTCTTCGTGGTCTTCCTCATCCCACTCACCCGCCTCGTGTTCGGCACGACGTTCGGCACGCAGGCCGCGACGTTCCCGCTGTGCTTCGTCGGCGTCGCGATCTACGCGAGGCTCGTCGAGCAGATCCTGCTCGAGGTGCCGTCCGGCGTGCTGCACGCGGCGAGGTCGATGGGGGCCGACACCGGGCAGATCGTCACCCGGTTCCTCTTCGTCGAAGCGCGCAGCGGACTCGTCTACGCGCTCACCTCCGCCGCGATCAGCCTGCTCTCCTACTCGACGGTGCTCGGCGTCGTCGGCGGCGGCGGCCTCGGCGACTTCGCCCTCCGGTTCGGATACCAGGAGTACGACTACCCGCTCATGTACACGACCATCGTGATCGTCATCGTGTGCGTCCAGCTGCTGCAGACCGGCGGCCACCGGCTCTCGGTGGCGCTCGACCGGCGCTGACCGCATCCCGCCCCCCCGCATCCAGCCCTCGAACGCACCGAAAAGGAACCACCAGCTATGACACTTCGACTCCGCACGATCGGGGCCGCGCTTGCCGTCGGATCCCTCGCCCTCCTCGCCGCCGGATGCGCGCCGACCGCCGGCGGGGCGAGCGGCGGTGGCGACGTCGTCACCATCAAGGTGGCGGCGACGGTCACCCCGATGACGGATGTCGTGGAGGCGGCGGCCGAGGCCATCGAGGACGGCTACGAGATCGAGCTCGTCCCAGTCTCCGACTACGTGCAGCCGAACGTCCTCGTCGAGAACGGGGAGATCGACGCGAACTTCGTGCAGTTCGTGCCGTTCATGGAGGAGTTCAACACCAAGAACGATGCGTCGCTCGCGGGCGTCACGCCGATCTACTCGACGGTCGTCGCGTTCTACTCGAAGACCTTGTCTTCGCTTGACGAGCTGCCGCAGGGTGGCAGCGTCGTCATCCCCAACGACGGCGCGAACGCTGGACGCGCGTTGCAGCTGCTTGCCGATGGCGGCATCATCACCCTCGACGAGGGCGTCGACCGCTTCACGGCCAAGGTGACGGACATCATCGAGAACCCGCGCGAGCTTGCGATCACGCAGGTCGACCTGCTGCAGCTCAACACGGCCTACGAGGAGGCGGACGCGGTCTTCAACCTGCCGTCGTTCGCGCGGCAGCTCGGGTTGACGCCCGTCGACAACGGGCTCGCCGTCGAGCAGGATGAGCAGTTCGCGGTGACGCTCGTGACACGCGAGGACAAGCTCGGCACTCCGGAGATCACGGCACTCGAGAAGGCGTTCACGAGCGACGAGGTTCGGGAGACCCTCGAGTCGCTGGACGTCCCGCCGGCCTTCTAGCGAGCAGGGTCACCGCCGCGGATCGCTGCCAGGCGAATGGCCCAGACGGCCTTCGCTGAGGCGATCACCGCCAGTCGATGCGCCCTTCTCGGGGCGTCATTCGGACCAGATGGCTGGCAGCGTTCGCGGGCGGGCTGGGAGCGTTCGCGGGCGAGCGTGCGGGCGGGCGCGTGGGCGCACGTGCGGGCGCGCGGTCGGCGGGGAGTGGAGCCGTGGGCTCGGCGCGGCGGTCAGGCGCTGAACTCGCGCAGCAGCAGCGACGCGTTGTGCCCGCCGAAGCCGAACGAGTTCGACAGCACGGTGCGGATGCGGGAGGGGCGCGCCTCGTGCGCGACGAGGTCCAGGTCCGGGTACTCCGGGTCGTCGAGGTTGAGGGTCGGCGGGATCACGGAGTCGCGCATCGTGAGTAGCGAGATGACCGCCTCGAGGGCCCCCGCGGCGCCCAGCAGGTGGCCCGTGGCGGACTTGTTCGCGGTCACGGGAACCTCGCCCAGGCGTGCGCCGAGGAGCTCGCGAAGCGCGGCGGTCTCCATGGCGTCGTTGAGCGGCGTGCTCGTGCCGTGCGCGTTGACGTGGTCGAGCCCGCTCGCGTCGAGGCTTGCGTCGTCCAGGGCGGCGCGCATGGCGGCGAGTGCTCCGCTGCCGTCGGGTCGTGGAGCCGTCGGATGGTACGCATCCGATGTCGCGCCGTATCCGGCGATCTCCGCGAGGATGTCGGCACCGCGCGCGAGTGCGCTGTCTTCTGACTCGACGAGCAGCGCGGCCGCACCCGCCGACATCACGAATCCGTGCCTGCCGCGGTCGAAGGGGCGGCTGGCAGTTTCCGGGGCATCGTCGTGCCCGAGCGCGAGGGCGCCGAGGGTGGCGTTGACGGCGAGGTTGACGCGGTTGAGGCAGTCGTCCGCTGCGACGACGAGCACGGCGTCGGCGTACCCGTGCCTGATGGTGCGCATCGCCTCGCCGAGGGCGACGGTGCCGCTCGCGCAGGTCGCGGAGAGCCCGGCGGTGGCGCCGCGCGCGCCATACCGTTCACTCAGGTACGCGGCGGCTGCGTCCGGGCCGCCGTACACGACGACGCCTGGTGGCACGCGGCGAGGCCCGGAGCTGTCGAGGATGCGCGCGGCGTCCTGGGTGAGCGAGACGGGACCGGAGCCGGTCGCGATGGTCGCCGCGAACCTGGCCGAGTCGAATGGCAGCGACCCTGGCGTGATGCCCGTCGAGCGCATGGCTTCGTCGGCGGCGGCCACCGCGTAGTGCGCGTGCCGATCGAGGCGGGCGATGTCCCGCTTGGGGAGGTGGTCGGCTGCGACGAAGCCGCGCACCTCGCCCGCGACTCGCACGGCGAGGTCGGCGACATCAACGCTCTCGATCCGTCGGATGCCGCTGCGGCCCGCGAGCAGCGACGACCAGATGCTCGGAACATCGAGCCCGTTCGGGGCGACCGCACCGACGGCGGTCACGACGGCGCGTCTCACAGCCGCCCCGCGTCGCCTGCGGTGACGAGGTCGAGGACGGCCGAGCGGCGGATCTTGCCACCTGCCGTTCGTGGCAGCAGGGATGCGCGATAGAGGCGGTGGGGCACGAACTGTGGCGCGAGGCGCGCCCGCAGGTGGCCGAGCATCCGCGCCTTGCTGGGGAGCGCATCCGCGTCACCCTCGATCACGACCGCCACGAGCGAGCCGAGCGTGTCGTCCGGCAGCGCGACGGCGCAGCACTGCTCGCAACCCGGCAGCGAGGCCAGGGTGCGCTCGACCTGGGGGAGCGACACCTTGTGCCCGCCGGAGACGGCGACGTCACCGGCGCGGCCGAGCAGCTGGATGCGCCCGTCCGCGAACGACGCGAGGTCGTTGACGCTCGCCCACCCCTCGGTATCGGTGATGCGGTCTGCGCTCGTTGCAGCGAGGTATCGCTCGACGGCTGACCCCACGCGGATGTGCAGCGTGCCGGTCTCACCGGCTGGCACGTCCGCCCCAGCGTCGTCGCGCACGCTCACCTCGACGCCGGCGAATGGGGCGAGGTTCGTGCCGTCGCCCTCGTCGCTGTACCCGATGAACCCGATCTCGGAGGCCCCGTAGTAGCTGCGCAGGTGAGCCGTTGGGACGGCCTCCTCGAAGCCGCTGCGGATGTGCGCGGGCTGGTTGGCCCCGCCGGTGATGACCTCAACGAGCGAGTCGAGCGACAGCTCGGTCCGGCGTGCCGCCTGGAGGAGGGCAGGCAGCATGGCGGGCACACCGACGAATCGCTCGATGCGCTCTTCCGCGATGGTGCGCGCAACCGCTCGCGCATCGAACGTGCTCTGCAGGTGGAGCGAACCACCAGTCCCGAGCACCTCGACGAGCGCGTACAGCGTGAGGCTGTACGAGAGTGGGCCGGGCGCGATCGTCGAGCGGCCGTCGGCGGTGCCGAGGTAGCGGCGGCTGATGTCGACGTTGTGGTCCCAGCTGCCGCGCGTGCGGAGGAACCCCTTGGGGAGGTCGGTGGTGCCCGAGGTGAACAGCAGCAGGAAGGGCTCGTCCCGCGGCCTGACCTCGGGGCCAGGTGCCGCCTCGCCTCGCCTGGCGAGCGCCTCCGCGGCGGCTAGGTCGAACGACGCCAGCGACGTCACCGTCCCACCCCAGGCTGCGGCGTCCAGCTGCTCGGCGAACTCCGGGTCGTCGGTGATGACGAGCGCCGGTTCGACTCGGCGCAGGATCTCGAGGCGGTGCTCGAGCGGCCAGAGCGGGTCGAGCACGGTGGCGACTCCGCGGAAGCTGATGACTCCCGTCAGCAGGCGGGCAGCGTCGATGGCGCGTGACAAGGAGAGCGCCACGATCGGCACGCCCCCTGTCTCGGCGGCGGACGCACCGCTCGCGGCCGGCTCCGACGAGCCGAGCAGCGTCTCGACACCTGCCCGCACCTGGGTGCTGGAGCTCGACAGCTCGCCGTAGGTGAAGCGCTCGCCGTCACCGGCCAGCGCGGTGCGGGTGGGCCAGCGGTCGGCGGTGTCGATGAGCGTGCGAGTGATGGGCACCGGACGAGTCTAAGTCGTGAACCTCAGCACGACCGGGGCGAGCGGGCATCCCGGCGCGGGCACCTCAGTCGAGCCCCACGCCGTTCCGCAGCTCGCGACCCTTCGCGATGTCCCTGTCGATCTGCTCGAGCCGCTTCGCGCTCGCCTTCGTGTCGCGGGGCGGCAGCTGAATGCTCTGCTCAGCCTCGATGCCCCCGCGCAGCTCCCGCACCCGCTCGATCTCCGCGTCGCATTGCGCGCCGAAGAGGAGTGCGAGGTTGACGATCGACAGCCAGAGCAGGGCGATGATGACACCGGCGACGCCGCCGTACAGCCGCTCGTAGCTGCTGAAGTTCGCGACGTAGAAGAAGAAGCCGCCACTCGCGACGACCGTCACGACCAGTGCGATGAACGCGCCGAGCGTCATCCACTTGAACTTCGGCAGCCTCACGTTGGGCGTTCCGTAGAAGAGCACCGCGATCATCACGATCACGACGACGAGGACGATGGGCCAGCGGGCGAAGCTCCAGACCGTGAGCGATGCGTCACCGAGGCCGATGAGACCGCCGACCGCCGCGGCCACGGGCCCGGACAGCGCCAGGATCCCGAAGATCAGCAGCATGAGCACGAGGAGGACGATCGTCCAGATCATCATGATCGGGCGGAGCTTCGAGAACGGGCGACCCTCGTCGATCTCGTAGACCGTGTTCATGGCGTGCGAGAAGCAGTTCACGTACCCGGACGCCGACCAGAGGGCACCGAGCAGACCGACCACGAACGCAGTTCCTGCGCCGCTGGACTCGCCGAGCTGCTCGACCGTGTTCCGCAGCGTCTCGGCGAAGGTCGGATCGGTCAGGTAGGTCGACATCTCGTCGATGAACGACACCGCCTCCTCCGTCAGACCGAAGAGGCCGATGACGGACATGAGCGCCAGTAGGGCGGGGAAGACCCCGAGCAGCATGTAGAACGTGAGCGCGGCGGCGAGCACCGTGCTCTTGTCGCGCAGGAACTCGCGGACGGCGCGCGCCAGGATGTAGCGCCATGCCGGACCGAGAACCGGTTTGAGCCCTTCCGGCTTGCGCGGATCCCTCGCATCCGGGGCCGTCTGCGCCTTGACGACGCTGGTCTCGTGGGGTGAGCCGGGAGTGGTCATAGGAGCAGGCTAGGCGGGGGCGGCGAGTCGAGGGGGAGGGCGCGCGCTCCGGAGCCGGAGTCGCATTCGGGGGACGCGGTGAGGCGTGACGAGTGGAGACGCGAAGAGGGGCAGCCGATCTCGGCTGCCCCTCTTCGCGTGCGGTCGCTGGACCGCTAGACGCGGCCCTTGAGCATCGCCTGCTTGACCTCGGCGATGGCCTTGGTCACCTGGATGCCACGGGGGCAGGCCTCGGTGCAGTTGAAGGTGGTGCGGCAGCGCCACACGCCCTCACGGTCGTTGAGGATGTCGAGGCGGACCTTCGCGTCTTCGTCACGGGAGTCGAAGATGAAGCGGTGCGCGTTGACGATCGCGGCGGGTCCGAAGTACTGGCCGTCGGTCCAGAAGACGGGGCACGACGTGGTGCACGCGGCGCACAGGATGCACTTGGTGGTGTCGTCGAAGCGCTCGCGGTCGGCGATCGACTGGAAGCGCTCCTTGCCCTTCTCGGGCTCAGCCTGTGCCTTCAGGAAGGGCTGGACCTCGCGGTACGCCTCGAAGAACGGCTCCATGTCGACGATGAGGTCCTTCTCGAGGGGGAGCCCCTTGATGGCCTCGACGTAGATGGGCTTCGAGATGTCGAGGTCCTTGACGAGCGTCTTGCAGGCGAGGCGGTTGCGGCCGTTGATGCGCATGGCATCGGAACCGCAGATGCCGTGCGCGCAGGAGCGGCGGAACGCGAGCGAGCCGTCCTGGTCCCACTTGATGCGGTGCAGCGCGTCGAGGATGCGGTCGGTCGGGTACATCTCGACGTCGAACGCCTCCCAGTACGGCTCGGTGTCCGTCTCGGGGCTGTAGCGGCGGACGTTGAGCGTCACCGTGAACGGCTTGGGAGCCTCGATGGCCGCCTCGGGGGCTTCAGTTGTTGCAGCAGTCATTCGTTCCGCCCTTCCTAGTACTTGCGCTCGGTCGGCTCGTAGCGCGTCACGCGCACGGGCTTCTTGTCGAGTCGGATGTGGTCGGCGGGGTCGGGGGACTTCCGGTCGCCGGTGAGGTACGCCATGGTGTGGTGCATCCAGTTGACGTCGTCGCGCTTCGGGAAGTCGTCGCGCATGTGGCCGCCACGGCTTTCCTCACGGTTGAGTGCGCAGTAGACGAGCACCTCGGCGAGGTCGAGCAGGAAGCCGAGCTCGATGCCTTCGAGGAGCTCCGTGTTGTAGCGCTTGCCCTTGTCGAAGACGGCGATCTGCGTGTACCGCTCGCGCAGCGAGTGGATGACCTTGGTCGCCTCGGTCAGTGTCTCCGACGTGCGGAAGACCTGGGCGTTCTTGTCCATCGTCTCCTGCAGCTCGCGGCGGAGGCCGGCGACGGACTCGGTGCCGGTAGATGCCTGGAGGTCGTCGACCATGCTCTTCACGAACGCGGCGGCGTCGTCGGGCAGGGGAGCGAACTCCGCGGTCTTGACGTACTCGACGGCGTTGCGGCCGCTTCGCTTGCCGAAGACGTTGATGTCGAGCAGCGAGTTGGTGCCGAGTCGGTTCGAGCCATGCACCGAGACGCAGGCGCATTCGCCGGCTGCATACAGGCCGGGGATGACGGTCTCGTTGTCGGAGAGCACCTCACCGGCGTTGTTCGTGGGAATGCCGCCCATCGCGTAGTGCGCGGTCGGGTAGACGGGCACGGGCTCGGTGACCGGGTCGACGCCGAGGTAGGTGCGCGCGAACTCGGTGATGTCGGGCAGCTTCGTCTCGAGGACCTCGGCACCGAGGTGGGTGCAGTCGAGGTAGACGTAGTCCTTGTGCGGGCCGGCGCCGCGACCGTCGAGGACTTCCTGCACCATGGAGCGGGCGACGATGTCGCGGGGTGCGAGGTCCTTGATGGTGGGCGCGTAGCGCTCCATGAAGCGCTCGCCGGAGGCGTTGCGGAGGATCGCGCCCTCGCCGCGTGCGCCCTCGGTGAGGAGGATGCCGAGGCCGGCAAGACCGGTGGGGTGGAACTGGTAGAACTCCATGTCCTCGAGCGGGAGGCCACGGCGCCAGACGATGCCCATGCCGTCGCCCGTGAGCGTGTGCGCGTTCGACGTCGTCTTGAAGACCTTGCCGAAGCCGCCCGTCGCGAAGATGAAGGCCTTCCCCTGGAAGACGTGCAGCTCGCCTGTCTTGAGTTCGAGCGCCACGATGGCCGCGGGGACCTCCTGGCCGTCGACCTCGGTCATGACGATGTCGAGCGCGTAGAACTCGTTGAAGAACTTCACGTTGTGCTTGACGCAGTTCTGGTACAGCGTCTGGAGGATCATGTGGCCGGTGCGGTCGGCCGCGTAGCAGGCGCGGCGAACCGGCGCCTTGCCGTGGTCGCGCGTGTGGCCACCGAAGCGGCGCTGGTCGATCTTGCCCTCTGGCGTGCGGTTGAAGGGGAGGCCCATGTTCTCCAGGTCGATGACCGCCTCGATGGCTTCCTTCGCGAGGATCTCGGCAGAGTCCTGGTCGACGATGTAGTCGCCGCCCTTGACGGTGTCGTAGGTGTGCCACTCCCAGTTGTCGTCCTCGACGTTCGCGAGGGCCGCGGCCATGCCGCCCTGGGCCGCACCGGTGTGCGAGCGAGTCGGGTAGAGCTTCGTGACGACAGCCGTGTCTGCGCCCTGGGCGGCCTCGATGGCCGCGCGCATCCCTGCGCCACCAGCGCCGACGATGACGATCTCGTGCTGGTGGTAGTGGACGCCGTCGACGGTGCGCGTCGGAGCGAGCTTCTCTGCCATATGTCTGTGGCTCTTCTTTCTCAGGTGGTGGAAGTCGTGTGGCCGAACGCCGCGGCTAGGCCGGGCAGAAGCTCGGCAGGTTCTCGGCGGCGCCGTTGGCGGGGCACGGGTCGAACGTGTAGATCACGAGGAGGCCCAGGACGATGAGCACCGTCGTGACGATGAACAGCGTCACCTGCAGGGCGCGGCGCGTGCTGGCCTTCGACACGTAGTCGTTGATGATCGTGCGCATGCCGTTGGCGCCGTGGATGAACGCGAGGACGAGCATGAGCGTGTCCCAGACGACCCAGAACGGGTCGGCCATCTTGCCGGCGACGAAGGCGAAGTCGATCGCCGCGACGCCCTGCCCGACCATGAGGTTCGTGAACAGGTGGCCGAAGATCAGGATGACGAGCAGCACGCCGGAGACGCGCATGAACGCCCATCCGATGCGCTCCCAGTTGGTGCTGTTCTTGGCGGCAGCTGCCGAGCGCGGGTACTCGATGGTTTCGATAGTCATGGCAGCTCCCTCCTAGTGGCTGAACACGTTGATGAGGTGGCGGGGCGTGAAGCCGATCATCGTGACGACGCACAGGCCGATGACGATCCAGAACATGAGCTTCTGGTACTTCGCGCCGCCCGGCAGGAAGTCGATGAGGATGATGCGGATGCCATTGAACGCGTGGTAGCAGATGGCTGCCACGAGTCCGACCTCGCCGATGCCCATGATGGGCGTCTGGTAGGTGTGGATGGCCGCGTTGTAGGCCTCAGGGCTGACGCGCACGAGCGACGTGTCGAGCACGTGCACGATCAGGAAGAAGAAGATGGAGACGCCGGTGATGCGGTGGAGAACCCAGGACCACATGCCCTCGTTCCCCCGGTACAGCGTGCCGCCGCGATGCGGCTTCTTCGCTGACTTCTTCGGGGCTGTCGAGCCCGCCGGAGCTGGTGTCTGTACGGCTGACACGGGATTGCCCTTCTGTCGCGTTGCGTTCTTCCGCTCAGGACTCTTGCGCCGAGGAGGTGAAGATGAGCGGCAGGCCCCAACCACACTGCGTTGGGCATGTTGATACCCGCCTAGACTACGCCTCCCGCGCTTCTCAGCTGGGAAGGTTTACCTTCCTTTGTGATGATTCGGCGGTGGCGTCCGCGCCTGGGCCCGAACGCTCAGGCGTGGGGCAGAACGCTCGGCTGCCGCGCATCCGCCATGACGGAAGCGTAGTGCGCGAGGAGCTCGTCGCAGACGCTCGTCCACGAGCGGGAGAGCACGCGCCGTCGGCCGGCCTCGCCCATGCGCGCTCGAAGACCCGGGGAATCGACGAGTTGCTCGAGCATGCCCCTGAGGTCGAGGTCGCCCGCTCGGTCAGGATCGAAATGGAAGCCGTCGACGCCGTGCTCGACGAGGTCGATCGGGCCACCGGCGTATGGTGCCACGACGGGGAGGCCGCTCGCGTGCGCCTCCTGGATGGTCTGACCGAACGTCTCCTCTGTTCCCGTGTGCACGAAGACGTCGAAGCTCGCGTAGGCCAGAGCCAGGTCGCGGCCACCGAGTCTGCCGGCGAAGTGCACGGGCACGCCCTTCAGTGCCTTGCGGATGCTCGGTTCAGAAGGCCCATCGCCCACGACGACGAGCTGCACCCCATCGAGGCCGCGCAGCGAGGCGAGGCGCTCGACCTGCTTCTCCGGTGCGAGGCGACCGACGTAGCCGATGATCGTGCGGGAGTCGGCGCCCAGCCGCCGGCGGCTGTTCTGCACGGCCTGTTCGTGCTTGTTCCGCGGGTGATAGGTCTCGAGGTCGACGCCTCGACCCCAGCGGGTGGCGTTGGTGATCTTCGCGCGACGCAGATCACCGAGCGCCGCGCTCGACGGCGCGAGGGTCAGATCCGCGTTGTTGTGCAGCCAGCGGATGAACCACCAGGCGAAGCCCTCCATGGCGCTCAGGCGGTTGCGCTTCGTGTACCCGGCGACGTCGGTCTGGAAGACGGCGACGCTCGGGATGCCGCGTCGCTTCGCGGCGGCGATCGCCTGCGATCCCAGAAAGAGGGGACTCGCCGCGTGCACGATGTCGGGCGCGAACTCGGCGAGGAGTCGGTCCACCCTTGGGGAAGGGAGGCCCACGGGGAACTGGCGGTAGTCGAGCGCCGGCACCTCGACGACACGAAACCCGCGATACTCGCTCGGCGAGCCGGCGGCCGGGGTGATGATCATCGCCTCATGGCCGCGCAGTGCGAGGTGGTCGAGCACCTTGCACACGCTGTTCGTCACGCCGTTGACAGTGGGGAGGAAGCTCTCGGTGACGACCGCGATGCGCATGATGCGAAGGTAGGCGGTCGGCGTGGCGTCGAGGTGAACTCCCGGCGACGTGTTCCCGACGACATATCCACAGCTTCGTCACGCCGAAACCAGCAGGAGACAGTGTTCCCCTATGGTGTTGCGCATGGCAGATGCGATCGATCGGTTCTATGGCGTGATCCCAGCGGGAGGCGTCGGTTCCCGACTCTGGCCCCTCTCGCGGGCCGAAGCCCCGAAGTTCCTCCACGACGTCGTCGGAAACGGCTCGACCCTGCTCAGGGCGACCTGGGACCGGCTCGCGCCGCTGTGCGCTGAAGACCGGCTGCTCGTGGTCACGGGTGAAGCGCACGCGAAGGAGGTGCGCGCGCAGCTTCCCGAGCTCATCGAGGAGAACATCGTCCTCGAGAGCGAGGGTCGCGAATCGACGGCGGCGATCGGACTCGCTGCCGCGATCCTGCAGCGTCGTGTGCCGGACGCCATCATCGGCTCGTTCGCCGCTGACCACCTCATCGGCGCGACGGATCGCTTTGCCGCGGCAGTCCGCGAGGCCGTCGAGGCTGCCGACGCCGGCGTCATCGTGACGATCGGCATCCAGCCCATCGAGCCGTCCACGGCGTTCGGCTACATCCGCGCCGGCAAGCCCCTCAAGATCCCGGCCGCACCGAGCGCCCGCAAGGTCGACGCGTTCGTCGAGAAGCCCAAGGAGGCGACCGCGCGTCGCTACCTGGCCTCAGGCGAGTACCTGTGGAACGCCGGCATGTTCTTCGCGCGCGTCGACCGCCTCATGGAGGCGCTCGCCGAGTCGAACCCGGCCCTGGCCGCTGGCATCAACGAGATCGCGGATGCCTGGGGCACCGAGCAGCAGGCCGAGGTCACGGCGCGCGTCTGGCCTGGCCTCGAGAAGATCGCCATCGACTACACGGTGGCTGAGCCAGCCGCCGCGCGTGGTGAGCTCGCCGTCATCCCCGGCTACTTCCAGTGGGACGACGTGGGTGACTTCGCAGCGGTGAGCCGACTCCGCAAGAGCACCAACGGCAATGGGGTGACGGTGCACGGAGACGAGAGCAACGTCGTCGTCGTCGATGGCTCGGGTCTCATCGTCAACCACACCGACCGGGTCGTCGCCATCGCCGGCATCAAGGACATCGTCGTGGTCGATACGCCGGATGCGCTGCTCGTCACGACCGCGGCCAACGCGCAGAAGGTGAAGCAGCTGGTCGCCGAGATCAAGGAGTCGAGGCGCCCGGAAGTCCTGTAGTCCGCCTCCTTCTTCTCTGCGCGCGTGCACGGTCACAACGATCCGTGCACGCGCGTAGCGGTCTGGGCTCGGCGCCCACTACTCTTCCGGCATGTCACGCTCTCGCATCCCAGGCGCCTTCGGTGCCCTCGCCGTCGCCACCCTCGCTCTGACCGCCTGCCAGGCTCCGCCGGACGCCCCGGGCTCGACGGATGCGGCGGGCGCTGGCAGCGACTACCTCGCGTGCATGGTCGCGAACAGCGGCAACATCCAGGACCGCTCCTTCAACCAGGCCGTCTTCGAGTCGCTCGAGGCGGCGCAGGAGGAGTACGGCGTGGAGATGCGCGAGACCGTCTCGCAGTCGCAGGCCGACTACGAGACGAACCTCGAGACCATGGTCGGTGAGGGCTGCGACTACATCGTGACGGTCGGGTGGGAGCTCGCCGACGCGACCAGGGCGTCCGCCGAGGCGAATCCCGACATCACGTACTCGATCGTCGACGAAGTCGTCGAAGGGCCGAACGTGGCCTCGATCGTGCACGACACCGCGCAGGCCGCGTTCCTCGCCGGGTACCTCGCGGCCGGCGTCAGCCAGACGGGCGTCGTCGGGACCTTCGGCGGCGGCAACCAGCCACCCGTGACCGTGTTCATGGATGGCTTCGCGGCGGGCGTCGAGCAGTACAACACCGCCAAGGGCGCGTCGGTGCGTGTCGTCGGGTGGGATCCGAAGACGCAGCAGGGCTCGTTCACGGACGACTTCACCAACACGAACGCCGCGCAGACGACGGCGCAGGGGCTCATCTCGCAGGGTGCGGACATCATCATGCCTGTCGCAGCCCAAGCCGGTGAAGGCGCCGCCGCGGCAGCGCTCGCGGCCGGCGACGTCGGCATCATCTGGGTCGACTCCGACGGCTACGAGCTCCTCGGCGAGGAGTACCGCCCCCTGCTCGTGACGACCGTCGAGAAGCGGATGGAGCCGGCCATCCTCGGCGTCATCGGCTCCGACATCGACGGCACCTTCGAGCCGGGCAACAACGTGGGCACGCTCGGGAACGACGGAGTCGGGCTCTCCTCCTTCCACGACTGGGACTCGAAGATCCCCGCCGAGCTGAAGGCCGAGGTCGAGGATCTGAAGGCCAAGATCGTGGCGGGGGACGTCGTCGTCGAGTCGCCGTCGTCGCCGACGGGCGCGAACTGAGCGGATTCGCGACCCGATCCAGCACCCCGCACCGACCGATCGGCTCGGAGAATTCCGACCCCGTGAGAATCGGTGCCCGACGCGCCGAGAAACACACTCGTAACTGTGCAACGGTCGGGTTTCGATTCCGATCTCGGCCGTATTGTGACGCCGGGCTACGGCTATGCTCGGGCAATCACCAGCTTCGTCGGCATCCGCGTTCTGCGGTGCGACGGACATCCAACTCAGGAGGATCGAGAGTGGCTATCTCTTCGAAGCAGCGCTTCGCTGCAATTGGCACCATGGGCGTCGCAGCCCTCGTGCTCGCCGGTTGTGCCCCAGCTCCGGACGCGGGCGACGCGCCAGCTGAAGGTGCATCCGACTTCACCGCGTGCATGGTGTCTGACGAGGGCGGGTTCGACGACCGCTCCTTCAACCAGCTCGCGCACACCGGTCTCGAGGACGCGGAGTCCGAGCTCGGAGTCAGCGTGCTCGAAGCAGAGTCGGCGACGCCGGACGACTACGCGGCCAACCTGACGACCATGGTCGACCAGGGCTGCAACATCATCGTCCCCGTCGGCTTCAAGCTGGCCGACGCGACGGCTGCCGCAGCAGAGGCGAACCCAGAGGTCGACTTCGCGATCGTCGACGTCGAGGGCCTCGGCATCCCGAACGTGCTCGAGCTCAACTACGACACGGCGCAGGCCGCGTTCCTCGCCGGCTACGCAGCAGCCGCGTACTCGAAGACGGGCACCGTCGCCACCTACGGCGGCGCGGCCATCCCGACCGTCACGATCTTCATGGACGGCTTCGCCAACGGCGTCAAGCACTTCAACGAGGTCAAGGGCAAGGACGTCAAGGTCATCGGCTGGGACGTCGACTCGCAGCAGGGCTCGTTCGTCGATGACTTCACGAACGTCTCCCGTGCCAAGGAGATCTCCACCGGCTTCCTGAGCCAGGGTGCGGACGTCATCCTCCCCGTCGGCGGGCCCCTCTACCAGGGCGCAGCAGAAGCGATCCGCGAAGGCGGTCAGGACGCCGTCATCCTCGGCGTCGACTCCGACCTCGCCATCGCCGACGAGCAGTACGCGGACATCATCCTCGTCTCGATCATGAAGGGACTCGACGTCACCGTTCTCGACGCCATCTCCCAGAGCGTCGACGGCACCTTCGAGGGTGGCACGACCTACACGGGCGTCCTCGAGAACGAGGGCGTCAGCCTCTCCGGCTTCGGCGCCTTCGAGTCGGAGCTGCCGGAAGGCACGCTCGACGAGATCGAGTCGCTGAAGCAGGAAGTCATCGACGGCAAGTACCCGGAACTGTCGCCTTCCTCACCAAAGGTCTGACCCTCCGGTGTCTGGACTGACGTCCGGGCACAACATGGATGCGGGGCCGTCGCGCAACTCGCGGCGGCCCCGTAGCATGCCTACGCATGCAATCCGAGCCGGTGGCGGCCACCCGCCGTCCCGGCTCCAGCACGACCGGCCCACCAGGCCGTATCCCGCACTACCGCACAGCGAAGTGGACCGCTATGAAACTCGAGCTTCGAGGCATCACCAAGCGATTTGGTGCCTTCACGGCCAACGACAACATCAACCTCACGATCGAGGAGGGCGAGATCCATGCGCTCCTCGGCGAGAACGGTGCTGGCAAGTCGACCCTGATGAACGTGCTCTACGGCCTGTACCAGGCCGACGAGGGCGAGATCCTGCTGGACGACGCCGTCCAGCACTTCTCCGGGCCGGGCGACGCAATGGCCTCCGGCATCGGCATGGTCCACCAGCACTTCATGCTCATCCCCGTCTTCACGGTGGCCGAGAACCTCATGCTCGGCCACGAGCCAGCGAACGGTGCGGGTGTCCTCGACATCGACAGCGCTCGCCAGAAGGTTCGCGACCTCTCGGCGCAGTTCGGCTTCAACATCGATCCGGATGCGCTGGTCGAGCACCTGCCCGTCGGCGCGCAGCAGCGCGTCGAGATCATCAAGGCGCTCTCGCGAGACGCGAAGATCCTCGTCCTGGATGAGCCAACCGCCGTGCTCACGCCGCAGGAGACCGACGAGCTGATCGTCATCATGGACCAGCTGCGCAAGGCGGGCACGTCCATCGTCTTCATCACGCACAAGCTGCGCGAGGTCCGCAAGGTCGCGGACCGCATCACCGTCATCCGCCGCGGCAAGGTCGTCGGCACAGCACTCCCGAGCGAGTCCAACGAGGAGCTCGCCGCGAAGATGGTCGGCCGTGCGGTGGACCTCGACGTCGACAAGGAGGCCCCGAAGCTGGGGGAGACGACGTTCGTCGTCTCCGAGCTGACGGTCTTCGACGAGGTCGGCGCCAAGCAGGTCGACGACCTCAGCTTCGAGGTTCGCGAGGGCGAGATCCTCGTCATCGCCGGTGTGCAGGGCAACGGCCAGACCGAGCTGACGGAGGCCATCCTCGGCCTCCACAAGAAGGCTCTCGGCTCGATCAGCCTCGACGGCAACGAGCTCATCGGGCAGACCGTCAAGAAGACGCTGGATGCCGGGCTCGGCTTCGTGCCGGAAGACCGGACGGAAGACGGCATCGTCGGCGACTTCACGATCGCCGAGAACCTCGTGCTCGACCGCGCCGACCGTGCACCGTTCTCGAACGGGATCGCGCTGAACCTGCGCGAGATCACGGCCTTCGCCGAGAAGAACGTCAAGGACTTCGACGTCAGGGCACCCTCCATCGAGACAGCCGTCGGCCGCCTCTCCGGTGGCAACCAGCAGAAGGTCGTCCTCGCGCGCGAGCTCGGCCGGGACCTGCGGATGTTCATCGCCTCGCAGCCGACGCGCGGTCTCGACGTCGGATCGATCGAGTTCGTGCACGAGCAGATCGTGCGCGTCCGCGACTCGGGCATCCCGGTCATCATCGTGTCGACCGAGCTCGACGAGGTTGTGCAATTGGCGGATCGGATCATGGTCATGTACCAGGGCAAGAGCATGGGAATCGTTGGACCGGAGACGTCGCGCGACGTGCTCGGCCAGATGATGGCGGGGGTCGAAGTATGAGCCAGCTCCAGAACGTGACGGCCGAGACGCCGCCACCACCCGGCACGCAGGTGCCGGTCACCGCGAGCGAGCAGTCGCCGTGGCACGGCCTCTGGCGCGACATCCTCGGGGGCGGGCCGCTGCGCTCCATCCTGGCGATCGTGCTCGCGCTGCTCATCGGCTCGCTCCTCGTCGTCTTCACCAGCGACGATGTGCTCGAGACGACCGGGTACTTCTTCTCGCGGCCGATGGACCTCTTCACCGCCGCGGGCGGCGTCATCGGCGGTGCGTTCCGCGCGCTGTGGGAGGGCGCGATCTACTCGCCCCGCAACGGCTTCGTCCCGCTGACGAACACGCTCATGTGGGCGACGCCGCTCATCACGGCCGGCCTCGGGGTGGCCTTCGCGTTCCGCGCTGGCCTGTTCAACATCGGTGGTCAGGGACAGATCCTCATCGCCGCGCTCTTCACCGGCTTCGTGGGCGCGAGCCTGCAGCTTCCCTTCGTCGTGCACGTGCTCGTCGCAGCGTTCGCCGGCATCGTCGGCGGCTCGATCTGGGCCGGCATCGCAGGGTGGCTGAAGGCGCAGACCGGTGCGCACGAGGTGATCGTCACGATCATGCTCAACTGGATCGCGTTCTGGGGTCTCACGTACCTGCTCAAGACCCCGGCCTTCCAGGCGGAAGGCGCCGGCGGAAACGCCAAGGCCAAGCCCATCGTCGAGTCGGCGCAGCTGCCCGACCTCGTGGGCGCCGCCGACTGGGGCTTCATCCTCGCGATCATCGCCGCCTTCGTCTACTGGTGGATCAT
The DNA here is from genome assembly GCF_008831075.1 of Pseudoclavibacter terrae. Taxonomy (GTDB): domain Bacteria; phylum Actinomycetota; class Actinomycetes; order Actinomycetales; family Microbacteriaceae; genus Pseudoclavibacter; species Pseudoclavibacter terrae. The sequence continues at coordinate 83,830 of NZ_WBJX01000004.1, read as the reverse complement.
GGAGCGCACGACGATCGGCTTCAAGGTGCGAGCCGTCGGCCTCAACCCGAGCGCCGCTCGCACCGCGGGCATCAACGTCGCCTTCATCACGTTCCTCACCATGGCCATCGCCGGTGCCTTCATCGGCCTCGCCGGAGCCACCCAGGTGCTCGGACGCGCTACCGCGGGCTACGACCCCGGCGTCCACGCCGGCATCGGCTTCGATGCCATCACGGTCGCGCTCCTCGGCGCGGGACACCCCGTCGGCATCATCCTCGCCGGCCTCCTCTTCGGCGCGCTCAAGGCCGGCTCCTTCCCGATGCAGGTCGTCGAGGGCATCCCGATCGACATCGTCGCCGTCATCCAGGGCCTCATCGTCCTCTTCATCGCGGCGCCTCCGCTCATCCGGGCGATCTTCCGCCTGCCGAAGCCCTCCGGCATCCGCCTGCTCGACCGCATCCGCGCAGCGAGGGAAGGGCAGGATGACGGGCCGTCGAGCACGAAGGACGGCACGGGCAAAGGCAGCAACGGCAAGAAGAACGAGGTGAACGCATGACCGCAGTGACGCCGAGCACCGAGGAGCAGATCCCGGTAGGCGCGAGCACCAAGGCTGAGGTCCGCACGACGCGCAGCTGGAAGGCCCCCATCGCGTACGCCTTCTTCAGCGCGCTCGTCCTCGTCGTCTTCGGGCTCCTCGCACCCGCGGGCGCCTCGAGCACGATCGACCTCAACTCGGACGGCGTGCCGATCAAGTTCGACCCGCTGGTCCTCCCGACCATGGTCACGAACCTCGTCATCGGCGTGATCCTCGCCGGCATCACGGTCGTCGCCTTCCTCCGCACCGCGGCAGGCGCGAAGCTGCCCATGTGGGTCATGGTCGTCTTCGGCATCCTCTGGGTGTGGGCGCTCATCGTCTTCATCGGCGCGAACGCCAACGTGCCGCTGACCTGGCTGCTCACGGGAACGCTCGCGATCTCGACCCCGCTCATCTTCGGCTCGATGGCCGGCCTCGTCTCCGAGCGCGTCGGCGTCGTGAACATCGCCATCGAGGGCCAGCTCCTCGCCGGTGCCTTCACCTCCGCGCTCATCGGATCGATGACGGGCAACCCGTTCCTCGGCCTCCTCGGCGCGATCCTCGCCGGCATGCTCGTGTCGCTCATCCTCGCCGTCTTCTCGATCCGCTACCTGGTCGAGCAGGTCGTCGTCGGTGTCGTCATCAACATGCTCGTGATCGGACTCACGAACTTCCTCTACTCGGGCGTCATGACGCGCGACAGCGGATTCCTCAACACGATCGCCCAGGACGAGAAGTACCCGCGCTTCGCGATTCCCCTGCTCAGTGACATCCCGGTCATCGGGCCGCTGCTGTTCGACAACACGTTCATCGTGTACCTGATGTTCATCACGGTGCCCGTCCTCACCTTCGCCCTCTTCAAGACCCGCTGGGGCCTGCGCCTCCGCGCCGTCGGCGAGCACCCGAAGGCGGCCGACACGGTTGGCATCAAGGTGAACAAGACCCGCTTCTGGAACGTCCTGCTCTCCGGCGCCATCGCCGGCGCGGGCGGCAGCTTCTTCACACTCGGCAGCGTCGGGTCGTTCAGCCAGGAGATGACGAGCGGCCAGGGATACATCGCCCTCGCCGCCCTCATCTTCGGCCGCTGGCACCCGGTCTACGCGACCCTCGCCGCGCTGCTCTTCGGGTTCGCCTCGAACCTGAAGACCCTCGTGAGCCAGGTCGGGGCGAACATCCCGCCCGAGTTCATGGCGATGATCCCGTACATCGTGACGATCCTCGCCGTGGCCGGTTTCGTCGGCCAGTCCAGAGGCCCCGCCGCGGCGGGCAAACCCTACGTGAAGGCATAGGTGCAGCCATGACGGCAACAGGAACCGAAGCGCTCGAGCCCGACTGGGCGACCCTCCGCGAGGCTGCGCGCGACATCATGACGAAGGCGTACGCGCCCTACTCGAACTACTCCGTCGGCGCGGCCGCGCTCGTCGAAGACGGTCGCATCGTCGTCGGCTGCAACGTCGAGAACGCAAGCTACGGGGTCGGCCTCTGCGCCGAGTGCGGACTCGTATCGGCACTCCAGGCGAGCGGAGGCGGCAAGCTCGTCGCCTTCACCTGCTGCAACGGCGACGGCGACGTCATCATGCCGTGCGGCCGCTGCCGCCAGCTGCTGTACGAGTTCTCGGCACCGGGGATGCTCCTCGAGACCGTCTCGGGTATCCGCACCATCGACCAGGTTCTGCCGGACGCGTTCGGCCCCAGAGATCTCGAAGGGATCAAATGAGCTCCACCCCCGCCCAGTCCGCAATCGAGGCGTTCGACGCCGTCGACCTCATCAAGGCGAAGCGCGACGGCCGTGTGCTGTCGACGCCCGAGATCGACTGGCTCATCTCGCGCTACGCGAACGGCTACGTGGGCGACGAGCAGATGGCCGCGATGGCGATGGCCATCTTCCTCAACGGCATGGAGCGCACCGAGATCCGCGACATGACGCTCGCGATGATCGCGTCTGGTGAGCGGATGAACTTCGACGGGCTCGGCAAGGTCACGGTCGACAAGCACTCCACGGGTGGCGTCGGCGACAAGATCACGCTCCCGCTGATGCCGCTCGTCGCCTCGTTCGGCGTGGCCGTGCCGCAGCTCTCGGGCCGCGGACTCGGCCACACGGGCGGCACCCTCGACAAGCTCGAAGCCATCCCCGGCTGGAGGGCCGAGCTCTCGAACGAGGAGATGTTCACCCTCCTGCAGGAGATCGGCGGCGTCATCTGCGCGGCCGGCGCCGGCCTGGCTCCCGCAGACAAGAAGCTCTACGCGCTCCGCGACATCACGGGAACCGTCGAGTGCATCCCGCTCATCGCATCGAGCATCATGTCGAAGAAGATCGCCGAGGGCACCGACTCGCTGGTGCTCGACGTGAAATTCGGCTCCGGCTCGTTCATGGGCGACATCGAGCGTTCGCGGGCGCTCGCCGAGACGATGGTCGCGCTCGGCGAGGATGCCGGCGTCCGCACCTCGGCGCTGCTCACGAACATGAACGTGCCGCTCGGGCTCGCGATCGGCAACGCCAACGAGGTGCGAGAGTCAGTCGAGGTGCTCGCCGGTGGCGGCCCCGCCGATGTCGTCGAGCTCACCGTCGAACTGGCTCGCGAGATGCTCCGCCTCGCGGGGCAGCCGGACGCCGACGTCGAGGGCGCGCTGAAGAACGGCGCGGCGATGGACGTGTGGCGCCGGTGGGTCTCGGCGCAGGACGGCGACCCGGATGGGGCGCTGCCCGTCGCGCGCGAGACGCACCAGGTGCGCGCCGACCGCGACGGTGTGCTCGTCCGCCAGGAAGCGCTGCCGTTCGGCATCGCGGCGTGGCGCCTCGGGGCCGGACGCGCGCGCAAGCAGGACCCGGTCATCCACTCGGCAGGCATCGACCTCGCGGCCAAGCCGGGCGACGCCGTGAAGAAGGGGGACGTGCTCTTCACGCTCTCCGCCGAGGATGCGGCCCGCTTCCCACGTGCCCTCGAGGCGCTCGAGGGGGCGTACGAGATCGGCGACGCCGGCTCGGAGATCCTCACCGGCGGTCCGCTCATCGCTGGCCGCGTCGGCGCAGAGTAGTCGAGCTCGCGGTGTGGAGAAGGGAGACCTTCTCCACACCGCCACGCCAGGTCGCGCGCTGGTTGCCTCCGCCAGATAGAATCATGGCTCTGGACGGCCGCACTTTCTGGATCGCGGCCACATTCGAAGGGGAACACCGTGTCTGTGCAGAGCTCCGCGCCATACGACGAGGACGATTTCACGCTGCGAGACGGCACCAACATCCGCGCGCTGCCCAAGGTGTCGCTGCATGACCACCTCGACGGCGGACTCCGCGCCCAGACGATCATCGAGCTGGCCGACGAGATCGGCCTCGAGCTCCCCGCAGCGAACGCGCCCGAGCTCTCGAACTGGTTCGCTGACCAGTCCGACTCCGGCTCGCTCGTCGAGTACCTGAAGACCTTCGACGTCACCACGGCCGTCATGCAGACCGCACACGGCCTTCGCCGCGTCGCCCGCGACTTCGTCAACGACCTCGGCGCCGACGGCGTCGTCTACGGCGAAGTCCGCTGGGCTCCCGAACAGCACCTCAAGCGCGGACTGAGCTTGGACGACGCGGTCAACGCCGTGCAGGCAGGCATCAACGAGGGCATCGACGACGTGCGTTCGCACGGCAAGCGCATCCGCATCGGCCAGCTGGTCAGCGCGATGCGCCACGCGGGCAACGGCCTCGAGATCGCCAAGCTCGCCGTCCGCCACCGCGAGCAGGGTGTCGTCGGCTTCGACATCGCCGGCCCGGAAGACGGCTTCCCGCCCACGAACCTGCAGGAGGCCTTCGACTACCTCATGTCTGAGCGCTTCCCGACGACGGTGCACGCGGGCGAGGCAGCCGGGCTCGACTCCATCGAGAGCGCCATCTTCGACGCACACGCGCTGCGTCTCGGCCACGGCGTGCGCATCGCGGAAGACATCGACCTCGAGGGTGAAGACGAGGACGGCACCTACGTGTCGCTCGGGCGACTCGCGCAGTGGGTGCGCGACCGCCGCATCCCGCTCGAGCTCAGCCCGTCCTCGAACCTGCAGACCGGCGCCATCGCCGCCTGGGGTGAGAACATCGAAGACCACCCCTTCGATCTGCTCTACCAGCTCGGGTTCACCGTGACCGTCAACACCGACAATCGCCTCATGAGCGCCACGAGCATCTCCCGCGAATTGACGTTGCTCGCGGACACCTTCGATTACGACCTCGCTGACCTCGAGACATTCCAGCTCAACGCCGCGGAAGGCGCCTTCCTGCCGATCGAGGATCGCGAAGAGCTGGCGGAGATCGTGAGCGAAGGGTTCGACGAGGCGGGAGCATGAACGCGCAGGCCACACCTGAGCTGCAGTTCGACCCCACCAGCGTGCGCCTCGCGGAGCACGCCCTCGACTGGCGGCAGGCCGTCGGCCAGATGGGCGAGCTGCTCGCCGAGCGCGGGTTCGCGAAGCGCGGGTACACGAGCAACATGGTCCGCGTCATCGAGCGCTTCGGCCCCTACGTCGTCGTCGGCCCAGGGGTCGCGCTCGTGCACGCGCGACCCGGCGAGGAGACCATCGAGAACGGTCTCGCCGTCATCACCTACCCGGAGGGAGTCGGCTTCGGTCACGCGCGCTACGACCCGGTGCGGGTCGTCGTCGGCATGACGGCGACCAGCGCATCCGAGCACCTGAAGCTCATCGCGGCCCTCGCGAAGACCTTCGACAACGAGGCAGTGCTCAGCGAGCTCATCGCAGCGGAGTCGCCCGCGTCGCTGGTCGAGCTGCTCAAACCGCGCCTCGCGGCTGCGGGACTCGTCATCGCCTGACGCCGGCGCTCCGTATGCCCCGGGGCCTGCGAGCCCCACCCGACGCGACCGTGATCGGTCGCCAGCAATCCTCCACCGTCGTGTCCGATTTCCGCGAGTGGATGCGCTTCGAACCTGCCAGACTCGTCGCATGGCAAGCACCGACCTGACCGGAGACGACCGGTACCGAGCGATCCTCGCCAAGGACCGCCGCTTCGACGGCCAGTTCATCACGGCCGTCGGCTCGACCGGGATCTACTGCCGACCGAGCTGCCCCGCGCGCACACCGAACCGCGAGAACGTCACGTTCTACACGACCAGTGCAGCGGCGCACGAGGCGGGCTACCGGGCCTGCAAGCGCTGCCTGCCGGATGCGGCGCCCGGCGACCCCGCCTGGAACCTCCGAGGAGACGTCGCCGGCCGCGCCATGCGACTGATCGCCGACGGGGTGGTCGAACGCGAGGGCGTCCCGGGTCTGGCCGCGAGGCTCGGCTACTCCTCTCGGCACCTCGGACGCGTCCTCGCGGCGGAGCTCGGCGCGGGCCCGCTGGCGCTCGCCCGCGCGCAACGCGCCCGAACGGCCGCGACCCTCCTCGGAGCCACGGACCTGCCCTTCGCCGATGTGGCGTTCGCGGCGGGGTTCTCCAGCGTCCGGCAGTTCAACGAGACCGTCCAGGAGGTCTTCCAGCTGACGCCCACGCAGGTGCGCGACGCGACGCGTGGCCGATCGGCCAGAGCGCGGGCTGCGAGCCCCGGTGTCGACGGCGAGCGCCCTGTCCTCGGGGCCGGTGGGGTCCCGCTGACCCTCGCTCTCGCCTACCGCGAGCCGTACGACGCCGCCGGGGTCTTCACCTGGCTGGGGGAGCGCGCCATCGACGGCGTGGAGGTCGCGACGGGGAACAGCTACGAGCGCAGCCTCCTGCTGCCGGGCGGCCCAGCCTGGTTCAGCGTGGACGCGGGTGGCGCACAACCCTCGTCTTTGCGCCTCCGGGCCCAGCTCACCGATCTCAGCGACCTGCAGACGCTCGTCACCCGCGTCCGCCGGCTCTTCGACCTGGATGCTGACCCGACGGCGATCGACGCGGCCCTCTCCGTGCATCCGGAGATCGCCGAGCGCGTGCGTCTTCGCCCCGGCAGGCGCCTCCCCGGGGCGGTGGACCCCGACGAGATGCTGTTCCGCGCGATCATCGGACAGCAGATCACCGTCTCAGCGGCCCGCACGGCCCTCGGCCGACTGACGGCGCGCGCCGGCGTCGGGCTCGCGGCACACGGCGACCCTCCCCGGCCGGACGAGGTGGACACGGCGGGCACCGCCGTCGCTGGCGTCGACGCCGCTCTTGAGCCGGGTCCGGGCCGTCGCATCACTCGGCTCTTCCCGAGCGCCTCCGCCATCGCAGAGCTCGGCGACGAGTCGTTTGCTGGCCCCCGCGCTCGCTCGGCGACGATCACGAGCGTCGCGGAGGCGATCGCCAGCGGCCAGCTGCGTCTTTCGCACGGCGATGATGTCGCTGAGCAGCACTCGGCGCTGACCGCGTTCCGAGGCATCGGAGACTGGACCGCCGGCTACGTGAGCATGCGCGTGCTCGGCAACCCGGACGTGCTGCTCACCGGTGACGTGGCCCTGCGCAGCGGGGCCAAGGCCCTCGGCCTGCCATCAGAGCCGAAGGCCCTCGTCGCGTTCGCGGACCAGTTCAGGCCATGGCGAAGCTACCTCTCGCTGCACCTCTGGGGAGCGACGCCACCCAGGGCGCGGGCGGTTGCCGACAAGACCACCAGGACAGGGCCCGCCACGCAGCCGTCTGCGGCCGTGGCACGCCGGTCCGCACCTCACAGCACGGAGAACCCAGCATGAGCACACACCAGACCCCAGGCACGCCGGCAGCAGCGGTCGAGCAGCGGGCCGTCATCGAGACGTTCGGCACCCCGGACGGCCCGTTCACGATCGTCGCCCGCGAGAGCGACGGCGCGGTCCTCTCATCCGGGTGGAGCGACGACGAGCAGCTCGTCGTCGCCCGCATCACGCCGAGAGCCAGGCCGATGGTCCTCACCCGCGGACGCCTGGCAGCATCCGACGCCGTCAGTGCCTACTACGACGGCGAGCTCGATGCCATCGACGACGTTCCCGTCGCCCAGTTCGGCGCGGAGTTCAGGATGCAGGGGTGGCGGGGCCTGCGCGACATCGCAGCCGGGCATCCGCTCACCTACACGGAGTTCGCGACAGCCCTCGGCCGTCCGACGGCCGTGCGGGCCGCCGCGAGCATCTGCGCGAGCAACGCCCCGGCGCTGTTCGTGCCGTGTCACCGGGTCCTGCGCTCGGACGGCACCCTCGGCGGTTTCGCGTGGGGCGTCGACGTGAAGCGCTCGCTGCTGCAGCGCGAACTCGCCCACGCAGCCTGACACGCCGTATCCACGCGCGACGGCGTTCGCCCGTGCTCGCCACGGTTGGACACGGAGCTCTGGCCGACCTGTAGCTCACCTCGCCAGCTTCGGGATGGGTTTCGCGCACGCGGATGGGTTGCAACCCATCTCGAAGCGTGGAACCCATCCCGAAACGACGTTGTCGGGCCGGGAGGGTCGGGGCGGGCCGGGAGGGTCGCGACGGGCCACGCGCGCGGTTTCGGGATGGGAACCTCGCTTCGTTGTGGGAAGTTTCCCGCAAGACTGCGAGGTTCCCATCCCGAAGTCTGGGTTGGGTGGTGCGAGCGTGGATGTGCGTGACCGCACTCTGATCGGGGCCTACTCGGGATGGGTTTCGCGCACGCGGATGGGTTGCAACCCATCTCGAAGGGTGGAACCCATCCCGAGACGATGTTGTCGGGCCGGGAGGGTCGGGCCGGGAGGGTCGCGTCGGGAGGGAACGTCGCCTCGGGCCACGCTCGCAGTTTCGGGATGGGAACCTCGCCTCGTTTGGGGAATGTTCCCGCAAGACTGCGAGGTTCCCATCACGAGGCGGATGTGGGGCGGATGTGGGGCGGATGCGAGGCGGATGCGGGGCGACAGCGCGGGAACGACAGAGGGCGGCGCGGGCCAGGGGAGACGACGCAGCGGGAGAACGACAAGAGCCCCTCGGGATGGAGAGATCTCCAACCCGAGGGGCTCCGAGGACGCGCGGTGCGGTGCCTACGCGGTGGTGAGGGTCACGCGGAGTGCTTCGCCGGCGCGCGCTGCCTTCGCTTCGGCGTCGGCCGCTCGTTCTGCGGGCGAGCCGTCTTCGCTCGACGCGTCGACATAGACCTTGATCTTGGGCTCGGTGCCGGACGGGCGCACCATGACGCGGGTGCCGTCAGCGAGCTGGTAGCGGAGCAGGTCGATGGGCACCTCGTCGCCCGAGAGGTCGCCGGTCTCGAGCACCTCGACACCGCCGACCTCGGTGGGGGTGTTGCCGCGCAGCACGGCCATGACGCGCGGGATCTCGGTGATGTCGTCGAAGCGCACCGATACCTGCGTCGACACGAACGTGCCGAACCGCTCGGCGAACGCGTCGTCGTGGTCGATGAGCGTGCGCCCCTCGGCCTGCAGCCCCATGATGAGCTCGAGGATCGCCACGGACGCGGAGATGCCGTCCTTGTCGTGCACCGTCTCGGGGTTGACGAGGTAGCCGAGGGCCTCCTCGTAGCCGTAGAGGATGTTCGGGGCGCGCGAGATCCACTTGAATCCTGTCGGCGTCTCGGCGTAGTCGAGCCCGTATTCGTGCGCGATGCGTCCGAGCGCCGGTGCGGAGACGACGGAGGTCGCGAGCGTGCCGTGCACGCCGTCCGCTTTCGCCTGCTCGGCGGCGCGCCAGCCGAGGATCTTGCCGATGTCGTTGCCGCCGAATCGGCGCCATCCGGCTGCGTCCTTCACGGCGACCGCGAGTCGGTCGGCGTCGGGGTCGTGGGCGATGACGAGGTCGATGCCGGCCGCATCCGCCGTCTCGTAGGCGAGGTCGAGGGCGCCCGGCTCTTCGGGGTTCGGGAAGTCGAGCGTGGGGAAGGCCCCGTCCGGCTCGACCTGCTGCGCGACGACCACGGGCTCGGCGACGCCGAGCTCGGCGATGACGGCGCGGAAGGTCTCCCATCCGACGCCGTGCAGGGGCGTGTAGACGAAGCGGACGTCGCTCGGTGTTCCGCGCAGCAGCGAAGCCGTCGCGGACACGTACTCGCTGACGATCGACTCGTCGGCCGTCGCGTAGTCGGTCGAGCGTGGGATCTCGGGCACGGTCGTGCCGGCCGCGACGGCCCCGATGGCCGCCGCGATCTCGGCGTCGACGGGCGCGACGATCTGCGAGCCGTCATCGGCGCCGCCGAGGTAGACCTTGTAGCCGTTGTCCCATTTCGGGTTGTGCGACGCGGTGACCATGACGCCGGCGGATGCGCCGAGTCGGCGGACCGCGAAGGCCAGCACGGGGGTCGGCAGCTGCCGCGGCAGGATCGTCGCGGCCACCCCTGCGGCCTGCATGATCTCGGCGGTGTCCTCGGCGAACCGCTTCGAGTTGTTTCTGGCGTCGTAGCCGACCACGATCGACGGCGACTCCTCGCGCGAGAGCAGGAAGTCGGCGAAGCCACGCGCGGCCTGGGCGACGAGCACGCGGTTCATGCGGTTGGGTCCGGCTCCGAGCCTGCCGCGGAGGCCCGCGGTCCCGAAGGCGAGACGTGCCGAGAACCGGTCGTGCAGCTCGCGCCAGGCGCGCGCTCGCTCGCTCGTGTCGGTGTCTTCGATGACGGTGAGCTCGGGCGAGACGTCGCCCGCGGCGTGGATGAGCTCCTGCAGTTCGGCGCGCGTGAGCTCGTCTGGGTCCTGGGCGAGCCAGGCGACGGCGTTGTGTCGCAGGGCGACCTGGAGCTGGCGGGCGAGGCCGCTCATCAGAGCTTCACGACAATCTGCGAGAGCAGCTCGGCGAGGTCGGCTTCTGCCGCCTTGCCCGCCTCGAGCACCTCGGTGTGGCTGAGCGGGTTCGGCGAGACGCCGGCTGCTGGGTTCGTGATGAGCGACATGCCGAGGACCTCCATGCCTGCCTCGCGTGCGGCGATCGCCTCGAGCGCGGTCGACATGCCGACGATGTCGCCGCCGATCGTGCGCGCCATCTTGACCTCGGCGGGCGTCTCGTAGTGCGGGCCGCGGAACTGCACGTAGACGCCCTCGTCGAGCTCGCGCACCGTGAGCGCCAGCTCGCGGAGGCGTGCCGAGTACAGGTCGGTGAGGTCGATGAACGTCGCGCCCTCGAGCGGCGAGTCGGCCGTGAGGTTGATGTGGTCCGAGATCAGCACGGGCGTGCCGGGGCCCCACTCGGGCCGCACGCCGCCTGCGCCGTTCGTGAGGATCATGACGGAGGCACCGGCGGCGGCGGCGGTGCGCACGGAGTGCACGACCCGGCGCACGCCCTTGCCTTCGTAGTAGTGGGTGCGCGCGGCGATGACCAGCGCGTGCTTGCCGTTCGCGAGGCGGATGGAGCGGAGGGTCCCGGAGTGACCGGGGATGTCCGACTTCGCGAAGCCGGGCACCTCGTCGGCCGGGATGGTCGCGATCGTCTCGCCGAGCAGATCGGCGGTCTGGCCCCACCCGCTGCCGAGGGTGAGCGCGATGTCGTGGCGTTCGACACCCGTCTTCTCGGCGATGACCGCGGCAGCTGCCTGCGCGAACTCGAAGGGTGAGGTGGCTGGGTCGTCGATCGAGGTTGCTTCGTGCGTTGACATGCTCACCAGCGTAGCGACCGTGGCGCGGCGAACGGGGAGCGTGGGCTGATGAACTCCGCGGGCGACCGGAAATGGCCCGGATACCGGCCCGGTTTGGCGGGTTCATGCGGGAGGAGCAGAATGGGCTCATGGCCACGCCCTTTGATCGCAAGCACCGCATCGTCGTCGTCGGCGGGGGGCCAGGCGGGTACGAAGCCGCACTGTCGGCAGCCCGCCTCGGCGCGGAAGTCACTCTCGTCGAGCGCGTCGGCGTCGGCGGCTCCGCAGTCCTCACCGACGTCGTTCCGTCGAAGACCCTCATCGCGAGTGCGGAGGCCGCGACGGCGATCCGCGAGTCCGGGGAGCTGGGCGTGCAGTTCTTCGCGAAGGGCGACAGCGGCAAGCCGCTGAAGCCCGAGGTGGCGGTGAACCTCTCGAAGCTCAACAAGCGTCTGCTGCGTCTTGCGCAGAACCAGTCGGATGACATGCAGCGCACCCTCGAGGCGGCGGGCGTCAACGTCATCCAGGGTGAGGGCAAGCTCGACGGCAACTCGGCGGTCACGGTTGGTACGGGTTCCGGCGGGCAGGACTTCGATCGCATCGAGTTCGACTCCGCCGTGATCTCGGTCGGTGCTCGCCCGCGCACGCTCGACTCGTGCAAGCCGGACGGCGAGCGCATCCTCACGTGGACGCAGCTCTACAACCTCAAGGAGATGCCGAGCCATCTCATCGTCGTCGGATCCGGTGTCACGGGCGCGGAGTTCGCCTCCGCATACTCGGCGCTGGGCGCGAAGGTCACGCTCGTCTCGAGCCGCGACCGCGTGCTTCCCAATGAGGACGCGGATGCGGCCGACGTGATCGAGGACGTCTTCAAGCGGGGCGGCATGACGGTCCTGTCGAAGTCCCGCGCGGCGACCGTCGTCCGCGACGGCGACGAGGTCGTGGCGACGCTCGACGACGGGCGCGAGGTGCGTGGCTCGCACTGCCTCATCGCGGTCGGATCCATCCCGAACACTTCTGGCATCGGCCTGGAGGGCGCCGGCGTCGAGGTCACGCCCTCCGGCCACATCCGCGTCAACCGCGTCGCCCGCACTTCCGTGCCGAACATCTACGCGGCGGGTGACTGCACGGAGTTCTTCCCGCTCGCATCCGTCGCCTCCACGCAGGGGCGCACGGCGGTGTTCCACGCACTCGGCGATGAGGTTCGTCCCATCAACCTCCGCAACGTGGCATCGAACATCTTCACCTACCCGGAGATCGCCACGGTCGGGTGGCAGCAGCGCTCGATCGAGGACGGCACCCGCGAGGGGCGCGTCTACAAGCTGCCGCTGAGTGAGAACCCGCGCGCGAAGATGCAGGGTGTGCGCGACGGCTTCGTGAAGCTCATCGCGGGCAACGACCTCGGTACCGTCATCGGCGGGGTCATCGTCGCGCCGCGCGCCTCGGAGCTCGTGCTGCCATTGTCGATCGCGATCGAGCAGCGCCTCACGGTCGATCAGGTCGCGCGCGCGTGGGCCGTCTACCCGTCGCTCGCGAGCAGCATCTCGGATGCGGCGCACGCCATGCACGTTCCGTACTCGGAGCAGACGAAGAGCTAGCGGCTGACAGCAGCTGACCGGATGCTCGGGGCCTGGCTCGCGTGTCGGCCCTGAGCATCTGCCGTCTGCGCTGCTCTGCGCTGCTCGAGCTACGCGCCGACGTACTCGTTCCAGATGTCGAACGCGAGCTTGATGAACAGCACGCCGACGACGATGAGGAACACCCAGCGGATGAGCTTGCTGCCGCCGCGGATGGCGGTGCGCGCGCCGAGGTAGCCGCCGGCGACGTTCGAGACCGCCAGGATGGCGCCGAGACCCCACAGCACGTACCCCTGTGGTGCGAAGAAGAGCAGCGCGCCGAGGTTCGTGCCGAGGTTCACGATCTTCGCCTTCGCGCTGGCCTGCAGGAACGAGTAGCCGAGCAGCGACACGAGGGCGATGACGAGGAACGATCCGGTGCCTGGTCCGAGCACGCCGTCGTAGACGCCGATCGCGAAGCCGATGAGTCCCGCGACGACGTGGTGCTTGCGGCCCTCGTACTTGAGCTTGTCGAGTTGCCCGACGCTCGGCTTGAATGCCGTGAAGATGCCGATGCCGAGGATCGCGACGGCGATGATGGGCTTGAAGGCGGCGGCGGGGATGCTGGAGGCGAGGATCGCGCCGCCGTAGGCGCCGAAGAGCGCGATCGCCGCCATGGGCAGCGCGGTGCGCAGGTCGGGCTTCACGCGCCGGAAGTACGTGATCGAGCTGGTGGTCGTACCGGCGATGCTGCCGAGCTTGTTGGTCGCGAGCGCCTGCACGGGCGTGACGCCGGGCAGGGTGAGGAGCATCGTGAGCTGGATGAGTCCGCCGCCCCCGACGACCGCATCCACCCAGCCGGCGGCGAAGCCGCCGGCGATGACGAGCGCCAGCAGCCAGCCGTTGAAGCCCTCGAGGCCGGTGAACGACTCGAGCCAGCTCGGGTCAGCCGCGACGACAGATGCGTCGAGGGGTGACGAGAGCAGCGCGGAGGTCAGGAGAGGAGCATCGAGCACCAGTCGAGGCTACTCGGCGTCGGCGAGCTCGAGCAGCTTCGTGCCGCTCGAGACCGTCTCGCCCGCAGCGCCGGTGATGGCCGCGACGACGCCGTCACGCGGAGCCTGGATGGGCTGCTCCATCTTCATGGCCTCGAGGACGACGAGCAGGTCGCCCTTGACGACCTTCTGGCCCTCCTCGACGGCGAACTTCACGATCGTCGCCTGCATGGGGGCGGTGATGTCTCCGCTCGAATGCGTCTCGACGTTGGTGTGGGTGCGACGCTTCGGGGCGTGGCCGGCCATGGTGCGGCCCGCTCCGCCGTGGCCTGCGCCGGTCACCGCAAGCAGGCGCTCGGGCAGGGACACCTCGAGGCGCTTGTCGTTGACCTCGACGACCACGTTGCGCCGAGCGATGGGCTCGTTGACGTCACCGGCCTCACCGCCCCACGGCTCGATGGTGTTGTTGTACTCGGTCTCGATCCAGCTCGTGTACACGCCGAACTCGCCGTTCTCGGCCGTGAACGCGGGGTCGCGCACCACCGAGCGGTGGAAGGGGAGCACCGTCGGCATGCCGTTGAGCTCGAAGTCCTCGAGGGCACGACGGGAGCGCTCGAGCGCCTCCTCGCGCGTGGCGCCCGTGACGATGAGCTTCGCGAGCAGCGAGTCGAAGGCGCCGGAGACGACGTCGCCCTCTCGGACACCGGAGTCCACGCGGACGCCGGGGCCGCCGGGCACCCGGAAGGTCGTGATCGTTCCAGGGGCTGGGAAGAAGCCGCGGCCCGGGTCCTCGCCGTTGATGCGGAACTCGAAGGAGTGACCGCTCACCTGGGGGTCGTCGTAGCCGAGCGCCTCGCCCTGTGCGATGCGGAACTGCTCGCGCACGAGGTCGATGCCGGTGACCTCTTCGGAGACGGGGTGCTCGACCTGGAGTCGCGTGTTGACCTCGAGGAACGCGACGGTGCCGTCTGCGGCCAGCAGGAACTCGCAGGTGCCCGCGCCCACGTAGCCGACCTCCTTGAGGATGGCCTTCGACGCGCGACGCATCTCTGCCTCCTGCTCGGCGGTGATGAAGGGGGCCGGTGCCTCTTCGACGAGCTTCTGGTGCCTGCGCTGCAGCGAGCAGTCGCGGGTCGAGACGACGACCACGTTGCCGTGGGCGTCGGCGAGGCACTGCGTCTCGACGTGGCGCGGCTTGTCGAGGTACTTCTCGACGAAGCACTCGCCGCGGCCGAACGCCGTGATCGCCTCGCGCGTCGCCGACTCGAAGAGCTCGGCGACCTCCTCGCGCTCACGGGCGACCTTGAGTCCGCGTCCGCCGCCGCCGAACGCGGCCTTGATGGCGACGGGCAGACCGTGCGTGTCGATGAAGGCGAGCACCTCGTCCGGACCCTCGACGGGGTTGAGCGTCCCTGGGGCGAGCGGTGCGCCGACCTTCTCGGCGACGTGGCGGGCGGTGACCTTGTCGCCGAGCGCCTCGATGGCCTCCGGGGAGGGGCCGATCCAGGTGAGGCCCTGGCCGATGACGGCGCGAGCGAAGTCGGCGTTCTCGGCCAGGAAGCCGTAGCCGGGGTGCACGGCGTCAGCACCGGAGCGGCGCGCGATGGAGAGGAGCTTGTCGATCACGAGGTACGTCTCGGCGCTGGTGGCGCCGCGCAGCGCGTAGGCCTCGTCGGCGAGGCGAACGTGCGGTGCGTCGCGGTCCTGGTCTGCGTACACGGCGACGGAGGTGATACCCGCGTCTCGAGCAGCCCGTGCGATGCGTACGGCGATTTCGCCACGGTTGGCGATGAGGAGCTTCGAGATTCGCGACATGGTTCCTAAGCCTATTGAGGTCGGGGCGGCCGGATTTGGCTCGATTCGACAAACTTATCCGGAGAAGGTTGTCAGATGCGCGCGGTTGGAGGTTCTCACCACGCCGAGGTGCTGTCAGTTGGGCGACATTGGCGTCGCCGCACATTCCCATGGGGTGGGAAGCCGATTGCAGGTGATGTCACCTCGTGCTTAGCTACAGGGCTGCGGTTTTTTGCCCAGCCAGGCACCTAGCCAGCAATGGTCATTCGTGCCAGGTCCGCTCCGGGCCCGCCCACACTGCCGTCCACTCCGCGTCTTCGGTGACGCGCATCCACCACGTTAGCGGATGCGCCGTCGAAGAGGCCTCGTCGTTCCGGAGAATCGATGCTCGGTAAGCTCCTCGCCCGTTACCTACGGAAGTACTGGCCGCTCCTCGCGGGCGTGCTGGTCTTCCAGTTCCTCCAAGCGCTCGCGTCGCTGTATCTTCCGCGACTCAACGCCGACATCATCGACAAGGGCGTCGCCAACGCCGACACCGACTACATCTGGTCGACCGGCGCGGTCATGCTGGCGATCTCGCTCGGCCAGATCACCTGCTCGATCATCGCGACGGTCTTCGCAGCCCGCGCGGCCATGGCGCTCGGCCGCGACATCCGCGCCGACGTGTTCGCCCGAGTCAGCAGCTTCTCCGAGCGCGAGGTCTCGCGCTTCGGCGCGGGCTCGCTCATCACGCGCAACACGAACGACGTGCAGCAGGTGCAGATGCTCGCCATGATGGCCTCCACCATGCTGGTCTCCGCCCCGATGCTCGCGATCGGCGGCATCATCATGGCCCTGCAGCAGGACGTGGGCCTGTCCTGGATCATCGGCGTCGCGGCACCCGTGCTGCTCCTGCTGGTCGGCATCATCATCAGCCGCATGGTGCCGCTGTTCCGCCAGTTCCAGGTGAAGCTCGACAACATCAACCGCATCCTGCGCGAGCAGCTCACGGGCGTGCGCGTCGTGCGCGCGTTCGTGCGCGAGCCCATCGAGGAGCAGCGCTTCGAGGTCGCGAACAACGACCTCTTCCTGCTCGGCAAGCGCGTCGGCGACCTCTTCGTCACGCTCTTCCCGCTCGCCATGCTCGTCCTGAACATCACCGTGGTCGGCGTCATCTGGTTCGGCGGCATCCAGGTCGACCAGGGCACGGTCGAGATCGGCACGCTCTTCGCGTTCATGGCCTACGTCATGCAGATCCTCATGGGCGTGCTCATGGCCAGCTTCATGACGATCATGATCCCGCGCGCCGCGGTGAGCGCCGACCGCATCTCCGAGGTGCTCGCCACCGAGTCGACGCTCATCATGCCGGCCAACCCGGTCACCGACTTCCCAGAGCCAGGAGTCATCGAGTTCGACGACGTCGAGTTCACGTACCCGGGCGCCGACGAGCCTGTCCTCACCGGCATCTCGTTCCGTGCGGCCCCCGGGGAGACCGTCGCCGTCGTCGGCTCGACGGGTGCGGGCAAGACGACCCTCGTGTCGCTCATCCCGCGCCTGTTCGATGCGACGGGTGGCACCGTCAAAGTCAATGGGGTCGACGTGCGCCAGGCGGATGCGGAGCTCCTCTGGGACGGCATCGGCCTCGTTCCGCAGCGTCCGTTCCTCTTCACCGGCACGATCGCGTCCAACCTCCGCTACGGTCGCGAGGCTGCAACGGACGACGAGCTCTGGAAGGCGCTCGACATCGCGCAGGCGACCGCGTTCGTGCAGGAGAAGGACAAGCAGCTCGAATCGCGCATCGCCCAGGGCGGCACGAACGTCTCGGGTGGGCAGCGGCAGCGACTCGCCATCGCGCGAGCCATCGTGCACGAGCCGAAGGTGTTCGTCTTCGATGACTCGTTCTCGGCGCTCGACCTCACGACCGACGCCAGGCTGCGCCGCGCCCTCTGGGAGCAGCTGCCGGGCGTCACCAAGATCGTGGTCGCCCAGCGCATCTCGACCATCGTCGAGGCCGACCGCATCGTCGTCCTCGATGACGGTCACATGGTCGGTCTCGGAACACACGACGAGCTGCTCGAGAGCTGCACGACGTACAAGGAGATCGTGGATTCCCAGCTTGCAGTGGAGGCACAGTCATGAGCCGTGACGCAGAGAACCAGAAGCAGGATGCGAAGGCATCGCGCGGACGCGGACGCAAGCCAAAGGAGGTCGTCGAGAAGGTGCTGACGGAGGAGGAGCAGCTCGAACTCGAGCTCGCCGAACAGGCTCGCCAGTCGTCCGGGGACTGGGACAGCGTGGCTCCCGGCAAGGCGAAGAACTTCGGGCAGAGCTTCGGCAGGCTGCTCGGCAGGCTCCGCCCGTACCGGGCCGCGCTCATCATCGTGTCGTTCCTCGGGGCGGTCGGCGTCGTGCTCTCAGTCATCGCCCCCCGCGTGCTGGGTGAGGCGACGAACCTCATCTTCGAGGGCGTCGTCTCCAGCCAGCTGCCTTCGGGAGCGTCCAAGGAGCAGGTCGTCGCGGGGCTTCGCGACTCCGGCCAGACGCAGTTCGCCGACATGGTCGCGGCCATGGACATCACCCCTGGCGAGGGCGTGAACTTCGAGCGACTCGGCATGGTGCTGCTCTCCGTGCTCGCGCTGTACGTCTTCTCGGCGCTGCTCATGTGGCTGCAGGGCTACGTCATCAACATCATCATGATGAAGGCGATGTACAAGCTGCGCGAAGACGTCGAGCGCAAGATCAACTCGCTGCCGCTGAGCTACTTCGACCGCGTGCAGCGCGGTGAGCTGCTGAGCCGCGTCACGAACGACATCGACAACATCACGCAGACCATGCAGCAGTCGCTGTCGCAGGTCGTCACGAGCGTGCTGACGGTCGTGGGCGTGCTCGTCATGATGTTCTCCATCTCCTGGCAGCTCGCGCTCGTCGCGCTGGTCACGCTGCCCCTCATGGGGGTCATCTTCGGCGTCATCGGGCCGAAGTCGCAGAAGAACTTCGCCGAGCAGTGGAAGAAGACTGGGCGCCTCAACGCACGCGTCGAGGAGTCCTTCTCCGGCCACGCGCTCGTCCGCGTCTTCGGGCGCGAGAAGGATGCGCAGGAGCAGTTCCAGGTCGACAACGAGCAGCTCTTCCAGGCCGCCTTCAAGGCGCAGTTCTGGGCTGGCGTCATGATGCCCGCGATGATGTTCATCGGCAACCTCTCCTACGTGGGCATCGCGGTGCTCGGTGGCCTCATGGTCGCGAGCGGCAACCTCCGCCTCGGCGACGTGCAGGCGTTCATCCAGTACTCGCAGCAGTTCACGCAGCCCCTCGCGGAGCTCGGTGGCATGGCCGCCGTGCTGCAGTCGGGAACGGCCTCGGCCGAGCGCGTGTTCGAGCTGCTCGACGAGGAGGAGCAGGAGCCCGATTCGAAGGACGCCCCCGAGCCGGCGAACGGCGCGGGGGAGATCGTCTTCGACGACGTCACCTTCTCGTACACCCCCGAGCAGAAGCTCATCGAGAACCTCAACTTCTCGGTCGAGCCGGGGCAGACGGTCGCGATCGTCGGACCGACGGGTGCTGGCAAGTCGACGCTCGTGAACCTCATCATGCGGTTCTACGAGCTCGACGGCGGGCGCATCCTGCTCGATGGGCAGGACATCGCCGAGCTGCGGCGAGAAGATGTCCGCAGCCGCACCGGCATGGTGCTGCAGGACCCGTGGCTGTTCGCCGGGTCGATCCGCGAGAACATCCGCTACGGACGTCAGGACGCGACCGACGAGGAGGTCCTCGCAGCCGCGACCGCCTGCTACGTCGACCGCTTCGTGCACTCCCTCCCCGAGGGGTATGACACCGTGCTCGACGAGGACGCGTCGAACGTCTCCGCCGGTGAGCGCCAGCTCATCACGATCGCGCGCGCGTTCGTCTCCGACCCGCAGGTCCTCATCCTCGATGAGGCGACGAGCTCGGTCGACACCCGCACGGAGCTGCTCCTGCAGCAGGCCATGGCTGCGCTGCGCCAGGGGCGCACGAGCTTCGTCATCGCGCACCGCCTCTCGACGATCCGCGACGCCGACCTGATCCTCGTCATGGAGCACGGCTCCATCGTCGAGCAGGGGACGCACGATGAGCTCGTGAAGCAGGGTGGCGCGTACGCGAGGCTCTACAACTCGCAGTTCGAGCAGGCCGTCAGCGACCTGGACGCGGAGCAGAGCCAGCTCACCTCGTAGTCCTCCACCGTTTCGGGATGGGTTCCGCGCTTCGGGATGGGTTCTTTCCCATCCCGAAGCGAGAAGCCCATCCCGAAACTGCGTTCAGGGGGTGGGGCGACGGATGCGGTCAGGCGAGCATCTCGTAGACGCCGGAGCCGATGAAGACCAGTGCGATCACGACGAGGCCGATCCAGAAGAACTTGCGCGTGCGCGTGACGGGTTTGCTCATGCGGGAAGCCTACGTGCGGAGGAGTGCCCGCCGTGCGTGCGGCGGGCACTCCGGGTGGCGCCGGGGCCTACGCGGCAGACCAGCCGCCGTCCGAGGGGAGGATGACGCCGTTGACGTTGACGCCGTCGTCGCTCAGCAGGAAGGTGATGGATGCGGCGAGCGCCGTCCCATTCGTCGGCGTCGGCATGATCGCCATGCCCTGCTGCACGCGCTTCGCGCCGAGCTCGGAGTCGAAGCGCGCCTCGATGTTGGTGGCGACGCCGCCTGGGGCGACGGCGTTGATGCGGAGTCCGCTCGGGCCGTACATGAACGCGCTCGACTTCGTGAGGCCGGCGACGGCGTGCTTCGACGCGGTGTAGGCGGCGCCAGCTGCCGACCCGCGGAGGGCCGCCTCGGAGGCGACGTTGACGATCGCGCCCTTGCCGACGGCGAGCATCGCCGGGATCACGGCGCGCATGAGCTTCATCGTGCCGGTCACGTTGACAGCGAAGACGCGGTTCCAGATCTCGTCGCTGACCTCGCCGACGGGGGTCATGTTGTCCATGATGCCGGCGATGTTCGCGAGGCCGTCGACCTGCGTCCCTGCTGCCTCGACGATCTGGGCGACGCCCGCGTCGTCGGTGATGTCGGCCGTGAGGGTGACGATGTCGGCACCCTCGTGCTCGGTGACGAGAGCGGTGAGGCGCTCGGACGAGACGTCGACCGCGATGACCCGCCCGCCCTCGCGCGCGATGCGCGATGCCGTGGCCTTGCCGATGCCGGAGCCTGCGCCCGTGACGATGATGGTCTTGCCGGCGAAGCGTCCCCCGGTCACCGCCTCGACCCAGGCGGCGGCGCGGGGAGCGGGCGGTGCGTCGAGGTCGGCGACGGGGCCGAAGTCGCCGGGGGAGGCGGGGGTGACCTCGCCGCTGTTGACGCGCGCGATCATCGCATCCACCATCTCCTGCGGGAACTTGCCCTGGCTGAGCTCGACCAGCTGTGAGAGCGGTACGCCAGCGACGGGGGCGAGGGAGGAGGCGTCCTGCCCGCCCTGGGCGAGGATCTCGCGGATCACCACGCCGCCTGTCGGGTCGGTGAGCCATTCGCCGATGGTGTTGTCGGCGGTCAGGGGGTGTGCGCTCGAGGTCATCTGGATGCCAGCTTTCTGCTCGGGCCGCCCCTCGCCGCTCGCTGGAGCCTCGAGATAGGCGGCGACAGCGCCGGATCGAACGAACCGGACAACACTGTCCGGATTATGCTATCCCGGTGTCGACTCCAGCGAAAGCCAATCGAGGACCAAGCGCGGGGCCCGAGAATCGCCGCGCCCTCATCGAGGCCGCGCGCGTCGTCTTCGCCGAGGGGGGAGTCGAGGCGCCGCTCAGTGCCGTCGCGAAGCTGGCAGGCGTCGGCCAGGGGAGTCTCTACCGGCACTTTCCCACGCGGGGCGCACTGGCGCTCGCGGTCTTCGGCGACGCCATCGTCGAGCTGGAGGAGCTCATGCAGTCGCCGAGCTCCGGCCTCGCGGATCTCCTCGACCTCATCGTCCAGCAGATGCTCGTGTCGGTCGGGCTCATCCAGCTCACGCTGACAGACGTCGGTGATGCACACGGCTCGACGGTGCGCGAACGCATGCTCGCGGTGCTCGACATCGCCCTCCCGCGGGAGCGCTCGGCTGGCCGAGTCGGGAGCGACATCAGTGCTGAGGACGTGCTCCTGCTGCTCTCGATGCTCGCCGGGGTGCTGCCTCGCACGCCCCGCGGGGAGCGCGAGGCCGTTGCTCGCAGGTCCCTCGAGCTGTTCTGGCGGTCGTTCGCGCCCTGAGCGAGGTCAGGCGCCGGTCGCGTCGGCTCCGTCTGCCGCGTCGGCTCCGTCCGACAGCTGGCGGAGCACGCGGCGGATGCCCTGGAAGCCGAGCACCAGTCCACGCAGCTCGTCGTCGCTCAAGTGCGCGGCGAACTCGTCGGTGTCGGTCCGGAGTCCCAGGAAGCGCTCGTGCAGTCGAATGGCCTTCCGCGTCGGGGCGAGGTGCCTGATACGCCGGTCGGGTTTGCCCTCGGTCCGGGTCAGGAGCCCGTGCTCGACGAGCTTGTCGATGCTCGCGGAGGCTGTGGGGACGGCGACGCCCAGGTGCTCGGCGGCCTGGGAGATCGTCGTGACGGTGCCGGTTGTGACGAGGAAGACGGTCTTCAGCTGCTGCGCCGTGATGTCGAGCTCGAGGAAGGGGGCCATGTGTCGGGCAGAAAGGCCACGGGTGAGTTCGGCTCGGACGTCGTTCAGCTGCGCGAGCAGCTCGTCGCGTGCAGCGTCTGCCTCCATGGGAACCTCCTGAGATTGCCGAGCATCACTCTAATAGTGAGGATCTAGCTAAGTATAGTTCGGGGTGCAGGTGCCAAGCGAGCGCGCCGCAGAGAACGGAGTCGATCATGAGCAATGAGACCTGGTGCATCGCCGGCGGCGAGAACGGGGCCGACCGACGCCTCGCCGATGCCCTCCTGCGCGGGGGCAGCACGGTTGCCATCGTGGGCCGCGACGTCGCGCCCTTCGCGCTGCTCGTCGACGACTACGCCGACGCGATCATGCCCGTCGAGCTCACCGCGACCACCCCGCAGGCGCTCGCGGAGCTGCGCGAGAGCATCGAGTTGAACATCG
Source organism: Pseudoclavibacter terrae (assembly GCF_008831075.1). Lineage (GTDB taxonomy): Bacteria > Actinomycetota > Actinomycetes > Actinomycetales > Microbacteriaceae > Pseudoclavibacter > Pseudoclavibacter terrae. Next base: position 61,477 of record NZ_WBJX01000004.1, on the reverse strand, counting down.
GGGAGGTCACGCACTTCGGGGTGCTGCTCGGCGAGCTCGGTCAGGGGACCGCCGAGCAGGTGGCGGAGCGCCTTCTCGGCAAGCTCCGGGTGGCTGGCGCCAGCGACGCAGCGCGCGTCGACGAACGCGCCGACCGCTGGCCGGCCGATGCGCAGCTCATCCTCGTCCGCGAGGTCGCAGCCGAGTCGGGGGCCGCCGACCAGCTCGCGGAGAACGCCGATATCGAGCAGCGCATCCGCCTCGCCGCGGAACGGTCGAACCTCCCCGTTCCGGCTGTCCACGTCCGCGACCTCGAGGAGCTCATCCGAGGCGCATCCGTCGTCGCGCCGCGATGACCGAGGATCGGGCCGACACCGTCTCCGACGGTTAAGCTGACCCGGTGTCCCCCCGCGCCGAGAACCTCCTTCGTGCTCTGCTGTCCCGCGCCAGGCGTGCCGTCGGAGCGACCATGGACGAACCCCCGCTGACGTGGGCCATCAAAGTGCCGGCTCCAGACTCCCCGGAAGGTGACGTCTGGGGGGACGTGTTCTACGCGGACGACCTCGCGGCCGCCCTGCGCCGCCTCGGGCAGACCGTGTACGTCGACCGCTGGGGGACGCGCAACCGGCCTGACCCGAGCGTGCAGGACGATGTTGCTCTGCACCTCCGCGGGTTCCACCGCCCCGAACTCGTCGACGGAGCCGTCAATATCCTCTGGATCATCAGCCACCCGGACTGGGTGAGCGAGGAGGAGCTCGACCTGCCCTTCGACCTGCGCCTCGCCGCGAGCGTGCCGTGGGCCGCCGTCATGTCGCGCGCGGACCGCGAGATCCGGCCGCTGCTCCAGGCCACCAACGCTGAGCGGTTCACGCCAGAGCCTCAGCCCGGCGACCTCGAGTCCGGAGTGCTGTTCGTCGGGCGCTCGCGCAACGTCTTCCGGCCCATCGTGCGAGACTCCATCGCCGCTGGCGCCGACCTCGAGGTGTACGGCGACCTGTGGGAGCAGTTCATCGACGCACGCCACATCAGATCCGAGTACCTCGACAACGCCGCGGCGCCCGGTGCGTACCGCGGCGCGCGCGTCGTGCTCAACGATCACTGGGACGATATGGCGCAGCACGGCTTCGTCTCCAACCGCCTGTTCGACGCGGTCGCCGCCGGCGCCGCCGTCGTCTCCGACGAGATCACCGGTGGGTTCCCCGTCGAGTTCGGCGGCTCCGTGCGCACCTACTCCTCCGTCGACGAGCTCCGTGCTCTCCTCGCGGAAGGGGCGACCGGATGGCCGACTCCCGCGGAGCGACTGGCGACCGCGCGCACGGTCGCCGAGTTCCACTCGTTCGACGCGCGGGCGCTGACGCTGCTCATCTCAGCGAGGGAGATCCTGGCCGCCCGGGGGTGACGCGCGCCGTTCCGTGGTCGAGACCAGCGGTTCCGGCTACGCCTCACTCGGCGCGGTCACTTTCGTCACCGCCTCGAGGATCGGGGTGCCGACCTTCCCGCCCCCGAGGCCAACGGCCTCGACCGACGCGAACGCGGCCGCGTTCAGCACGATGATCGGCGTGACGAGCGAGAAGCCGGCCGCCTCCACGATGCCGCGGTCGAACTCGACGAGCACGGTCTCCGGCGTCACCTTGTCACCCGCCTTGACCTTGACGTCGAAGCCCTTGCCATCGAGTTCGACCGTGTCGATGCCCACGTGGATGAGCACCTCCAGGCCGTTGTCGAGCTGGAGTCCGAAGGCGTGGCCGGTCGGCTGCGCGACGGCGACCGTGCCGGTTCCGGGCGCGTAGACGACGTTCCCGCTCGGCTTGATGGCGGCGCCCGGGCCCATGATGCCCTGGCTGAAGACGGCGTCTGGAACCTCGGAGAGTGCCACGATCTCGCCGTCCAGCGGAGAGAGCACCTCGATGGTGCGCGGCTGCGCCTCGGCCTCGCGGGAGCCGGCTGCCGCGATGACATCGTCCGTGCTCTCGCCCTTCTTTGCGGCCTCCAGATCGGCCACGGGCACGCGGGCCGCCTCGAAGGCGGCCTGCTGCTCGGGGCTGCGGTACCCGGAGAAGATGACGAGGAACATCGCCACGAAGAACGCCGCGCCGACCGCGGTGGCGTACAGCGGGATGTTATCGAAGGCGGGGATCGTGAGGAGCGAGGTGAAGACGAAGGCGCTCGTCTTGACGCCGCCGCCGATGCCGATGATGACGCCGCCCACGAGGCAGCCGACGAGCATCCGCCCGTAGATGCGCTTGAAGCGCAGATGGATGCCGTACAGCGACGGCTCCGAGATGCCGCCGAGGAGGCCAGCCGCGAGAGCGCCCGTGGAGGTCTGCCGCATCTGCGCATCCTTCTCGCGGATCGACAGGTACAGCACGCCGGCGGTCGCGCCGAAGCACGCGAAGTTCCATGCACCCATGGGGCCTTGGATGTAGTCGTAGCCGAGCGTCTGGATGTTGAGGAGCATGATCGCGTTGATCGGCCAGTGCAGGCCGAGCGGCACCATGAACGGGTAGGCGAGCGGGATGACGATGGCGAAGATGAGCGGCGAGAAGTCGTTGATCGCCCGCAGCAGGTTCGCGAGCCCGGCTCCCGTGTAGACGCCGATCGGGCCGATGAGGAATGCAGTGAGCGGGATCATGATCAGCATGCTCAGGAACGGCACGAAGATGAGGTGCAGGTCTTCGGGGATGAGCTTCTTCAAGCCTTTGTACAGGGGCCCGAGCAGCGCGGCCATGAGCAGCGGCGGGAACACCTGCGAGCTGTAGTCGAAGACCGTGAGCGGCAGTCCGAAGATCGGCACGACCGACACCTCGGAGCCGAACACCTCGATCGGGTCGATGCCATCGGCGAGCCCCGTGAAGCCGGGCAGCATGACGACGCCCATGATGGCGAACCCGATCCACGGGTCGGCCCCGACCCGCTTCGACGCGTTGTAGGCGATGTAGAGGGGGAGGAAGACGAACACCGCCTGCCAGCACAGGTTGAGGAAGCGCCAGGACGGCGGCAGATCCGTGCGAGGGTCGGCCCAGTTGGGAATGACGCCGAGCGTGCTCATGAGGGCCATGAATGTGATGAACAGGGATGCGCCGAGCAGCGCCCCGAGGATGGGCCGGAACGAGTCGGACAGGAACTCGAAGACGCTGTCGAGCCAGGCGAACCTGCCGCGGGGACCCTTCGCTCTCGCCGCCGCCTTGATGGAGGCCGCGTCCTCCGGATCGGCGGGCGCGCCGCCTCCCGACATGGAGGGCAGCGCCTGGATGTCGTTGTAGACGTTCTGAACGCCGCCGCCGATGACGACCTGGTACCGGTCGCCAGACTGGGGCACGACCCCCATGACGCCGGGAATCGCTTCGACGGCCGCCTGGTCGATGCCGGAGGCGTCGCGCAACTGGAATCGCAGCCGGGTGGCGCAATGTGTGAGGTTGTCGATGTTCCCGGCCCCACCGAGCTGGTCGACGATCTCCTGGGCTGGCCCAGAAGCTCCTGATGATGGTGCGGACATGGCAGGACCCCTCCCCTGTGAGACGTCACCGTTGACGACTCGAGCGCGACGTTACGCCCGGCCTCCGACATCCGCTAGACGCGAGGAGCGTCTGTGCTCATTTTGTGTCCGAATGCGCGAAACCGCTTGCTCGGGGCATGCCGCGAGCCCGTGGGTCGCGGAGGGTCAGGCCCGGTTCCAGAGCTCCGGCCACTCGACGCCGAACCCGCGCACGAGCCGTCGGAGCGCGGGCAGCGAGAGTCCAACAACCGTCGACGGGTCGCCCTCGATGCGGTCGATGAACGGCGCCCCGAGCGAGTCGATCGTGAAGGCGCCGGCCACGTGCAACGGCTCGCCCGAGGCGACGTAGGCGTCGATCTCGGCGTCGTCGAGGTCGCCGGCGAACGTCACGCTCGCGCTCGCGGTGCTGCCGACCCCGTCCCCGGACGCGCTCGAACCGCCACGGCGGTCGACGAGCCAGTGCCCGGACCACAGCGTGCCCGTCTGTCCTCGCTGCGCGAGCCAGCGCTCGCGGGCCACCTGCGGCTCGTGGGGCTTGCCGAGCATCCGGCCGTCGATCTCGAACATCGAGTCGCCGCCGAGCACCAGCCCGTCGATGGGTTCTCCCGTCGACGGGTCTGGCGCATCCGCGACCGCAAGCGCCTTGGCCCGAGCGAGCAGCTGCACGTAGTCGCTCGGCTCGAGAGGACCCTCAGCGAGGCGGGCCTCGATCACGGCGTCCTCGTCCACGCTCGACGGGATGACGACGGGCTCGATGCCCGCCTGGCGGAGCAGCATGAGACGGGCGGGCGACGTCGAGGCGAGGTACAGGCGCATGAGGCGAGGGTACCGGGGCTGTGGGACGACGCGGCGGTGGAGAGCACGCGAGACAGCTCTCGATGCTGCCGGTCAGGGCGCGGTCAGCCAACGCGCCAGCTGCTGCCAGAGTGCGCCAAGGCCGCTTGCATACGATCTGTCGCATGCTCATCAGGCTCCGCAGTTCGGCCCAGCGCCCAGATTCCGAGGGGAGGGGCGTCGGGTGACCCGTCTCGAATCGCGGTACCGTGCTCCGAGGCAGACCAGGTTCTCCCGCTCATCGGTGGTGTGGGATGCGCCAGGCGTCGAGGCCGTCTCGGCTCCCGCCACGCTCGCCTGGGTTGCCGAGGCGACTGGGCATGTGGAATCCGCGAGCGTCGTCGAGAACGCCGTCGGAGCTCTCACGGCGAACTCCCGAATCTCAGCGCCCGTCGCCGGCGCACCCGACCCGGCGCAGGATCCGGAGCTCGAGTATCTGCTCGAGACGGACCCGGTGCTGCGCACCCGACTCGTCTCCCTCCGTCGCCCCCGCTCCGGTGAGAGCCTCACGGTCACGTCCAACGGCCGCGGCGACTGGCGAGTCGGCGACCGCCCCGCCCCCGAGTTGAGCGGGGCGCTGGATGTGGACATCCGCGCGACTCCGCTCACCAACACGCTTCCCATGCGCAGGCTCGGCCTCGAGGTCGGTGAGCAGCGCGAGATCGAGGTCGCCTACATCGACACCGAGACGTTCGCCGTCTTCCTCGACCGCCAGCGCTACCGTCGTCTCGGCCGCACCCGCTACCTCTTCCAGGCCGTCGACGGCTCCTTCGAGCGCGAGATCACGACCGACGAGCAGGCCTTCGTCCTCACCTACCCCGGTCTCTTCGCCCGCCTCTGACCCTCACCCGGAGGGTGGGATGCACGCACCCGGCTAGGCTCGAGCGCATGACCCAGGACGGCACGACCCAGCACCTTTCGGCGGAGATCACCCCAGGCGACGAGGTCGAACTCGAAGTCGGCGACATCGCGCACGGTGGCATCTTCGTGGCTCGCCACGAGGGTCGCGTCGTGTTCGTCGCCGACGCCGTGCCGGGGGAGCGGGTGCGGGCGCGAATCACCGAGGTGCGGAAGTCGTTCGCTCGGGCCGTCGCGACCGACGTGCTGCGCGCATCCGCTGACCGTCAGGCGCACGTCTGGCAGGAGGCGAGCATCGAGCGAGCTCCGGAGGACCGGGCTGGCGGTGCCGAGCTCGGACACATCCGCCTCGCCCGGCAGCGGGAGCTCAAAGCGCAGGTGCTCAGCGAATCCATGGCGCGCTTCGCCGGGCACGAATGGCAGGGCGTCGTCGAACCGCTGCTCGGCGACGACGAGAACGGTGGCACCCGGTGGCGCACCCGCGTGACCCTGCACGTCGACAAGGACGGCCGCGTCGGCCCGTACGCCGCTCGTTCGCACCGCGTCATCGAGACCGAGACGCTGCCGCTCGCGCACGGCGACATCGAGGAGCTGGCTCCCCTCGGCGAGCGCCTCGCTGGAACCGGGCGCATCGAACTCGTCGCGCCGGCGGAGCTCGACACGCGCATGCGCACCATCCTCGATGGTGCCCACGGTCGCAAGCCGGGCGTGGTCACAGAAGTCGTCAACGGGCGCGAGTACCGGGTCGACGAAGACGGGTTCTGGCAGGTGCACCGACTCGCCGCCGAGACCCTCTCCAACGCCGTCGCGGACGCGCTCGACCCTGCGCTAGTCGACGCGGAGGCCGTGAACCTCGACCTCTACGGGGGCGTCGGCCTCCTCGCCGCGGCCTTCGCGCAGGAAGCGGGACCAGGCGCGTTCATCGAGACCGTCGAGTCGAACGCGGCGGCCACCGGCCACGCTGCAGCGAACCTCGCCGAATGGCGCGGCGCGAGCGCCGTGACGGCACGCGTCGACCAGTACCTCAAGCACCTCGAACGTGACGCCACGCACCTCGACCGGGAAGGCATCAGCCGCGGCACCGTCATCCTCGACCCACCCCGCTCGGGTGCAGGAAAAGACGTCGTCGACCGCATCGTCGGCTTCACGCCAGCCCAGCTCATCTACGTCGCCTGCGATCCAGTCGCCCTCGCCCGCGACACGGGGCTCCTGCTCGCGCACGGCTACGCACTCGAGTGGATGCGCGCCTACGACCTCTTCCCGAACACCCACCACTTCGAGACGATCGCGCGATTCGTGCGAGCCTGACCCGAACGACGTCGCCGCACGCGAAGAACGCCGGGCACTCGCATCCGCGAGGCACCCGGCGTTCGTCGCACGGTCTTCGTCGAACGACGAGACCAGAGGGTCTCAGCGCGCCGCGCCAGCGAGGCTGCCCGTCGTCTGCGCGGCCTCGTCGGTGACGATGCACTGGATGAGGCGGTCATCGGCATCATCCCAGCTCTGCTGCGTGGGCGTGAGGTAGCTGAAGTTCAGCGCGCTCTCCTCATAGGGAAGCCCGACGAAGGTCGCGAACTGCGCCGTGCAGTCGCCTTCCGCCTGCGCGCTGATCGCTTCGTCACCCGGGTAGTCGCCCGCGGGCATCTCGACCTCGAAGTACACCTCGTAGTCGTGCGGCTCCGAGCACGGAACGACCGGGATCTCGCTGACCATGGTGCTGCCGGCGTCGTTGAAGCAGTCACCCATCGCGAGCTTGAAGACGTCGAGGTCACCCGACTCGGTGACCTCCTGCGTCTCACCGTCGCGGACCTCGCTCTCCCCGCCGGAGAGCTCGCCCTCGACCGAGTCCGCGATCTCCTGGGCCGCGGAGCAGCCGCTGAGGCCGAATCCGAGGAGCGCGAGAGCCCCGATCGCGAGTGCTGATGTGACGCTGGTCTTCGCCATGATCTCCCCTGGAGGTTCGGTGGTTTTCGCTCACTGTAGCGACAAAGCGGGCTTCTCAGGACCGCTTCTCGAGAAGCAGCTCAACGGCGCGCTCCTTGCGATCGACCGGGCAGTCCGCGAAATACGCTGAGCTCGCGATGAGCGCCTGCGTGTAGCACTCGGCGTGCCCCTCGACCGCGGGGACGGCGCTGCCGTCGCGCCCGGAGAACTGCCCGTAGCCTTCCTCTTCGAGCACGCGGATCATCTCGTCCGGATTCGGGAAGACGTACGCCTGCTGTGCGTGGCCCAGCTCATGGATCAGGACCGACGCGCCCACGTCGGTGATCGTCGGGAACAGCGTCGCATCATCCGCGCGCAGATGGATGCTGGCCGTCGGAGGCTCGACCGGGCAGCCGCTGCCCTCGCACCACGATTGCTTCGTGCAGGCCTGCGCCTCCTCGGGGCAGGCCGTCTCGCCATCGGCGGCCCAGGTCGCAGGAACACCGGATGCCGCGATGAACGCGTCGATGCCAGCGTCCCCCTCCGGCCACGGACCGAGCGGGGCCGTGACGAGCGGCGGGTAGCTCAGCGACGAGCTCTGCGCATCCTCCGGCGCGACGACGACCGGTTCGAAACGGCTCTGCGTCCCGAAGACGTTGACCTCGAACCACTCGCGGACGCCCTCAGCGCTCCACGGCTCCGCTGCCGTCGCGCCACCCTCACCGTTGGAGGGCACTCCGGCAGGGGTCGCGAAGACCAGCACCACGGCAAGCACGGCGACGACGGCGAACAGGAACCCGCCAGACGATCGCTCGGTTCGCATGCGGCAGGATCAGCTCCGGTAGGAGCCGCCGAACGGGTCGCTCGCGGAGCCGCCGCCCCGCATCCCGCGCTGGGAGAGCTCCCACGTCGTGCGCCGCCTGACGATGTCACGCGGCCGGTCGAGGTCCTGCGCTGACTCGATCATCGACGCGAGCACAAGCGTCGCCGCGGCGAGCTCGTCCTCGCTCGGATTGCCGCTGACCGTGCGCACGATGTGCTCGAGGCCGACGTGCGAGGGGATCTGCTCCTGGCTCACAGCGGGATGTTCCCATGCTTCTTGGGTGGCAGCGAAGCGCGCTTCGTGCGCAGCGTGCGCAACGCCTTCGCGACGATCACGCGGGTCGACGCGGGCTCGATGACCGAGTCGAGCTCGCCGCGCTCCGCCGCGAGGAAGGGCGACGCCACGTTGTACGTGTACTCGTTCGCGAGGCGCGTGCGCACGGCGGCCACGTCCTCCCCGGCCTCCTCGGCACGCTTGATCTCGCCGCGGTAGAGGATGTTCACGGCCCCCTGGCCGCCCATGACCGCGATCTCGGCCGTCGGCCACGCGAAGTTCAGGTCGGCGCCGAGCTGCTTCGACCCCATGACGATGTACGCGCCGCCGTAGGCCTTGCGCAGGATGACGGTCACCAGCGGCACGGTCGCCTCCGCATACGCGTAGAGCAGCTTCGCACCGCGGCGGATGACGCCAGACCACTCCTGGTCGGTGCCTGGCAGGTAGCCGGGCACATCCACGAGCGTGAGGATGGGGATGGAGAACGCGTCGCAGAAGCGGACGAACCTGGAGGCCTTCTCGCCGGCCTCGATGTTGAGGGTGCCCGCCATGGCGTTCGGCTGGTTCGCGACGATGCCCACCGAAGTGCCGTCGACGCGAGCGAACCCGATGATGATGTTCGGCGCGAACAGCGGCTGCACCTCGAGGAAGTCGCCGTCGTCGACGATGAGCTCGATGACCTGCTTCACGTCGTACGGCTGGTTCGGGGAGTCGGGGATGACGGTGTTCAGCTTCTTGTCGAGATCCGTGACCTCGAGCTCCGTCTTGATGTCGTAGCTCGGCAGCTCCGCCTGGTTGTTGTCAGGGAGGAACGAGAGGAGCTGGCGCGCGTAGTCGAGCGCGTCGTCCTCATCCGCCGCCAGGTAGTGGGAGACGCCCGAGGTGCGGTTGTGCGCGAGCGCGCCGCCCAGCTCCTCGAAGCCGACCTCCTCGCCCGTCACCGTCTTGATGACGTCTGGCCCCGTCACGAACATGTGGCTCGTCTTGTCGACCATGATGACGAAGTCCGTGAGCGCTGGGGAGTAGACGGCCCCGCCAGCAGCTGGACCCATGACGATGGAGATCTGCGGGATGACGCCGGAGGCCTGCGTGTTCCGGCGGAAGATCTCGCCGTACTTCCCGAGCGCGACGACACCCTCCTGGATGCGAGCCCCGCCCGAGTCGAGCATGCCGATGATCGGCACCCCCACCTTCATGGCGTGGTCCATGATCTTGATGATCTTCTCGCCCGCGACTTCGCCGAGCGAGCCGCCGAACGTCGTGAAGTCCTGCGAGTACACCGCCACTCCGCGACCGTGGATCGTGCCGGTGCCCGTGATGACCGCGTCCCCGTACGGGCGGCGCGCATCCATGCCGAACGCCGTCGTCCGGTGACGCACGTACTCGTCCAGCTCGACGAACGAACCCGGGTCGAGGAGTTCGAGGATGCGCTCGCGGGCGGTCTTCTTGCCCTTCGCGTGCTGCTTCGCCGCGGAGACCTCCTCCGCCTGCGTCACCGCTTCCGCGTGGCGGGCCCTGAGGTCGGCGATCTTGTCGGCCGTGCTCGTGGGAGTCGGGCCGGACGCTGCGGAGTCAAGTGGTGCGGAGTTCACCCGCGCTACTTTACCGGGCAACGGCTCACATGCGGCCGTACGGGTTAGCCTGAGTGCCCGGCGGCGTGCACGAGACACGCGCGACGTACGACATTCGAGAGGTTGACGGCATGACTCAGGGCACTGGTGCACCGAACGAGGCCGCGCCTCGACCGGGCGCCGAGGTAGTACCGCTCGCACCGGATGCGCAGGCGCAGCAGTGCATGCTGCCGCCGAGCGCCCCCGTCACCCCGTACGACGCGAGCGCGCGCGGCGACAAGCCGGCGGCTGCTCCGGAATCGCGGCGCAGCATCTGGGGGATGTGGGCGCTCGGCGTCGCCGTCCTCGCTCTGGTGCTCGCGTTCATCCCCGTTCCCGTGCTCAACATCGCGCTCGCGCTCTCCATCGCGGCGGTCGCGTTCGTGCTCGCGATCGTCGCCCTCTGGCAGAAGCGACGCTCGAAGGCGCTCGCCATCACCGCGCTCGTCACGCTCTTCGTCGCCGTCCTCGCCTCCGTCGTGATGACGTTCGTGTACCTCTCCTTCATCGGCTCGGCGATCGCGGGTGCCCAGTGACCGCCCCCGCCATCACCCAGTTCCTCCTCGGGGGGCGGGCGGCCGGCACCGAGCTCCGCCTCATCTCCGTGCCGGAAGCGACCTCGACCAACGACGTGCTCGCCGACATCTGGGAGCGCACCGGAGGAGAAGCCAGCCAGAACCCGGCCCTCAGCACGCTGGTCACCTACGCGCAGACCGCGGGCGTCGGACGGCACGGGCGCGAATGGATCTCCCCACGAGGCAAGTGCCTCGCCGCGTCGACGCTCGTGCGCCTCACCGACGACGAGACCGCTCCCCGCATCCTGGGCTGGCTGCCGCTCATCGCAGGCCTCGCCCTCCGCAGCGCGATCCTCGAGCTCTCACCACCAGCACCGGGCTTCCGGCCAGACGAGCAGGCGGCCCGCGTCGAGATCAAATGGCCGAACGACGTGCAGATCGACGGCGGCAAGGTCGCCGGAATCCTCGGCCGAGTCCTCGGCACTCGTGACGGTGAGCTCTCCTGCGTCGTCGGCACCGGCGTCAACATCACGCTGCAGGCCGACGAGCTCCCCACCCCGCACGCGACCTCGCTCGGCCTCAGCGGCATGCTCCCCGCGCATCCCGCCGAACTGCTCCCCGCCTACCTCGCCGAGTTCGTGGCGCGCCTCGACGCGCTTCGTGCAGCACGAGGAGACGCCGTCGCGAGCGGCGCGCACGGCGAGCTGAGCGACGCCTGCTCCACCCTCCGAGCGCGAGTCGCCGCAACCCTCCCCTCGGGCGAGGTGCTGCACGGATTCGCCACCGAGCTCACACCAGACGGGCACCTCGTGATCCGCGGTGACGACGGCGAGACGAGAGCCGTCGCAGCGGGCGACGTCGAACGGGTGCGCCCCGAGAACGGGGCCTGATGCGCGGCCGCCCACCGCACCCGAGCGAGCAGTCCTGGGACCAGATCTTCGGTGCCCCCGCCAGCGCGCAGCCGAGCTTCCAGCAGTACCCGGGGCAGCCTGCGCCCGGACAGTACCCGAACCAGTACCCGAGCCAGCCCGCCCAGCAGCAGGTAGCCCACTCGTACACGCAGTACCCGCAGCACGGCGACCCCAGCCAGCAGTACGGCAGCCAGCAGTACGGCAACCAGCAGTACGACGGATACGCCCAGCCAGACAGCGGCCCGCAGCGGCACTACGAGCCGCTCGGCATGCGCCTGCCCGAGCGGACGGTCATGCGGGTCCGCAGACACGGGCGCCGCCTCCTGCTGCCCTCGCTGATCCTCATCGCCGGCTTCGGCGCCGCCGGCTACAACCTGGGCGCCCTGCAGGAGGCCACCATCGGGGCACGCCATGCCTGGCTGCTCGTCTCGCTCGCCGCGATCGTCCTGCTCGGGATCGTTCCCGTCGTCATGTGGCTCCAGGCCCGCAACCGCATCACCACGCACCGGGTCGTGCTCTCCCACGGCACGCTGACGAGCGAGAACCGCGAGATCCCCATGAACGCCATCGTCGACGTCACCGTCCGGCGCAACCTGTGGCAGGCGATGTTCCGCTCGGGAACGATCGTCATCACCTCGGTGTCGGGGCAACGGCTGCGGCTCGTCGACGTCCCCAGCGCGAACTCGGTCGCCGCGTGCATCCGGGAGCTCAGCGGGCCCTAGAGCAGAGACGTCGGTGCTTGGCAGCGGGCCAGCGTCAGCTGGTCGCGACGTCTGAGCCGTCCTTCTCCTGCATCTCGGCAACGCGCTTCGGGGAGAACACCCAGAAGCGGTAGAGGATGAAGCGGAAGATCGCACCGAGGCCGATGCCAACGAGGTTCGCGATGTTGTAGGCCACCAGCGAGTGGTTGTCGAGCACGGCGTTCGTGAACCAGATCGGCAGAAGACCGATGCCGAGCCCCACGAGGCTGACGCCGAAGAACTCGATCGCCTCGCGGAAGTTGTCCTGCCGCTTGTGCTGGCGGAACGTCCAGATGCGGTTGCCGATCCAGTTCGTCACGATCGCGGCGCACGTCGAGATGACCTTCGCCCAGAGCGCCCCGTGCGCGACCTCGCTCGGATTGAGCACGGTCAGCATGAGGACATTGAAGAGGCCCGTGTCGACGATGAAGCCGACCCCGCCGACGAGACCGAAGTTGATGAGCTGCGCCATCATGCCCTTGGACGCGGCGATGCGCCGGAACACGTTGGCGACGCGGCCCCAGAGCGACCTCGAGGTGCGCTGAGCGGGAAGATCGAATTCGGCCGTCTCAGCAGCGACGAAGCCGACGAAATCCTCAGGCTCAGAGTGATGCGGCTCTGCGTGCTTGTGGGAGCGATTGGTCAAGCGCTCGACCTCCATCGTGGGGCACTTGCGGGGATGATGCCGCCGCAAGCAGGATAAACTGTCGGGGAGTTGTGACCCTCGTCGGAGTATAGACACGTCAGAGCACAGGCACGAGATTGCCACAGCACCGCAGGCGGGGAGAAGTCCCCTCACGTCGAATTCGATGCGGGCACACAGACTCCTTCACGGCAGCAGACTGCCGGCACACTCTCGAACGGAGCGAACCATGGGTCAGGTCGTCGGCGTCATCGGAGCAGGGCAGCTCGCGCGAATGATGCTCCCGCCCGCTATCGAGCTGGATATCGACCTGCGGGTCTTCGCCGCCGGCCGCGGCGAGAGCGCAGATCGGGCGGTCACCGAGGTCGGCGACATGCACGTGCTCGAAGAGGTGCTCGCGTTCGCTCGCGGCGTGGATGTTGTCACCTTCGACCACGAGCACGTCCCGCAGGACGTGCTCCGCGGGCTGGTCGACGCGGGTGTCGCCGTGCGTCCCGGACCCCACGCCCTCCAGTACGCGCAGGACAAGCTGCTCATGCGCCGACGACTCGCGGAACTCGGCATCCCCATCCCCGAGTGGGCCGAGGTGCGAGACGAGGCCGAGCTGCAGGCATTCATCGACGCCAACGGCGGCGTCGCGGTGCTCAAGACGCCGCGCGGCGGGTACGACGGCAAGGGCGTGCGCATCGTGCGCTCCGGCGCTGAGGGCGCCGACTGGTTCGAAGCAGGCGAGCCGCTCCTCGTCGAAGAGCGAGTCGACTTCCGCCGCGAGCTCGCGCAGCTCGTCGCCCGCCGTCCCTCCGGCGAGATCGCCCTCTGGCCCATCGTCGAGACCGTGCAACGGGACGGCGTGTGCGCCGAGGTCCTCGCCCCGGCGCCTGGCGCAGAAGGAGCAGACGACCGCCTCGGCTACGTCGCCGCGACCATCGCCCAGTCCGTCGCCCTCGGCCTCGACGTCACCGGCGTGCTCGCGGTCGAGCTCTTCGAGACCACCGACCAGCGCATCCTCGTCAACGAGCTCGCCATGCGCCCCCACAACTCAGGGCACTGGACGATCGACGGATCCACGACGAGCCAGTTCGAACAGCACCTCCGCGCAGTCCTCGACCTCCCTCTCGGCGACACCGGCATGACCGCACCCCACGCCGTCATGGTCAACGTGCTCGGCGGCCCGCAAGAAGGCAGCTACGGCGACCGCTACGAGCGGGCCATGCACGCGCATCCCGACGCGAAGATCCACAGCTACGGCAAGTCCGCGCGCCCCGGGCGCAAGGTCGGACACGTGACCGTCGCCGGTCCGGAACTCGACGACGTCGCCTACCGCGCTCGCGCGGCAGCGGCCGCCTTCGACGACGACAGCACCGTCTGACCCGTGACCGGGCGCGCCCGGAGGCCCAGCCCCACCGGCACGCCTCAGCGGCGCCCAGCGAACCCGCGTCTACGCTTGCACGCATGAGCGAGAACCCCACCGCATCGCCAGCGCCCACAGACGAAGCCTCCCAGCAGGCGCCACTCGTCGGCATCATCATGGGCAGCGACAGCGACTGGCGCGTCATGCACGAAGCCCGCGACGTGCTCGCAGAATTCGGCGTTCCTGCCGAGGTCGAAGTGGTCTCCGCACACCGCACCCCGGAGAAGCTCGTCAGCTACAGCCGCGAAGCGCGCGACCGAGGCATTCGCGTCATCATCGCCGGAGCCGGTGGTGCCGCGCACCTCCCCGGCATGGTCGCATCCCTCACGACGCTCCCCGTCATCGGCGTCCCCGTGCCGCTCAAGTACCTCGACGGCATGGACTCGCTCCTCTCGATCGTGCAGATGCCAGCAGGCATCCCCGTCGCCACGGTCTCCATCGGCGGCGCCAAGAACGCGGGAATCCTCGCCGCACGCATCCTCGCCACAGGCGATCAGGCGCTCGCGGCCAGACTCGCCGACTACAGTGACGGACTGCGCGACGCCGTCGAAGCCAAGAACGACGCCCTCAAGCAGTCGCTCTAGCCAAGCCGTCACCGGCCAGACCCGCCGCACGCCTCCACGCTCCTCGACCGCAGGACCCCATGACACTCACCCTCCCGCTCCGGTACCCGGACGCCAGCTCGCCGCAGCTCATGACCAGGCGCGCCTGGTGGCTGCTCGTCGCGAACTTCTTCCTGCCCGGAACGGCGCAGGTGCTCGCCGGGAACCGCAAGTTCGGGCGCTTCATGCTGTCCATCTGGCTCGGCGGCATCGCCGCGATCCTCGTGGTCGTCCTCCTCGCCTTCGTGCTCCGCGGGCCCCTGCTCTTCGTCTTCTCGACAACGCTCGGCATCACGATCGCGCACCTCATGCTGCTCTTCTACATCGCCATGTGGGTGGTGAGCGGACTGGACGCTTTGCGGCTCGTGCGCATCATCAAGCTCGAACAGGTCGCGCGCCCCCTCATCGCCATCGTCGGCGTCGTGCTCGTCGCCGTGCCGCTCGTCTTCGCGGCGGTGACCTCGCAGGTCGCCAACCAGGGCAGGTCCGCCATCGAAGGACTCTTCGGCGGCGCCTCCAACGGCATCCAGCTGCCCGCAGACGGCCAGCTCAATATCATGATGCTCGGCGGCGACCGCGGCGACGACCGCGAAGGGCTCCGCCCCGACTCCATCAGCGTCATGAGCTTCAACGCGTTCACCGGCAAGCTCACGACCATCGGACTGCCGCGAGCCATGGAGAGCTTCCCCTTCTCCGAGGGGCCGATGCAGGACCTCTACCCGAATCTCTACGAGGGCTGCGCCGTCGACGTCTGCTACCTCAACTCCGTCTACACCGAGGCCACGATCTCCGAGAGCGGCAGCTACGCCGACGCCGCCGAGAAGGGCTCAGAGCCCGGCATCGAGGCGATGCGCGACGCCGTCGAAGGCATCACCGGACTGAGCATCCAGTACTACGTGCTCGTCGACATGGCGGGCTTCACGGAGCTCATCGATGCCCTCGGCGGCGTCGACATCAACGTGACCGAACGCGTCGGCATCGGCATCAACGATGACGGCTCGCCCGGATGGGCGCCCGCGACGGAGTTCATCGAGGTGGGGCAGCAGCACATGGATGGCTCCACCGCGCTCTGGTACGCCCGCTCCCGCTACGAGACCACCGACTTCGCGCGCATGGAACGCCAGCGACAGCTGCAGGAGGCGATGGTCGCGACCATGACCCCCAGCAACCTGCTCGGCAAGATCGGCCCCGTCACGGATGCGCTCGAGAAGGTGGTGCAGACCGACATCCCCGAGGGCATGATCGGGTACGTCGGCGACCTCCTCCTGAAGTCCCGAAGCGGCAACAGCGTCCGCCTCGACATCGTGCCGCCGAACTTCGACCAGGGCAACCCGGACATCCCAGCCGTCCACGTCGCCGTCCAGGACGCGATCGCATCCGACCCGCCCGAGGTGCCGGCCCCCGAGGAAACCGCCCCCGCCGAGTAGCGCGGCCCGCCCGCGCCACCCGCGTTCGCCGCCCGCGCTCGCCGCCCGCGCTCGCGCCCGTCGCGCCCCGGATCGCCCCCTCGTTGTCTCGGGATGGAAAGCTCCCTGTTTCGCGGGAAGTTTTCCGGCACGAGGTGATTTCCCCATCCCGAAGCGGGGCGTTGTCCTGTCCGGGATCGGTTCGACATCTTTCGGGATGGAAAGTTCTCTGTCTTGTCGGAAGTTTTCCGGCACGAGGTGATTTCCCCATCCCGAAGCGAACCCTCCGTCTTACGCGCGGGTCATTGCCGTGCGCACCTGCGCGAGAAACTCCGCAGGGTTCGAGAGCTGCTTGCGGGTCACTCGGATAACGAGCCAACCGGTCTGCTGGATCCGGTTGATTCGCGCGATGTCCTTGAGCGCCTGTTCCTCGGTCCAGTGGTGCTTGCCGTCGTACTCGATGGCGATCCTGAGCTCCGGGTAGGCGAGGTCGACGCGCCCGAGGAAACGGCCTGCGTGGAAGACCTCGTGCGCAACCGTCGGCTCGGGGAGTCCTGCGGCGAGGAGTGCAAGGCGCGTCGCCGTCTCTCTCGGTGATTCGACACCCTCGCGGATCAACGGCAGGGACAGGCGGAGTCGGGACGCACCGATGGTTCGCCCCCAGCAGCTGCTCATTTCGCTGAGCTGTTCGAGTGAGGCGAGGGGAGGGGAGCTCGTGTATTCGTTGTTGGGAATACTCGGATCGTCCGGTCGACGGAGCGAACGGTAGTTCCGCGATGTGGAGACAAGAGCGTCCCCGATCGTGACGAGTTCCTGTGTCGACAGGATGCGCGCGAGAAGCGCCCAAGTCAGCGCTGGACTTGCCAGCGGCGTGCCCAGGTGTTCGATGCGTTCCCATTTGTCTGGCGAGATGCGCCGGGCTGCGAGTCTCTTCCCCTTCGGCGCGTTCCTCCCGGTTGGCACGACGATGTGCACCGTCATGCTTGTGAGCAGGCGAGTCGGCAGCGGTAGACCCCAGAAGATCGCAGCGGTCGTGTCGCCGAAGGCTTGCCAGGCGCGCATTCGCGGTAGATATGCCCTCGCCATGGCTTCGGGGGTGACCGGTTCCTCTCTCGTTCGGATACCGTGGTGCGGGCGCGTGTAGCCCGATCCGAAGACTTCACGTGCGCTGAGGCCCGCACGGAGCCCTTCACCCGTGGTGAAGGCGGAGCCGGGCGGTGAGGGCGGGAGCGGTGGGTCTGTCGTCATGCGGACAGGGTAGGGAGCGCCCGCACGTGGGGGCGAAGTTATCCACAGCGCGAGTCGACGTCAGTCGCGGATTCGATGCCCAGTCACCGAGTTCGGGATGGCAAAGTCACTTCGTTGGGGGAACTTTCCCGCTACGAGGAGAGGTTTCCAGCCGGAGACGCGGCTACAGGTCGGCGTGGAAGTTCCAGACCTGGTCGGCTGAGATCTCCCACGAGAACATGCCGCCGCGGTCCTTGCCGGCGAGGCGCAGTCGACGTTCGAGGTCGCTGTCACCGAGGACCCCCGCGATGGCACCGGCAAGTCGTTCCGGGTAGCCGCTGTCGGCGATGCCGTCGCCGCGCTCCACGACGAGGGTCGCGTCGAGCCCCACCTCGACGAGGGCGGGGTCGTCGGAGGTGATGACGGGGGTGCCGAACTTGAAGGCTTCGATGATGGGCAGGCCGAATCCGGCGCTGAGGCTGGGCACGACGAGCGCGCTGGCGCGCTGGAGCGCGACGGCGAGCTGCTCGTCGGTGATGGCTCCGACGGCGACGACGCGCTCGCTGGCGACCCCGGACTCGCTGATGAGCGAGTCGAGGGTGACGTCGCCGCGCTCGGTCGGGCCGACGACGACGAGCTTCACGCCGTCGAGGCTGCGCTCGCCGAGCGCCTTGAGGAGCTGCGCGAGGCCGTGGCGCTTGTGCAGCGAGGCGAGCGTGACGATGTAGTCGTCGGGGAGTCCGAGCGTCTCGGCGATCGCATCGCCGGCCTCTTCGGACTCGGGGAGGCGGATGCTCGCTGCCGCGGCGGGGCTCATGACCCGCACGCGGTCGCCGAAGTCGTAGTGCTCGATGACCTGGTCGGCGACGGCGTTGGTCGGCACGACGATGCCGCTCGCGTAGCGGAACGCGCGGCGCAGCAGCGCCTTGTGGTGCTTGACCGTGTGCGAGCTGATGAGCTCCGGGTGGGTGAACGCGGTCATGTCATGCCACGTGACGACGGTCTGATCGATGCCCTGGCTGAGTGAGATGTCTCGCATGGGCGCGAGGGGCGTGAAGCTGTGGATGAAGCCGCCGCCGACGGAGTTCGTCAGCAGTCCCCGAGACCAGGAGGATTCGAGGCGCTCCGGACGGAGCGGAGCCTGCACGACGTTCGTCAGCCCGGGGATCCGCTCCTCGAGCAGCGCCACCTCTTCGCGCGACCGCCTGGGGATGATCGCCTCGACGTCGCAGCCGCGTGGCGCGCGCGCGATGAGCTGGCGTCCGAGCTCCTCGCTGTAACGCCGGGTTCCGCCTGGGCGCTCGTCGGCGGCGCGATCGAGCAGGACACGAAGGGTAACCATCAGGTTCTGAGGACTCCTTGGGCGGCGGCGTCTTCGAGCGCGTCGAGCCAGGGCCGCATGGGTGGAACTCCCGCGCTCGCCCAGGCGTCGTGGCCGAGGACGGAGTAGGCGGGTCGTGGGGCTGGACGCACGAACGCGGTGCTGTCCGTCTCCTTCACGTTGGCGGGGTCGAAGCCCGCGAGGCGGAAGATCTCGCGCGCGAAGTCGTACCAGGATGCGATGCCCGCGTTGGTGCCGTGGTAGGTGCCTGCGGGTGCGTCGGCGTCGACGAGTGCGACGATCTGCGCTGCGAGGTCTGCCGAGTAGGTGGGCTGCCCGAGCTGGTCGGACACGACGGACACCTCGGGCTTGGTGGCCGCGAGGCGGGCCATGGTCTTCGCGAAGTTCGGGCCGTCGGCCCCGTAGAGCCAGGCGGTGCGCACGATGTAGGAGGCGTTCGGCAGGGCCTCGCGCACGGCCGTCTCGCCCGCCGCTTTCGTGCGCCCGTAGGCGGAGATCGGGTCGTGGTCGGCGTCTTCCTCGTACGGGGACGTCGCGTCGCCGCGGAACACGTAGTCGGTGGAGACGTGCACGAGCTTCGCGCCGGACTCGGCGCACGCGGCCGCGAGCACGCCTGGGCCGGTCGCGTTCACCGCGTGTGCGGTGTCCTCGTCGGTCTCCGCGCCGTCCACGTTCGTGTAGGCGGCGGCGTTGATGACGACGTCCATCCCCGCCACGGCGGCCGAGACCGCCGCGGGGTCGGTGATGTCGAGCGCGGCGCGATCCATGGCGGTGACGTCCCGGCCCGCGAGGGCACGCTGGAGGTCACGGCCGAGCATCCCGGATGCACCCGTGATCAGGAACCGCGCGGCGGCCGCGGGTGCGGCCGCCGCGGCGGGGACAGACGTCGAATCGGTCACAGGGCTGCGCGCTCCTTCAGCGGCTCCCACCAGGTGCGGTTGTCGCGGTACCACTGCACCACGTCAGCCAGGCCCTGCTCGAACGGAACCTTCGGCTCGTAGCCGAGCTCGCGCTGGATCTTCGAGATGTCGACCGAGTAGCGCAGGTCGTGGCCGAGGCGGTCCTGGACGCGGTCGACGTACGACCAGTCCTTGCCGGTCGCGTCGAGCAGGAGCTGAGTGAGCTCCTTGTTCGTGAGCTCGGTGCCGCCGCCGATGTTGTAGATCTCGCCGGGCTTGCCGCCGACGAGCACCATCGCGATGCCGCGGCAGTGGTCGTCGACGTGCAGCCAGTCGCGGATGTTGTTGCCCTCGCCGTAGAGGGGAACGTGCTTGTCGTCGATGAGGTTCGTGACGAACAGCGGGATGACCTTCTCGGGGAAGTGGTACGGGCCGTAGTTGTTCGAGCAGCGCGTGATCGACACGTTGAGGCCGTGCGTGCGGTGGTACGAGCGCGCGATGAGGTCGGAGGATGCCTTCGACGCCGAGTACGGCGAGTTCGGCTCGAGCGGGAACGTCTCGCTCCAGCTTCCCTCTTCGATGGAGCCGTACACCTCGTCGGTGGAGACGTGCACGAAGCGGGGAAGCTCGTGGCGAAGCGCGGCGTCGAGCAGCTTTTGCGTGCCGACGACGTTCGTCTCGATGAACACGGACGCGTCCCGCACGGAGCGGTCGACGTGCGACTCGGCGGCGAAGTGGACGACTGCATCCACCTTCGGGATCCACTCGTCGAGCACGACGTCGTCGGTGATGTCACCCTCGACGAACGTGAACCGCTCGGAGTCGGACACGGGAGCGAGGTTCTCGAGGTTTCCCGAGTAGGTCAGCTTGTCCAGGACGACGACCTCGACGCCTTCCAGGCCCTCGTACTGGTCCTGGAGCGCGCGGCGCACGAAGTTCGAGCCGATGAAGCCGGCCCCGCCGGTCACGAGAAGTTTCATACCTGTCCTGTTCAATCGTCGGCCGGGCTGTGCCGATGGAAATTTGCCGATGGTTGTGTGGTTCGAGCGGCGCGGTGCGACCCGCGCGCGGTCGGAGCTACTCTAGCGCGGCCCTCCGACGTGCTACCACAGTCGCGCGGTGATGAGCGTGGCGAGGGCGGCGCGATCGCGCGGTCGGCGGCGCAGCTGACGCCAGCGTCGCACGAGCCGCAGCGCGTCCCGGTACGTGAACTCCACGAGGATCTCGTGCAGCCACTGCAGCCTCGGCAGCTCTTCCGGGGAGGCGACGTGGATGCACGCCTCGACGGTCAGCTGCACCTGCCCGCGGTGCCAGCGGTTGGAGGTGAGGCGGAGCCGCTTCCAGGCCTGGGAGAGGCCGGTGTTCGCGCCGACGGCGTTGGCGACGTGCTGGCGGTAGTCGACCGTCGACTCGCCGTCGATGATCCAGCGCAGGCCGGCGGCGCGCGCGAGGGCGTAGATCAGCCAGTCGTGGGCGAAGGCCTCGCGTGCGGGGGAGTCGGGGTTGTCGAGCTGCTCGGCGACGAGTCGCGCGAAGCGCCTGGTGAGGAGGAACGTCGACCCGGGGCCTGGCGTCTCGAAGAGGTGGTCGGCAAGGCGCTGGGGGTAGTCCTTCTTGATGAGGATGCGCGTGCCGTCCTCCGAGAAGGCGGTCACGTTCGAGGAGATGCCGTCGGCGTGGCCCTCGGCGAGGAGGCGGATGTGTCGTTCGAGCTTGCCTGTCATCCACACGTCGTCCTGGTCGGCGAAGCCGACGTAGTCGTACTCCTCGATGGGGATCGTCGTCAGGAGACGGAAGAAGTTCGGGGCGGGGGCGCCGAAGGTCTCCGGCGGCAGGATCGTGATGCGCGCGTCGGCGGCCTGGCGCTCGGCGAGCAGCTCGAGGGTGCCGTCGGTCGATCCGTCGTCGGACACGAACACGTGGAGGTCGGCCCCTGCCTGGTCGAGGATCGAGTCGAGCTGCTCGTCGAGGTAGGTCCTGCCCATGTGCGTCGCGAGGAGGACGGCGACGCGCGGCGGCGTGCGCGACTCGGCGTTGGTGTGCATCCGTCGTCCTCTTTCTCTCTTGCGTGCGGCGAGCACCACGGGTCGGGCAGCTCGCCAGCCCCCAAGTATGGCCGAGTGCGTCGGAGCGCGATCGCTGCACGCACCGCACTAGACTCCTCGGCATGGAGATTCGCGAACTCAGCATCCCAGACAGCTACGAGATCACGCCGAAGCAGTTCGGCGACGACCGCGGCGTGTTCTTGGAGTGGTACCGCTTCGACAAGCTCGCAGAAGCTGTCGGGCACTCGATCGACCTCAAGCAGGCGAACACCTCGGTGTCGACGCGTGGCGTGGTCAGGGGCATCCACTTCGCGGACATCCCGCCGAGCCAGTCCAAGTACGTGACGTGCACGCGTGGTGCGGTGCTCGACTTCGTCATCGACATCCGCACGGGGTCGCCGAAGTTCGGCGAGTGGGACTCGGTCCGTCTCGATGACGTCGATCGCAAGGCGATCTACCTCTCCGAGGGCCTCGGCCACGCGTTCGTCGCGCTGACTGACGACGCGACGGTGAGCTACCTCGTCACCGACACGTACCACGCGGAGCGCGAGCACGGCATCAACCCGCTCGACAAGGACGTCGACCTGCGCTTCCCCGAGGAAGCCGGCGAGCTGCTGCTCTCCCCGAAGGACACGGATGCTCCCTCGCTCGCCGAGGCGGCCGCATCCGGTCTCCTCCCCAGCTGGGAAGAGGCTCGCGCCTACTACGCGGAGCTCAGCGCGAAGGCGGGTGCGTAGCCATGAAGGGAATCATCCTCGCTGGCGGGTCGGGCACGCGTCTGTGGCCGATCACCAAGGGCATCTCGAAGCAGCTCATGCCCATCTACGACAAGCCGATGATCTACTACCCGCTGTCGACGCTCATGATGGCGGACATCCGCGAGGTGCTGATCATCACGACGCCCGAGTACAACGAGCAGTTCCGTGCCCTGCTGGGTGATGGCTCGCAGCTCGGGATGCGCATCGAGTACGCCGTGCAGCCGTCGCCGGATGGGCTCGCGCAGGCGTTCATCATCGGCGAGGAGTTCATCGGCGACGACTCGGTCGCGCTGGTGCTCGGCGACAACATCTTCCACGGCTCGGGCCTCGGCTCGTCGCTGCGCGGCAACAACGTGCTCGACGGCGGCCTGATCTTCGCGTACCACGTGTCGAACCCGGTCGCGTATGGCGTCGTTGAGTTCGATGAGGACAACAAGGCCGTGTCGATCGAGGAGAAGCCGGAGGTGCCGAAGTCGAACTACGCGGTGCCCGGCCTCTACTTCTATGACAACGATGTCGTCGAGATCGCGAAGAACGTCGAGCCGTCGGCGCGCGGCGAGCTGGAGATCTCGAGCATCAACTCGGCGTACCTGGATGCGGGCAAGCTGCAGGTGCAGGTCCTCGACCGTGGAACGGCGTGGCTGGACACGGGCACGTTCGAGTCGATGATGCAGGCGAGCGAGTACGTGCGCGTCATCGAGGACCGTCAGGGGTTCAAGATCGGCTGCATCGAGGAGATCGCCTGGCGTGCCGGGTGGATCGACGACGCCGAGTTCGCGGAGCTCGCGAAGCCGCTGCAGAAGAGCGGATACGGACGCTACATGCAGGGGCTGCTCGCGTAGCGGGTCCCTCGTGATGGCGAAGGCCGTGACTCGTTCGAGTCACGGCCTTCGTCGTTCGCGTCACAGCTGGGCGTTCAGCTCCCGGTGTGCGCGTCGCGGTCCCGCAGCGACTGGAAGAGGTCGCGGGCGATGTCGTAGCTGCCGCGCGAGTAGGTCCGGTAGCGGCCCCGAAGGGTCCATCTGAGGATGCGGGGCAGGCGCCGGATTCGTGAGGTCGGCAGCTGGAGCCTCTGTCGTTCGTGCGCGACCTTGCGCCGCACGTGGGCTTCCTGCTCTGCTGTGCCGCCGAGTTCGGTGACGCGCTTGAGGAGGGCGACGGCGCGGCGGTAGCGGCGCAGCTGGTCTGCCGATCCGTCCTTCGTGGCCTGCGCGATCTTGACCTGCAGCGTCGGCGCGGTCTGCCCGATCTGGTTGTCGGTGTGCTGTCGGTAGTCGATGAGGGGCTCGCGGACGACGCGGAGCCCGTTGACGAGGGCGGCGGTCGTCGCGAGCCATTCGTCGTGGATCCACGGGTCGGGCGCGTTGCCTGCGCGGAAGACGAGGGATGCGCGCAGCATCATGGTCGCGCCGGTCACGAAGTTGCGGGCGGTGAGGGCTTCGAGCTGCCGGCCGTTCTCGTAGTCGCGCCACTCGGTCTCCGTGATCTCGAGCGAGTCGAGGAGGGTGCCGCCGATGGGTTCGCCGTCCTCGTCGACGAGGAGCGCGTCCGAGTGGGCGAGGAGCGCCTCGTCGTCGCCGAGGAGCGCGCCGAGGAGATGCTCGACCTTCTTGGGGTGCCAGACGTCGTCCTGATCGCTCGTGGCGAGGTACTCGGTGCGGGCCTCGCCGAGGGCGAAGCTGAAGTTCGCGCTGACACGCAGCGGCTCGTCTCGCGTGTAGATGCGGAACGCCCGGTCGGAGGCTTCGAGCACGCGGCGGGCGAGCTCGACCGTGCCGTCGCTGGAGGCGTCGTCCGAGACGATGATCTCGGCGACGGGGTGGCTCTGCGACAGGATGCTCAGCAGCTGCTGTTCGAGGAACCTCT
Organism: Pseudoclavibacter terrae; assembly: GCF_008831075.1. Lineage (GTDB taxonomy): Bacteria > Actinomycetota > Actinomycetes > Actinomycetales > Microbacteriaceae > Pseudoclavibacter > Pseudoclavibacter terrae. The sequence goes on along the minus strand of NZ_WBJX01000004.1, from coordinate 37,316 downwards.
CGCCGTTGTGCGTGCAGACGACCGCGGTGACGGCTGCGTCTCCGAGTCGCGTCTCGCGGGCATCCTCTGGTCGGCGTTCGGCGACGAGTCGCGAAGCTGGCATCTGCTCTCCTGGGTCTGGTGCGCGGTGGTGCTAGCTTGGCACGAGTCTGCACGCGCTCAGGGGAGGAGTCGGCCGTATCGGCCGCCCGCGACTATGAATCGACTTGTCATCTACCTGCTCTTCGATAGGGCTGGCGTCGCCGATGCTGGCGTGCTGCACGCCCTTCGCGGCCTGCGCCCGCACGCGAGCGAGCTCTTCGTCGTCGTGAACGGCTCGGTGACCGACGCGTCGCGCGCGTCGCTCGGCGCGGTCGCCGATTCGGTCTTCGAGCGACCCAATGAGGGCTTCGACGTCGGCGGCTACCGTGCGGCGCTCGAGGAGATCGGTGCTGAGCGTCTGGCCACGTTCGATGAGGTGGTCCTCGCGAACTACACGTTCCTCGGCCCCGTCGGCGACTTCGCCGCGACGTTCGAGTGGGCGGATGCGGCGGGGCACGAGGTGTGGGGCGTCACCGAGCACGGCGAGCTCACGCCCGACCCGTACACGCGACGCGGCACGATGCCAGCGCATCTGCAGTCGCACTGGATCGCTGTGCGTCGGAGCGTCGTGGTGAGCGAAGCGTGGGCCGAGTACTGGGCGTCGATGCCGGAGATCCGGTCGTACGACGATTCGGTCAGGAACCACGAGGCTCGGTTCTCGCCATTCTTCGCGGAGCGCGGCTTCTCGGTCGGCGCGCAGTTCCCGGCTGGCAACTTCAGAGTCGACGGGGCCCCGGTCGCCAATCCGAGCCTCGAGACGCCCGTTCTCCTGCTCGAGGCCGGTGCGCCGCTCGTGAAGCGCCGGATCTTCGTCCACGACCCGGTCGAGCTCGACCATCGGGGGGTGTCCGCTCGCGACGTGGCGCTCGATCTCGAGCGGCGCGCGTTCCCCATCGACGTGCTCGTCGAGAGCACGGCCAGGTTCGCGCCGAGCCGCGTGCTGGCCGGGGGAGTCGGGGCGGGGCCCAGGGTCCTGCGGCGCGCATCCACCGCTCTCACGCACGAATGGGTTCGCGACGAGGCGAGCGGCGACGAGTCGGCGACCATCTCGGGGCTCCACCTCCGCATCGTGCGCGGTGACTTCTGGCGCAGGCTGGCGAGCGGTGACACTCGACTCCTCGGCGCCGACCTCGTGCTCGTCGAGTCGGCCGCGGCCGCGTCCCTGGACTCGATGCCTGCGAGCGCCTCGCTGCTCGCCCGCCAGCGTGGGCGCCGGGTCATCTTCGAGCGCGCCGAGCCCCTCGCGTGGGAGTTCGCCGACCATCGATCGCTTGGCATGGTCGTCCCTGTCACACCGCCGATCGGCACGGGGCTGCTCGCCGACGGGTGGCGGGGTGCTCGAGCGAAGGCGGCCGCGCTTGCAGCTTCGCTCGGTGCGGATGCGCCCTTGGACGCGAACTCGCCCGTCGCGCCGTTCGCGGGCTTCGCCGCATACCGGGTGGATGCGCTCCGCGAGCTCGCAGCGGCTCTGGGGGCGCGCGGCTTCGCGGCGCTCGAGACGCGGTTCCCGGACGGTGAGCTCTCGCGGCTGCTCGACCTGCTCGCGAGCCGCCTCGTGCTCGACGCCGGGTTCGCCGTGTCGGAGGCGGAGACCGCCGACGGGCTCGCGAGCGACTACGCGCTCCTGGCCGCGAAGTACGAGGACCTCGTCGCGGACTTCGGCGCTGAGGTGCGGGCGCCGCACCGCTTCGCGCGTGCACGGAGGCCAGGCGGCAGTCGCGTCGCGGGGCTCGCCGCGTCGCTCTTCCGCCGGATGCCGGCGCTCGAGGAGCCGTTGCGACGCCTCGCCGCTGACGCGAAGGGGCTGCTCGCTCGCATCCGCTGAACCCGCTTCGCGGCGCGGCATCAGGTGGCCGTTACCCGCGCCGGGGTACCGTGTCTGCGACTGGAGGTGGCAGATGAGCAACGGCGAGACGCCGCTCGGCGGGCAGTACGACCCCGACGAGCTCGAAGAGCTGGAGAGCCAGGCCGAGCGCCGTGGCACCGGCCGGGGGCTTGTCATCGGCCTGCTCATCGCGGCGGCCGTGGCGATCGCCGCGATCGTGTTCGTGCTCATGAACCCGCTCGGACAGGGCGCGCCTGCCGACAACACGGTGCCCGTGACGACCCTGCCCCAGGCGACCGAGGTCGCCGTTCCCGAGACGCTCATCGTGACGGCGACGCCGGTTCCGACCGTCACCGTGACCGAGACGGCGACGGCGGAGCCGAGCCAGCCGGCCGAGGGTGCTGCCGTGCAGGTCTCCCTCAGCCGCGTCTACTGGGTGCCGGACCAGAGCGTCATCTCGGCTGCAGCCCTCGTCTCGACCACCGACCCGGGCGGAACGTGCACGCTGGTCCTCAAGAACGGTCCGGAGACGTTCGCGGCGACGGCGACGGCGACGGCCCCCACCTCGGCCGACACCGACGCGTCCAGCTGCATCGTGAATCTGCGCGACCCGGCCATCAAGGCCGGCGACTGGTCGGCCGTCATGCAGTACGAGGGCCCAGCTGGCAGCGGTTCCAGTGAGCCGATGACGGTCACCGTCTCCTAGCCGGAGCCCCGGATTTCCGGCCTGACGGCCCGAAATCGTGATTCTGCTCTCTGTGTAGGATGAAGCGCCGCCTGCTTGCGGGCGAACGACTCCACGACCTAGGAAGCTATGCCGCTGACGCTCGACAAGGCCTTTGATCCACGGGCCAACAGCATCGGGTTCCTCCGATGGCTTCTCGCCTTCGCGGTGATCTTCGCGCACGCGGGGCCCCTCGCAGGGTTCTATGGCGGGCACGACCTCGGCACGCAGATCTCCAGCGAGCAGTCCCTCGGCGGTGTCGCGGTCGCAGGGTTCTTCTTCTTCTCCGGCTACCTGATCACGCAGAGCCGCCGCGGGAAGTCGACGATCTTCCGCTTCTTCTGGCGCCGGGCGCTGCGCATCTTCCCGGCCTTCTGGCTGGCCCTGCTGACGACCGCGTTCGTCCTCGCCCCCATCGCCTGGCATCAGGAGACGGGGTCCATGGCCGGCTACTGGGATGCCGACACCGAGTCGCCCTTCACGTACTTCCTGAGCAACATGTGGCTCGAGCTCGGCCAGCGCAACATCGCGGGCATGGGCAGCTCGCTGCCGTTCGCCAGCATCGGCGGATTCGACTGGAACGGGTCGGCGTGGACGCTGTTCTACGAGTTCCGCGCGTACATCATGGTCGGGCTGCTCGGCCTCTTCGGCGTGTTCTCGAACCGGATCGTCGGCGGCATCATCGCGGTCGGCATCATCGGCGTGAACTTCCTCACCTGGAGCGGCTGGGTCGAGATGACCTCGCTCAGCCCGTTCCTCACCAACCCCTTCTACCCGATGTTCTTCGCCCCGTTCGCGTTCGGGATGCTGTTCGCCCTGTTCGGCGACAAGATTCCGATCGATGACCGGCTGGCCGTGCTCGCGCTGGGCATCGCGGGCTTCGCGTACGCGTTCGGCGGCTGGAACATGTGGGGTCAGTACGGACTCATGTACTTCCTGATGTGGTTCGCGATCCGCACGCCGCGGCTCAACAGGTGGGAGAAGCACGGCGATCTCTCGTACGGCATCTACATCTTCGCCTGGCCGCTCATGCAGTTCGGGGCGTACTTCGGCCTGCAGAACGCCGGCTGGTTCGTCTACCACCTCGTCATCGCGCTCGCGGCCCACATCTGCGCGTACATATCCTGGCACCTGATCGAGAGCCCCGCGATGAGTCTCAAGAACTGGACCCCCAAGTGGCTCGCGTGGCTCCTCGAGCGGGGCACCCCGGTGGTGGATGCGGTGAAGCGCCGGATCGTCAACCCCGCCTACTCATCGTCGAACTTCGCCGCGCGTATCCGCGCCGGACGCGTGGAGGTCAGCTCATGACCGCCGTCGGCCCGAGCGGGGTCCGGCCAGACAGCGGCTTCGAGGAACCGAAGTCCGAGACCGGGCGGCTGACCTGGGCGCAGCGGTGGCACCGGGTGCGGCTCATCCCGCTGATCCTGCTGCTCATCGCTGCGATCGTGGCGACGGTCGCGGGGTACCAGACCCGGAACGCCATAGCGATGGAGGAGTTCGTGCCTCCGGCGGAAGCTCCCGAGTCGGAGGCCACGCGACTGCCAGGCGAGCAGTGCCAGCCGGGTCTCGTGGACCCCGTCACCGCCTCTCCGTGGACGGGCGAGGAGCGAGAGGCCAGCGAGGCGGTGTGGAACGAGCACATCGGCTCCGACCCCGATGCCCAGCTCTTCGTCCCTGGGGAGAACGGCTGGGTCTTCTGGGGAGACACGCAGGCGAACAACTTCTCGCAGGCCCTCGGCCGCAGCTTCCTCAGCGACGAGGAGAGCGAGGAATGGGCGAGCTACTTCCGGACCATCGACGAGGGCCTCAGCGCCCAGGGCATCGACTTCGTGATCCAGGTCGTCCCCGCGGACTGGTCGGTGCACCCTGAGCAGCTGCCCGAGTGGGCGCAGGAGCTCCGCGGGCCGACGGCGTTCGACTACCTGGTCGACGCGCATCCCGAACTGCCGCTCGTCGACACCCGTCAGGCGCTGCGCGACGCCTCCGAGGAGGGTGCGGTCTACGCGCCCGGCAACAGTCACTGGTCGCCCTTCGGTGCCGCCATCGGCTGGCAGCAGCTCGCCGGCTGCCTCGGAGCGGTCGACGCGAAGTACCAGGCGCTCGCGCCGCTGGACTACTCGAGCGTCGGGGACATGCCCGTCATCAGCGAGTTCGAGGCCTATGGGTTCCCGACGACGGACACCGGCTGGGGCACGCCGGTGCTGGACCAGGCGCCTCCGAAGATGCAGGCGACGCTCAACGACGGCTCCGTGCTGGAGGTCGACGCGGGCAAGGGGCTCGACATGCTGCAGCTGCCGGCCACAACGGTCACTGAGGGTGCGCAGTCCGACCTGCGCGCCCTGATCGTGCGCGACAGCCAGGGCAACAGCGCCGGACCGACCTGGCAGACCGGCTTCGCCGAGACCAAGCAGGTCACGAGCAACCTCGGCAGCGCCACCGAGCAGATCCCGGATGTGCTCGCCGAGGCGGCCGACTACCAGCCGGACGTCGTGATCTTCGAGATGACGGAGCGATACCTGAACTGGATCCCGGTTCTCCCATCCGAGTAGCACCATGAGCGACAGCGTCGCCTGACGTGTCGCTTCGCTAGCCTTGGGGGAGACCCTAAGGAGCAACGCCATGACGACCTGTCTCATCACCGGGGGAGCCGGATTCATCGGATCCGCCCTCTCCCGCCGCCTGCCCGAGCATTTCGATCGGGTCATCGCCTTCGACAACCTGCACCCGCAGATCCACCCGGTCCCCGAGCGTCCGAGTGAGCTCGATAGCCGCGTGGAGTTCGTGAAGGGCGACGTGACCTCGGCGGCCGACTGGGATGCCCTCCTCGGCGACGTGGATCCGGACGTCATCATCCACCTGGCTGCGGAGACCGGCACCGGGCAGTCGCTGCTGGAGGCCACACGCCACGCGAGCGTGAACGTCGTCGGGACGACAGAGATGCTCGATGCGCTTGTCCGCGCCGACAAGCTGCCGAGCAAGATCGTCCTCTCCTCGAGCCGCGCGGTCTACGGCGAGGGCGCCTGGGTGGACGCCGACGGGGCCGTGAGCTACCCGGGCCAGCGTTCCGCCGCCATGCTCGAGCGCGGCGAGTGGGACTTCCCTGGTCTCTCCGCGCTCCCGTTCGTCTCGTCGAAGGTGGCGCCGTCGCCGACGAGCGTCTACGGGGCCACGAAGCTCGCGCAGGAGCACATCCTCCGCTCGTGGTGCCTGGCGCTCGGGGTCACCGATGTGCTGTTCCGCCTGCAGAACGTGTACGGCCCAGGTCAGTCGCTCATCAATCCGTATACCGGGATCGTGTCGTTCTTCGCGCAGGAGGCAAAGGCCGGTCGCGTCATCCCCGTCTACGAGGACGGTCAGATCATCCGAGACTTCGTCTTCATCGACGACGTGGCCGACGCCATCGTGCGTGGCGCGCTCGAGTCGGACTCCAACGCGGACGCCTACGACATCGGGTCGGGGGAGGGGACATCGATCCTCCACCTCGCGGAGCTCATCGCGGCCCACTACGGCGCGCCTGCGCCGGAGATCAACGGGAAGTTCCGGAACGGCGACGTCCGCCACGCGTCCTGCGAGGTGTCGGAAGCCAGCGCAGCGCTGGGCTGGAGCCCTCAGATCATGGTGGACGAGGGCGTTGGCCTCCTCTGCGACTGGATCGACGCGCAGGGACTCGAACGGGCCGAGTAGGTCGCATATACGGCACAGCGACCGGATTCCCCGGATTGCTCTCCTTGGGCGTGTCGCGACGATCACGGACCTGTCTGGGTCCGTGATCGTTGTGTTTCCGGGCCTCGCGGGGTCAACACTGACACGGATGTTGTTTATGTGACTCGTGTGAAAGTTGGGACGGGTGTGGAGTTCCGTGGCGCATGTATGCATACTTGGAAACTGCTGAGCCTTCTCGGTGCACTCCGTGGATGCCCAGCAACCCAGTCGACCGACGCGTTGGGAACTCATGTTTCGCCGTACTCTTGCCATATTCGCTACCGCAGCGGTAGCAGCCTCCGGGCTCCTCGGGCTGCAGCTCATCGCCTCGAGCCCCACGAGCGGCGGTATCGACACCGCTGCCGCGGCCGACGCCAGCGGTTTCGACCCCGGCAACCTCATCAGTGACGAGAACTTCTACAACGGCAACGCGATGTCCGCGGCCGAGGTCCAGCAGTTCCTCGTCTCGCGCAACGGCTCGTCATCGCCGACGGCGCTGCGCAACTACACGCAGGCGACGCCGTCCATGCCGGCGACGCAGTACTGCTCCGCCTACTCGGGCGCGGGCGGCGGCGAGTCGGCGGCGGACATCATCGCCAAGGTCGGCCAGGCCTGCAACTTCAGCCAGAAGGCCATGCTCGTGCTCCTCGAGAAGGAGCAGAGCCTCGTCTCCATGCAGAGCCCGACCCTCGGTCGCCTCGCGGCGGCGACCGGATTCGGCTGCCCTGACACGGCACCCTGCGACCAGAGCTACGGCGGCTTCTTCTACCAGGTCTACAACGCGGCGCGTCAGTTCCAGAACTACAAGGCAAACCCGTACAGCTTCAACCACATCCCGTTCGCGTCGAACAACGTGCTGTACAACCCCAACTTCTCCTGCGGCTCCTCCGCGGTCTACATCTCGAACTACGCGACGGCTGGCCTCTACAACTACACGCCGTACCAGCCCAACCAGGCTGCGCTGAACAACATGTACGGCGAGGGCGACGGATGCTCCGCCTACGGAAACCGCAACTTCTGGAGCATGTACACCGACTGGTTCGGCGACCCCAAGGGTGCCGTCAGCGTGCCGTGGCTCGTCAAGGCCGAGGGCAGCTCGCAGGTGTACTTCCTCTCCGAGGAGGTCCGCTACCCGGTCACCGCATCCAAGGTCGCCGACTTCGCCTACGCACTCGGCGCCGTCTCGACGGTCCCGGCATCGACGCTCGACAAGTACACGACCGGCGCGAACGTCGGGGAGATCCTCGTCGGCCCGGACAACACGCCGTACTACATCGACGACGGTGTCTTCCGGAAGGTTCGCAACTGGACCGTGGCGGCCGACTTCGGCTACCAGCAGGGCTCGGACCTCGCGAAGATCACGCAGGAGCAGCTCGACAAGTTCAACAACGGCGGAGCGCTCGAGAAGTTCGTCCAGAACACGAGCGGTCAGATCTTCTTCATCGAGGGCACGACCAAGCGCGAGGTCGCCGATATCGCCGAACTCGGCGCCCAGGGCATGTACATCGGCACCACGAAGCTGAAGGACGACAAGATCGACTTCCTCAGCGACGGCGAGCCGTTCCTGACCGGAGGTGCCATCGTCGAGAAGCTCGACGGCTCGGGCAAGGTCGTGCTCGACAGCGACCTCACGGCCCATGCCGTTCCCGCGTCGCTCGCCGACTTCAGCGCGTTCAAGGCGACCGGCACGTTCGGCCCGGCCTACGGCAAGCTCACCCAGGGTGACGCCCTGTCGGCGGAGCCGCTCGTGACCGACGGAACGTCGAGCTACGTGCACACCGACGGCGGCCTCCTGCGGGTGCCGGCGTCGACGTACGGAACTTCGAAGTTCGTCTCCCTCCCGGCCGGCATCATCGGATCGCTCGGCAAGAACGGCTCCGTCCCCGGCGCCCACTTCGTGCAGGAGCGCGGATCCGACACGATCAACCTCGTCGTCGGCGGCGAGCGCGTCGAGTTCTCCTCGAAGAGCGACGCCGAGGCCGAGGCCACGAAGCGCGGCATCTCGAGCACCGTCTACACGGTGCCGAAGGGAACGCTCGACGGCATCGACACCGGCAACGGCATCACCAACGGCGCGCTCATCAAGAGCCCGAACAGCGACACCCTCTACGTGCTCGACGGCGCCCACCTCACCAAGGTGGCCAGCAGCGAGCTCGCCGAGGACTACGGCTTCGGCTCGAGCCCCTACGTCATCACCCAGGCCTCGTTCGACCGCATCCCGGTTCGCGACACGGCCATCACCACCAACCAGTTCCGCTGCGGCGACGACGCCTACGTCGCGACCGAGGGAGAGGCGTACAAGCTGACGCCTGAGCTCGAGGCGGCCTACGGCATCGACTTCCCGGGGATCTCGGCGCAGCTCTGCGGCGTCGTCCCGAACGCCGGCGCCTCGATGACCGAGTTCATCAAGGACGGCAGCGGGAAGATCTTCCTGGTGACGGATGGGGAGAAGCAGCACATCTCGTCCCCGAAGCTCCTCGTCGAGTTCGGCGCCGTCGGCAACGTGATCTCGGTCCCGACCGCGTTCGCCGACCAGATCACGACGGGCGCGCAGCTCACCAAGCTCCCGGCAGGCTGGGGCGAGCCGACGCCGAGCGAGACGGCCACGCCGTCTCCGACGGCAACGGCAACACCCACGGCAACGGCGACGCCGACGGCGACACCCACCGCGACGCCAGAGCCCACGGCAACGGCGACGCCGGAACCGACCGCGACGGCGACCCCGACCACCAGCGCGACGCCAGAGCCCACGAACCCCTCGATCGAGCCCACTCCGACGTCGACGGATGCCCCAGGCACTCCCGAGCCGACGGAGACGGCAGCGCCAGAGCCGGCTGTCCCGCTCACGGCCGGTGAGGTCATCACCAACCGTGCGGGGACCGGTACCTGGATCGTGAACGGCGACGAGCTCCTGCAGGTCGGCTCGCCCGAGGTCGCAGCGCAGCTCGGACTCGACATCGAGAACCCGCGCAGCGTGCCGGACGCGAACTTCGCGGAGTTCGGTGAGAACACCTCACCGCTCTACACCTCGGCCGTCACGGTCGGCGGCGTCTCCTACATCGGAGTCGACGGTGAACTCGTGCCCTTCGCAACCCCGGACCACGCGGCTGCCTTCGGTCTCGATTTCGCGCTCATCTCGCCCGAGGTCGGCGCGGGGCTCACGGTCTCCGCGACCGCCGAGCCGATCACGGACCGGGTCTTCGGCCCTGACGGGACGCTCTACCTCGTGAAGGACGGCGTGCTGCACCCGGTCGACCCGTCACTCGCGACCCCGGTCGTGACCGAGACGGCGACGGCCACCGGGGAGCCGACCGAGACGGCTGCGCCTGAGGCGACGGAAACCGAAGCGGCGACCGCCGACGATGAGCCGACGGACACGAGCCGCCCGGATGCCACCGACGGGGCTACGGCGGAACCGACCGCGACCTCGACCGAGGAGCCCGTCGAGACACCCGCTGAGGCCGCCGAGGCTGACGCTGGAGTCGACGAGACGCCCGCCGCCGAGCCGACCGCGACCACGGAGCCGACCACGTTCCAGCTGTCCCGCGAGCTGTTCTCCACGTTCCGCATCGGAGAGCCGGTCGCCGGCTAGCGCCGGACCGCACGACACGAAGACCCCCGCCGGCGCGAGCGATGCTCACCTGGCGGGGGTCTTCTGTATGAGACGCTCGAGCCGCTCGAGGGCTCGAGCGACAACGCAGAAGACCCCCGCCGAGGCGAGGGTCTTCTGCGTTGGGTGTGCGGCGCGCTACTGGCCGGGGAGCTTCGCGACGATGCGGGCATCCATGGCGAGCACGCCCTCGAGCGCGAACGGGGTGCCTGCGTGCACGCCGAACCGGAACGAGCCGGTGAGGCTGTCGACGGGCGTCGTGCTCTCGTCACGCCACACCTCGGCGTTGACGACGTACTCGCCCGGTGCGAGGGCGAGGCGGTCGAGGTGGAAGTCCATGCTGCCCTGGCCGACCTGCACGGAGTCGGGCTGCCAGCCGAGCTGCTTGCAGGAGGTGCTCCAGATGCGGACGCCCTCGAGCGTCTCGATCGCGATCTTGAAGTTCGGGCGCTCGACGGGGCGCCTCGCCTCGAAGTTGAGGCGGATGGTGGGCGACTCGCCTGTGCGGATCTCGTTGTCGACGGCGCCGCTCTCGCTCACGAGCTCGATCGTGTCGATGTAGAGCTCGCCGCTGCCGTGGCGCTGGCCGCCGCCTTCGATGATCTCGGTGACGTTGCCGGAGTCCCGGTACTTGTCGATGATCGCCGTCGCGGGGCCGACCTCCTGCAGCACGCCCTGCTCGAGCCAGGCGGCGCGGTCGCAGAACTCGCGCATGCCCTCGAGGCCGTGCGAGACGACGACGACGGTGCGGCCGCTCGCCTTGAAGTCGGCGAACTTCGCGCGGCACTTGGCCTGGAAGTCCATATCGCCGACCGCGAGCACCTCGTCGACGAGCAGCACATCCGGTTCCGTGTGGATGGACACGGCGAAGCCGAGACGCACGTACATGCCGCTCGAGTAGTTCTTCACGGGCTGGTCGATGAACTTCTCGATGCCGGAGAAGTCGACGATGGAGTCGAAGCGACTGTCGATCTGCTGCTTCGACATGCCGAGGATCGACCCGTTGAGGTAGACGTTCTCGCGACCCGTGAGCTCGGGGTGGAAGCCGGATCCGACCTCGAGCATCGCGGCGATGCGTCCGCGCGTCGTGATGGTCCCTGAGTTCGGCGACAGGATGCCGGCGATGCACTTGAGGAGCGTCGACTTGCCGGAGCCGTTGCGGCCGAGCAGGCCGAAGGTGCCGCCTTCCGGGACCTGGAAGGTCACGTCGTCGAGGGCCTTGAACTCCTCGTACTTCGCCCGCCCGCCCTTGAGCACCGTCGCCTTCAGCGACTGGTTGCGGTCGTGGTAGATGCGGAAGGTCTTCGAGACGCCGGTGACGTCGACTGCTGTGCCTGCCATTTAGAGCTCCTCCACGATGTTCTTCGAGAACCTGGTGAACACGAGGATGCCGATGCCCAGCATCACGACTGCCCAGACCCCGATGTAGAGCCAGTTCTCGAGTGGCGGCACCTGGTAGTCGTAGACGATGTTCCTGATCGACTCGAGCATGCGCTGCGTCGGGTTGAGCTGGAAGAGGAAGACGAGCGGCCACGGCTCGCCGAAGAGCAGGCTGCCCTCCTCGGTCAGGTTGTCCTGCGCGTTCTGCACCATCTGGAGGGGGAACATGACGCCGGAGGCGTAGAGCCACAGCTGCGTGAGGATGCCCCAGAGGTGCTCGATGTCGCGGAAGTAGACGACGACGACCGAGAGGATGAGGGCGAGTCCGAGCACGAACATGATGATGAGGGCCAGCAGCGGGATCATGAGCGGCAGGTAGGCCAGCACCATGGGGCCGCCGATGAAGCACATGATGAGTGTGATGACCGCGATCTCGATGATGTAGGTCCACGCGTTCGCGAGGATGCGCGAGAGCGGCAGCACCCAGCGCGGGAAGTAGACCTTGCGCAGCAGGTCGGCGCTCGAGACGAGGGACCCCATGCCGCCGTTGACGGAGTTGGAGATGAACCCCCAGCTCACGACGCCGATGCCGATCCACAGCGGGAAGAAGTGCACGCCCGAGTTCGTACCGGGAGGGGCCGAGATCTCGAACAGCAGCCCGAAGACGAGCGAGAACGTCGCGATCTGCGCGAGCGGGTTGATGAGCGACCAGATTCGCCCGAGCGCAGTGCGCTTGTACTCCGACCGGATCTCACGGAGCGTGAGATTGACCAGGAGATTGAACGTGAGACCCCGGGACTGGGACCTCACAGAGACAGGCTTAGACATTGTCCTCCGCACACCTTGTGACGCTGGCCCCACGGAGGGGCCGCCCAAGACTAACACCAGGCTTCGGAGCCGATTCGGAGCCTCGCGGCGCGGCTGCGGAGGGCCGCTCGCGCGAGGTGGGGCGGGTCAGCGACCGGCCCGGAAGTTGCGGTACGCGGCTCGCGAGCGGCTGTAGACCGGGCGAAGCGCGTTGGCGAGTCCGGGCGTCCGGCTCAGCACGAGGCCCTTCGCGCGACCGAGTGGAGACTCGGCCTGCGAGGCGATGTAGCGGCGGACCAGCTCGACCTGCTCGCGGAACAGGCCGGGCAGGCCGGCGGTGATCTCCTGCACCTTGTATTCGAGGAGCGTGTGCGAGATCGCGGCGTTGTGCGTCGTCAGCACCGTGCGGACGTGGAAGCCCTCGCTGATCGCCGAGTAGCCGAGGAGCCGCTCGAGCACGTGCGGGAGCCCGCCATCCGCGTACTGCCCCTCATCCGGGAAGTCGTCCCACGTGAATCCGGCCTGCACGAGCGGGCGCAGCGACTCGGGGCGGGCGATGAACATCGAGCCGAGCGGCGCCAGCGGGCTCGTCTCGTCGAACTCGACGCGCATCCCGAGCCTCGCGGCGAGCTCCTTGGCCGGCTCGAGGTTCGCGAACCAGGCGCGGCCGAGCGTCGGGAAGCCCATGTGGATCATGGGCGGGAAGACCATGCCGAGCGTGGGGTGGTCGACGAAGAGACGGAGCAGGTTCGTCGTGTACCCGGGCGAGTTGAGCAGGTTCTGGAACAGGTGCTCCTTGAAGTGCCGCCCGGAGTTGAAGCCGTTCTGGGGGCTCTTCTTCGAGTGCAGCTTCACGACGATGTCGTAGCGTCCCGACTCGAGCACGTCCTTGCACGTGAGGAGGAACGCCGAGATGTCGCGGCCGCGGTTGGAGCCGACGATGCGCACGTCGTCGTCCGGGCGGCCGAGCTCCACGAGCCGCTCCTGGATCGCGGTCTGCTTGTCGGCGTTCGCGGTCGTCACGACGAGGTCGTAGCCGCCGGGGATCGTGTTCGCGAGGTCGACGATCTCGTCGATCATCTCCTCGTAGAAGACGTGCGCGATGACGACCACGCGGAGGTCGCTCGGGTCGGCGCCGCCCAGGTCGACGTCCGGCATGATCTCGAGGAGGGCCGCGTTCGTGTTCAGGATGCGCGGCTTGGCCGTCGTGCCGATGTCCTGCCAGAGCAGGTCCAGCGGGTAGTGCTTCTCTTCGAGCTGCTCGAGCACGCGCTTGCCGATGATGGCGAGCTCATCCAGGTAGATGGGGTCGTGGAAGAAGAAGCGCCGCTTGACGATGGGGCACCCGTCGGCGATGAGCACGTCGGCGAGGTTGAAGATCGGGTGCTGGTCGCCGTAGTGGGCCGACGCGTACGCGACCCACGAGGAGAAGCCGGCCGACTCGAAGTAGTGCGTGAAGCGCGCCTCGTGGAGCATGACGGAGTCGTCGTAGGAGTCGATGCGGGGCATGTCGTCCCAGTAGGAGCGCCAGGCGTCCGAGGTGAACATGCTGCGGCGCACGCCGATCCAGTGCGACTGGATGTGGCGGTGCATGACGCCGGTCATCGTGATGGGGTTCGGCACCACGGCGGCGTGGTCGGTGATGCCCCAGAAGTCGACGGTCTTCGCGTCGGCCTCTTCGAGGAGCGGTGCGAACGAGCCGATGGGCCCGTAGAAGGTGTAGTTGGCGAGGATGAGCTCGTCGTAGTCGCGGAGCCGGTCCGACCCGAACTCGCGGAGCGCGTCGCGGTACGCCCAGACGTCGTAGCCGACGTTCTCGCGCTCCCACACCGTGTCGGCGACGGCTTCGAGGCGTCGACGCGAGTCGGTGGTGAGGGGAGAGTTGGACACCACGAAGATGTGCTCGGCGTGGGCGCGCAGCTCGCGCAGGCAGTGCTCGACGTAGCCGCCGACGTGACCCTGCTTGTCGTAGACGAGGAAAAATACCACTCGACGCATGAGGTTGGCGTCCTTTGCTCTGCTCACGGCGACCCCGGCTGGAGTCTGTCGGGGCCGGGCGCCGGTGGGCGCCAGCCGATCCCCCATGCTACAGCGGGGTAGCCTTGGCCCATGAAAATCGTCATGACCATGATGGTTCGCGACGAGGCCGACATCATCGCGGCCGTCGTGGAGCATTCGCTCGCTCAGGGCATCGACCACCTCATCGTCACCGACAACGCGTCGGTCGATGGAACCCGCGAGATCCTCGAGCAGTACGAGGCGAAGGGGGTCATGACGCTCCTGCACGATCCCGAGCACAGGAAGCAGCAGGCACAGGTCGTGACGCGCATGGCTCGCTCGGCGCACTCCGAGCACGGTGCCGACTGGGTCATCAACGGCGATGCCGACGAGTTCGTCTTCGCGCGCGACCGTTCGCTGACGGTGCGGCAGGCGCTCGAGCACTACAGCCACGACCTCACCACGTTCCGGGTTCCCGTCGTGAACATGGTCGGCTCGTTCGGGCGCGAAGGCAGCGGGCTCGCCCGCCTCCGCTTCCGGGACGAGCGCTCCATTGAGGAGCTGAACCGCGCCGGGGTATTCGCGCATCCGACGCCAAACGCCATCCACGTGGGTTCGGACGAGGTCGAGGTCGCGCACGGCAACCACTTCGTCTCCCTCGAGCAGCACGGGGACGTGCCGGAGGGCTTCGAGCTCGAGGTGCTGCACGTGCCGTGGCGTTCCTGGTCGCAGTTCGAGCGCAAGACGGTCGCGATGGCCCTCGGCTTCGAGGCGAACCCGGGGCTCCGCCCGAGCGCGAACCACCATGGCATGCGCGACTGGCGCCGCTACAAGGCGGGCGTGCTCGAGGACTTCTTCGCGCTGCGCATGCCGACGACGTCCGAGCTCGCCGACGGCGGCTACGTCGAGGACACGTCCATCATCGACGCCCTGCGCGCCATCGGCGACGCGGCCGTGGTCCCCGCGCAGCTCTCGGCGGTGCTGGATGACGGCCACGACGAGGTCTACTCGGACGAGCAGCTGCTCCGCCTCCGCGAGCGGGCCGCGCTGTTTCAGAAGTACGACGACGTCGCTCACGAGGAGGTGCGTCTGCTTCGCGAGGAGGTCGACGAGCGCAACTCGACGCTGTACCAGCGCGAGCTGGACCTCGTGAGCCTGCGGACGGCGTACAACGAGCTGGGGCAGCGCGAGGCCGAGGCGCAGACGAAGCTGTACGAGCTGCAGCTGCGTGAGGACCGCACGGCGGCCGCCGAGCACAGTGCGGCGGATGCTCGTGCACAGGCGGCGCGGCTCGGCGCCGAGCTGCTCGGAGTCCGCCAGCAGCTGCAGGCGTTCGAGCAGATGCCGGCGGTCAAGCTCGAGCGGAAGGCGCGCCGCGCGGCGAAGTCGGTGCTCCGGCGCTGACCGTCAGGACTGAGAAGGGGCGCGCCGTCGAGTGATCGACGGCGCGCCCCTTCGGCGTCGTGGGTCAGGCGCCGGCGCGGGCCGCCATGAACGACTGGACGGCGCTCGCGTCGCCGTAGACCTCTTTCGAGTCATACGGACGGTCTGGGAACGCGCCGTACTTCAGGGAGATGTCGAGGCCGTTCTCCGTGATGAACCGCTCGACGTGCTCGCCGAGCGAGACAGGGACGCCGGAGCCCACGTTGACGACGCCGCGCAGCTCATCCTGGAGGGCGACGGCCGCGATCTGCCTGCCGAGCTCCTCGACGTGGATGAAGTCGAACTTCGCCGTGCCGGAGGTGAACGGGAACTCGGTCTTGCCAGCGTCCGCAGCCTCGAGGAGCTTCGTGAAGATGGACTGGTTGTTCCGGTCGTCTCCGTAGATGTAGTACGCGCGCAGCCACTGCAGCGTGACCTTCTCGTCGAACGCGAGGAACGTCGACTTCCGCAGCGCGTCTTTGGCGATGCCGTAGAGCGACAGCGGGTTGGTCGGCGTCTCGGCGGTGATCGCACCCTCGTGCCTGCCGACCTCGTGCATGGTGCCGAGCACGGCGAGGCGCTGGACGCCCGCTTCGACCGCCGAGTTCAGGAACCTGAAGTGATCGGACAGCTTGAGCATGTGCACGGGGGAGTTGTGGGCGAAGCCCGCCTCCCAGGCAAGGTGGATGACCGCGGTCGGCGCGGGCTGGAGGACGCTCGAGTAGTCGGCGTCGCTGCTCAGGAGGTCGAGCTCGACGACCGTCGCATCGGGGTTGACCTTGGCGGCGCCACCGGGCCGGACGACGGCGACGACGTCTGCGTCCTCGGCGAGCAGCGCGTTCACGACGTGGCGCCCGATGTACCCCCCAGCGCCGGTCACCAGCACCCGTTGGCGTTCTGTCATGACGTTCCTTTCGACAAGGCCCTCACTCTAACGGAGCACGAAGATCGGCATCCGAGGCCAGCAAGGGCGGCACACGTTCCGTGCCATGATGTTTGCTGCGGTGGACGAGGCGGCGCAGGACGCGCGGCCGCTTGCAAAAGAGGAGACGCATGACGAGGACGACAGCCAGCGTGGTCAGGCCTGCTCCTGGTGCATCCAGGCTCCCGGACTGGACCAGGCGGGACTGGGTCTGGGTCGTGGTGGTCTTCCTCGTGGTCACGGTCTGGACGTGGTTCCGGATCCCGCTGCCGGATCACGACGTGGTCTGGGCTGAGGACGGGGTCATCTTCCTCAAGGAGCAGATCGAGCGGGGAACGCTTGCGACGCTCCTGCATCCGTACGCCGGCTACCAGCACTTCCTGCCGAGGGTCTTCAGCGCAGCTGTCGTCGAGTGGGTCCCCCTCGAGTCCTACAACCGCGCCGTCTTCACGGTCTGCGTCGTCTTCGCCGGGCTCACGGCCGCCGCGACCTACCGGCTCACTCGGGGCATCATCCGCTGGATCCCGGGCCGTGTGCTCATGTCGCTCGTCCCCGTGGCAGTGCCGCTGCTGAGCCTCGAGATCATCGGCAACTTCGCCGATCTCCACACGTACTGCCTTTGGCTCGCGGCGTGGGTCGCGCTCTCGAAGCCCGCGAGCAAGATCGAGGGCGTCCTCTGGGGAGTCGTCGCGCTCATCGCCTGTCTCACCGAGGTGCAGGCGCTGCTCGTCGTGCCGCTCGTGGTCGTGCGCCTCTTCTGGGACCGCAGCATCCCCGTCCTCGCGATCGCGGCCGGGACGCTCATCGGCGTGGGAACGCAGATGTTCTCCTGGCTCACGACGCCGCGCCCCATCAAGGAGGGCGTCGAGATCGGCATCCCAGACGTCGTGGTCGGCTGGCTGGTGAACGCCGTCCTCCCGATCTGGAACGGGCACCGCGAGACGAACTCGATCCTCCTGGCCGAGTACGGGTGGAAGATCCTGGCACTCGCCGTGCTGCCGTTCGTGCTCGCGACCCTGGCTGCCCTCGTCTTCGACAAGGGATACCAGCGATTCGCGCTCTGCGGGCTGCTCTTCATCTCGGCGGCGTCCTTCGGCGGGTCCCTTCTCGTGAACCCGCACGAGTCGTTCCAGTACGCGCGGTTCGTGGGCCCCGAGTGGTTCCTCGTGCCCATCGACCTCAGGTACGGCGCGGCCGCGGCTCTGTTCGTGCTCGCCGCGCTGCCGTTCGCGGCGTCCTCGCTCGTGATGCGCTTCAGCCCGAGGTTCCCGGTCCTGTCGCGCACGGTCGTGCTGGTCCTCTCGACCGTCGTCCTGGGCTACATCGCGATCCAGGGGCCGGAGGTGGCCTCGGCGAAGACGATGGCGAAGCCGTGGAGCGCGCAGGTCGCGGCGGCGGTCGTCGCCTGCGAGGCCGCACCGGAGTCGAGCTACACCTTCGAGAGCGCGCCAGGCATCAGGTACTTCGACCTCTCCTGCTCAGACGTGCTCGAGCGCGCCACGCTCAGGCCGTGATCTTCGGCCGTGCTCCCTCGGGAGGGAGCACGGACGACGCGGCTCAGCGCAGGGACTCGACGCGAGCGACGAGCGTCGACGCGCGCGCGCCGCCGCTCGGCCCGGCGGCGCGGTTGATGCGGCGCAGCAGGTCGAAGGTCATCGACAGCAGGTACTTGGCGAGCGCCGGCGTGACCGCGACTCTGGGGACGAAGCCCGCGGTCTGCACGGCGAGGGCGACGAGCTTCTGCCAGTCGCGGGTGCTCAGCTGCACGAGGCTTCCGTACGGCGCTGCCGCGACGGAGGCGCCGAACGCGCGGATCGCCTCGGTGCGGAGGACGACCGTACCGCCCGACCCCTGCAGCGGCGCAGTCCTGCGCGAGTATGGCACCGCGATTCCGAGCATCGCGGCGATGCCCTCGAACGCCGGGGTGGTGTCATCCCACTCCCGGCCGAGCTCGCCGAAGTGCTCCCCATGGAGCAGCGGGGCCGCGACGAGCAGTCCCAGCTCCCGAGCGCGCTCGAACTCGGCGATGGCCGCCGACGGGTGGGGGAGCCCGAAGGTCTCTGCGCCGAACGCGCGCGCGTCGACGAGATCCGCCTGGCGTCCACTCTGGTGGAACGCGTCGGGGCCGAGCACGATCGTGACGTCCTGGCTGATGCGGCCCGCGGCCTCCGACCAGTGCGAGGCCACCTCGATGCCGGTAGCGCCGGAGGACCGGATGAGGGCGTCCGCGTCGCTCAGCCGGGTGCGGGTCCCGGTGACGAACAGCGCGGCGCGGCCTTCGATCAGGCGAGCCTGCGTGAGGCGCTCCTCGAAGCCTGCGCCGATGGGGACGAGGACGGCGAACTCCGTCGAGGTCGCGGATGTGGACTCGAGCATCGCCCAGTCGTGCAAGGTCGAGAACTGCGCGTACTGGTCCATGCTGCGCTGCATGTGGGCGCGCAGCTGAACCATGTCGAAGCGCCCTGAGGTCTCGAGGAACTCGTACAGTCGCGTGGCGTTGAAGCCGGCGATCTCCTCGATGGTCGACGGGATGCCCGCGAAGAGGGTCTTCCGCTTGAAGACGGGGCAGTTGCGCTCTTCGATGAGCTCGACCGGGTAGGTGTTGAGCGGGTAGAGCGTGTACGGCTCGAGGTCGGTCGTGTCGACGTAGGCCTCCCACGTGAAGCCGAGTCGGTCGAAGAACCAGGTGAACTTCGCCTCGTGCTTCGCGACGGCGTGGGAGTAGTCGGGGATCTGCGGGAGGTCATCCCAGTAGTCCTGGAACGGCTGGGAGAGGAACATCGAGCGGCGGACGGCGATGAAGTGCGACTGGATGTGCACGGGCAGGGTCGGCGTCTCGAGCACGCCGAACGGGTCGAAGGGGGCCGCGTGGTGCACGGTGATGCCCCAGAAGTCGAGGTCCTTCGCGTCCATCGTGTCGAACATGAGGCCCATGTCGGCGACCGGCCCGACGATCGTGAAGTTGAACATCACGAACTCGTCGTACTCGGCGAGCCCCTCCCAGCCGATCGAGTCGATGGCGGTCTTGTACGCCCACGAGTCGAACCCCTCGTTGGGGCGCACGATGAGGTCGGTGCCGGGGCGTGCCGTGAACAGCTCGCGGCCTGCGTCGTTCAGCTCGCCGTTCACGACGACGATGACGTGGTCGAGGTGCGGCTGCATGCCGTCGAGCAGTGTCGTGACGTACTCGTCGACGACGCCCTGCTCGTCGAAGAAGAAGAAGATGCCGAGCCGCTTGGGCGACCTGAGGTCGCTCAGCTTCACTTGATGCCACCCAGGATGCGCCGTGGCACGGCGAGGATGCGCCTCGGGATGCTGCGCGCAAGCGAGGGGAGGCGGCGCAGGAGGTTCCGGGCGCGCTGCATCGTCGTCGGACGCACGTTGAGGTGATAGTGCGCGTCGTCCAGAGAGTTCTGCAGTGCGAGGACCCTCGCCTTGAGCTCCGCGTTCTCGGCCTTCTCCTCAGCCCGCTCGCGGGCGAGCTCGTCGAGGCGCTCCCGGAGTACCTCGATCTCGACGACCAGTTCTGCGGAGCTTCGGGTATCGGGTGCGCTGCTTGGCATGGCCACGAGCATATCGCCGGTGACTCCCGTGTCCGTCTCCCTCGCCGCGGGGCCGGCTTGGCGGCGGATAGCATCGACGAATGAGCGAGCGAGCAGTCGGTTCCGAGTCGGAACGATGGCGACTCGCTCCACACCGTGAGTCCGCCTGGTTGGCCGGTGTCTTCGCCGTGGCCCTCGTGCTGGCCTGGCTCCGAGTGCCGGCTGGGGCGCACGGAGTGCTCTGGGCGGAGGACGGCGATACGTTCCTGCGCGAGCAGATCGAGCTCGGCAGCCTCGCCACGCTGTTCCACCCGTACGCCGGCTACCAGCACTTCCTGCCAAGGGTGTTCACGGTCGTCGCCTCGGAGCTCTTCCCTCGCGACAACTTCGGTGTGGCGGTCTCGTCCCTGAGCCTCCTGGCGACTGCTCTGGTCTGCGCCGGCACGTTCCGCCTGGCCAGGGGAATCGTCACGTGGCTGCCCGCGCGAGTCGCGGTCGCTCTTGTCCCCGTGCTCGTGCCGCTCATCAGCCGCGAGCTGCTCGGCGACCTCGCGAACCTCCACACGTACTGCCTGTGGCTGGTGGTGTGGATCTTCCTCGCCAGAAGCGACGTATCCAGGGCGGAGCGGGCGTTCTGGGCCGGTGTCGTCTTCGTCTGCTTCCTGACGGAGGTCCAGGCGATCGTCGCGCTGCCCATCCTGCTGCTTCGTCTCCTCTGGGATCGCGGCCGCGCGGTGTGGCTCCTGCTCGCCGGTGCCCTCCTGGGCGTCCTGCCTCAGCTCGTGACGTGGCTGATCGCCCCCCGGCCCCAGTTCAACGCCCCGCACGGTCCCATCTCCGTCGCCGACGTGCTCGTCGGCTGGGGCGCGACGGCGCTGCTGCCCGTCTGGAGCGGAGACACGGAGTCGAACGCGGTGGTGCTCGCGAGTCAGGGGACGGGCATCCTGCTGCTGGCCTTCGTGCCCTTCGCGCTCGCGGCAGGGCTCGTGATGACGATCGGACGGCGGCCGCAGCGCGTGGCTCTCGCCGCGCTGCTGTTGGTCTCGGCTGCAGCATTCGGCGGCACGCTCCTGGTCAACCCGCTGACGATCTTCCAGTTCGCCCGGTTCGAGGGCGGCGACTGGCTCACCGCGCAGATCGACATCCGCTACGGGGCCGCGGCGGCGATCTTCGCGCTTGCGAGCTTCCCCCTCGCGGCGTCTGCGGTCGTCGAGCGCTGGGGAGTGCGCGCTCCACGTGCTGCTCGCGTGGCCGCCGCGGCCCTCCTGCTCGCCGTCGGGGCCTCGGTGGTGTCGCAGTGGGCGACGGTGCCTGATGATCGCAGTGCCGTGCCCGCCTGGTCGGCACAGTACCGCGAGGCGGTCACGACCTGTGTCGGAGAGCCGGAGGGCCAGCGCGTGTTCGCCGTCGCCCCCGGCAAGTCCTTCGAGCTCGCCTGCGACGACCTGCTCCGCGACGCCGGGAAGTAGCTCAGGAGAAGCGTCAGACGCCCTCGAGCTTGTTGCGCTCGACGATCGGCAGGGGCCCCGTCTTCGTCGAGATGGTGCGCCTCGGCAGCGCGGGGAGGTCCTGGATGCGCAGCTTCGAGTAGATGGCGAGGTAGCAGAGCAGCAGCCAGTTGCCTTCGACGAGGAGGCGCGACTCGGTCAGCGACTGCACGGTGAGGGCGACCATGAGGAGGAACGCGAGCATCGCCGTCGGCGGGAAGTCCCGCGGCCCGCTCGCGTCGGTCTGCGGGCGGTCGACGGCGAGCCACCAGGTGCGGATGAGGGTCGAGAGCACGATGCCGACGAAGAAGAACGCACCGATGAGGCCCGTCTGCATCCACACGTCGAGGTAGGCGTTGTGGGCCTGCAGGAAGTGCACTCCGTCGACGACGAGGAGTCCCTTGAACGGCTCCACCCACGGGGCCCAGTAGCTGATCCACCCCATGCCGGTGAGCCAGTGCTCGCTGCCGAGTCGACCGACCTCGGCCCAGATGTCGCCGCGCCCCGACATGTCACTCGAACGGTTGATGAGGCCGAAGAGCTGCGTGTTGAACTGCAGCACGATCCAGCCGACGACGAGCATGATGGCGAAGACTGCGCCGTACATGCCCCACCGCTGCGCGTTGCTGAGCGGGCGTGCGATGAAGACGAGGGCCACTGCGAGGAGCACGACAGCGCATCCCACGAAGACGGTGGCCGACTTGCACAGGAGGATGGCGACCAGGCCGAGCACGATCCAGGTGATCGCCGGCCACCGCTTCATCTGCTTGGCGTACCACTGCACGGCGACGGCGATGACGCACAGGAGCGCGGCCATGGCGAGCAGGTTGCGGTTGCCGAGGATGCCCTGGATGGCGCTGCCGGCGAAGATGTGCCCCTGGCTCCACAGGAACGCGGCTGGCACGGTCTCGGCGGTGGCGCCGGGGATGCCGGAGACCCGCTCGAGCTGACCGGGGATGAGGAGGGCGAGGGGCAGCACGCCAGCGGGGAAGAAGATCGCGACGAGGACCTCGAACGCGAGCGAGAGGCCCAGGATCCAGCGCATGGCCGCGCTGAAGGCGCGCAGGAACTGCGGCTTCGTGAGGGAGACGGCGAGGGCGAGGGCGACGATCACCGTCACGAGCTGGATGCCGAAGCCGAGAAGCGACTCGGGTCGGTAGGCGGACCAGATGATGGAGAAGGCGCACCAGACGACGAAGGCGACGAGCGCCGACGGAAGATGCATGATCTTCGGGAGGGGCTTCTTGCTGGCGAGGAGCCAGATCGCGACGCCGATGATGATCGCGACGACGACGCCGAAGCCGTACCAGGTCAAGAGGTTGCGCCAGAAGTCGCCGGCGAAGGCCGTGAAGAACGTGAACGTCGCGAAGGCCGTGAGCCCGGGGCTCCCGGGTACTCGAGACACGAATCGACGCCACGGGGCGCGTTCGGTCGCGATGGAGTCTGCGGGGATTCGGGTGGAGCTCACCGGCCTATTCTCGCTCACTCGCGGACCCGATCGGTGCTGGTCCGCCGGAACCGCGGGCCGCGCGACGGGCGGCGCCGCTCACACGAACGCCGCGTGGCCCGTGATCGACCTGCCGACGATGAGGGTGTTCATCTCCCTGGTTCCCTCGTACGAGTAGATGGCCTCCGCATCCGCGAAGAACCGGCCGACGCCGTAGTCGGCGACGATGCCGTTGCCCCCGCAGACCTCGCGGGCGAGGGCGACGACCTGTCGCATGTTGCTCGTGGCCACGGCCTTCGCGAGCGCCGAGTGCTCGTCGCGCTGCGCGTCGTCGTCGTCGAGCTGCGACACGCGAACGCAGAGCGTGATGCTCGAGGTGATGAGTCCGAGCGCGTCGACGAGGCGCTCCTGGATGAGCTGTCGTGCCGCGATGGGCGCGCCGAACTGGAGCCGATCCTTCGCGTAGGCGAGGGCGGTCTCGTAGGCGCCGACGGCGATGCCCGTCGCGAGCCATGCGACCTCCGCCCTGGTCTTGCGGAGCACACGGGCGGTGTCCTTGAACGAATTGGCATGCTCGAGCTTGGCGTCGGCGGGCACGCGCACGCCGTCGAGCGTGATGTCGGCGTTCTGCACGATGCGGAGCGAGACCTTCCGCTCGATCTTCGTCGCGGTGAAGCCGGGAAGCGAGGTGTCGACCACGAAGCCCTTGACCTGTCCGTCCGCCACATCCTTGGCCCAGATCACGACGATGTCCGCGAAGGTCGCGTTCCCGATCCAGCGCTTCGCGCCGTTGAGCACCCATTCGTCGCCGACGCGCTCGGCGGTCGTCGTGAGCCCCCTGGCGGAGTCGCTGCCGGAACCGGGTTCGGTGAGGCCGAAGGCACCGACGATCTCACCGGACGCCAGCGCGGGGAGCCAGCGTTCGCGCTGAGCGACCGACCCGCAGAGCCCGATGGCGCCGAGGGCCAGGCCGTTCTGCACGCCGATGTAGGTCGCGACGCTCGCATCGACGCGAGCGAGCTCGAGGGCAGTCCACCCGCGGAAGACCGCCGAGTTCTCGAATCGTCTGGTCTCCTCGAACGCGAGGCCGACGACGCCGGCCTCGGCGAGGCCCTGCACGATCTCGTGCGGGAAGGTCGCAGCCTCCCAGTGCGCGTCGATCACGGGGCGCACATCCCGCTCGAGGTAGTCGCGGAGGTTCGAGATCAGGCCCTTCTCCTCCGGAGAGAGCTCGGCCTCGAGCCCGGTGAAGTCGCCTGGCAGCAGCTGAAACTCGTTGTCGTCCATGACCGTCCTGTTCCTGGTCGAGCGGGGTGGGGCGCTGCGAGACCGTGGCTGCGTTGCCTTCGGCGATGAATCGAGCGCTCCGCGAGCTTACGAAGAGGTGAACCGCGTGCGCCACCGGGTTGGTGGAATCCATGAAGTCGGGCGCGGGCTGGGTGCGCACCCTTGTATCTGGCATGCAGTTCGTCGTACCTCTCCCACAGGCGGACCGAGATTCGGTAGCCTTCGCGTGATGTTTCTGCCACTGAAGAATGCGCCCCGCGACTACGCCTGGGGTGCCCCGGGATCGATCTCGCAGCTCCTCGGCACGACGGGTGCCTGCACCCTCGACGACGCGGACTGGGATGGGGTGCCGCAAGCCGAGCTCTGGCTCGGTGCGCATCCGGGGGCGCCGAGTCGTATCGTCGACCCCGAACTGGCGGGTGGGGCGAGGACGCTCGACGCCTGGATCGCGCAGGAGCCGGTGGCCACGCTCGGGCGGTACGCCATGGGCCTGCGAGAGGGTGATGGGCCGGGGCTCCCGTACCTCTTGAAGGTCCTCTCGGCGGCGGCGCCGTTGTCGCTGCAGGTGCACCCGACGCTGGCGGATGCCCGTCGCGGGTTCGATCGGGAGAATGCGGCAGGCATCCCTCTCAGCGCGCCGGAGCGCAACTACAAGGACCCGCTCCACAAGCCGGAGATGCTCCTCGCTCTGAGCGAGACGATGGATGCCCTTGCCGGCTTCCGCGACTTCGGCGAGGTCGCGGCCGTGGTCGGCGACTTCGCCAAGCGGGCGGATGCGGACGAAGAGCAGCCGGGCGCCGGGCGCGCCGCGCTCGCGGACTTCAGCGCTCGAGTCCGCGCGCTCGCCACCGGCGAGGACCTCCGGGGCCTCGTCACGTGGCTCCTCGAGGGAGGCGAGGCGGTTGATGAACTCGTCGCCGCAGTGTCCCGGGTTGCGCTCGCGGGAGACGACGCCGGTGACCAGGCCGAGCGCTTCGCTCGGGAGCGCGGCATCATCGCGACGCTCGCACGCATGTATCCGGGTGACCCCGGGATCGCGCTCGCGCTCCTGCTCAACCACATCACGATCCGTCGTGGTGAGGCCATCTTCCTCCCGGCGGGGAACATGCACGCCTACGTCCGCGGACTCGGCATCGAGATCATGGCGGCGTCCGACAACGTGCTGCGCGGCGGGCTCACGCCGAAGCACATCGATATCCCGGAGCTGCTCGCACGGCTGGACTTCGCGCCGGTGCCCCCGCCGTACATCGCGGCGACGCGCATCCAGGACGGTGTCGAGGAGTATCGGCCCGAGATCCCCGACTTCCGCCTCGTACGCGTCGTGCCGAGCCCTGCCGACACGGTCAAGACCATCCACCTCGACGGGCCGACGATGCTGCTGTGCCTGGAGGGGGAGGCCCGCCTCGAGGGAGCCAAGACGACCGCGTCCATCTCGGCGGGCGAGTCTGTCTTCGTGACCCCGGACGAGCTGCCGGTGCGCGTGATCGGCTCGGTCGACCTCTTCGCCGCGGGCCCGGGCCTCGACAGGCGCGACACGGTGCCGATGCGACACGCCGACTAGCTGGGAATTTCCGGCGCGGACGTTCTGGCGCGTCGTTTCCTGGTCCCTTAGGGGATCCTCGGCGACACGCCGTCGCCAAACCCGCGCGGCTTCTCCGAAAAGTCTCAAGACCGGGCTTAGTGTTGAGGGCTTTCGACTTGACGCGGGGTGAATTACAACGATGTAATGATTCCGACGCGCGGGCAGGTGCCCGCAAGCAACGTGGGGAGAACGTGATATGGCAATTCCAGGGAGGAACCCCTCGGTTCCCGAAGACTGGTATGTCGACCCGGTCGTCCTCGGCGTCCCAGGAGTCCGCAGGAATGTCGGAGACGACAACCCGCTCGCCTGGCAGGCAGACGCGCTGTGCGCGCAGGTCGACCCCGAGGCCTTCTTCCCGGAGAAGGGCGGCTCGACGCGCGACGCGAAGCGCATCTGCGATTCCTGCGAGGTCCGGAGCGACTGCCTCGAGTACGCGCTCTCCAACGATGAGCGCTTCGGCATCTGGGGTGGGCTGAGCGAACGGGAGCGGCGCAAGCTGCGCAAGCAAGCCTGAGCCGCGCGGGCCACGGGCGCGAGGCCCGGGCCGTAGCGTCTGGCCAGTCAGCCTCTGGCGACAGTGCACGAGCAGGAAGGGCCCCGTCTCGACTCCGGTCGGACGGGGCCCTTCGTGCATCCGTCAGCACACGAGCGGGATGCGGGACGCGAGCCAGCGCGCGTCGACGCGTGTCGCGGCTTGCCGCCCGCAATGCGAGATCGCCCGGGGGACCCGAATACCATTCGTTCAATGCGTCCCGGAGTCACCGCAATCCTTGTCGCGCGAGATGCGTCGCGCGCGCTCGAGCGCACCATCGCCGCGCTCGAGGGCTCCTCGCGCCTCCCCGAGCGCGTCGTGATGGTGAATCTGGCCTCGACGGATTCGACGCTCGACATCATGCGCGCATCCGAACCGGACATCCTGCTGACACTGGAGACCGACACGACGTTCGGTGGTGCCGTCGCCGAAGCCGTTGCCGTGCTCGAGGAGCAGGGCCTCCACTCGGAGGGGGACTGGCTCTGGCTGCTCGCGGCCGACAACGCCCCGGAGCACGATGCGCTCGAGCAGCTGCTCGCGACGGCTGAGCGGAACCCGTCGCTCGAGGTGACCGGTCCGAAGCTGGTGCGCAGCGACGACGCCGCGACGCTCGTGGAGTTCGGGCAGTCCATGCTGCAGAACGGTGAGAGCCTCCGCCTTCGCGAGGACGAGCTCGATCAGGGCCAGTTCGATCAGGACTCCGACGTGCTCGGGGTCGCGGCTGGTGGGATGCTGGTGCGCCGCGAGCCGTGGTTGGCGCTCGACGGTTTCGACCCCGGCCTCCCGGCGGTTGACGATGCCCTGGACTTCTGCACGCGCGTGTGGCTCGCCGGCGGTCGTGTGCTGCTGACCCCGTCCGCTCGAGTCGCCTGCGACCCTGAGGCTCCGGGCACGGCCGCGATGAACCCCTCGATGAGCGCCTCCGCCGTTGCGGCGGCGCGCGATACGGCGAGAGTGCACCGCAGCCTCACGAAGACCCCGGCGCCCGCGTTCGCCGTGCTCCGGCTCCTGCTCATCCCGATCGCCATCCTCAAGGGCGTCTGGCACCTCGTTCGGAAGCGCCCGCGGCGCATCCTCGCCGAGCTCCGTTCCGCCGCTCGCGTGACGTTCGGCAAGACGGGCGCAGCTCGCTCGAGGGCGCAGTTCGCGAAGACCCGCACCGAGTCGTGGGCGGTCATCGAGCCGCTGCTCGTGAGCGCCGAGGAGAACCAGAAGACGCTTGGCCTGCAGCGCGAGGAGCTGCGTGCGCTCACGCACGAAGAGCGCGAGCGGTACTCGCTTGTCGGCTCCGGCGGTCTCTGGGTCCTGCTCGTCTCCACGCTCCTCGGTCTCGGCCTGGCGCTGCCGCTCATCGGTCAGACGACGCTGTCCGGTGGTGGGCTCCTTCCCCTCGCCGACTCGGTCGGCGCGCTGTGGGGGAGGACGGGGTACGGCGTCCGCGACGTGGGCGACGGGGCCTTCGGCGTGGCAGACCCCTTCACCTATGTGCTCGCGGTGCTCGGCACCCTCACCTTCTGGCACCCGAGTCTCAGCATCGTGCTGCTCTGCCTCTTCGCCCTCCCGCTGGCCGCGATGGGCGCCTGGCTCCTCGTGGCGCGCCTCACCAAGCGGGCCGGCCTCCGCGCCTTCGGCGCGTTCGCCTGGATGCTCGCGCCCCCGCTGCTGGTGGCGCTGGCCGAAGGACGCATCGCGGCGGTCATCGCGCACCTCGTCCTCCCATGGCTGATCTTCTCCGCCCTGAGCGCTTCCCGGAACTGGTCGCGCGCGGCCGCCACGGGCCTGCTCGCCGCAGTCGCGATCGCATCCGCTCCGCTCCTCGCGGTCCCGCTTGCCGTCGTCTGGCTCGTCTGGCTGGTGATCGGCGGTCGCGGGTTCCTGCAGCGACTGCTGACGGCCGCTCCGACACTGGTCCTCTTCGCTCCGCTCGCGGTCGCGCAATGGAACCGAGGGAGGCCACTCGCCCTGTTCGCCGACCCGGGCGTCCCGCTCGCGAGCACGGCGCCAGACGCGTGGCAGCTGCTCCTCGGATTCCCCACCTCGCTCGTCGCCGATCCAAGCTGGGCTGGCGGGCAGCTCGAGGCGTATCCGTTCGCCCCGATCGTCGCCGCCGTCCTGGTGGCACCCCTGTTCCTCCTCGCTGTCCTCGCCCCCGGTGGCCGCAACTGGCGCGCGGCGCTCTTCGGTCTCCAGCTCCTCCTCCTCGGGTTCGTGACCAGTGCGGCGGCAACCCGTCTCGGGTTCGCGCACGTCGGCGTCGAGAGCATCTCGCTGTGGCCCGGCAGCGCGCAGTCGCTCATGTGGCTCGGCGCCGTGGTGGCGGCCGCGGCGACGCTCGGTGCGATCCGAGCGCGCGCCTCGCACGTCCTCGCCGGCGTCACGATCGCCGGCATCGTGCTGCTGGCCGCACTGCCGGCAACCGCGGTGGCACGCGGCGACTCACTGGTCGGCGCGGGCGACGGCCGGTCCCTCCCCGCCATCGTCGACGCTCAGGGGCGGGCTTCTGACGAGGTGGGCACGCTCGTCATCGTGCCCCTCCCGAGCGGCGCGGTCGAGGTACGGCTCGAGCGCGGGACGGGCGACAGCCTCGACTCGCAGTCGACACTCCGCGCAACGAGCGTCGGGTTCTCTTCCGGCGACCAGCGCTTGGCTGAACTGGCGGTGAACTTCGCCTCGGATTCCCTCTTCCGCCCGACGGAGGAACTGCACGCGCTCGGCATCTCGTACCTGCTCGTCCCGGAGGGTTCCAGCGACGCGGCGACGATGGAGGGCCGTCTCGTGTCGTCGCTCGACGCGAACCCGGGCCTGCGTCCGGCGGGCGCAACAGAGTTCGGCGCGCTCTGGCAGGTGGTCGGACCCACGCTCGAACCCACCGACCCGAGCGTCGCCGGCCCCCTCGACACGGCGAACACCGGGACGACGCTCGGGCGGTGGATGCTCATCGTGCAGGGCGTCCTGCTCGCGCTCACCCTCCTCACCGCCCTCCCGACCGGGGGCCTCACGGCTCGCGCCGCCGATGTGCGCCGCCGTGAGAAGACCACCGGTCGGCCCTGGTACGACCTGGACGGCGACGATATCGACGGCGGCGAGCGGATGCTGCGCCGCGACGTGACGTCGCTCACCGTCGATGACTTCGAGGACGACGATGACGACGTGCTCGGCACGGGAGCACGGGGAGGCGACCATGACGCCCGATGAATCGACCGTGATCGCCGAGGCCCGCGCCGCGGACGACGCCGCTCGAGAGACCTCCCGACCTGCTGCCGGTGGGCGGCGTCCCATCTGGCGGGTCCTGAGCGTCGGCGCCGCGCTCGTGGCCGTGGGAGGTGTGGTCGCGGCGGTGCAGCTCGCACCAGAGGGCGTGCTCTCCACCCCCGCCAACGCCGTCCTCGTCAGCCCGGTCGCGAGCGCGCAGGAGCGGGTGTGCCCGGGTCCCCTCACGTTGCTCGGCTTGGCGACGGATGATCCGACGCTGCCCGCGACGCTCGGGACGACGAGCATCCGCCTCGCCGGCGACCTCGACGAGCTCGACATCGAGCCGATCGTGCAGTCGACGCCAGCGGCCGACGAGCAGCAGGCGCTCGCGCCCGTTCGCTTCACGGTTCCGGGCATGGGCGAGGACGGCGCCCCGACCGAGTTCGGGGCGGCACAGACGCTGGAGCTCGCGCAGCCCTCGGCTGCCGGCTTCGCCGCGACATCCTGCCGCATGCCGTCCGCCGAGCAGTGGCTCGTCGGGGGGAGCACCGCGGAGGGCAGCAGCACGCAGCTGGTCATCGTGAACCCCGCCGATCGAGCCGCCGAGGTCCGCGTGACGGTGACGACGGCCGACGGCACCGTGCAGGCGCCGACCATCCGTGAGATCGCGGTGCCCGCAAGCAGCCGTGAGGTGGTGAGCCTCGAGGGTGTGGCGCCCGACCGGGGCGACCTCGTCGTGCAGGTCGAGGCCGTCTCAGGCAGCGTCATCTCCACGCTCCACCAGACCCGCACCTCGGGGGCGACACCGAGCGGCATCGAGATCATCGGAGCGCAGGACGCGCCGAGCACCTCCCTCTCGATCGTGGGCGTGCCGTCGACCAGCACGGCGTCCGAGGCGGAGGGCACCCTGGTGCTCGAGCGCGGTGCCACGCTTCGAGTCCTCGCCCCCGGCGACGAGGAGACCGAGCTCTCGGTGGCCGTTCGCGATGCAGCGGGCACGTCGCTCGAGCCGATCTCGCTGACGATCCAGGGAGGCCGAACCACCGAGATCCCGCTCACCGGGTATCCGATCGGCCAGTACACCCTCGAGATCGAGGCAAGCCACCCCGTCGTCGCCTCGGTGCAGACCACGGCCACGGCGACGACCTCGGACCTGGCCTGGTACCAGCCCGTTCCCGCTCTCAGCGGCAGTCAGGTCGTGGCCGTGCCGAACGGCCCGTCACCGAAGCTGCAGCTCGCCGACGCCGACGGGGTCGAGAAGACTGCGACGCTCATCGCAGACGACGGCACGGAGACCCAGGTCGCCGTCCCGGCGCACGGCACGACGTCCGTCGACGTCGAGGCGGGCCGCGAGTATCGGCTCGAGGGACTCGACCGGGTCTCCGTCCAGCTCGCGTACGCGGGCGACGGCCAGCTCGCTGCCATCCCCATCTCGGCGAGCAACCCGCTCGCCGAGGTCATCACCGTCTACCGCTGAGCACCCGGCTCCCGACCGGCGAGGTCACTCGTCGCCGAAGCGCTCCGGCGCGATGTCCCACGGGTCCGAGCCGAGCAGCTCGGCAACCGCCTGCAGCACGCACCGTTCCACGAGCATCCGGTAGTGCACCGGGTCCTCGCAGTGCAGCCGCGCGAGCCGATCGATCGCGACTCGGTAGAGGATGATCCGGTTCGGAGCCTCGACATGCCAGCGGTCCATGCCATCGGCGTGCTGCAGCGTCTTGGGCACGTTGGCGATGTCGACCTGCACGTTCGCGAGCCGTTCGGGGTTCGCCGCGCGAAGGTAGTTCATGGCATCCGCGACATGGTTCTCGAACCGCACCACCCGTCCCGTGAGCATCGGCAGGTAGGGGCCCGCGACGCTCGAGCGGATGCCCCTGCCGTGCCTTCCGCGGGCGAGGCCGCGCTCGGGGCGCGCCTGCCTCCTGGCGTTCTCGGATTTCTTCTCCCGGCGGCGACGTGGCATGACTGCGAGTTTACGCCCGGCGTACACTGGCCCCGATGCCCAATCGACCATGCTCACGAGTCGCGTGCTCCCGCAAAGCGGAGTACACGCTGACGTTCGACTACGAGGACAAGCTCGCCGTCATCGGCCCGCTTGCGCTCGCGGCGGAACCGCACAGCTACGACCTGTGCGCACGCCACGCGGAACGCTCGACGCCGCCGCAGGGGTGGAGCATGATGCGTCCGGTAGTTTTGGGTTCATGACTTCTGTGGCTATCGCACCCGCGTCGACTGACGAACGGGGTTCTCTCTCTGGTGTCGTCAAGAGCTATGACGTTCGGGGGCTCGTGGGCAGCGAGCTCACGGAGACGCTCGTGACGGCGCTCGGCGCCGGGTTCGTCGACGAATTCGCCCTCGCAGGGCAGACGGTCGTCGTCGGCCACGACATGCGCGACTCCTCGCCTGGCTTCGCCGCCGCCTTCGCCCGCGGCGCGATCGCGCGAGGTGCGAACGTCACGCACATCGGCCTCTGCTCGACCGACGAGGACTACTTCGCGTCCGGCCGCTACGACGCGGCCGCCGCCATGTTCACGGCGAGCCATAACCCCGCTGCCTACAACGGCATCAAGCTCTCGCTTGCGGGTGCCAAGGCGCTCAGCTTCGACACCGGTCTCTCCGCGATCCGCGACAGGGCGGCCGCGTTCCTCGACGACGGCATCGCCGCGGTCGATCAGCCGGGCTCGGAGCAGCGCATCGACGTGCTCGCCGACTACGCGGCGTACCTGCGTGAGCTGGTGGACCTCTCCAGCATCCGCCCGCTCAAGGTCGTCGTCGACGCCGGCAACGGGATGGGCGGTCTCACCGTGCCTGCCGTACTCGGCGACGCGGCCGGTCTCGGGGCGCTGCCACTCGAGATCATCCCCATGTACTTCGAGCTCGACGGCACCTTCCCCAACCACGAGGCGAACCCGCTCGACCCCAAGAACCTCGTCGACCTGCAGGCGGCCGTCCTCGAGCACGGTGCGGACCTCGGGCTCGCCTTCGACGGCGACGCCGACCGCTGCTTCCTGATCGACGAGCTCGGCGAGCCGGTCTCGCCGAGCGCCGTCACGGCGATCGTGGCGCGACGGGAGATCGCGCGTGTGCGCGCGGCAGGCGAGACCGAGCCCACGATCCTCCACAACCTCATCGTCTCCCGCCACGTGCCGGAGGCCATCGAGCAGGAGGGCGCGAAGGCGGTCCAGACGAAGGTCGGCCACTCGCTCATCAAGGCGCAGATGGCGGCCACCGACGCGGTCTTCGGCGGTGAGCACTCCGCGCACTACTACTTCCGCGACTTCTGGAGCGCGGACAACGGGATGCTCGCCGCCATGCACGTGCTGGCAGCGGTCGGCGGATCCGACAAGCAGCTCTCCGAGATCGGCGGGCTCGAGAACCCGTACTTCGCGTCCGGGGAGATCAACTCGACGGTCGCGGATGTGCCAGCCGCCCTGGCAAGGATCGTCGACGCCTTCGCCGGCACGGCCGAGTTCGAGGAGTTCGACGGACTCACGGTCCGCGGTGCGGACGAGACCGGCTTCTGGTGGTTCAACGTGCGCGCCTCCAACACCGAGCCGCTCCTGCGTCTGAACGCCGAAGCCAAGGACGAGGCACGCCTGCAGTCGCTCCGCGACCAGGTACTGTCCCTTATCCGAGCGCAGTAATACGCGGCCTCGGATCCCGTCTCGGGGCCGAGACCAGCAGCATCCATCACCCCCGGAGCAAGGAAGCAGCACTCATGGCACCAACGTCGGCTATCGAGCTCTCCACCGAACGTCCGTTCGTCGTCGCGGACCTGGCACTCGCACCCGCGGGTCGTCACCAGATCCGTCTCGCCGAGATCGAGATGCCGGGGCTCATGGCGCTCCGGGCGCAGTACGCCGGGCAGAAGCCGCTGGCCGGGGCGCGCATCGCGGGATCGCTGCACATGACCGTCCAGACGGCGGTGCTCATCGAGACGCTCACCGACCTGGGTGCCGATGTCCGCTGGGCGAGCTGCAACATCTTCTCCACGCAGGACGAGGCGGCCGCGGCCGTCGCCGTCGGTCCGGAGGGCACGATCGAGGCGCCGAGCGGAGTGCCGGTCTTCGCGTGGAAGGGCGAGACGCTCGAGGAGTACTGGTGGTGCACCTCGCGCATCTTCGACTGGAGCGCCGAAGGAGCGGTCGGCCCCAACCTCATCCTCGATGACGGCGGTGACGCGACCATGCTGGTGCACCTCGGCCGTGAGGCTGAGCTCGCCGGGTCCGTGCGCGAGACGAGCGATGAGGACAGCACCGAGATGCGGGTTGTCCTCGACACCATCCGCGAGTCGATCGCCCACGACGCAGGGCACTTCACACGCATCGCCGAGGAGGTGCGCGGCGTGACGGAGGAGACGACCACCGGTGTCCACCGCCTCTACGAGCTCGCCGAGCGCGGGGAGCTGCAGTTCACGGCGATCAACGTGAACGACTCGGTGACGAAGTCGAAGTTCGACAACACCTACGGCATCCGGCACTCGCTGCCTGACGGCCTGAACCGTGCGACGGATGTGCTGATCGGCGGCAAGACGGCGTTCGTCGTCGGCTACGGCGACGTCGGCAAGGGGGCGGCTGAGGCCCTTCGCGGGCAGGGCGCGCGCGTGATCGTGAGCGAGGTCGACCCGATCTGCGCGTGGCAGGCCGCGATGGACGGCTTCCAGGTCGCGAAGGTCGAGGACGTGCTCGACCAGGTCGACATCTGGATCACGTGCACCGGCAACAAGAGCGTGCTGACGCTCGAGCACATGCTCGGCATGAAGCACATGGCCATCGTCGGCAACGTGGGCCACTTCGACAACGAGATCGATATGGCCAGCCTCGAGCGGCTCGAAGGAGCGACGCGCGTCGAGATCAAGCCGCAGGTGCACGAGTGGCGCCTTCCGAACTCGCGTTCGGTGCTTGTCCTCTCGGAGGGGCGCCTGCTCAACCTCGGCAACGCGACGGGTCACCCGTCGTTTGTCATGAGCAGCTCCTTCACGAACCAGGTCCTGGCGCAGCTCGAGCTCTGGCAGCGACTCGATGCCTACCCGATCGGCGTCCACGTGCTGCCGAAGCACCTCGACGAGCAGGTCGCGCGCCTCCACCTCGATGCCCTGGGCGTGAAGCTCACCGAGCTGACCCCGGAGCAGGCCGACTACATCGGCGTCGAGGTGGGCGGGCCATACAAGGTCAGCCACTACCGCTACTGATCCGCTCCTGACCCGTTCGGCGCCGTCCGCTGCCGACACGACGAAGCCCGC
This sequence comes from Pseudoclavibacter terrae, assembly GCF_008831075.1. GTDB lineage: Bacteria > Actinomycetota > Actinomycetes > Actinomycetales > Microbacteriaceae > Pseudoclavibacter > Pseudoclavibacter terrae. The sequence continues at coordinate 2,534 of NZ_WBJX01000004.1, read as the reverse complement.
CAGCTGGTCTGGCGGGCTTCGTCGTGTCGCTCGGTGACCGAGCCGGTCATCCCCGGTCGGGGAAGGAGTGGGGCATGCCGTTGAGGGTGGGCGCGAGCGCGTCCTCTCGACGGGCGATCGCGGTCAGGGCCGCGAGCTCGCGGTCTCGGCGCAGGACGGCGAGGCCCCGCAGGTAGGTGTCGGCGTCGACGTCCGGAATCGGATGCACGTGGGGGAGCGTCTCGCGTGCGATCTCGCCTGCCGCTCGGTCCCGGTGGGCCGGAGTGAGCTGCGCGGACTGGTCGAGGTAGTCGAGGATGCGACGCGAGGTGCGGTCGGGGAGCCTGCCTGCGTCCGCGATCGAAGCCCATCCGATGAGCTGCGGGGGCATCGGCCCGAGGTGCCGGCGGAGCTTCGGGGCACGCTCGCGCTGGCAGGTCGTGCCGGCGAGGACGTCGCCGAGTCGCTTGGCCCGCGAGTTGACGAGGCCCGTGATGATGGCGATGCCGCCAGCCGATCCGTACAGCTCGATGAAGCCGAGGAGGGCGCGGATGAGTGCCTGCCGGAACCCGGATGCGCCGCCGTCGTCGCGGACGATCCGCAGGCCGGTGGCGAACTTGCCGACGGATCTCCCGCGCGTGAGCGTCTCCACGACACAGGGTGCGACGACGAGGCAGGCGACGAGCAGGGCGATGGCGATGGCGCTCAGCAGCGCTTCGTCGATGGCGACGGGAAGATCATCGCTCGACAGGATGGTCATCGTGAGGATGAGCAGCCCGATGTAACCGGCCATGTAGACCAGTGCGTCGAGCGCGGAGGAGGCGGCCCGGAGCGCGAAGCCGGCGGGTCGCACGTCGAGGTGGACTCCCTCTCCGACGACAAGCTGCTCGTCGGTGACGCTCAGGCGTTCCCTGGGTCGCGTCTGAGTGGCCATGGCAGTATTGAAACAGATGGATCTTGAAGCTCTCACAACCGCCCGTTCGGCGGATTGGCAGCGCCTGGGGGCGCTCGCTCGGCGCCGCAATCTGACCGGCGCCGAGATCGACGAGCTCATCACCCGCTACCAGGATTCGTCGACGGAGCTGTCGGCGCTGCGCACGAGCTACGGGGAGACTCGCGAGGGGGAGTTCCTCTCCGTGCAGCTCTCGCGCGCGCGCGGGAGGTTCACCGGAGCCGGGCGAAACATCCTGGTGGTCCTCGGGGCGTTCTTCACGATGGCGCTGCCTGCCGCGCTCTACCGCGTGCGGTGGTGGACGCTCGGCGCGGCCCTCTTCACGATCGCGGTCGCCGCGCTCAGCTACTGGTGGATCGTGGCGAACCCGGAGATCCTCGGCTTCCTCGGCTCCGAGGCTGCGCTCGAGCAGTACGCCGAGGAGGACTTCGTCGGCTACTACTCCGAGTTCTCGGAATCCAGCTTCGCTGCGCGGGTCTTCACGAACAACGCCTGGATCGCGGCGCAGTGCATCGCCTTCGGCATCACAGGTCTGTGGGTGCCGGTCGTGCTCGTCCAGAACGCGCTTGGGCTCGGGCAGAGCGCAGCTGTCCTCGGCGCGCACGGGCACCTCGACGTCTTCTTCCTGTGGATCGCGCCTCACGGCCTGCTCGAGCTCACGATGGTCTTCGTCGCTGCCGGGGCAGGTCTTCGCATCTTCTGGGCGTGGGTGGCGCCGGGAGCCAAGACGCGGATGCAGTCGCTTGCTGACGACGGTCGCGCGCTCATCGTCGTGGCGATCGGAACGACGATCTTCCTGTTCATCTCCGGACTCGTCGAGGGATTCGTGACGCGTCAGGACTGGCCGTGGCCGATCAAGATCGGCATCGGCGCCGCGGCGCTCGGGCTCTACCTGGTCTACGCGCTCTGGCTCGGGGGGCGTGCAGTCCGGGCGGGAGAGACCGGTGCTCTCGAGAAATTCGACGGTGGAGCCCAGCGCGTCTATGCCGGCTGACGCACCGGCTGTTCCGACGCACGGGCCGTCCCGCGGGCAGCTTCCGCGTGAACAGGGGCGACACGCCCGGGATCGCCCCCGAGTTGTGCGCCGCTGGGTCTCTGCGTAATGTAATCACTCGTCAGGCCGACGGAGCGAAACGCGAGAGCGGGTCGCACGGGCCGGACAGTTCTGAAAGAAAGATCAGCATCTGCCACTTGTTCTTGCAAGTTGGAGCAACATGATCTACACTCGGAACTCCTGCCTCACCGGGTAGCGAGATCAACGGCCTCTGGTTCTTCCAGGTGGTTGTGCGGAGGATGAGCTTCATGCTCACGGCCCGCGGTTCTTGTCCGGGGTTTGCAGTGCAAGCGATTGCTCCTTAGAGATGGCCGCGAGGTCTGAAGAGGGAAGCGCTCGATTCTTGAGAACTCAACAGCGTGCACTATGTCAAATGCCAATTTGATCCCGTGCCTCTTCTTTTTGGAGGGGTAAGCCTCTCCTTTCTGGGGAGTACGGGTGTCTTTTGGAAACATATTTGGACAATACAAGTCAGTACTGAGCCTTCGGGTTTGGTGTTGTTTTGTTTTTTGTCAGTTTCAAACTTGTCATCGCACTTCGGTGTGGTGG
>NZ_WBJX01000003.1 GCF_008831075.1 Pseudoclavibacter terrae | reverse complement strand
GCTGCCTGATAAACATCACGCCACCACACCGAAGTGCGATGACAAGTTTGAAACTGACAAAAAACAAAACAACACCAAACCCGAAGGCTCAGTACTGACTTGTATTGTCCAAATATGTTTCCAAAAGGAATCCTTACCCCTCCAAGAAGAAGAGGCACGGGATCAAATTGGCATTTGACATAGTGCACGCTGTTGAGTTCTCAAGAATCGGACGCTTCTCGTTTCCGGCCTATTCGACCATCTCCCGAGAGCAACCTCTCTAACTTACATCAGGATTGGAACCTTGTCAACTTGAGCTGTGCGAGATTCGCAATTGCTACTGGACGTTCATGGTCCTGATGTTGAGTTGTGTGCGCTCCTTCCTGGCCGGTTTCCCTGCCGCTCGGAAGCAACCTGTGTAACTTACCCGCGTTTCGATCCAGAGGTCAAACCATCCACGAACCCGGGCGTGTCGCACCCGTGGGCTGGCATGCAGGCCAAGCACGAGTGGACGGCTCCGAGCCCTACCTCACCAGGCCGTGGCGGGCGAATGCAGTGAAGATGCCGTCTTCCAGCACAGTGCTGGTGACCTCATCGGCAAGCTTCTGCAGTTCGGGGTCGGCGTTCCCCATCGCGATCCCAACGCCGCACACGTCGAACATCTCGATGTCGTTCCAGCTGTCGCCGATGCCGATGGCATCAGCGCGGTCCAGCCCAAGGTGCTCGAGCACCTTGTCTATGGCGGCGCCCTTCGTGGTGCCGGGAAGACCGATCTCCCCGTCGGAACCACCCGGCAGCGGCATGCTCCCGCGCACGATGTGGAAGCGCCCGCCGAACTCGGCCTTCGCCCGATCAACGGCTCCGGGCTGCTCGGTGAAGAACACCGCCTTCGCGATCTGGGTGAGCGGTGCGTCCGCGATGGGCTCAGCGGAGAAGCCCTCTTGCGGCGAGGTCTGCGGTTCGACCTTCCCGACCTGCGCGGTCTGCAGGTGCTGCATGAGTGCCGCTCGTGTGGCTTCAGGTGCGTAGACGCGCTCGTCGCTCTGCAGCAAGTAGTGGAGGTCGTACTTCTCGAAGTGCGCGATGAGGGCATCGAGCTCGGCCCGCGGCATCGTCTCCTCGTGCACGCGAACGTCTCCCGCATCCGCGAAGGCCCCGCCGTTGGTGACAGCCCCGTCGAACCCGATATCGAGCACCGCCTGCGGGATGTGCCCCGCCGCTCGGCCAGTGCAGAGGTAGACGAGGTGCCCTGCGGCACGCGCCTCACGCACTGCTCGCACGGTTGAGGGAGCGATCCGACGCCCGTGGTCGAGGATCGTTCCGTCGACGTCGAGGAAGGCGATCTTGGGACTGGTCGAGCGTTCTGGCATGTGACCTCACGTTGGTTCGGGAGTGCAGGGGCACTGACCAACCAACCATATGCCGTGCGCGTCGCCCCAGGACCGGTGGGTGGTCGCTGCCGCAGTGCCGCCACCGGATGCACGAAACCCCGGCTCCGAGCTGGGCTCGAACCGGGGTCTCATCTTGGTGTTCTCTGCAGAGCGGAGACGAGGGGATTTGAACCCCTGGTCCCCTCAAAGGGGACTCCACCTTAGCAGGGTGGTGCACTCGGCCGGACTATGCGACGTCTCCAAGACTCACCTATCGTAGCGGGTCGCGCGCCAAGTTCCGAACCGAGCGGGAAATTGGCGTGCGACTGCTCGTGGCACGCGCCGGCCAAGCCGAGTCGGGCGCTATCCGAAGAGGGTCGTCGGGTTGGAGCACGACTCCTGGTCGGCTGCCTGCCCCGCGAAGGTGGGGGCCGGGGTCGCGACCGGCGCGCTCGGGTCGACGGGCGCATCCGTGGCCGCGTCCTCACCGGTCGTGCCGTCACCAGTCGTGCCGTCGGATGCCGCGCCGTCCTCACCGGTCGGCGCCCCGGCAACCGACAGCGGCTGGTCGGCCGCGAGCAGGTCCCACATGGCCGTCGCGTCGGGCTCGAGCGGCATGACCCGCGAACCGTCGTAGTCGGCGGTCGGCAGCTGCACGAAGGAGATCTTCGACAGATCCACCTGGTTGAGCGCGGACGCCATGCCCATGAGCGTCTGCACGTCGGCAAGCGACTTCGTCATCTTCATGTTCTGCGTCGCCGCGACCCCGAGGCCGTACAGCTTCGTCGGGTTCGCGAGGGTGCCGGCGCTCTTCACCTCGCGGATGAGCGACGACAGGAAGACCTGCTGGTTCGCGATGCGCTGCAGGTCGCTGCCCCCCACGCCGTGGCGGGTACGGAGGAACTTCAGCGCGTCCTCACCCTGCAGCGTGTAGTTGCCGGGCTGCAGGTAGAGGCCCACGTAGTCATCGCTGATCTCGTTCGCGACGCACACGTCGACGCCGCCCACCGCGTTCGACATCTCGATGACCCCGAGGAACTGCACCATCGCCGCGTACGGGACATCCAGTCCGCTCATCGCCTCGACCGTCTCGACGACGCAGCCCATGCCGCCCTCGCCGAGGATGCTGTTCATCGGCACCTCGAAGCGCTCCTCTTGGGCGACTCCCTGGTCATTGGTGCACGCCGGCTGGTCGACGATCGTGTCGCGGGGGATGCTGACGACGGATGCGTGCGTGCGGTCGGCGGAGACGTGCAGCAGCATGTTCACGTCGTTGAGCACGCCGGACGCGTCCTCGTCGCCCTCCCCGTACTCGGCACCCTGGCCTGTGCGGTCATCGCTGCCGACGAGGAGGATGTTGAAGCCGCCCTCGATCTCGTCGAACGCCACGGTGTCCCCGTCATCTCCGCCAGGATTCGGCAGCACGTCGAGCCGCCCCCAGAGGCCGGCGACGGCGATGCCGCCGATGGCGAGCACGCTCACGAGCGCCACCGACAGCGCGATGAGCAGCCCCTTGCCAAGCGAGCGAGCCGCGGACGTCACCGGGAGCCGGCCGTGCTGGGCGACCCCACCGCGCGCATCCGGGTGCAGGATGCCGTCGTCACCGGCGCGGTCGAAGCGCTGAGCGCTGCTCCCCCGTCGTCGAGAAGTCGTCACAGGTGCGGGCCTCCCCCGAAGCGTACGTGGAGTTCGTCAGCATAGGCCGCGCGAACGTGGATCACCTGACCACGCCCGAGCGGCGCGCGGCGCGGCGCGATGAGCTCAGAAGAGCGACGTGCTCGCGTTGGAGCACGACTCCTCGTCGGCGCGCTGACCGGCGAGCGTCGGCTGCGGCACCGCTGTCGTCGGCGCCGTCTCGACCGGAAGACCGGTTGCCGGGTCGACGGGGATGCCCGTGGCCGGGTCGATCGGGAAGCCGGTGGTGGGGTCGATGACCCAGCCCGTCTCCGGATCGATGTTGACCGTCGCGTTCGGATCCGCGGGCGTCTCCGTCGCCTCTGGAGCACCAGCGACCTCGAGCGACTGGTCGGTGCGCAGCAGCTCCCACATGGCCGTCGCGTCCGGCTCGAGCGGCTGCACGCGCGCCGAGTCGTACTCGCCCGTCGGCAGCTGCACGAACGTGATCTTGTCGAGCGGCACCTGCGAAAGCGCCATGGCCATGCTGACGAGCGTGTTGGGGTCGGTGAGCGAGCTCGACATGGTCATGTTCTGCGTCGCCGCGACACCGAGGCCGTAGAGCTTGACGGGGTTCGTGAGCGTGCCCGCGCTCTTCACCTCGCGGATGAGGGAGGACAGGAACACCTGCTGGTTCGCGATGCGGGTGAGGTCGCTGCCGTCGCCGACGCCGTGGCGGGTGCGGAGGAACTTGAGCGCATCCTCGCCCTGCAGCGTGTAGTCGCCCGGCTGAAGGTACAGGCCGACGTAGTCGTCGTTGATCTCGTTCGCCACGCAGACGTCGACGCCGCCGACGGCGTTGGACATCTCGATGACGCCGCGGAACTTCACCATGGCCGCGTACGGGATCTCGATGCCGCTCATCGCCTCGACCGTGGAGACGACGCAGTTCATGCCGCCCTCGCCGAGGATGCTGTTCATGGGGACCTCGTAGGCCTCTTCCATGGCAACGCCCTGGTCGTTGGTGCAAGCCGGCTTGTTCACGATCGTGTCTCGCGGGATGCTGACGACGGATGCGCTCGAGCGGTCCTCCGCGATGTGCAGGAGCATGTTGACGTCGTTCAGCACGCCGTCCGCATCCGCTTCGCCCTCGCCGAACTCGGCGCCCTGCCCCGTGCGGTCATCGCTGCCGACGAGCAGCACGTTGATGCCGCCCTCGATCTCGGCGAAGCTCGCGGGCTCCTCCGAACCCGACGGGTCGGCGATGTCGAAGGTCGTGACCTTCGCCTGCAGGTTGATCCAGGCGAGCGCCCCGACGAACATGACGCTGACGAGCGCGACGCACAGGGCGATCGTCCCCGTCTTCACCACCGAGTTCGTCGGCGTCGTCACGTGCAGCTTGCCGTGGCGTGCCGAGGTGACCTTCGGCACTTCATCCTTGACGCCCTGGCCCGGGACGAAGCCGCGCCGTGCGCGGGAAGGTCCGGAGTGCGTCACAGGCGGGGTTCCTCACGTCAGGGGCTTGGTGGCGGAGGGCGTGGGATTCGAACCCACGAGACATTGCTGCCCACTGGTTTTCAAGACCAGCTCCATCGGCCGCTCGGACAGCCCTCCAGGATTGCTCACAACGATTCAGTATCGTTTTCGAGCTTGTCGCGTGTCCATGGTAACCGAAAGTGAAATGTCTGGTTACACGGCGAGGACCCGCGACCTCACGAACGCTGCCGCGAGTACTGACGCGCTGGCTTCCCTGACAGAGCCAGCAGGGACAGGATATCCAGAGCCGTGAACGCGAGGGTAGTGCTGAACCTGATTTCCTCGTCGCCGGCCCACCAGCTGCCGAACTGCAGCGCGATCGACGCCGCCGCGTAGAGCAGCAGTGTGATGCGGGCCCAGTTGACGCCGCGCAAGACGAGCACGCCGAGCAGCAGCGACGTGATGACGATGATGGCGCCCGCGATCATCGTCACGATCCACGCGGGCTCCGCGAGCGTCGCCGCGTCCGCACCGGCGAGGTCCGCATCCGCGAGCACCACCCGCATGCCGTCCGGCCCGAGCAGGGCCAGCGCCCCGAAGAAGAGCAGGGCGAGCACCCCTCGCCCGAAGACGACGATGGCGCCGAACGTCGTCGTGATCGGACGCCCGTGCCTCCGCACGGCCTCGCCGACGGAGGCCTCGACCGGATTCGATGAGCTGAGGGGCTCGAACGCCGCCCGCTTCCTCGCCGAGCGCTCCGGACGAGCGTGAACGGACGCGGGCCCCGGGGTCGCGGCGTCGGGTGCGGGTGCGGGTGCGACCGTGGCCCGGCGCTCGAACGCGGCGTTCGCCAGCGGCTCGAGCACCGGGGACGAGACGCCCGTCGCAGCATCCGCAGCGCTCGGGAGCTGGAGCACCGGAAGGTTGCCGTCGGTGCGAATCGAGTCGCCGCCCCCGTTGCGCGAGTGGTAGCCGGTGGAGAAGTCCTTCAGGATCGCGACCGACGCCCGCGGCGTGCCCTCGAGCACCGTCGCGACGATGTGGTCTCGCTCGACATCGGTGTCCGCGTCGATCTTGTGCGTGACCTGCAGCGTGAAGAGGGAGAAGCCGACGGCGCGGTCGAACGTGCCGGCCGCGAGCCAGTCGACGCGCGTGCCGCCTGGGAGGAGCCACCCATCCGGACACTTCCAGAACCGCACGTGGTGCCGCTTCGCCGGGTTCCCGGCGACTTCCTGCTGGTACGCGAAATCCTGCTGTCGCCCGAAGAGGAACAGGGGGCTCACCGGCGCCTCGTCGTAGCTGCGCCGAGTGACGGTCGAGGAGATGATCCCGAGGCTCGTGCGCAGCGAGATGTCGTCGGCCCGAGTCCAGCCCGCGCCTCGCATCGCCTCATGCAGCTCGGCCTCGTGACCGAGCAGGCCCAGGTTGATGGGGTCGCCCAGCAGGCCATCGCTCGTGCGGGCCCTGCCGATGAAGTAGTCGGGCACGTACACGGTCGTCAGGATGCGGTGCATGCGCGGCAGCACCAGGTAGGCGAGGAGCGCCCAGAAGATGACCAGGAGCAGGATCCCCCACCAGCCGACCTGCAGGGAGTCGTCGGCGACGAGGAAGGCGAGCCAGATCGCGGCCAGCCCCGCGAACACGAAGAAGAAGCCGTCGAGGCCCTGCCCGATGGCGGCGAGCGGGTGCTTCCGCCTCCGTGGCACGTCGACGGTCATACTCGTGCCTAGCCGAGCTTGCTCAGCGCCGTGCCGAGGCCGTCGTGGGCGAAGTCCGGCGCCAGCACGTTGCCGGCGTCGATGACCTCCTGAGGTGCGTCGCCCATCGCGATGGCAGTTCCCCCGTCGGCCGCCCACTGCAGCATCTCGATGTCGTTGCGCCCGTCGCCGGCGACGACGACCCGCTCCATCGGGATGCCGAGCTCACGACGCACACGCTCGAGCGCGGTGCCCTTGTTGACGCCGTCCGGCGCGATGTCGAGCCACGCCGTCCACCCCACCGAGTAGCTCACCTCGTGCAACCCGAGTCGTTCGATGACCGCCGTGAACTCCTCGATCGAGTGGTCGGGCGAGATGACGACGAGACGCGTCGCCTCGGCGTCGAGCAGCTGCTCGAAGGGGACTTCCTGCCCCCGCGCCTCGAAGCTGCCGTCGGGGAAGTGCCCGCTGTACTTGAACACGCCGTGCGGGTCCTCGACCGCGAACATGGCGTTCTCGAGGGCGCCGCGCAGGCTCACGAGCACCTCGGTGGGGTCGAAGGTCTCGATCCACCGGGTCGCGTAGCCGCCCTGAGCGACGGCATCCCGCTCGAGCGTCATGGCCCCGTTCGCAGAGACATGGAACCGGGAGTCGAGGCCGAGCCGCTCCGCGATGGGGCGCGTGTCCGCCCAGCTGCGGCCCGTCGCGAGCATGACCTCGTGGCCTGCCGCCCGCAGGCGACGGACCTGCTCGAACGTGGCGTCTGGGATCGCGCCGTCGATGCCCAGGATCGTTCCGTCGATGTCGAGCGCCACGAGCATCCGCTCGCCTGCGGCACCCGGCTCGTTCGAGGCGCCCAAGCCCGTCAGGCTCTCCGCGCTCACGCGACGGGCTCCATGACCTCGAGGCCGCCGAGGTACGGGCGCAGGGGCTCCGGGATGAGCACCGAGCCGTCCGCGCGCTGATGCGTCTCGAACAGGGCGACGAGCCAGCGAGTCGTCGCCAGCGTTCCGTTGAGCGTCGCGACCGGCGTGGTCTTCCCCGACTCGGTGCGGTGACGCGTCGACAGACGCCGTGCCTGGTAGGTCGTGCAGTTCGACGTCGACGTGAGCTCGCGGTATGCGTCCTGCGTCGGCACCCAGGCCTCCACGTCGAACTTGCGGGCAGCCGAGGAGCCGAGGTCGCCAGCGGCAGTGTCGATGACGCGGTAGCTCAGGCCGAGCGACTGCAGCACCTCCTCCTGCCAGCCGAGGAGCCGCTCGTGCTCCGCCTCCGCCTCCTCTGGCTTCGCGTAGACGAACATCTCGAGCTTGTTGAACTGGTGCACGCGGATGATGCCGCGAGTGTCCTTGCCGTGCGAGCCGGCCTCGCGGCGGTAGCAGGTCGACCAGCCGGCGTAGCGAAGCGGGCCGCCTTCGAGGTCGAGGATCTCATCTGAGTGGTACCCCGCGAGCGCGACCTCGCTGGTGCCCGTCAGGTACAGGTCGTCGTCCTGCAGGTGGTACACCTCGTCGGCGTGCTCGCCGAGGAATCCGGTGCCGCGCATGATCTCGGGCTTCACGAGCGTCGGCGTCGTGAGCATCACGAAGCCGTTGCGGATCGCGACGTCGAGCGCGTACGACATGAGGGCCAGCTCCAGGCGCGCGCCGATGCCGCGGAGGAAGTAGAAGCGCGCACCGGAGACCTTCGCGCCGCGCTGCATGTCGATCGCGCCGAGCATCTCGCCCAGCTCGAGGTGGTCGCGCGGCTCGAAGTCGAAGCTCGGCCGCTCCCCGACGGTCTTGAGCACCTCGAAGTTCTCCTCGCCCCCGGCGGGGACCCCCTCGATGACGAGGTTCTGGATGCGCCCCATCGCAGCATCCGCAGCCGCGCTCGCCTCGTTGGCGGTCTGGCTCGCGGCCTTGACGCTCGCGGCGAGCTCCTTCACCGAGGCGAGGATCGCCGGCTTCTCCTCCTTGCTGGCCTTCGCGACCAGCTTGGACGCCGCGTTCTGCTCGGCCCGCAGGCGCTCGAACTCGGAGATCGCCGACCGGCGAGCCGCATCCGCCTCAAGGGCCGCGTCGACCGTCGCCGGGTCGTTGCCGCGCGAGAGCTGCGAGCGCTTGAGAAGGTCTGGCTGGTCACGGAGAAGCTGGGCGTCGATCACGCGCCAAGCCTAGCTGGCGCAGGTGACGCGAGCACGAGCGAAGCTCGGCGCTCACGCACACCATGGCTGTCTTAGGCTCACTGCATGCCGCATACCGCCCAACAGGGTTCAGACAAGCTCGCCGCCATCGTCGTCAACCCAGTGAAAGTCGACACGAAGGCGCTGCGCGCAGCTGCCGCCGAGAGCGCCGAGCGGTACGACTGGCCAGAGCCGCTCTGGTTCGAGACGACCGTCGAGGATCCCGGTGCCGGGCAGACGAAGGAGGCCATCGCCGCCGGTGCGACCATGATCATCGCCGCCGGAGGCGACGGAACCGTTCGGCTCGTCGCCGAGACGCTCGCCGGCACCGACGTCGCACTCGGTGTCGTACCAGGCGGGACCGGCAACCTGCTCGCCCGCAACATCGGCATCGAGGTCGCCGGGGGCGTGACCGACACGGTCTCCGAGATGGTGCAGAGCGCCTCGACCATCCTGCCGGGCGCGAAGCCCTCCTCGCTGCCCATGACCACCGTCGCTCGCGCCGTGGAAGTTGCCTTCGGCGGAGTGGATGCTCGCATCGACCTCGGCTGGGCCGCCGTCGAACGCGAGGACAAGACCCGCGAGCGCATGGCCTTCACCGTCATGGGCGGCGTCGGGATCGACGCCGGCATGATCGCGAACACCTCAGAGGACCTCAAGAAGAAGGTCGGTTGGGTCGCATACCTGGGGGGCATCCTGCGCTCCGTGGCCAACGGGCCCAACTTCCACCTGCGACTGCGCGTCGACGGCAAGTCGCATGCCAGCACGCTGCGCGCCGCCACCGTGATGGTCGGCAACTGCGGCCTGATGCCCGGCGGACTCCACCTGCTCCCTGACGCCGAGATCGACGACGGACGACTCGACCTCGCCATCATGCGCCCGAACGGACTCCTCGGCTGGCTGCAGATCTACGGGCGCATCGTCGTGCAGTCCGGCATCATGCGCCGCACCGACGTCGGCCGGCGCATCCTGCTGGAAGGTCGCAAGCACGTGCGTGCGCTCACGTACGCGCAGGTCGAGGAGGTCACCTTCCGCCTCGACTCGGGGCCGGAGGAGTTCGAGGTCGACGGGGACGCGGCCGGCCGGATCACGGCTGCGCGCATCTGGATCGAGCCCGCGAGCCTCACCGTGCGCACCCCGAAGCCCATCCCCGAGAACGAGGGTCTGCGCACGCTCGCGCGACGGCTCGGCCTCGCCGCGGCCGAAAACTCCCCGAAGGAGCCTGGGCTCAGCTGAGGCGGCGCGCCCGGGGAGCACGCTCGAGACGGGCGGCTCCCCCGGTCGCATGCCTAACTTTCACACCGGGGTCGCCCGACAGCTTGCAGCTTCGCGGAGCACGGGGCCAGAATGCTACTTATAACTCTGTAGACTCATGAGTAGCATTCCTCCATCATTTGGGACATGGTCGGTGAACTCCAGCGAAGCGTGGGCAAGAACATCCGTCGAATTCGTCTCTCGCGCGGCATCAGCCAAGAGGCCCTCGGCGCGGTCGTGGGGTTGCACCGCACCTACATCGGCTCCGTCGAGCGCGGCGAGCGGAATATCACGCTCCAGACACTCGAAGGCATGGCAGAGCTCCTGGGCGTGGCCGCTATGGAACTCCTCGACGACGACACCTCAGCGCAACCGGGCGCGACCCCCAGCGCCTGACCCTCGCAGCCCCACCTCAACAATGTCGGTGGCAAGCCGTAGCTTGTCGGTGCAGGGCAACGAGAACAGACTGTGCCGGGTCCCCTCGCTTCCCTCCCGCTGATCCGCCGACACCTGGAGCGATCGATGACGCACGCCACCGGCACGAACACCTGCCCGACCTGGTGCATCGCGCTGCACCTCGACGGCGACACCCTGCACCACGGAGCGAGCATCGAGCTCGCGGTCATGCGGCGCCCCAGTCCCGGTGAGCGCCTGTTCCGACCGGAGCTGCCCGCGACGCCGATCACGCTCGAGCTCGTCGCCCATCAAGAGGCGGGTGAGCCTGGGCCGTGGATCGCGGTCCTCCACGAGGGCGCGGCCGTCCTCGACCTCACCACGCTGAGCGCCGAGCACCTCGCCTCGGCGCTCCGCGACCTCGCGGCCGACACGCGTCGCTGAACGCCGCGAACAGCCTCGGTCGTCAGTCGGAACGGGCCGCTCCCCCGCCCGGCTCGTCGACCTCATCCCGCTCGGAGCGCGCGTGCCGCCGCATCCACACGACGAAGGCGACGAGCAGCACGACGATCACCCCGGAGAGCACGGCGATCGTGACCACCGCAGCCCGGGGAACAGACTGCTCCGCGGCACCCGAAGCCACCTCGACGGCCTGTGCCTGCACGGCCCCCCAGAAGAACACTGCCGCGCCGAGGAGGGCGGCGATGATGGCGAGCCCGACGTGACGAACGCGTCGATGCGGGGTGTGGGGAGGGGTGTGGCGAGGGCTGCGGCGAGTAGCTGACGACACGTCTGTCTCTTCTCAAGTGCGACTGCGGACGCCAGGACGCGCGCATCCGGAGACACGGCTGCGTCCTTCCGTGCGCGAAAAAGGGCGGCCCACCCCGTGTCGGGGTAGGCCGCCCAGTCTCTCAGACCGGCGTGCGCCGGACCTGGACCTGCTGGCGCCTAGGCGTCCTGCTTGCGCTTCTTCTGCGCGAGGAGGAGCACGGTACCGGCGAGCAGCACCGAACCGGCGATGCCGAATGCGAGCGTCGCGTCAAACTCGCCACCCGTGGTTGCGAGCGTGTCGTCGCCGCCAGCGGCCGCCGCAGTCTCAGTCGGGGTCGCCGACGTGGATTCCGAAGGCGAAGGCGTGACCGTGATGGTCGTGCCCGGCGTCGCGGTCGGCTCCGTGGTCGCCGTGGCCGTGGGCTCGGTCGTCGCGGTAGCCGTGGGCTCCGTGGTTGCCGTCGGCTCGGTCGTGGCCGTGGCCGTGGGCTCGGTCGTCGCCGTAGCCGTGGGCTCCGTGGTTGCCGTCGGCTCGGTCGTCGCCGTAGCCGTGGGCTCCGTCGTCGCCGTCGCCGTTGGCTCCGTCGTTGCGGTTGCCGTGGGCGTCGGGGTTGCCGTCGCGGTCGGCGTCGCCGTAGCCGTGGGGGTTGCCGTCGGCGTCGCCGTCGGAGTCGGGGCCACGTCGAAGCCGAGGGCGATGCGGATGTTCTTGCGCAGCTCGAGCTGCTCCGCGTCGCTCCACAGGAACTCGAACTTGTCGGCGAGCACCGTGTCACCCGTGGGCTGGACGTCGGTGACGACGAACGCCGCCCAGGTCTCGGCGTAGTCCTCGACGATGTTCATCGCCGCGTAGTTGCTGACGTAGTCCGACTCGTGGGTCGCGTACCAGGCGTTGGCGACGTTCCAGTCGTAGTTGTCCTGCGGGGGCGCGGCGTCGCCGTAGGGCTCCCAGAAGTTCTCGTGGAAGCCGAGGATCTGCGAGTCGGGCTGCGGGCAGCCTTCCCAGAGCTCGAGCTTCTCGCAGGACGCGTAGGTGAGGTCGACCTCGTCCGTGTTGAGCGAGAGCACGTGGGCGAACTCGTGGATGAGGGTCTCGGTGAGGATCGCCTGATCGTCCGCGTAGGCGAGGTTGACCTTCAGCTGCCACTTGGAGGGGTCGGTGCTGTCCTGGTTGACCGAAGCGGCGGTGTTGCTGCTCGGGTTGTTGTAGGTCTCGTACGTCGACATGTGCTCGTTGATGAAGGCAGGCGTCGCGATCTTGACGTAGATCTCCCAGATGGCGGCCTCGTCGGGCGTGACGCCAGCTGGGAGCTCCGCTCCAGGCTGAATGACGTAGTTGCGCACGGGCTCCGTCGAGCGCGAGAGGTGCGAGCGGGTGTCGTCTCCGTGGCGCGACGGTGCCGCGACCGGCTCCGTGCGAGATCCGGTGAGGTCCTCGCTCGGGGTGTCGGCGAGCGCAGGGGCCGAGCCGAGGCCGGCGGAGATCGCGACGATGCCGCCGATGAGTCCGATGGATGCGAGCGTCTTGCGGACGCCGCCGCGAGCCGACATCGAGCGCGAGCCCGTCTCCGACTCAAGCTGTTCGAGCTGCTTCTTCAAGCGTGGGCCCCTTCGTTGGTTGCGGGTCGTGTCGGTGCTGCGAGGCGCCGCTTCGCAAGGGGCGGCCACCCGCGTGGTGGTCATGCTCTCACTCTGCGTCGCTGAGGCGGTGTCCCGCCATCCCACCGGAGCCGTCCCGGAACCGGGGTTGGCTAGCACGCGAAGGTGGGAGTCAGCAAAGTGCTTGACCAACGTAACAGGACCGTGACCTTTTGCAAGGGGCGAATTTCGGGTACTTCTCCCCCTGGCGCCGGGATACGCGGTGCGCTATGCAGCCCAGAGCGGAGGGCACGCGAGACCGGCCCGGTGCCAGACGGCACAGAATGTCGGCGGTCACTTCTACGGTGTCCGGACAGCCCAGCAACCGCTCCGCGCGGCAGCCGCCCCGGCTGTGCCGGACCGGGGCAGCCTGCCGCGTGCACACCAGAGGAGAACGCGCATGATCACGCGATCCGGCACCCCGCTCTGCCCAGCGTGGTGCATCGCCCTGCACCTCGACGCCGATGAGACGCTGCACTATGGCGCCAGCAGAGAGGTCTCCGTGGTCACGCGAGCCCCGGCGCCCCATCGCGAACGTCAGCACGCGTTCGCCCTCGACACGCTGGTGCTCGTCCAGCATCAGGAACACCACGAACGCGTTCCTTGGGTCGCGATCCTGCTGCGCGGCGGCCCGGTGCTCGATCTCACGGCCGACAGCGCACGCCGTCTCGGCGCCAACCTCGCCGACGCCAGCGCGCGATGAGCGTCAGCCGCGCAGCGAGCTCAGCCAGTCGACCGCCTCGCCGAAGTGCTCGTCGCCCCACTTGGGGTCGACGACGACAGGCTTGCGGTCCGCTCTCGGGTACGACCCGAGGAAGATGACGTGCGGGCTGAATCGGCGAAGGCCGAGCAGCGCATCCGCGACCCTCGCGTCGTCGATATGACCATCGAGATCGAGCACGAATCGGTACGAGCCGATGCGGTCCGGCAATGGCCGCGACGTGATCATCGACAGGTTCACGCCGCGAGTCGCGAACTGCTCGAGCATGACCATGAGCGACCCCGGGAACTCCTCTGGAAGCTCCACGATGAGACTCGTCTTGTCAGCCCCAGTCCGAGCCGGAAGCTCACGGCTGAGGCTCACGAGCGCGAACCGTGTGCGCGCCGTCTTGTTGTCCTGGATGCTCTCGCCAAGCACGGACACGTCGAAGCGGTCCTCGACCCCTCGCGGCGCGATCGCGGCGTCGATGTCGCCTCGCTCGTCGAAGAGCGCGTTGACGCTCGAGATGTTCGAGTTCGCGACGACGTGCTCATGACCCGGCACGTTGACGTGCAACCACCTGCGGCACTGTCCGTACGCAACCGGATGCGCCGACACCGTGCGCACATCCTCGAGACGCGTTCCCGGCCGCACGACGAGGCTGAACGAGATCGCCACCTCGTACTCGCCCGCGATACGGAGCCCCGGGATCGTCGCGAGCGCATCCTGCGACGCCGTGACGCCACCCTCGATGCTGTTCTCGATCGCGATCATGGCCGCCACGCTGCGCCCGGAGGTGACATCGGCGAGCGCCTCGCCGACGTTGCTCACCGGACGCCAGATCTGCTCCTCGGCAGCCTCGACCTGACTGAGCGCCGCCTCCGTGAACGTGCCAGCCGGCCCGAGGTAGGAGTACGTCTCTCGCTCATCTGGCACGGTGCTGGCATCGGTCATGGGGTTCAGCCTATGCCGATGCATGAGTTCCTCCCCACGAGACACCGCGCGGTGCCAGACTGAGGGCATGCACGATCGCGCTGGCAGCCTCGCCCTTGAAACTGACCTCATCGATCTCGACGCACTCATCGCTGCGTACGCCGAGAAGATCCCCGACCCCGCCGTGTCGACGCAGCGCGTCGCCTTCGGCACGAGCGGCCACCGCGGCTCGAGCCTGAACTCCTCGTTCAACGAGACGCACATCCTCGCCATCACGCAGGCCATCGTCGAGTACCGAGCGACTCAGGGCATCACCGGCCCGCTCTTCATCGGACGTGACACGCACGGACTCAGCGAACCGGCCGAGCGCAGCGCCCTCGAGGTGCTCGTCGGCAACGGCGTCACCGTGCTCGCCGACCTCGACGACGAATGGGTGCCGACCCCCGCGCTCTCGCACGCGATCATCCGCTACAACGCCGACCCGGCCAACACCGAGCAGGCAGACGGCATCGTCGTCACCCCGAGCCACAACCCCCCGCAAGACGGCGGCTTCAAGTACAACCCCCCTCACGGCGGGCCGGCGGACAGCGACGCGACCGGGTGGATCGCGAACCGCGCCAACGAGCTCATCGAGGCCGGCCTCGAAGGCGTGAAGCGCGGCACCCCGGACACGAGCAACGTGGGCCGCCACGACTTCAAGGGCGACTACGTGCGCGACCTGAAGAACATCATCGACGTCGACGCCATCAAGCGCGAGGGTGTGCGCATCGGCGCCGACCCGCTCGGAGGCGCCAGCGTGCGCTACTGGCAGGCCATCGCCGACGAGTACGGCCTCGACCTCACGGTCGTGAACCCGGACGTGGACGCGCGCTGGCCGTTCATGACGCTCGACTGGGACGGCAAGATCCGCATGGACCCGTCGTCGCAGTCCGCTATGGCCTCCGTGCTCGCACGCCGCCACGACTACGACATCCTCACGGGCAACGACGCCGACGCCGACCGCCACGGCATCGTCACCCCAGACGCGGGGCTCATGAACCCCAACCACTACCTCGCCGTCGCCATCGACTACCTGTGCGCGAACCGCCCTGAGTGGTCCGAGTCGGCCGGCATCGGCAAGACGCTCGTGTCGAGCACCATGATCGACTTCGTCGCAGCATCGCTCGGCCGCACGCTCGTCGAGGTGCCCGTCGGCTTCAAGTGGTTCGTGCCGGGCCTCATCGACGGCTCCATCGTGTTCGGCGGCGAAGAATCAGCAGGAGCCTCGTTCCTCCGCAAGGACGGCACCGTCTGGACCACCGACAAGGACGGCATCCTCCTCGCCCTCCTCGCCGCGGAGATCATCGCCGTCACCGGCAAGACGCCGTCGCAGCGGTACGAGGAGCTCGTCGCCGAGTTCGGTCGCCCCGCCTACGAGCGCGTCGACGCACCGGCCACCCCCGCCCAGAAGGCGGTGCTCGGCAAGCTCGACGGCGACGCGATCTCCGCGGTCGAGGTGGCCGGCGACCCCATCACGGCACGCCTCAGCCATGCCCCTGGCAACGGTGCGGCAATCGGCGGAGTGAAGGTCACCACCGAGAACGCATGGTTCGCCGCCCGCCCGTCCGGTACCGAGGACGTCTACAAGATCTACGCCGAGTCGTTCAAGGGCCCCGAGCACCTGAAGCTCGTGCAGGCGGAGGCCAAGGCGATCGTCGACGCGGCGCTCGGTTCCTGACCGCGCACCGCAGCGCACCACCCGCCGCAGCGACGCTGCCTGCGTTTCCAGCTCCTCGACGAACTCGAGAGGTTGGCAACGCAGGCAGCGTTCTGCTTCGTCGAAGTCTTCGCGCTGCGATGACGCGCGGCTACTGGCCTTCGGCGGGCGTCGGGTTGGTCGCGCTGAGGCGGCCGGCCTGTCCGACACCGGCCGAGAATTCGACGCTCACGATGTCCCCCGACGCGTTGAAGCAGGTCACGCCGGTTTCGAAGGTGATCTCGCACACGAACTCGCCAAGCACCACGGGCGAGTTGTAGGGCTGCACGACGGCACCCTCGAGCGGAATGTCGGCCGTGAGGCACGGGAACGTGTAGCCGTTGGAGTCGAGCCCGACGACGACGCCCGTCGCGCCAGCCTCGCACGCCTGTTCCGGAACCGGGAAGTCGACCGTGTACTGCTGGCAGGCGACGCCCGTCTCCGGGGTGATCTGGCAGCGGATGTTGCCGGTCTCGCTCGTGAAGGTGACCGGCGCGAAGTTGGGGTCGGCGACGGCGGCCGGTCCGGCGGGCGGTGCCGGTTCCTCCGTCGCGGGCTGCTCAGCGGCGGTCTCGCTCGCGGAGGGGTCGCCGCCAGCGATGGGGTCGTCTCGGTTCGCTCCGACGACGTTGCCGATCATGATGGCCGAGAGGATCAGCAGGATCGAGCCGACCACCGAGAGGGCGATGATGCCGAGTCGTCGACGGTTGCGGTTGTCGAGGCCACGCACGGCCGCACCGACGCGTCCACCGCCTCCACCGCTTCCGCCGCCGAGCGCGGCACCGACTCGGTCGAACGGGTTCCGATCAGACGGCTGGACGTCTGGCTCGTCACTGACCGGCCCCGAGGAGACGGGCCCCGTCGACCGCGGCGGGGCGGCAGCAGGGGCACCAGTCGCGCGAGCCGCGGGCCCGGGGCGTCGAGGCGCCCGAGGCGCTCGCACGCCGGCGGACGCCGGTGCGGACGACGAGTCGTCCGCCTCGTCCTCGTCGAACCAGCTGGAGAGCAGCTCCTTGGCAGGGTCCTGCTCGCGCTGGCCTCCCCGAGGCGCCTCGGCTGGGGCGATGCGCGCATTCCGCTCGCTGTCGCGATCCTGCGCGAAGCCCTGGCCCTGCGCGGAATCCTGTTCCTGCGCGAACCCCTGGCCCTGGTTGACGTCCTCGCCGAAAGCGGGTCCGGTGTGCTGCTTCGGCAGCGCGCGCGTCGATGGCTCCACCTCCGGCGCGCTGGGCGCCTGCGCGGCGTTCGGCTCGTGGGCTGCAGCCTCCGGCATGTGCGGGGTCTGCGCCGCCGGGGCGCTGGAAGCGCCGAACAGCTCGGCCGCATCCTGTCGCTCGGAGTCGCGCGCCTCACCGAAGCTCTCGCGCTTGCGAGACGGCAGCGGCACGATGCCGGTCTGCTCGAAGTCGCGCGACACGATCGGGCGGTCGGAGTCGTCGAGGACGCTGCCGTCGCTGCGCTCGCCGGCAAGGAGCTCATCGAAGGCGCTCGTCCCGGCAGGTGCCGCGCGGGGCGGCTCACCGGGAACGACCGCCGGCCCGCTCGGGAAGACGGGGGCAGCGGATGCGCCGCGGAACGGGTCTCCCGTTGCGGGCATCGGCGGCGGAGAGGGGACGACGCGCGGCGTCGGGAGCGCCGGCGGCTCGGCGCGGAACGCGGGAATGCGTGGGGCGTCGCCGCCGGGGCCAGGCTGCGCACCGGCATCCTCGATGCCGGCATCGGCCGACGCCGCGGCGCCAGCTGCTGAGCCGCGGGCGTCTCGTGGCTCGTCGGAACCGGCTGCCGCCGCCGGTCGCTCAGGCGGCCTGCCGAACTGCGGTGCGGCACTGGCTGGCTCGGCGCTCGCCGGCGTCACGCCACGCGGTGCGGATGCGGGGGCCGATGGAGCTGGCGCGGACGGGGCGGATGCGGCCGGCTCCACGGGCGCGGGGTCGCCCGTGCCGTCGAGGTCGGAGAACCAGCTCGGCACCTGTCCGCGCGGCTCGCTGTCGTCTGCGCCGGGCACGCCCGGCTGGGAGGACGCCCGTGCCGGCGGGGTGTTCATGGGGAGCACGTCGAACTCGGTTGTCGGCGGCTCGAACGCGAAGGCGTCCCGCACTGGACCCGTCGTGTTCGGCGTGGACGCCGCAGGAGCCCGCGGCGCCTCCGGGATCTGCGGGGCCGCGGCGTCCTCGGCGGTCGGTGCCGCGACGGGCGGCTCAGCTGGCGCGGGGGTGCGTGGGCGTGCCGGAGTGGGAGGGATGACCGTCTCGGGCGTGACGATTCCTCGCTCACCTGTCGCGCGCAGGTCGGGGTTGAAGCGGCGGCGCGAGCGGAGGAACGACGGGGGCTCCGGAACAACGGGCTCCGGTTCGCTACCGGCGTCGTCCGTCTCTGGCGCGCTCGGCGACGAGGTCTTCGGGCGGTACCGTGCGAAGAAGTCGTCACCGTCGTTGGTCGGCGTCTTCTGCTCCGCCTCCTCGCGAGCGCGGCCCACGACCTCGGAGGGAGGAGTGGGGGCCGAGGCGTTCCAGCGGAACCCGCCCGCACCGATATCAGCGGGTCGGCGCGGAGCAGCGTTGCTGCCGTCGCTCTCGGCGGCGCGAGGGCGCACGGCCGTCAGCTTGGTACCGCACTCGGCGCAGAATCTCTGTCCGACCTGCGCTTCGGCACCACACGTGGGGCACGTTGCCATCTCGACCTCCTGGTCTTGGAGTGCTTCTGCTTCCAAAGCTCTGGCAGAACTCTACCGAGCCTGGCCTCTTCAGTAGCCTGGCGCCGCGGGAGCGCCCAGGAATTCCTCGTACGTGGTGGTGCCAGCCGCCTGCATCGCGGCGGACGTCTCCGTGCCGACGTAGCGGTAGTGCCAGGGTTCGAACTCGTACCCGGTGGTCGCGGTCGCCCCGTCCGGGAAGCGCAGGATGAAGCCGAAGCGGTGGGCGTTCGCGGCGAGCCACTGACCGCCCGCCGTCGTCGAGAAGCACTGCTCGAGCACGCATCCCTCACCCTGCGATGAGATGTCGGCGGCGAGCCCCGTCTGATGCTCGCTGTACCCGGGACGAGCCGACGTGAGGTCGGCCGCCTCCTGGCCGAGGTCGGCGACGTACCCGGTGTAGAGCTCGGTCTGCAGCCCGTAGTCGCGGTATCCGCTGGTCATGTCCAGGGTGAGCCCCGCCTCGGCGCTGGCCGCCGCGAACATCGTCTGCACCGCGGTCGCCGCTTCCGAGCGGAGCGAGTGGCCGTTGGCGGACGGGACGCCGATCTCCGACATGGCGACGAGGTCCGCGGGCGCGTAGTCGGCGGGGACCAGCGGTGTCTGCTTGTTCACGAGCACCGTGATGCTGTTGGGGTCCGTGGTGTTGAGCGCGGAGGCCGGTGGCTGGGTCTCGGTCGGAGTCGGTTCGGCCGTGGCGGTCGGCTCCGGGGTCGGGGTGGCGGTGGGAGTCGGGGTGAGCGTTGGCGTCGCTGGCGTCGAGGTGGATGCGATGGTCGGCACGCTCGCGTCACCGTTCGATGCCGCCGTCACGGCCCAGTAGATGAAGCCGCCTCCCAGGAGCACGACAACCGCGAGGCCCGCCGCGGCGATCTTCCGGTTCCGGCGCACGCGCGCTGAGGCCCTGCGCTTGGTCCGTCCGGCACGCTCGGCGCGCCGGCCCTGGTCGCCCGGCGCCTGAACATCCGTCGTCCGGTCATCCGACGCCCCGCCGCCAGGTGCCTGGCCGTCCGGCGTGTGGTCCTGCTGCTCCTCAGTCACCGGTCAACCCTCGCACAGGCGCTGGCGGGGTCGTCCGGGACTGGCCGAGGGGTGCGGACACTGATGCTCGCGTTCGGCATCGTCGGCGGAACCACTGAGTCTTCTGTCGGTGGGACGGCGTAGCCTCTGCGCATGTCAAATTCCGTCCAGCACCAGCACGATCGCTCGCGGTTCGCCCTCAACGACGGCGACGGCACCGAGATCGGATTCCTGAGCTACGTCACGACCGCCGACGCGATCGTCATCGATCACACCGTCGTCGACCCCGCCTACCAGGGGCAGGGACTCGCCGCGGTCCTGACCGATGCGGCGCTGACGACGCTCGGCGAGCAGTCGGCGCTCACCATCGTCCCGCAATGCCCGTACGTGGCGGCGTTCATCCGCAAGCATCCCGAGTTCCAGCCGCTCACCACCCGCTGAGCGACGCAGCAGGCCAGGCGCCCGCCGAGGAAGAGCCGAGCCGTCAGGCGCGCTCCGGGAGGTTCGCGAGCTGCACGACCGCGGGAGCTTCTCCGCGTCGCACGTACTTGCCGCGTCCCGGGGGCATCCGCTCGGCGTAGAGGCGCGGCGCGATCTGCCCCTCGCTGCGGTCGCCGGAGAGCAGCAGCAGCGCCCCGCCTGTATCCCGAGTGCTCTGCAGGAACGGCGCGTACATGGCCCTGGTCGACCCGGCGACGGGCCTCGTGACGACGATGTGGATGCCCAGGTCGCGAGCTGCAGGCAGGTGAGGGACGAGCGCTCCGAGCGGGTCGGTGCCGCCGGCGGCGACGATGTCGTAGTCGTCGACGAGGAGCACGACCCGTGGCGTCTTCCGGAGCTCCTCGGCGGTACGGCCTGGCCGCTCGGCGAGTTCGCTTGCGATGGACGCCGCGAGCCCGCTCGCCTGCGCCGCCGACTTGGCGTGTGCCGCGAGGTACTCCTCGGGGATCACGCCGGGCACCTTGCCGCGCGGGTCGACGACGGCGATCGCGAGCTCGTCGGGAGTGAACCGATCGACGAGCCCCTTGGCGATGACGCGCAGCGCCGTCGACTTGCCGCTCTTCGCATCCCCGAGCACGACCAGGTGCTGGTCGGAGTCGAGGAAGTCCCACAGCGCGGTGTCCATCGTGTCCTGGCGCAGGCCGAGGGGCACGGCGGCGGGTTCGTCGGCTGCATCCGGCAGGCTCGATGGGTCGACGACGCTCGGCAGGAGGCGGATGGGCGCTGCGGCCGGCCCGCTCCACGATTCCGCCGCTCGGGCCGCGAGTTCCTCGAGGGCGTCGCCGACCTGGTCGGGGTCGACGGCTTCGAGGGTCGGGAGCGCGAACTGGGCCAGGGTCTTCGCGTCGGTGAGGGCGCGCCCCCTGGAGTCGGGTGGCACCGACTTGGCGAGCTTGCGGTCGATGGCCGAGTCGGAGGGGTCGTTGAGGCGCAGTTCGATGCGCGTCCCGAACAGCGACTGGTGCGCCATGCGCAGCTCGCTCCAGCGGCCGAGCGTCACGATGAGGTGGATGCCGTAGCTGGACGCCTGCAGCATGAGTTTCGTGAACGGCCCGTCGAGGTGCTCGAAGTCCTGGCGGAGCGCGCCGTAGCCGTCGACGAGGAGCACGATGTCGGCGGTCGGCAGCCCGGGCAGCTTCCCCGCGGCGTGCATGGCGCGGAGCTGCGCCGTGCTGTCGATGCTGTGACGTTTGAAGAGCTCCTC
Organism: Pseudoclavibacter terrae; assembly: GCF_008831075.1. Taxonomy (GTDB): domain Bacteria; phylum Actinomycetota; class Actinomycetes; order Actinomycetales; family Microbacteriaceae; genus Pseudoclavibacter; species Pseudoclavibacter terrae. Next base: position 487,800 of record NZ_WBJX01000003.1, on the reverse strand, counting down.
GCGCATCCGCAGCATCGCGGTGAGCTCCTCGACGAGGCGCACGAGCCTGGAGTCGTCTCCTCGCGTGGCGACGCCGCCGACGTGCGGGAACGCTTCGAGCCTGCGGAGACCGCCGCCCGTCAGGTCCATGCCGTAGATGCCGACGGCGCCCGGCGCGCCGCTGAGGGCCAGCGATGCGGCGATCGTGCGCAGCGCCGTGCTCCGCCCCGACTGCGGGCCACCGATGATGGCGACGTGGCCACCCGACTTCGTGAGGTCGAGCACCCACGGCTCCTGCCGCTGGTTCCCGGGTTCGTCCTCGACTCCGATGACGAAGCGGAGCGGATGCGCTCCCCCTGGGGCAGAAGGGCCGTGGTGGTGTTCGCCGGAATCGCTGGGGTCCGCCGAGTTGTCCGCGCCGGCGGCGAACGCCTCGCCGAGCGAGATGCGCTCGGCGAGCGGGGGCAGCCAGACCGGCCTGACCTTCTTCGGCCGGTCCAGCTGGGCGACGAGGTCGTCGATGAGGGTGCGGCGGGTCTCCGGGGCGCGCAGCACGAGCGGCGCGTCAGGGTCTCCCCCGCTGTCGATGCCGTTGAAGAGGGGGACCTCGACGATGCGCGGCTGCTCGTCGTCCGTGACTGGGCGCGCCTCAGCGACCTCGTCGATCGGACCGGAGACGTAGCCGGCGTGGAAGCGCTGGTAGACGCTCGTGTCGACCTTCAGGTAGCCGTAGCCGGGGATCGGCGGCAGGTGGAAGGCGTCGCCCGACCCGAGCACGACCTGCGACTCGGCCTCGCTGAACGTGCGCAGACCGAGGCGGTAGGACAGGTAGGTGTCGAGGCCGCGCAGCTTGCCGCCCTCGATGCGCTGGCTCGAGAGCAGCAGGTGCACGCCGATGGACCGGCCGATGCGACCGATCTGCAGGAACAGGTCGATGAAGTCGGGTTCCGCCGTGAGCAGCTCGCCGAACTCGTCGATGACGACGAACAGGTGCGGCATGGGTGCAAGCTCGGGGCGGGTGCGGCGCAGCTCGCGGTAGTGCGAGATGGACGGCGATGAGTCGGCGGACTTCAGCAGCTGCTGTCGTCGCACGACCTCACCCTGGAGCGAGGCCTTCGCTCGCACCGTCAGCTGCGGGTCGTCGGCGAGGTTGTCGATGAGGCCCGCGAGATGCGGCAGTCCCTCGAACGGCGCGAAGGCCGCCCCGCCCTTGTAGTCGACGAGGATCATCGCGAGGTCTTCCGGCGGGTGGGACACGGCGAGCGAGAGGATGAGGGTGCGCAGCATCTCCGACTTTCCGGAGCCGGTCGCGCCGATGCAGATGCCGTGCGGGCCCATGCCCTGCTGGGCGCTCTCCTTGAGGTCGAGGTGCACTGGGCGGCCCTGGTCGTTGACGCCGAACGCGACGCGGAGGAACTCCGAGGGCTGCCGCGGCGCCCAGACGCGGTCGAGGGCAACTGGCTTGTCGAGGGGCACGCCGAGGATCTCGGCGATGTCGGCTGCTGGCCCCTCGTCGTCGCGGGCCCCCGCGGTGGCGAAGGTGCGCCGTGCGGCCAGGGCGCGGGCGAGGCCCTCGAAGGCGGTCGATGTCACCTCGTCGGCGTCGAACGCGAGCGTGTGCTGTTCGCTGCCGCCCGCGTTGTGCGTGAGCGCCGCGCCGCCGTCGGCAGCGAGCTCGATGCGCACGTCGACGTCGTCAGGCTCGTGGAGCCGCTCGTCGACGAGGTGGACGATGGTCACGCCGATCTCGCTCGGCGTGTAGCTGCGGTCGGGGAGCTGCAGCGGGCGGGCGGGCTCGCCGTGGCGGTCGTCGACCACGACGAGACTGGTCAGCGTTGTCGCCGTGCCACCGCGACGCCTCGCCGCGGCGGCCGTCTGGGTGCGGTCGAGGAGCTCGCTCCCGATGACGGCGGCGAGCTGGCGGAGGTCGGGTGCGACGCGGCGAGCCGGCATCGGACCGTCGAAGAGGCGCGGGTTCTGGGCATGCGGCAGCAGGTCGAAGCCACGCCAGTCCTCGCTGCGGTCCGGAGCGAAGGCCGCGGCGAGCTGCACGTCGTCCGGGAGCTGGTGGCTCGCCAGCTGGGCGACGAGTCCCCTCGCGAGCGGCACGGTGCGCTCCCGCGGGCCGATGATCGCGACGACGGATGCGCCCCGTAGCTCCGCGACCGCGGGCATCCCGGGCACCTCGCTGTGCGTCTCGGCGAGCAGCTGCGCCTCGCGGAGCAGGATGGGGTCGGCGGGTTCGGTCGGAGAGTCCTCAGCGGAGACCCCGAGCTGGAACCATGGCACGGTCGCCGTGCCGACACGCGCCTGCAGGTGGTCGGGGTCGCCGCGGCGACGGTCCCAGAGGCGAGCCGGATCCTGCACCAGGGACGCCAGGCCGCTGCGGTCGGGGTGCACGAGCCTCGCGGCCCGCGCCGCCCTGGTCGCCTCATCGCGTAGCTCGGTGCGCTGCCGTTCGAGGTAGTCGAGGTAGCGCTTGCGGCGGATGCGCAGCGCCCGGCCGGCGCGTCCCCTGGCCGAGATCGCGAAGCCGACGCCCGAGACGATGGCGACGACGAACACGATGCCGGCGATGAAGAGGAACAGCGGCTGGCCGTTGCGCATGACGACCATCATCGTGACGGATGTGAGCGCGCCGGCGACCGGCAGCAGGAACTGGAATGGCGTCGCGCTGGCCTCGTCGCTCAGCGTGGGCGGCGAGGCGAGCTGGCGGGGCTCTGGTCTCTGGGCCGGGAAGACGGTCCGGGTGGGCCGGTGTGCGTCGCGGATGCTCACGGTCGCCTCCCTGATCGGTCGGGGGTGGGTGCGGGTCGGCTGGGTGCTGGGGGGAACACCGGCGCCTGCGCGGGCGGCTCGGGTGCCGAAGGCGGCGCGGGAACTGCAGCCGAGGGCGAGACCGGAGTCGCAGCCTGACCAGGGACCGACTGCGCGACCGGCGTGGGCACCGGCGGCGCCGCCACCCCCGCGGCCGCATCGATGACCCTGGCGCCGAGGCGCAGCATCCGCACGCCGTCGAGTCCCCGCCCCGCGCCCTCGCGCAGCTTCCGGTCGTGTCGCAGGAGCACGGACGGGAAGGGGAGGTTGTCGACGAGCATCTCGGTCGCGACGCCGGCGACGCGCTGCACGTCGACCGCGACGAGCACGACCCTGGTGTGCGCGCCGATGGCGGCGGCGACGTCGAGCGCCTGCTGGACGCTCGACCGGTCGGCCGGGGCCACGAGGCACAGCACGTGCGAGTGCTCGGCGAGGTCGCAGATGCGCTCCAGGGGAGTCGCGCCCCAGTCCGTGACCGTGAGGTCGTAGGCGTCGCTGGATGCGCGGTGCAGTCGCCACCAGGCGTCGACGTCGGCGGGCCACTCCGCCGGTGACAGCTCGAGCGCCTCGACGGCCGTGCCATCGAGGCCGCGCTCGGGGCGGGGGCTCCCGCCCTGCGCGCTGACGAAGCGCACCCGGTCACGTCGCACCGACGAGAGGAAGCGGGCGAGCTCCACAGCGACCGTCGTGCATCCGGCGCCGACCGCGAGCGAGGCGACCCCGACACGGCGGCGGAGGGCCAGCGGCACGGTGGCGTGCTCTCGAAGCTCGCGCAGCTCGGCCGCCCCGCGCGCCGTGAGCGCGTGCGGCCAGGCGAGGTTCAGGGCGCTCGTTCGGCTCAACGGAACGCCTCGAGGAGGTCGGCGAAGATCCCGAACGAACCGAGCGCGAGGGGCACGACAGTGAGCACCACGAGCAGCTCGACGATGTCGGCCCAGCGCCTGAGCTTGGCGGCGACGACCCCGCTCGGGCTCCACGCGGCGGTGGCGACCGCGACCAGCGCCGCGACGCCCGCGGCGAGGGCCTTCTCGCCGTCGCCGAGGAGCGGCGTCGAGAGCAGCCACAGGATGCCGGGCACGACGGCGGCGGCCAGCAGCGCGAGACGGGGAGGTGCGAGTGGGAACGTGCGCATGCGCAGGAGCGCGACGATGGCGAGGGCCCCCGCGAGCCCCTGCCGCCACGGGTCGGCCGAGAGCAGCAGCTCGGTGAGCGACAGCGCGGCGACGACCGACACGGCGATGACCGTCCAGGTGAGCTGCGCGAACGACTCGCTGATGGCAGCGCGCACGTCAACCGTCGAGGCGCGCTCACCGCGCATGATGCGGTCGTCGTAGGACGTGAGGCCGCTGAGGGAGAGGGCCGCGCCAGGGAGCACGCCGAGGGCCGCGACGCTCAGCACGGACACGATGACCGCGACGCCGCCGCGATCGAAGCCCGCAAGGCTCAGGAAGAAGAGGATGCTGCTGGCGAGCAGCCCGACTGCGGCGCCGTACCTCGCAGACCCCCGTTGGAACCCGATGCCCCACACGAGTCCGAGCACGAACCAGGCGGACATGGCGGCGACGAGCACCGTGTTCGGCACCAGAGCCTCCGTGCCGCCGGTGCCGCCGGTGCCGCCGACCTCCGCGGCGAGCCCGAACGCGGCGGGCAGCGCGATCCCGATCGCTGCGCTCGCGACGGCGACCGCAGCGACCCGCTGGCCCGACCGCGCGAGTCCCGCTCCAACGGCCGCGAGCAGTGCCACGGCGGCGAGCATCCACTGCGCCGGAAGCGCGAACGCGCCCATGGCCCACATGGCAGCACCCGCTGCGGCGACCCCGGCGGTGACGGCCAGCGTCGTGCGCGTGTGCGCCTCTCCCCAGGCGTCCCGCCTCGTGGCGCCGGCCTCCGTGATGGCGTCGGTGATGTCGATGACCTCTGGCGCCTGCGGGGCGTCGTCGGCGGTCGTCACGCGCAGCATGGCGCCCGGCCGCACCCCCTGCTCCTCGAGGGTCGCGTCGAAGTCGAGGGACGCGCCGGTGAGCGTCGTCAGGATCAGCACGTCACCGCCGCGGGGCTGCTCCTCGAGCAGCTCGAGGACGTGAGGAAGGAGCACTCCGACGGGCTCGGTGCTCGGCAGCGCGAGCTCTGCCTTCCGCTCGCTGCCGATGACGGTGAGTCGCGTGTACGACACTCAGTGCTCCTCAGGGTTCTGTCGCCGGGCGTCGGGGTTCGCTCGCCGAATGCCAGGGCTGGCGCTGCTCACTCGACCACCGTCAGCGTCTGCGGGTCGACCGTGATGCCGCTCGTCGGGTTGGTGTAGTACCCCGTAGCCGGGTCGATGTACCAGCCGATCCTCGTGTCGATGAGCTTGCCGGCCGGGTCCGTCGCGTAGCCGGTGGCCGGGTCGACGACGAACCCCGTACGCGGGTCGGTGTACTGGCCCGTCGCCTGGTCGAGCAGGAAGCCGGTCGCCTCGTCCTTCACGACCGTGCCACCCGGCTGCACGGGGTTCGCTGCGGCCGCCGCCTGGAACGCGGAGATCGCCTCCTGCTGCTTGCGGTCCTCGAGCAGGTTCACGACGAAGCTCGTGCCGAGGCATGCGCAGCAGATGACGGCGCCGAGGATCACCGAGCCGAGCAGACGACCCACGTTGGTGTTGACGGTGCGTCTCGTCGCCTGCGGTCCATGCGCGAGCGCGCCGAGCATCCGCTCGCGGTGCGCTCGCGTCGTGTCGATGAGCGTGCGGTCCGTCTCACTCACGCGGCCACCCCCGTTCCTGTCGCGCCGGGCCGGCCGAGGCGCACGCGCCTCGAACCGAGGGCAAGCACCGTTCCGAAGGGAACGGTGACGGCGGTCTCCGCCTGCAAGCGCTGCGGGTCGCCGCCCGCGAACGCCCACGTGCCGGCGACACTGCCGAGATCGGTGACGAGCACGCCCTCGAAGTTCGGCTCGAGGCGCACGTGCGTCGGGGCGAGGCTGCGCGAGAAGTCGGGCACGGCGACCGGCCGCTGGCTCCTCGACGAGACCTGCGGGGCGCGGCCGACGACGATCACGCCGCGGACGATGTGACGCGACCCGTCATCGAAGTGCAGTTCGAGGTCTGGACTCGAGAACCGCTGGGGCACGCGAGTGGGCGGGGCGAGCTCGATCACGGCCGGCACCAGCCGCAGCGGGTCACTCGCCTTCCGCACGTTCAGCGTCGCGCGTGCGCCCGTGAACGGATGCGCGGGCATGCCCGTCGAACGGGCGACGGTCCGGAGCCCCAGCAGCGCGTGGCCCGCGCTCGTGCCGAGCGCAGCGCGCATCCACCACCAGACCGCGAGCAGGACGAGCGCCACGAACCCCCCGACGAGCACCGCCAACGCGAGGCTGTGGCCCGCGGCGAGCAGCGAGAGGCCAGCAATCACCACGAGCGCGAGCGCCACGTCGAGCGCGATCGACCAGGCGAGCTGGGCGGTCGCCGCTGGGAGCTCGGCCGTTTTCCACACGAGTCGCAAGGCTAGTCGGCCAAACCTGACGCCGGGAGGGGAGAACTCCCCGGTAAAAAGTTGGACGACGGCGGGCATCCCGTGCTGGACTGGCGTCTCCGGATAAGAACGCGCGCCGATCGCGGTGCTGGAGAGGATGCCATGAAGTTCGCAATGGAAGACCAGACCCTGGTCACGCTCGGCAACAAGTCGCAGACCGAATCGGACGACCTCGGCGAGCTCGTGAAGCAGCTCTTCGACGCCGCCGAGCCGCTCTCCTCTACCTTCAACGGGCCCGCGAAGGCCAGCTTCAACAACTTCAAGTCGAAGACCGACGAGATCTCGAACGCCCTCAACTCGGCGCTCGTCGGCATCGTCACCTCCATCAGCGGCCAGAACAAGGCCTTCGTCGCCGCCGCCGACGACGGAGCCGCGACGCACGAGGCCGCGGCCGGATCGACCGACTTCAGCTCCGAGTCCTTCCTGACGCGCATCCGCCCGCAGGCCTAGCGCTCAGACACCGACGCGACGAGAACGAGGAGAACACGCATGTTCACGAACCAGATGGATCGCAACGACTACAACATCGGCTCGTCCGAGGCGACGCAGGCGAACTTCGAGCAGGTCGCCGCCCGACTCGAGTCGGCGCTCGACCGCCGCGACGCCGACGTCAAGTCGGCCATGGCCGACTACCAGGCCGACGGCGTCTCGGAGGAGTACGCGCACCTCGAGCAGCAGTGGAACTCAGCAGGCCAGCAGGTTCGCGACGTCATCGCCGCCATCCGCAACTCGCTTGTCGAGAACGACGACGTGGCCCGCCGCGCACTGTCCGCGGCACGCGCGTCGATCCCCGGCTAGGCACAGGCACGCGCATACGAGCGGCGGCGAGCATCCCGAAGCGGATGCTCGCCGCCGCTCGTTCGTGCTCGCCGGTCACGGGCCAGGCGGATGCCGGGTCAGCTCACTCGCCGACGACTGCAGGCGTGTAGCGGACGTCGATACCTGTGAGACCGGCGTCGACGAAGAGGCGGTTCACCGCGTCCCCGGTGGGGGCGTCTTCGAAATGCCACTCCACAATGGATTCAGGGGGCTTCACGCGCAACTGGGCCGCAGCGAGCCCCAAGACGCGTCGCCCCGTCTCCACAGCCTCTTCGGTGTCGGGCCACTGCCGCAGCTCCGGCACGCGATCGGCCGCGAACGCCTGCAGCAGGACCTCGTGACGCTCCGGACCTCGCAGCGTGCGACCATCGAACGGCACGAAGCCGCCATCGGTGAGCGGATCCGGGACGTTCCACTGCGGAATTCGGCCGTCCGCGGTCGGCAGCAGACCCGTGATCTGCGTGCGGTAGTCGCTCACTCGACTCCTTCTCTCATCTCGTCCAGGTCGCTGCCATCCGCAGCGTCAATGCGGCAGCACGTCGAGGCCGTTGCGCTCCCGGGTCTCCGCCATGGCGTCAACGACGCGCTGCGCATCCCAGTCATCCGGTGCCGAGAACAGCGTCCCGTCGCCGAGACGGGAGACGGCGACCCCCTCGGCCGCCTCGTCAGCCGCGCCGACCTCCGCTGCAAGCCACAGTCGGTTCGCGGGCGGGATCTTCCACCCTCCGCGCCGCGCGATCTTGAAGAGGTCCGGAATCGAGAGGTCGACCTGCAGCGGGGACCAGGCCTCGACCATCGCCTCGACCATCGCCCCGCCCTGCTCGCCGGAGACCGCGCCGGGCCCCGTCGGCGAGACGTGGAGCATCGAGGAATGCGACGGCAGCCGACGCCCCACCCGGTCGCTGCCGGCCTGGGTGTGCAGCCTCACGTGCACCGCGGCGTTCGAAGCGAACAGCGAGAACGAGTAGCCGTCGCCGAGCTGCGCCTGGCCTGAGCCGGAGTTCACGTGAGCCGCGACGACGGCCACCTTCTGCTCCTCGGTGCCCTCCCAGTCGCCACCGCCGACCACCTGCCACCCCGTCAGGCGCAACGACTCGCTCAAGCGCTGAACGAGCACATCGGTGCGCTGCGCGATCCACTCGGGTGAAGCTCCCAGCCGAGCCCACACGGCGCTCACTGCGAACTCTGAACCATCAAGCCAGGTCGTCATAGCCACTCATACCTTCGGGGTGTAGAACACGTGCACGTCGGAGAACTTCTTCGCGTCGACGATCGCCTGGATCGCTGCCGCACCGACCGGGTCGGACACGTGCCACTCTAGGACGGCGCCCTCCGGCATCGCGTCGAGCTGCCTCGTGATCTGGTCCTCGATGCTCTGGGCCATCTCCATCGCCTTGTGCGTGTACGGGGCGTTGCCCAGGATGCCGTAGCCGTCCTTCGCTTCAAGGAAGACCTCGACGGGCGGGTCGCCTCGCATCGTGTGCCCGTCGAACTTCACGGCGCCGCTGGGAGTGTCGCTCGGCACGACGTACTCAGGCTGGCGCCCGTCCGGGAGCACCTCGAGGCCGCTGATCTGCGCCTGGTAGTCGATGCCCTTCGGCGAGGTCGGCGTGACGTGGGCGTACCCCGCTTCACCAGACTTCGGGTCCCAGGTCGCTTCAGGAGTCGTCGGCGGGTGCCCACCAGGCAGGTGCGCGTCGCCGGACGAGTAGGACGAGCCGACCGCCGGATCGAAGTCCAGCGCCGCTGCCGGCGGGTTCGGCGCAAAGTACCCCTGGCCGGGGTTCCGAGCAACGAACGTGTCCGTCTCCGTGTCGTACTTGAGCTGCCAGCCCTGCTTCCCCGTCTCCGGATCCACTCGGAGGGGTTCACCCGTTCTCGGGTCCGTCGGCACGCCGTCGGCGTTCTTCGGCGCGTTGTCGTACGCGTTCTCGTAGTCGTCGGGGGTCGGCTTGCGGGGAGCGTCCTTCTGGTTGACGACGGAGTCGCCGTCCGGCTTGCCGCCTGTTCCCCCGCTGGCGTTGCCATCGACAGCGCCTCCGCCACCAGCAGGCCCGCCTGGAGAGGTTGGAGGCCCGGCCGGTGCAGCCGGCCCGGTCGGAGAGGTTGGAGGCGCGGCCGGTCCAGTAGGCCCGGTCGCCTCATCGGGCGTGCGAGGCGCGCCCGGCGCATCGGGCGCGCCCGGCGTACCGGAGGTGCCCTGCGCACCGGAGGTGCCCTGCGCACCCGACGTACTCGGCGCTTCTGGCGCGGTGATGGCAGGTCCGCCAGCCCCTGGAGTCCCAGCCCCTGGAGTCCCGGCTCCGGAGCTCCCAGCCCCTGGAGTCCCGGCTCCGGACGGCGCGGCTCCCGGCGCGCCAGACCCTGTCGGCACCCCCGGCGCTCCGCCCGCGGGAGCGGTCGGCACCGACCCGGGCGTCTCCAACCCGAACGCGTTCGAGACCGGCGGCACCCCGCCGGACGGCGAGAGCGCATCCACGACCCCGGTCGCGCCCACGTACGGCGTGATCTTCAGGCCGTCCGGCGAGAACTTGATGCCCTTGGTCGCGAGGCCGACCGCGAGCGAGCCGCCGGGAATCGCGAAGTCAGCGGCGGCCCCGCCGACACGCGTCACGATCGAGCCGACCTTGCCGGCCGTCGAGACGCCCTTCGCGACGTTCGCGCCTGGGATGAAGAAGGTGACGATGTTCGCGAGCGTCTCGGTGCCCGTCGCGACCGCGTCCTCCTCCCACGCGTGGAAGCCGTTCTCACCGGCGAGCGCGGCCTGGTGGTCGTAGCCGATGAGGCTGCCCCAGCCGGTCGCGGCGACGTTGACGCGGTCGTCGAACCACTGGTCAGCCTCAGAGCCGGGCGCGACGAGCTTCACGGCCCACGTTGTCGGGGACAGCACGACGGCCGTCGAGAGGGCGAAGTTGCCGAGCCCGCCCCACGCGGCCCCCGCATTGTCCCAGCCCCAGTCGCCGGTGACGGGGTCCCGGCCGATGAGCGACGCCGCGCCCGTCCACGTGCCGTGCCAGAAGTTGCCGGCCCCATGCGCGACCGACTCCGAGCAGTTGCGGTCCTCTTCCGACGGGTAGCCCCACGGCAGCTCCGTCGACGCCATGATCGCCTCGGCGGTGATGGCCTCGTCCTCGGTCACGTACTGCGCGGTGCTGAGCGTCTCGAGGCCAGCCGCGCACGTCGTCGCGGCCTGTGAGACGGTCTCGACGATCGCCGCGTACTCGGCGAGCAGCTCGGTGTTCTTCTCCTTCGCCGGGCCGTGCTCACCCCAAGGGATGTGCTCGGACTTCTTGTCCATATCGCTGAAGGAAGTGGTCATCCACTCCATCGACAGGCCGTGCGCATCCCACACCGTCACGTTGTAGCCGGCCAGCGCCTCCTGACGGAACGCCGCCGCGCGGTCCTCGAGGTCCTTGAGCGTCGGTTTCACCGCTTCCAGCGCCTCGGCGTAGGTGTTCAGGTAGCCGGCCGCACTGGAGAAGCTGGTCTCCACATCCGCGGCCGCGTTCGTCGCGGGCGTGATCGCTGCATAGACGGACTCCTGCTCGGGTGCCTGGTAGGAGGCGCCGATGCCAGACCACGTCGTGCTGATCGTCGACACCTTCTCGACGAGACCAGACCCCATGCCCTGGAGGGCCGTGGCCGATCCCTCGATCAGCGACGTGTCCAGATCGGCGCTCTTCAGGACGAACGCCGACGGGTCGATGAGACCGTCTCCCGTGCAGACTTCGATGGTCATGCGTCCCCCCGGTAGCCGTGCTGCTCGAAGAAGCTGAAGTCGCCGTCGGAGCCGTCCGCGATGGCGCCCTGGAACTCGAGGGCCATCTGCTCCTGCCCGTTGTTGTAGGCGTAGACGGCGTTGGCGACACCCGTGACACTCGCGTTGACGGTGTTGCCGACGGCCGTGACGTTCGACTGCTGCTCGGTGAGCAGGCCGGCGAGGGCCTCGGAGACGCCGACCGTGATGCCGCCGCCCCACGCGACGCCGGCCATCACGCCGTTCATGCCCGCTTCCGTGATGACGGTCGCGAGCTCGCCCTGCGTGGTCTGCACGCTCGTGAGCACCGTCTGCACCCCGGTGGGGTCGATCTTCCAATCCGACACGTCACACCCTCTCTGTCACGGTTCCGCCGACAGCGGCGGCGATCTGCTCGGCCAGGGCACGGCCACGCTGCGGCTCGCTCCTCGGCACGGTCATGTCTGTCCACAACCCGAACGCTGTGGGTGGATGCGCGATGGCGGCGACCGCGCTCGTCGGGTCGGCGATCGGCTGGCTCTCGAACACCGTCAGCAGGGACGCTCCCGCCGCGTCGACGGCGTGGCGCACGACGCCGTCTTCGAAGGAGACGAGCTGCCCCTCGGGGTGGGTTTCGGCGATGGCGCGCGCGATGGCCTCGTCGCTGGGTGCGACCTCGCTCAGCAGGACCAGTTCGATGGGCACGGTCAGCTCCTCCCGACGTGTGCGTCACCCGTGGCGAACTCCACGGCGAGGGCGGAGGCGAGACGCTCCTGGTCGAGGTCCGTCGCGAACGCGCGCAGCTGGTACCAGAGCGGGTCGTCGCCCGTGAGCCGGACGATGAGGGCCGGGGCACGGCGGAGTCCGACGGTGGTGACGTCGTGCTGCTCGGCGAGCGCGTCCACGTCGATCGCGAGGTCGCGCACCGCGCGTGCGCCGAGGAGCACGGCGAGCGGCTGCTCTGGGCGGCGCACGCCGGGCAGGCGACCGAACGACCCCTGGCGCTCTTCGACCTCGCCGCACGAGAGCAGGGCGACGTTGACGCGGCTCGTCTCGGCGAGCTCGCGCAGGGTGTCGATCACGCGCGGGTGTGCGGCGAGAGAACCGCGGGGATCGCGAGCCAGCGCCGCGAGCTCGGCGTCACGGACGGGGACGGTACCGCGCACGTGCTCGAGGATCCCCGACTTCGTCCGCGAGACCGCAAGGCTGACGGCCGAACCGTCGCCGCCCGCCGCGAAGTGGCGTTCGGTGACGGGCATCTGCCGGCGCATCGACTCGGTGACGGCGGCGTGCGACCAGCGCTGTGCGAGCGGCTCGACGAGACCCCAGCGCTCGAGGGCGCCCCCGCCCAGGCCCGCTACGAGGAGGTCGGCCGTGCCGCCGATGAGGGTGCGGTCATCGGCGCGGTCGCGCACGTACACATCGAAGACGAACGACGGCGTCGTGTGCTCGCGCAGGCGCGACAGCGAGGGATGCGCCTCGGACACCGCGTCGGACCTCGGCGCCCAGAAGTCGCCGAAGCTGCGGATGCGCGTTCCCCGGAACGCGTCGAACATCGCGCCGCCGTGCGACACGGCCCAGTACCCGCCTGCCGCCTGGAACGCATCCGCAACGAAACTTGAGACGTGCGCCTGATCTGTCGTGACCAGGATCGGGCGGAGGCGCGAGAACTGCGCGTCGATGAGGAACCGCTGCAGGGGCTTCGAAAGGGAGACCCGCTCGGCGGATGCCCAGTAGACGGTGTATCCGCCGCCCGCGCCATCAGGGCCGCGCTCGTCGGAGAGCGGGTCGATGAACGCGGTCACGAAGCCGCCTCCTGGGAGACGGGAGCAGGATTGCACATGTGCGGCACGGGGATCCTCCGGAGAATTCGCGGATGAATCGCCAGCGTAACCACGCATCCCGCGTCACGCGATGGGTACTTCTCCCCTCTTGCTGTGTCCCCCGGCCACGCGCATCCGCTGCCTATGGAACCCGGTGCGTCCATTCCCGCGACGCGAACTTCGACTGCGCCAGCTCGCGGGCCCTCGCCATCTCCTCGTCCGTCACCTCGCCTGGCGTCCCGCCGTAGTGCTCCACGAACGTCGCCTTGAAGTGGTCGATGATGGCCGAGCGCTCCATCCCCGTCTGCGACCGCAGGGGGCTCACGCGCTTGTTCGCGGACTGCGTGCCCTTGTCGCTCAGCTTCTCGCGGCCGATGCGCAGCACCTCCGTCATACGGTCGCCGTCGATGTCGTAGCTGAGCGTCGCGTGGTGCAGCACCGCGCCGGAGCCGAGGCGCTTCTGCGCGGCCCCGCCGATCTTGCCAGACGGGCTCGCGATGTCGTTGAGCGGCTCGTACCTGGCGTTGATGCCGAGGCCGTGCAGCGCATCCAGCACCCACGAGTCGAGGAACGCGTACGACTCCGCGAACGACATGCCGTGCACAAGATCGCTCGGCACGTACAGCGAGTACGTCACCACCGAGCCGGCCTCCATGAACATCGCGCCGCCACCCGTGATGCGCCGCACGAGCTGCACCCCGTACTTGTCGAGGTTCTCCTGGTCGACCTCGTTCTTCACCGACTGGAACGAGCCGAGCACGACGGCCGTCTCGTCCCACTCCCACAGGCGCAGCGTCGCGGGGCGTCGGCCCGCGCCGACCTCCTCGGTCAGCACCTGGTCGAGAGCGACATGCTCGCGAGGCGACAGGGGCCCCGGATGCAGGATCTGCCAGTCGTACGCGCGCCAGTCGCGGGCGCCGAGCACGGCCCGACGGACCACCACGCCGACGGCCTCAGGCGTGACGCCGAGCAGCTGCGCATCATCCCGAAGACCACCGCGCACCGCGGCCGTGATCTCCTCTGCGCTCGCGTCCGCAGGCAACCCGTTCAGCGCGCCGTTGATGTCATCCAGAGCCTCGTCCGGCTCGAGGAAGAAATCGCCCGCGAGGTGCGCGTCGACGATCCGACCGCCCTCCACCTCGAGGTCGACCGTGACGAGCTTCCCGCCAGGAACCTTGTACTCACCGTGCATGGAAGCACTCTACGGCGCTCCGCTACAAGAGCGGCGGGATGCGCGTATCCAGCCACGCGACGATGTCGGCGATGACCTCGTCGCGGTTCAGCTCGAAGAACAGCTCGTGCCGCGCCCCCTGGTAGATCTCGAGGGTCACGTCGCTCAGCTTCGAGCGCTTCCGATACAACCGCGCGAGGGCACGCGGCCCGCGCTCGCCGTAGCCGACCGAGTCCTCCGAGCCGGCCATGATGAGCACGGGAATGTCGTCGAGCTTCCCCGACGCCGCCCTGGGCGGGAGGTGCATCAGCTGCACCGCGCCCCGCACACCCCACACCGGCTGCTCGGAGATCCGGAAGCACAGGTCGTCGTCGGCGAACCTCCGACGTTGTTCGGGATCGCGAGACATCCACTGCAGACCGGATTCGTCTGGCTCGAACCGCTTGTTGAGGTTCCCCGGGTTCGTGTAACCGGGCATCGCGAGGGCGGTGCCCGTCAGGATGCACGCCGAGAAGAACGCAGAATCGCGGGCGAGGAGCTGCTGCGCGAGGAACGCCCCCCAGGAGTGTCCCTGCAAGATCAGGGGCAGCTTCGGGTAGCGGTCGCGCACCCACGCCGAGATGTCCTCGAGCGCCTCGAGCGCCGCCCGATTCTCGGTCGCCGGCAGCACGGAGAGCCCGTGCGAGCCGAGCCCGGTCTGCCCATGCCCGAGCTGGTCGTGCGCGACGACCGAGTACCCGGCCGCGACCAGTTCGCGCGCGTACGCGTCGTAGCGCTTCGCGTGCTCACCCGAGCCGTGCGACAGGTGGATCACACCCCGCGGCGACGCGCACGCCCACTCGTAGACGTGCACGTCCACGCCATGGCCGGTCGGGACCACGAACGCCGCAGGCGCACCGGTCGGGTCGGGATGCGGTCCCGCCGGACCGCGCGCATCCGCACGCCCCTGCGAGCCGCCATGCGAACCGCCGGCAGACCCGCCTTGCTGCCCGGAACCCGACCCCGGCACGGCTACGCCTCTCGAGTGATGTCGACCTTCACGAACAGCTGCGAGGAGAACGGGCCCGCGTACACGCCGCGCAGCGGAGGCACGTCGTTGTAGTCGCGGCCCCGGCCGACGAGCACGTGGCGCTCGCCGATCGGGATGTCGTTCGTCGGATCCCAGCCGCGCCACTCGCCGTCCCAGTACTCGATCCACGCGTGCGACTCGCCGCTCACGGTCTCACCGATCTCCGCGTTCGGGCGAGGGTGCAGGTAGCCCGACACGTAGATGGCAGGAATGCCGGCGGCGCGAAGCGCACCGAGCGCGATGTGGGAGATGTCCTGGCAGACGCCGCGCTTGTGCTCCCACGCCTCGGCGGCCGTCGTGCGGACGCCCGTCACGCCGCCCTCGTAGGCGACCGCCTCGTAGACGAGGTGCAGGATCTCCATCGCGGTCGATGCGGGCCCCGTGTTCGCGCCCTTCACCTCGGCCGCGAGCGCCTTCACATCCTCCGGCGGCATCGTGAGGCGCGTCTGCGCCGTCTGCTCGACGAGCTCCACGCTGCGGAGCCGCTCACGGGCAAGCTCATCCCAGCTCAGCGACAGCTGCCCGGCCTCGGGCCGCTGCCGCACCTCCACGAGGCTCGACGCCGTCAGCGACAGCTCGGAGTGCGGGTTCAGCACCTCGAACGCCGTCACCTTCGTCCCCCAGTAGTCGGAGTAGTTGTGCGTCGACGAATGCGGCGTGACATCGAGGTGCCCGAACAGCACGAACTGGCCGTTGTTCGCCATCGGCAGCATGCGGGCCTCGTTGTACGAGGTCGTGACGTCGCCCTCGTACCGGAAACCCGTGGAGTGGCGGATGCGGATGCGGCTCATGAGTTGTCTCCCACCCAGCTCGGGGCTGTGATCGACGGGAAGTAGCGCTGGCGGATCGCCTCGGAAGCCCGGGACACCGCATCCTGCACGCCATCCATGTAGCGGGGCAGGTCAGCGAGGGTGTCGTGGATGGGCCGGTACTCGAGGTCGGAGGAGATCTGGCCGAGCAGGCGCTGCGCCTGGTCGGTGACTCCCACGCGGCCGCCGCGCTCGTGGCGGGGCTGGATGTCGTAGAGGCAGGAGAGCGCCGTCGACACCGAGTACTGGATCGACCGCGGGAAGAGCCGGTCGAGGAGCAGGAACTCCGCCGCGTTCGCTGCGGACGGCATGCCGTGGTACGTGCGCAGGTACGACTCGTACGCGCCGCACGAGCGGAGGATCGTCGTCCAGGATGCGCCGGACGCCTCGGTGAGCGAGCGCGTCGCGAGGAGGCGTGCCGTCATGTCGGCGCGCTCGAGCGAGCGGCCGAGCATCATGAACTGGTACGCGTCGTCGCGGCTCGCCGCCGAGTTGACGACACCGACCGCGAGCGCCGACCGCTCGCGAACCCACGCGAACAGGTCGTGCACCTTCTCCTGGCGCACGCTGAACGGCATGCGCGAGTAGGTGGCGTTGAGGCACTCCCACAGCTCCGTCGACACGATCTCGCGAGCGCGGCGGGCGTTCTCGCGGGCCGCGTTCACCGAGTAGGCGATCGAAGCGGGCTGCGAGCGGTCGACGGCCATGAGGTTCAGCACGTCCGAGCGGGTCAGCTCGGCGTCCGGCTGCACATCCGCAGCGCCCATGACGCTCAGGAGCGAGCGGCAGGCCGTCGCCTCGTCAACCCACGGGTCTTCGAGCAGCAGCTGCAGGTGCACATCCAGGATGCGGGCGGTGCCGTCGGCCCGCTCCACATAGCGGCCGATCCAGAAGAGCGACTCGGCGATACGGCTCAGCATGCGTCCGTTCCCTTCTGGTTCGTGTCGGCTGCTCCAGCCGCAGCCGGCGCTGTACCGCGTGCCTGCTGCTGTTGCTGGATCTGCTCTGACTGAGCGTGCGAATGCGACTGGGCCTGCGAGGCCCGACCCTGCGTCTGCTGCTGCGTCTGCTGCTGGTCGCTGCGCTTCGGGGCATCCTGCGGCATGTGGTCCTGACGGTGCGGGATGACGCGCAGCACACCCGTCACGGGGTGCGGCGTCTCCGACACGTCGGCCTGGTCGTCGAGCAGTTCCTCGACGCCGTGCGGCACGGGCTTGGAGAAGCTGCGCTCGGCACCGACCACCCACGTGTCCTTCGACCCGCCGCCCTGGCTCGAGTTCACGACGAGCTGGCCCTCGGGCAGCGCGACGCGCGTGAGGCCGCCAGGCAGCACCCACACGTCGTGGCCGTCGTTGATGGCGAACGGACGCAGGTCGGCGTGACGCGGCCGCATCCCGTCGTCCACGAGCGTCGGGATCGTCGACAGCTGCACGACCGGCTGCGCGATCCAGCCGCGCGGGTCGGCGAGCAGCCGCACCCGCATCTCGTCCAGCTCCTGCTTGCTGGCGCTCGGGCCGATCATGAGGCCCTTGCCGCCGGAGCCGTCGACCGGCTTCACGACGAGCTCGTCGAGGCGGTCGAGCACCTCCTCGAGCGCGTCCGGCTCCTCCAGACGCCACGTGTCGACGTTCGGCAGGATCGCCTCTTCCGACAGGTAGTAGCGGATGAGGTCGGGCATGTACGTGTAGACGAGCTTGTCGTCGGCGACGCCGTTGCCGACGGCGTTCGCGATCGTCACGTTGCCGAGACGCGCCGCCATCATGAGGCCGGGCGAGCCGAGCATCGAGTCGCGGCGGAACTGCAGCGGGTCGAGGTAGTCGTCGTCGACGCGGCGGTAGATGACGTCCACGCGCTGGGGGCCAGCCGTCGTGCGCATCCACACCCGGCCGCCGGAGCAGAACAGGTCACGGCCCTCGACGAGCTCGACGCCCATGAGGCGCGCGAGCAGGGTGTGCTCGAAGTACGCCGAGTTGTAGACGCCTGGCGTGAGGACGACCACCGTCGGGTCCTCGATGCCGTCCGGCGCGGATGCACGAAGCGCGCCCAGCAGGCGGTTCGGGTAGTCGCCGACGGGGCGGACGCGCATGCGGGAGAAGAGCTCCGGCAGCGTCTGCGCCATGGCGCGGCGGTTGGAGATGACGTAGGAGACGCCCGACGGCACGCGCACGTTGTCTTCCAGCACGCGCATCTCGCCGTGCTCATCCCGGATCAGGTCGATGCCGGAGACGTGGATGCGCACCCCGTTCGCCGTGCGGATGCCCTTCGCGACCCGGTGGTAGTGCACCGAGGAGGCGATGAGGCTCGCCGGGATCACGCCGTCGGCGATGGCCCGCTGGTCGCCGTACACGTCGTCGAGAAACGCCTCGAGCGCGCGCACGCGCTGCTTGATGCCCGCTTCCGTCTTCTGCCACTCGGCGCGCTCGATGACGCGCGGGACCACGTCGAGCGGGAACGGACGCTCCTCGCCGGCGAAGTCGAACGTGACGCCCTGCGCGAGGTACGAGTCGGCGAGCGAATCGGAGCGGTGGCGGATCTGCTCCTGCGTCATCCCCGAGAGGACGTCGTAGAGATCTCGGTACGTGCGCCGCGGATCCAGCTCGCCCTCAGGCGCCTCCCCCATGAACATCTCGTCGAATGGCGGCGACAGCGCCGCTTGGGATTGCCTGGTCAGAGCCTGGCTGTAGCCGTCGAAGAGGTCACCCATGTCCCGAGACTAGTGGACGGAATGTGACGCCCTTGTTTCGCGGACGATCCTCCTGAACGGCACGCCCGACGTCCCGCAAAATTTCCCGTCAATTGGGAACGCGACCGAGCGGCGGCGCGGCCTACTCGGCGAAGACCTTGCCCGGGTTGAGCAGGCCCTGCGGGTCGAAGAGTCGCTTGATGCCGCGCTGCAGCTCGTACTGACGCTCGCCGAGCTCCTCACCCAGCCATTGGCGCTTGAGCAGGCCCACGCCGTGCTCGCCCGTGAGCGTGCCGCCGATCGAGATGGCGTACGTGAAGAGCTCATCAGCCGCATCCCACACCGCCCGCGGCACGACGGTCTCCGCGCGGTCGTAGATGAACGTCGGATGCAGGTTGCCGTCTCCGGCGTGCGCGACCGTGACGATCGTCGTGCCGGTGCGCGCCGCGACCTCGTCGATCTTCGCGAACATATCCGGCAGCCGGTCGCGGGGCACGGAGACGTCCTCGACCAGCACGTTCCCGAGCGCCTCCTTCGCCGCGTACGCCTGCCGCCGCACATCCACGAGCGTCAGCGCCGACTGCGGATCCGTGGTCATCTCGACCGTGCCGCCGTTCGCGCTCAGCACCTCGACGATGCCCTCGGCCTCGGCGACCGCGTTCGCGCCGTCGGTCTGGATCAGCAGATACGAGTCGCCGTGCGAGGCGAGGTCGACGCCCGTGTACGCGGAGACGGCGGCCAGCACGCCCTTGTCCATGAGCTCCATGATCGCCGGCTGGATGCCAGACGCGGTGACGGCGGCGGATGCACGGGCCGCCCGCCGCACATCCGTGAAGTACGCGCCGATGGTCGGCACGACCCCGGCCACGAGCGGACGCAGCTTGAGCGTGCACTCGACGATCACGCCGAGCGTGCCCTCCGAGCCGACCATGAGCGCGCACAGGTCGAGGCCAGTGACCCCCTTGACCGTGCGGTGGCCGACCTCGATGACCGAGCCGTCGATGAGCACGACCTTGAGCCCGAGCACCGCCTCGCGCGTCACCCCGTACTTCGCGCACAGCAGGCCACCGGCGTTCGTCGCGATGTTGCCACCCACCGTCGAGATGTGCTTGGAGGCCGGGTCGGGCGCCCACCAGAAGCCGTGCCCCTCGAGCTGCTCGTTGAGGGCGCCGTTCAGGATTCCCGGCTGCACGACCGCGAGCTGGTTCGCCGGGGAGATCTCGAGGACCCGGTTCATGCGCAGCGTCGACAGCACGATCTCACCCTCGCCGCCCGCGCCACCTCCCGCTAGGCCAGTGCCGGCTCCGCGCGTGACGATGGGGACGCCGAACTCGCTCGCGACGCGGCACACCACCTGCACATCCTCGACCGACTCCGCCTCGACCAGCACGAGCGGAACGCCGGCGGCGACCACACCGGAGCGATCGACGCGCAGCGGCTCAAGAGCCTCCGGGTCGGTGACCACCCTGCCAGGCAGCTCGCGGGACAATGCCTCCAAGGCTCGCGCGAGGTCAGGCGTTCGCGGGGAGTCGGGGGTTCCGGCGGCGTCGACAGTCATGCGCTCGATCGTAGGCGACCGGCCTCGGAGCACAGAGGACACCCGCATCCACTCGCTCAGCCCCCTGATGACCGAGGCCGCAGCACCCCTCCCCCGCGCGGTGCCGCCACGTGCGGGGATTCTCCGACGGTGATGGGTTCTGCGGACACGCGTGCTGGGTTTCTCTGACCGGTGACGGGTAAAAACCCATCAGCCTCGCAAGAAGTCCGCACGGTCGGTGCGCGCACATGCTCTGCACGCCACTGCCGGCGTGCCCTCATCACACGAAGCGCTGCCTCGGCGCTGCTTCTGCGCCATCCGCCCATCTCCTGACCAACATCAGTGCAGAATCCTCTGCTGAAACCTTCCAACCGCAATTCCTGCTCGAAATCGCACTGATGTTGGACAGCACTCCCGGGGCTCCTGAGTGCACTACCCGCGGGACTTGATAGGCCCCTGCGTGATGGGCGCGTCCGGGTCGATGGTCTGCTCGTACGGGAAGAGCTGCTGCATGCGCGGATCGGGGTGCCCGTTCCGGTGTGCGGTGATGGAGATCGCCTGTTCGCGCAGGAACGGGAGCGCCTCGATGCGACCGGCGGGCGTGACCTCGTCCGACCAGATGGAGATGTCCGGGTCACCCTGGAGGGCGTCGCAGAACTCGCGCCGCTTGCCGCCGATGAGGCGCACGCGCAGCGTCTCGATGCCGCCGGTGCGGGCGCGCTCGGCGAACTCCGCGTCGGTCTCACGCTGCACGGTCAGGCCCTGCGCGTGCAGCTCGGCGAGCACCGCATCCGGCACCTCGACGCCTGAGGTGACGAGCGGTTTCGAACGCACGATGCGGGCGGCGACGATGACGCGGATGAGGTCGGCGAGCGTTGCGTCCTCGGCCGCGCGGATCGTCGCGCGCGCTGGGATGTACCGCATGAGGTTGCGCTCGAACTTCAGGTTGGAGACGTCGGAGACCTCGCCGAACTCCTCGTTCCAGGCGATCTGGTCGCTGAGGGATGCGCGGCGGAGGCGGTCGAAGGTCTCGTAGTCCATGAAGGGTGCCGCCGACTCGATGAGCGCCGTCGCCTGCTCGTCGATGCCGCGCAGGTGGAGGGTCTGGGACTGCTCGCCATGGTTCGGGCGCCACGCGCCGAGGGAGAGCAGCGAGTTGGGGCCCCCGAACTTCGTGGCAGTTCCGACCATGGAGCGGAGCCAGCCGCCGAACGGCTGCCGCTGAGGCGTGTTGCCGAGGATGTCCCGGTTCACGTAGAGGTTGCCGGCCTCGACGCGCCGCAGCCATTCGGCGATCTCGGTGCGGTCGAGCGAGTGGATGCCAGCTGTCAGCCCGTACTGGGTCGAGTTCTGCAGGCGGATGGCCTCGTCGAGGGTGTGCGTGTGCATGACGCTCAGCACTGGGCCGAAGAACTCGGTGACGTGCTGGTAGCTGCCCGGCTTGACGCCGACGCGGATGCCGGGCGACCAGAGGCGACCGGTGTCGTCAAGCTGGCGCGGCTCGACGAGCCACGATTCGCCCTCGCCGAGGGAGGTGAGCGCGAAGCGCAGCTGCGAGTCGGGCGGGGACACGAGCGGGCCGACGACGGCACCCGGGTCGCTCGGGTAGCCGATGCGCAGCGATGCGACGGCGTCGGCGAGCTGCTCGTGGAAGCGCTTCGAGCGTGCCACGGAGCCGACGAGGATGACCGTGCCGGCGTGACCGGGGCGCTGCCCCGCGCTGAGGAACGCGCTGCGGGCGACATCGAGGGCGGCCCGGTCGAGATCAGCGCTCGGCGTGATGATCATGGAGTTCTTGCCGCTCGTCGCGGCGATGAGCGGCAGGTCGGGGCGCCACCGCAGGAACGATCGCGCCGTCTCCCAGTTGCCGCTGAGCAGCACCCGCTGCACGCGGTCGTCGGTGATGAGCATCTGTCCGAGCTGCTCGTCCGAGAGGAGGCTCTCGTCGCAGATCGCGAGCTGCACGAGGTCGCGCGGGATGTCCGCATCCCACAGCACCTCGGCGAAGACGGCCGCCGTGCGGCGCGTTCGGGGGGAGGGCTTCAGGACGACCGCGCTGCCGGCCGCGAGCGCCTGCGCCGTGTGCCCCGCGCTGCCGGCGACGGCGGGCACCCAGGATGGGGTGACGACGGTCACGGCGACGGGTTCGAAGTCGGCGCCCTGCATGCGGTCGAGCTGGCGAGCGAGGTGCGCGTAGTAGTTGGCGAGGTCGATGCAGCGGCTCACGTCGGCATCCACGTCGGGGAGTGGGGTCCCCGTCTCGGAGACGGCCACCTCGATGAGGCGCGCCCGGTTCGCTTCGAGCGCCTTCGCCACCTTCTCGAGCACGGCCGCCCGCTCCCAGCCCGGCTTCTGCGCCCAGGGTTCGGCTGCGCGCTCGGCGCGCGAGAGCAGCGCGTCCACGTCGTCCGGTTCGTGCAGCAGGTGCCGCTCGACCTCGTCGATGCCGAGTTCGCTGCGAGGCACTCGTCGCTGGATGGAGAGGAGCCAGTCGCGGTTGCTGGCGAGCGACGGATCGGTGCCTGGCGCGTTGCGGAACGTGTTGCGCAGCAGGCGGCCGCGCTTCAGCCCGAGCACGACTTCGGTGAGGCGTGGGCTCGGCCCGGTGTCCGCCGGGTTCTCGGTGACCTCTTCTTCGTCGTCGATGACGGGCTTCGAGGCCGGCTTCAGCTTCTTCACGCGCGCCGGCCGTTCCGCCGCGGGCTCCTCGTCCTCGAAGAGGCCATCGGGGAAGAGCTCGAGCTGGATGCTCGCGGTCACGGTGGCGGCGTCGTCGGCGAGCACGCGGTCCTGCTCGCGGTTCGGGCCCGAGTCGATCTGCCGCATGCGGGCGGTGGCGCTGAGGAGTCGTTCGTCGTCTGGATGCACGGCGTCGGCGCCCACGCCTGGCGTGACGGCGGCCGTCGCGGATGCCGCGTCGGCCGGCTCCGCGCCGAGCTGCCTGGCCCGCACGTCGACCCGATGCTGCAGGTAGCTGGCCGCGTGGCGCTGCGTGGTTCCGTCGACGACGGGGGTGCGTTCGACGAGTTCGACGCCGGCCGAGCGGATGCGCGCGAGGGTCGCGTCGTCTGCCGAGCGAGGAACGACGACCCTGACCGGTTTCGGCAGTCCTCGCGCGTTCGCGATGGCGGCGGCGAGTGCCACGTCTCGGCGCGCATCCGCCTCGACCTCGACCCGGAACGCGGCGACGTGGTCGATCGCGAGCGCCTCGTCGAGGAGGCGCGCGAAGTTGGCGTCGACGTCGGCGTCGGATGCGTAGGTCGCGAGGCGCCAGCCGTTGATGACGGCGTCGGCGCGCTCGAGCTCGTGGTTCGCGTCGCGGGTGATCGCGACCGTGATGTCGGAGCCGAGGTCCTCGCGGCGCATGTGCGCCCATCCGCCGATGCGGCGGAGCAGGCCGGTCGTCTCAGGGAACTGGGCTGGCAGCGAGATGCCGACGTGGAGGCCGCGCAGCTCCTCCTGCTCGAAGGCGCGCATGAAGGCCTGCACGGTAAGCTCGAGGTCGGTTGACGACTGAGCTCGCAGCATGAGCAGTGGCGGCGTCTGCGCGGTGAGGGCCGCCCGGCCGAGTGCGGAGAGCTTGAAGACGACGCGCTCGAGCGTTCCGTCGAAGTCCCAGAGGGCTGGCTGCGCTTCGATGTCGACGACGCGCAGCTCGACCTCGCGGATCTGGCCGGCGGCGAGCAGCTGCGTGTAGGTCTCGAGCCGCGCGTTGGAGGCGCGCTCCCCGAGGACCTCGTCGCCGAGCAGGCGGATGCGGGGGACGGCCCCTCGGGACGCGGCCCGCTCGACTGCGGCCGAGATGTCGGCTGGCGCGTTCCTGACGGTGTCCTCACCGAAGAACGCTGCCGTCGCCCGGCGCATGAGGGGCACCGCGAGCCACGGCACTCCCGGGCCGGCGAAGGCGCCCAGCTGGAACACGCGCTTCGTGCCGGTCGAGAGGCTCGCGGGGAGCTTGGGGGCGAGGTCGCCGAGGCCGTTGCCGGCCGCGATCGCGTCGTCCGGGCGGATGACCTCGTCGATGAGGGAGCGGAGGAACACCTCGCCGTCCGGCCCGCTGAGCACACGGTCGAGTTCGGAGGTCGTGTCGGCGCGCCGCTTCGCGCGGGAGCTCGAGGCGGCCTCGACCGCGGCGGCCCGCTTCGCGTCGGCGTCGGCCACCTGCTCGCGCCAGCCGCGGAGCAGGGCGAGCGCCGCGGGGAGCGCTTCGGAGACGGGGACGTCCCGCAGCTGCGTCACGACCGGCATCGCGGCGGTCGGCGGGGCCGCGTCGGCGGGAGCCCGGGGCGTCGTCTGGCCGGATTGCGCGCCGGAGGCTGTCACTTGCGGTGCGGATGCGCCGTCCCCGTCGCGACCAGGACCGGCGGGCCCGGCGTCGCGGTCCCCGGTCGCCGTGCGGCCTTCCGCCCGGAGCGCCGCGACGATGGAGTCGTCGACGGCGACGGTCTGGTCTGGACGCGGGGCGGCGACCCGTCCGGCGTCTCGGTTTCCCGTCGCCGTTCGCCCCTCGGCTCGGAGCGCGCTCACGATCGAGTCGTCGACGGCGACGGTCTCGTTCGAGGGTTCGCGGGACGTCTCACTGCCCGCCGGCGTCTCGACGTCGCCCGCGTTCGCATCTGCGGACATGCCAGCAGCCGAAGCGCCAGTGTTTGCAGCATCAGTGTTTGCCGCATCAGTGACGGAAGCGTCATCGGTCGAGCCATCGATCTCGCCTGCAGAGCCGTCGAGAACAGCGTCGTCAGCAGCGGCTTCGTCGGCAACAGCTTCGTCAGCAGCCGAGTCGCCAGCAGCACCGTCGACCGTCGCATCGCCAGCATCGTCTGCCGCATCGCCAGCATCCGCGCCGCCGTCGCGCTTCGCGAGCACCTGCTTCACGAAGTCAGCGCGCTGCACTCGCCTCGCGTCGACCTCCTCGAGTCCGCGCGCGCGCCGATCGGTGCCACCGCGGCCACCAGCCGCGCCCCCAGCCGTCGAGGCGGCGCCGCCGGCCGATCCGCTCGCTGGAGGAGTCGCGCCGTCGTGCCGTGATTCTTCACTTGATTCCGACGGGATGCGCATGCGAACGAGCGTAACCAGCGCACCTTCAGCGCAACCCGAGCCGCGCCGCGACACGCCGCAGCGATCAGGCCAGCGCCCATACGATCAGAGGGTTGCTGATCTTCCCGAAAGGAAGCACCATGCCCGTGCAGAAGCAGTCGAAGGTCGCGATCGTGGGGGCTGGCAGCGTCGGCACCTCGCTGGCGTACGCGTGCCTCATCCGTGGCGTCGCCCGAGAGATCACTCTCTACGACATCGACACGAAGAAGGTCGAAGCGGAGGTGCTCGACCTCGCGCACGGCACCCAGTTCACGGGTTCGAGCATCATGACCGGCTCCAGCGACATCACGACCGTCGCGGGCGCCGACGTCGTCATCATCACGGCGGGCGCCAAGCAGAAGCCGGGGCAGACCCGCCTCGACCTGGTCGGCGTGAACGTCGGCATCCTCGAGTCGCTCATGCCGCAGCTCGTGGAGCTCGCCCCCAACGCCGTGTTCGTGCTCGTCACCAACCCGTGCGACGTGCTCACGGTCGTCGCCCAGCGCATCTCCGGCCTCCCGCCCGGCCGCGTCATCTCCTCCGGAACGGTGCTCGACACCTCCCGCCTGCGCTGGATCATCGCGAAGCTCGCGGGCGGTCTCGCGCCGACGAGCGTGCACGCCACCATCGTCGGCGAGCACGGCGACAGCGAGTTCGCGCTGTGGTCGCAGGCCACGATCGGCCCCATCCCCATCCTCGACTGGGAGCGCGACGGCGAGCGCCCCTTCACCGAGGAGACCCTCGAGAGCATCACCAACGACGTGCGCACGGCCGCCTACAAGGTCATCGAGGGCAAGGGCGCCACGAACTACGCGATCGGCCTCTCCGGAGCCCGCATCGCCGAGGCCATCGTCAACGACGAGCACGCCATCATGCCCGTCTCCACACTCCTGCAGGGGCAGTGGGGCATCGACGACGTCGCCATCTCGACGCCCGTGATCGTGGGCGCCAACGGCGTCGAGCGCATCCTCGACACCCCGATGTCACCGAGCGAGCTCGAGAAGTTCCTCGCGTCCGCCGAGGAGATCCGCTCGACGGTGCGCTCCGTCAGCTAGAACCGCTTCGCCAGCCGCGAGCAACGCGGGCGCGGCCGCACCCATCCACTGTTCCCGAGTGGACCGCGATGCCCCCGCACGCGAAGGGCTTAGATAAGCGGATGCGCTCCATCGTCCGCCTGCCCCGTCGCGCCACGCAGCTCGTCGTCGGCATCGTCCTCTACGGCCTCGCCATCGCGATGATCGTGCGGGGCGAGCTCGGAGTCTCCCCCTGGGACGTGCTGACGCTCGGCATCCAGGTGCAGTCGGGGCTGCCGTTCGGGCTCATCACGGTGCTCATCAGCGTCGTCGTGCTCCTCATCTGGATCCCCCTCCGTCAGCGGCCGGGGTTCGGCACGCTCTTCAACGCGCTCTTCGTCGGGCCCTGCGCCGACCTGGGCCTCTGGCTCATTCCAGAGGGCCTCGATCTCTGGTGGCGCATCCTCCTGCTGGCCGGGGGCATCCTGACGCTGGGCCTCGCGACGGGCCTCTACATCGGCGCGCTCTTCGGGCCGGGGCCGCGCGACGGCCTCATGACGGGCCTGCACCGCGTCACGGGCTGGCGCATCTGGATCGTGCGCACGAGCCTCGAAGTCATCGTGCTCGCCATCGGGTGGATGCTCGGCGGCGACGTCGGCATCGGCACCGTCGCGTTCGCGCTGCTCATCGGCCCCCTCTGCGGCGTCACGATCCGCTGGTTCACGGTCGACATCGGCAGCGCGGCCGAAACCGAGACGACAGCCGAGCGGGATGTGCGCGGCAGCGTCGAACCGAGCGACCCGGACACCGTCCCAGGAGACTCCCCCGCAAGCTGAGCGCATCAGTCCCGTGTCACTTATGAACACAAGGCGAACGGGACCCGCGGCGCCCCCTACCCTTGCTCGGTACCGACCTCGAGGCGCCCAGCGCGTTCCTCCCTCACGTGCTGACTCTTCAGCGAACGCGCGACGCCCGGGGTTCCCTTCACCAGGAGAAACGTGATCCATGACGTCCCCAAGCGCTGACGGCCAGATTCCAGAGGGTGCCGCCGCACCCCACACCGAGGCCGTCTTCACCGAGAAGGGCCGCGACCTGAGCGAACGCGGCCACCAGTCCCGCCGCGGCCCAGCCGTCGAGCAGGGCGAGGCCCTCGCCAACACGCTCAAGCCGCGCCACCTGTCGATGATCGCCCTCGGCGGCGTCATCGGCGCCGGCCTGCTCGTCGCCTCAAGCACCGCGATCCTCGCGGCAGGCCCCGCCGTCATCCTCGCCTACGCCCTCGCCGGGGTCGTCGTCGTGCTCGTCATGCGGATGCTCGGCGAGATGGCCTCCATCTCGCCCGAGACCGGCTCGTTCTCCGCCTACGCGACGCGCTTCATCGGGCCATGGGCCGGCCTCTCCATCGGCTGGCTGTACTGGTGGTTCTGGGTGGTCGTCGTCGGCATCGAAGCCACCGCCGCCGCCGTCATCATCAGCGGCTGGCTGCCCGAGGTTCCCCAGTGGATCCCGGCGCTCATCATCACCCTCGTGTTCCTCATCGCGAACCTCATCAGCGTGAAGTCGTTCGGCGAGTTCGAGTTCTGGTTCGCGTCGATCAAGATCGTCTCGATCATCATCTTCATCATCGTCGGCGCGCTCCTCATCGCGCACGTCATCCCCAACAACACGGCCACGTTCGGCAACCTCGCGCCTGCCGACGGCGGCTTCGCCCCGTTCGGCGTCGCCGGCATCCTCGCCGCGCTCCTCCCCGTCATCTTCTCGATGTTCGGCGCCGAGGTCGCGACCATCGCGGCCGGCGAGTCCGAGCAGCCAGCCCAGGCGGTGCGCAAGGCCGTGAACTCGGTCGTGTGGCGCATCCTGCTCTTCTACATCGGCTCGATCCTCGTGGTCCTCATCGTGCTGCCCTGGGACCAGATCACGGCAGGCGTGAGCCCGTTCGTCACGATGCTGAACGCCGCCGGCATCGGCTGGGCAGCCCTTGCGATGGACATCATCGTGCTCTCCGCGCTGCTCTCCACTCTCAACGCGTCGCTCTACACCGCGTCCCGCATGGCCTTCTCCCTGTCGCGCCGCGGTGAGGCGCCGAAGGCGTTCCGGAAGGTCTCGAAGCGCGGCACCCCGTACGTCGCGATCCTCGCATCCGCCGTCGTCGGCCTGCTCTCGGTCGTGCTCAACTACACGACCCCCGAGTACGTGTTCTCGTTCCTCGTCAACTCGACCGGCGCCGTCGCGATCTTCGTGTGGATCGTCATCGCCGTCTCCCAGCTGCGCTCGCGCCGCATCCTCGCGGAAGACGCCGTCGCCGCCGGCGAGGACCCGAACGCGACCACGAAGGGCGCCATCCGCATGTGGGGCTTCCCGTGGCTCACCTGGGTGGTCATCGTCGCCCTGTCAGCGCTGCTCATCTACATGTTCTTCGCGGGCGAGACGCGCCTCATCGAGGTCACGACGAGCTTCATCATCGCGGGGATCTCGATCGTCGCGGGTGTGGTCGTGCAGCGCAAGCAGAAGCGCGAGCGCGCGGCGGCGGCCGTGGCTCCCGCGTCAGGCACGGGCACGGGCACGGGCACGGGCACGGTTTCCACGGCCCCGGCCCCCGGCTCCGATCCGACTTCGACACCCTCGACGAAGTAGTTTTCTCCCCCTCCCCGGTTTCCGGATGGGTTCCTCGCTTCGGGATGGGTTGCTAGGCATCCCGAAGCGAGAAACCCATCCCGAGTCGACGCGGTCGGCCCGGATTGGCCGGAACGGCCCGCCGCGTGGTTCTTGCGACTCGGGATGGAATAGTCGCTTCGTTGCGGGAAGTTCCCCAGCACGAAGCGACTTTTCCATCCCGAGGCCGCCGGGAGGCCGAGCTACGCGTCGACGGCGGGCGGCAGGTCGTCGTCCGCGGCGAGGAAGCTTCCCGTGACGCGCACCGTGGCGGCCGCGACGGTCATCGCCCGCTGCAGCACTCGGCGCGCATCCGCCGCCTCGTGCGGCACCCCGCCCTGGGCGATGGAGGCGACCGCGGTCGCGAAGACCGCGTCACCGGCCCCCATCGTGTCGACGATCTCACCTGGCAGCTCGACGATCGGCTCGGCCACGTCGATGCCGGCCCGGTTGACCCATCTCCCGCCGCGCGTGCCCTCGGTGGCGAGCACGTGGGTGGCTCCGAGGTCGAGCATGTCGCTGGTCGCCTCGTCGAGGGGCGCTTCGAAGAGCAGGTCGGCGTCGTTGTCGGAGAGGTGCGCGAAGAGGGCGCTGGACACGTGCCGCTCGAAGTTGTCGAGGAACGCGGCTGGGTCCTCGACGAGCCCGAGGCGCGGGTTCGGGTCGAGGAGCAGGCGCTCCTGTGGGCGGATCACGGCCTCGAGGAGGCGCCTGTGCTGCTTCTTGTCGTCGAACGCGAAGCCGGAGATCGCGACGAACGGCGCCGCGCGGATGAGCGCAACCTGCTCGTCGTCGAAGCGGATGCGTCGGGCCCGGGCCGCGTCGTCGAATGTGTAGAGGGGCTCCCCGTCAGCCGGTTCGCCGATCGCTCGCCCCGTGCCCGCGAGCGACACGGACGGCGCGAACTGGATGCCCCGCTTCCGCAGGTGGTCGCGGATGCGGAGCCCGTCCGGGTCGTCGCCGATGCTCGCGATGAGGGCGACTGGCACGCGCAGCCGCGCGAGAGCCATGGTGACGTTGAGCGCCGAACCGCTCACGTAGCTGCGGCGCGTGAGGCCGCCGCGCGCCTCCGTCTCCTGCAGTTCCGTGACGATGGCGTCGCCGATGACCACAACGGGCGCGTCTGAGGTGGGGCGGGCCTTCGCTGTGGGTTTGCTGCTCATGTCCCCGATTGTGCCTTGCATGGATGGACCCTGACTGTCTGTTCGAAGTGCACGCTTATCCTCGTTGCATGTCCACTCCAGCTACCAGCCGAGAGGCAGCGCACGTGCTGCTCGACGCCGTCTCCGTCACGGAGGTGTCGCCCGATGCAGCGGCGCTCGCCTACGAGCGACTCGTCGAAGTCGGCGCTTTTGTCGTGCAGGTCGAGCAGGGGCAAGGGCTGGACTCCGACGGCGACCCGGATGCCGAGCCTCCCGCTGACGGCGGCCCCAACCAGGTGAAGGTCAACATCGAGCTGTCGAACCTGCTGCACGCCAACTACATGACCCTCGACTGGCTCATCGAGGAGCTCGCCCACGCCCGCGACACGACACGCGACGACATCATCATCGCGCTCCGCGAGCACCTGGACAGCGTCGCCGCCAAGTAGCTGCTACCCGGTTCGGCGGCGAAGGGTGAGCGAGCCCAGGATCAGCGCGCCGACCGCGAACGCCCGTCTCGCGGAAGAGCTCCGGCGGGTGGTGTCCGCGAGGAGCGAGCGCCGACATTCGCACCGCGCCGCGGGCCTAAACTTGCTCAGCCATGGCCGAGTCCCCCGCGTCCCGCGTCGTCCCTCTCATCGCCACCGCCGTGCTCGTCATCGCGGCGGTCGTCGTCGCGGCCACCGGCCTGCTGCCGGCGCCAGAGCTGCTGGAGCTCGGCGAGCGGGTGGTGCCCGTGCTCGCGTTCGTCGTCGCCATCACGATCGTGGCGGAGCTGGCGAGCGAGGCCGGAGTCTTCTCGGCGCTCGCCGACCGGCTCGCGAGGCTCGGACGTGGGCGTCTGTGGATGCTGTGGATGCTCGTGCTCCTGCTCGCCGTCGTGAGCACCGCCTTCCTCTCTCTCGACACGACCGCGGTGCTCGTCACCCCGGTGGTCGTGCTGCTCGCCGTGCACGTCGGAGTCTCGCCCATCCCATTCGCGCTCGCGACCGTGTGGCTCGCGAACACCGCATCCCTCTTCCTGCCCGTCTCGAACCTCACGAGCCTGCTCGCCGCTCGGTCGTTCGACGGCGGGCCGCTCCAGTTCCTCGCGCTGACATGGGCTCCGGCACTCGTCGGCGTGGTCGCGAGCGCCGCCATTCTCTCGTTCGTCTTCCGCCGCCAGCTCGACCGCCGGTACCGCATGCCGACGCCCGCGAGCATCCCGGATCGGCCGCTGCTCATCTTCTCGTCGATCATCACGGCCCTGCTGCTGCCGCTGCTCGTCTCCGGTGTCGAGGTGGCGATCCCCGCGGGCGCGGCCGCTCTGCTGCTCATCGCCGCGTTCGCGACGCGTCGGCGGGATGCGCTGCGCTTCGGCCTCGTGCCGTGGCAGGCGCTCGGCATCGCCGGGTCGCTGTTCGTGCTCGTCGAGGCCGCCCACGCGCACGGGCTGAGCGAGCTACTCGCCGCCGTCTCGGGACGCGGCGACGACCCGCTCAGCCTCCTGCAGCTGGCCGCGATCGGCGCCGCGAGCGCCAACGGCATCAACAACCTGCCCGCCTACCTCGCCCTCGAACCAGTCGCCGACAGTCCTGCTCGATTGGTCGCGCTGCTCATCGGCGTCAACCTCGGCCCCCTCGTCACGCCATGGGCCTCGCTCGCGACGCTGCTCTGGCACGAGCGTCTCGTGTCGCTCGGCGTGACGATCTCCTGGATGCGCTTCGTGGCGCTCGGGCTCGTGGGGGTCGCGATCATCGTGCCCCTCGCGACGCTGGCCCTCGCCGCGACGTTGTGAGCGCGTGCGTGACAGGCCGGTCCTCCTCCCTGAACGACCGCCCCATCCACACGAGAACTGCCGGTTCGTGGCGCAAGGAAGATGCTTCTGCCGTGTGGACGTGCTGGTGACACCGGCATCGAGCGCAACTCTTCCGCGCGGGTGACGCGCAGGTGCGGGCCCGCCTGCACCAGAACGGCGGCATCGAGTGCGGGATCGATGCCGCCCCGCTCGGGCCGGTCGATCCAGAACCGCACCGCGATGCACCGGCTCGGGTAGGTTCGCGTCATGCAGAAGACCAGGTGGGCCATCCTCGGGCCGGGCGCTATCGCGGAGTCGTTCGCGACCTGGCTGCCCAGCTCGGAACACGGCGAGCTGCGGGCCGTCGCGAGCCGCGACGCCGAGCGGGCGTCCGCCTTCGCTGCCCGTTACGGGGCGGCGGTCTCGGGCACCTACGCCGAGGTCCTGGCCCGCGACGACATCGACGCCGTCTACGTGGCCACCGTGCACACGACCCACGCGGAGCTCGCGATCGCCGCCCTCGAAGCCGGCAAGGCGGTGCTGTGCGAGAAGCCACTGGCCCCGAGCGCCGCCGAGACGGAGCGGGTCCTCGCCGCTGCCGAACGCGCCGGCCTGCCCGTCGTGGAGGCCTACAAGCACCGCTTCAGCCCGCTTGCCCGTGCCATCGACCGCCGACTGAAGTGGAGGCAGGTCACCGCGCCCCTGCACGTGCACGCCCAGTTCGGCTTCGCGGCTGGCAGCAGAGACGGCCGCCTCTTCGACCCGCAGCTCGCGGGCGGAGCGATCTTCGACGTGGGCGGCTACCCCGTCTCCTTCGCCGTCGGCGCCGCAGCGTCGGCCGGCATCGCGCTTCCGGAGCTGCACCTCGCGAACCCGCACGGGCGCATCGAGGGCGACGTCGACGTCTACTCCTCAGCCAGCATCGAGGCGCACGGTTTCGCCGCCTTCGTCGAATGCTCCATCGACACCCAGCTCACGAAGCGAGCCGACATCGTCGGAGATGGCGGCTGGATCACCCTCGAGAACGCCTTCGGCGACCGCGACCTGTCGCCGAACGTGCTCAGCCACATCCACGAGGGGCAGAGGCACCGCATCGAGGTGGCGCAGGTGCACCCCTTCGCGGCCGAGGCGGATGCGGTCTCGCGCGCCCTCAGCGAGGGTCGCCTCGAGTCACGCGCCATGCCGTGGGAGCAGACGCGCACGGTCGCGCGCCTCCTGGACGCCTGGCACGCTGGCGTGATGGCGACCGGCTGACAGCCAGCCAGCCGCCTCAGCCTTCAGGCGTTGAGATCGAGCTCGATCCCCACGCCCCGCGAGCGCGCCTCGCGCACCAGGAGGTCCGCGATCGCCAGGTCCTGAGCGCCGATGCCGACGGAGTCGAACAGCGTGATCTGCTCGGCGCTCGTCCGACCCGGTCGCAGCCCAGCCAGCACCTCGCCGAGCGTCCCGACGACGTCGTCGAGGGTGAGCGCACCCTCGGCCACCGCGAGCATGAGGTCTCCCGACTTCGTGCGTGCGGTCGCCAGGTCATCCACCCACACGGACGCGCGCGACATGGTCAGCGCATCCACCTCGCGCTCGTCGGGTCGCGGCCTGGCACCGACCACGTTGAGGTGCTGCCCGGGGCGCAACCACTCGCCCCGCACGATCGGGCTGACCGATGGCGTGAGCGTGCACACCGTGTCCGCCTGTTCGAAGACCCTGTCGCACGCGTCGACGACCTCGATGGCACCCGGCCAGTCGAGCGTCTCCGCGAGCGCGACGGCCCGCTCGCTGGTCCGCGACCAGATGACGAGGCGATCCCAGTCTCGTAGGCCGCGAAGCGCCTCGACGTGCTCCCGAGCGAGCCCGCCCGCGCCCACGAGGCCGAGGACGCGGCTGTCGTCGCGGGCCAGCGCGCGAGTCGCCACCGCACTCGCGGCGGCCGTCCGCACACGAGTGGGGACCCCTCCGTGCAGCAGCGCGACCGGGGCGCCGATCTCCCGGTCGAGCACGGTGATCATCGAACGCTGCGTGGGCAGCCCCCTGGCCAAGTTGTCGGGCACGTCGGCGAGCAGCTTCACCGCGGCAGTACCGGTGGCCTCCGAGAGCGCAGACATGAGCACGTAGCGGCCGGTGCCAGCATCCGTCTTCATGGAGGTGGGTGGCGGCTGGTCTGCGGCCCCGCGGGCGATCTCCGCGAAGATCCGCGCCACCGCGAGCTCAGTTGCCGACCTGTCGATCAGCTCCTCGAGTTGCGACGCGGTCAGCACGATCACGCGGGACCCACGAGCTCGAGGGCGTCGGCGACGACAACCCCGCCGAAGACGACGGTGCGGTCCGGGAGTCGGTCCATGACCGCACTGGTCACGGTCTCGCCCGCGATGAGCTGGAGGTCTGCGCGGTCGCCGACCGAGACGCCGGGGCGGTCGAGGGACCCCTGCAGCGCCGGGGAGGTACCCAGCACGGAGCGGCCGCCGACCGTCGCGATGGCCATGCAGTGCTCGATGTCCTCGTCACGCCGGAAGCCGTTCGTGAAGGCCAGCTGCCAGGTGCGATCCAGCATGTCGGCGTTGCCGTACGGCGACCAGTAGTCGCGCTGGCCGTCCTCGCCGAGGCCGACCCGGATGCCGTGCTCGGCCAGCAGCAGCGTCGGCAGCGGCTTGGCCGGCGCGATCGTCGCCCAGGCGATGTCGAGCTCAGCGAACTGCTCGACCAGGGGAAGAAGCTGCTCGCGGGGCAGCTCGGCGAGCCCGTATCCGTGCGAGATGGTCACCCGCCCGGTCATGCCGAGCGCGCGGGTGCGTTCCACGATGAGCTCGGCCGAGAACCGGGCCAGCTGGTCGGGCTCGTGCAGGTGGATGTCGATAGGCGCGTCGTAGCGCTCGGCGAGCCCGAAGACCAGGTCGAGGTGCCTGGCCGGGTCGCGGTCGAGCTGGCACGGATCGATGCCGCCGACCACGTCCGCCCCGGAGCGCATGGCTTCCTCGAGGAGCTCGAACGAGCCCTCCTCGCGAAGCAGACCGGCCTGGGGGAAGGCGATCACCTCGACGGTGGCGCGTTCACGGTGCCGCTCCTTGGCGGCGAGCACCGCCTCGAGCCGCTCGAGCCGCGCATCCACATCCACCTGCGCGTAGCTCCGTGCGCTTGTGGTGCCGTGGGCGATCATGCGCGCCAGGGTGCCGCTCGTGCGCTCCTCCATGGGCACTTCGGCCTCGCGCCAGTTGACTCGGTCGTTGAGCATCATGCCCCACACCCCGGGGCGGCCCGTGTGCGGCCGGAACGGGAGGCCGATTCGGGTGGAGTCGAGGTGCACGTGCACGTCAGCGAAGGAGGGGAGCAGGATGCGACCGCGACCGTCGATCACCGTCTCGCCCGCCTCCGGCGTCGTGCCGGTCGGCAGGATGGCGGCGATCTTCCCTTCCTTCAGCCGGACGTCGGCCGGTTCCCCACCCCAGGGGCGGACGTCTCGGAGCAGCGCGGCGCTCAACGGAAGCTCGTCTGCGTGAAGTCGAAGAGGCCGTCGGCGCGGGGCGTCCACTCGAGGTCGGGGTCGGCGGCGTAGTTGTTCATGGGCACGTAGAGCGGCACGAAGTATCCCTGTTCGTTGCTGTAGTTGAGGAGCTCGGCGAAGACGTCCAGGCGCTCATCACCGGTGACCGCGCGCTGTTCGGCCGCGAGCTCGGCCGTGCGCGGGTCCTGCGCGTAGTTGTTGTTGCCCGCGGTCTCGTAGAAGTCGGTCAGCGGCAGGTCGCCGTCGACCGTCGAGGGCGCCCAGGTGTTGAGGTAGATGCCCTGCATCTCCTTGCTGCGGATCTTGAGCGTGTGGGCCTGCTGGTCGGCGCCGCGCAGCTCGACAGTGATGCCGACCTCGGCGAGTGACGCCTGAATGGTCTGCGCGACCTCTGACGAGAGGGGGATGCGGCCGTCGGTCGCGTAGTCGAAGGGGATCGACTCGCCGGCGTAGCCGGCCTCCGCGAGCAGCTCGCGGGCCCGCTCCTGGTTGAAGCCCGGGTCGGTCACGTCGTCACTGTAGCCCTCGACGGCGGGCGCGAGCATGGCGCTTGCTGGCTCAGCGAGGCCCCCGAGGAGGCCCCCGGTGATGGCGTCCTTGTCGATGGCCAGGGCGATGGCCTCCCGGATGCGCACGTCGGTGAGCACGCCGCTCGTGGAGTTGACGCCGAGGAAGACGACGCCGTTCGACAGGGCAGAGAACACCTGCGCCGCCCCCTGCCCATCGACCGAGGAGACCTGGGTGGGTCCGATGGGCGCGACGTCGAGGCTGCCGGAGAGCACGCCGTTGACGCGCGACTCGTCCGAGGAGACGGGCTGCAGTGAGATCTGCTCGATGGCGGGTGCCTCTCCCCAGTAGTCGTCGTTGCGCGCCAGGTCGTAGGTGACCCCGGTCTGGATGCTCTCGAACACGTACGGGCCTGACCCGATGGGATCCTGGGCGAAGGCGTCGGCACCGACTTCCTGGTACGTGTCGGCGGGTACGACCGAGATCAGCGACGTGTTTCGCGGGAACGCCGAGAACGGGGAATTGAGGGTGAAGCGCACGGTGAGCTCGTCGACGGCCTCGACCGACGAGACGGAGCTGAGGTACGCGAAGTTCTCACCGGTCGGGTCATCGAGGATCGTCTGGTAGGAGAAGGCCACGTCCTCGGCGGTGATCGCCTCGCCGTTGCTTGCCGTGACCCCTTCGCGCAGGGTGAAGTCCCACTGCGTGAGGTCGTCGTTGGGTGTCCACTCGGTGGCGAGCTTCGGTGCCAGCTCGCCGTCGGCGGTGATCGCCACGAGCTGGTCGAAGGTGTGGAAGAACACGGAGAGCACGACGAGGGCGCCGGAGCGGATCGGGTCCATCGAGGTCGGGTCGGTGGGGATGGCGGCGACGATCCTGGTGGGCGTCTCGCCTTCTGCGCTGGCTTCGTCGAAGCCGCCGGCGCAGCTGGTGAGCAGGAGGGTGCCGGTGGCGGCGAGTGCACCGGTCGCGAGCAGGCGACGTCGGCGGGCGTGCTTGGGCATGAGGTTCCTCTGATTCGGGGGGAAGGGGTGCGGTGCGGAGGGGTCAGGCGGAGAGGTCAGGAGACGGGGAGCGGGTGCGCGCCACGGCGCGCACCGTCGAGGCGAGGCACAGCGTCGAGGAGCTGGCGAGTGAACGGATGCTTCGGGGAGGTGAAGATCTCGACGGTCGAGGCCTCTTCGACCACACGCCCCTCCTGCATGACGACCACACGGTCTGCGATGCTGCGCACGACGCCGAGGTCGTGCGAGATGAAGAGGTAGCCCAGTCCGTGCTCGCGCTGCAGTCCGTCGAGCAGCTCGAGCACCTGCGCCTGGATCGACACGTCGAGCGCCGAGACCGGTTCGTCGAGCACCAGCAGCCGTGGGCGCAGGGCCAGAGCGCGCGCGATGCCGACGCGCTGGCGCTGGCCGCCGGAGAGCTGAGCGGGGAGGCGTCCGGCGTGCTGTTCGTCGAGGCCGACGTCGGCGAGCAGACGGCTCACTGTGCTGCGGTCGTAGGCGTGCCGGATGCGCAGGGGCTCGGCCACCAGGTCGTGCACGGTGAGTCGAGGGTCGAGGGCTGAGTACGGGTCCTGGAAGACGATCTGCGCGCGTTCGCGCTCCGCCGCGCTGCGCGCCGCGAGCTCGTTGTGGACGGCGACGCCGCCGAGCTCGATGGTGCCCTCCGAGGCGGGTTGCACGCCGAGCACGGCCTTGGCCAGCGACGACTTCCCGCATCCCGATTCCCCGACGACGGCGACGGTCTCGCCCGCGGCGATGCGCAGGGAGACCCCGTCGACGGCTCGGACGGGCTGCCGACGGCCGTGCACGCGGTACTCGACGACGACTCGGTCGGCGACCAGCGCGTCCGGCTCACCGGGACGAACGGCGCTCTCAGCGCGCTCGCTCTCGGCGGGGATGGCCGACATGAGGCGCTTGGTGTAGTCCTCGGCGGGGTGGTCGAGCACCGACCGCGTCGCCCCGGTCTCGACGACGCGGCCGTGGTGCATGACGGCGAGCCGGTCGCTGTTCTCGGCGACCAGGCCGAGGTCGTGGGTGATCAGCACGAGCGCGGAACCCGTGCGCTCACGCACTTCGGCGAGCAGGTCCATGACCTGCGCCTGCACGGTCACGTCGAGCGCCGTGGTGGGCTCGTCGGCGATCAGGAGGAGCGGATCGTGGGCGATCGCCATCGCGATCATGGCCCGCTGTCGCATTCCGCCAGACCACTGGTGGGGCCTGGTGGCCGCACGCCCCGCCGCATCCCGGACGCCGACGGCGGTCAGCAGCTCCACGGCGCGCTCGCGGGCCGCGCGGCGGCTCATGGGCTGGTGGACCCGCACGGCGGCGGCGACCTGTGCGCCGACCGCGCGCAGCGGGTCGAGCGACGACATGGGGTCTTGGAACACCATGGCGGCGGTCCGTCCGCGCAGTCCTCGGAGCTCCCGCTCGCCCATCCAGACGTCGGCCTGCGTGTCGACGAGGACCTTGTCGTCGAGCAGGATGCGGCCGGCCGCGATTCGGGTGCCGGCGGGGAGGAGCCCGAGTGCGGCGAGCACTGTCAGGCTCTTGCCAGAGCCAGACTCCCCCACCACCCCGAGCGACTCGCCCCGGTCGACCTGGAGTGAGACGCCGTCGACCAGCGCGCGTGGCGCCTCGTCCGTGGTCTCGATCCGCAGATCCTCGATGCGCAGGACCGACTTCATCGCATGCCTCCCTTCCGCAGCAGCGAGCCGCGGGTCTCCGCTGTGAACTGCTGGCTGAGGAACTGCGCGCCGCCGACGGCGAGCAGCATGACGATGCCAGGCAGGAGCGACAGCCACGGGTCGCTGCCGAGGTGCCGCTGGCCGTCGAAGATCATGCCGCCCCAGCTCGGCACCGGTGGCTGCACGCCGAGCCCGAGGTACTCGAGGGAAGAGGTGATGAGCACGATCGTCGCGAGGTCGGTGGCCGCGATGATGAGCGTGTGCGGCCAGATGTTCGGCACGATGTGCCGGGTCAGCACCCAGAGGGTGTCACCGCCCTGGGTGAGCGGCGAGACGACGAAGTCCTGTCGACGCAGCGACGCGGCGACGTTGCGCGTGACCCGTGCGTACCCGACCCACCAGGTGCAGCCGAGCACCAGTATCGTGAGCCCGGCGCTCGGACGCAGGACCGCGCAGATGGCGATGAGCAGCAGCACGACCGGCATGGCCAGCGTCACGTTGCTGAGCAGGGTCACGAGCGCCTCGAGGCGCCCACTGAAGTAGCCCGCGAGGATGCCGATGGTGCTGCCGATGAGCGCGTTCATCACCACGATGAGCGCGGTCATGCCGAGCGTCACCGCCGAAGCGAGCGCGATGCGGTCGAGGAGGTCTCGGCCGAGGGCGTCCGTGCCGAGGGGGTGCGCGGAATCGGTGAAGGGAGGCAGCATCGCTGCCCGCAGGTCCTGCCCCATCGGGTCGAACCCGGGCAGCAGGGGCACGGCGGCCGTGAGGAGCAGCACCGAGCCGATCATGATCGCCCCGACCACGGCGCCGGGTCGCAGTCGCGGGCGGCGGGGTACAGGGGTGACGGTCGGGAGTTGGGTGATCGGGGTTACCTGAGCGGTCATGCGGCGGCCGTCCTCGTGTCGATTCGGCGGACGAGCACGTCCACCGCGGTGTTGACGATGACAAAGGCGAGCGCGACGAAGACGAGGCCCGCTTGGACGATCGGGAAGTCGCGCTGGCTCACGGCAGCGGTCAGGAGCTGGCCGAGTCCCGGCCACGCGAACACGACCTCGACCACCACGGTGCCGCCGAGCAGCCCGCCCAGGTTCAGGCCGGCCATGCCGAGCACCGGCAGGGCCGCGTTCGGCAGCATGCGAGTGAAGAGCACCGTCGAGCGGCGCTGCCCCTGGGCGATGGCGGTGCGCACGTAATCCTGCCCCGCCTGCTCGCTGAGCGACGCGTCCAGCAGGCGCAGGTACATGACGAACTGCCCCGTGGCGAGCGTGAGCACGGGCAGCACGAGGCTCGCGTAGCTGTTGCGGCCGAGCGAGGGCAGGGCGCCGAGCAGCACGGAGAAGACGAGCACGAGGAGCAGCGCGAAGAAGAAGTCGGGCACCGACTGTCGGAGGGCGCCGGCCCAGCCCACGACAGCGCGCAGTGTGCGGCTGCCGGTGAGCTGGATCGCCAGCGCCGCGGCGACCGCCAGCACCAGCCCGATGACGAAGGCCCAGAAGGCCAGTTCGAGAGTCGCGGGGACACGTTCGAGGACGAGCCCGAGCGCCGATTCGTGCAGTCTGTACGAGTTGCCGAAGTCGCCCGTGAAGAGCCCTGCGAGGGTGTCGAGGTACTGCACGATGAGGGGGCGGTCGAAGCCGAGCGCGGTGTTGAGCGCATCGACCTCGGCCTGCGTCGCGTTGTCGGGCAGCAGCAGCGCACCGGGTTCACCGGTGGCGCGGCCGAGCGCGAAAGCGATGGTCACCACGGCGAGCACGGTGGCGACGGCGAGGGCCAGTCGGCGGGCGATAAACAGGAGCACGCTGGTGACGCTATGCGACCGCCTCCACGCTTCGGGGCGAAGTAACACGCTCGTCACACAGTTCTTACGCTGACGTCATTTCTGCATACCAAACCTCGCATTTATCTATGTTGAGGGGGCTGTACTGCCTCTTTGGCATTCCAAACGCGCACTTCAGTGCGTGCCAGAATGGTCCCCATGAGCCCTGAGCCGACCCCCGCGCGCATCGCGCACACCCTCCGCGAGCAGATCATCACGGGCGAGCTGGCGATGGGGTCGAAACTCAACGAGCGCGAGATCGCAGAGCGACTGGAGGTGTCGCGCATCCCGGTGAGGGAGGCCCTCCCGATCCTCGAGTCCGAGGGGTTCATCACCACGCAACCGCGGCGCGGCGCGGTCGTGCACGTCCTGACCGTGACCGACGCCACCGAGGTGTTCGATCTGCGTCGGCAGCTCGAGCCGATGGCATCCGCCTTCGCCGCCAGGCGAGCACGCGCCGGCGCCGATGTCGCCCCCATGCTCGCCGCACTGCGTTCGGCGCACGGGGAGTCCACCCCTGACACCCAGTCGACCCCGCCGGCGTCGACGCGCAACTCCGACCTGCACGAGGAGATCATCGCGCTCGCAGACCACGCGCTCCTTCGCCGGGTGACGAAGCTCATGAGCGGCCGGGTGCGCTGGCTCTTCCGACTCACCCCGCAGCGCGACACCGCGGCGATGTGGGTCGAGCACCGCGAGATCGTCGACGCGATCGTCGCGGGTCAGGTCGATGTGGCAGAGCTGCTGACCGCAGCACATGTCGAACGGGGCCGCATCGAGTCCATGCCGCTGCTGGAGGCGCAGCTGCCGCGAGAAGCCCCCGCGACGAAGACCAGACGTCGACGCGCTCCCGTCCAGCCATAGGCGCCGACTGCCAGTGCCGGCTCGCCCATGCCACCCCGTGAACGCACCTGACGCGAGGCATCTTGGAGATGCCTCGCGTCAGGTGTTGGTGGCGAGTGAGGGATTCGAACCCCCGAATGCTGAGCAGTCTGATTTACAGTCAGATCCCTTTGGCCGCTTGGGTAACTCGCCAGTGCACAGCGCAGAGCGCAAACGTGCAGGCTAGAGACTACCGACTTCCACCCGGTTTGTCGAAACGACGCAGACGTCGCTCCTGCTCACGAGATTGTCGGCGCTCCTCGCTACCATGGTGGGCATGGCAGATTCCTCGTTTGATGTCGTTAACAAGGTCGACAAGATGGAGGCGGACAACGCCGTCAACCAGGCGCAGAAGGAGCTCGAGACGCGCTATGACTTCAAGGGCGTCGGCGCCTCGGTCGACTGGTCTGGCGAGAAGCTCCTCCTCAAGGCCTCCAGCGAAGAGCGCGTGAAGGCGGTGCTCGATGTCCTGCAGACCAAGTTCATCAAGCGCGGCTTCTCACTGAAGACGCTCGACGTCGGTGACCCCTATGCCTCAGGCAAGGAGTACCGCATCGAGGCCTCCCTGAAGGAGGGCATCGACCAGCCGAGCGCGAAGAAGCTCACGAAGCTCATCCGCGACGAAGGCCCGAAGAGCGTCAAGGCGCAGATTCAGGGCGACGAACTGCGTGTCTCCTCGAAGAGTCGTGACGACCTTCAGGCGACCATGGCGCTGCTCAAGAGCGCCGACGTCGACGTCGACCTCCAGTTCGTCAACCGCCGCTAGTGCCCTCGGGGGCCGCCGTGGCCGAGTTCACCCCGAGCTCGGCCATCGGCGCGCTCATGCCCTGGTATCCGGAGCTCGGCCTGACCGGGTTCTGGCTCGTTGCGGTCGCCACGATCTACGTGCTCATCATCGTCACGTCGGTCGTCGTGATCCCCCGAAACCGGCGACCCACGACGGCGCTCGCCTGGATCATCACGATCATCCTCATCCCCTACCTCGGCGTCGTCCTCTTCTTCCTGTTCGGCACGAACCAGCTGCCAACCCGACGCCGACGCATGCAGGCTCAGGTCGACGGCATCATCCGCGACGCCACCGACCAGATCGCCCCGGCCGAGCAGGTCATCACGAGCCCATCGTGGTTCGCCCAGGTCACGAAGCTCGGTGAGCACCTCACCGCGATCCCCCTCGCCGACGGCAACCGCCTCGAGCTGCACGGCACCTACAACCGGGCCATCCGTCGGATGGCCGACGAGATCGACGAAGCCGAGAGCTACGTCAACGTGCTCTTCTACGCCATGAGCCACGACGACGCCACCGCCCCGTTCTTCGACGCGCTCGAACGCGCCGTGCAACGCGGCGTGACCGTCCGCGTCCTGTTCGACCACGTCGGCTCGATGCGCTACCGCGGCTACAA
This sequence comes from Pseudoclavibacter terrae, assembly GCF_008831075.1. Classification (GTDB taxonomy): domain Bacteria; phylum Actinomycetota; class Actinomycetes; order Actinomycetales; family Microbacteriaceae; genus Pseudoclavibacter; species Pseudoclavibacter terrae. Next base: position 445,398 of record NZ_WBJX01000003.1, on the reverse strand, counting down.
GAAGATGAAGCATCGGCTCACCCAGATCGGCGCCGACTGGCACCGGATGCTCTCGCTCTACCCCTGGCAGGGCGGCATGCAGCGCGTCGACCTGCGCAACCATCGCAAGCTGCTCGTCGTCGACGGCCGCACGGCCTACCTCGGATCACAGAACCTCATCTCCCGCGACTACCACCGCGGCCCCAAGCCCGGCGGCGACGACCTCAAATGGAAAGACCTCATGCTCCGCATGGAGGGGCCCATGGTCACCGGCGTCAACGCCGTCTTCATCTCCGACTGGTACGCCGAGACGGAAGAGCTGCTCACCGACGTCTTCGAGAACGACCCGGTCACCCCAGAACCCGACGAGGCGGAAGCCGAGATCGAATCCGGCGACCAGCACGACGTGTTCCCCTGCCAGCTCGTCCCGAGCGGCCCCGGCTACGAGAACGAGAACAACCTGCGCCTCTTCAACCAGCTGCTCTACGCGGCTCGGGAGCGCATCGTCATCGTCAGCCCCTACTTCGTCCCAGACGACTCACTCATGTACGCCATCACGACAGCCGTGCAGCGCGGCGTCAGCGTCGAACTCTTCGTCGGGGAGATCGCCGACCAGTTCTTCGTCTTCCACGCCCAGCGCTCCTACTACGAGACGCTCCTCCGCGCCGGCGTCAAGATCATGCTGTACCGACGCCCCTACATCCTGCACTCGAAGCACATCACCTTCGACGACTCCGTCACCCTCATCGGCTCCAGCAACATGGACATGCGCTCCTTCACCCTCAACGCGGAGCTCATGCTCATGGTGCACGGCGAAGAGTTCGTGAACCGGATGCGCGAAGTCGAGAACGGGTACCGGCAGCGCAGCTTCGAGCTGACCCTCGACGAGTGGCGGCAGCGGCCCATCCTGACCCGCGCACTCGACAACGTCGCCCGCCTCACCAGCGTCATCCAGTAGCGACAACCCGGAGCGCCAACCGCGCCAACCGCGCTGATCCCGCTGATCGATTGCAGGAACCGTCTCGGCAAAGAATCTTCAGCCGACGGCGAGCTCCCCCAGTATCGCGCCGCGGTCAGAACGACCATTGCGACGCGGCTCAGCCGCCGGCTGAAGTGTTGACTCGGACCGGTTCAGCCCGAAATCTCTTCCGCTCTCTGTGCGTACTCCGAGCGTACGAGGTGAACGGTCGTTCCGCGATGGGCAGAACTCCCCACTTCTTGAACGGCGACCAAAACCCCTATTCGCCCCGGGAAATCCGCGTCATCTCGTCCCGATCCACAACCTTGATCCGCTCACGGCCATTCGCCTCGCCGAGTGCGAGCTCGTGCGCGTCGAGACGACGCCACCCGGCGAGGTCGGTGAACCGCACCCCACGCGATTCGAGCAGCTCCACGACGGAGGCCTCGCTCGCGTCGGCGGGAGTCCACCAGTTGCCCTGATCCGCGACGAGGTGCGTCACCGTCTCGAGTGCATCCGACTTCGTGTGCCCGATCAGGCCGATGGGTCCGCGCTTGATCCACCCCGTCGCGTACATTCCGTTCACCTGCTGGTTGTCGTCGTCCCAGACCTGACCCTCGCGGTTCGGGATGACGCCGTGATGCTCGTCGAACGGCACGCCGGGCAGGGGCGAGCCGAAGTAGCCGACGGCCCGGTAGACGGCCTGCACCGGGTACTCGACGAACTCGCCGGTCCCGCGCACACCGCCCTCGGCGTCCGGCTCCGTGCGCTCGATCCGGAGCGCGCGCACGCGTTCGCCGTCTGGCCCGTCCTCTGTGAGCACCGCATCCGGCTTCGAGTAGAAATGCAGGTGGAGGCGACGCGAGGCGGTCAGCTCCCGCTCCCCGCGCCACTTGCCCATGATGCGCCCGATCACCATGAGCTGCTTGTTCGTCTTCGCGAGCTCGGCGGCAGCCGGGTCGCGGTCGAAGTCGTCCTCGTACACGATGACGTCCACGTCTGGCACCTCGCCGAGCTCACGCAGCTCGAGGGGCGTGAACTTCACCTGCGCAGGCCCACGCCGGCCGAACACGTGCACGTCGGTGACAGGGCTCGACTCGAGACCCTCGACCACGTTCTGCGGCACCTCGGTGGACATGAGGTCCTTCGGGTGCTTCGCGAGCATGCGCGCGACATCGAGCGCCACGTTGCCGTTGCCGATGACGGCGACCTCGCGAGCGTCGAGCGGCCACGTGCGCGGCACGTCGGGGTGCCCGTCGTACCAGTTCACGAAGTCCGCGGCTCCGTAGCTGCCCTGCGCCTCGATGCCCGGGATGTCGAGGGAGGCGTCGCGGATGGCTCCCGTCGAGAAGATCACCGCGTGGTAGTGCTGCTTGAGGTCGTCGAGCGTGATGTCCTTGCCGAACTCCACGCCGCCGAAGACCCGCATGACCCCGGATTCGAGCACCTCGCGGAGGGCGTTGATGATGCCCTTGATGCGCGGGTGGTCAGGGGCGACCCCGTACCGCACCAGCCCGTATGGGGCAGGCAGCTTGTCAAACAGGTCGATGGAGAGGTCGAACTGGCGCTCCATCTTCTGCAGGATGTCGGCCGCGTAGATGCCGGCTGGTCCTGCGCCGACGATGGCAAGGCGGAGCGTGGTCACATGTCCTCCAGGACGGATCGAGGTGGAGGCTCGCGAAGTGTCGTCCTCCGGACGGGTCGGGGGTGAGGCGTCTCAGAACGTCTCGGTCAGCGATCGCGGCTGACGACCTCCGCGGCGAAGCGCTCGAGTGCGTTCTTCGCCGGGCCGGCTTTCAGCGGCCGCAGGGCCTCGACCGCGAGGGTCACCCAGTTCTGGGCTTCGTCGATCGTGAGCTGCGTCACGCGGTGCTCGCGGAGTTCGGTGATGATGCTCGAGATCTCCTCCTCGCCCGCGCGAGTCTCCTCCGGCTGCTCGTTGACGCCGGCGACGCGTGTGCGGATGCGCTCCAGCAGGTCGCGGCTCGCTTCGTCGGTCGCCGCCTGGCGTTCCAGCAGCAGCACAGGGAGCGTCTCGACACCCGCACGCAGGTCGGTGCCCGCGAGCTTGCCCGTCGTGTCCGGGTTCTGCTGCAGGTCGATGACGTCATCAGCGAGCTGGAAGGCGACACCGACCCGCTCGCCGTACTCGGCAAGCGCCGCGACGACCGGCTCGGGTGCGTTCGACACGATCGCGCCGAACTGGGCGGCAGCGGAGATGAGGGAGCCCGTCTTGTCGGCGAGGACGCCCACGTAGTGATCGATGCGGTCGGCACCGGCCGACGGTCCCGTCGTCTCACGCATCTGCCCGAGCACGAGCCGTTCGAAGATCGAAGCCTGCAGCCGGACGGCGCGAAGGCCCAACTCCGAGAACAGCAGGCTCGAGCGGGCGAAGAGCAGGTCGCCGGCGAGGATCGCGATGGAGTTGCCCCACTGGAGGTGCGCGGCGGCGACGCCGCGACGCAGCTCCGCCTCATCCATGACGTCATCGTGGTAGAGCGACGCGAGGTGCGTGAGCTCGACCGCGGCGGCTGCCGTGATGACGTCGTCGGACCCCGGCGTCTCGCCGAACTGCGAGGAGAGCACCGTGAGCATGGGGCGCAGGCGCTTGCCGCCTGCGTTGAGGAGGTAGCGGGCGGTGACGTCGGCGATCTCGTCGGCGTACTGCACCTCGGCACCGAGGCGAGCCTCGACCGCGGCCAATCCAGCGTCGAGCCGCTCGCGCAGCACGTCGGACTTCGGACCGTCGAAGAGGTCGTCGGTTCCGCCCGGCACCACGGTGCTTCGCGCCTTGCGGCGCTGTTCGGTCTTGGGGAGCTCCACGCTCATGTCTCCTGGTGGTTCAGGTGTTCCGTCCGAAGGAGATCTCCGCACGAACTGGGTTGGGGGTGCAGGTGGCGCTGGGCCGTTGCCTGCTGGCTTCCGTCTCCCCTAGCTGGGGGCGCTGCCTGCTTCGGAGAGCGGGACGAATCCCTTGTGCAACGCGACGATCCCGGCAGTGAGATTGCGGTACTTGACCCGCTCGAAGCCCGCTTCCCGCAACCAGGATGCCAGCTCGCGCTGCGCAGGCCACGCGATGATCGACTCGTTCAGGTACGTGTACGCCTCGGGGTCGCTGCTCACGAGCTTCACGATGCTCGGCATCGCGAGCTGCATGTAGGCGCGGTAGCCCGTGCGGATGATCGCCTGCGGCGGCGTCGAGAACTCCGCGATGACGAGGCGTCCGCCCGGTTTCGTGACTCGCAGCATCTCCCGCAGTGCGACCTTCGGCTCCTGCACGTTGCGCAGGCCGAAGCTCACGGTCGACGCGTCGAACGTGTTGTCGTCGAACGGGAGCTTGGTCGCGTCACCCTGGACGAACTCGATGTCGGGGTTCGCACCGTGGATGCGCTTGCCCTCCTCGATCATGCCGGCGGAGAAGTCGAGGGCGGTGACCTTGGCGCCAGCGTCGGCGAGGACCTTGCTGACCGTGCCGGTGCCTGCAGCGACATCGAGGATCTTCTCACCCGGCTGCGGGGCGATGGCGTGGCGGGTCTGCACACGCCAACGCGCCGCGTTGCCCATGCTCAGGATGTCGTTCGTCTCGTCGTATTTCTTGGAAACACGGTCGAACATCGACGACACTTGCTCGGGTCGCTTGTTCAGGTCGGCTTTGGTCACCGGATCATCCTACGTTGCGGCGCAGGCTTCGCCCTGGCCGCATTCAGGCGGACTCCCGGGCCGCCCTCCCACGCCGGGTCTAGGCTTGCGGTCGTGCCAGCTGTCAACGCCCCCCGCTTGCGCGCGCGGACCATCGAGGTGCCGCATTCCGGCGATCTCCTCCGCTTCGCATCCCCGACCTCTCCGCTCGTGTGGCTTCGGCAGGGCGACGGCATCGTCGCTTCCGGAAGCGCCTGGCGGGGCGAGTTCACCGGCGAGACGCGCATCCCAGACTCCGCTGACGCCTGGAGGCAGGTCGTCGAGGCGGCCGACATCGACGACACCGTCAAGGCCACCGGCTCCGGTCTCGTCGCGTTCGGGGCGTTCGCGTTCGCGGCTGAGTCCGGGGCGCGCAGCGTGCTCGAGGTGCCGGAACTCATCGTCGGTCGCCGCGGCTCGGTCTCGTTCGTGACCGCCATCACCGCGGACGGTTCCGAACCGAAGCCGCGCCTGCCCGAGGCTCAGCCGTTCGGCGAGACGGATGCGACGGCGATCCTCGAGGACGGCCTCATGTCGTCCGATGAGCACCGACGCGCGATCGACCGAGCGCTCGACCTCATCCACACGGGCCACCTCTCGAAGGTCGTCCTGGCGCGCGAACAGCGCGGCGGGCTCCCAGCTGGCGCAGATCGTCGCCGCCTGCTCGCGCGCCTCGCGTCCGCGTATCCCGAATGCTGGACGTACGCCGTCGATGGCCTCACGGGAACCAGCCCCGAGACGCTCGTCCGGGTCCTCGAGCGCCAGGTCTCCGCTCGGGTGCTCGCCGGTACGGCGCCGCGCGGTGCCGACGAGGAGGCGGATGCACGCGCCCAGGCGAGACTCCGCCACAGCGAGAAGAACCTCGCCGAGCACCGCTACGCGGTCGAGAGCGCGCTCGCGTCGCTCGAGACGCTCGACACGCACGACGACCCCGGCACGGGGCTCACGAGCAGCCGCGTCCCCTTCACGCTCAAGCTGCCGAACCTCTGGCACCTGGCGAGCGACATCCGCGGCACCCTCCCCACCGGCGTGACGGTGCTCGATCTGGTGGACGCGCTGCACCCGACGGCCGCCGTCGGCGGCACCCCCACCCCCGCCGCCCTTGACGCGATCCTGGCCCTCGAGCCCTTCGACCGGCAGCGCTACGCCGGCCCCGTCGGCTGGGTCGGCGCTGGCGGCGACGGCGAATGGGCCGTCGCACTCCGCGGTGCCGAGATCGACGCGAGCGGGTCGATCACGGCATACGCGGGCGGCGGCATCGTCGCGTCCTCAGACGCAGCGGATGAGTACCGCGAGACGCAGCTGAAGTTCCGCCCCATCGTGGAGGCGCTGCGCGGCGACGCGGAGGACGAGTCACGACGTCGCGGCGGGAAGACGACGCGGTGACGGACACCAGCAACAGCAACGAAGCGCTCGGACGCACCGAGCTCCCGAGCGTCGACCGCGCGGCTGCCGCGGCGATGTGGAGCGACTACCGCGCCGCCAACCAGAGCGCCGCCGCGTCGGCGTCCGACTACACGGTCGAGTACTTCGGGGACAGCGTCGAACTCGCCGACGAGCTGCTCGCGCTCGTGACCCACGGCCCGAAGCGCGCGACCGCAGGACTCGTCGAGGAGTTCACCGAGGAGAACGAGCCGCTCCCCCGCATCGGCTCGCATTGGATCGCCTGCGATGGCAGCGGCGCGCCAGTCGTCGTGATCCGCAGCACCGAGCTGCGCATCGGCACGTTCGACAGCGTCGACGCCTCCTTCGCCTACGACGAGGGTGAGGACGATCGGAGCCTTGAGAGCTGGCGTCGCGAGCACCGTCGCTACTGGGAGCGCACGCGCGCCGCCGCCGGTCGAGCGTTCACCCCGGAGCACGAGATCGTCCTCGAACGCTTCAGCCTCGTCTGGCCGCCCGAGTTCGCCGACTGACTGCGCGTCCCGGCCCGCCCCTGGCACCCCTGGCGCATCCCTCGGCCGCGGAGCGGCGCGAGAGCTAGGCGCTCTCCGCCAGACGCCGCTTCTCGACCTCGACGTCGAAGTCCGCAGCCGGCCACTGCAGGTCGAAGCCGCGCAGCGCATCCAGCAGCAGCCCCTTCACGACAAGCCGCGAGAACCACTTCCTGTTCGCGGGAACGCAGTACCACGGCGACGTCTCTGTCGACGTGCGTCGCAGCGCGATCTCGTAGGCATCCTGGTACTGGTCCCAGAGGAGGCGCTCATCGACGTCACCGGGGTTGTACTTCCAGTGCTTGTCCGGACGCTCGAGCCGTTCCGCGAGGCGAGCCCCCTGCTCGCCTTTCGAGATATGCAGCATCACCTTGATGAGCTTCGTCCCGGACGCGGCAAGCTCGTCCTCGAAGTCGACGATCGCCCCGTAACGCCGCTCGATCTCCTCCGGCGGCGCGAACGCGCGAACGCGCTGGATGAGGACGTCCTCGTAGTGTGATCGGTCGAAGACGCCGATCTTGCCTGCAGCGGGCAGCTGCTCGCGGATGCGCACGAGGAAGTCCTGCCCGCGTTCCTCCTGCGTCGGCGCCTTGAACGAGGCGATCTGCACGCCCTGCGGGTCGACCCCACCGATGACGTGACGCACGATTCCACCCTTGCCGGACGTGTCCATGCCCTGCAGCAGGAGCAGCACCGAGGGCGCCGCCCGGCCGACGCGCGCGTTCGCGAACATGCGCTCCTGCAGCTCGGCGATCTCCTCGTCGTGCTCCGTGAACAGGGCGGCTGCGTCTGCCTTCTTGCCGGTGAAACCTGGGGTCGAGTCCGGGTCGATCGAGCCAAGATCGAAGTCGGGGGCAACGCGCAGCACTGCGGCGTCTTCGGTGGTGAAGTGAGGCATGAGACCAGGCTAGCGCCACCGCCTGGCACTAGGCTTTGGCACCGCGACGGCTTCCACGACGGAGCGGGAGCGGCGCTCGAGCGAGGGAGAACCACATGGGCATCGAAGACATCACCGGCAAGGCGCAGGAGTTCCTGAAGGACCCGCGAGTCACCGAAGCACTGAAGAGCGAGCAGGCAGAGGACGTGAGCGACAAGATCCTCGACGGCGTCGCGGATGCGGCCCAGAAGGCCACCGGAGACAAGTTCACCGACCAGATCAAGGGCGCCAGGGACGCGGCCGACAAGCAGGTCGGCAACCAGTAGCGCAGCGGTTCAGCTGCACGAGGAGGGCACTCGGGAGACCGGGTGCCCTCCTGTGCGTGATCAGCGTCGCTCCTCGCCCGCCGTCGGGACCGCGATGGTGCCGGTCTTCGGGTGCGTCGTCGGCATCCGGTCGCGGGCGTAGGTGATGGTCGAGTAGCCGTGCGGCTCGGGGATGCCCTCGTCGCCGAGGCTCACGAAGACGATCTTCTCGATGGAGAGGATCGTGCGGCGCGTGATCATGTTGCGCACGACGGCTCGCATCGTCATGGAGGTGCGCCCGAAGTGGGTCGCGACGAGGCCCATCTCGATGAGGTCACCCTGTTCGGCCGACGCCTCGAAGTTGATCTCCGAGATGTACTTCGTCACGCACCGGTAGTTGCCGAGCTGGATGATCGCGTAGATCGCGGCCTCTTCGTCGATCCAGCGCAGCAGGCTGCCGCCGAAGAGCGTGCCGTTCGCGTTGAGGTCTTCGGGGCGCACCCACTTCCTCGTGTGGAAGTTCATGGCACCGTCCGCAGCCGCGGGTGCCTCTGGGTTCGTGGATGAGGGGGCCATCGTTCCTCCGGAATCATCGTTGGACGTGCCAGACCAGCATATGTCCTGACATATGCACTCCCTGGATCCGTCAAGCCTCGCTCATTAGCCTTCGGGAATGTCGACTGAGGAGGGCTCCACCATGCGAATCCCACGATCAGCACGCATCCCCGCCAGCTTCGCGTTCCTCGCCGCCGCATCCCTCGGCATCAGCGCGTGCGCCGCGACCGCAACGCCACCGACCGCTGAGACGACTCCGGCCGCCACGGTCACCGTGACCGCCACGACGACGCCCACCCCCGAGAGCGAGCCGAGCGAAGCGCCCGCGCCGGAGACCTCCTGCGCGGACTCGACACAGGCCGAGGCCCTCGAAACCGCACTGCCCCAAGTCGAGGCATATCCGGACTTCCCTGACCTGCCGTGGGTTGCGGCCGAACCCGACCGCGAGACCTGGGATGCGTGCGCGCCACTCTCCTACGTCGTCGTCACGCTCGAGGGCGGGACCGCATCCACCCCGCACCACATCCTGCTCTTCCACGGCGGTGAGTACGTCGGCACGGCGACGGCGGACGCGTACGGCTTCTCCCCTGAGATCGGGCAGCTCTCCGACACCCTGATCACGGTCACCTACCGGTACCCGCTGCCCGGCGAGCCCAACGCCGCACCGACTGGCGAGTCGGTCGCCACCTTCGCGTGGGATGCGGGAACGCAGTCCGTCGTCATGGACGGCGATCTTCCACCCGCCTAGACCGCGGCGACACGGTGCGCCGCGTGCGTGCTCCGGCCGTCAGCCGCGAGGCAGCGGCACCTCGATGAGGATGCGCTCGTGCTCGCGCGAGACGAGCGCGCCCTGGAGGTCCGCGCGGGTCTCCGCTCGGCAGTAGCTCCAGCCGTACGCGGTTGCCAGCGCCTCGAGGTCGACCCTGGTGGGCGTGTAGAGCACCCGCGTGTGCGCCTCGACGGCGGCGGTTCGAGCCACCTCGAGGTCGTCGAAGATGGTGCCCCCGCCGTCGTTGCCGACGATGAGCTGCACACGGGGAGCCCACTCGCCCCCCTGCCCGATAAGCAGCGATGACGCGTCATGCAGCAACGTGAGGTCGCCGATGAGGGCACGCGTCACGCCACCCTGGGCTGACACCGGACCGCCGAGCTGGCTGCCGACGGCGACTCCAAGGGTCGTCGCGATCGTGCCGTCGATGCCCGCGAGACCGCGGTTGGCGTGGACCCGGATGGGCTTCCCGGCCACCTGGGCGTCGAGCGAGCGGATGAGCGTCGACGCTCCGAGGACCAGCCGGTCATGCGGCCACGTCGCGCTCCACACCGCCTCCGCGAGCATCCGCCGGTCGACCTTGGTGCGAGCGACCGCCAGTTCCTGCTTCGCGAAGCGACCCCGCACCGCGGTGTCGCTGGAACGGGACGCCTCGATGTCGGGCGCCGGGGTCTGCTCGGCGCCCGCCTCCACCAGCGCTCGACTCGCGAGCACCCACTCGCGGAGCCAGGCGCGGGATTCGGTTCTCGCATCCGCATCAGCGGGCGGCACCGGATGCACGCGCACGGCGTCGACGTGCGCGGCGACCGCGTGCGCCGGGTTGTACGGCTCACCACCGGTCGGGCCGACGACCACGGCGTGGACGTCGTCGCGTGCGATGAGCTGGGGAATCTCGCGGCTGAGCGTCGGGTGGCCGAAGACCAGCACCCGCTCGATCGTGTCGCGGAGGTCTGGGCGCGGGGAGGTCGCGCCGAGCAGCTGACGGTAGGCGAGCACGAGGTTGCGCCCGTAGCGCGAACCGCTCGTGGCCTCCGCGATGAGCGGCCAGCCACCTTCGTGCGCGACCTTCTCCGCCTCAGGGCCGGCAGCGGCGCCTGCGATGACAAGCGTGCGGGGCCAGTCCGCCGCCTCGATGTCGAGCGTGTCGGCCGCGTCCCCCTGGACTGCTGCGGCTCGGCCTTGGTCGGCCGCGGCTCGGTCATCGGGAGCGGCGGCGGCCCACTCGTCCAGTTCCGGAACGGCAACGCTCAGCGGGTCGCGGAACGCGAGGTTCAGGTGCAGCGGCCCGCGCGTGTCAGCTGCACGGATCGCAAGGCGCTCTGCGAGCGGCGCCTCATCCGGGGCCCCGACCGGCGCCTGCACGGCCTCGTGCGGAACGTTGGGGCCGAAGATGCCCGGCTGCGTCGTCGCCTGGTTGGCACCGATGCCGAGGAGCTCCTCGGGGCGGTCCGCGGTGACGGCGACCAGCGGCACGGTGGCATGGAACGCCTCGAGCATGGCCGGGAGCAGGTTGGCGACCGCTGTCCCTGACGTCGTGATGACGGGGACCGCTCGCCCGGTCTCGGCAGCGAGGCCGAGCGCGAAGAAGCCAGCGGAGCGCTCATCGATGCGAACGTGCAGCCGGACCGCGCCGACACGTTCCAGTTCGGCCGCGACCAGCGACAGCGCCTGCGAGCGAGACCCTGGGCAGACGACGAGGTCAGTGACCCCGCGCTGGACCAGCTGGGCGAGGAAGTCGAGGCTGAAGTCGGTGGCCGGGTTTCCGGTGCGGGGCAGCGAGGCGGGCACCGGCGTTGAGACAGCCGACGCATCGCCCCCTGCGGGGCGCTGCGAGTGGGGAGGTTCGGGGTCGGCGTGCCGATCAGGCACGGGACGACCCGTCGCCCTGAGTCCAGTCGTCCTTGTGCTCGATGGGCTCGCCGTCATGCCCGGCGTCGCCTGCTTCGCCCTTGCGCGGCTTCTTGCCGCCGAGCTCCGGCTTGGCGGGCTTCTCGGTCCTGTCAGCCTTCGAGGTCCGCTCGCCCTTCACGGGCTCGTCTGCAGCATCCTCCAGCGCCGTCGCGGCGCCGCCTTCGGTGACGGGGCCCTTCGGCGCGGCGGCCGGGAACTCCACGTCGTCGAGCGCCTTCAGCTCTTCCTCCAGCTTGCGGATGCGCTCCTCGCTGTCGGACTCGATGCCGATGGACTTGAGGAACGTCTCGTCGTCATCCGGCGTCGTCTGCACGGGCTTCACGGCGGCCGCGTTGCCGCGCACCTTGCCGAAGAACAGCCACAGGAGCGGGCCGACCACGGGAACCAGCAAGACCACGACAACCCAGACGGGTTTCGGGAGCGCGCGAGTGCGCTTTGCGTCCGTCATCGCGCAATCGACCACGGCGAAGATGGTCACCGCGACGACGATGACTGCGGCAGTAATGAGGAGGCGAGACATGGTTCCCCGAGGATACGCGACTTGCCTCCACCCGACCTGGTGGCGTCTGTGCTCTGGGCGAACCCGGGCTCACCCGCCCGCTCGTAGAATTGCCGGATGAACTCGAAGCGCGCCTGGCTTGTCTACTCCGTCATCAGACTGCTCGCGTTCGCGGTGCCATTCGCCGTGGTCATGCTGGCCCTGCCCGCCTGGCAGTGGAACTGGCTGGCCGGCGCCCTCGTCGGCGCCGTCATCAGCGCGTGCATCTCCGTCATCTTCCTGCGCGGCACACGCCAGCAGATGGGCGACGACCTACAGCGCCTCACCGAGCGCAAGGACGCGCGCACCGCCGACGACAAGGACGAGGACGCGGCCTTGGACTCCACCGCTGAAACCGCCGCGGCCGAGCCAGGCACCGAGACTGACGAGACTGAGCCAGCCAAGGTGGACTCCGGTGAAGAGCAGACGCCCGACTCTTCGCCGCAGCACTCGCCGAACAGCTAGCGCACGTATCCGCTGAACACGATGCCGAAGCCGAGCAGCAGCGCGTAGGCGAGCGTCGCGAAGCTCGTCAGCATGAGCGCGAGGATGAGCTCCTTCGGCTTGCGGGCCGTCGCTGTGATGAGGACCGCGGGAGCGGCGAGCAGCAGGGCGAAGAACGTGAAGATCGCGTTGCGGTAGGCGATGGCGAAGAGGATGGCGAGCACGAACGGCGCCAGCGTGAAGACGCCGAAGAGCCAGCGCGAGACGACCGGGCCGACGAGCACAGCAAGCGTGCGCTTGCCGGCGAGGCGATCCTGCTCGATGTCGCGGATGTTGTTGACCATGAGCACAGCGCAGGAGAAGAGGCCGATCGCGGTTGCCATGATCCACACGTTCGTGGAGACGCTGCCGATCTGCACGAACGTCGTGCCGGCGGTCGCGACGAGGCCGAAGAACACGAAGACGAACACCTCGCCGAGCCCCGCGTATCCGTACGGACGCTTGCCACCCGTATAGAACCAGGCCGCCAGGATCGCGACCGCGCCGACGGCCAGCAGCCACCACTGTCCGGAAGTGACGACCAGGAAGAGACCTGCGAGGGCGCCGAGGCCGAAGAAGATGAAGGCGACGAGTCGCACGCGCTTCGGGTCGACGAGGCCCGAACCGGTCAGACGGGCGGGGCCGACGCGGTAGGCATCCGTGCCGCGGATGCCGTCGGAGTAGTCGTTCGCGTAGTTCACGCCGATCTGCAGGCACAGGGCGACCGCGAGGCAGGCGAGCGCGCGCACCCAGTGGTACTCGCCGAGCGGCCCGTCGACGATGGCGCCGGCCGTGCCCAGCAGCACCGGGGCGATGGCGAGCGGGAGCGTGCGCAGCCGGGCACCGGAGATCCAGGCGCGCGCATCCAGCTTGCGCACCTCGCCGGCTTTCGGCCGGGGCCGCTGCGTCGGGTTCGCTTGCTGCTTCCGCTGTCTCTGCTTCTGTTTCTGCGCCACGGAGCGATTCTAGAGGGCGGCGCGCGGCCCGCATCCCGACGACGACGGTCGGCGACCCCGAGAAGCGAGCTCGCCATCCCGTTCTCGGCCAGCATCACGGTGGCACTATGAGACCACCACCTCCCCGCCCCCGATCGACGCCCGCTTCACAGGAGATCCATGACTTCCCGATCACGCGTTCGCGCGGCGGCCGTCTGCCTCGCGGCCGCAGGCATCGTCCTGCTCGTTGCTCCCGGGGCCCTCGCGGCGCCCCTCGGCGATCCGACGGTGAGCGGAGGCACGCAGGGGCGTGAGTACGTCGCCCTGGGCGACTCGTACTCCGCCGGCTTCGGCCTCGAGCCGTTCAGCGAGGAGCCAGCCGCCGGCTGCTTCCAGGCACTCGCGAACTACCCGCACCGCATCGCCGAATCGCTCGGCCTGACCCTCGACGACCGCACGTGCAGCGGCGCCGTCACCGCCGACATCCGCGATGTCGAGCAGGTCACCGCGGCCGGTGCGAGCGCGCCAGTGCAGTCGGCGAGCCTCTCCGCCACGACCGAGATCGTCACCCTGTCGATCGGCGGGAACGACCTGCAGTTCTCGGACATCGCCGCATCGTGCATCGCAGCGAGCTCCCTCGGACCCCTCGTCGCCGATCAGACCACGCCCAACTGCCGTTCGAAGTACGTCGTCAGCGGAGGAGGCGTCGAAGTCGACACCCTGAAGGACCGCATCGACTCGCTGGTCGCCCCTGCGCTGGCGTCGACGTTCGCCCTCGTCACCGAGAAGGCACCCAACGCCGAGATCGTCGTCGTCGGGTACCCCGCCATCACCCCGGACCCCACGAACACTCCGGTCGGAGGCTGCTTCTCCCCCGCCTTCACCGCGGCCGGCTACCCGGAGAACTCCTTCCCGTTCACCGACGTCGACACCGCATACCTGCACGAGACGGAAGCGCACCTCGACGCGGCCATACAGACGGCGGCCGAGGCCAGCGGCGCCACCTTCATCTCCACCCTCGAGGCGACGGCCGCCCACTCCGCCTGCACGACCACGGACTCGTACATGAACGGCATCACGCTGGAACCGGGCGAGGGGACGCCGACCACACCCGGTGCATCCCTCAAGCTCGGCGCGCTGCATCCCAACGAGGCCGGTGTCGCCTACCTCGCGGAGACCGTGGGAGCCGCGCTGCGAACGAGCCTCGAACCGGGCACGCCCGAGGCGACCGCGCCGACTGCCACGGCGAGCGCGACCGCCACCGCCCAGCCGACAGCCCCGGCACCGACCGCACCGACCGCACCACTTGTCATTGCGGGCGTGCTGGTCCTGCTCGGAGCCGCACTAGGCACGGCACTCTTCGTCCGCCGACGCTCGGCCGCCGCCAACCGCACGCCGAAGCACACCCCAGAGGCCTGACTCCGCCGAGCGCCCGGCGATCGTTCGCCGCAACCCGGGTAAGTCGATCTCCAGGCTCAGACCTCGTCGGCACCTCCGTGGGAGAGCCGCGCGACCAGGTCCTCCAACGAACGACGGTCCGGCTTCCCACTGGGCAGGTGCGGGATGCTCGGTGCGATCACGAGGAGCGCCGGACGCGCCGCACGGCCGGCGGCCGCCGTCGCCTCGCGAACGGAGCGCCAACGCCCCTCGTCCGCGAGCGCACGTGCATCCAGCAACGTCGCCCCGACATCGGGCAAGGGCGTGTCAGGCGCCCAGGCCGACGCCTCGACCACCAGCGCTGGCACCTGCCCCCACTGCTCAGACGGCGCGGCGACGACGACGGCCCCCTCGAGGCCGGGCAGTCGGCGCACGATGCCCTCGACCCGGTCGAGGAGCACCTTCTCCCCACCGGAGACGATGACGTTGTCGAGTCGGCCCGTCACCACGAGCCGTTCGCGGCCCGTCGCCTCGTCGATCTCGAGCCGCCCTCCGTCGCTCGTGCGGTACCAGCGCTCCCCGTCGTCCTCGACGAACGCCTCCGCGGTCCTGCGCGGATCACCGAGGTAGCCAGCGCACAGCACGGGGCCCGCCAGCTGCACCTCGCCGTCGCGGATCCGCACCTTGACCCCGTCGAGCGGCTCCCCGTTGTAGAGGCTGCCGCCGCTCGTCTCGCTCGAGCCGTAGCTCGTCACGAGGTTCCAGCCGAGGTCCCGTGCCCGCGACCGAAGCGAGGGCGGCAGCGCCTGCCCACCGACAAGGATCGCGTCGAAGCGCGCGACGGCGCCCGCGACCGGACCAGCCGCCGCCTCGGTCTCCGCGGCGTCGAGCAGTCGCGAGAGCTGCGCCGGGACGAGCGACACGTAGCGCCGCTCGGCGGTCAGCTCACCCGCCGCGCGCGCGAAGCCCTCTGCGGTGAAGTGCTCGTCGCCGAGCACAACAGGCTCGGTTCCAGCGAGCATCGACCGCATGAGCACCTGAGCTCCCGCCACGTAGGAGGCGGGCAGGGTCAGCAGCCACTGTCGAGTGACCTCGGCTGGCTGGCCGGGGGCGCCGAAGAGCTCATCGAACCTGGCGTACGTGGCCGCCGCGGACGCGCGCAGTGCGCGTTCCGTGAGCATGACCCGCTTCGGCTCGGCCGTCGAGCCGCTCGTCTCGATGACGAGCACCACGTCGGTCGGCACGCGCTGAAGGGCGCCGCCGTCGGAACCGCCGGAATCCGAGGTGGACGCGGCCGCCGAGGTATCCGCGGTCACCCCCGGGCCGGCAGTCGGCAGGACGGCGGGTCCCTCGCCATCCAGGGCTCCCTCGAGCGCCGCCGTGACGGCGGCCGGGTCGCGCGCATCCACGCGAACGAGCCGCCGCAGGCCCGCGGCGCCCGACGATCCAGCCGTCATCGCGAGGACCCCGCCGCCGACCCGGACCAGCCGGCCGGCGCTAGAACTGCCACGGGAACGGCGACCAGTCGGGCTCACGCTTCTCGAGGAACGAATCACGCCCCTCGACGGCCTCATCGGTTCCATAGGCGAGACGGGTCGCCTCGCCGGCGAACACCTGCTGACCCACGAGGCCGTCGTCGACGGCGTTGAACGCGAACTTCAGCATGCGGATCGCCGTCGGCGACTTCGTCAGGATCGTTTCCGCCATGCGCACCGCCTCGACCTCGAGCTCCGCGTGCGGCACAACCCGGTTCACGGTGCCCATCTCCATGGCTCGATCCGCCGAGTACTCCTCCGCGAGGAAGAACACCTCGCGCGCGAACTTCTGCCCCACCTGCTTCGCGAAGTACGCGGAGCCGTATCCGGCATCGAACGACCCGACGTCCGCATCCGTCTGCTTGAACTTCGCATGCTCGCGCGACGCGATAGACAGGTCACAGACCACGTGCAGCGAGTGGCCGCCGCCCGCCGCCCAGCCGGGGACGACCGCGATGACGACCTTCGGCATGAAGCGGATGAGACGCTGCACCTCGAGGATATGCAGGCGCCCGTTGCGGGCCGCGTCGATCGTGTCACGCGTCTCGCCGTCGGCGTACTTGTACCCGTCGCGACCGCGGATGCGCTGGTCGCCGCCCGAGCAGAACGCCCAGCCGCCGTCCTTCGGGCTCGGCCCGTTGCCGGTCAGCAGCACCACCCCGACGCGCGGGTTCATGCGCGCGTCATCGAGCGCCCGCGCCAGCTCGTCGACCGTCTGCGGCCGGAACGCGTTGCGGACCTCAGGCCGGTTGAAGGCGACACGGGCGATGCGCCCCGTCACATCCAGGTGATACGTGA
The DNA here is from genome assembly GCF_008831075.1 of Pseudoclavibacter terrae. GTDB lineage: Bacteria > Actinomycetota > Actinomycetes > Actinomycetales > Microbacteriaceae > Pseudoclavibacter > Pseudoclavibacter terrae. The sequence goes on along the minus strand of NZ_WBJX01000003.1, from coordinate 428,766 downwards.
GGTCGGTGAGCTCCTCGAAGCCCGGGACGGTGCGCCAGCGCTCGGCGTCGAAGAGTTCGGAGACGAAGGCAGTCATGCCCCAACGCTAACCGACTCGCGGCCGCGACCAGACGAGCAGCCCACGGGGAACGCCCCGTTCCGTCAGGAACTACCAGAGAGGCGGCGCAACAGGCAGCGTGCCGCCGTTTGCCATGAGCTGGACCAGCGTGTTGCCGACCAGCCACGCTGGCGGCGCACCGAACGGCAAGCCGAGGATGAGCGCGAAGATCGCAGCTCCCCTCGCGCTGTTGAAGATGATGCCCCAGAGCGCAAGAGCGATCGTCAGGAATCCGGCGATTCCCGCCGTGAGCAGCCACATCTCGATCTCGAACTTGCGGTCGATGCCGAACAGGTTCGACGCGTAGAAGAACACGAACACGTCCGCCAGCACCGTGATGAGCACGCCGAGCAACGCCCAGTGCCCTGCCGACCAACGTCGCGGGTTGAACGCGATCTCGTACCAGGTGCGCTGGACGACCGTGCCGTGCCGATGCTGGGGCTTGTCGTATCCCGGCTTGCGGACGACAGACGCAGAGCGCGCGGGCTGACGCGCCTCCGGCGCCGGGCCGAGGAGGCCGTCGTCGAAGTCCTCGTCAGCCGGCGGCGGGCTGAAGCGAGGTGCGGGGCTGGAGAGATTCGTAGACATAAGGGTTTCGCGTCCGGTGTGACGGATCGATGCCCCAGCCTAGCGCGATCCGGACGGATCGCACCCAGCTCGACCGCTTGTTCCCGTCCGGCGCGACAGCGGCACGAACCAGCAGCTGCGGCTCGGACCAGTGGCCGCCGCGCCAGCCATCGAGAAGAGCGAGAGAATGGGCGCATGCAGCTGCCCGACCTGGACGAGCTCCTCGCCCGCACGCACATCGTGACGCTCCCCCTGGTGACGCGCTTCCGGGGCGTGGATGCGCGGGAAGCGGCGATCATCCGCGGCACCCAGGCCTGGAGCGAGTTCTCGCCGTTCCTCGAGTACGAAGACGCGGAGGCCGCGAACTGGCTGCGCGCCGCCCTCGAGTTCGGCTTCGACGCCTCCTTGCCCCGGCGCTCTGACGGGGAGGTGTGGGTCAACGCGACCGTGCCCGCCGTCGAAACGTCGAAGCTCGACAGCGTGCTTGCCCGCTTCGATGGCTGCCGGACGGCGAAGATCAAAGTCGCCGAGCGCGGGCAGGCGCTCGCCGACGACGTCGCCAGGGTGCGAGGGGTCCGCGAGCGACTGGGCTCGGATGCACGGCTGCGCGTCGACGCGAACGGCGGCTGGTCGGTCGACGAGGCGGTCCAGGCCCTCCGCGTGCTCGCTCGCTTCGACCTCGAGTACGCGGAGCAGCCCTGCTCGACCGCCGCGGAGCTCGTGCAGCTTCGGCGGCGCCTCGTCGCCGAGGGAATCGCCGTGCCGATCGCCGCCGACGAGTCCATCCGCAAGGCAGAGGACCCGCTCGAAGTCGCGCGTCTCGGCGCGGCCGACGTGATCGTCGTGAAGATGCAGCCCCTGGGAGGCGTTCGCCGCGCCGCCGAGATCGTGCGCGCGACAGGGCTCCCGGCCACGGTGTCGAGTGCCCTCGACTCATCCGTGGGCATCGCGATGGGCGCGCAACTGGTCGCAGCCCTGCCCGAGCCGCGACACGACGCAGGTCTCGGCACGGCGTCGCTCCTCGCGGATGACGTCGTGGCGGAGCCGCTCCGACCTCGCGCCGGGCGCATCCCGCTCACCCCGGTCGCGATCGACGAGGCCGCGCTCGAGCGCCTGGCGTCACCGTCCGTTCGTCAGGACTGGTGGCGCGCCCGCATCAGTCGCTGCCACGCTCTGCTGACCGCGTCAGCTGGGCGCAACGGCTACTGAACCCTGTACGGCCGACCGCCGCTGACGGGACGGCGGTGACTTACAGGCCCGAGTAGGCGTGCAGGCCCTTGAAGAAGACGTTCACGACGCCGAAGTTGAACATGACCGTCGCGAACCCGGCGATGGCGAGCCACGCGGAGGGTGACCCGCGCCAGCCGCGCGTCGCGCGGGCGTGGATGTACCCGGCGTAGACCACCCAGATGATGAAGGTCCACACCTCCTTGGTGTCCCAGCCCCAGTAGCGACCCCAAGCGCGTTCTGCCCAGATCGCACCAGCCATGAGGGTGAAGGTCCAGAGGATGAAGCCGACGATGTTGATGCGGTAGGCGAGGTTCTCGAGGCGCACCGCGTCCGGCAGCGCGGAGAGGAGCTTGAGGCGCGACGGGAGGCCGGCGCGCACGCGGGCGACGCGACGCGTCTGCAGGAGCTGCGCGACGCTCAGGCCCGCGCCGATGGCGAGGCATCCGGTGGCGAGGGAGGCGACGAAGACGTGGATGACGAGCCACACCGACTGGAGCGCCGGGGCGAGCGGCACGACGTCGACGTAGAAGCCGAGCGTGGCGATGCCGAGGGTGATGACGGTGAAGCCCGTGATGAAGGTGCCGAGGAAGCGCACGTCCGCCCAGAAGCGGGCGAGCAGGAAGACGAGCACGATGAGCAGCGTCGAGGTCATCGAGTACTCGAACATGTTCGACCAGGGCACACGGTCGGCGGCGATGCCGCGAAGGACCGTGGCGGCGAGGTGCACGAGGAAGGCTGCGACGGTGAGCCACATGGCGATGCGCAGCGACGGCGTTGCCCGCGTGTCGCGCCAGGCGTCACCCGATTCGGTGCGAGTGGATGCGAGCGAGACGGAGCTCGCGGGATCGTCCGTCGTGTAGGTGGCCGGTTCGGCCATCTCTCGCTCGCGCGCGGCCGCGTCGTACGTGCTTGCCCCCGCCGGACCGGCGGCCGCACCTACAAGCGTGTTGCGACGTGCGGCGGTGGCACCGACGGCGGACTGCCGCTCGGTGCGTTCGGCGGCCCGCGCGCTGCGTCCCGCCAGATCCATGGAGAACGCGATGAACGCGATCGAGTACACCGCTATTGCGATGTAGAGGAGCAGGTTCGACCAGCTGGACAGCGTTTCGATCATGGAGCTTCCTGAGTGGGAGAAGAGGCGAGCGCCGCGCCTTGGTTGCCGGCGCCGGGTTCTGAGCTTCGGGTGGGCTCGGTTCGTTGCGAGCCCCCGGAGTCGCGGGCCGGCGACGCGGGTTCGGCTAAGCCTACGATTTTTCTGGTGTGCAGGTCGAGGAGATCGTTGACGGCCGCTGCCAGCTGCGGATCGTCTCCGCGGGCGAGGCCCGCGTACTCGACGAGCACGGTGCCGTCGGCTCGCGTGGTGGCCTTCACCCACAGGCGTCGCCGTGGCACGAGCAGTGACGTGAAGAGGCCGCCGATGATGAGCACGGCGAAGATGAGGACCGGGATCTGCGTCGGGTCGTCGTGCACGTCGAACGAGGCGTAGCGGGGAACCTCGCCGAGTTCGATGGTGCCGAGGCCGTTCGGGAGCTCGGCGGTCTCGCCGGGGCGCAGCTCGATGGGCTTGACGTCGAGATCGCGTGCGGCGATCGGTGTGAGCGTGTCGGTGTCGAGCGTGTAGACGGACCTCGGCACCCCTTCGTCGAGGCCGAGGTCGCCCGAGTAGACGTTGAGGGTCAGCATCGGGTCGCGGAGGTCCGGGTGGTTGGAGGTGAGGGCACCCGACTCGAGCTCCACCGCCGACGGGTAGAAGAAGCCGAGCATGCCGATCTGCTCGTCGAGTCCATCCGGCACCTTCACGACGCCCATGGAGGTGAGGAAGGAGTCCTGCGGGAGGAACGGCACGAAGTCGGAGAACACGGCGTTGCCGTCTGGGTCTCGCACGGTGATCTCCGGGGCGTACCCGTTGCCGAGGAGGTAGCTGTCGGTGCCGGCGAAGCGAAGGGGGTCGTTGACGCGGACGGTCTCGCTTCTGGCTTCGCCGCCCGGCGTGTTGACGGTGACGTTCGCCGCGTAGTCGGTGGCCTGCCCGATGGCGTTCTGGTTCTCTTCCTCGTACGTGATGTCGAAGGAGTCGAGGCGCATGGAGAACGGCGCGAGCGCGTCCGGGGTGAAGAAGCGGCCCGGGTTGAACGACGAGTAGCTGACGAGCCCGTTCACGAAGGTCTGGCCTTCGACGAGCACCCGCTGTCCCGACCAGGTGTAGCCGCCGCCGATGCCGACTGCGACGATGATGCCGACCATGGCGGAGTGGAAGACCAGGTTTCCGGTCTCGCGCATGTATCCGCGCTCTGCGGAGACCGAGACCCCGCGTCGGCCGTCGTCGAAGATGACCGTGCGGTACCTCTTCTCGCGCAGCACCTTCGCGGCTTCGTCGATGACGGCACCGCGCTTCGGGTCGAGGGAGGCGTCGAGCACCTGCGTCGAGTAGGCGTCGAGGCGGGAGAGGCGCGCCGGGGTCTTCGGGGGCTTCGAGCGCAGTGCGTCCCAGTGGTGCTTGATGCGCGGGATGATGCAGCCGATGAGCGAGACGAAGAGCAGCAGGTAGATGGCGGTGAACCACGGCGAGCTGTAGACGTCGAACATGCCGATGTCGTCAAGGAACGGCGCGATGTCGGGGTACGTGTCCTGGTAGACGATGACGCCGTTGGGGTCGCTCGAGCGCTGCGGCACGAGCGAGCCGGGCACGGCCGCGATCGCGAGGAGCAGGAGCAGGAGCAGCGCCGTGCGCATGCTCGTGAGCTGACGCCAGGCGGTGCGCAGCCAGGCGACGAGCGCGGACGCGCGGCCAGGCTTCTTGACGCCGCCTGGCGCGCCCGGCGTGGACGCTCGGGTGCGTGCGGTCTTCTTCGGATCGCGATCGCGGGCTTCGAAGCCGACCTTGCCCGCGTCGAAGTGATCAGAGGGGCGCGACATAACCGGGGAGCATCGCGGCGAACGCGAACATGATCTGCTGCCAGACGCCGATGAGCATCAGGAATCCGAGGACGATGAGGAGGCCTCCGCCAATCAGGTTGATGGTTCGGATGTGCTTGCGGAGCCAGTTGACTCCCGTGGTCACGCGGCCGAGCCCGAGTGCGATGAGGATGAACGGCAGGCCGAGCCCGACGCAGTAGAAGAACGCGAGCAGGGCGCCCCTGGACGGGGAGGCCGTCTGCGCCCCGAGGGCCATGATCGCGGCGAGCGTCGGGCCGAGGCACGGGGTCCACCCGATGCCGAAGACCACGCCAAGCAGCGGTGCACCCAGCAACCCGGATGGGGCGAACTTCAGGCGCGCGGTGCGCTGCATGAACGACACCTGGCCGATGAAGACGACACCCATGAGGATGACGATCGCGCCGAGCACCCGCATGACTGCGCCCTGGTACTCCAACAGCCAGATGCCGATCTGCCCGAACGCTGCGCCGGAGAGCACGTAGATGACGGAGAACCCCAGCACGAACAGGGTCGCCCCGAACGCGACCCGGCCTCGGCCGGTGGTGAGACGGGTGATGAGGGAGGGCTTCGCGGGCGCGGTCGACGCTGCGGAGGAGCCTGTGCTCGAGCCGCCGCCCATCGCTGCTGCAGCAGCTGCCGCGCCTCCTCCGGTGCCCCCTGTGGCCACTGCTCCGATCGGGGTGCGCGAGGTGCTCTTGGCTGGCGCATCCTGAGCGACAGCCCCGACGAGCCCGAGGTATCCGGGGACGACCGGGAGCACGCAGGGCGACGCGAAGGAGATGAGGCCAGCGAGGAGGGCGAGGGGGATCGCGAAGAGCAGCTGCCCGCTCACGATGGTCTCGCCGACCGCGTTGCCGGGTGCGACGGCGGTCAGTGCGGATGCAGCGAAGAGGGCAGTGGTCACTTGCTGCTCTCGGCGAGGGTGTCGGTGATCATCGAGCCGAGGATCGACGGGTCGATGGGTCCGCGGATCACCGATGCCACGCGGCCCTCGGCGTCGAGCACGAGCGTCGACGGAATGGCCTGAGGCGGCACGTTGTCGGCGAAGGCGAGGCGAACGCTCGCGTCGTCGACGTCGAGGATCGACGGGTAGGTGATGCCCTGCGTCTCGGCGAAGGTTTTCGCGGTGGCGGCCTGGTCGTAGATGTTGACGCCGACGAACTCGACGCCGTCGTCTTGACGCTCTTCCCAGAGCGCCTGCAGGTCGGGCGCCTCGAGGCGGCACGGCGGGCAGGAGGCGTACCAGAAGTTCACGACGGTGACCGAGCCGACGAGGTCGTCGCTCGAGAGCTCGTCGCCGAACTCGGTGACGCCGCCGAACTCGATCGGAGCCTTGCGCTCACCCTCGGGGAAGATCTCGTAGCTGCCGTCGCTCGCCACGGTGCCTGCTCCAGCATCGCGTGCCTGATCGGCGAGGTCCTCGCTCGGGGCGCACGCGGCCAGCAGGAGCATCGTCGCAACGCCCAGCGACGCGAACGCGATGCGGAGGGGTCGGGCAGAGCGCGACGTCTTCACGCTCTCTGAGCGGATGGTCACACGGCTCCCTCATCGGTGGCGGCGCTGAGTTCCTGCGCCGCCGGTTCGCGGTAGTCGGCTTCCACGAAGCCGGTTGCGGGGTGGTATTCCAGCGTCGTGATGCTCGAGAGCGAGCACCGCCGGTGCTTCGGGTTGTGCGGGAGCGGCTCCTTCGAGAGCGCTCGGTGCACCATCCAGATCGGCAGCTGGTGGGAGACCACGATAACATCGCCGCCGTCGGCGAGCTCTGCGCCGTCGAGCACCGCCTCGCGCATGCGGGCGACGATGGACTTGTACGCCTCGCCCCAGCTGGGGCGCAGCGGGTTGACGAGCTTCGGCCACGATCCTGGGCGACGCAGCGCGCCGTACTTGCCCGTCATGCGCCTGCCCTCGAACGCGTTCGTCGGCTCGATGACGCGCTCGTCGATGACCGGCTCGAGCCCGAACAGCTCGGCGATCGGTGCCGCTGACTCCCGGGTCCTCTGCAGCGGAGAGACGACGAGTCGGGTTGCCGGTACGGCACGGGCGTGCAGGTCTTCCGCGGTCACGCGTGCCATGCGGGCGCCGAGCTCGGAGAGCCCGAAGCCTGGGAGCCGCCCGTAGAGGAGCCCGTTTGGGTTTTCGACCTCGCCGTGGCGGACGAGGTGGATTCGCTGTGCCGCCATGCGTTCCAGTCTACGAACCGCCACCGACACTCAGGCACAGGATGCGCATCCGCGACCCAAGCCGTGCCTTGTTCTCTTCCCGCTCGCACGCGCGTTGGCCTCGGGTACCCTTGCCAGGTGACTGATCGCGCCCTCATCTCCTCCCTTTCCACGCTCGAAGACGGCCCCGTGCTTGTGCAGGGGTGGGTCGATACGGTTCGAGACCAGAAGAAGGTGCAGTTCGTCGTCCTCCGTGACGAGAGCGGCGCCGTCCAGCTCGTGAACCCGCGCGCCGAGGGGCGTGAGTCGATCTCCGACACGATCTCCGCCCTCGCGCAGGGCAGCTTCATCTCCGTGCGCGGCCAGAAGAAGGCCGACGAGCGCGTGAAGCTCGGCGGGCTCGAGGTCAAGGTCGACGAGATCGTCGTCGAGACCGCAGCGCTCCCCGAGACGCCCATCGCCGAGGACACGTCGATCGACAAGCGCCTCGACTGGCGCTTCCTCGACCTGCGCATCCCCCGCAACGCCCTCATCTTCCGCATTCAGACGACGTTCGCGCACGCGTTCCGCACGTACTGGGTGGAGAACGGCTACGTCGAGCTCTTCACGCCGAAGCTCATGGCGTCGGCGTCCGAGTCGAAGGCGGAGCTCTTCAAGGTCGACTACTTCGAGACGAGCGCGTACCTCGCGCAGAGCCCGCAGTTCTTCAAGCAGATGGCGATGAGCTCGGGCCTCGGCAAGATCTTCGAGATCGGGCCTGTGTTCCGCGCCGACCCTTCGTTCACGTCGCGCCACGCGACCGAGTTCACCGGCATCGATGCCGAGGTGAGCTGGATCGAGTCGCACGAGGACGTCATGCAGATGCAGGAGCAGCTCATGGTCGCTGGCCTGCATGCGGTCAAGGATGCGCACGGCGAGGAGATCAAGGCGCTCTTCGACGTCGACATCGTCGTTCCGTCGCTGCCGTTCCCGCGCATCCCGCTGCTCGAGGCTCGTGAGATCGTCGAGGCGCGTGGCCACAAGCTGGAGCGCAACGACCTCGACCTCGACCCCGAGGGCGAGCGTCAGATCGCGGCGCACGTGCAGGAGACGTTCGGCCACGAGTTCGTGTTCCTCACGGACTACCCCGCGTCGATTCGCCCGTTCTACCACATGCGCCACGAGGGTGACGAGTCGCTCACGAAGAGCTACGACCTCATCTGGAACGGCGTCGAGATCTCGACGGGTGCCCAGCGCGAGCACCGTGTGGACGTGCTCGAGGAGCAGGCGAAGCAGAAGGGCATGGAGGTCGACGAGCTCGGCTTCTACCTCGACTTCTTCCGCTACGGCGCGCCGCCTCACGGTGGGTTCGGCATGGGCTTCGCGCGCATCCTGATGCTGATGCTGCACCAGACGACGCTGCGCGAGGTCACGTACCTCTTCCGCGGTCCGAACCGCCTGCAGCCGTAGGTTTCATCGCGCTGCCGCCGACCGGCAGCGACCTCAGAGCCGTCCGCGATCTCTCGCGGGCGGCTCTGCCGCGTCATGCGTCAGCCGCGCAGCGTCGCCTCGTGTCCGGGCGGGGGTGGTGCGCAGGGCAGGTCGTCGCCGCGGCGGTTGGTGCTGTCGCGCACGTCGGGGCTCGACTCGAAGGGGCCGTCTGGGCTGAAGAGCACGCCGAGGTGGTAGTCGGCGTGGTCCCGGAACCAGAGACAGGCCCCGCCTGGCGAGTCCTTCAGCTCCTCCCACGCCTGCCAGAGCCCGCGGAGGCGGAGCACCGCTTCGGGTGAGTCCCACCAGCGGGCCGACCAGACTCGTGTGCGCCCGTCCACCCGCCGGGCGCACGATCGGCTCACGAACTGGCGCACGAAGTCGTCGAGACACGCGAACTGGCGGGAGGGCGTGCCTTCGCCGCCTGGGTGCGTCTCCGCGTCGCTCATCGCTGCTCCCCCGCGCGCGCGGGTGCGTCCAAGCTGGGGGCAGGACCCTCGCCGGGGCCGTGGCGCGTGATCGAGGCGCGGATGCGGGACGCGTGCGGGCCCTGCATCCACGACCGGGTCTTGATGAGGGTCGGGCGCGCGCCGGATGCAAGGACGAGGGCACGCCCGCGTGGGAGCGCGGCGAGCTCGGAGACGTCGAGGATGCGTTCGCGGTGGAGCTGCCTCGAGACGGTGCGGTGGCCTCGGCCGTAGCTCAGCGAGGAGAGTTCCCTGTCGTGGTCTCCGACGAGTTTGGAGAGCTCCTCGAGGAAGGCCGCCTCGCTGACCCCACCGCCGTAGACCTTGACGTTCGCGGCGGACCAGAGCTTTCGCATACCTCCCTCGCCCCAGACTTCAACGCCCTGCGACCAGGACTGGAGGATGGTGATGAGCACGATGCCACGCGAGCCGTAGTGGCTGTAGAGGTCGGGGAGGGTGCGCCACCGGCAGACGTTCGCGGCTTCGTCGAGCACGCCAAGGAGGGGCCGGGCGAGTCGACCGGACGGTGATGCCGCCGCGAGTTCTTCTGCCGCCTCCGCCACGGCGACGGTGAGGGCGGTGACGAGGGGACCCGTGCTCCCCTGCCCCTCGCGGGAGAGCGAGTAGAGGGTGTCGGTGCCACGCACGAACTGGTGGGGGTCGAACCGCGGTCGGCCGTCGGGTTCGGCTGTCGGCGTGATCCAGGAGGCGAGGGCCCTGCTGGTCAGGCACGAGGCCATCTGCTGGGCGGTTCCGTAGATGCCGCCGCGCTGCCTGTCGGGTGCGCTGATGACCCCTTCGAGCTGGTCGGCGATGAGCCGAAACCCGTTGTCCTGCAGGATGCCGACGGCTTCGTCGTCGCCCGGTCGAGTCACCCACCGATACACCTCGGTGATGCGTCTGCCCGCGAGCGCCCCGGCGAGCAGGAGCGCCGCGAGGAGGTCTTTCGCGGCGGGGTCGAAGAACGCGTCGGCCCTGGAACCGGGCTCCCTCGACCCGCTGGCGAAGTGGTCTGCGAGCTTGCCTGCCTGCACCTCGTCGGTGACGTAGCTCAGCGGGTCCCACCACCACTGGGCGGCTTCACCGGCTACGGACTGCGGGTCGAAGACCCAGACGCGGCCCGTTGCAGCTCGCACCCCGCGCGTCGCGTCGACGACGTCGCGCTTGTTCGACGTGACGATGACCGCACCGGGCGCCTCGACGATAGCTGGGATGGCGAAGGCCGTCGACTTCCCGGTGCGCGGGCCACTGATGTTGACCTGCATGTCCTCCCACCCTGCATACACCGGTGCAGCTCCCGGGATGCTCGTGCCGAGTCGCACGCCGATCGGCCCGTCGACGCCGAGACGTCGGCTGCTGGCCCTGGCCCCGCGAGCGCTGATGGCTGCGATCTCCCTCCCCCGGCCGAGCAGGACCGCGGCGTGATCGAGTCGGCGAGCGCCGGCTCGGCGGCGGGTGATCAGCATCAGGGCAGAGCACGCGAACGGGACCGCGAGACCCATCACGACGGCGAGCCACGTCGCGGTCTCCGTCCACTGGACGCGGCCTCGCAGCACGTCGAAGAACAGGGCGAAGAGGTTGGCCGGCAGTTCTGCCCCCGTGCCATCGACCGTGTTCGCGACGCGCACGCAGAGGTTCGTGCCGCCGACGGCGACGATGACCGTGCCGAGCGCGACCCAGAGCAGGGCGGTCTCTGTGGCCAGTCCGCCCGGCCCGCGCTTCCTCGGTCCGCTCATGACTTCCCCCGGTCTGGTTCGCGCTTGCGGCCCGTTTCCGGAGCGTCACCGGTCACCCTGCTCGCCTCGTGCCAGAGCTTGTTGGTGTCGTTGATGCTCGCTTCCGCGGCGGTGAGCTGCACGTCGACCGGAATCCCGGGCCGACCGCCGACCTTGACGAGGAACTTGCCTCGCCCGGGAGGTTCGGCCTCCCGGCCGCTGGTCGGGTCCCAGGCGGGTGGGTCCTGCCAGCCGATGAGGAGCTCCTGCTCGGCGAGCGACAGCGGCACCGCTGAGGTGAGGCGCGGCATCTCGGCCCCGGGCAGCCCGCCGCAGATGACCATGCCGGCGCGTTCCACGAAGCCTTTCGCCTTCATCCGCTCCGACTCGGTGGGCAGGGCGAGGAGGTCGCTCATGGTGTGCGAGATCATGGCCATGCCGACTCCTCGCTGCCGGTTGAGGCGGGTGAGGGCGTCGACGCGGTCGACCATGCCCTTGCCTGCCCGAAGCGCTCGCCACAGTTCGTCGAGGATGACGAAGTAGTGCCGTCGGGGTTCGAGTCCCGCGTCCGCGAGCACGTTGGCGACGTTGACGGTGCCGAACCCCGCGGACCAGCAGGCGAGGAGCGCGGCGGCCTGCAGGTCGACGTCGGAGTCGTCGATCGAGGAGACGTCGTAGACGACGGGCGCGTCACGCCGCATGGGGTTGGTGGTCTGCCGCGAGAAGGTCTCGCCGAGCCTGCCGCCCCCGACGAGCCCGATGAGCGACGCCTCCAGGTCTTCCGTGATCGCCTTGTACCGGCTGTCGTCTCCTCGGTCGAGCGCAACCGCACGCACCTCCGGTGGCCCTGCCTGCACGACCTCGAGGAGGTCGCCGAGCACGGGCACCCCGTCGTGGTGCTCGTCGAGCCATTTGAGGGCGCGGTCGATGATCGTCTCCTCGCGGTCGCTGGGCGGCTGGAGGCGCATGATCGTGAGGAGGGCGGCGACCATCGTGTGCCGGCGACCGTGGGCGTCGGCGAGCACCTGGCTGGCCTCGGCCTCGAAGCCGTGGGCTCTGAGTCGCTTCGCAGCTGCCGTCGCCTCGCCGGGGTCGAGCACGTTGAGGTAGCCGCGGCCGCGTCCCAGCGAGATGACCTGGCCCCCGAGGGCCGTGATCATGTCGACGTGGTCGGGCTTCAGGTCGCCGAGCACGAGCGGCATCACGCCGTAGCCGGCGAGCCCCGTCGCCATCCGTCGCACCAGCGAGGACTTGCCGAGCCCCGGCTTGCCGAGGATGAACGCGGACGGGTTGCTGATGAGCTTGGCTCGCTGGAACCACGAGATGGGGTCGCAGCACAGGGTCGCCCCGGTCTGCGTGTGCCGGCCGAGGGGCACCCCGATCATCGGAGTGCCGGTCCCGACCGCGAACGGCCAGAGCCCGCACACCTGGACGGTCGTGCCGCGCCACTCGTCGTGGGCCTGGACGTACGTGGATGCGCCCCTGCCGGCGCCGCTCCAGCCTCGCGCGCCCGGTCGCTCCTGGGGTCGCGGGCGCGCTTGCGCGGGCTGCTTCGCGGTTCTCTGGCGTGGTCGGTTCACAGTTTCTCTCGCAGTTCGCTCGGCACTCTGAGGTGCTTGCTGAGGACGAGGCCGAGCGGCAGCGCCGCGGCGAAGGCCGAGTCCTGGGATCCGTAGACGGGCCGCAGGCGGAGGCGTGCGGTCGCGGCGAGGTTGTCGACGGCCGCCCGCGCGTCGAGCTCGTGTTCCGCGTCGAGCACCGTCGCCGTGACGAGTGCCCCGAAGTTCACGAGGCCCGCACCGGATGCCTCCTCGCTGGCGGTCGCCGCGGCCGCTCGCACGGCGAGCGTGTCGCGCGCGGCCGGCTTCGAGCTCGACGTCTGCCTGAACTGGGCGGCGCTGAGGTCGGCCTCGACGAGGGCGGCGGCGCGGGCCGCGTCAATGGGGCGGTAGAGCAGCGTTACCCGTTTACGGGCGATGTCCCGGTGCGGCGCGAGCAGGCGGGCGAGCACGCTCGACTGCACACTGCCTCGTGGCGCGACGGTCATCGCCCAGGTCGTCGAGTAGGCGGAATCGTGGCGGTAGCCGCCCCAGCTGGCCCGGGCTGCCGCCGGACCGACGTCGCTCCAGCTGAGTTCCGGGGTCTCACCGGTGGCGTGCGCTTCGTCGATGAGCACGGCGACGGCGGGATCGTAGGCGACCCGAACGATCTCGCAGACCTCCTGCGCTGTGAGCGGTTGCGCGGCGCCGGCGCCGGTCGCCTGCAGTCCCGCGGTGAGGCCGGGGAGGCGGGCCGCGAGCTCTCGCGCCATCTCGTCGGGGGCCCGCCGCCGCGCACCGGTTCGGAGCGAGCTTTGGAAGGTGAGCGCGACGAAGGCCTTCACGGTGGATGAGCCCTCCGGGTAGTCGGCGACGGTCTCCTCGAGCACGGCGCGAGCGAAGGCTGGCGCGTTCGGGTCGATGTTCATGGCGACCTCGCGCCGCAGGCGCGTGCCGGAGTCTGGAGCCGTCTCGATGGTCACCGAGGCCGCCTCGATCCCCTGCTCGTCGCCGAGACTCGAGAGCCAGTGGCCCCATTCGGCAACCCACGAGTCGATCTGCTCCTGGTCGACAAGGGCCGCGCCATCCGGTTCAGTGCCGAACACCACCGTGTAGCTGCCGACGGCTGGCGTGAGGAGCAGCGCGAAGGGGCGTCCGTGCGAGTCGCTGTGCTCGCTCAGCCTCGTCGGCGCCGCGATGCCGGGCAACTGGTAGGTCGCCCAGGGCACGCGGCCGATCGGGCCAGAACGGTAGCTCGCCTCCCCCTTCGCGCGGGACAGCGCCCACCCTGAACGGGCCCCGATCCGGGAGAGCGCGTTCTTGCCGTGCGCGTCTCGCACGACGAGCAGCAGCAGCGAGACCCCGATCGCCGTCGCCACGATCAACGCCGCGATGATGCCGGAGATCATGACGGCGACGACCACGAGCACCAGCCCGCCCAGCAGCAGCGCCGTGCCCACGGAGCCGAGCCCGAGGAGACCTGCAGAGGTCGGCTTCCGCCAGTTCCCGTACGTGCGCACCTGTCGCGCCATCGAGCTATCGACCACCGCTCGGCTCCTCTCCGGTTGTCCGCTCCGCGACCGTGATCGCAGCATCCGTGCCGTACTGGATCGCCTTCTTCACGGGCTGGACGGCCGTGAGCGCCGCCGCAGCGTATGGACCACCCGCGACCTTGCCTGCTCTCGCCGCCGCGCCTGCTCCGGACGCCGCCCCCGGGGAGGCGGAGGTTTTCGCCGGCCCGAGCGACGGCGCTGGGGAGCCCGGCGTTGACGGGGATCTGGGCGGCGTCGCCCTTGCCCCTGGTGTCGGTGCCCCGCCTCGCGGCGCCCCAGCGGCCCCGCGCGAGGCGGTGCTGCCCTGTGGCGCGGTGCTCGGTCGGGGGCGCGCGCCCTCCGGAACGCGGTCCGCGACCGCGTTGGCGATGGATGCGCCCCCGCCGCTCGAGGCGAGCGCCCCGACCATGGGCGTCACGAAGCGCATGAGCGCGGGGAGCGCGACGATCGCCAGGGCGAGGATGACGAGTCCCGTGTAGGTGGTCAGGACGGCGCTGCCCTCCGAGGACGGGGCGGCCCCGCTCATGCGGAAACCGGCGGCGTAGACGATCGCCGCGGCCGGTTTGTAGAGGATGAAGGCGGTCAGCCAGGCGACGCAGCGTTGGAACCACCCCTTGCCGAGGTCCGTGTTCGTCGCAGACGCGGCGAGCGGCAGGATGCCCGAGAGGATGACGAGCATCCCGCCCCGCACGATCATGAGCAGCACCTGCACCACCGAGACGAGACCGACGATCACGCCGATGAAGAGGCCGTTGCTGATGCCGCTCACGACCGCTCCGCCGGAGCTGCCGACAGCACCGCCGGCGAGGCCCGCGACGGAGCCCCCGAGCATGACGCCCACGTTGTCCTTGAAGCAGTTCGGGGCCCCGTCGAGGTCGCACTCGAGCGACTCGTCGATGATCCAGGTCGAGAAGGAGTCCCCCGCGCGGACGAGCAGCCACACGATCGTGAGGCCCGCACTCGCGACGACCACCAGCGTGAGCAGGCTCTTCAGAAGCTCCTGCCCCGGCCTGGCCCGCTGCTCCCACGCCATGCGCGCGCCGCCGATCATGACGGAGGCGATGGCGCAGACGCCCGCGATCCACCACGTCGAAGACTGCAGGAACGTCGCGGTGTTGGTCGACGCCGCCGGGGCGGTGGGGACGAGCGCGGACACCAGCGAGGAGGCGCCCGCGATGAGGACCCCGCCCGCGAGCACCGCGAACAGTCTGCCGTGGAACGGGACCCCATCGCCGGAGCGGATCCGGAGCCCCACCATGACGGCCAGGAGCACGAGCCCGAGGACGGCGACCGTGCCCGAGATCCAGCTGACGTACCCGAGCACCGTGCCGAGGTGCGCTTCGACGTCACCGGTCGGCGCGGCGGCAGCCGAACCCGCCGCGGCTCCCGTCGTCCCGAGGTCTGGTGTCGGCACGTCGACCCACATGGTGCCGAGCGTCGAGATCTGCTCGGCCACCCACTCGTTGACGTCGTTCTGGAGCGCCTCACGCGTTCGGCTCCACACCGTCGAGGCGATCTCCTTCGAATAGCACTCGAAGTCGCCGAGTCCGCAGTCAGCCATCAGGCACCCCACCGCACGTAGCCGCCGACGTCGCCGAGCGCCTGCATGCGCACGGGGTGCGGGTCGTCGGTCGGGATCCGCCAGTCGCCGTCGACCCACTCGAGGTCGACGACGGCGGCGATGAAGTTGCTCGCGCCATCGACCGTGACGCGCTGGGCGACGTCGACGCGCGCGGTCTGTCCGTCGAAGGCGAGCATCCGGTAGCCCACGATCTGGAGTCGGATGAGCTCACCCGAGGAGCCCGACTCTGCCCCCGACTTCGACGCTGCGAGGAGCGCATCTCGATGGGGGCCAGGTGCCAGGGCATGGTCGAGGAGCGGGCCCCGGAGACCCGCCGTGTTCGACTGCACGAGGAAGTTCGCGGCGGCGAACAGCGCCCCCTCCGGCGAACGCTGGAAGCAGGAGGCGAACCCTGCCTCGTGGGTCTCCCCCGGACCCGTGGCCGGTGCGCTCGGGGCGAGGTTCACGTCGACATCCCGCCAGCTGGTCTCGGGCGCGATCGCGAGCCGCCACTCCTCCGACTCGGCAGGGTCAGGCGCACCGGGTTCGGACAGCCCGCAGCGGCTGGGTGACAGCGTGTCGCCAGCACCGGCAGGCCGGGGATCGGCGCGTGCGTCGAGCGTTGGAGTGGACCTCGCCAGCTCGGCCGGCGCGTCTTCACCCCCACCGGGAGCCTCACCCCCGAACGCCGCCAGGACCGAGACGACGACACCGGCCACCACCAGCAGCGCGACGCCGAGCGCGGCCACGACGAACCCGGGGCGCCCCGAGGGCGTTCCGGAGCTGAGGCGGGCAGATCGGCGCGGTCTCGGTCTGCTGTTCGGCATGATGCTCGCCCGCCGCACGTCAGACGAAGAAGCCGACGAGGCTCGTCGCCGCCGAGATGATGATGACCCCGCCGAGCGCCATGCCGATCTTGCCCGCGTGCTCGCCGCCCTCGCCTCTGCGCGACTGGATCGCCATCATCGTGCCGGCGGCGATGAGGCCGAGCACGCACACCGCGAGCCCGATCCACTTCACCCAGCCGAGCAGCGTCGTGAGGCCCTCCGTCCCCGGAGGCTGCACGGGGTCGGGGTCGGGCAGCGTCACCAGGTGCGCGGTGGTGTCGAGCAAAATCGCGAGTGCGAGGGTCGTCATGATCAGAGGTCTCCTGTCGAGATGAAGGCGCGACAACGCGCGCCGAAGAGCGACCCCACGCAGGCGAGGTCTGGCAGCACCGGGGTCGGACCACACGCGCTCGAGGCTCCGCGCCGTGTCTCGCCCCGGTGTCCGAGCCGAACCGTCGACGCCCTCAGATGGCTCGTCGGTGTTGGTGCCGGCTCGGTACAGGAATGGACTCTACGCACGGCCCAGGTGGCCACCGAGAGTTATCCACAGGCCGAAGCCTGGCCGCTCCGAGCGACCTAGATTGGTGCTCGCCGCAGCCGCGCTGTGGCTGGGAAGGGGTGCTCGATGCGCCAGAAGATCGCAATCGCTGCGCTGGCAGCACTGGCCCTGGGAGTGAGCGGATGCTCGCCAGCCGACGGGCCGCCGACGACACCGCCGAGCCGACTGGCGCCGACGGATCGGCCGCCTGAGCCCGCCGACGGGTCGCAGGACGAGCACATCGAAGCGGAGGCCCCGGAGCCCTCGCCGACACACGATGACGGGTCGGATGCCGCGGCGATCGGCGTCGCGTCCGCCGCCATGAGCGCCTACCTGCGTCGCGACGACTCCCAGCGGGACTGGCTCGAGGCGCTCGAGCCCCACCTCACCGCGGCGGCGGTCGCGGCGCTGAGCTCTGTCGACCCGGCGTCCATCCCTGCGGTGACAGCCGATGGACAGATCGCGGTGGAACGCGACGCCAGCGGCTACCTCGCCCACGTCGATGTCCCGACAGGCGGCGGTTCGTACCGGCTCCTGCTCGTGCGCGACGGATCCGGGCCCTGGCTCGTCAGCCAGATCGCACCACCGGACGGAGCCTCGTGAGCTCGCGAGCCGGTGCATGGTTGGTCGGCACGATCGCGATCCTGCTCGCGCCGGCACTGCTGCTCGGGGCCTTGGTGCTCACGACCATCGCGAGCACATCGCTCGCGAGCGTGGCGGCCTGCGCCACCTCCGGGTTCTCGGTGCCCATCGTTCCGCTCGGCACCGCTCCGGGAACCAGCACGGGCGGGTCTGGGGGCGCCGCCGGTGCCATCGATGCCGACCCGGCCTCGGCGTCGGGCCTCACCGTCAGCACCACGATCGACGGCGAGCCGGCCGAGTTCGCTGGCGCTCAGCTCTCGAATGCCGCGCACATCCTGACCGCGGGCCGCGAGGCCGGTCTCGGGGTCCGCGACCAGGTCATCGGGGTCATGACCGCCATCGGCGAGTCGACCCTGCAGGTGCTCGACCATGGCGACGCGGCCGGTCCCGACTCACGGGGGCTCTTTCAGCAACGCGACAACGGCGCGTGGGGGAGCTACGCCGACCGAATGGATCCGCACGCAAGCGCCAGCAGCTTCTTCACCGCGCTGCTCGCAGTCGCCGAGCGCGACGCGCTCGCGCCGTCGGAGGCCGCACATCGCGTCCAGGGAAACGCCGACCCGCAGCACTATGCGAAGTACTGGCAGGCGGCCGTCACCGTGAGCGAGACCATCAGCGGAACCAGCACGGGGCTTGGCACGGGAACTCCCCCGACCGCCGGAGCCAGTGCGGACGCGGACGGCGGCTGTGGGGCGGCAAGCGCGGCTGCCGCCGGCTCCGGTGGCAGCGGCAGCGGCAGCGGCAGCGCCGCGATCCTGAGCCCCTCGGGCTGGGCCGCACCCGGTGCCGGCGCGCTCACCGACACGTTCGGGAACCGGTTCCACCCGACCGACTTCGAATGGCGCATGCACAACGGCATCGATCTCGCGGCGGGCGGCTGCGGCGGGCAGATCTGGGCCGCGCAGTCCGGGACCGTCGTCGAAGCCGAACCCGACAGCTCCGGGAACGGCACGATCCGAGTCGACCACGGCGGGGGGCTCGTCACGAAATACCTCCACATGGAAGCTGACGGCTACCTCGTCGGAGTTGGGGCGGTCGTCACCGCCGGTCAGCAGATCGGCGTCACGGGCACAAGCGGCCAGTCCACCGGCTGCCACCTCCACTTCGAAGTGCTCGTCGACGGCGAACGCGCCGATCCGCTTCCGTTCCTCGACGCGCGCGGAGTGAGCTTCTGATGGCGGGGAGGCGCACGCGTCGCGAACCGGAGCCGGGCGAAGCCGTGCCCACCTGGCCGCGTGTCACCGCGCGCATCGACGCGCGTGGCGGCGGCATGCTGTCCTGGAACTCGACCCCAGCTGAGATCTCCGCCGACGATCGCGACGCCGCGCATGCATCCGTCGTCGCCCGGTGCACGCGCCTCGCGCAGACCATCGCCCGCGCGATCCGACTCGAGCTGCACGAGGAGAACCGGATGCAGGAGTTCGCCGTGCACCCATCGGGGGCCATCCGGGCGATCCGAGCAGACGGACTGCCGCAGAACGATGCGGGGAGCGAACCCGAGCTCACGGCCATCGTGGGCACGTGCGTTGCCTGCGCCGCAATCGCGACGGCAGCCGAGACTCGCTGCCGGCGCTGCGGCACGCCAGAGCCGCTGCTCCGCTACGGCATCGCCCTGCGGAGGCGCGCCGACACTGAACCCGACCAGCCGGTCATCAGTGAGCCACGCGCCGGGCGCCGGGCGCTGCGTCGGGCATCCTCGCAGGCGGCGACCACAGCACCGAGCAGGAGGCTGGATCCCGGGACGGCACGAGCACCGGAGCTCGCGCAAGCCATCGGAACCGAGACGAAGACCGGACCGGAGACGAAGACCGAGCCGCAGACCGAGCCGACCACCGAGCCAACGCCAATGCCCGGGCCTGGAACCGAACACCGGCCGCGGCGGTCATCGCGCCGAACGGCGGCACGGTCGACGGCCGCGCCCAGGGCCCTCGTCATCGAGTTCGACGACAGCTCCCGCGCAGTGCTGGCCGGCAGCGCCGCCGTCGGCCGCAACCCGTCGCCCGTCGACGGACGCATCCCGGTCCGCGTCGACAGTCGAGACAACACCGTGTCGCGCACCCACGCGCTCGTGGACCTCGACCGGGCCGGCCGCATCCTCGTCACCGACTACCACTCGACGCACGGAGTGCACCTCAGCGGCGCCGGCGACTCGGCATTCTCGCCGGGCGTCGTCTACCGCGTGCCGAGCGGAGCCCGCCTCCGCCTCGGCGACGTCGTCTGCCGAGTCAGCACCGAGCCCGCGCTCGCAGGCTGAAGCCGCTGTTCAGGCGCGGGCAGCTCCAGCCCGTGCTCACCGCCGAGCAGCGGCGGCAGCCACCGCCGCATCCAGCCGCTCAGCCTCGACGAACCACTGCGAGTGCTGCTCGCCATCGATGAGCACGACCGGAATGAGCTCGCCGAAGCGCTGCTGCAGCGCTGCGTCGTCGAGGATGCTCAGCACCGACAGCTCAGCGCTGTGGCGGGCGGCGACCTCCCGCACCACCGGCTCCGCCTCCTCGCAGAGGTGGCAGCCCGGCTTGCCCAGGAAGGTGATCGTCGGAACGCGCGCATCCGTCATGCCCTCGAGTCTCGCAGAGACCACGCGGACGAGAGCGGCGTTGTGGTCGTCAAGGCGCGCGGGGAGCCACCACAAGCGCGCTCCCGGCCGCAGCAAACCCGCGCTTTAACGCAGAAAACGCCTGACCCGAGGGCCCGGCGCTCTGCGTCGTCGCGACTACTTCTTGTTGCGACGCTGGTGGCGAGTCTTGCGAAGCAGCTTGCGGTGCTTCTTCTTCGCCATGCGCTTGCGGCGCTTCTTGACTACTGAACCCATAGGAACATCCTTTATCTACAAGTACGAGGTGCGCGCAGCGGTGGGCTGCGGCATCGCTGGCGTCAGCTTACACGTCACCTGCCGGTAACCCTGTGTCCGACAACAACTCAGGGTCCAGGAAGACTCAGGCGGTGTGCTGACCGAACTCGTCTCCGCGGCCGGACTGCTTGATGGCCTCGGAGACTGCCGACTCCGGCACCCGGAACGAGCGGCCGAACCGCACCGCGGGAAGTTCACCGGAGTGCACAAGTCGGTACACCGTCATCTTCGAGACCCGCATGAGCTCTGCCACCTCGGCAACGGTCAGGAACCGCACATCAGACAGGTCGTTTGCCATGTGTTGCAGCTCCAAGGTGACGGATGATCCGCGCGTTACGGAAGTGAAGTGAGTGTCAGTTGAATACCTTATGGCCCAGAGCCCTGCAGAAACAAGGTGCAGAGCGAATCATCCCGTGCCACGTATTCGCGATTCCACGCGCGAGGAGTAGCATGACCGACGCCTCGCGCACGTGAGGCGTCGGTCGACTGTGCTGTGAAGTGGGGATGTGATGCGCACACCGCGGGCCTCGAGCATCCCCGCTCCCGTGGACACGGATGGGCTGCTGCGGCGCATCGTCTCCGCGGTCGGCCGGAAGATCGACGACTTCGCCCACCACACGCCGTCACGGTTCGCGGTGATCATCTTCACGAGCATCATCCTGCTGTGGACGACGATCTACATGCTGCCGATCTCGTCAGCAGACGGAACGGTCACTCCGTTCCACGAGGCGCTCTTCACGGCGGTCTCGACGATCTGCGTCACGGGCCTCTCCGTGGTCGACATGGCGACGCACTGGTCCGGGTTCGGACACTTCATGGTGTTCCTCGGCATGCAGGTGGGCGCGATCGGCGTGCTCACGCTGGCGAGCATCATGGGCGCGATCGTCACGCGGCGCCTCGGCCTGCGGCAGAAGCTCGTCGCCGCGAGCGACAGCAACGCCCTGCGCACGCACGCTGGCCCGGTCTCCGAGTCGCAGGCCGTGAAGCTCGGCGACATCGGCGGCATCCTCGCGACGGTCGCGATCTCGCTCGTCATCATCGAGACGTGCGTCGCGCTGCTCATCATCCCGCGCCTCCTCATCGCCGGTGAGCCACTGTGGGACGCGATCCTGGACGGCTTCTTCTGGGCGACCTCGGCCTTCACCAACACGGGCTTCATGCCGACGAGCACCGGCATCGAGCCGTTCGCGACGGATGCGTGGATGCTCACCTGCCTCGCGACCGCAGTGTTCCTCGGCAGCCTCGGCTTCCCCGTCATCTTCGCGCTCACGCGCTGGGTGAAGACGAGGCAGCGCATCTCCGTGCACGTGAAGCTGACGCTGTCGACGACCGTGCTGCTCTTCGTGCTGGGCGCGATCGCGATCTACTTCCTCGAGGGTGACAACCCTGCGACGATCGGCGCGCAGGAGCCCGTGTTCCGTCCGATGACGGCGGGCTTCATGTCTGCCATGACCCGCTCCGGCGGGTTCTCCACGATCGACCTCGCGAACGCCGACCCCGCCACGATGCTGGCGATGCAGATGCTGATGTTCGTGGGTGGTGGCAGCGCATCGACCGCCGGGGGCATCAAGGTCACGACGCTGGCCATCCTCTTCCTCGCCGCGTTCGCGGAGGCCAAGGGCGTCAACGACATCCAGGCGTTCGGACGCCGCATCCCGAACGACGTGCTCCGCCTCGCCGTCAGCGTGACGCTGTGGGGCGCGACGATCGTGGCCGTCTCCTCCATCTCGCTCATGCACTTCGCCTCCGTGCCGTTCGACGAGGCGCTGTTCGAGGCGATCAGCGCGTTCGCGACCTGCGGCCTGTCGACGGGCCTCACCGGCGATCTGCCGGAGCAGGGCGCGTACATTCTCTCCATCACCATGTGGCTCGGCCGCGTCGGCACGGTCACCATGGCCGCAGCCCTCGCGTCCAGCGAGCACAAGCAGCTGTTCCGGCTGCCCGAAGAAAGGATCATCGTTGGGTGAGCCGATTCCACACAATGCGCCGGTGCTCGTCATCGGCCTCGGCCGATTCGGCGCTGCGACTGCGGGCCAGCTGCAGCGTCAGGGGCGAGAGGTGCTCGCGGTCGACACCGACGAGGGCCTCGTCCAGAAGTGGGCGGAGCGCGTGACGCACGCCGTCCAGGCGGATGCGCGCAACATCGAGGCGCTGCGGCAGATCGGTGCGCACGAGTTCGCGGTCGCCGTCGTCGCGGTCGGCACGTCGCTCGAGTCGAGCGTGCTCGTGACAGCGAACCTGTCTGACCTGAAGGTGCCGCAGATCTGGGCGAAGGCCATGTCGGCGACGCACGGCAAGATCCTCGGCCGCATCGGCGCGCACCACGTCATCTACCCGGAGCGTGAGGCCGGTGAGCGCATCGCGCACCTGCTCTCGGGGCGGATGCTCGACTTCATCCAGTTCGACGACGACTTCGTGCTCGTGAAGCTCTACCCGCCGAAGGCGATCCGCGGGGTGCCGCTCATGGAGTCCGGGGTGCGCACGAAGTACCGAGTGACGGTCGTCGGCGTGAAGAGCCCGGGCAAGCCGTTCACCTACGCGATGGCCGACACCGTGGTCTCGAACCACGACCTCGTGATCGTCTCGGGTTCAGCTTCCGACGTGGAGCGGTTCGCCGCCCTCACGTAGCCGCACCGTCGACCCAGGGCACGTGGCCGGTGCGGCGCTGGCTGCCGTCGAACACGTGCCCCATGCGCTTGCTGTAGTGGAGCATGATGCTGCGCTCGACGACGCGCACGTCACCGTCCTGCACGATCTGCATCTCCACGTCCGGCGCTTCTGCGAGTGAGCTCAGCCAGACGATGGCGTACAGGTTCGCGCTGCCTCCCGCGAGCGCCGCGCAGGCACGCACGGACTGGCGCTGGCTGATGCGCGCGGCGGCCGAGTAGAGGCGGCCGGCCGGGACGACCATCCACAGCACCAGCGAATACGGCCAGCGGGGCTGCTCGAGCTGCACGTCGATGCGCTGCACGATGTGCCCGGACCGCACTGCGCGGTGCACGAACCGCCTCGCGTGCGCTTCCGAGACGCCGAGCGCCGAGGCCAGCTCGCTGCTGGGCGCGCGACCGTTGCGTTCGAGGATGCTGATGGCCGTCGCAAGGGCGGGTGAGAGCGACGCAGACGGGGACGTGCTGCCGTCTCGGGCCTCCACCTGTCGCGAGGACGTGCCGAACCCCGATCGCCAGTGCGAGCCGTCCAGGAACATCCGCGTCACGAGCATGGTGCGCATGCGTGCGACGTCGGCGTGCGAGGTCAGGCCGAGACGGAGGAACCGGCGCAGCTCGTGCACGTCAGGGACGAGGACGGTGAGCATGAGGTCGTGGTCGCCGGTGATCTCGGCGATCGTCACGACCCGCGGATGCGTGACGAACGCCTCGATGACGGTCTCGACGGACCCTGGCCTGCACTGCACCGCGACGATGGCGGTGACGACGCCGGAGTTCCAGCCGACGTGCGTCGTGACCCAGGCGGAGTCGTCAGATTGGAGCCGTTCCCAGCGACGGCGGGCGGTGGGAGCGCTGACGCCGATCGTCTGACCGATCTGCGCCCACGGCGCCCGCGGGTCCTCCTGCATGACGTCGATGAGCGCGAGGTCCGATTCGGACAGCACCGGGGACACTTCTCGCACCTGGAGATCCATATCGAACATATTGGACCAGTTTCTGGCCAGATGCGACCACCGTAACAAAGCCGTAAAGCAGAATCAGAACACTCAGGACAGCGAAGTCCCCTCGAACATCGGAGTGCTCATGACTCGGACTGACACCACGGAGCTCACGCTCGCGGAGGCGCCAGGACTCAGCGGAAGGATGCTGCGCGGCGTTGAGCGCATCGGCAACCGCCTCCCGCATCCGTTCTTCCTCTTCCTCATCCTCGCCGGCCTCGTCGCGGTCGCCTCGGCCGTTGCGGCAGGGCTCGGCGCTTCGACGATCGATCCGGCAACCGGCGACGTCGTCCCCATCCGCAGCATCCTCTCCTCGGAGGGCCTCGTCTACGCGGTCTCGACGGCGATCGAGAACTTCATCACGTTCCCCCCGTTCGGCCTCATCATCACGGTCATGCTCGGCATCGGCGTCGCGGAGCGCACGGGCCTGCTGAGCACCTTCATGCGCGCCACGGTGCTCTCCGCACCGAAGTGGGCCGTGACGTACGTGGTCGTCTTCGTGAGCCTCATGGGCAATCTGGCGTCTGACACGGCGGTCATCATCCTGCCCCCACTCGCCGCGGCCGCCTTCCTCGCCGCGGGTCGGCACCCGCTCGCCGGGTTCATCGCCTCGTATGCCGCCGTCATCGCCGGCTTCAGCGCGAACGTGGTCCCCGCAGGCACCGACGTGCTCATGTCCGGCATCACGACGAGCGCCGCGCAGATCGTCGACCCGGGCGCCGAGGTCTCCGTGCTCGCGAACTACTACTTCTTCGCGTCGTCGACCGTGATCCTGTCCATCACGATCACCCTGGTCTGCCAGCGCTTCCTCGAACCGAAGCTCGGCACGTACGTACCCCCGGAGACGAAGCTCCTCCCGGGCGCACCCACTCCCGACTCCGACCCGAAGCCGGTCAGCAGCAAGGAGCGCCGCGCACTCCTCATCGCGGCGGTCGCGATCGTCGCCTACCTCGCGGTGCTGGTGGTCCTCCTCCTGCTGCCGGGCTCCGCCCTGCAAGGTGAGGACGGCGCCATCCTGCGCTCGCCGTTCATGTCGAGCATCCCCATCTTCATCCTCTTCATGTTCCTCATCGGCGGCATCACCTACGGCGTCATCGCGGGGACCCTCACGAGCTGGGCGCAGGTCCCCACCATGATGACGGATGCGGTCAAGGAGCTCGTGCCGTTCATCGTCGTCATCTTCACGGCGGCCCAGGCCATCGCCTGGTTCTCGTGGTCGCAGATCGGCCTGCTCCTCGCCACCGGCGGGGCGGACGCGATGGAGGCGACAGGGCTCGGCGGCATCGGCGGCCTCATGATCTTCAGCGTCTTCGTGTTCGTCCCAGCGCTGCTGCTCACGAGCGGGTCGGCGCTGTGGACCCTGCTCGCGCCGATCTTCGTGCCCATGTTCATGCTCAACGGCGTGGACCCCGCCTACGTGCAGGCCGCGTTCCGCATCACCGACTCCGCATCGAACCCGCTCGTGCCGATGAACCCGCTGCTCCCGGTCGTCCTCGGCCTCATGCAGAAGTGGGCGCCGAAGGGAGGCCTCGGCACCCTGTTCAGCCTCGTCATGCCGTTCACGATCGCGATCTGGGGCGTCTGGCTGCTGCAGCTGCTCGTGTGGGGCCTCTTCGAGCTGCCCGTCGGCCCCGGCCATTCCCTCATGATGGGCGGCTGATCTGCGCGCCCCACGACCCGACTCCGACTCCGACCCCGACCCCGACCCAAGTGGAGGAACACCGAACATGAACACCCGCACCGACCACGTGCCCGCCATCGTCGACGAGCTCGGCGCGCATCTGCCCGCCCGCCTGCCCCTGCTCGCCGACGTCGCCGCCGACCTGCACGCCAACCCGGAGATCCGCTTCACCGAGGTGCACGCCGCGGCGCGGCTCTCGTCCGAGCTCGAGTCGGCCGGGTTCGCCGTGGAACGCGGCTTCGCCGGTCTCGACACGGCGTTCGTCGGCCGATGGTCGACCCCGGACGCGAACGCGGAGACCCCGACGATCGCCGTGTTCTGCGAATACGACGCACTGGAGGGCATCGGCCACGCCTGCGGGCACAACATCATCGCGGCCAGCGGGCTCGGCGCGGGGATGCTGCTGAAGGACGCGCTCACGGCCGCCCCTGGAACCCCCGCCCACCTGGTGGTGATCGGCAGCCCAGGCGAAGAGGGCGCTGCTGGCAAGGTCCCGATGATCGAGGGAGGGGTGCTGGACGGCATCGACCTCGCGATCATGGTGCATCCGGCTGCGACGAACACGGTCGGCGGATCGACGCTGTCGCGGGTGGCGCTCGACGTCACGTTCACGGGGCGTGCCAGCCACGCCGCCGCGAGCCCCGAGACGGGCATCAATGCGCTCGACGCCTCCACCCTCTCGCTGACCGCTATCGGGCTGCTCAGGCAGCAGCTGACCGACGATGCCCGCGTGCACGCGATCGTCACGGATGGCGGCCAGGCGCCGAACATCATCCCGGAGCGCTCGGCGCTGCGCATCTTCGTGCGCGCCAACGAGCGCGACCACCTGCTCGAGGACATCGTGCCCCGGGTGCGTGCCTGCTTCGAGGGCGCGGCGATCGCCACCGGCTGCTCGGTCCTGATCGAGGAGAACACGCCCGCCTACTACTCGCTCATCTCGAACCCCGTGCTCGCGGATCTCGCGCACTCGGCGTACGAGCGGCTCGGCCGGGCGGTCACGGAGGAGCCCATCACGGGGTCCACCGACATGGGCAACGTCAGCCACGTCGTCCCATCGATCCACCCGATGATCCAGCTCATTCCCGACGGCGTGACGCACACGAGGGAGTTCGCCGAGGCCGCAGACGGCCCGACCGCCTCAGCGACGATCGCAGATGGCGCGGCCATGCTCGCGGCCACGGCCCTCGCCGTGTTCCGGGAGCCGAGCCTCGCGGCCGAGGCGAAAGCGGCATTCGACGCGCGCTGATCACGTTCGCGGCGGGTTCTGAGCACTGACACGAGGAAGCCCCTCGGATGGACGCTGGTTCCATCTCGAGGGGCTTCGTCGTGCCCGACCGCTCGCGGAGCTCGACCGGCGCTAGTCGCGTCCCCCGGTCGTGTCCGCCGGAGGAGGAGAACCAGGCTGCGGCTGGCTCGGGACCTGCCCGTACGCGTGGCTGGGAGTGCCGCCGTAGGTCTGCATGGGCTGCTGCGCGGCCTGCTGGGCGAGCTGCGCCTGCTGCTGGGCATGCAGTTCGTAGGCGGCCCGAGCCTCGGCCTCGCGACGCTGCTTGGCGGTGACGAGCGGGGCCGTCGTGGTCTCGATGCCCTCCTTCTTCGCGCGCCAGATGACAAAGGCGGCGACGACGGCCAGGAACGCGGCAGGGAGGAGCATGATCGGGCCACCCGCCCCCGCAGAGCGGTCGATGCCTTCGCTGAGCTGGCCGGTGAGCACGGCCGGGATGAACAGCATGACGTTGTTCGACGCGTGGATGAGCACGGCGCTCTCGAGCCCGCCCGTGTACTTGACGGTGACCGACATGATCACGCCGAAGAAGAAGTAGTACCCGATGAGCCACCAGTCGCCCGCGCCGTGCGCGAGGCAGAAGAGCGTTGCGGAGACGGCGGTTCCGACGATGAAGGACAGCTGTGGGCCAGCGAACCATGAGCCGGCGGCGCGCTGGAAGCCGCCGCGCGCCACATACTCCTCAGCTGCGGCCTGGAAGGGCGTCGTGAGCAGCACGAACGCGAGCATGAGCATCGCGGTGCCGTCGATGTTGAGCTCGGCTGGCTCGAGCAGGAAGAGCGCGGCCGAGTAGACGGCGAAGACCGGAACGATCACCAGCGCGAGCTTGCGGAACCAGGACCAGCGGAAGCGGCCCGTCACCGACGAGATGGTGCCCGGCCGGACGCCGAACAGCATCCGCTGGCCGAGGTAGGCGAGCGGGAGGAGGGCCGCGAGCGCGAGGTTGTTGGTGACGAAGATCGAGGGCGTCATCGGGACGACGCCGGTTTCCATCATCGCCGTCATCTGCGCCTCGGTGAGCTCGCCGGTGAGCGCCGAGATACCGAACCCGATCAGGCCGATGGTCAACGACGTCGCGAAGAACCCGGCCACGAGGAACGCGATGAAGAGAACGCCCCTCCACCAGCCCTTTCCGCGACCGATCGGGCTCAGCGCGTGGTCGTACGTGAGTCTGCTGCTGCCGGAGGCGCGCTGCTCGGTGAGCGGAGCACTGCCGGTCGGGGTCGGAGTCATGCTGTGGTTGCTCATGCTTCGACGCTACTCAGCGGCGGATGCCGTGGGATCGGCCGCACGACTGATTCCGTTCCGCCGGGTGTCGGCTGCGCGACGGAGGCCCTGCCGAGCCCGGGTCAGCGCTTGTGCGCGATCAGGTCGCGCAGCAGCAGCCGGTCGACCCGGTTGCCGTCGCCGGCGAGCCAGTCGCCGACTTCGCGCAGCAGCGACTCCGTCGTCGCGAGGCGCACTCGCTGCCAGGTGAGCGCGTTGTCGACCTCGAGGGGCCCCTCGCGTTCCGCGACCACCGTCATCCAGCCGCGCACCTCGGACATCTCGCCGAACAGCTCGTGGAAGCGCTCGACGGCGTGCGGGAACTCGGCGGCAGGTGAGGAGAAGGCGACGCCGTTGTGGGTGAGCTCACCGTCACGCGAGATGCCGTACGTGCCGGGCGCCCACAGCTCGTCGTCGACGAGCGCGACCCGGCGACCGCTGACGATGGCGTGCGCGATCGAACCGGCATTCTGGCCGGGGACGCGCAGCCCGTGCACGACTCGAACGCCGGGGATGCGGAGAAGCTGAGCGAGCGGCTCGCCGACGGAGCGCTGGGCGAGGAACGCGCGCATGGGGTTCGTCCCGCCCGCAGTGCCACCCGCATCCATGGCCGTCTGGCCAGGCTCGCCCCAGACCCGCCTGCCACCGCCGGCAGGCGGGGCTGACTCGTTGGCGAGCTGCACCAGCAGCCGCTCCCTGGTGACCGCGACGCGTCGCTGAGCGAGACCCGACCACGCGAAGTAGCCGGACACGGCCGCGGCGAGGTAGATGGCGGCCTGCACGAGCAGGCTCGCGAAGGCCGGGTTCTGCATGCCGGCCGTCGTGGCGAACAGGGACATGACGCCGAGGGTCGCAGACAGCACGCTCGCCGCGATGGCGATCACGAGGGTCGCGAGCCACATGGCCAGCGCCCAGCGGTTCGCGCGGACTCTGAGACGCAGGGCGAGCCAGGCAGCGCTCAATCCCACGTAGAGGAGCACGGCCGGCCACATCGTCGGCTCGATGCCTGGCCCGAACGTGGGAACGGTGAGCCGAGCGAACGACACGTCGAGCACGAGGAGCAGCGCGCCGACGATGACGATGGCGGCGTGCACCGACACTGCCGTCAGCTCGCGGCGCGTGAACGGACGCGTCGCGGCCACAGCCGGCGGCCAGTACACGGGGTGCTCCGGCCAGCGGGTGCGGAACCAGGCCATGCGCCGGACGTCGAAGCTCTGGGCCGGGATGCGGGCAGGAGGCGGGGCGTCGCGGGTCGCGGGTTCCGCGTGCGCGCTGCGGCGCGGGGCTGAGGTGGCGGACTCCTTCGTCGCCCCGGAGCGCGGTGGCGTGCGGAATCGACCACCCCCGCCGGCCGAGCGTCTGCTCGTCGGAGCCCACTGGGTCCGCTGCTGCGAGCGGACACGCCGCGAGCCGCCGCCGGAGAGCCAGGCGTCATGCTCTTGGCGAGTGCTCTCCTCGGTGAGCACCTCGACCGCGAGGCGGACCCGCACGAAGTCGTCGGAGCTGCCGCCGAGGTCGGGATGCGACTCACGTTGCCGTGCGCGCCCGACTCGCCGGATCTCCTCGAAGGACGCGCTGCGGGAGACGCCGAGCACGAGGTACAGGTCTTCCGTGAAGACGTGCTTCCGACCGCTCATGGCCGCCCCTCCCGCTGTTCGTTCAAGTCATCAAGCCTACGCATCCCTTGCCCCAGTGCCCGCCGCCGTGCGGGCGAAGCGTGTGGTGCTCAGGAGTTCTCGGCGGCGAGCTCGGCCGAGCGTCGCTGGTTCGCGGCGAACGCACGCTCGAAGAGACCCGCGAGGTCGCCGTCCTGCAACTCAGCGACGGAGCGCTCGGTGGTGCCGTTCGGGCTGGTCACGCGCCGGCGCAGCTCGGCCGGCTCGGTGTCCGGGTCGCGCACGACCATGCCGACGGCTCCCTCGAACGTGCCGACCACCAGCTCCCTGGCGAGGTCCTCATCGAAGCCCAGGCGCTTCGTCGCCTCGAGGTACTGCTCGATCAGCAGGAACACGTGAGCAGGCCCCGAGCCGGAGACGGCCGCGAGCGCGTCGATGCGGTCTTCGTCGACGGTGGCGACGCGTCCGACGCTCTCGAAGAGCGCGACCGCGACGGCCAGCGACTGCTCGCTCGTCGACGCGTTGGCGGCAAGGCCCGTCACCCCGAGCCCGATGCTCGCGGGCGTGTTGGGCATCGACCTGACGATCTGGGCGCCCTCCGGCAGCCGGGCGGCCAGGCTCTCGAGGCGCACGCCGGCGGCCACGGAGATGACCACTGCATCCGGCTTGAGCGAGGACGCGATCTCGTCGAGGAGCTCGCCGATGAGATAGGGCTTGACGCCCAGGACGACGACGTCCGCGTGCTCGACTGCGGCCAGGTTCGCACGCGGCTCGTTCTCGAGCGCCGTCGTCGTGACCCGGTCGTCGCTCTCAGCGGCGGCGGCGGAAGCCGCCGACCTCGTCGTGACGTGGACGCGCGCACCCTCGCCGAGGGGCGCATCCAGCAGCCCGCGCAGGATCGCGCCGTTCATGTTGCCGCCGCCGAGGAACGCGTAAGTCAGTGCCGTCATACCCGGATTGTACGGATGCACCACCGACAACGCCCGAATGCAGCACCTGCTCTGAGAGACGTCAGGGTGGTCTCGGTATGCTGGCCGTTACTCGTCACCGTCGAAGGGGAACTCGTGCCGAATCCGGAACTCGCCGCACACATCCGCGAACTGCTGCTCGAAAACCCGCACGTGGGTGAAGTGCTCCAGGTGCGCAGCGTGGAAGTCGATGACCGAGTCACGCTCGTCGGCGTGCGCGTCTCCGTGCTGAACCTCCCCCAGGTGCTCGACCTTCCCCCGGTCCTCGCCCAGCTGCGCGCCCTCGTCCGTGAGGCGGCGCCTCACGCGGAGGCGATCTTCGTGGAGCCGGACGTGACGGAACGCCACAACGTGCACGTGAGCACCGAGTCGATCGTCATCCGCTCCGTCGACTAGCCGGAGCGCTCGAGAGTCAGTCGCGGAAGAAGCCCCGCACGAGGGCCCCGCACTCCGCCTCGCGCACGCCCGCGATGACGACCGCCCGTTCTGGCAGCCGTCGATCTCGCACGAGGTCGTACCGCGACCCGACGGCGCCCGCCTTGTCGTCCCAGGCGCCGTAGACGAGGGTGCCGATGCGGGCGGAGAGGATCGCGCCAGCGCACATGGCGCACGGCTCGAGCGTGACGACGAGCGTGCATCCGTCGAGCCGCCACGTACCGAGCCGCTCCGCGGCGCGGCGCAGGGCGAGCACCTCGGCGTGGCCGGTCGGGTCGCCGGTCAGCTCGCGCTCGTTGTGAGCGGTCGCGATGACGGCGCCGGATGCGTCGGTGACGACGGCCCCGATGGGCACGTCCCCGCTCGCGAGCGCCAGTTCTGCCTCGCCAAGGGCGATTCCCATGAGCTCGTGCAGGCGCTCGTCGACGTGGAGTGACACGCTGCCCATCTTCCCACCGCCGGGGCTGCGGGTCCGCGCGGATGTCACCGGGATGCCTCCGGCTTCGTTACTCTGTATTTCATGCGCCTGCACGTAGCCGACCACCCGCTCATCACCCACAAGCTCTCGGTGCTGCGGGACGAGAGGACCTCGTCGCAGCAGTTCCGCTCGCTTGTCGAGGAGCTGGTGACGCTGCTCAGCTACGAGGCGACCCGCGACGTGCGCACGGAATCCTACGAACTGCAGACGCCCGTCGCCAAGACCACGGGGCTGCGCATGACCGACCCCGTCCCGCTGGTCGTGCCGATCATCCGCGCTGGCCTTGGCATGCTCGACGGCTTCCTCAAGCTCGTCCCGAACGTCGAGGTC
The DNA here is from genome assembly GCF_008831075.1 of Pseudoclavibacter terrae. Taxonomy (GTDB): domain Bacteria; phylum Actinomycetota; class Actinomycetes; order Actinomycetales; family Microbacteriaceae; genus Pseudoclavibacter; species Pseudoclavibacter terrae. The sequence continues at coordinate 396,891 of NZ_WBJX01000003.1, read as the reverse complement.
GGCTTCCTCGGGATGCGCCGCAACGAGGAGACGCTGCAGCCGGAGACCTACGCGAAGCGTCTTCCCGAGAATCTCGCGAACCGACAGTGCTTCGCGCTCGACCCGATGCTCGCCACCGGCGGTTCACTTGTCGCCGCGATCGACTTCCTGTTCGACGCAGGCGCGGTCGACGTGACGGCGATCTGCATCGTCGCTTCCCCCGAGGGCATCGAGCGGATGCGCGAGGCGTTCGCGGACCGGAACGTCACCGTCGTCGTCGGAGCGCTCGACGAGGGCCTGAACGAAGACGGCTTCATCGTCCCTGGCCTCGGCGACGCGGGCGACCGCCTCTACGGTGTCGCGGAATAAACTTCGCGTCATCTGTTGACATGCGCGGTCACGAAGAAACATACTGGCCGCATGACGAACCCATCGCGCACCCTGACCGCCTTTTCGGCGACGGGAACCGCTGGCATGATGATGCCCAGCACCGCGATGTCCTGTCGAATGTGTCGCTGACTCCGAATTCTGCTCGTCGAGTCGCCGCATTCTTTGCCCCCTTCTCCGTGAAGCTCTCTCTCGAAGAAGGAACACTGCGCCCCCTGGGCCAGCTTGACCGCACTGCTCTCTGCACCCGGTCGCACCCCGCTGAGGCTCCAGCCCCTCGGCATCGTTCGCGAACCGTCGCGAACCGGCCCCGCCTGCACGCGGGCGCCTCGAGCATCATCACCCCAAAGGACTTCACCCAATGTCTCTCGCAACCGACTTCCGCCGCCCCCGCACCCTGAATGCCGTGACCCAGATCCCAGAAACCCCCCGCCCCGCCTACGTCCAGGCGGTCTCCGCCGCGCCAGAGGCGCGCGGTTTCGTTCTCTACGTCGGCCTCGACGAGGCCAAAGCCAACCTCGACGGAACGACGCTCACCGAGCTCGTCGAGGCGCTCAAGCGCGTCACGGCCGAGGTTGCGCCGCATGCTGAGACGCACGCCGCCGTGGCGCTCGCCCCCAAGGGCGCGGGAGGTCGCGACGTCGAGGTCGTTCGCCTCGCGCTCCAGGACCCGCAGGCGCTGGCCGCGCGCGGCGTCGAGGAGGACCACCAGCCGGACCCGGCGGAGGGCGTCACGATCGACACGACCCGCAAGCGCGTGAGCGTCTCCGGCGAGAACGCCGGCCTCACCTACAAGGAGTTCGAGCTCCTCCAGGCGCTGGTGCTTCGCGAGGGCCGCACCGTCGACCGCACAGAGATCATCGACATCCTCTGGCGCGACAGCGACGAGGAGCGACCGAACGAGCGCACCATCGACGTGCACGTCCGACGCCTCCGCTCGAAGCTCGGCGCGTACGGCGACATCGTGCGCACGGTGCGCGGAACCGGATACCGCTTCGACCGGCACGCCGACGTCGACGTGCTGTACCCGAACGCGCAGTCACCCGACCGCCTCTGAGCGCACGCCGAGCCGTTCCCTCCTCCGCATCGGAGTACCCGGATCAGGGCAGTCCTGCCCCATCATCGCGCCGGATTCCGCCGAGCAATGTACTGGCCAGTACACTCGACGGAAGCTGCCGAGACGAAGAAGCAGGAGGCCCGATGCCGACGACGAGCAACCCCGTAGAGGCGTGGGAATCGCTGTTTCGTGCGCAGGTCTCCATCATGCGTGAGCTGCGCGGCGAGTTCGCGAGCAATTCGATGTCGATGAACGAGTACGACGTACTCTTCAACGTCGTCCGCGAACCGCAGGGGCGCATCCGCCTGCGAGACCTGAACCGCAACGTGCTCATCACGCAGTCGTCCGTGTCGCGGCTCGTCGACCGCCTTGTGCAGCGCGGCTTCCTCGTCAAGATCGACGACCGGCTCGACCTGCGCTCCACGCTCATCGAGATCACCCCGGACGGTCGGGCCGAGTTCACGCGCGCGGCGCGCACCCACATGCGCAACATCCAGGAGCGGATGACAAGCGCGCTCGACGCCGACGAGCTGCGCACCCTGCAGTACCTGTGCACCAAGCTGCGCCTCGGGCAGGCGGGCGGGCGTGGTCGTGACGCCGACTCCTGATTTCGCGTGGCCCGGTGCCGCTTCCGCGGCTCCGCTCGACGCTGCGAGCGCCAACGCGCTCGCCCACGGACTCCAGGTGCTCGCCGACCCGACAAGGCTGCGCATCCTCTCGCTCGTCGCGGCGAATCCCGATCGGCCGACGACGGTGACCGAGCTAGTGGCTGCTCTCGGATGCGCGCAGTCCACGGCCTCGCACCACCTGCGGGTCCTCGTCGACGGCGGGTACCTCAGCTATGAGCGCAGCGGCACGTGGGGGCTGTATCGTCTCGAGGCGCCGAGGCTTCTCGAGACGTCGGCCAGCATCCGTCCGCGCTGATCGACGCCGCACGCGCGGCCCCGATCGAGGCATCTTCGACGCTCCGGCTGGAAACATCCCTTTGTTGCGGGAAGTTCCCCAACACGAAGGGACATACCCATCCCGAGTCGTCGAGCGAGGCCCGGCCGCGGGTCAGCCGTCGAGGTGACGCTCGTCGACGCCGTTGTAGACCGCAAGCGGGCGGATGAGCGAGTTGGCCGCCGCCTGCTCCATGATGTGAGCCGTCCATCCGGTGATGCGCGCCGCCGCGAAGATCGGCGTGAAGGTCTGGGTATCGAACCCCATGAGGTGGTACGCGGGGCCAGCCGGATAGTCGAGGTTGGGCTTGATGCCCTTCCGCTCGCCGAAGCTCTTCTCGAGGGCCTCGGCCAGTTCGAGCAGGTCCGGGCGGTCGTAGTGCTCGACCAGCCGCTCGAGCGCCGCGTGCATGGTGGGCACGCGTGAGTCGCCGTTCTTGTAGACGCGGTGCCCGAAGCCCATGATCTTCTTCTTGCTCGCGAGGGCGTCGTCGAGCCACGCCTCGACGTTGGCGGCCTCGCCGATCTCGTCGAACGTATGCATGACCGCCTCGTTCGCGCCGCCGTGCAGCGCCCCCTTGAGCGCACCCACGGCGCCGACGACGGCCGAGTAGAGGTCGGCCGTCGTGGAGGTGATCACGCGGGCGGTGAACGTGGATGCGTTGAACGAGTGCTCGGCGTAGAGCACCATCGAGACGCGGAAGGCGTCGACGACCTCGGGGGCAGCCTCCTCACCGAAGGTCATCCAGAGGAAGTTCTGCGAGTAGTCGAGGTCATCGCGCGGTTCGACGAGCTCCAGCCCGTGCCTGCGCCGCTGGTCGTACGCGACGATCGCGGGCAGCGCGGCGAAGAGCGCCTTCGCCTTCGCGAGCTCCGCATCCGCCGACGGGTCTTCCGCGTCCGGGTCGTTGGCGCCGATGATGCTCACTGCCGTGCGCACCACGTCCATCGGATGCGCTGACTTCGGCAGCGCGTCGATCACGGCGCGCACGTTGTCCGCGAGCGCACGACCCGCACGCTCCTGCGCCACCAAGTCGGCGAGCTCGGACTCGCTCGGCAGCTCGCCGCCCCACAGCAGCAGGGCGACCTCCTCGAAGCTCTTCTGCGCTGCGAGCTCCTGCACCGGGTAGCCGCGGTACAGCAGCGAGTTCGTCTCCGGATTGACCTTCGAGATGGCGCTGTAGTCGACGGGCACCCCTGCGAGGCCCTTGTAGATCTCCTGCTCAGTCATCGTTGACCCGGCCTTTCCTGAACGGTGAAATTGAACACTCCGCTGTCGAAGTGGTTATACCCCTCGTAGTCGACAAGGTCGTACAGCTCCGAGCGGTGCTGCATCTCGTCGAGCTTGCCGGTGAGGGTCCCGTAGCTGATGAGCTCGTCGAGCGCACCGGCGGTCGCCCCCATGGAGATGCGGAGCGTCGAGACGGGCCAGATGACGAGGTTCATGCCGACGTCGGCGAGCTGCTGCACCGTGAAGAGCTCGCTCTTGCCGAACTCGGTCATGTTGGCGAGCAGTGGTACGTCGACCGCGGCGCGCATGGCCTCGAATTCCTCGAGCGAGGCCATGGCCTCGGGGAAGATGGCGTCGGCACCCGCATCCACGAGCTTCTTCGCGCGGTCGATGGAGGCGTCGAGCCCCTCGACCGCCCGGATATCGGTGCGGGCCATGACGAGGAAGTTGTCATCTCGCCGCGCATCCACCGCCGCCCTGATGCGCTTCAGCGCGGTCTCCTCGTCGACGACCTGCTTGCCGTCGAGGTGTCCGCAGCGCTTCGGGTTGACCTGGTCCTCGATGTGCATGCCGGTGAGGCCCGCGTCCTCGAGCTCCTGCACGGTGCGGGCGACGTTCATGGGCTCCCCGAAACCGGTGTCCGCGTCGATGATGGCGGGCAGCTCCGTCATGCGGGCGATCTGCTTGCCACGGCCGGCGACCTCGGTGAGCGTCGTGAGGCCGATATCCGGCAGCCCGAGATCGGCCGAGAGCACGGCTCCGGAGATGTAGACGCCTTCGAAGCCCTTCTGCTCGATGAGGCGGGCCGAGAGCGGGTTGAAGGCGCCAGGGAAGCGCAGCAGCTCGCCGCTCGCGAGGCTCGCGCGGAACGCGGCGCGCTTGTCGGCTGGGCTGGTCTTGGCGTACAGCATCAGAAGATCCCCCCACCTTCGGTGTACTCGATCGTGCCGGGCAGCGCGACGAAGCCGAGCTGGCCGAGCTCCCCAGGCGCGAGCTCGGGGAGGCGCTGTGCCGTGTCGAGGAAGCGCTCGATCTCACCGTCGTCGACGACGCCCGCCGCGAGCGTGCGGAACTTGTTCACGTACTCTGCGCGCGCGAACGGCCGCGCGCCGAGCGGGTGCGCGTCGGCGACGGCGATCTCGTCCCGGATGACCGTGCCGTCGGTGAGCGTGATCTCGACGCTGCCGCCGAACGCCTTCTCGGCGATGTCCAACGAGTGGTAGCGGCGGGTCCACTCCGGGTCCTCCTCGGTCACGACACGCTTCCACAGCTCGACCGTGTCCGGCCTCGCCGCGCGCTCCGGCGCGTACGAGCCGACGTGGTGCCAGGCGCCGTCCTGCAGGGCGACCGTGAAGATGTACGGGATCGAGTGGTCGAGCGTCTCCCGGCTCGCCGACGGGTCGTACTTCTGCGGGTCGTTCGCTCCGGAGCCGATCACGAAGTGCGTGTGGTGGGAGGAGCGGATGAGGATGCGCTCGATCCGGTCGGGGGCCGTGGCAAGCTGCGGGTGCTCGTTGTGGAGCTTGCGGGCGAGGTCGATCCAGGCCTGCGCCTGGTACTCGGCCGAGTGCTCTTTCGTGTAGCTGTCGAGGATCGCGGTCTTCGACTCCCCCGAATCCGGGAGCGGCACCTGGTAGCGCGCATCCACGCCGCCGAGGAGCCAGGCGATGACCCCGTCTTCACCCTCGTAGATGGGGGTCGGGCTGGTCTGGCCGCGCATGGCGCGGTCGACGGCTTCGACCGCCATCTTCCCCGCGAAGGCCGGCGCGTGCGCCTTCCACGTCGAGATCTCGCCCTTGCGCGACTGCCTCGTCGCCGTGGTCGTGTGCAGTGCCTGGCCGACGGCCTGGAAGATCGTCTCCGCGTCGAGGCCGAGGAGCGTGCCGATGCCCGCGGCGGCCGATGGGCCGAGGTGCGCGACGTGGTCGATCTTGTGCTTGTGGAGGCAGATGCCCTTGGCGAGGTCGATCTGGATCTCGTAGCCCGTCGCGATGCCGCGCACGAGCTGCTCACCGGAGATCGCCCGCTGGCCGGCGAGGTGCTGGGCGACGGCGAGGATCGGCGGGATGTTGTCGCCCGGATGCGAGTACTCGGCGGCGAGGAACGTGTCGTGGTAGTCGAGCTCGCGCACCGCGACGCCGTTCGCCCAGGCCGCCCACTCCGGCGACGTGCGCTGCGCATCCTCGAGCCCGAAGAGCGTCGCGCCGACGCCGTGCCGCGAGACGCCGTGCGCGAGCGCCTGGTCACGGGCCGCGACGATCGGGGCCCGCGTGAGGGAGGCCGCTGCGACGGCGGCGTTGTCGATGACCCGGTTGATGACCATGTCGGTCACGTCCGCCTGGACGGGGACGGGGTCGGCCGCGACCTCGGCGATCTTCCACGCCAACTGGTCGTGGCGCTCGAGGTTCTCGTCGCTTCGGTGGACTCGGACGTCGTGGAGATTCACGTGGAGAGGATCCCTTCGGGAGGAGATGGCTGGGACAGGGTCGGGCGCGGCGCGCTCGGCTGCGGCTCATGCGCCTGCAGTGAGGCGAGCGCGGTCGTGAGGCTCCGATGCAGGTGGAAGTGGGTCGCGTGCGATGCGAGGCGCGGGTCCCTCGCGAGGATCGCGTCGACGACACCGAGGTGCTCGCTCGCCGCTTCCCGGAGTCGTTCCGGATTGTGGCTCGACAGCCTGCGCACCCGTGACGAGTGAAGGCGGCACGACTCGAGCGCCACGCTCAGGTACTCGCTGGCGGCCGCCTCATCGATGGCACGATCGAGGGCATCCACCAGCTCGAAGTACTCGATGACACCCGCGTCACCGAGCTCGAGCAGCTGAGGGGCCTCGAGCAGTCGGATGCGGATGGCCTCGAACTGCGTCGCTTCACGGCGCATCGCCGCGAGCGCCGCGGCCTGCGTCTCGAGCGCCTCTCGGAGCTCGTAGAGCTGCACGACCCGCTCGGTGCTGATCTCGGAGACGACGAGGACCCGAGGCGACTGGCTGCGGACCAAGCCATCGGCGAGAAGCCGAGTGAAGGCGCCGCGGACCGGCGTGCGGGAGACATCGAGGCGGCTTCCCTGCTCCACCTCGGTGAGGACGGTGCCGGGTGGAAGCGCGCCCGCGAGGATCTCCTCGCGGAGCACCGCGTAGACCCGATCACTGGCACGCATGGAACCCCCTCGTTCGAACATCCCTCAATGTATGCATTAGCCGACTTTCAGGCAAGCACATTCCGGACATTGCCAGCCTGTGCATACATAACCACGCGAGTCGAACGTGCCATAACCTTGGCGAGCAGACGCCCTCCCTGGCGAGCGCACCCCCTGTTGCCGAGGAGGCACCGATGGCCGACCCAACCCGAGCGGCACTGTCCAAGACGACGGCCGACCTGTTCCGCAGGAACCCCGTCATGTGGGGGTTCTGGGTCGCGATCGGACTGCTGCTCGCGGCGCTCCTCGCGACCACCGTCATGCAGCTGTCCTCCGTGCTCGTGTCGATCTTCGTGGCGTTCTTCATCACCCTCGGACTCGACCCGCTCGTGCGCTGGCTGCAGCGGAAGGGCCTCAAGCGCGGGATGGCGATCGTCGTCGTCATCCTGGCCTTCATCGCGATCGTCGTCGGCCTCGTCTGGGTCGTCGTCCCCATCCTCGTCTCGCAGATCACGCAGCTCGCGACGACCGTGCCGCAGGAGGTCGACCGCCTCATCGCCGAGGGCTGGTTCGACGACGTCAACAGGGCGACGAACGGCGCCGCCCAGAACGCCCTCGACTGGGCGCAGGACACGCTCGTCGACCCGAACACGTGGGCGACGGTCGGCGGCGGGGCCCTGCAGGTAGGCACGACCATCGTCAACGGGGTCTCGAGCGGCATCTTCATCTTCATCCTCGTCATCAACTTCGTCGCGACGCTCGGCAAGATGAAGCAGGCCGGCTACTCGCTCATCGACGCGTCGGTGCGACCGCGCTTCGAGGACTACGCCGAGCGCATCATGGCGTCCGTCGGGTCCTACCTGAGCGGCATGGTCGTGCTCGCCTTCATCAACTCCGTCTTCAGCGGCCTGCTGCTGTGGGCCGTCGGCGCCCCGTACCCGTTCATCGTGGCCGTCGTGGTGTTCTTCATCACGCTCATCCCACTCATCGGAACGATCGTCACGACCATCGTCATGACGATCATCGCGCTCTTCGCGTCGCCGATCTCGGCACTGATCGTGCTCATCTCGATGCTCGTCTACATGCAGGTCGAGGCGTACATCCTCACCCCGCGAGTCATGTCGAAGGCCGTGCAGATCCCCGGCTCCGTGGTGCTCATCGCGGCCCTCGCGGGTGGCACGCTGCTCGGCCTCCTCGGCGCACTCGTCGCGATCCCGATCTCCGCCGGCATCATCCTGCTCATCCGCGAGGTCGTCATCCCCCGCAAGGCACGCAACTGATCGCCTCGGCCTCGAAGCCCGTGCGGCCCGCGAGACGGGACGTTCGGTCACCTCCCGCGGACGCACGATCAACCACGAGACGCCGTCTTCGGCAAAGGTGAGAGCATGACCACCGGAACCATCCCCACTGTCCCCGCGACGCAGTCACCACGGACGCAGATACCCGCGAAGACGGCGTGGGCCGCCATCGCGGCCATGATGGCGACGAGCTTCGTGCTCGTCCTCGCCGAGTTCCTGCCGCCGAGCCTGCTGCCCTCGATGGCCGCCTCGCTCGGCATCACCGAGGGGCAGGCGGGCCAGACGGTCACGGTGACCGCGTTCGTCGGATTCCTCACCGCCCCGACCATCGGCATCCTCGTCCCCCGCCTCGACCGCCGCACGCTGCTCGTGATCCTCGCCGGGGCCGCCGCACTCTCGAGCGCGATCGTGGCCGTCGCGCCAGGCTTCGTGCTGCTGCTCGTCGCGCGCCTCCTGCTCGGCGCCGCGCTCGGCGCCTTCTGGGCAATGTCGATCGCCATCGCGGCGAGCCTCTCGCAGCCCAAGCACCTGGGCCGCGCCATCATGCTCGTCAACACAGGGACGACGGTCGCGACCGTCGCCGGCGTGCCGCTCGGCAGCTACCTCGGCACGATCATGGACTGGCGCCTCATCTTCGCGAGCGTCGCCGTCGTGACCGTGGCCGTCGCAATCGCCCTCCGAGTCGCCCTTCCCCACGTGCCACCGACCGCGTCGAGCGGCGGCCTGCGCTCCCTGGTGGACACGCTGCGCGTACCGGGCATCCGCGTCGGGCTCACGGGGCACATCCTCACCGTCCTCGGACACTTCGTCGCGTTCACGTACATCCGCCTCGCCATCGACCGAGTGCCCGGACTCGACAGCGTCGGCGTGGCCGCGCTGCTCGTCGCGTTCGGCATCGGAGGCGTCGCCGGCAACTTCCTCGTCGGACTCCTCGTCGACCGACACCTCGCGGTGCTCCGCTTCGCCGTCCCACTGCTCATCGGCGTCTCCATCGGCATCGTCGCGCTCGCGCCAGGTGAGGTGTGGCTCGTCGCCGTGGCCGTCACCACCTGGGGCATCGGCTTCGGCGGCTGGCTCACGACCCTCGGCACGTGGATGGGTCGACTCGTGCCCGACCGCATGGAGTCGGGCGGCGGGCTCTCGGTCGCGGGGTTCCAGCTCGCCATCACGCTGGGCGCCGGCGTCGGCGGGCTCCTCATCGACCTGATCGGGGTCACACCCGCGCTCGTCGTCGCCTCGGCGTCCGCGATCGTCGGCGGCCTCATCTTCGGCAGCGCACGGTTCCCGGGCCGCACCGACTGAGGTCGCTTCGACCGACTGAGGTCGCTTCGGATGCTGGCGTCGGCTGCGTGAGGCTTCGCGGGCGCCAGCATCCGCTCGCGTGTCGTCCAGGCCCCGCACGGGAGCGGATGCCCGCTACGAGCTCGCGCGAGGCTCCTGGACTGCTCCCGACCGCGCCTCGACCCTCCAGCGACCCGGAGTCGACCCGGTGTGGCGCTGGAACGCGCGGCTGAAGCCAGCCTGCGACTCGTAGCCGAGCCCGCTCGCGACCGCGCCGATCGTCAGCTCGCTCCGCAGCAGCAGCCCCTTCGCCGTCTCCATGCGCACACGCGTGAGGTACCCGATCGGCGTCTCCCCGACCGCCTCCTGGAACCGGAGGGCGAACGCCGAACGCGACATCCTCGCGGCCCTCGCGAGATCGTCGAGCGTCCACGGGTGGCCCGGCTCCTGGTGGAGTGCCTCGAGCGCGGCCGCGATCCGTGGCTCCGCAACGTCCCGCAGCCAACCCGCCGGCGCGCATCCCGCCTCGTTCCAGGCCCGAAGCGCCGTCGACACGATGGTCGTCGCGATGCGGCTGCAGATGACGGCGTCACCGGCGCGAGGGTGCGCGCTCGAGCCCCCGCGCCGACCGGACTCGCTGTCACGGCCCCAGGCGCACGCCATGCCATCGATGAGGGCCACCATCGAGGGTTCCTGCCGCGCGAAGTCGCGCACGACCAGCGCGGCGGGCAGCGTCTCGGCCGCGGCATGCGCGAACGGGGCCGCCTCGAAACCCACGTCGATGAACTCGACGTCGCCCGTCGCCAGCACCGATATCGAGTGGGCGCGCGGGAAGAACACGAGCTCACCAGCCGAGAGATCCTCGCTCGGCGCTCCCCGCACCGCAAGTCGCGCGACACCGCTGAAGACGTAGACGAATCCCGGCCCATCGTGGCGTCGCGCAAACGGCTCGCCAGACGTGAGCTGGTGCCGGTGCGAGCCGACGAGCGTCCATTCGAGCGACGCGAGGGCCCGATCGAGGGCATCGCTCGTGGGTGCGTGCGGCGTCAAAGTGGTCACGTTCACTCGAACGCCCCGGGGCAAGCGCTTGTTCCACGGCTCACCGGATGCGACGGGGCATCCCGGTCGACGGGTTCGCCGTCGGGCGATCAGCTCAGCAGGTGCGCCTGCCCGAACATGTCCGCGGTCGCTCGCGCGGATGGCGTCCCCGCGTCAAGGTCGGCGCCCGCCGCCCGGAGCAGCCGAACGATCTCGTCCTCCCCCTTGAAGAGAGCGCCGGCGATGGGCGACTGGTCTCGCGCATTGCGCAGGTCGACGTCCGCGCCGCGACCGATGAGCGCTTCGACGGTGCCCGCGTGACCGCTGTACGCGGCGAGCATCAGCGCGGTGTTGCCGGCCGCATCCTGCAGATCGACGGGCATGCCCTGATCGATGAGATCCAGCAGCGTCTGGCTGTCCCCGCGACGAGCACAGCCCATCGCGAGCTCCTTGAGGGCCACCACTTGTTCTGGAGTCAGTTCGGGCATGCCGACAGGGTATCCGCTCGCTCGTGTGCCACTGGGAGGACGGTTCCTCCGCGGTGAGCCGCACGGCCTGCGCGCCCGAGGAGTGCGTCCGCTCCGCCGCACGGTCCCCGCGAGGGGGCCTCCGATCGACTGCGCCTAGTCGCTACGATGTGGCCATCCCCCTGAGCATCGGAGCACCCGTGAAGACCATCGGCGTCAGCATCGCAGTCGCGGCAGCCGCTCTCCTGCTCCTCACCGGATGCGCGGCTCCCGCCGCATCCGCAGCCGGCACCTGGGGTACCCCGAACTCGAGCGGGCAGGGGGAACCAGGCCTCAACCTCGCCGACGACGGCAAGGTCACGGGCAACGACGGCTGCAACCGCCTCATGGGCGAGTGGACGGAGACCGACGGCACGGTCGAATTCGGGGCGCTCGCCTCGACGATGATGTTCTGCGAGGGCGTCGACACGTGGCTGCTCGGCGCGAGCTCCGCCGAGATCGACGGCGACTCGCTCGTGATCTACAACGAAGCGGGCGACCAGATCGGAACGCTGCCCCGCGGCTGACGGGCCGCCGCATCCTCGCCCGCCACCTCCGCGCCTAGGGCAATCCGGCGAGCCCGCACGTTCCGAATACCACCCACAGAGACAGACACTGACCGGAGGGTAGGATTCTGCGTTGATCATGCTTTCCTTCTCCCAACCTCAGCCAGTGCACTCGCGCATCGTCGGAGTCGGCTACGAGTCGCCGGAGCGCGTCGTCACCAACGACGAGCTGTCGCAGACTCTCGACACCAGCGACGAGTGGATCACCTCGCGTGTCGGCATCCGCGAGCGCCGCCTGGCCGCAGAGGGGCAGAGCGTCACCGACCTCGCGGCGGCAGCAGGCGTCAAGGCGCTGCTCTCCGCCGACGTGCAGGGCTCGGACATCGACATGGTCATCGTCGCCACGATGACGGCAATGGACCGCTCGCCATCAACCGCCGCCCAGGTGGCGACGCGCATCGGCGCGACCCACCCTGTCGCCTTCGACCTCAACGCCGCGTGCGCCGGCTTCTCCCAGGCCCTCGCCGTCGCCGACCAGGCGATCCAGGCCGGTTCCGCGAGCCGTGCCCTCATCATCGGTGCCGAGCGCATGAGCGACTTCATGGACTGGACCGACCGCACCACAGCCATCCTCATGGCCGACGGAGCGGGCGCCGTGGTCCTCGAACGCAGCGAGACACCCGGCATCGCGCCCGTCGCCTGGGGCTCGCAGCCCGAGCTCGGCAACCTGGTGCGCATCCAGCAGCCTTCCGGCCGCTTCGAGCAGGAAGGGCGCAGCGTCTTCCGCTGGGCCATCACGCAGGCGCAGCACGTCGCGATCGACGCCCTCGCGAAGGGTGGCGTGCGGGCGGACGAGCTCGTCGCGTTCGTGCCGCATCAGGCGAACCTGCGCATCATCGACGCCCTCGGCAAGCAGCTCGGCCTCGCCGACGAGGTCGTCGCGCGCGACGTCGTCTACTCGGGCAACACCTCGGCCGCATCCATCCCGATCGCCCTCGCGAAGCAGGTCGAGGCCGGTGTCGCCGAGCCAGGTGGGCCCGCCCTGCTGCTCGGCTTCGGCGGCGGCTTCTGCTACTCCGGGCAGGTCATCGCGTTCCCCGAGGTCCGCAACCCCGCGTAAGCGCGAGCGCCGGCCGAGTCCCCGGGATCCCGCCCGGCGGCCCGCTTTCGGGATGGGAACCTCGCTTCCTTGCGGGAAGTTTCCCGCGATAGAGCAAGAAACCCATCCCGAGACGCACATCTCGACGACACTCCACGGACGCCGCCATCAACCACGTCCGCGGACCGGTTTCTCGCCTCCGGATGGGTTTCGCGCTTCCGGATGGGTTGCAAGCCATCCGCGTGCGTGAAAGCCATCCCGAGTCGGGGCCGACAGCGGAATCTGCCCCGCAAGCCCGAACACGCAATCTCGGGATGGGAACCTCGCTTCCTTGCGGGAAGTTTCCCGCGATAAAGCGAGAAACCCATCCCGAAACTCGGGCGACGCCACGCGACGCGAGCCGGTCGCGCGGCGCAAACGCGGGCGAGGCGTCGCGGCCAAGCGCGCGGAGCCGCGCGCGGCGTCAGCGGTGCAGGTGGGCGCGCTCGATGAGGGCTTGGAACTGCAGCTCGGCGGCGCCGATGAAGAGCAGGTCGCTGCCGAGTCCGGCGCGCACGACTTCGACTTCGCCGTAGTTCGGGGCGAGGGTGTGCTCGGCGAGGATCTCGAGGAAGTAGTCGCGTTCGAGGTCGAGGAGCACGCCGAGGAACCCGCCGAGGACGACGCGCTCCGGGTTGAGGATGTTGATCATGTTGCGCACGCCGACACTCAGCACGCCGAGCTGCCGGTGCGTCTCGAGCTTCACGGCCGGGTCGATGCTCTGCTGCAGCATGCGCTCCAGCTCGTCGTCGCTCGCGCTCTTGGTGCCGAGCGCGGCGAGGAGGCGGCGCCTGCTGACGACGCGCTCGAGTTCGTCGTCGCCGGAGGTGCCGAGCGCGGCGGGGGTCGCGACGAGGTTGTGGCCGAACTCCCCCGCGTATCCGGCGACACCGTGCAGGAGGCGGTCGTCGGCGATGATGCCGCCGCCGATGCCGCTCGCGCCGCCGTTCATGTAGAGCATGTTGCTGATGCCGCGGCCCGCGCCGAAGATGTGCTCGGCGACTGCGCCGAGGTTGGCGTCGTTCGCGGCGAGGACGGGGAGGCCCGTCGCCTGCTGCAGCTGCTCGGCGAGTGGCACGTCGCGCCACTCGAAGTGGGGCACCCAGCGCACGAAGCCGTCGGAGGCGCGGACGAGGCCGGGCACGGCGACGCCGATTCCCACGCATTCGTAAAGGGTGTCCAGGCTCTCGCTGAGCCCTTCGACGAGCGCTTTCACGATGGCGACGGCCTCTTTGGCGGTCGGTGGCTTCTCGGTCTCGAAGCGGATGCGCTTCAGCAGTTCGCCGCGAAAGCTCACGACGCCGACGTTGAGCGCGTCCACTTCGGGGACGACGGCGACGGCGACGATCTTGTCGCACACGTTGACGATGGGGCTCGGCCGTCCGACGAGGTTCGTGGCGACGGGCTCCTGCTCCTCGACGATACGTCGATCTGCGAGCTCTGCGACGAGGGCGGCGATGGTGGAGCGGTTGAGGCCCGTCTCGCGGGTCAGCTCGGCTCGGGATGCCTGGCCGCCGCGGTGGAGGCGCTCGAGGATGAGGGAGAGGTTCGACGACGCGACGCGATCGGTGGGCATGCGCGTCCTCTTCTCTCGCTCATCATCGTGGTGGTGGTGGTCTTCTGCTGTCCTGGTTCGTGCACGTCGGCGCTCGGCCGAGCCGCTCCGCCGCCAGCGCCGGGTGGGCGCGGGCGGCGGAGCACTGATCAGCTGCGTCCACCTCGGCGCTTGCCGAGCACGTCGATGGCGACTGCGAGCAGCAGCACGAGTCCCTTGATGACCGACTGCCACGCCGAGTCGACCGAGAGGATCGAGAGTCCCATGTTGAGGACACCCATGATCATCGCGCCGATGACTGCGCCGATAACGGTACCAACTCCGCCGGTCACGGCCGCGCCGCCGATGAAGGCAGCCGCGATGGCGTCGAGCTCGTACGTGTTTCCGGCGGACGCGACGGCGCCACCTGCGCGGGCGGTCGTGACGATGCCGGCGAGGGCGGCGAGCACACCCATGTTGACGAAAATGAGGAAGTTGACGCGCTCGGTGCGCACGCCGCTCATCTTGGCCGCGAAGAGGTTGCCGCCCATGGCGTAGACGTTCCGGCCGAAGACGGTGCGCTGCAGGATGAACGTGTAGAGCATGATGAGCACGGCCAGGATGATCAGGATGATCGGGAGGCCCTTGTGCGCGGAGAGCAGCCAGGCGAAGGCGAGGACGGCGACCGCGACGATGGCGAGCTTCGCGATGAGCGCTCCGCCCGGTTCGACCGGGAGGTCGAGCTTCTTGCGGCGGGCGCGGGTGCGGAGCTGGCTTCCGATGACCGCGGCGACGACGACGAGCGCGATGAGCATGGTGACGACGTCGTGTCCGCCCAGCATGGTGCCCATCGACTGTGGCAGCGAGCCCTTGCCGATGGCGACGAACTCGTCGGGGAGCGCGTTGATCGTGCCGCCCGTGAGGAGGACGAGGGTGAGGCCTCGGAAGAGGAGCATGCCGGCGAGCGTCACGATGAACGCGGGTATGCCCACGTAGGCGATCCAGAATCCCTGCCAGACGCCGATCACCGCCCCGGCCGCGAGGCCGATGAGCACGGCCGCGAACCACGGCAGGCCCCATTGGGTGATGGCGATGGCCGTGATGGCGCCGACGACGGCGACCACCGATCCGACCGACAGGTCGATGTGGCCGGCGATGATCACGATGATCATGCCGACCGCGAGGATCAGCACGTACGCGTTCTGCTGGATGAGGTTGTTGATGTTGGCGGGGAGCAGTAGCTTTCCGCCGGTGAGGATCTGGAACAGGATGATGATGACGGCGAGGGCGCCGAGGATCCCGTACTGGCGGACGTCGACGGACATCCTGACTTTGCGGGTGCCTGCTTCGCTCGCGGCCTCGGTGTTCGTGGTGGTCACGACTCGTCCTTTCCAGCGGTCATGTACTGCATGAGGAGTTCCTGGGTTGCGTTCTCCTTGGTGACTTCGCCGGTGAGGCGGCCTTCGGAGATCGTGTAGATGCGGTCGGCGAGACCGAGCAGCTCGGGGAGTTCGGAGGAGATGACGACGACGGCCCTGCCCTGTTCGACGAGCTTGTTGATGAGTCCGTAGATCTCGTACTTGGCGCCGACGTCGATGCCGCGCGTGGGTTCGTCGAGGAACAGCACGTCTGGGTCGGTCTGCAGCCATTTGCTGAGCACGACCTTCTGCTGGTTGCCTCCGGAGAGCTTGCCGGTGAGGGTCGCGACGCTTGCCGTCTTGATGTTCATGGACTTGCGGTAGCCCTCGGCGACGCCGTTCTCCTTGATGCCGTCGACGACGCCCCAGCGGGCGACCTTCCTGGCGGCGGCGGCGGAGATGTTCGCCTGGATGTCGCCGATGAGGTTGAGGCCGAGGTGCTTGCGGTCTTCCGTCGTGTAGGCGAGGCCGTTCTTGATGGACTCGTCGATGGTCTTCGTGGAGATCAGCTGCCCCGACTTGTACACCTCGCCGGAGATGTTGGTGCCGTAGCTGCGGCCGAAGATGCTCATCGCGAGTTCCGTGCGGCCCGCACCCATGAGGCCTGCGAAGCCGATGATCTCGCCGGCGCGCACGTGGAACGACACGTCGTCGACGACCTTGCGGCTCGGGTCCGCTGGGTGGTGCACGGTCCAGTTCTCGACGCGCAGCTTCTCTTCCCCGATGACCGCGTCGCGCGGCGGGAACATGGAGCTGAGCTCTCGGCCGACCATGGCGCGGATGATCCGACCTTCGGTCGCATCCTCTTCGCTCATGTCGATGGAGTCGATCGTCGCCCCGTCGCGGATGATCGTGACGCGGTCTGCGATGCGCCGGATCTCCTTGAGCTTGTGGGAGATGATGATCGAGGTGATGCCCTGCTCGCGCAGCTGTTCGATGAGGCCGAGCAGGTGGGCTGAGTCTTCGTCGTTGAGGGCGGCGGTGGGCTCGTCGAGGATGAGGAGCTTCACGTCTTTGGAGAGCGCCTTCGCGATCTCGACGAGCTGCTGCTTGCCGACGCCGATCTCGCGGATCACGGTGGCGGGGTTCTCGTTGAGGCCGACCCGCTTCAGCAGCTCTGCCGCGCGGCGGTTGGTCTCGTCCCAGTCGATGATGCCGAAGCGCTGCACCTCGTTGCCGAGGAAGATGTTCTCGGCGATCGACAGGTAGGGGCTGAGGGCGAGCTCCTGGTGGATGATGACGATGCCGTCGTGCTCGCTGTCGTTGATGTTCTTGTACCGCACCTCGCGGCCATCGAACTCGATGGTCCCCTCGAAGGTGCCGTGGGGGTAGACGCCGCTCAGGACCTTCATGAGCGTCGACTTGCCAGCGCCGTTCTCGCCGCAGATGCCGTGCACCTCGCCGCGTTGGACTTCGATGTTGACGCCCGAGAGGGCCCGAACACCGCTGAATTCCTTCACGATGTTCGACATCTTCAGGATCTTGTCGTCTTGCACCATTGCTCCGTCTCGCTTTCCGAGCTGCAACGCTCGGTGTTGCTCTGCGCGTTCAGGCGCGAGCTGTCACGGAAGCGCGCTCGGGCTGGTGTGGGGGGCACAGCCAGCCCGAGCGCGTTCCGTGTGTGGTGTCGGTGACTCGTTAGAGTCCGACGTCCGATGCCTTGAGGAAGCCGCTGTCGATGAGCTTCTCCTGCACGCTGTCCTTGGTGACGACCTCGGGGTCGAGGAGGTACGAGGGGACGACCTTGACGCCGTTGTCGTAGCTCTCGGTGTCGTTGACGTCGACCTCGGTGCCGGCCTTGAGGGACTCGATCATGGCGAAGACCTGGTCGCCGAGGAGGCGGGTGTCCTTCCAGACCGTCATGGACTGCTTGTCGGCGAGGATGTTCACGACGGAGGCCTTGTCAGCGTCCTGACCCGTGAGGATGGGCCACTCGGAGCCGGGCGTGTAGCCGGAGGAGACGAGCGCCTCCGAGATGCCCTGGGCGAGGCTGTCGTTCGGGGAGAGGACGACGTCGACCTTCTTGTCGCTGTAGTTCGAGGCGAGACGGTTCTCCATCTCGTCCTGAGCGCCAGCGCTCTCCCAGCCCTGGATGCCGACTGAGGCCCAGTCGTCGTTCGACGCGGGCGCCTTGCCCGAGGCGACCTCGAGCTTGCCCTCGTCGATGTACGGCTTGAGGACATCCCATGCGCCAGAGAAGAAGAACTTCGCGTTGTTGTCGTCGGGGCTGCCGGCGAACGGCTCGAGGTAGAACGGGCCCGGCTGGTTCTCGAGGTCGAGCGTGTCGACGATGTACTCGCCCTGCAGCTTGCCGACCGCGTAGTTGTCGAACGTCGCGTAGTAGTCGACGTTCTCGGTGTCGTTGATGAGGCGGTCGTAGGCGATGATCGTGATGCCTTCGTCAGCCGCGTCCTGGAGGACCGGTGCGAGCACCGAGCCGTCGATGGCGGCGACGACGAGCACGTCGACTCCGGAGGCGATCTGGTTCTGGATCTGCGAGATCTGCGTGTCCGGGTCGTTCTCGGCGTACTGGAGGTCGGTGGTGAAGCCGGCCTCGTCGAGCTTGCTCTGGAGCTGCGCGCCGTCGTTGATCCAACGCTCGAGCTCGCGGGTCGGCATGGAGATGCCGACGCTCTCGACCTCGACTGCTGCTCCTGCTTCGCCGGTTGCTGCTGGGTCTGCTGGCGCGTCGCAGGCGGTGAGGCCGAGTGCGAGGCCTCCAACGACTGCGAGACCGAGCAACTTCTTCGTTGCTGACATGAAGGTCATTTCCTCTCTGAAATGTCTTGCCCTAAGTTGTCGCGCCAAACATATACCCACTTGGGTGCAGTTGTGCAACCCCGTTTCGGATTCGTGACAAAACTGGCGGTCGCAGGCGGCTGAGATGCATCTCAACGACAACTGATGGTGGATCTGCGACCGCAGAATGCTATATGTTGCTCTCTAGAACTTATCAACGACGATATCTGGAACGGACCCTCATGCCTCTGACCCCCACCCCCGCAGACAAGTTCTCGTTCGGTCTGTGGACCGTCGGCTACAACGGCACCGACCCGTTCGGCGGCCCGACGCGCGCCGACCTCGATGTCGTGCACGTCGTCGAGAAGCTCGCCGAGGCCGGCGCCTACGGACTCACGTTCCACGACGACGACCTCTTCCCGTTCGGCTCGACCGACGAGGTGCGCGACTCCCAGATCTCCCGCCTCCGCGGAGCACTCGACGCGACGGGCCTCGTCGTTCCCATGGTCACCACGAACCTCTTCTCCGCCCCGGTCTTCAAGGACGGCGGCTTCACCTCCAACGACCGCGACGTGCGCCGCTTCGCGCTGCGCAAGGTGCTCCGCAACCTCGACCTCGCCGCCTCGCTCGGCGCCGAGACGTTCGTCATGTGGGGCGGCCGCGAAGGCGCCGAGTACGACTCCGCGAAGGACATCCGCCAGGCACTCGAGCGCTACCGCGAGGCCGTCAACCTGCTCGGCGACTACGTCACCGACAAGGGCTACAACATCCGCTTCGCGATCGAGCCGAAGCCGAACGAGCCCCGCGGCGACATCCTCCTCCCCACGGTCGGCCACGCCCTCGCCTTCATCGAGACGCTCGAGCGTCCAGAGCTCGTCGGCGTGAACCCCGAGGTCGGCCACGAGCAGATGGCCGGCCTCAACTTCGCCGCCGGCATCGCACAGGCCCTCTACCAGGGCAAGCTGTTCCACATCGACCTCAACGGCCAGCGCGGCATCAAGTACGACCAGGACCTCGTCTTCGGTCACGGCGACCTGCAGAACGCGTTCGCGCTCGTCGACCTGCTCGAGAACGGCGGCCCCAACGGCGGCCAGACCTACACGGGTCCGCGCCACTTCGACTACAAGCCCTCGCGCACCGAGGACGAGACGGGCGTGTGGGAGTCGGCAGCGGCGAACATGCGCACGTACCTGCTCCTCAAGGAGCGCGCCGCGGCATTCCGCGCCGACCCCGAGGTGCAGGAGGCGCTCGCCGCTTCCCGCGTCGACGAGCTCTCCACGAACACGCTCGGCGAGGGCGAGACGTACGACGACTTCCTCGCCGACCGCTCGGCGTACGAGGACTTCGACGCGAACGCGTACTTCAACGGCAAGGGCTTCGGCTTCGTGCGCCTGCAGCAGCTCGCGCTCGAGCACCTCATGGGCGCCCGCGGCTAGTCCCCGCCACTCGCCCGACGGACTCCCCCGTCCCCCTGACAGAGCTGTGGCGGATGCTCGCACGTCCAACGACGCGCCTGCATCCGCCCCAGCTCTGTCGCGCACCACACCCCAGCACTACAGAAAGCAGACCACCATGCTCGTCGCCGGCTTCGACTCGAGTACGCAGAGCTGCAAGCTCGTCATCCGGGACGCCGTGACGGGAGAGCTCATCCGCCAGGGTCGCGCGTCGCACGCTCCTGGCACTGAGGTGGACCCAGCGAACTGGTGGACCGCCGTTCAGGATGCGACCGCGGCGGCGGGTGGGCTCCATGACGTCGCGGCGATCTCCGTCGCAGGCCAGCAGCACGGCATGGTGGCGCTCGACGCCGACGGCAACGTCGTGCGCGACGCGCTCCTCTGGAACGACACGCGTAGCGCGGGTGCCGCCAGAGACCTCATCGCGGAGTTCGGGCAGGAGGCGCTCGTCGAGCGCACAGGCCTCGTCCCCGTCGCCTCCTTCACCATCACGAAGCTGCGCTGGCTCCGGGATGCGGAGCCCGAGAACGCGGCACGCGTCGCCGCCGTCGCACTCCCCCACGACTGGCTCACGTGGCGGCTCCTCGGCTACGGCCCCGCCGACGAGAGCCCCCTCGGCCCCGACCTGACGAAGCTCACGACCGACCGCTCCGACGCGTCCGGAACCGGCTACTGGTCGCCGTTCACGGGCGAGTACGACCGCGAGCTGCTCGTCGCGGCACTCGGGCATGACGTGATCCTGCCGCGCGTGCTCGGGCCGTCCGAGGTCGCCGGCAGGACTCCGGCTGGCGCGCTCGTCGCCGCGGGAGCCGGTGACAACGCAGGTGCCGCGCTCGGCCTCAATGCTCGCGCCGGTGACGTCGTCGTCTCGATCGGCACCTCCGGCACCGTGTTCTCGGTCGCCGAGCGGCCGGTTGTCGACCCGAACGGCGGTCTTGCGGGCTTCGCCGACGCGACGGGCGAGTACCTCCCCCTGTCCGCCACGCTCAACGCGGCACGCGTCATCGACACGACCGCGACAGTGCTCGGCGTGGACCACGCGGAGTTCGGTCGGCTGGCCGCGTCCGCCCCCGTGGGCTCCGGCGGGCTCGCGTTCGTGCCGTACCTCGACGGCGAGCGCACTCCTGACCTGCCGGACGCGACGGCATCTCTGCTCGGCATGACGCGTGGATCCTTCACACGCGAGAACCTCGCCCGCGCCGCAGTCGAGGGCATGCTCGGCAGCCTCGCTCAGGCGCTCGACGCGCACCGCGCGCTCGGCGTCGACGCGAAGCGCGTCATGCTCATCGGCGGCGCCGCCCTGAGCGAGGGTGTGCGCGCCGTCGCCCCGACCCTCTTCGAGGTACCCGTCGAAATCCCGGCGCCCGGCGAGTACGTCGCCGACGGCGCGGCCCGCCAGGCCGCCTGGGTCGCGACCGGCAGCCGCCCCGATTGGCCCGTGGAGACCATCGCGCGCCTCGAGCCGGCTCCTGATGCGGCACTTCGAGCCCGGTTCGCGGCGGCCGCGGAGCTCGCGCGGGAGGCCGAGGAGTCAGGCAAGAGCCTGCGTTCCGTCTGAGACATCACGAAGGGGGCAGTGCGATCTCGCACTGCCCCCTTCTGCTGCGTCGCCTGTCGGCTACGCCTGGATGGTCTCGACCTTCGTACCGGTCTCGATCTCGATCTTGCGCGGCTTCGCGCGCTCGCTGACGGGAACCGTCACCGTGAGCACGCCATGCTCGTAGCTCGCGGCGATGCGCTCGGTGTCGAGGCCCTGGCCGAGCGTGAACTGGCGGAGATAGCTGCCACCGTTGCGCTCACGCACGAGCCACTTGGCACCCTCAGCGTTCACGGTGCTGCGCTCGGCGCGGATCGTGAGCTGCTGGCCGTCGAGGTCGACGTCGATCGAGCTGGGGTCGATGCCCGGCAGGTCGGCGGTGAGGATGTAGTGGTCGGCCTCACGGTAGAGGTCGATGGGCATCGAACGCGGGCTGTTCGGTGCTCCCTGGAAAAGTCGTTCCATCTCCTGGAACGGATCGAAGACGCGTGCCATGTCGTTTTCCCTTCCTTGTACGCACACTCACGATCGTGAGCGACTGCGGTGAACTTGAGTCGACTGGTGTCAACTTCCTTGGTCAGAAAATTAGCACTCACCCAGGTCGAGTGCCAGAAAATTTGCTGAAAACCGCGTCAGCCGTGGGCGAACGACCCCCTCAGTGGAAGCGGTGGTCCTGCACGGTCATGCGCGCGCCATGCTTCGGGCGCGGGTTGCCAGCCAGTTTGATGAGGCGCACGACCCGCTCGCGGTGCCCCCGCCACGGCTCGAGCAGCTCCCGCATGCCGTCGTCGTCGACGTCGCAACCCGCGAGCGCCCACCCCACCATGTTGGGGATGTGGTAGTCGCTGAAGCTCGGCGCATCCGGGTCGCCATGCGAGCGTTGCACGGTCTCGTTGGCCGTCCACACGCCGACGCCGACGATCGAGCGGAGGCGGCGCAGGGGCTCTTCCGACCCGGTTGGCAGGCTCGCCGTGCGCTCCAGCGCCGATGCGACCGTGGCGGAGCGGATGACCGTACCCGTCCGGGAGTGGTCGACGCCCGCTCGATGCCAGTCCCAGCTCGGGATGCGCCGCCACTGCTCCGGGGTGAGCGGGAGCCGCAGGTGGCGCGGCACCAACCCGGCTGGGCCGGGGGCAGGGTCGGCGTAGTCGCGGTGCAGGATGTCCCACGCTCGATGCGCTTCGAGGCCCGTGATCTTCTGCTCGATGATGGCGGCACTGAGCGCCTCGAAGACCGCCCCCGACTTCGGGAGCCGGAGCCCCTCGTTGCGACGCCGCACATCCGCCAGCTCGGGGAGCGCCTCGAGGCGCAGCTCGCTCCAGTCGTCATCGCGGCCAAGAAGGACTGGGGCTTCGTCGACCGCGATCTCGGCGGCCTCGCCCCACGACACGATGCGGACTCCGTCCCGCGCCTGCCGGAAGACGGTCGTCGCCCCACCCGCGAGCGCGTGCGACGTGCGCCACACGTCCCGCGAGACCGGGTGCATCCAGCAGGTCGGGTCACGCCTGCCCCGCATGAGCGGCGACAGGGTCTGCACCACATCGACCGGCAGCGCCGGCCGATAGAGCGTCATGACCCGATCTGGCATGCGGCAAGGGTACGCAGACCCACCGACATCCGCGCACCCCCGACGCTCGGAGCACCGCCGCTCACCTAAAATCGAACGCATGGCTGTCCCCAAGATCGTGCTCTACTACGCCTTCGCGCCCCTCGCCGATCCCGAGGCGATCCGCCTCTGGCAGCGAGACCTCGCGGCGTCGCTGGGGCTGCGCGGGCGCATCCTGATCTCGAAGGACGGCATCAACGGCACCCTCGGCGGCGAGCTCAACGCGCTCAAGCGGTACGTGCGCACCACCCGCGAGTACGCGGCGTTCAAGGACGCCGACTACAAGTGGTCGGAGGGCACCGGCCTCGATGAGAACGGACAGAGCCTCGACTTCCCGCGCCTCAGCGTCAAGGTGCGGGACGAGATCGTGAGCTTCGGGGCGCCCGGGGAACTGGAGGTCGACGAGCACGGCGTGGTCGGCGGCGGCACCCACCTTGCCCCGGACGAGGTCCACGCCCTGGTCGAGTCGCGCGACGACGTCGTCTTCTTCGACGGCCGCAACGCCATCGAAGCCCAGATCGGCCGCTTCGAGGGCGCCGTCGTGCCCGAGACGGGCACGACCCGCGACTTCATCGCCGAGCTCGAGTCCGGCAAGTACGACGAGCTGAAGTCGAAGCCCGTCGTCACCTACTGCACGGGAGGCGTGCGCTGCGAGGTCCTCTCCGCGCTCATGGTGAAGCGTGGCTTCAGCGAGGTGTACCAGCTCGACGGCGGCATCGTCCGCTACGCCGAGCAGTTCGGCGACGAAGGCCTCTGGAAGGGATCGCTCGCCGTCTTCGACGCCCGCGAGCACCTCGAGTTCGGGCCGAACACCGAGAAGCTCGGGCGCTGCCGAGAGTGCGCGGCGCCCACGCACCGCACGCAGAACTGCAGCGACGCCTCCTGTCGGGAGCGCTTCGTCACCTGTGAGCGCTGCGGCGAGCTGCCGATCTTCTGCGCTCGGCATGCTCTCGAGCACGCGACCACCGGCAGCGGGGCACCATCCGGTCGGTGACACGCCCAAGGCGACCACGTTCTTCCCGAACCGAGGATCTTGGCACCATCCGCAGCCTCTGAACCACTGAGCCGCCACATTTGTGGTGACGTAGAACAAAATTGCGCATTCGGGCCGCATACGACGCACGGCCGCACTCCCACACGGCTATCGTGTGTAGCGGCAAAGAAACATTGCCGATACAAACCATCCGTAGATTCGCAGAGTGGCGAATCCTCGCTTGCAGCAATAGCAGTTCCAGAATCTCGTTCAGTCGTCGTGCCCAGCCCGACTCGCACTGGAGGTACTCCGTGCCCCTTCTCCTCAGTCCGCTCCCGCCAGCCGGATCGCGCTCAGCGACCGCCAGGCGCTCCCGGCTCACCCAAACGCACCGAATGCTCGCGGCCCTCGCGATGTCGCTCTTCGCGTTCCTCGGCGTCTTCACGATGGCCGGCCCCGCGAACGCGGA
Organism: Pseudoclavibacter terrae; assembly: GCF_008831075.1. Classification (GTDB taxonomy): domain Bacteria; phylum Actinomycetota; class Actinomycetes; order Actinomycetales; family Microbacteriaceae; genus Pseudoclavibacter; species Pseudoclavibacter terrae. The sequence goes on along the minus strand of NZ_WBJX01000003.1, from coordinate 372,667 downwards.
GTCCGAGCCCCCGGAAGAGTCGGCGTACTCGATCAGCGGCATCCTCAACTTCGAGAGCGAACCCGTCGAGGGCGTCTCACTCACCGTCGAAGGCGACGGGTACACCGAGACGGTGGAGTCGGGTGAGGACGGACGCTGGCGCGTCCCCGTCCCCGGACCCGGCAACTACACGGTGACGCTCGACACGGAGACCCTGCCCGACGGCGTGGACCTCCGCAACGAAGACGGCGCGACCGCGGAGGTCACGGAAGACGAGTGGTCGACGACCAACGTCGGACGCCTCTTCGCGCTCGGTGAGGACACGAGGCAGAGCAGCAACTTCGGCTCGCAGCTCATCGAGCGCCTCGTCGCGGGGCTCAACTTCGGCCTGCTCATCGCGCTCGGCGCGATCGGCATCACGCTGATCTTCGGCACGACCGGGCTGAACAACTTCTCGCACGGCGAGCTGGTCACGTTCGGTGGCCTCATGGCCTGGCTCTTCGCCGTCGTGATGGGCCTCAACATCTTCGTGGCTCTCATCATCGTCGTCATCCTCGGCGCCGCCTTCGGATGGGTCCAGGATGCGGCGCTCTGGAAGCCGCTGCGCAAGCGCGGGGTGCGCCTCGTGCCCGCCATGATCGTGAGCATCGGCCTCGGTCTCGCGCTCCGCTACATCTACCAGCTGTTCTTCGGGGGTGCGATCCTCCCGATGAGCTCTGTGGGACTCAGCGGTGCCGTCGAGTTCGGCCCCGTGCGCATCACGACCGGCTCGCTGCTGAGCATGGGCATCTCGATCGTCACCCTCGTGCTCGTCGGGCTCTTCCTGACCCGCACCCGAGTGGGCAAGGCCACCCGCGCGGTCTCCGACAACCCGTCGCTCGCGAGCGCATCCGGTATCAACGTCGACCGCATCATCCGCATCGTCTGGACCACGGCAGGTGGCCTCGCCGCCCTCGCCGGCGTCATGCTCGCCCTGTACCGCCAGTCGTCGTGGGACATGGGCTTCCAGGTGCTGCTGCTGATGTTCGCCGCCGTCACTCTCGGTGGCCTCGGCTCCGCGTACGGCGCGCTCGTCGGATCGCTCGTCGTCGGCATCTTCGTCGAGCTCTCGACCCTCTTCATCCCCGCCGACCTCAAGTACGCGGCGGCGCTCCTCATCCTCATCCTGGTCCTGCTCGTCAGGCCCCAGGGCATTCTCGGCCGCCGCGAGCGAGTCGGCTAGGAGACGAACATGGACTGGTCAAACATTCTGAGCAACGCCGTCGGCGAGCTCCTCAGCCCCACCACCGCTGCCTACGCGCTCGCCGCGATCGGCCTCGGAATCCACTTCGGCTACACCGGCCTCCTCAACTTCGGTCAGGCCGCGTACATGCTGATCGGCGCGTACGCGTTCGCGATCCCGACGATCAGCCTCGGCTGGCCGCTCTGGGCCGCCGTGCTGTGCGTCATCGTGGTCTCGGTGATCTTCTCGTTCATCCTGGGTGTCCCGACACTGCGGCTGCGAGCTGACTACCTGGCCATCGTGACGATCGCCTCCGCCGAGATCCTCCGGTACATCGTGACGACGACGGGCCTCACCTCGGTCACGGGTGCCGCTAACGGGCTCAACGGCTTCAAGGGAACCTTCGCGGCGATCAACCCGATCCCGGACGGCACCTACGGCTTCGGTCCATTCACGTACAACGCGTACGACTGGTGGACTCGCATCGTCGGCTGGGGCATCGTCCTCCTCGCGACGCTCCTCGTGTGGGCCCTCATGCGCAGCCCGTGGGGTCGCGTGGTCCGCGGCATCCGTGAGGACGAGGATGCGGTGCGCAGCCTCGGCAAGAACGTCTTCGCCTACAAGATGCAGGCCCTCATCACGGGAGGTCTCCTCGGCTCGCTGGCCGGCATCATCTTCATCCTGCCGAGAGCCGTGCAGCCCGCCAACTACACGACGGGCCTCACGTTCTTCATCTGGACGATCATGCTCCTCGGTGGAGCCGCGACGATCTTCGGCCCCATCGTGGGCGCCATGATCTTCTGGGTGGTCCTCTCCCTCACGCAGGGCGTGATCAACGGACTCATCGAATCCGGGGCGATCACTTTCCTCTCCATGACACAGGGCGCCCAGCTCCGTTTCATCATCGTCGGAATCGCGCTCATGCTGCTGGTGGTCTTCAGACCCCAGGGCATCTTCGGAAACAAGAAGGAGCTGAGCTTCAGTGCCTGAGCAGACGAGCCCACCAACGGGCATCCTCCCCACCCACGAGTTCGTCGACGGCAAGGTCGGTCCCGGCTGCAAGAAGGTCGACCCGATCGTCATCGCCGACGGCGTCACCCGCCAGTTCGGCGGCAACACGGCAGTGGATGTGCAGCACCTCGAGATCCCGCGCGGCAAGATCACGGCGCTCATCGGTCCGAACGGTGCAGGCAAGACGACCATGTTCAACCTGCTGACGGGCTTCGACAAGCCCAACACGGGAACGTGGTCGTTCGACGGCACCTCGCTCGCGAACGTGCCAGCCTTCAAGGTGGCGCGCTCCGGCATGGTCCGCACCTTCCAGCTCACGAAGTCACTCGGCCGCATGACGGTGCTCGACAACATGCTGCTCGGCGCCGACCAGCAGGGCGGCGAGGGCATGCTGCGCGCGCTCTTCAAGCCGCTGTGGCGCGAACGCGAGACCGAGATCACGGCGAAGGCAGACGAGCTCCTCGCTCGCTTCAAGCTCGACGCGAAGCGCGAGGACTACGCGGCGTCCCTCTCGGGCGGACAGCGCAAGCTGCTCGAGATGGCCCGCGCGCTCATGAGCAGCCCCAAGCTCATCATGCTCGACGAGCCCATGGCCGGCGTCAACCCGGCGCTCGTGCAGTCGCTGCTCGGCCACGTCAAGGAGCTCAAGAACGACGGCACCACGGTGCTGTTCGTCGAGCACGACATGCACATGGTCACCAACATCTCCGACTGGGTCGTCGTCATGGCCGAGGGCCAGATCGTCGCAGAGGGCCCACCCGAGACGGTCATGAAGGACCAGGCCGTCATCGACGCGTACCTCGGCGCGCACCACGACCAGGACCTCGGCGACCTCGACATCCAGGAGCTGGAAGTCGAGCGCATCGCCGAGGAAGAGGGCGTCGAGGCGGCGGCCGAGTACGAGGCCGAGGTGCTCGGGACGACCTCGATCGCCGAGGAGATCGCCGAGACCAAGGCCGAGACAGCGCCAGAGACGAAGGAGAGTGACAGCAAATGAGCGAGACGCAACCCACCGCATCCGCTGCACCGACGGCGACCGCGCCGCGAGGCGACGCAGTGCTGTCCACGATCGACCTCGTCGGCGGCTACCTGCCCGGCGTGAACATCCTCAACGGCTGCTCGATCGACGCCTACCCTGGTGAGCTCATCGGCATCATCGGTCCCAACGGTGCCGGCAAGTCGACGGTGCTCAAGGCAATCTTCGGGCAGATCAAGATCCGCGGCGGCAGCGTCATGCTGAAGGGCGAGGACATCACGGGCCTGCGCGCCGACAAGCTCGTCGCCAAGGGCGTCGGCCTCGTCCCGCAGAACAACAACGTCTTCCCGTCCCTCACGATCGAGGAGAACCTCGAGATGGGGCTCTTCCTGCGACCGAAGGTCTTCAACGAGCGCTTCGAGTTCGTCGCCGACCTCTTCCCTGAGCTGGGGAAGCGTCGCAAGCAGCGTGCCAGCTCGCTGTCCGGCGGTGAGCGGCAGATGGTCGCCATGGCCCGCGCCCTCATGATGGACCCGTCGGTGCTGCTGCTCGACGAGCCCTCCGCAGGCCTCTCGCCCGTCCGCCAGGACGAGACGTTCCTGCGCGTGCGCCAGATCAACCGCGCCGGCGTCTCCGTCATCATGGTCGAGCAGAACGCACGCCGCTGCCTGCAGATCTGCGACCGCGCCTACGTCCTCGACCAGGGCAAGGACGCGTACACGGGCACCGGCCGCGAGCTGCTCAACGACCCCAAGGTCATCGCCCTCTACCTCGGCACGCTCGCAGCCGACGAGCAGGCGAAGGACGGCGACACAGCCCACTAGCCGCCAGCATCCACCGCAGACGGGCGGGGAGGCCTCCAGCAGACGCTGGGACCTTCCCGCCCGTCTCTGTGCCCTGCACCGTCTCTGCTCCCTGCTCGTCTGCGCTCCCCGCTCGTCTGCGCTCCCCGCTCGTCTGCGCTCCCTGCTCATCTCCGCTCCCCGCTCGTCTGCGGCTGCGCATGTCGCCTTCCCCGCGGCGCGCCCTGGCTGCGCATCCACACGCCAACGCTGCCAGCCGATGTGCCCTTCCGAGTGCTTCCACCCCGAACGCTGCCAGCGGATGCGCCCTTCACAGCGCCCGGGAACGGCCACTTGACTGGCGGCGGTCGGAGAGACGCGGGTGGTGGAAAGCAGTGACCTCCGCCCGCAAGCGCTGCCCGGTGCCTGGCCCCTCGCGAGTGGTTCCGACCGGCCAGAGGTCGGGCAGCGATGGCACCAAGCAGCAGGCAGCGTCGGGGCACGCGAAAAGGCCCGGGATGCGTGCATCCCGGGCCTTCGTTCAGCGAGTCAGCTTAGAGCTGGCCGGCCTCTTCTCCGATGTTGGAGTAGGTGTTGCCGCTGCCGTACTGGTAGATGCCGATCGTGGCCTCTGACGGGTCGCCGTTCTCGTCGAACGAGATCGGGCCGGAGACGCCGTCGTAGTCGATGTCGGTGCCAGCTTCGAGGAGCGTGACGCAGTCGGCGTAGGTGGTGCACTTCTCACCATCGACGGAGACCTTCTGCATGTTGTCCTTGATGGTGGTCGGGTCAGCTGCCCCACCGGCCTGCGCTGCGAGGGCAGCGAGCATGACCGCGTCGTACGACTCGGCGCCGTACGTGTAGTCCTTCAGGTCGGGGTCGATGCCGAGCAGCTTCGCGCGGAAGTCGTCGGAGGCGACGACGCCGGGGATGGTGCCCTTGGCGCAGTTCAGCGTGCCCTCTTCGAAATCAGCGGAGTAGTCGGCCATGTTGCCGTCGACCATGTACAGCTTGTCGGAGGGGAAGCCCTTGGTGCCGATGAGCTGCGGGACGATGGTCGCCGTCTGGTCGAACGCGACGAGCGCGATCGCGTCGGGGTCGGCTGCCGTGACGGCGTCGATCTGTGCCGAGAACTGGCTGTCACCCTCGTTGAAGGCTTCAGAGGCGACGACCTCGCCGCCAGCGGCTTCGACGGCCGTTGTGATGCTCTCGGACAGACCCGAGCCGTAGGCGTCGTTCAGGTAGATGATGCCGACGGATGCGTTGCCGTCGTTGACGATCGTGTTTCCGTTGACGCGGCCCTGGAGGATGTCCGAGGGGGCGGTGCGGAAGTAGAAGCCGTTGTCTGCGTACGTGGAGAACTCGGCGGACGTGTTGGCCGGGGAGACCTGAACGACGCCCGCACCGGTGATCTGGTCGATGACCGTCATCGAGACACCGGACGACGCGGCGCCGACGATGGCGGACACGTTCTGGCTGAGCAGGTCGGTGACCGACTGCGTGGCGATGTCGGTCGACGTGTCGCCGGAGTCGCGGTGCACGACGCTGATGTTGCCGCCGAGCACGCCGGACGGTGAGGCGTTGATCTCGGCGACGGCGAGGTCGACACCAGCGATCTCGGGCGGGCCGAGGAATGCGAGGGTTCCGGTCTGCGGAAGCAGGGAGCCGATCTTGAGCGCTTCGGAGCGCTCCTGAGCGGTCGGGGCTTCGACGGGCGAGACCTCGGTGACGGTCTCAGCCGTGTCCGGGCCACAGACCGCGGCAGCGGCGTCGCCGTCCGCGGCTGGTTCGCCACCATCTGTCGTCGAAGAGCACGCGGCCAGCATGAACACGCCGACGCTCATGGCGGCGATTCCTGTGGTGATGCGCAACTTCCTGGAGGGAGACGACTTGGCAAGGTTACTCATGGTGCTCCTTTATACGTAAGCAGAGAGCGAGCGCCGCGCAGCGGCGCCCGGATCTCAAGTTAGCCGCGGCACTGCGACGAACTGATTCATGCTTGTTACGAGCGAGTAAATCATGAGTGGGGGCTCGATGTGTATTTCACCATCGGGACATGGGGAATGTCGTCTTCGATGAAGTTCTCACCGCATCGTTCGAACCCGAATCGGGCGTACCAGGATTCGAGGTGCGCCTGCCCGTTGAGGGCCGTCGCCACCCCCTCGCTGTCTGCGATCTCGATGAGATGGCGGATGATCCTGGCCGAGTAGCCGAGGCCTCTCGAGTTCTCGGCGGTGACGACCCGGCCGATCGCGCGCGAGAGATGCGTCGGGAGGTGCTCGTCGGGCCAGCCGAGCGGCAGGAGTCTGGCGTAGCTGTGGGGGTAGAGGGGGTCGTCGCCGATGAACGCGTGCTGGGTGCCCTCGGCGAAGTCGGCGGTGTCCGGGTCGAGGTAGACGCAGTCCTGTTCGACGACGAAGATGCTCGAGCGCAGGTGCAGGATGCCCCACAGCTCGGCCGCGCTGAGCTCGGGGAAGGTGCGAACCGTGATCATGTCAGCAAGTGTCGCAGAGGTGGAGTTCGGAGACTGGCCACTTACGATGGCGCCATGGTTCGCGGATACCTGACGACGAAGTCCACCGACGACGCGGGGAAGCCCCGCATCGATGTCGCGTTCGATGAGCTCGACGATGAGCTCTTCGGGGGCGGCCACCTGCGGCGAGACCAGGTGCTGGTCGACGTGGCCTATACGAGCCTCAACTACAAGGACGCCCTGTTGCTTGCGGGAAGGCCCGGTGTGAGCCGGGCGGATGTGCTCGTGCCAGGCATCGACGTCGTCGGAGTCGTGCGCGAGTCCCGCACCCAGAACTTCGTGCCCGGTGACCGCGTGGTGCTGAACGGCGCGGGACTCGGCGAGACCCGGCACGGCGGCCTGGCCGAGCTGTGCCTCGTGGACGACGAGTCCCTCATCCACCTGCCGGAGGCGATGTCGCTGGTCGACGGTGCTGCGATCGGCACGGCAGGTTACACGGCGATGCTCTCGGTGCTCGCGTTGGAGAAGCGGGTCGAGCCCGGTGATGGCGACGTGCTCGTGACCGGGGCGGCCGGCGGGGTGGGCAGTGTCGCGGTCGCGCTGCTGGCGGGCCTCGGCTACCGGGTGGTGGCCTCCACGGGCCGTGGCGATCAGGAGGGCGACTACCTGCGGAGGCTCGGTGCGGCCGAGATCATCGACCGGCACGAGCTGTCGGATGCGGTGGGCAAGCCGTTGCAGACCGAGCGTTGGGCGGGCGCCGTCGATGCTGTCGGCTCCACCACCCTCGCCAACGTGCTCGCTCAGACGAGGCGCGAGGGGATCGTGACGTCGTGCGGCCTGGCGCAGGGCACGGACCTGCCGACGACGGTCATGCCGTTCATCCTCAGGGGCGTGACGTTGCGGGGCATCAACTCGGTGGTGCAGAGCGTCGAGGTGCGGGCTGAGGCCTGGAACCGGCTCCTGGAACTCGACAGCGAGCTGCTCGAGTCGATGACCGAGGTCATCGGCTTGGAGGAGGCGCTCGACTATGCGCACCCCATCCTGGACGGCAAGGTGCGTGGCAGGACCGTGGTTCGCGTGCGCGGTGATCTCTGACTCGAGCGGTCGCGGGTGCGGGCACGTGCCGCGGAGCGTCGGATCAGCTGCGGGGACCGTGCGCGAGGTTCTCTGACGCCCACGTGCCGAGCTGCTTGAGCACCGGGATGAGTCGCTGGCCGGCGGTCGTGAGCTCATAGCTGACCGAGACGGGTGGGCCGTTGCTGACGGTCCGCTCCACGAGGCCAGCGGCCGCGAGCTCGCTGAGACGGTCGGAGAGAACGGCGTCGCTGATGCCGGTCACGGCGCGGCGCAGGGCGACGAAGGTCAGCGGCTGTGAGCCGAGCACGTCGATGATCATGCCGTTCCAGCGCTTGCCGAGCAGGGTGAAGGCGAGCGAGATGGCGCCGTCGCACGTCACCGCGCTGTGCTCCTGCACGTTCTCTGCCATGCCGCCAGTGTACCCGTGCTAATCTGCACAGAGTCACTCTGGTTTTCAGAGCGACTCTGCGAATCAGATTGGAGCATCATGTCCCTGCTGCGTATCGACGCGAGCCTCATGCCCGCCACCTCCGCGAGCCGCGCCCTCGGCGACCTCGTCGAGGCCGAATGGGTTGCAGCCCACCCCGACTCCGTCGTGACTCGCCGCAACCTCGTCGACTCCCCCATTCCCGCCGACGCCTGGCAGAACGCCGTCTACGCCGGCTTCACCCCGGAAGAGGACCGCACGGAAGAGCAGCGCGCCGCCGTGGCCCTCGCCACGCAGCTGGCCGACGAGCTCATCGAAGCCGACGCCCTCCTCTTCACCGTCCCGCTCTACAACTACGGCGTCTCGCAGCACTTCAAGCTCTGGTTCGACCTCGCCTACACAGACCCGCGCACGAACCCGGGCAGCACGACCCTCAACGGCAAGCCGGCGACGCTCGCGACCGTCCTCGGCGGCAACTACGACGAAGGCACCCCGAAGGCCGGCTGGGACCACTCCACGCCGTACCTCACGCGTCTGCTCCAGGACGTCTGGGGTCTCGACCTCCGCGTCGTCCAGCGCCCCTTCACGCTCGTCGGCGTGAACCCGGCACTCGATCAGTTCGCTGACCTCGCCGCTGACCTCAAGTCCGATGCCGAGACCAAGGCGACGCAGTCAGGCCGTGAGCTGGCCGAGCTCCGCGGCAAGGCAGACGCCGCGTAGGCAGCGCACCCGCCCTGCCGGGCCGCCCGGCCAGGCAGACCGCGCCTCGCTCACCGAGTTGCCTCTTTCGGGGTGGGTTGCTCGCTTGGGGATGGCTTGCAAGCCATCCCCAAGCGAGCAACCCATCCCGAAACGCGTGTCAGCGGCGCGCGGTTGTCAACGGGAGGGGGGGGCTCAGGGCTCAGGGCTCAGCCGGCGACCTGATGCGCTTTCCGGCGCTCCGTCAGCTTCTCGAACCATCCGTTGACAAGCTGCGCGAGCACGCCGAGCGCTATGGCGGTCACGACCGCGAGTGCCATCATGAGCAGCGAGTTGCTCTCGCTCCACGAGCCGAACGCCGCACCGATGAGCACCGCGTAGCCGACCCAGACCGCGCTCGCGAGTGCCGACAGCGGCAGGAACCGAGGCATCGGCATGCGGGCGTCGGATGCGGCGAGCACTGTCGCGATACGCCCCATGGGTAGGAGCCTGACGGTCACCATGACCCACTTGGGTCTCGTCTCGAGCTGATCATTGACCCGCTTGCGGACGGCCGTGAGCCGTCGCCCGTTCATCCAGCTCCACTTCCCGAAGCCGACGCCGCGTGCGAGCCAGTAGGTGCCGATGTCGCCGAGCACCATGCCGACGACACAGAAGGCGAAGAGGCCGAACAGGTTGATGAGCGCCGTCCACCCCTGGTCACCGGCCGTGAGCGCGGAGAGCGCCACGACGAGCGACTGACTCGGCAGGAAGGTGACGATGCCGCCGATGAGCAGCACGAGCGCGGCCACCGCGAAGCTCCAACCGGAACCCCTGAAGCCGAGCACCCACTCCGAGAGCTCTTCCACGTGCCCCTACTCGGGTGCCACGGCGTCGGCCGCGGCCCTCGTTGCGGCGGGCAACGCCGCCAGGACTCGCTCGATGGCCGCGTCGTCGTGGGCGGCCGACACGAACCACGCCTCGAAGACGCTCGGCGGCAGGTTGACACCCGCGTCGAGCATGGCGGCGAAGAACGGCGGGTAGCGCCAGGCTTCCTGTCGCTTGACCTCGTCCTCGTCGCGCGGCCCTCCCCCGGTGCCGGTCCAGCCGAGCGCCGCGCCGTCACCGAAGGTGAAGCTGAAGAGGTTGCCGACGTTCTGCACCGAGTGGGCGACTCCGGCTGCCGTGAGCGCCTCCGATGTGGCCGTGCGGATGCGCTCGGCGGCCGCGTCGACCCGTGCGTAGACGTCGGCGTCGGCAAGAGCAAGCGTCGCGATACCCGCCGCAACGGCAACCGGGTTCCCCGAGAGGGTTCCCGCCTGGTACACGGGGCCCTGAGGCGCGAGGTGGCTCATGATCTCGCGAGACCCGCCGAGCGCCGCGACGGGCATGCCGCCGCCGATGACCTTGCCGTACGTGTAGAGATCGGCCTGCCAGCCGCCCGAGGTCTCGCTCTTCTGCTCCTCGCCCCACCAGCCCGCTGGTCCCGTTCGGAAGCCCGTGAGCACCTCGTCGCAGACGAGCAGCGCACCCTCCGCCGAGCAGAGCTCGGCGAGCGCACGGTTGAAACCGGGTTCCGGAGGCACGACGCCCATGTTGGCGGGCGAGGCCTCGGTGATGACGGCGGCGATCTCGCCGGGATGCTCGACGAACGCGGCACGCACGGCCTCGAGGTCGTTGAAGGGCACGACGATGGTCTGCGAGGTGATGGCCTCTGGGACGCCGGCAGAACCGGGGAGCGCGAGCGTCGCGAGTCCCGAGCCGGCGGCCGCGAGGAGGCCGTCGGAATGGCCGTGGTAGCAGCCGGCGAACTTCACGATGAGGTCGCGGCCCGTGTACCCGCGCGCGAGTCGGAGCGCCGTCATGGTCGCTTCGGTGCCCGTCGAGACCAGACGGACCTGCTCGATGGGGGCGATGCGCTCGACGACCAGCTCTGCGAGCTGCGTCTCAGCCGGGGTCGGCGCGCCGAACGAAAGCCCGCGGGCCGCGGCGTCCTGAACTGCGGCAACGACGGCCGGGTGGGCGTGCCCGAGCAGCATGGGCCCCCATCCGCTGACGAGGTCGACGTACTCGTTGCCGTCGACGTCGGTGAGGTACGGGCCCTTGGCCGAAGCTGCGAAGGGAGGTGTGCCACCGACCGAGCCGTATGCACGGACCGGGGAGTTCACGCCGCCCGGAGTGACGTCGAGGGAGCGAGCGAACAGGGCTGCTGAGGCTTCGTGGTTCATCGTGCGTCCACTCTGCCATGGGCCGCCGACACTCCAGTGCCCGCCTGCAGGTTCAGGGTGCGCGCGAGCTCGCTCGCGTAGTAGGTGAGCACGGCATCGGCCCCAGCGCGGCGGATGGAGGTGATGGATTCGGCGATCGCGCGGTCGCGGTCGATCCAGCCGTTCGCGGCGGCCGCCTCGATCATCGCGTACTCACCGCTGACCTGGTAGGCCCAGACGGGAACGATCGACTCGGCGGCGACGTCGGCGAGCACGTCGAGGTACGAGCCCGCAGGCTTCACCATGACGACATCGGCGCCCTCGTCGATGTCGATGAGGGCCTCGCGCATGCCCTCACGACGGTTCGCCGGGTCGAGCTGGTAGGTGCGGCGATCGCCCTGCAGCTGCGAGTCGACGGCCTCGCGGAATGGACCGTAGAAGGCCGATGCGTACTTCGCCGAGTAGGCGACGATCGCAACATCGGTGTGTCCGGCGGCGTCCAGCGCGGCACGCGCGCTGGCGACCTGGCCGTCCATCATCCCGGACATGCCGAGCATCGCGGCGCCCGCGTCTGCCTGCGCGATCGCCATCGCGTCGTAGCGCTCGAGGGTCGCGTCGTTGTCGACGCGGCCGGCTGCATCCAGCACCCCGCAGTGCCCGTGGTCGGTGAACTCGTCGAGGCAGAGGTCCGTCTGCACGACGATGGCATCCCCGAACTCGTCCGCGAGCACTCCAGCCGCGACATTGAGGATGCCGTTCGGGTCGGTGGCCCCAGAGCCCACCGCGTCACGCGTCTCCGGAACACCGAAGAGCATGACCCCGCCCACGCCGAGCCCCGCCGCCTCGTCGACGGCGCGACGGAGCGAGTCGAGCGAATGCTGCTGCACGCCGGGCATCGACGAGATGTCGATGGGCTCGCTGACCCCCTCGCGCACGAACAGGGGCAGGATGAGGTCGTTCGGGTGCACTCGCACCTCGCGGACCTGGCGGCGCACGGCGTCGCTCTGGCGCAGACGGCGGGGCCTGCGGCTCGGGGAGATCATGCGATCGTGTCCTTCCTCAACGTTCAGCGTCGGCTTCGCGACCGCGATCCGACCCTGCCTTCATTCCGATTCCGGCGCCGTGCTGCGATCCTGCAGCTCAGCGGTCACCTGGAGTCTGACCGCGGCCCTCGTCGAGCGCGGGGATGTCTTCCTTGGGCACCGGCTGATTGTCGTGCTCGGCGTGCAATTCCGCCTCCAGTGCCCGGACCGCTTTGAGATCGATCGCCTCGGTCACGGGCATGTCGCTGCCGCTGGCAAGCCATTCGAGTCCGTCGAGCAGCGACGCGACCGACCGCTGCTTCGCCACGACGTCGACGCGGAGGCCGAGCTGCCTGGCGTCCTTCGCGGTGCGCGGGCCGATGGCGGCGAGGTAGATCTCATCGGGGATGGGCGAGAACTGCTTGTCGACCTGCTCGGCCACGGAACCGCTCGTCACGAGGATCGCTCGGATCCGACTGTTCCGGATGTCGTACTGGATGCTCTCCGCGGCTGGCACGCCCACCGTGCGGTACGCGACGACCGAGTCGACGAGGTGCCCGCGCCTCGCGAGCCCGTCGGCCAGCGTGGGACGTGCGACCTCGGAACGCAGCCAGAGCACGGAGATGGGGGGCTGGTTGCGCGCCGCCTCGGCCCACTCGAGAAGCAGGCCCTTCGCAGAGTTGTCGTGCGTGGGGACGAAGTCGACTCGGTAGCCAGCCGTCGTGAGCGAAGCGGCCGTCGTCTCCCCCACCGCCGCGATGAGCGTGTGGTCCGGCACCTTCACGCCGAGGGAGTGCATGACGTCCGCCGCGGTGGCGCTCGTGACGGCCACCCAGTTGTAGTGACCGCTCTCGAGCAGTCGGATCTTCTCGGCCAGCACCCTCGAATCGCTCTCGTTGGGGCTCGCGAAGTTGATGAGAGGGGCGGTGATCGGGAAGGCGGAACGAGCCCGAACAGCTTCGGCCACGTCGCCACCCCAGACGCCTCCACGGGGCACGAGGATCTTCCACCCCTTCAGCGGTGCATCCATCGTGGCTCCTCCGTTCAGGCCATCAGCGCGAGCGCACCCTGATCGAAGAGGTCCGTCGAGATGAGCGTGACCAGTTCTGCCTGGGCGGCATCGAGTGCGCGGGGGTCGGAGACCTCCACGGCACGCCTGCTGGAGACCCGCGAAGATCCGTCTACTGCATACACGGTAGCCCACGCCTCGAGTTTTCCGTCGGCGTATCGTGCGGAGGCGCCGACTGGTGCGGCGCACCCGGCCTCGAGGGTCGCGAGAATGCCACGTTCGACGAGCACCGCAGCGCGCGCCGCCGGGTCGTCGAGTCGGGAGACGCCAGCAGGGGTGTCGCCGTCGCGAACCTCGATGGCGAGGCATCCCTGGCCGGGGGCGTTGGGGAACCTCTCGAGGTCGAAGCGCTCGGTGATCGCCTCGGCGAACCCGAGGCGCTCCAGGCCTGCCGCGGCGAGCACCACGGCGTCGAGCTCACCGTCGGTCACGAAGCGGAGTCGTCGCTCGACGTTGCCTCTGATGTCGCGGATCTCGAGGTCGGGTCGCAGCGTGAGCAGCTGCGCCACGCGGCGCGGCGAGCCGGTGCCGACCTTCGCGCCGTGCGGCAGCTGCTCGAGGGTCAGACCGGATGCGCCGCCGAGCGAGCAGAGCGCGTCGCGCTGATCCTCGCGCACCGGGTAGGCGGCGACGGTGAGGCCCGGGGCCTTGGCCGTCGGGAGGTCCTTCAGGGAGTGGACGACGAGGTCGCATTCGCCTGCGAGGAGTGCGTCGCGGAGTTCACTCGCGAACACGCCCGTGCCGCCGAGTGACGAGAGCGCCGCGCGGGTCACGTCGCCGTGTGTCGTCACGCGCACGAGCTCGGTCGACTCGCCCGTGATGCGCTCGAGCTCCCGCGCCATGGTCGACGTCTGCGCGACCGCCAGGGCGCTGCCCCTCGTGCCGATCCGGAGTGTCACGGCAGGAGTCCGGACACCGCCGGCTTGAAGCCGAGGCGCTTGTTCGCGCAGCAGCCGGGCCGGCACACGTCGAACCAAGGGCCGATGGTGGTCATCGCCGGACGCTCCCCGACGGGGATCGCGTCGCGGCGCTCGAGGACGAGGTCGACGAGGCCCTCGACGTACTTGGCGTGGATGCCGGGCGTGGGGGTCCGGCGAAACGCGAGGCCCGCATCGGCCGCGGAGTCCTTCGCCTCGTTGTCGAGGTCCCAGAGCACCTCCATGTGGTCGGAGACGAAGCCGATCGGCACGACAACGACCGCCTTGACGCCCTTCGAGGGGAGCTCCTCGATGACGTCGTTGATGTCGGGTTCGAGCCAGGGCTGCGAGGGCGGTCCCGAGCGCGACTGGTAGACGAGCTGCCAGGAGAGCTGCTCCGGCACTCGGCCGGCGAGGGTCGTGTCCTCGATGAGCTCCTGCTGCGCCGCGAGAGCGACGACCTCGGCAACTGCGAGGTGCTGAGCAGCGTAGGCGCCGCTCTCGCCGAAACCGGCACCAGGAGGGCCTGAGTTCTCGGCGTCCGCCATCGGCACCGAGTGCGTCGTGAAGAGCACCTCGACCTCGGTGGCGAGGTCGAGCTCGGCGTCCTCCTGCGCGAGGCTGAGCACCGCGTCGCGCACACCCTCGATGAACGGCGCTACGAAGCCGGGGTGGTCGAAGAAGGCGCGCACCTTGTCGATGGTCAGCTGACCGCCGAGGCCGGAGTCCTCGAGTGCATCCGCGAAGTCCTCGCGGTACTGGCGGCAGCTCGAGAACGAGGAGTAGGCGCTCGTGGCGATCGCGATGAGCGTCGAGCAGCCCGCCTCTCGAGCGTCGAGCAGCACGTCGTTGAAGTACGGCTCGGAGTTGCGGTTGCCCCAGAAGACGGGCAGGTCGATGCCACGTCGCTCGAGCTCTCGCTCGATGGATGCCTTCAGCTGGCGGTTCTGCTCGTTGATGGGGCTCACGCCGCCGTAGTGCCGGTAGTGGTGGGCCACCTCCTCGAGCCGCTCGTCTGGGATGCCGCGGCCTGCCGTGACGTTGCGCAGGAACGGGATGACCTCGTCCTGCCCCTCCGGCCCGCCGAACGAGGCGAGCAGGATGCCGTCGTACGCGACGGGCTCGGTCGTGTGCTCCGGCCCGAACCTGGCGGCGTCGGATGCTGCGCTGACGGCCGCGTTGACCTCGACGCGCGTGAACGTCGCCGGGTTGGGCTTGCGTCCGGGAGTGCGCTCGCCGGTCTGCCGCGGGGCGACGTCGGTCACTGCAGCACCTCGACGATCTCGGAGGTCTGCACGAAGCGACCCGTGTAGAACGGCACCTCCTCGCGCACGTGGCGCCGGGCATCCGTCTGGCGCAGATCGCGCATCATGTCGACGAGGTTGAGCAGGTTGTCGTCTTCGAGCGCGAGCAGCCACTCGTAGTCGCTGATGCCGAACGAGGCGACCGTGTTGGTGAGCGTCGACGTGTAGGACGAGCCCGCGCGTCCGTGCTCGGCGAGCATCTGGCGACGCTCATCCTCTGGAAGCAGGTACCACTCGTAGGAGCGCACGAAGGGGTACACGGTGACCCACTGGCGTGGCTCCTTGCCGAGCATGTACGCGGGCATGTGGCGCGCGCTGAACTCAGCCGCGCGGTGCACGCCCACGATCTGCCACGACGGGGTGAGCGGTGCGATGAGCTCGCTGCGGCGGATCTGTCGCAGGCCCCACTGCAGGCTCTCCGGCACTTCACCGTGGAGCCACACCATGAGCTCGCCATCGTGGCGGAACCCGGAGACATCGTAGAAGCCACGAACCTTGACGCCGTTCTCGGCGAGCTCGGCCACGATGCCGTCGAGCTCGTCGACGGCCTTGATGGCGTCTCGCCCTGAGAGCACGAGCTCGTTGAGGGTCTCGCGACGGAACACGGAGATCATCGTGTACTCCGTGAGCGTCGTGCCCCCACCCTGCTCTTCGTTGCCCGCATGGGCTTCCGGAGCGGCCTGCTCTGTTTGCTGTGCGGGGACTGCTGACGTTGCGTTGGGCTCGGCCGCGTAAGCCGGGACCTCGTTCGAGTGGGTCATGGTCCTATTCTACGAAATGTCGAGGAATGATTTGGGGTGCGAGAGACGAGCGCCGGAGAGCTCAGCGCGAGCGGCGGTACAGCGTGACGGCGGCCGTGATGCCTCCGGCCACAACAACCGCTGCGCCGGTCGCGAGACCCGCGAGCAGCAGCGGATTGTCTTCCTTCAGGCGCTGGATGCTGTGTCGCGTGGAGTTGAGGAGCTCGCGACCGCGGATGCGCGGGTCGACCTTCACCTCGATCGCGTCGAGCGTCGCCGCCAGCTCTCGCCGGGTCTTCTCGATGTCGGCCTTCAGCTGGCCGTCATTGCGCTTGTCTTCCTTCTTCGCGAGGGTCGCCTCGCCGTTCTGCTCACTCATACTGTCCGAGCCCCTTCACTGCGTTGACATCCTGCTTGACGCTGGCGATCGTCCGCTCCGGCGCGAGCTTGCCCGCGCGCTTGAGCGCGACGTAGCCGGCGAGGCCGAGCACGATGACGAGCAGCAGGAACGCGCCTGCCACGATGAGCGCGGAGAGCCACGGTGCGAAGACCGTGTTGAGCCCGAGGACGGCAGCGGTCACGAGCACGGCCCACAGCGTGAGCGCGAAGAACGCTGCGGCGGCGAACAGGCCGACCGCGATGCCGTACTTCGTGCCCGTCGAGATGAGCTCCCGCTTGCCCTGCTCGACCTCGTCGCGCACGAGCTTCGTGAGGAGCTTCGGGACATCGGTCACGAGCGTGCCGAGGCTCGCCCTCGACTTCGGGTTGGCCCTCGTGCGGCCGATGCCGGGGAAGGGCCCGCGGATCGGCGTCTTTTCTGACGACTCAGACATGAGTGTGTCGCTCTCTCCTGGGAGTGCTGGTTAGGATGCGTCGCTGCTCGGGTTGCCGACCGTGCCGGTGGGGGCCGGCGGGGTCGACTTCGAGGAGGAGCCCTTCTTGCCGTTGTCCTTGACCGCCTTCGTGACCTGCGCGGTCACGAGCTTCGCGCCGCTGACGGCCGCGTCTGCGACCTTCGGGGCGAGCTTGCGGGAGATCTCGTCGACCTCGGCGCGCTTGGCGCGGACGAGCTTGGTGTCCCAGACCGTGTGCGCGACCGAGGAGATCTGCTCATAGCGCTTGCGTCCCGCGCGAGCCCCGAGGACGTACCCGGCACCGAGGCCAAGCACAAACACGAACTTCTTCATGAAAACTCCTATCGTTCGCCGGTGCGCCCGCGACCGGTCGATCGGGCGCTGTGAAGCCACGAATCAAGCCTAGCCCCGCTCGGCATCTCAACTCGCGCTAAGCCTGTGCGTCCGCGGGGAACAGTCCGTCGACCGCACGGAGCACACCAGGCACGACGCTCGCAAGCCCCGTCCCGTCGATCCAGGTGCCCGCGAGCGCGAGACCGACCGACGCCTCCGCCGCCGAGCGTGCGCCGCGCAGCGTCTCAGCGCGGCCGAGCCGTGCCGCGGGCGCTGGAAGACGCCAGACCTGCCTCGCCATGGCCACGACATCGTCGGCGGCGATCGCGGTTCCGAGCAGGCGAGCGGCGTCGGCGCAGGCGAGGTCGAGAAGCTCGTCGTCATCGAGTCCGTCGGTGAGCGGCTCGGCTCCCCCGCTCACCTCGGGGCCGTACGAGAGGCGGAGCACGTGCATCCCTGCGCCTGCCGCCGTTTCCTGCCAGGCCCACTTCGCGGTGACGTGGGTGAGCGCCTTGGCGCGGATGCTCGCGCTCGGGTCGCCGACGAGCACTCCGGTTCCGCGGGGTCGGGCATCGAGCTGCGGGGCGCGGACGAGCAGGGCGACGACCTCGGCCGGCACTGCGCGTTCGCCCTCTGAGGCCGGCTCCGATGTCGGGACGGCGACCGTCGACAGGATGCGCTGCGCCAGCATGCTCGCGCCGTCGTCGAGCTCCACGCTCCAGGACTCGTCACCGGAAGACGGCCCCGCGGACTCGCGCACGGCGACGACGCGCGTGCCGAGACGCACTTCGACGCCGAGTTCGGCGAGCTCACGCTCGAGCAGCGCCACGACCCGGTGCATCCCGCCTGCGACGGTGCGGACGGCAGCACCTGGGGGTGCGCTCTTGCGCAGCGCGGCGACGGCGCCCGCGAGCGAGCCGTGCTCGAGGAGTCGATCGGCCAGGCCGGGGACCAGCACTCGGTGGTCGAGGTCAGAAGGGTCGAGCGAGTAGACGCCGCGGGTGACCGGCGCGACGAGCCTTCCGAGCACGATCGGCCCCATGCGGGCGAGGACCAGCGCCTCGAGGTCGCGCGCGTCGGCACCGATCTCCGGGGGGAGCAGCCGATCGCGCTCGAGCTCGGCGATGCCTGCGTCGCCGACCGCCGCGTGCACGGCCGATCGAGCCTCGGCGTCGAGCAGTGACGCGTCACCTGGGATCCCCAGAAGTCCCCCCGCCGGCATGGGCGCGGCCGTTCCGTCCGTCACCACCCAGGATCCGAGCGCACGCGGCTCGGCGACGTCGTCGAGCATCCCGAGCTCCTGGAGGAGCGCTGCGAAGGCACCGCCCTTCGTCGCAAACGCCTCAGCACCGATGTCGATCGGCAGGTCGCCGAGCTGGGCACGGCGGATCATGCCGCCGAGCTGGTCTCCGGCCTCGACCAGAAGCACCCGGACGCCACGGCTCGCGGCACGCCTCGCAGCGAGCATCCCCGCGATGCCCCCGCCGATGACGAGGAGCTCGGGCTGCTCCGGGTGTGGCTGGTTCACTCGACCCGACCGCCATTCGGCAGCGAGTGCGCGAACTCCACGAGCCCGGTCAGGACGGCGGGGTCTGCGGAAGGTGGCACCCCGTGGCCGAGGTTGAGGATGTGGGCTGGCGCGGAGTTGCCCCGTCGGACCACATCCCGCACGTGCGCCTGGAGCACCGCGTCACCGGCGCCGAGCACGGCTGGGTCGACATTTCCCTGCAGCGGCACGTTGCCGCCGAGGCGACGCGAGGCCTCATCCAGAGTGATGCGGTCGTCGACACCCATGACATCGGCGCCGATCGCGTGCATGTCCGGCAGGAGCTCGGCCGTGCCGACGCCGAAGTGGATGGTGCGGACCCGCTCACCGGCGGGGGTGCGCAGGGCTCTCACTCGCTCGAGCGCCAGCCCGCTCGAGGCGGCGATCGACTTCTGGTACCGGTCGCGGCTCAGCGACCCCGCCCACGAGTCGAACAGCTGCACGATGCTCGCGCCGGCCCGTACCTGCGCCTCCAGGAAGGCCGCGGAGAGCTCGGCGATTGCGCCGGAGAGGTCAGCCCACGCCTCGGGGTCAGCCTGCATGAGGGTGCGCGTGCGGAGATGGTCCTTCGACGGGCCACCCTCGACGACGTACGCGGCGACCGTGAAGGGAGCGCCCGCGAAGCCGATGAGCGGGGTCGCCCCGAGTTCCGCGACCGTCAGCGACACCGCCTCCGAGATGGGTGCGAACAGCTCGGGACTGATGCGCTCCCGAACGCGGGCCGCGAAGTCGTGCGCCTCCTGCGAGGTCCGCACCGGATTCTCGAAGACCGGGCCCGTGCCCGGCACGATGTCGACGGCCTCGCCGATGAGCTTGAGCGGCACCACGATGTCGCTGAAGAACACGGCCGCGTCGACACCGTGCCGGCGCACGGGCTGCAGTGTGATCTCCGCGGCGAGCTCCGGGCGGAGGCAGGAATCGAGCATCTCGATCCCCTTGCGCAGCTCGCGGTACTCCGGCAGCGAACGCCCCGCCTGCCGCATGAACCAAACCGGCAGCGTCTCGGGGCGCTCACCGCGTGCAGCCCGGATGAGCGGAGCATCGGCCGTGAGGCCGGAAGAGAGGGGGTGCGAATCGCTGAGTGGCAGGGGTGCGGGAGCTGTCTCGGTCACCACACCATTCTCTACCCGGCACTCGTGCGGGGCGCACAGCCCGCCACCGCGCGCACCTCGACTCATTCCCGGACGCAAGGAGATTAAGGGAAGGTATGGCTCAGAAGCGGATGCGCCAAGAACTTCTACAATAAGTAATCGTGTTGCTGTGTCTGAGTGCCAATCACCGCACCGCGAGCTTCCCAGTCCTTGAAAAGCTCGCGGCCCGCGAGGACGGCGAACTAGAGTCTGCGCTCCGCGGCGCCCCAGGCGTCGACGGAGCCATTGTGCTGGCCACCTGCAACCGCTTCGAGATCTACCTCGATATCGACACGGCCCAGCCTGTCGCCCCGGAGCTCATGCCGACCATCGCCTCGGCCCTCGACGTCTCGGTCGAGACGCTCCGCGCCAACATGGCCGTCATCCACGACACCCAGGTGCCCGAGTACCTCTTCGCCGTCTCGAGCGGCCTCGAATCGGTCGTCGTCGGCGAAGGCGAGATCTCCGGCCAGGTTCGCCGAGCTCTCGAGGAGTCGCGCGCCGCCGGAATGTCGACCTCCCAGCTCGAGCGCCTCTTCCAGTCGGCGTCCACGACGTCACGCGGCATCAAGTCGGGCACGAAGCTGCAGAGCGCCGGCCGCTCGCTGGTTCGCCTCTCCCTCGAGCTCGCTGCGTCCCAGATCGCTGACTGGAGCACCGCGCAGGTTGTGCTCGTCGGCACCGGCTCGTACGCCGCCGCCTCCTTGAAAGCGCTCCAGGACCGCGGCGTCACTCGCGTCGGCGTCTACTCCCCCTCGAACCGCGCCCACAAGTTCGCGGAGCGCGACGGGGTCTTCGTCATCGAACGCGAGAACCTCCCCGAGTACCTGTCGAACGCCGACCTCGTCGTCACCTGCTCAACCGCCGACACGGTGGTCATCGACTACGACCTCATGCTCGGAGCCCGCCTCGCGCCCGGCTGCGCGGAGTCGACGCTCATCATCGACCTCGGCATGCCCCGCAACGTCGACCCGGCCGTCGGTCGCCTCGACGGCGTCTCGGTGCTCGACCTCGAGACCATCCGCATCCACGCTCCCCTCGAGGAGCTCGGAGCGGCAGACGAAGCCCGCTGCATCGTCTCGCGCGCCGCCAGCGAGTTCGTCGAGCAGCAGGCCGAGACGAGCGTCGCCGAGGGTATCGCCGCGCTCCGCTCGCACATCACCGACATCGCACGCGCAGAGACCGAGCGGGTCGCCAACAAGGACGACTCTGGGGTCGCCGAAGCCGCGCTCCGTCGCCTCGCGAACACGCTCCTGCACAGCCCGTCCGTGCGAGCCAAGGAGCTCGCCCGCGCAGGCCGCGGCGACGAGTACCTCGACGCCATCGAGCTGCTGTTCGGCATCACCGTCGAGCGCGCAGCCCCGAAGACGCCTGCAGCATCCGCTCTCCCGACGCCGCTGCCCCGCGTCGCCGAAGCGGAAGACGATGGGGCCCTCGAGTGCCCCGTCCACACGTCCTAGCGCCGAAGCCTCTGCCCGCGCCCTGGCTCGGGTGACCCGTTCCGCGACCCCGCCCGTCTCGGGATGGGAACTTCCCTCTCTTGCGGGAATCTTCCCCGAACGAAGCGACTTCGCCAGCCCGAGACGTGGGCCGGAGACGGTGTGGGGCGGAGACGGTGGATCGACGGCGAATGCAGCGCAGCGCGGTACGGCTCACGCGTATCCAGACGTCGACGGGGCACAATCGATGCGCGCCGGCAATCTCGAGGACAGCGTCTCGCTTGAACGTCGGCGGGCATCCCGAGTGACCGCCGGGGTGCACGATCCGTCGATGGGAAACTCTGCGAATGCTCCGCGAACACCGCCTCAAGCTGCTTGCCGGCCTCGCCGCCGGGAGCGCACTCCTCGCATTGAGCGGATGCGCGGGCGACGGTCAGTCCGACGATGCTTCGCCAGATGAGGGCATGCAGGCGCCGGGGACGCCGATCGCGGACGCGCTGACCGAGAACGAGATGGGTGGCACGCTCGACTTCGGGGCGCTCCTGCCGAGCGGTGCGACTGGCGCCGTCATCGCCTGCCCTGCTGACACGGTCGACACGCTCGCCGAGAGCACAGGCATCGACGCCGGCAATTTCGAGCTGGCCGATGGCACGCTTCCCGTCGCCGACGGATCGTTCGCGCTGCTCTTCGGTGATGCGGAGGACCGCATCTCCTCGTCGGCGGTGTACGCGGCGGACTCCGTGGACCTGTGCGCGGGTGATGCCGTCGCCTCCACCTATCTCGGCTCCGGGGCGCTGGTCATGCTGTCGAAGGTCGGTGACATCTGGACGCCGAACGGCGTCGAGTAGTAGCCGGCGCGGCCACGTCCTGAGCGGACGACCACGCTTCGGACGGCATCGCGTCAGGCTTTCGTGCGTGGAGCCATTCGCGGTCGGCGAGGTGCGCACTGTGGGTACGAGGACACCCCTCGCGATGGTTGATTCCGTCGCGAGGGGTGTTCTTGTCGAGGCGTGGTCGGCCTGGCCTGCTACCAGATGGTGACGCGCGCCTCTGGGGCAAGCCAGAGGGCGTCGTTCTCGGTGACGTCGAACGCGTCGTAGAAGGCGTCCACGTTGCGCACGATCTGGTTGCAGCGGAACTCGGCTGGCGAGTGCGGGTCGACAGCGAGCAGCAGTTTGGCGTATTCGGGGCGAGCCTTCTGCTGCCAGGCCTGCGCCCAGCTGAGGAAGAAGCGCTGCGCGGCGGTGAGGCCGTCGATGGTGTCTTCGTCGTCTGGGCTGAAGCCGGCGTGGGCGCGGTAGGCGCGGTACGCCTTCCAGGCGATGCCGAGCCCGCCGAGGTCGCCGATGTTCTCGCCGATCGTGAGCTCGCCGTTGACCTTCTGGCCGTCGGTGCCCTCCGGGGAGAGCTCGTTGTACTGGTCGATGAGGGCGCGCGTGCGCTGCTCGAACGCGACGCGGTCGTCGGCGGTCCACCAGTCCTCGAGGCGGCCGTCGCCGTCGTACTTGGAGCCCTGGTCGTCGAAGCCGTGCCCGATCTCGTGGCCGATGACGGCACCGATCGCGCCGAAGTTCGCGGCGGGGTCGCGGTGCTCGTCGAAGAACGGCAGCTGCAGGATGGCGGCTGGGAAGACGATCTCGTTCTCGCCCGGCGAGTAGTAGGCGTTGACGGTCTGCGGTGGCATCATCCATTCGTCGCGCCGCACGGGGGTGCCGAGCTTCGCGAACTCGTAGGCGGCCTCGTAGACGGATGCGCGGCGCGAGTTGCCGACGACGTCGTCGTCTCTGATCTCGAGGTCGGAGTAGTCGCGCCAACGGTCGGGGTAGCCGATCTTGGTGACGAACTTCTCGAGCTTGTCGAGGGCGCGCTCACGGGTCTCTGGGCTCATCCATTCGAGTTCGGTGATGGATGCGCGGTACGCGCCGGTGAGGTAGCCGACGAGTTCGAGCATCTTGGCCTTGGCGGTCGGCGAGAAGTGCCGCTCGACGTATGCCTTGCCGATGGCTTCAGGCAGCTTGCCCTCGGCGTGGCCCGTGCCGCGCTTCCAGCGCTCGCGCTGCTCGGGTGTGCCCTGGAGGGTCTTGCCGTAGAACTCGAAGTTGGCTGCGGAGGTCGAGGGGGCGAGGATGCCCGAGTACTGGGATGCGATGCCCCAGACGAGCCAGTCGCGCCAGGCGTCGAGGCGATCTTCGGTGAGGAGGCCTGCAACGCCCTCGAAGAAGTCGGGCTGGCGCACGATGACGCGGTCGAGGGCCCCGGCGGGTGCGCCCCAGCGGCTCGTCCAGTCGGCGAAGTCGACGTTGGAGTAGGCGGCGCTGAGCTCGTCGTAGGTGCGCGGGTTGTAGGCGAGTTCCGCTTCGCGCGACTTCACGACGTCCCAGTGGAGCCCCGCGATCTCGGTCTCGAGGGCGAAGACCCGCGCGGCGCGCTCCTCCGCATCGGGGAGGCCTGCGAGGCCGAGCATGCGGGCGATGTGCGCCTGGTACTGCTCGCGGATCTCCGCGTACTGCTCCTCGCGGTAGTAGCTCTCATCTGGCAGGCCAAGGCCGGACTGCTCGAAGTAGAGGGCGTACTCGGCTGGCGACTTCAGGTCGGGGTAGACGTACGCCGACACGAAGGAGCCGAGGCCCGTGCGCTCGAGGTCGCCGAGCACGGCGAGGAACTCGTTGATCGAAGAGGCGGCGAGGGCGCGGTCGATGTCGGGGCGGACGGGGTCGAAGCCGAGGGCCTCGAGCTTCTCCTCATCCATGAACGCCGCGTAGGCGTCGGCAGCCTTGCGCAGCTCTGAGCCGGGTTCGGCGTCCTTGCCGCTCTCGAGGATGTCGAGGACCGCCTTCTCGGCGTCTTCGCGCAGCTGGATGAAGCTGCCGTAGGCCGGCAGGTACGCGGGCACTTCCGTGGCGGCGATCCACTTGCCGTTGGTGTGCCGGAACAGGTCGTCGGCGGGGCGGACCGAGGCGTCGAGCGCCTCCAGGTCGATGCCCGAGGGGAGCTGCTCGGTTGCGGGAGCGGTGGAGGCGAGGTCGTCCGTCTGTGACATGCCTCTCAGGCTAGGACACACCACCGACACTGACGCTGGGATCATCTCAGGGCGAACAAGGAGCGCGGTTGGCTTGCCGACGCTCTGCGACAATGACCTGGTGCGCGCATCCGACGGCCCCTCCCCGCGTGACCGCACCGACGACCGCACCCTCGACCGCAGCATCCTGACGCTCGCGGTGCCCGCGTTCGGAGCGCTCGTCGCGGAGCCGCTGTTCCTCCTCACCGACACGGCCCTCGTCGGCCACCTGGGTGACACTGCGCTCGCCGGCCTCGGGGTCGCCGCGACGATCCTGCACACGGTCGTCGGCATCATGGTCTTCCTCGCGTATACGACGACTCCCGTCGTGGCTCGCCTCCTCGGCTCGGGCGACCGGCCGGGGGCGGTCCGCGCGGGCATCGAGGGGATGTGGCTTGCAGCCTTCTGCGGCCTCGTGCTGCTGCTGGTGGGCCTGCCGCTGAGCGCGCCGCTCGTCGGCGTCTTCACGAGCGACCCCGGGGCCATCGAGGCGGCGAACACCTACCTGTCGCTCAGTCTCTGGGGCCTCCCGGCGATGCTGCTCGTGATCGCCGCCATGGGCCTCCTGCGCGGTCTGCAGAACACGAAGGTGCCGCTTGTCGTCGCCATCGCGGGCTTCGCCGTCAACGCGGGGCTGAACGCGGTCTTCATCTACGGGTTCGGCTGGGGCATCGCAGGCTCGGCGATCGGCACGGTCATCGCGCAGTGGGGCATGGCCGTCGTCTACATCGTCATCGCGATCCGCGCTGGCCGCGAACTCGGAGTCTCCCTGCGGCCGGGTATCGGAGACCCCCGCATCGTGTTCTCGGCGAATGCGTTCATGGTGCTGCGCACGCTCACGCTGCGCGCCTCCCTCGTGGTGCTGGTGTGGGCCGCGGGGCAGCAGGGGGTGGCGGAGCTGGCGGCACTGCAGATCCTGCTCTCGATCAACAGCCTCATCGCGTTCACTCTCGACGCGCTGGCGATCGCCGGTCAGGCCATGGTCGGCCACGCGCTGGGCGCGGGCGAGACCAAGAGGGTGACGGCCATCTCTCGCCGCCTCAAGCAGTGGGGCTTCTGGTTCGGCCTGATCCTCGCGGTCGTGTTCGCGGCCCTCGCGTGGGTGCTCGGGTACGTGTTCACGAGCGACCCGGCCGTCTTGGCGCTCCTGCCCGTCGGTCTCCTCATCCTCGCCGCCGGCACGCCGATCGCCGGGTTCGTCTATGTGCTCGACGGCATCCTCATCGGGGCCGGCGACGTGCGCTACCTCGCCCTCGCGGGCATCCCGCCCCTGCTGGTGCTCGTCGCGGGGGTCGCGATCGTCCTGCCGCTCGGGATGCAGGGCGCCGCGGGACTCGGGCTGCTCTGGGCTTCCTACGCCGTCGGCACGATGGGCGCACGCGCCCTTGTGCTGGGTGCCCGCGAGCGCGGAACGAAGTGGCTGGTGCCGGGAGCGGCCAGATAGCACGCACACGCTACGGGCGATCTCCGGGATCACCGGCCGGAAACAGGGGAGTTCTCCCCATCGCTCCCCGGGGATTTTCCTGTCATCGTAGGGGAAATGCGGGCCGTCTCAGGCTCGATGTCGCTGTGCACCTCTGACGCCGGCGCCAACAGATCCCCCCTGGAGTTCCACCATGCGCGCATCCCTTCCCACCGACACCGGTTCGAACGAGAGCCGTCTGCCGTCACGCCGCTCCATCGTCACGGCCGGCGCTTGGAGCATCCCCCTCGTCTCCCTTGCGGTCGGGGCGCCGATGGCGTCGGCGAGCACCACGACCGCCGGATTCGATCTCGCGATCGTCGGCCTCCAGTTCGGCGAGACCCTCCCGCTCTTCACACCCGACTACACGCAGCGCTACTCCTCGTTCACGCCACTGAGCAACTTCGCCGTCGCGAACTACGGCGACGAGCCATCCCCCGCAGCGGGGTTCCGTGCCAGCTACACGGTCGACAATGAGCTCGCCGTGCTCGACCGCGTCGGATATCGCGTCGCCGGTTCGACGGAGCCGACCTACGTCGACGAGGTCGAGACGATCGTCACCGGCACGCGCACCGAGTACCGCTGGCTCGTGCCCGTCTCGGTCCCCGTCAACGAGTCCGAGGACCCGCTGTTCCCGACGGGGGCAGTCGCGCTCGTCGTCGAGTCGACGGTGCTCCTGCGCTACCCGAACGACGCCTACGACCCCGAGAAGCTGGTCGGCGCTCGCGTGAGCGCGACATCCGTCGCGGCCGAGGCGAAGACCGGCAACAACGTGCTGCAGGGTGTGGGCACGACGGACCTGGAACCGGCATCGCCGTACGCGGCGCAGACCGAGGCCACCTTCGAGACGGCACCGCTCGGCACGGGGCCCGCGAGGACGAGCCGTCCGACCTCGGTGAAGATCACGTCGATCGGCCCCAGGCCGCTCCCCGCGACGGGATCCGCGATCGTCAGGTTCGACTCCCGCTCGACGACGACCTTCTCGATCGCGAACGTGCGCCTGAACGGGGCCCAGACGGATGCCTTCCTGCAGAGCGTCACCGCGCCAGAGCGCCAGCCGTGGGTGACCCTGCAGGAGCTGACAGCGGAGCTCGGTGCTCCGCTGGATGCCGGCGACGTCCTCGAGTTCGACGTGGTCTACGACGCTCCTGCGGTCGCCGGCTACGACGTCGAGTCGACGGCCGGGCACGCCGGCTTCTCCCCCGCCGACAACAACGACCCCGACCAGCGCACCACCGAGTTCGCGTACGTGTACGGGGTCGTCCCGGCGTAACCGCGGCACGCGCGCAGGTGCGGCCCGCGACCTCCTGCCGCTGGAAGAAGGACCTGCCCACAGCGCGAGACGTGCTCGCGCACCGCCGCAACGGGCGCTAGGTTCGCGTCATGGTCCCCTTCGAAAGCCTGCTCGCCTTCGCCGTCGCGTCGGTGCTGCTCATCCTCATCCCGGGACCGAGCGTGCTCTTCGTCATCGGGAGGTCGATCGCGCTCGGCCGGCGTGCTGGAGTGCTGAGCGTGGTCGGCAACGCGATCGGCATGATCCCGGCGGTCCTCGCGGTCGCCCTCGGCGTGGGAGCGCTCGTCGCGTCGTCGGTGCTCGCATTCACGATCCTCAAGATCGTCGGCGCCGTCTACCTCGTGTGGCTCGGCGTGCAGGCGATCCGCAACCGCAACGCGCACCTGGCCGCGGAGACCCCACGACCCGCGAGCGCCGCCAGGCTCCTCGCGCAGGGTTTCGTCGTCGGCAGCACGAACCCCAAGACGATCGCGTTCTTCGTGGCCGTGCTGCCGCAGTTCGTGTCACCGGGCGCCGGGCCAGCCTGGTCGCAGCTCCTCGAGCTCGGCCTCTGCTTCCTGCTGCTCGCCCTCATCTTCGACGGCACGTGGGCGCTCACCGCCGGAACGGCCCGCGAGTGGTTCGCGAAGTCACCGAAACGGATCTCCGGCATGTCCGCCACAGGCGGGGCCATGATGATCGGGCTCGGCGGGGTGCTCGCCCTGTCGGGCGCGAAGAGCTAGGCCGACCCCTCCGGGGCGTCTGAGAGCGGTCGACGCAATCGGTCACCGATCCCGGGCACGACCCACCGTGCAGCGATCGACGCGACGGCGACGAGTGCGACGAACCCCGTGATGAGCTTGTCGGCGAGCGAGTTGACGAGGTTCGACCCCAGCACGGCGAGGCCCTGGGGTTGCCCCAGCATCTGCAGCGTCCAGACGATGCTCTCCCCTGCGTGGCCCACTCCGCCGTGGAAGAGGCCGAGCAGGATCGGAACCGCGACCGCAGAGCACGACAACGCGACGAGGATCGTGAGGAGGAAGTACCGAGGGAGCGTCGACGCCATGCCGAAGCGGCGCGCCCCGTACCCCCAGACGAGGGCGCCTGCCACGTTGACGAGCGAGAACCAGATCGAGTGCGGTCCGCTGAGCCACACACCGCCGGTGTTGGTGACGATCGCGACGAGCACACCAGCCCACGGGCCGACGACGATGGCCGTGACAGCTGTCCCGATCATGTCGAAGAACAAGGGCAGGCGCAGGTAGCTGACGGCGAGGTGCCCGGCGAGGTTCAGGAGGATGCTCGCCGTCATGATGAGGATGATCTGCCGCGGGCCGAGCTGTCGGCGCGGGCGAGCGTCGCCGGAGGCCTGCATGGCGGGCGCGGTGCTCACCACCGGAGTCGGTCCGCTCAGCTGCTCGCTCGCCGGCTGCGACTCCGCGGGCTCGGCCGGGGTCGCATCCGCCCCGTCCGTTCTGGTGCCCTTCGTCGCCGCTTTGGCGTGTGCCGACGGGATGGCGTAGCCAGCTCTGGCGACCCACTCTGGGACCGTCGCCGGCGGGGCTCCCAGCACCTCCACGATCTCGCCGATGAGTCGCGCGTCGAGCCGGGATCGGCCGGGGCGGAAGGCCTCGAACACGGTCGTCCGGGCGGGACCCGTCGCATCGGAGCCGACGCTGCGACGGTTGGCCTGGATGCGGGAGGCGATCTCCGCGAAGGGCATGCCGCCCGACTCGGCTCGCAGTCGGCGGAGGTCCGCGACGACGACATCGCAGGTTTCCCGATCTGCATCCGCCACGATGAACCTCCCCGCCCAGGCTGAGGGCTGCCTGCCGATCATCACCGTATCAGCGCCGGAAAGCCGGATATCGTGGCCAGGCGCCGACCGACTTCTCGCTCCGCCAGCACTGGAAACCGGTCGCTCGGGTCCACGCCAGACACCGGCGCGCGCGACGGTCCGTCGCGTCTCGACCGATTACCCTCGACAGGTGCGTCTTGTCATTGCGAACTGCAGCGTCGATTACATCGGCCGCCTCACCGCCCACCTGCCCATGGCCCCTCGCGTGCTCATGCGCAAAGCCGACGGCAGCCTCCTCGTGCACTCCGACGGGGGCAGCTACAAGCCGCTGAACTGGATGAGCGCCCCCTGTTCGATCGTCGAAGAGGCACCGGATGCGACCCAGGCGGACGCCGGCGTCACGGCGCTCTGGCGGGTCACGCAGACGAAGACCGGCGACCAGCTGCTCGTGACGATCGGCGAGGTCTTCAGCGACCATTCGCACGACCTCGGCAAGGACCCGGGCCTCGAGAAGGACGGGGTCGAGGCGCACCTGCAGAAGCTGCTCGCCGACCAGATCGACCTGCTCGGTGAGGGCCACGCGCTCGTGCGCCGCGAGTACATGACGGCCATCGGTCCCGTCGACATCCTCGCGCGTGACGCGACCGGCGCATCCGTCGCCGTGGAGATCAAGCGACGCGGCGGCATCGACGGCGTCGAGCAGCTCACGCGCTACCTCGAGCTCATGAATCGCGACCCGCTGCTCGCCCCCGTCTCCGGCGTCTTCGCGGCGCAGGAGATCGCCCCGCAGGCCCGCACGCTGGCTGAGGACCGCGGCATCCGCTGCGTCATCCTCGACTACGACGAGATGCGGGGCGTCGACCCACGCCACATGCGCCTGTTCTGACGGCCCGCCCCGACCGTTCAGCTGCCTGTCGCCCTCCGCTCGGTTGCTCCTCACTACACTGGCTCGGACATGACGCACACAAGCTCCACTGAAATGACCGGTCCGGTCCCCGGCGAACCCCAGCCGATCGAGGTCGTCCAGCCGGCAGCGACGCCGACAACGCGACGAGTCGACCTCGAGCGCGGAACCGGCATCGCCCCGTACACGGCTATCCTCTGGGACCTCGACGGCACCATCAGCGACTCGGCGCCCGGCATCCTGAACAGCCTCCGCGCCGTGCTCTCCAGCTACGGCCTCCCGATTCCCGGAGACGCCGAGCTGCTGAAGCACGTCGGCCCTCCCATCCACGAGACCTTCGCCGCCTACGGGCTCGACCCGATCGAGGCCACCGAGCGCTACCGCACCATCTACCGCGAGTCGGATTCGTTCATCGGCGACCCGTACCCGGGTGTCCTGCAGGTCATCCGCGATGTGCACGCGGCCGGCATCCCGCAGTCGACGGCGACGAGCAAGCCCGAGAGCTCCGCGGCGGTCATCCTGGAGAGCTACGGCGTGGCCGACCAGTTCCTGACGATCACAGGAGCCTCCGACGACGAGGTGCGCTCGGCGAAGGCCGACGTCATCGAAGAAGCGCTCAGGCGCCTCGACGTCGCCGGCGTCGACCTCAGCAACGTGCTCATGATCGGCGACCGCTTCTACGACGTCCAGGGTTCAGCGGCGCACGGCGTGCCCGCCGTCTACGTGTCGTGGGGCTACGGACGCCTGGGTGAGGAAGCAGGCTCGGTGGCGGTCGCGGATTCCGCCGAGCGACTCCGCGCCTTCCTCGCTCTCGACTGATCCCCGCGGCTCCCGCCCCTTTGTCGGTGCACCGTCGTATCCTCGTGGCATGCGCGTAGAGAGCTCTTTCACGATCGAAGCCTGGGATGCGAACGGCCGTGCCGTCGGCATCGAGACCGCAGCCCCGCTCGGGGGTGCGTTCATCATCCGTGCCATCTCGGGGGGTGACATCGAGGGGCGCAGCGAAGTGCTCTTCGCGGGTGCCTTCAACGAGAAGCACGGGTCCGGCACCTACGTCGCGATCGACGCCTTCGAGGGCACGATCGCCGGCAAGTCGGGCACGCTCGCGTTCTGGCACGCGAACACGGTCGCGAGGGGCCGGCCGGCCGCCGGCGGCGGGCTGCTGCACGTCGTGCCCGACTCGGGTACCGGCGAGCTGGCGGGCGTGAGCGGCACGGGCGAGATCATCGCCCGCGGCGACGACCACACGCTCGTGCTCGAGATCCAGTTCGACGACACCGACGAGGTCGAGATCGACGGCGAGGTGTTCGCGGGCGAAGTCGAGGCGGGCACGTCCGAGCCCTCGGCCTGACCGGAAGGCGCGGTCCGGTGCCGAAGCAAGCAGGAGGAGCATCCGCGCCCCCCAACCCGTTCACGCCGTCCTTCGGGGTCACGCCACCGCTGCTCGTCGGACGGTCGGCGATGCTGGCCTCCTTCGAAGCGGCCATCGACGGCACTCCCGGAGAGGTGGGGCGGGCGACCCTCGTCACCGGTCTGCGAGGGGTCGGCAAGACGGTCATGCTCAACGCGCTCGAAGACATCGCGGTGTCGCGCGGCTGGCTCGTCATCTCCGAGACGGCCACCAAGGGACTCGCGGAGCGCATCACCACCGAGGCTCTCCCGAAACTGCTCGCCGAGCACGACCCCCGGGCCAGCAAGCGGCGCATCACGGGAGTCACGCTGCCGATGAGCTCCGGCGGGTTCATCTCGACCGTCGAAGACCGGCACAGACCAGTCGCCAACCTGCGATCACAGCTGACCGCGCTGACGGGCCTCCTCGCGCCGAACGGCACCGGCGTGCTCATCACGGTCGACGAGATCCACCGCGGCGCCATCGACGACCTTCGCGAAATCACGACGGTGGTGCAGCATGCCTTCCGTGAGGGCCTCGACGTGGCGTTCGTCGGGGCTGGCCTCAAGCCGAACATCAACGAGCTGCGCAGCGACCGGATGCTCACCTTCCTCCGCCGCGCGCACGTTCAGGAACTCGGTCAGCTCAGCTACGAGGCCTCAGCGCGAGCGCTCTCGGAACCCATCTTCGGCGGCGGTCGGAGCATCGACGACGAGGCGCTCGACTACGCCGTTCGGGGCACGCAGGGGTACCCCTTCCTCGTGCAGTTCATCGGCTCCAAGTCCTGGCAGGAAGCCGGCGGTGCCGAGCGCATCGACCTTCAGCACACGCGGCGTGCTGTCCGCCTCGCGAGGCAGGCGATGGGCCAGTACATCTACGAGCCGACGCTCGCGGCGCTGTCCGTCGGCGACCGCACCTACCTCGCCGCGATGGCCAGCGACGACGGGCCCTCGCTCTCGAGCGAGATCCGCCAGCGGATGCGCGCGAAGGCTGGCTACGTGGGCGTCTACCGGCAGCGGCTCATCAACGCCGGCATCATCGAACCGGCGGGGTACGGCCGTGTGCAGTTCACGACGCCCTACCTGCGCGAGTACTTGCGCGAGCACGTGGTGAGCGAGGCGATCGCGCTCCCCCACGGCCGCGCGTTCCCTCCCCCGCCCGGCGACGACGAGTAGCGAGGCCGGAGAGCTCAGCCCAGAGCGGCTCAGGGGACGCGCACGCCCGTGAACGGGGTGGCGCGGCGCAGCTCGAAGCCGAGCTTCTCGTACGCGGCGATGGCGCCCGTGTTGCTGGCTGCGGCGTGCATGAGGGCCTGGTCGCCGCGTTCCTGGATGTGGAAGGCCACGTCGAGCACGAGGCGGGAGGCGAGGCCCTGGCGCCGGTAGTCGGCGTCGGTCGCGACGGCGCTGATCTCCGTCCACCCCACGGGGTGGAGCCGCTCCCCCGCCATGGCGACGAGCTTCCCGTCGCGGCGGATGCCGATGTAGCGGCCCATCGCATAGGTGCGTGGCAGGAACGGCCCTGGCTGATTCCGCTCGACGAGCGCAAGCATGTCGTCGGCGTCGTCGGCGCCGAGTTCCACGACCTCGTCATCCGGCCTGGTCTGCAGGCGCGGCGTCTGCACGAGCTGCACGCCTTCACCGCGCCAGGTCTGCGCCCATCCGGCCGGAACCTCGGGGTCTGCGTGCGAGATCGCGAGCTCGGCCCCCGAGCCCAGGAGCTCGGCGATCGCGTCCCACACGCCCGGCTCCTCCCAGGAGCGCACGCCGAGGAACGGCGACACGTCCGCCGGATATCGCTTGACGAGGTCGCCGCCGATCGCGAGGTGCGCGTGCGCACCGGTCAGCGAGTGCCAGGCGGGGTTGTCGAGCACAGAGGTGGAGGCGATGGCGGTGTCGGTCATGTGGTCCTCGAGACGGTGGATGTGTCTCCGATTGTCACGCACGTCGGCGCCACTCCCGCGCGGCGTGACCGACCGTTACGGCCTGTTGCCTCGCTGCGTCGTCACACGCCGAGGTGCGAGCGAAGCTCCTGCACGTGACCGTCGGGGTCGACGTCGTACGCGACGTACGACAGCTTGCCCGCCGCGTCGACGATGAAGCTCGAGCGGATCACGCCGGTGCCCGCGATTCCGGCGACGGGACGCTCGCCCCACGCACCCCATTCCATGGCGGTCGCGCCGGAGTCGCTGAGCAGCGAGTACGGGACCTGCTGCTCTTCGCCGAAGATCGCGAGTTCTCGCGGCTGGTCCAGCGAGATGCCGAGCACGGTGACACCCGCGCCGCTCAGGGCGTCGAAGTTGTCGCGGAAGTCGCACGCCTGCTGCGTGCACTTGGTCGTGCCCGCCTTGGGGTAGAAGTAGACGACGACGGGCGACCCGGTGAGGTCACTGAGCCGGATGATTTCGCCGTGCTGGTCGGTGAGGGCAAAGTCGGGGGCGCTGTCGCCGACGCTGAGAGTGGTGACCAAGATTGCTCCTCGCTCGGGGATCTGACGTGCCGACTCTAGCGAGCGCGGATCCACGCTCTCCTGGGAACAGCGAACGGGCCGCCTCCCCACCGGTGAACCAGGGGCGGGCGGCCCGCGGGCCTTCAGTCGAGCTGTCGGTCGGGTACGGCTAGACCTCGACGGTGATGCCGAAGGCCTCGGCGAGGCGCAGGATCTTGCGCGCACGGCCGAGGCGGGGCAGGTCGCTGCCGTCGCGGACGACGCCGCCGGCAGCGTCGAAGTCTGCGAGGAACTCGCGGGCCCAGAGGATGTCGCTCGTCTGCGGGCAGATGACCTCGTTGACGACGGCGGTCTGCTCGAGGCGGAGGCAGAGCTTGCCGGTCATGCCGTGCTCGAGCGTCCATTCGGATTCGTTGCGCAGGACGCGGAGGCTCTCGTCGGTGGTCGGTCCGTCGACGGGGCCGGGCAGGCCGGCCGCCTTGGAGGAGACGGTGAGGCGCGAGCGGGCGTAGGCCATGGCCTCGCGGGTCGCCCACATGCCGGTGTCGCGACGGAAGTCACCGCTGCCGAAGGCGAGACGGAACGCACCGTCGGCGCGGGCGATGTTCGTGGCTTCCTCGAGTCCGAGCGCCGATTCGATGAGCGGCACGACGGGGATGCGCGCGCCCAGGCGCTGGTAGGTGTTGACGACCTGCTCGGCCTGCTCGGTCTTGGCGAGCACGACGCCGAGGAGTCCGGGGACGCCCGCGAGCTCGTCGACGTCGTCGGCCCAGAAGTCGGAGAGGGTGTCGTTGATGCGAACCCAGGCGGAGTTGCCGGCTTTGAGCCAGGAGATCACGTCGGCGCGTGCGGCGGCCTTGTGCTTCGGGTCGACGGCGTCTTCGATGTCGAGGATGACGACGTCGGCGCGGGACTCCGCTGCGGCGTCGAACGCTTCCGGCCTGGACGCCGGGACGAGCAGCCAGGACCTGGCATCCGCCGGCGGCACGACGTGACCGGCTGTTGACTTGGGGTGGGGGCTCGCTGGAACGTTCAGAACTCTCGCCTCATTCATCGACTGGATGCACGGGCCGGCTCGACCACGCACGGCCGCGTTTTCCGCAGCCAAGGTGTGAGCTTAGTACGACGAAACGCCCTGTCCTTCTGCGGACCCCTACAAGAACCGGCCCGGATGCTGATCAGTAGGAGTAGGGGATGAGTTCGAGGAGCAAGTAGAAGAGCGCAGGGACGATCATGACGACACCCAGGACGGAGCCCACTGAGGCTGGCATGTTGCGCCATCCGCTGGCGCGCAGTGCGAGCACTCCGAAGACGATGGCTGCCGCGGCGCTCAGGATCTGCAGGATGGTCTGCACCGGGTTCAGGACCGAGTAGATCTCGAAGCTCCCGGTGCGCGCGACGATGCTCATGACGAATGAGAGCAGTGTCGTGAGGAGCCATCCGCCGAGCGCGCTCGCGAGCGAGATCATGCCGAAGCGATTGGCCGCGAACGAGAGCTCTTCGCGGAGCGACGAGAAGGTGAGCACGGGACGCGGTGGGGTGTTGCCGGGCTGCGAGTAGGCCCCGGGCTGCTGGTGGGACCCCGGCTGCTGGTACTCGCCGCCTGCTTGCTGCTGGTAGCCGGCGGGCTGTTGCGGCTGCTGCCCGTACGCCTGCTGCTGCCCCTGAGCTGCCTGCCCGTACCCGTTGTAGGCGGAAGGTGGGCCGCTCGGCGGCGTTCCGTAGCCGGGGGCGCCCTGCCCGGCGTTCGCCGCGAAGTTCTGCTGCGAGTTCTGCTGGCCGTCGGGTCGCTGCTGCCCGTTCCACTGGCTCGGTGTCGTCATGCCATCACCCTAGGACTCTTGGCGTGCTTCCGGCTCGGGCACCTCTGCCCGGTGTGCGACGGTGCTGTCGCCTGACTGCAATACGATTCGGTGCATGACGACGACGTTCTCCCCAGCGCCCGTTCTTGCCATCGATGCCGGCCAGAGCGGCATCCGCTCGCAGATCGACTCGGGCGAGGTGCGTTCATTCGCCGCTATCCGCACCGACCTGCCGCTGGCGCCGCAGCTCGCGAGCGTCGTCGAGCAGTCGCTGCGGGATTCCGGTCTGACGGGCGTCACCGTGTCTGGAGGCGTATCCGGTGTGACGCATGCGCAGACCGTCGCGGATGAGCTCGCCCTGCTCGTGGAGCCGTTCGGTGTCGCGAGAGTGTTCATCGCGCACGACTCGATCTCCGCGTTCCTGGGTGCGCTCGGTTCCGAGCTGGGCGCGGTCGTGGCGGCCGGCACCGGTGTGGTCACGCTGGCCGTCGGGGAAGAGCGGCTCGCGCAGGTGGATGGCTGGGGGTACCTCGTCGGTGATGCCGGTTCCGGCTATTGGATCGGCCGTGCGGCATTGGACGCGGTCATGCGCGCCTTCGATGGTCGCGGCCCCGAGACGGCGCTGACCGAGGTCGTGCTGGCTCACCACCCGGATCTCCCGAGCATGTACGTGTCCCTGCAGACCAACGAGGGGAAGGTGCGGCACATCGCCTCGTTCGCGAGGTCGGTGGGCGACCTGGCGGAGACGGATGCGGTCGCCGCCGAGATCCTTGCGGCTGCCGGCTCGCAGCTCGCGGCCTCGGTTGCGGCCGGGCTGGCCCGCGTGGGCCTGCCGGGGTCGCGTGACGAGGTTCAGGTGCGCGCGATCGGCAACGTGTTCTCGTCGCCGCACGTGGCGGCGGCGTTCCGCAGCTCGCTGCTCGAGCGCGTCCCTCAGGCTCGCGTGGCGGTGGGCGAGAGCCACCCGCTCGATGGCGCGGCGATGCTCCCCCATCTCGAGCAGGATCACGCCCTCATCGCCTCGATCGGGGTCGTGACGCTCTAGCGTCCTGACGCTCGCCGGCCCTGGGGGTGGCTAGATCGCGAAGATCCGCTGCGAGGTCTCGAGCTTCTCGCCCGGTTCGAGCCAGGCGAGGTCGAGGCCCGAGTTGAAGGCGTCGGGTGCGCAGGTCATGGGCTCGACGGCAACGGCCTGGCGGTCCCAGTCGATGCCGGGCTGGTCGCTCGTGAAGATCTGCACCCAGGGCGCGTCTGTGCCCCAGGTCATGCCGACCCCCGTGCCGTCAGCGGTCGTGAGGGTCACCGTGGCGGCGTCGCTCTCGCCGAAGACGTCGGTGAAGGCGTGGTCGATCTCCATCTCGCCGATGCGTCGCGCCTCGCGGTAGTCGAACGCACCGGCGACCTCCTCGACGGAGACGACGGAGCCGGGGAGCAGGCGCGCGCCGTGCGCGTGCATGAGCTTCTGCGCCGGCGACTGCAGGGTCCAGTCGTCGATCTGCCCTTCGCCTGCGACGAGGTAGGAGTGGGTGGATGCGCCAGCCGGGGCGGTTCCGGCGCCCACGTTGCGCAGCTCGATGGTCGTCGTGAGGCCGCCTTCGCCGAGCTCGAACCTCGTGCGGACCTCGACACGGAACGGGTAGCCGGTCTGCGGCTCGATCGTGGCGGTGAGGAGAACGAAGTCGGTGCCGACGTCCTCCGGCTGGAAGTCGAGCCAGAGGGCAAGTCCGTGGAGGGCGTGCCCGCGCTTCGGCTCGGAGAGCGGAAGCTGCAGCTCCTGGCCGTCGATGCGGTAGCGGCCGTCGATGATGCGGTTCGGCCACGGCGCGAGCGTCGCACCCTTGTACGCCGGCCGCACTTCATCCATGTCGAAGCTGTGCACGAGGTGCCTGCCGTGGTGTGTGAGCTCGCGCAGTGTCGCCCCGATGCTGGAGATCGACGCCTCGTATCCGCCGTGCGAGAGGAAGTAGGAGGAGCCTGAGCGCGGGGTGATCGACATCGGTGGGGACTCCTCGGTGCTGTCAGGGGAAGGACGACTGGCAGTCTTTCACGCCGACTCGGATGGGGCGCTCACAGCCCGCCTCACTAGCCTGAGGCGATGACCTCAGCTCCTCAGTCCTGGCCGCAGACCGCCCTGTGGTGGCACGTGTACCCGCTCGGGTTCGTGGGCGCGGACACGACCGGCGGCGACCCGCACGGACCCGTTGAGCATCGCCTCGACCGCATCACCGCCTGGCTCGACGAGCTTGTCGGCCTCGGGCTCAACGGCCTGCTCCTCGGTCCCGTCTTCGCATCGCAGACGCACGGCTACGACACGGTCGACCATCTGCGCGTCGACC
This sequence comes from Pseudoclavibacter terrae, assembly GCF_008831075.1. Lineage (GTDB taxonomy): Bacteria > Actinomycetota > Actinomycetes > Actinomycetales > Microbacteriaceae > Pseudoclavibacter > Pseudoclavibacter terrae. The sequence continues at coordinate 335,010 of NZ_WBJX01000003.1, read as the reverse complement.
CTCGGCTCGGCGACGACGCCGACTTCGACGCCCTCGTCGCCGCGTGCCGCGAGCGCGGCATCCGCGTGCTCCTCGATGGCGTCTTCAATCACGTCGGCCGTGACCATCCCTGGTGGCGCGAGGCGGTCGAGGCCGGGCCCGATTCCGCCGCGGCCGCCAGGTTCGCCAGGGGCTCGGATGCACGCGAGGTCGACGGGCTCACCGTGGATGTGTTCGAGGGCCACGACGCGCTCGTTGTGCTGAATCATCAGCATCCCGAGGTCATCGAGTACGTCTCCGGCGTCATGGCGCACTGGCTGGAGCGAGGCGCCGACGGGTGGCGCCTCGATGCCGCCTACGCCGTGAGTCCGCTCTTCTGGCGCTCGGCGATCGACCCGCTGCGCGAGCGCTTCCCCGACGCGTGGTTCCTGGGCGAGGTCATCCACGGGGACTACGAGGGATACGTCGCCGACTCGGGGCTCGACTCGGTCACGCAGTACGAGCTGTGGAAGGCGCTGCGCTCGTCCGTGCAGGAGCAGAATCTCTTCGAGCTCGACTGGTCGCTGCAGCGCCACAACGACTTCGTGGCGCACTTCCTGCCGATGACGTTCCTCGGCAACCACGACGTGACGCGCATCGCGAGCGCCATCGACGACGAGCGCAATCACGCCGCGGCCGTCGCCATGCTGTTCTTCTTCCCCGGCGCCCCCAGCGTGTACGCGGGTGACGAGCGCGGGCTCGAAGCGGTCAAGGAGGAGCGCGAGGGTGGAGACGACGCCATCCGTCCAGAGTTCCCGGCTGACCCTGGCGAGTGGCCTGAGAACCCCTACTCGCAGGCCCACCGTGACGCGATCGCGTTCCGGCGCCAGCACCCGTGGCTCGCGACGGCGAGCATCCGCTCGGAGGACCTCTCGAACACGGCGGCGCTCTTCGTCGCCGAGGGTGCTGACGGCGAACTCGCGAAGCTCGCGGTCAATCTCGGCGACGACGCTGTGCAGCTCGGAGGCCGAGAGGTCAGTGGCCACGGCCTCGAGCGCTGGAGTGACGCCGGCTAGCTGCCGCGGCCGGCCACGGAGCTCAGTCGTGCGTTCCACCGAATGACTGACCAACATCAGTGCACTGCTTCGCTTCAGGCGCGCATGTCGCACCAGAACGCCCGATATCGCACTGATGTTGGTCAGCCTCAAGAGCGACCGGACCCGGGGCCCGTCCGCTGGAGCCCGAACGGACTCAGTGCATGGAGACGAGCGTGTCCTGCCCTTCGGAGTCCTGCTGCACGAGCGGGCGCTCCTTGGTGCCCCTGATCATGAACCCGGCGATGAGCGCTGCGATGAGCATGGCGCCAGCCGCCGCGAGGAACACGGCCGAGTAGCCGTTCGTGAAGGCCTGCAGCTGGGGTTCGCCAGCTTCGAGACCTGCGGCGGCCGCGTTCGCGTAGAAGACGGTGAAGACCGAGAGGCCGATCGAGCCGCCGATCTGCATGGTGGAGTTGACGGTCGCCGCCGCTGCGCCGGCGTCGTGCGGTTCGACGCCCGTGAGTGCGAGGTTCTGCAGGGGCACGAAGATCATGGCGAGGCCGATGCCGAGCAGTACGAGTCCGGGCAGGATGTGCGTGACGTAGCCGCCGTCGACGGTCACGCCGGAGAGCAGCAGGAGTCCGCCGGCGACGATGATCGGGCCGACGATCATGAACGGACGCGGGCCGAACTTCGGGAGCAGGCGTGCGCAGACGGGCACGCAGGCGAGGATGACCACCGTCATCGCGACGTTCGCGAGCCCGGCGACGAGTGGCTCCATGCCCATGACGATCTGCAGGTGCAGCGCGAGGTACATGGTCGCGCCGATGAGCACGCTGCCGATGACGGCCTGGATGAGGAATGCCCCGCCGCGAATCCGGTCGAGGACGACCCGGAGCGGGAGCAGCGGCTGGGCGACGCGCGTCTCGATCCACACGAAGGCGGCGAGCAGCACGACCCCGAGCGCGAGGAAGCCGATGGTGCCGAGCGAACCCCAGCCTTCTTCGGCGAGGCTGAAGCCGTAGACGAGCGAGCCGAGGCCGAGCGACACGGTGAGCGTTCCCCACAGGTCGTAGGTGTTGTCGCCCTCTGCCTTGCTCTCCTTGAGCACGATGAGCGCGCCGATGACACCGGCGATGACGAAGAAGACGTTGACGAGCAGGCACCACCTCCAGCTGGCGAACTCGGTGAGCGCCCCGCCGAGGACGAGCCCGACCGCTGCGCCGCTTCCGCCGATGGCGCCGAACACCGCGAAGGCGGTGGTTCGGTCCTTGCCCGACGGGAAGCTGACCGTGAGCAGGGCGAGCGCGGCCGGGGCGAGGAGTGCAGCGAACAGTCCCTGCAGGCCGCGAGCCAGGATGAGGTCGAAGGCGTTCTGCGCGAAGCCGCCGTAGACGGAGGCGGCGCCGAAGCCGATCATGCCGACGAGGAAGGCGCGCTTGCGGCCCCAGTAGTCGGCGATGCGGCCGCCGAGAAGAAGGAGCGCGCCGAAGACCAGCGCGTAGGCCGTGACGACCCACTGGCGCTGCACATCGGTGAGGCCGAGGTCGACCTGGGCCTGCGGCAGGGCGATCGTGACGATCGTGCCGTCGAGGACGACGACGAGCTGGGTGAGCGCGAGCACAGCGAGTGCCCACCATTTGGAAACAGTGCGTGGCGCGGATGCGCGGGCGACGGAAGACGCGTCAAGAGACAAGAAAACCCTCCAGGTTCTCAGAAAGCGAGTGCTGGAGGTTTCAAGCCTCGGACCGAGGACGTCGCCGCCTCGACCTACCCGAGCGGCGACGCTCGACAGATCGGCAACTGTAGCAAGACTTGCGAGTCCACATAAGTGCTGGCGCGTCAAGCCGCCGCTGAACGACAGAACCCCCGGAACCGAAGTTCCGGGGGTTCTGTGCTCCCGATGCAGGTGACCTGCTCTGGGATGCTGGTGCGCGAGGGGGGACTTGAACCCCCACACCCGAAGGCACACGGACCTGAACCGTGCGCGTCTGCCAATTCCGCCACTCGCGCCAACCTCCGAGAGATTACCAGACACTTCCCCCGTCTGCGAAACCGACCCGTGGGTGCGCGCCGGAGAACCCCGCCAAAATCGCCGCCCGAGCCGACCGACTGGGCCACCGAAACTCCATTGGCCGCCCACAGGAAGGCGCCCGAAGTCGGACATCCAGCCCAGTGCCGTTAGCATGAAACAGATTCGCGCCACCCGGTGCGGGCTGCGGCGTGCCCTTGAGAACCAGGAGTCATGTGGGAATCCTCGACAGATTTGAGCGTGGGCTCGAGCGTGTCTTCAACGGCGCGTTCGCGAAGACCTTCCGCTCTGGGCTCCAGCCCGTCGAGATCAGCGCTGCGCTGAAACGCGAGATGGACACCAGGGCGTCGGTCGTCACGCGCGACCGCGTGCTCGTCCCGAATCGCTTCAACGTGCAGATGTCGCAGGTCGACTACACGCGCATCTCGCAGATCGCCGGCATCCAGGATGAGCTCATGCGCGTCGTCGAACAGCATGCGGCGAAGCAGGGCTACCAGTTCTCCGGCGGACTCAGCATCAAGTTCCTGGAGAACGACTCGCTCTCCGAGGGGCGCATCGAGGTCGATTCGCGCAGCGTTCAGGGGCAGGTCGCCTGGGCGCCGATCCTCGACGTCGACGGGGAGCGCATCCATGTGGGCATCGGCTCCACCGTCATCGGTCGAGGCTCGGAAGCTGACATCACGATCGCGGACACGGGTGCCTCCCGCAAGCACGCGGAAGTCGTGTGGGACGGGAAGCGTGCGGGCATCCGCGATCTCGGCTCGACGAACGGCACGAAGGTCAACGGCCGATCCATCTCGCAGGCGGGTCTCGAGCCCGATTCGACGATCCAGATCGGTCGTCACCGTATTGTGTTCCGGGTGATCCCCCAGGCCGACCCGAGTGACGACACCGGGTACCTCCCTCGACAGGGAGGCAGAACATGACCAGTGAGCTGACCCTCCTCGTCCTTCGCCTCGCCTTCCTCGCGGCGCTCTGGATCTTCGTCTTCTCCGTCATCTACTCGCTCCGCAGCGACCTCTTCGGTACGCGCTCCTCCGCGTACAAGCAGGCGATGGAGAAGTCCCGCCAGCAGGTCTTCGCCTCGGCAGACGACGACAGTGCGCCAGCCCCGGCGGCACCGGCTCCCGTCCGATCGCAGGCGCCCAGCGACCCGACCGAGGCGGTCCAGCGCCCATCCACCCCGGTGCCGAGCGCATCCGCACGCTCCGAGCGGCCGAGCAAGCTCGTCATCACCTCCGGCCCGAAGCGAGGCACCGAGCTCACCCTCCGCAGCGAGCCGCTCTCGATCGGCCGCTCCGGCGACTCCGACCTCGTCATCCAGGACGACTACAGCTCGACGCACCACGCGCGCCTCCTGCTCTGGAACGACGCGTGGATGGTGCAGGACCTCGACTCCACGAACGGCACGTACGTGAACGGCAAGCGAGTCTCGCAGCCGACCCACGTTCCCATCGGCACCCCTGTCCGCATCGGGACGACGACGTTCGAGCTGCGATAGGCATGCTGGTCATCGCGCGCGCCGGCGCCGTGTCACACGTCGGCAAGGTCAGGAGCAACAACCAGGACTCCGGGTTCGTCGGAACCCACCTGTTCGTCGTGGCCGACGGCATGGGCGGACACGCGGGCGGCGATGTCGCGAGCGCGATCGCCGTGAAGCACTTCGCCGAGAACGACGAGCAGTACGCAGGCACCGACGACGCCCAGCACGCCATGACGGAGATGCTGCTCGATGCGAACTCGCTCATCGCGGGGGCGGTCGAGGAGCACAGCGAGCTTCGCGGCATGGGCACGACGGTGAGCGCCCTGAGCCTCGTCGGCGAGTCCCTGGTGCTCGCCCACATCGGCGACTCGCGGGTGTACCGCTTCCGCGACGGCTCCCTCGTGCAGATGACGGTCGACCACACGTTCGTGCAGCGACTCGTGGATGCTGGCCGCATCACGCCGGAAGAGGCGCTCACGCATCCGAGACGCTCGGTGCTCATGCGTGTGCTCGGCGACGTCGAGACGCGACCGGATGTCGACACCGAGGTGTTCGACATCCAGGAGGGCGACCGCTGGCTGCTCTGCTCCGACGGCCTCTCCAGCTACGTCGACGAGTCGCAGATCGAGCGGACGCTGGCTCGCATGGACGAGTCGAGCCGTGAGATCAGCGACGACCTCGTGCAGCTGGCGCTCGACAACGGGGCGCCGGACAACGTGACGGTCGTGCTGCTGGAGATCGGAACGGCACCGCTCGAGCCGATGAAGACGCGTGTCGTCGGCTCGGCTGCGAACCCGCTGCGCTACTCCGCGAACCTGCAGAAGCGCAGCAACCAGATCATCCCGTCGATCCTGCATCCGCTGCGCCGTCCCGCGCCTCGCCCGCAGGACGAGGAGTTCGTGCCCTTCAGCGACGAGGCACTCCAGGAGCTGATCGCCGAGGACAAGCGGCGCAAGCGCGTCCGGCAGTTCTCGTGGCTTGCCGCGTCCATCGTCTTCATCGCGGCAGTCGCCGGTGCGGGCCTCTTCGCCTACAACTGGACGCAGCAGCAGTACTACGTCGGCGAGAACGTCGGCTATGTGGCCATCTACCAGGGCGTGCAGCAGGGCATCGGACCGATCACGCTGCACGAGCTGACCGAGACGACCGACATCAAGATCTCCTCACTGCCCGAGTACCAGCAGTCGCAGGTCGACAGAACGATCAGCGCCGGTGACCGCGAGGCGGCCAACGAGATCGTGGAACGGCTTCGAGATGCCGTCCCTGAGTAGCCCGTTCCGGAGCGGGGCCCGCGAGCAGGCGCCCGTCGTGCCCGGCGCGCCCCGCAAGACCGGGCAGGGGCTCCGCAACATGGAGCTCGGCCTGCTGGTCTTCGCCTTCATCATCAACTTCTCCGCGCTGCTGCTCGTGCAGCTCGGCGTGCGTGGCACCTTCGACTTCAACGTCGTGACCCTCTCGGCCATCATCGGGGCCCTCACACTCGGTGTGAACATCGTCCTGCGCTTCCGTGCTCCTGGCGCCGACCCCTTCATCCTGCCCATCGCGGCGGTGCTCAACGGCCTCGGCATCGCGATGATCTACCGGATCGACCTCGGCAACCCCAACCTCGAGGGCGTCTTCTGGACTCCGTCGACGCAGCAGATCGTGCTGACGATGCTGGCCGTCGGCGTCGCCATCGCCGTGCTCATCGCCCTGAAGAACCACCGGGTCCTGCAGCGCTACACGTACGTGTTCATGGCCGTGGCCATCGTCCTGCTCCTGCTGCCGCTCATCCCTGGCCTCGGGCGCACCGACGTGGCTGCGCGCGTGTGGATCAGCATCGCCGGCTTCTCGTTCCAGCCCGGCGAGATCGCGAAGATCGCCCTGGCGATCTTCTTCGCCGGCTATCTCGTGACGGCGCGGGACTCGCTCTCCGTCGTCGGCAAGAAGTTCCTGTGGATGCGCTTCCCGCGCATCAGGGACCTCGGCCCGATCCTGGTCGTCTGGGCCGTCTGCATGGGCGTGCTCGTCTTCCAGCGTGACCTCGGCACCTCGCTGCTCTACTTCGGCCTGTTCCTCGTCATGGTTTTCGTCTCGACCGGTCGCCTGTCGTGGGTGCTCATCGGCCTCGGCCTGTTCATCGGCGGCGCGCTCATCGCGGCCAACACGCTCGGCTACGTCGAGTTCCGAGTGCACGCCTGGCTCGACCCGTTCGACCAGGAGATGTACGAGGCAGACGGCGGCAGCTACCAGCTCGTGACGGGCCTCTTCGGCCTCGCAGCTGGCGGCCTCATCGGCAAGGGCCTCGGCTCCGGCAGCCCGGGAACCACCCCGCTCGCGTCAAGCGACTTCATCATCGCGGCCATCGGCGAGGAGCTCGGCATGGCCGGCATCTTCGTCGTACTCCTGCTCTTCGTGATCTTCGTGGCCCGCGGGTTCCGCATCGGCCAGCAGGGCGTCGACGACTTCGGCCGTCTCCTCGCGACCGGGCTCGCGTTCACGATCGCCCTCCAGGTGTTCGTGGTCGCGGGCGGCGTGATGCGCGTCATCCCGCTGACGGGCCTCACCATGCCGTTCATGGCGGCCGGCGGCTCGAGCCTGCTCGCCAACTGGATCATCGTCGCCATCCTGCTGAGACTGAGCGACACCGTGCGTAACGTGCCGACGGAGGCGATCGACGAATGAGCAAGAACATCCGCCTGGTCGGCGTCCTCGTCATGATCATGTTCATGTCCTTGTTCGTGGCGTCGACGAGCATCCAGGTCTTCCAGGCCGAGACGCTGCGAGATGACCCGAACAACAGCCGCACCCGCGAGGAGAGCTTCGAGATCCAGCGTGGTCCGATCCTCGTCAACGGCACGCCCATCGCGTCCTCGACCCCCGTCGACTCGGAGTACAAGTACCAGCGTCTGTACGAGAACGGGCCGCTGTACGCGTCCGTGACGGGCCATTTCTCCGTCGACGGCGCCTCGACCGGGCTCGAAGGCGCACTCAACCCCGAGCTCTCCGGCAACAGCGACACCCAGTTCTTCCAGGGACTCGAGCGCCTCTTCACGGGCCAGGACCCTGCTGGCGCGGCCGTCGAGACGACGATCGACCCAGTCGCCCAGCAGACGGCGGCGGATGCGCTCGGCGAGCTCAAGGGCGCGGTCGTGGCAACCGACCCGGCAACTGGTGCGATCCTCGCGATGTACTCCACCCCGACCTACGATCCTGCGGCTCTCGCGAGCCATGACGCCACAAGCGTGCTCGAGGCATACAACGCGCTCCTGTCGGACCCGAACGACCCGTTGCAGAACCGAGCTATCGGCGGAGACATGAACCCGCCAGGCTCCGTGTTCAAGCTCGTGGTCGCCGCTGCGGCGCTCGAGGACGGTCTCGCGACCGCCGAGTCGCCGCTGCCCAACCCCGCGACCCTCACGCTCCCCGGCACCAACGTCTCCGTGAACAACCCCTCAGCAGGCGCGAAATGCGGCAGCGGCGACACGACGAATCTCCGCATCGCCCTCGAGCAGTCCTGCAATGTCCCGTTCGCGCAGCTCGCCATGGACCTCGGGGCCGAGCGCGTGCGCGAGATGGCTGAGGCCTTCGGCTTCAACCACGAGTTCGAGGTGCCGATGACGGCGAGCGCCAGCACGTATCCGACCGCACTGGAAGACGACGCGCAGCTCGCGCTCACGGGCTTCGGCCAGTTCGACGTGCGGGCGACTCCACTCCAGTTCGCAATGATCTCTGCGGCAATCGCCAACGGCGGCGAGGTCATGAACCCCTCGCTTGTAGAGAGCATCCAGACGCCGACGTTCCAGGAGATCCAGGGGCCCGAGATCTCGAGCTTCGGGCGTGCCATCAGCGAGGAGACTGCGGCATCACTCCAGTCGATGATGGAGGGAAGCGTGAACTCGGGCGTCGCCAGTAATGCAAGAATTGACGGGATCAACGTGGCTGGGAAGACAGGGACCGCGGAGAACGGCGAAGGCGAACCGTACTCGCTGTGGTTCACAGGATTCGCCGAATCAGGCGATACGCAGATCGCGGTCGCGGTAGTGCTCGAAGACGGTGGCGGAATGGGACAGTCTGGGACGGGCAACGGCCTGGCGGCGACGATTGGGCAGCAAGTGATGAAGGCGGTGCTGAGCAGATGAGACCAGCTGCAGGTGTTTCGTTCGGAGACCGGTACAAGCTGAGCTCGCGCATCGCCATCGGCGGTATGGGCGAGGTCTGGGAAGCGACCGATCAGGTGATCGGTCGCACCGTGGCGATCAAGATCCTCAAAGACGAGTACATGGGCGACCCTGGCTTCCTCGAGCGCTTCCGTGCCGAGGCGAGGCACGCCGCCCTGGTGAACCACGAGGGCATCGCCAACGTGTACGACTACGGCGAGGAGAACGGATCCGCCTACCTCGTCATGGAGCTCGTGCCCGGCGAGGCTCTGTCGACCGTGCTGGAGCGCGAGCGCGTGCTCCCTCCGGACCAGGTCATGGACATCGTCTCGCAGACGGCTCTCGCCCTGCACGCCGCTCACAAGGCCGGTCTCGTGCACCGTGACATCAAGCCCGGAAACCTGCTGATCACCCCAGACCGCCGGGTGAAGATCACCGACTTCGGCATCGCCCGCATCGCCGACCAGGTTCCTCTGACGGCGACCGGTCAGGTCATGGGCACCGTGCAGTACCTCTCGCCGGAGCAGGCGTCGGGTCACGCGGCGAACCCGGCAACCGACATCTACTCGCTCGGCATCGTCGCCTACGAGGCACTCGCGGGGCGGCGTCCATTCACTGGCGAGTCGCAGGTCGCGATCGCCATGGCCCACATCAACGACGAGCCCCCTGCGCTGCCGGTCACGGTGCCAGAGCCCGTGCGCAACCTGGTCCTCGCCGCGATCGCCAAGAAGCCGGACGACCGCCCGGCGTCGGCCGAGGTCTTCGCCAGGGCTGCTCGTGCGCTCCGCGACGGCAACGTGACCCGCGCGGCTCAGGCCGTGCCGGCGGTCCTCGGGCTCACCACCGCTGACGAGGTCGGCGACGCGACTGCCCCGCTCGACCGCACGGCGGTCATGGATGAGGGTGCGCGCACCACGGTGCTCGGCACCGCCGCGGGCACCACCGAGGTCATGAAGGACGACTTCGACACGCTCATCGGCGGCACTCCCGTCGAGGGTGAGGAGCAGTCGGATGCACTCGTCTCCCCTGCCACCGACGAGCGGAAGAAGCCCGCGGCGTGGGTCTGGGTGCTGATCGGCGCGATCGTGCTCTTCGCGGCTGCGCTCGCCTGGTTCGCCGTGGCGCTGTTGAACAGCAATGCCCCTGCCGAGACGACGCCGCCGCCGACCGCTGCAGAGACGACCGCTGTGGAGACCCCACCGGAGCAGCCGACCCCGTCGGTCAGCACGCCGACCACGGTCTCCATCGCGCAGGGTGACTTCATCGGCCTCGACTACGACACGGCCGCCACTCGCATCTCCGAGTTGGGACTGACCCCGGCGCGTGCCGTCGGACCCGTCGCGACGAACCCGGACGACGTCAACACGGTGACCGCGGTCAGCCCGACCGGCACCGTCGACCTCGGTTCGACCGTGACGCTCACGGTCTACGACAGCATGGCGACGCCGAACACGCCGACGACCGCGCCCACGGTCACGGTCAACGCGGCCGGAACGCAGGCCAGCATCAGCTGGCCCTCATTCCAGTGCCCTCCCGGTCAGAGTCTCTCGAGCTACAACGTCAACGTGTCGGGTGCCGAGCTGCAGTCTGACCCCGGAACCGCAACCACGGCTACGGCCACCGTGAGCGAGGGATCCTCGATCGTCGAGGCCTCGTACAGCGCGACCTGCGGCTCGGGGAACACCAGCGCCGATTCACCCACTGGTTCCGCGACGGTGCCGCAGCCTTCGTCGCCGGCCACAACGGAGCCCACTCCTACCCTCGGCGGCTGACCCAGCGACCCGGAGCTCGGTGGCGCAAGGCAACGAATTCGCTCAACTCCATGCATGCACATGAAACGTGCGGTTCACAGCAGCGATGGCACCGTTCACCCATTCCGGGCGAGATAAGATCGGCAGACTAACGAGGCTTGAGCTTGGTGGACACCGCCAAGGGGAGAGGAGCTTGCTTCCGTGATGCAGGGCGAACGCACGCTCGCGGGCCGATACGACATCGGCCGGCGAATTGGTCGTGGAGGTATGGCTGAGGTCTACCTCGGGACCGATGAGCGGCTCGGCCGACGCGTCGCCGTCAAGCTCCTCAACACGCAGCTCTCGGGTGAGCCCGACTTCCGCTCGCGCTTCCGCCAGGAGGCGCAGGCCGCCGCGCGAATGACGCATCCGACGATCGTGCGCGTCTTCGATGCGGGCGAGGACACGTTCGTGCGCGCCGACGGACACGAGCTCGTCGTCCCCTACATCGTCATGGAGTACATCGAGGGGCAGCAGCTCCGCGATGTCATGGCTGGCGCTCCCCTCGCCGACACGCAGATCCACGAGTACATGACGGGCATCCTCACGGCGCTCGAGTACTCGCACCGTGCTGGAGTCGTGCACCGCGACATCAAGCCGGGGAACATCATGATCACGCCGGAGGACACGGTCAAGGTCATGGACTTCGGCATCGCCCGAGCCATCTCGGACACCGCGGGCACGATCGCGCAGACCACCGCCATCCTCGGCACCGCCTCGTACTTCTCGCCGGAACAGGCCAAGGGCGAGAACGTCGACGGGCGAAGCGACCTCTACTCCGCGGGCATCGTGCTCTACGAGATGCTCACGGGCAAGGTCCCCTTCCAGGGTGACTCGGCCGTCGCGGTCGCCTACCAGCACGTCACCGAGCGCCCGATCGACGCGAACGAGATCAACCCGAAGGTCTCGAAGGCCATGAACGCCGTCGTGAAGCGGTCGCTCGCGAAGAGCCGCGAGGACCGCTACCAGTCGGCCTCCGAGTTCCGCCGTGACCTCGACCTCGCCGCTCAGGGCATCATGCCGGCCTTCGCGACGAAGGTGGAGGACGACGACCGCACGCAGCTGTTCGGCCCGGCGCCCTCCGGTGTGAGTGCGACGGAGTCTGCCTTCAACTCGCTGTCCGAGACCGATGACCGAGCACCCCAGGTGCAGCGTCGGCCTCCGGCGATGTGGATCTGGGGCGCAGCGGCGCTCCTCGTGGTGGTCATCGTCGCGGTCAGCATCTGGGTCTCCCAGCTGCCGCAGGCAGGTCAACTCCCCGACACGAGTGTCGATGTGCCGGATGTCGTCGGCGAGCAGTGGGACGCGGCGCGCACGACGCTCGAGGAGGTCGGTCTGACTCCGGTGCGCGAAGCCCAGACCAGTGACGATGTTCCCGAGAACCAGGTCATCAGCACGACTCCGGGATCCGGACTCAGCGTCTCGCTCGGTCAGGAGATCACGGTCGTGGTCTCGACGGGACCGTCGGCGGTGACCATGCCTGACATCAACGGCATGACCGTCGAGCAGGCGACGGTTGCCCTGCAGGGTGCCGGACTGAGCGTCGGCCAGATCACCTCAGAGGACTCCCCGACGGTCGCAGCGGGCACGATCGTGCGCAGCGACCCTGCGGGCGGTTCGAGCGTCGCGGCGGCGTCCAGCATCAACCTCGTGACGTCAACGGGCAACGTAGCGCTGCCTGACCTCCTCGGACAGCCGCTTGAGTCGGCGACGGCGACCCTGCGAGAGCTGGGACTCCTGGCCGTCGTGAAGCAGGACCCTGGGTGCCTCGCGGTCGAGGGAAACCCGATCGTGAACATGTCGGTTCCTCCTGGCCCCGTCGCCCAGCACTCGCAGGTCGAGGTCACCTACTGCACGTCGGAGCCCGCGCCGACACCGACGACGCCGGCTCCCGACGCCACGCCGAGTGGTGAGCCGTCGACGCCTCCGGAGGATTGATCCGCGCCCCGCAGGCACCTTGACAGAGTCGAGGGCCCCTTCCGTTCGCGGGAGGGGCCCTCGCTCAGTTCTGAGCCGGTGCCTGGGGCAGCGCGCCGAGACCGACGGTGACGTCGTTCTGGGGCGTGAGCAGCGCATCCACCCAGGGGAACGCGAAGAAGATCAGGCCGTAGAGCGCGGCCGCGACGAGGATCAGGGCGATGAGCAGCTTCACGGGCCAGGGGCCGGGGAGCACACGCCAGAGAGCGCCGTACATCAGAGACCTCCCTGGCTCGCGACCGAGGCCGCTATGGACGCTGGCGGACCGTCAGCTCTCGGAGTGAAGGTGTCGAAGACCGCGTAGCCGATGATGCGCTCGGCGGTCGACCAGAACGGGTTGCAGCTCATGATCATCATGAGCCGGTCGGTGCCCGTCTGCTCGGGGTACCTGGGCACTGAACCCAGCACGTCGACCTGGGTCGGTGCGACGTATTCACCGGAGCGGTACGAGTACGTGTACCAGCCGTCTGCGGTCTCCACGACGAGCTCGTCACCGAGCTGCAGTTCGTGGATCTTCTGCATGGACGCCCCGTAGGCGAGGCGGTGGCCCGCGATCGCGAAGTTGCCGACCTCGCCGGGCATCTGCGAATCCGGGTAGTGGCCGATGTTGTGGTCGAGCACCTCATGCTGCTCGATGCCCTGCGCGATGGGACGCGCGTAGTCGGCACCCCAGGTGGGCACGTAGAGGATCGCGAACCGCTCGTTGGTGACGGTCGGCGCCGAGGAGATGGGGATGCCGATCGCTGGGTCGGTCGTGGTCACGGTCGTTGCTTCCTCGCCACCCTCGGCGAGCACCTGGCTGAGCTCCTGCCCGGCTTGGTTCTGCTCCTCGCCGACGATGAGGTCGTTGAGCCAGTACTTCCAGCCCACGAAGAGGAGCATGACGACGCCGAGGGTCATGAGCACCTCGCCGGAGACGCCGACGACGCTCAGCTTGCGGCGCGGCCTGGAGCCGGACGCGGAGCGCTGACCTCGTCTCGAGCTCTGTCGCTGACGGGTCTCGTTCTCCTGGGCTCGCCGCTGGGCCCGAGTCTGGTAGCCGTCATCGTCGGCGAGGAGCGACTCGATCGAGGTGGTCCCGTCGTCTCGTCCAGGCCGTTCAGCAGATGGCATAGGAGCAATCATAGATAGGATGGCCCGCATGTCTCGTGAGAAGTCCAGCGGCTCCAAGTCCGACGAGCCGGAGAAGAAGACTCCGGCCGGTACGAAGAAGCACCGTTCGTCGGAAGCGTCCGCAGCAGCGGCCGCTCTCGCGGCGACCGAGAAGCAGCGCAGGCAGAAGCGCGCGGCCGGCGTCGCCGACAGCGATGAGCGCAACCCGAACCCGGTCTGGTTCAAGCCGCTCATGTTCGGCTTCCTGATCGTCGGGTTCCTCTGGATCATCGTCTTCTACCTGACGAGCGGCGCGCTTCCCATCGCCGAGCTCGGGTCGTGGAACATCCTCGTCGGGTTCGGCATCGCGTTCATCGGCTTCATCATGACGACGAACTGGCGCTAGCCGCTTCCTCCTCCACAGGAGCTCGAATAACAGCTGTGTAATTCATCCCCAGGTGTGCATAACCCTGTGGATAACTTTTGTGCACAGCTCGCCGTGCCAGCACGGCTGGACAGCAAGAAGCCGCGCATCCCAATGGATGCGCGGCTTCTTGGCGTTCCGAGTGACTACCCGGCGATACCCAGCGGCAGTTGCGAGACGCTGGCGGTGGCGCCGACCACGATGAGCACACCGAGCGCCGCCACTATCCAGAGCCCCTTCCGCGATGGCTTCGCCGACTTCGACTCCCACAGGAACAGCCACGAGCAGAGCGCACCGGTGACGAGGCCACCGAGGTGGGCCTGCCAGGCGATGCCCGGGATGACGAACCCCATGACGACGTTGATGCCCACGAGCACGATGAGCGACATCGTGTTCATGCGTGCTTGCCGCATGACGACGAAGTAGGCGCCGAACAGGCCGAAGACTGCACCGGATGCGCCGAGGACGGTCGTATTCGGTGCGACGAGGGCGATCGCGAGCGAACCACCGAGAGCGCTGACGATATAGAGCGCCGCGAACCTCAGGTGGCCGTACACCTGCTCGAGGACCCGCCCGAAGATCCACAGCGTCAGCATGTTGAACGCGAGGTGGAAGACGGTCGAGTGCGCGAAGGCCGACGTCAGCATGCGCCACGGCTCGAACGCACCACTCCCGATGTGGGAGTAGATGCCGTGATAGACGAGAAGGCCCGTGACCAGATCGCCGGTCACCTGCTGGAGGAGCCAGAGGATCGCCGAGACGCCGATGATGGCGTACGTGACGAGCGGCCGCTGGTCCTGCCCGAGCCGTCGCAGCCGCGTTCGAGCCGAAGGCCGCTGAGCGGCCTTGGCCCTCGCATTCGACTCCCGGATGCACTCAGGACAGATCACGCCGACAGGCGCGAGCGTCTGGCACTCGGGGCAGACGGTGCGGCCGCACCGCTGACAGAGAACGAAGCTCTGTCGGTCTGGGTGTCGATAGCAGAAGTTCTCACGCTGCTGCGACAGCTCGGGTGATGTCATTCGTGAAGAGGGACCTGGAGCCTAGAGCTGCTCGACGGTGACGCTCTCGATGACGACGTCCTTGAGCGGCTTGTCGCGGCCATCGGTGGGAACCTTGGCGATCGCGTCGACGACCGTGCGCGACTCGTCGTCGGCAACGCGGCCGAAGATGGTGTGCTTGCCCTGCAGCCACGGCGTCGGGTCCGTCGTGATGAAGAACTGCGATCCGTTTGTTCCGCGGCCGAGCTGCTTGCCCGCGTTTGCCATGGCGAAGATGTAGGGCTCGTTGAAGTTGAGCTCGGGGTGGATCTCGTCGTCGAACGCGAAGCCGGGGCCGCCGGTTCCGGTGCCCGTGGGGTCGCCGCCCTGGATCATGAAGTTGGGGATGATGCGGTGGAAGATCACGCCGTCGTAGAGGGGCGTGCTCTTGGTCTGGCCGTCACGAGGGTCGGTCCATTCGAGCTCGCCCGTGGCGAGACCGACGATGGTCTTGACCGTGTTCGGCGCGTGGTTGCCGAACAGCTCCACCTTGATGGGGCCGTGGTTCGTGTTGATCGTTGCTAGTGCAGTGGCGATTGACATGCTCGTCATCTTTCCATAGCCGTCCGACTTCTCTTCTGCCTGTCCGCCGACAGCGTGCGGTGATTCAGGTTGCGTGTGGCAGAAGCGTGCCAAGATATGCACTACCTACTTGTCAACGTCCGGAGGTACCAATGGCCCTTTCACGGAAGCAGTCGCGTGAACTCAAGCGTCTCCGCAAGGACGCAACAAACCTGTGGAGCGAGCAGCAGTCTGTCATCGAGCACGCTCGTGGCATCCTGCAGTCCGCTGGAGTGAGCGCGAAGGGCTTGGCTGAGTCCGAGCTCGTCCCCGCTCTGCAGAAGAGCTACGACAACAATGTTCGCCCGAGCTTCGACCGCGGCTACAGCGTGGCCCGTGAGAAGTACGAAGACGCGAGCGTTCGCTTCAACGGCAAGGTCCTCCCCGTCGTCGCGGGCCTCTCGGGCTCGGTGGCTGGCACGGTCAGCAACCTCGCTTCGAAGAACCACGACCTCAAGGATGTCGCCGGCTCCGCGAAAAAGGTCTCGAAAGAGCTGAACTCGCGCGCCAAGAAGGCATCGAAGGCGTACGACAAGAAGTACAACAGCTCCGGCGTTGGCGTCGGCGGCTGGCTGCTCATCGGTGCTGGCGTCGCAGCTGTCGCCGCTGTCGGCTACGCCCTCTGGCAGACCTTCCGCGCAGACGACGACCTGTGGATCGCTGACGAGGAGCTCGATGCTCCCGTCACCACGGTCTCGCCCGCATCGGCCGCGAAGTAGTTCGCGCGCTCCTGCGTCTGACTGGCCCCGCGCTCACTTCGTGAGTTGCGGGGCTTCGTCGTAGGTGCCGGTGATGAGCTGTGCCAGCGCGTCCGCCATCACGGGCTTCGCGCCCCGCCACCAGGCGAGCCGCACTTCGATGGCCGGAGCGTCGCGCAGGGGCCGGTAGACGACCCCTGGCCGGGGGTGCTGGGCGGCCGTGGCCTCGCTGGTGACGCCGAAGACGTCGCCATCCGCGATCAGGGTCAGCCACTCGTCGAGCGACGTGGTCGGGATGAAGACGGGCGACCGGTCCGCCGGCCAGAGGGAGCCGACTGTGGTGCCGGTCCGTGCATCCACGGCGAGGGTCTTGCCGGCGAAGTCGTCGAGGACCAGGGTTCGCCGGCGCGCGAGGGGGTCTTCCTTCGCGAGGACCGCGACCCGTCGCTCTTCCCCGACGAGCACGGTCTCGATGCGGGGATCGCGGGGCGTCGTGCGGAGGACGGCGAGCTCGGCTTCGCCATCGAGGAGACCGGCCGTCGGCGTGTTGCTCTGGCGGAAGACGAGATGCGATTCGGGGTGCTCGGCTCGCCACCGTCGTTGCACGGTGCTCGTGTGCGCGCCGAGCGTCGACCAGGCGTAGCCGACCCGGAGCTCCAGGGTCGCCGCCTTCGCCTCGTCGCCGATGAGCGTCACCTCGAGCAGGATGCGGCGTGCGCGGGCCAGGATCCGCTCGCCGAGTGGGGTGAGTGCCACGTGGCGTGTGGAGCGGGAGAGGAGCTGCGCACCGAGTTCGGTCTCGAGCACGAGGATGGCACGCGACACGGCCGCCTGCGAGCAGTGCAGCTCGATGGCCGCGTCGGTGAAGGTGCCCGCGTCGACGACCGCGGCGAGGGCGCGCAGGTGGCGGAGCTCGAGACTCATGCGCCCAGCGTATAACTCCCGCGTGTCATGCATTTCTGTGCTCGACTCACCGGGGACACGATGGGCGCATGACTGGGACCACGGACACCACGATGCAGGACGGCGCAACGTCGCGCGGCGTCCTCGCCGGCTCGGCGCTGCTGACCGGCAGCGGGCTCTCCAATCAGCTCGGCGCCGCGTTCGGAGCGCTCGCCTTCGATTCCCTCGGCACCGCGGGAGTCGTCGCCGTCCGCCAGCTCGTGTCGGCCGCCATCCTGCTCCCGATCGCCCGGCCACGGCTGCGGAGCTTCACCTGGGCGCAGTGGTGGCCGGCGTTGCTGCTCGGACTCGTCCTGGCGACCATGAACCTGTCCCTCTACGCGGCCGTCGATCGCATCGGGCTGGGGCTGGCAGTCACCCTCGAGTTCCTCGGCCCGCTTGCCGTCGCGCTGTCCTCGTCGCGCACGCGGGCCGATCTGCTGCTCGCAGCAGGTGCTGCCGTCGGCGTGTACGTGCTCCTGCTGCCCGACGGATCCAGCGATCTCCTCGGCTACGCGTTCGGCCTGCTCGCTGCCTGCTGCTGGGCGAGCTACATCCTGCTCAACCGAATGCTCGGAGGCCGCCTGACGGGCCTCCAGGCGCCGGCCACGGCCACACTGGTCTCGAGTCTCCTGACGCTGCCCATCACCGTGCAGCTGATCGCCGACGGGAAGTTCCTGGGCTGGCCCCTCCTGCTCGCGGCGCTCTCCGGCCTGCTGTGCTCCGTCATCCCCTACTCGATCGACATCATCGCGCTCCGCTGGGTGACCACGAGGTTCTTCGGGGTGTTCATGAGCATCAACCCGATGTTCGCGGCGCTCGCCGGAGTTGTCGTGCTCGGTCAGGTTCCCGTCGCGCACGAATGGGTCGGCATGGCCATGATCGTCGGCGTCAACGCTGTCGCCGTATCACGGGGAATCCGCGGTCGCCGCAGCGCCGAGGAGACGCGCAGAGACACCGAAACTCAGTGAGCGGCGCGGAGAGAACGCAGGTGCCCGTTCGCGGGGCGTTCCGCGTGGAGCCTGAGCCCCACATCCACGAGCGACACGGTGCGCAGCGCGCCCACCTCCGAGAGGTCGAACCAGCGAGCCTCATCCGTCGAGCCGCCACGCTCGTTGCGCAGCTCGCCGCTCACGATGCTCGCCTCATAGACGATCCGGACCGACTGCATCGGCGTCTTGCCCGGCTCGAGCCGGTCACGACCCGCGATGATGTGCGAGTCGATGCCGAGGAGATGGTCGATGGAGGCGTGATAACCGGTCTCTTCCCAGATCTCGCGGACAACACCGTCGATGGGGTCCTCGCCCGGGTCCGTTCCGCCCCCGGGCAGGGTCCAGCCTGAGCGACCACGGTCATGCCAGTGCGCGAGGAGGATCTGCCCGTCGCGCACGATGACACCGTAGGAAGCAAGTCGTCGATGCACGGAACCCCCAAAGATCTCTGCCGGGGTCTCGAGGTCAGCGGCCCGGTGCCTGGCCGACCCGAACCACGGGCGCACGCTATCGTACGCCGACGCGCGCCGGGCCCCCGCACAGGGAGGGGCCGGCGCGCGTCGAATGGTGGGTGCCGAGCGGGATCAGCGCCGCAGTGTCTTGCGCGCCGCCCAGTTGCCGAGGAACTGGAGCCCCTGCACGATGACGACGATCACGATGACCGCAGCCCAGGTGACCGCGGGGTTGAACTGCCGGTAGCCGTACTGGATGGCGAAGTCACCGAGACCGCCCGCTCCGATGGCGCCGGCGACCGCCGACATGTCGACGAGCGACACCACTGCGAACGTGTAGCCGAGGATGAGCGGTCCCAGCGCCTCCGGGACGATGACCGACCAGACGATCTGGAATCGACCGGCTCCCGCCGAGCGGGCCGCCTCGACGACTCCGGGCGATACGGTCAGCAGGTTCTGCTCCACGAGGCGCGAGATACCGAAGGTCGCTGCGAGCGACAGTGCGACGATCGCGGCTTCTGGCCCGATGCCCACGCCCACGACGAAGCGGGAGAAGGGCTGTACGGCCGCGATGAAGATGATGAACGGGATGGGCCGGAAGAAGTTGACGATGACGTTGACCACAGCGCTCACGACCGGCTGCTCGTACAGGTTGCCCCTGCGGGTCAGGTAGAGCACGAGGCCGACGAGGAGTCCGCCGATACCGCCAATGATGAGGCTGAGCGACACCATGTAGAGCGTGTCGCCCGTCGCCTCGATCAGCTTAGGGAGGAGTTCGATGACCTCGTTCATGCGGCACCTCCAGGCGTGATCGTGTCGAATTCCGTGACGACCGCGAGGCCGCCGATCTCATCGAGAGCCCGGCGTCGTGCATCCGCGTCGCCCTGCAGCGCGAAGGTCAGGTCCCCGAACGACTTTCCGCGGATCTCGTTCATTCCGCCGTACACGAGCTCGACGGTGATGCCTGCCTCGTGCAAAATGCGCAGCGCCTGGCCCTGGTTAGTCCGCCCATCGCGGAAGCTCAGTGTCACGAGCGTGCCAGGGTGGCGGGCAGTCAGGTCAGCGCGCAGCTCGGCGCCCGGGATGCCCTGCACAACCGTCGACACGAAGCGCTGCGTGGCCGGAGCCTTGGGGTTGGCGAAGATGTCGAAGACCTCGCCTTGCTCGACGACCTTGCCGTGCTCCATGACGGCGACGTGGCTCGCGATCTCCTTCACGACGTCCATCTCGTGCGTGATGACGATGATCGTGACCCCGAGCTCTTCGTTGGCCTTCTTCAGCAGCTGCAGCACGTCTGCCGTCGTCTGCGGGTCGAGCGCGCTCGTCGACTCGTCGGCGAGGAGGATGCTGGGGTTCGTAGCGAGCGCGCGCGCGATGCCGACGCGCTGCTTCTGGCCGCCGGAGAGCTGGTCGGGGAAGGCCCGGGCCTTCTCGGAGAGTCCGACGAACTCGAGCAGCTCGGCGATGCGCTTCTCGCGCTCCGCCTTCGGCGTCTTGGCGACGCGCAGCGGATAGGCCACGTTCCCGGCGACGTTGCGTGAGTTGAAGAGGTTGAACTGCTGGAAGATCATGCCGATTCCGGCGCGCACGGAGCGCAGCTTCGTCTCGGGCAGCTTCGTGATGTCGACCCCATCCACGTGGATGCTGCCTGACGTGGTCGGCTCGAGCGCGTTGATGAGTCGCACCATGGTCGACTTCCCTGCACCCGAGTAGCCGATGACCCCGTAGATGTCGCCTTTTTCAATGCTGAGGGAGACGCCGTCGACCGCTCTGATGGCCGGGGCGCGCCGCTTCGGCGACGGGTACTCCTTGACGACGTCGGTGAGTGTGATGAGGGCCATGTGTTCGCTCTCGCCTTCTGCACGGTCGAACCGTGTGGTGATGCTGGTGAGCGGCGCCGAGACGCCGTTCGTCGGTGCAAGCGAGATCGCCGCCCGAGGCCTGATGATCATCATCGGGTCTCGGGCGGCGAGCGCGCTAGGGGTGAGTTCTAGCCCTGGGCTTCGATCTCTGCGACGAGCTCGTCGAGCGTCGTCTGCAGCTCGTCCACGGGGGTCTTGGTGAGGACGGCGGTGTCACCGAACGTCTCCTTGACCGATGCCGCGACTGCCTCTGAGTTCTGGTAGATCTCGACGAGCTTGAGGTAGTTCTCGTTGTCGGCGTTCTCAGCCGTCGTCACGAAGATGTTGATGTACGGGAACGCGGAAGCGTTCTGGGGGTCGTCACGCGTGAGGGCGTCCTCGGTCGTGAGTCCAGCGTTCTCGACGAAGTCGTTGTTGATGATCGCGCCAGCGAGGTCGGGCAGCGAGGTCGCCGTGAGCGACGCCTCGAGTTCCGTCACCTTGACGCGCGATTCTGGGAGAACGTCGTCGAGCGTGGAGAACGGCGAGCCGCCGTCCTTGAGCTCGATGAGGCCGGCTTCCTGGAGCACGAGAAGGCCACGCGCACGGTTCGAGGCGTCGTTCGGCACCGCGACCTCTGCGCCGTCCGGAATCGCGTCGACCGAATCGTACTGCGACGAGTAGAAGCCGAGGGGGTAGATGGCCGTCGAGCCGATCGGCACGAGGTCGTCGCCACTCGCGGCGTTGTGCTGCGCGAGGTAGATGATGTGCTGGAACGCGTTGACGTCGAGCTCACCCTCGCTCGTGGCGGGGTTGGGCTGGTTGTAGTCCGAGAAGTCGACGAGCTCGACCGTGAGGTCCTGAGCTGCAGCTTCCTCGACGAGCACCTCCCAGTACGGGTCGGATGCGCCGACGACGCCGAGCTTGATGGTGCTGTCATCGGAGGCGCCGGTGGAGCACGCGGAGAGGCCTCCAACGAGGGCGATCGCGCCGACTGCTGCGGCGATCTTGGTGAAACGTGACATGGAGGAGGGTCCTTTCAATGCGGCGCGCGAACGCCGGCAATCCTCTAAGGGTCTAGAGGGCCTCGCAAGAATAAGAGAACAGCGCGTCGCCGCGCCGATACATCCTGACACGTTGCGTAACAGTCGACCGACAGGGTCACAGACGCAATGATGTTGCGTTGGGATCGCTCCCCAGATCAGGGAAGAAGGCCCAAGTGGCGAGCCTTCGCAAGAGCCTGATAGCGGGAGCCCGCATCCAGCTTCGTCATTGCGGTGCCGAGGTAGCTCTTGACCGTGCTCTCCGTCAGGATCAGCTTCCTGGCGATGTCCTTGTTCGTCAGCCCGAGCGCGATCTGGCCGAGCACGTCCAGCTCCCGCGGGGAGAGCTTTACCGGCGCCTCGGCGAGCTCCGCGGTGACAACTGCCTCTCTGCTCCGCGGATCTCCGTGATCGCCGGCGAACCTCACGAGGCGCTCCTCGATGCCCCGCAGCCTGGCCCGCACCTCAGCATCGCCGAGGAGGGATGCCACTTCACGCAGCTCGGAGAACGTGCCCCTCAGCTCCTCGAGCTGTCGCGCTGTGAGGCCACCGCCTCCCAGCTCGGAGACACTCGCGGACCCCACGCGCATCCGACGGCTGAGCTCATCCCGCAGCCGCAGCTCGTCTTCAACCTTCTTGCCGAGGGCGACCGCCTGGCCGAGCGACATCGACTGCGAGTCAGGGGCCGCCCGGAACCCGCCGTAGAGGACACCCCGCACGTGCTTGTCGACGATGACCGGCACAGCCATGAGGCTCTGGACGTGCTCGGACAGCACCTGCACGTCGTAGTCGTGCGTGATGCGGCTGCTGCCGCGATAGTTCGTCGTGACCTTGGCGCGACGCTCGAGCATCGCCCGGCCACCGAGACCGCGTCCAAGCTGCACTCGGAGGCCGACGAGACCGACACCCTGGTTGCCGCAGATCGTGTGGACGTCCGTCGTGTCGCGGTACGTCGGACCGCCGAACGAGAGAGGGCACCCCGTGGAGTCCCGCAGGCGCGCCACGGCCTGAGCGAAGACGTCAGCTTCGGTTGCTGCCTCTGGAAACATCATGTGCGTCACTACCAACTTCCGGGGGTAGTTCGATACTTCGTCGTATGCGTAGCGTGGATGCTATCACGCAGGCGATGAGGCTTTCGTGTTCGCAATGACGCGAAGAAAGGCCGCCGTCAGCCGCTACGGAATACCCGTCCATCTCTGACGAACGCAGCAATGCACTGAGGCAAGGAGGCCCCATGCAGAATGAAACGTCACCACCGCCGCCCGGCGGAATCGACTATGTCGAATTCGAGGAATCGGCCGATTTCAAGGAACTGAAGAAGCGCCAGCGCTCCTTCGTCTTCCCACTCTCCATCTTCTTCCTCGTCTGGTACGGCGCCTACATCGTCGTCGCCGCGTACGCGCACGACTTCATGGCAACACCCGTCCTCGGGAACATCAACGTGGGCCTGCTGCTGGGCATCGGCCAGTTCGTCACGACCTTCGCGATCACCATGTGGTACGTCTCCTACGCCAACCGGAGACTCGACCCGCTCGCGAATGATCTGCGCGTCCAGCTCACGAAGGAGGACCAGGCATGAGCGTTCAGCTCATCGCCCCGCGGGCGAGCGCGGTGGCAGACAACGACCCAGTCCTGAATATCGCCATCTTTGCGGCTTTCGTCGCCGTGACGCTCTTCATCGTCATCAGGGCGAGCCGCAACAGCAAGACCGCGGCCGATTACTATGCAGGCGGTCGCTCCTTCTCGGGGACGCAGAATGGATTCGCCATCTCCGGCGACTATCTCTCCGCAGCGTCCTTCCTGGGCATCGTCGGTGCCATCGCCGTCAATGGATATGACGGCTTCCTCTATTCGATCGGGTTCCTCGTCGCCTGGCTGGTGGCGCTGCTGCTGGTCGCCGAGCTCATGCGCAACACGGGCAAGTTCACGATGGCCGACGTGCTGTCGTTCCGCCTCAAGCAGCGGCCCGTGCGCGTCGCGGCGGCCCTCACGACGCTCGCGGTCTGCTTCTTCTACCTCCTCGCCCAGATGGCCGGGGCCGGCGGTCTCGTCGCGCTCTTGCTCGGCATCACGGACGACATCGGCGTCGCGATCGTCGTCGCCGTCGTCGGCGTGCTCATGATCATCTACGTCCTCATCGGCGGGATGAAGGGCACGACCTGGGTGCAGATCATCAAGGCCTTCCTGCTCATCGGCGGCGCCGGGGCGATGACGATCTGGGTGCTGGTCATCAACGGCTTCGACCTCTCCGCGCTCCTACAGGCGGCCGTCGACAAGGCGGCGCTCGACGGTGCTGAAGACCCGGCCGCAATCCTCGCTCCGGGGCTCCAATACGGCAAGAACCCCATCGACTTCGTGTCGCTCGGCCTCGCCCTCGTCCTGGGTACGGCGGGCCTCCCGCACGTGCTGATGCGCTTCTACACGGTGCCCACCGCCAAGGAGGCCCGAAAGTCCGTGGTGTGGGCCATCTGGCTCATCGGCGGCTTCTACGTGTTCACGCTGGTCCTCGGCTACGGGGCCGCCGCACTCGTCGGTGCGCCCGCCATCAAGGACGCGCCCGGCGGCGTGAACTCCGCCGCGCCGCTACTCGCTCTCGAGCTTGGGGGGCCCATCCTCATGGGCTTCATCTCCGCCGTGGCCTTCGCGACCATCCTCGCCGTGGTCGCCGGCCTCGCCATCACGGCTGCCGCATCCTTCGCCCACGACATCTACAACAGCGTCGTGAAGCGAGGCACGGCGACCCCCGAGCAGGAGGTGAAGGTCGGCAAGTACACGGTCGTCGTGCTCGGCGTCGTCGCCATCGTCGGCGGCATCGGCGTGCAGGGCCAGAACATCGCCTTCCTGGTGGCGCTCGCCTTCGCGGTCGCCGCCAGCGCGAACCTGCCGACGATCCTCTACTCGCTGTACTGGCGCAAGTTCACCACTCGTGGCGCGCTGTGGAGCATGTACGGGGGCCTCGCGACGGCCATCGTCCTGATCCTCTTCTCGAAGGTCGTCTCCGGTGCCGAGACGGCGATGCTCGGGGCGGAGATCGACTTCGCCTGGTTCCCGCTCAACAACCCGGGCATCGTCTCGATCCCCGTCGGCTTCCTGCTCGGGTGGCTCGGGTCCGTCCTGCCGCAGAAGAAGGAGGATCCGCGCGTCGCCGCCGAGATGGATGTGCGCTCGCTCACCGGGTACGGGGCCGAGGAGGCCGTCGAGCACTAGGCACTCCCTCGCCCTCGCCCGCGCACGGCCAAGGCCGGCTCGAGTTCGTCGAAATGGTCGCTCCGATCCGGTCGGGGCGACCATTTCGGCGCTCTCGTTGTCTCGGTGCCACAACGCACATGAGCTTCGGGATGCGCGTGGGTAGCGTGAACGTGTCCACGATGCACACGGAGGTGCGGATTTGACCCAGTCAACGCAGACAGGTTCCCTCGCCGGGAAGACCATCATCATGTCAGGCGGAAGCCGCGGCATCGGACTCGCGATCGCGAAGCGCGCGGCGCGTGATGGCGCGAACGTCGTGCTCCTGGCGAAGACCGGTGAGCCCCATCCGAAGCTGCCCGGCACGGTCTACACGGCCGCTGAGGAGGTACGCGAGGCCGGTGGGCGCGCTCTGCCGGTCGTGGGCGACGTCCGTGACGACTCCGACCTGCAGCGGGCGGTCGATACGGCGGTCGTCGAGTTCGGCGGCATCGACATCGTCGTCAACAACGCGAGCGCCATCGACCTGCGGTCGACGCTCGACATCGACGAGAAGCGCTACGACCTGATGCATCAGATCAACCAGCGGGGCACGTTCATGCTGTCGCGGGCCGCGCTGCCGCACCTGCTGGAGTCGGCGGATGCTCGCATCCTGTCGCTCTCACCTCCCCTGAACCTGTCGGCGAGGTGGCTCGGCGCCTACCCCGCGTATATGACGGCGAAGTACGGCATGACGCTCGCGACGCTGGGCATCGGTGCCGAGTTCGCCGAGAAGGGAGTCGAGGCGAACACCCTCTGGCCGCGCACGACCATCCAGACCGCCGCGGTCGCCAACATCATCGGCGGCGAGGAGCTCATGCGGCGCAGTCGGACTCCAGAGCTGTACGCGGATGCCGCGCACGTCGTCCTCACGGCGCCGCGCGGCCGGTACCAGGGCGAGACACTGCTGTGCGAAGACGTGCTCGCGGATGCGGGTGTGAGCGATCTGGGCGCCTACTCACCCGGTGTGGATGCCGCCGAACTGTTTCCCGATGCCTTCGTCGGCTGACGGTATGGACATCGGAGGGGGTTTCGAGACCAACGGCCTAGTGTGAGTCCCAGATGGGCGGTTCGGGCACATCCCCGGCAGACCCTACGTGCAGCAGTCCAACGAGGGAGCGTGACGATGACGGGTGTCGATCAGCACATCAAACCGGACGTCCCACCGTCCGGTCCGGGGTGTGTGGAATGCGAGCAGTCGGGCAGCTGGTGGCTGCACCTGCGTCGCTGCACGTTCTGCGGACACATCGGCTGCTGCGACGACTCCCTGAACACGCACGCGACGAAGCACGCTCACGCAACCGGTCACCAGGTCATCTGCAGCTACGAGCCTGACGAGGTGTGGTTCTGGGACTACGCGACGGTCACGATGTTCGACGGGCCGACGCTGCACGCGCCGCTCAGCCACCCACGGTCGCAGACGGTCCCGGGCCCGCGGGAACGCGTGCCGGCCGACTGGCAACGCCTCCTGGGCGCATGACGACGCCGCTCGGCGATCTCCCGGACGAACCGCTCGCCCTGCCCGAGGCCCCATACGCGTAGGCCGGATGCCGAGGGCGGGGTTGTGGTCGTCGAGACTCGCCTGAAGCGGCCGCAAGTCCGCCCCCGGATGGGCCGACTCACGCAGAAGAACCCCGGTCAGATTTCTCTGACCGGGGTTCTGTGTCACCGTGGAGCCTAGGAGATTCGAACTCCTGACATCCTGCTTGCAAAGCAGGCGCTCTACCAACTGAGCTAAGGCCCCGTTCGGGGGTGGAAACGACACCAGACTTCAGTGTCGAACCGTGGGGCTACCAGGACTTGAACCTGGGACCTCTTCGTTATCAGCGAAGCGCTCTAACCGCCTGAGCTATAGCCCCCGAAGCGACTGCCCCAACATACACGAAAAGTGCACCGCAGGGGAAATCGAGCCGCTAGCTGTTCGTGAAACCGAACACGAGGCCTCCCGTGACCTTCACCGCGAGGTTGTACAGGAACGCCGCGACCGCGCCGAGGGCAGTGCCCGCGACGAGGTTGAGGAGCGCCACGACAAGCGAGAAGAGCATGAGCTGCGGCAGTGTGACGAAGTCATCGACTCCGACACCTGCCGAACCGGAGACGTCGTTGAGGAGGTTGTTGACGCTCCCCAGCACACCCGTGTTCTCGATGACCGTCCACATGAGGAACGTGGCAACGATGGTGATGATGCCGAAGCAGATCGACAGCAGGAAGGAGAACTTCACGACAGACCAGAAGTCGATGTGCACCAAACGGAGGCGCACCTGCTTGCTCGCAGTCTTCTTGCTGGACTTCTGGGCCAGCTTGTCAGCAACGCTCGTCATAGATCAGTACCTCAGTCTTCGGTCTCGTCCTGCTCGAACGACGTGACCGAGTCTGCCACAGTCTCACTCTCGTCACTCTCGGCGGTCGTGCTCTCCTCGTCGCCGGAGGCATCAGGGGTGGCCTCGGTCGCCGCCTCGGTGTCGTCGGAGGCGGTGGCGCCGGCGGATTCGCCGTCCTCACCCGCCTCGTCTTCCTTCTCGAGCTCGCGGTCGGCGTTCTGCGCGATCGCGATCACGTAGTCGCTGTTGTCAAGCCTCGCGAAGGTCACGCCCATGGAGTCGCGTCCGGTCACGGAGACCTCGGCGACGTTGGAACGCACGACCTTGCCGGAGGCGAGGATGACCAGCACCTCTTCGGCGTCGTGGACGAGCAGCGCGCCGGCGAGCCCGCCGCGTTCCTCGTTCAGCTTCGCGACCTTGATGCCGAGGCCGCCGCGCTTCTGGATGCGGTACTGCGAGACCGACGTGCGCTTCGCGTATCCACCCTCCGTGACGATGAACACGTAGACGTCATCACTCGAGGTGACCGCTGCGGTGAGCAGGTAGTCGCCGTCGCGGAACGACATGCCCTTCACCCCGGAGGTGGAGCGGCCCATGGGCCGGAGCGCCTCGTCGTTCGCCTCGAAGCGAAGCGACATTCCCAGGTGGGAGACGCAGAACACGTGGTCGGACTCGTCGGCGAGCATCGCCGAGACGAGCTCGTCGCCCTCGCGCAGGTTGACCGCGATGATGCCGGCCTGGCGGTTCGTGTCGTACTCGGTGAGCGCCGTCTTCTTGACGAGTCCCTCGCGGGTGGCCAGCACGAGGTACTGCGCCTGGCGGTAGTCGCTGATGTCGAGGATCTGCGCGACCTTCTCGTCGGGCTGCAGCGGCAGCAGGTTCGCGATGTGCTGCCCCTTCGCATCCCGGCCAGCCTCGATGAGCTCGTACGCCTTGGCCCGGTACACGCGGCCCAGGTTCGTGAAGAAGAGCAGCCAGTGGTGGGTCGTCGTGACGAAGAACTGCTCGACCACGTCGTCCGCCCGGAGCTGGGCGCCCTTGATGCCCTTGCCGCCCCGGTGCTGTGAACGGTAGTTGTCGCTGCGCGTGCGCTTGATGTAGCCGCCGCGCGTGACGGTGACCACCATCTCCTCTTCGGGGATGAGGTCCTCGTCGGTCATGTCGCCGCCGGAGCCTCGCAGGATCTCGGTGCGTCGATCGTCGCCGAACTTGTCGACGACTTCCTGCAGCTCGTCCGCGATGATCGTGCGCTGGCGCACGGGGTCGGCGAGGATCTCCTTGTACTCGGCGATCATCGCTTCGAGACGCGCTGCGTCTTCCATGATCTTCTGGCGCTCGAGCGCTGCGAGGCGGCGCAGCTGGAGGTTCAGGATGGCGCTGGCCTGCAGCTCGTCGACGTCGAGCAGCTCCATGAGTCCCGTGCGGGCCTCTTCGACGGTCGGCGACCGGCGGATGAGCGCGATGACCTCGTCGAGCATGTCGAGCGCTTTGAGGTAGCCGCGGAGGATGTGAACCTCGTCTTCCGCCTTCTTGAGGCGGAACTTCGTGCGGCGCACGATGACCTCGACCTGGTGCTGCACCCACGCCGTGATGAAGCCGTCGATCGCGAGCGTGCGGGGAACGCCGTCGACGATCGCGAGCATGTTCGCGCCGAAGTTCTCCTGCAGCTGCGTGTGCTTGTAGAGGTTGTTGAGCACGACCTTCGCGACGGCGTCGCGCTTGAGCACGATGACGAGGCGCTGACCGGTTCGGCCGGAGGACTCGTCGCGGATGTCGGCGATGCCGGTGAGGCGCTGGTCCTTGACGAGCTCGGCGACCTTCAGCGCAAGATTGTCGGGGTTGACCTGGTAGGGCAGCTCCGTGATGACGAGGCACGTGCGGCCGTGGATCTCCTCGATCGCGACGACAGCGCGCATCGTGATGGAGCCGCGACCGGTGCGGTACGCCTCCTGGATCCCCTTGGTGCCGAGGATCTGGGCGCCGGTGGGGAAGTCAGGGCCGTGGATGCGCTCCATGAGCGCGTCCATGAGCTCCTCGCGGGTCGCATCCGGGTGCTCGAGGTGCCACAGCGCACCAGCCGCGACCTCGCGGAGGTTGTGCGGGGGGATGTTCGTGGCCATGCCGACGGCGATGCCGACGGAGCCGTTGACCAGGAGGTTCGGGAAGCGGGCGGGCAGCACGGCTGGCTCGCGCGTGCGGCCGTCGTAGTTGTCCTGGAAGTCGACGGTGTCCTCGTCGATGTCCCTGACCATCTCGAGCGCGAGCGGCGCCATCTTGGTCTCGGTGTATCGGGGCGCGGCGGCACCGTCGTTGCCGGCGGAGCCGAAGTTCCCCTGGCCGAGGGCGAGCGGGTAGCGCAGCGACCACGGCTGGACGAGGCGGACGAGGGCGTCGTAGATCGCCGAGTCGCCGTGCGGGTGGAACTGCCCCATGACGTCTCCGACGACGCGGGCGCACTTCGAGAATGCCTTGTCGGGCCGGTAGCCGCCGTCGTACATCGCGTAGATGACACGGCGGTGCACGGGCTTGAGCCCGTCGCGCACCTCGGGGAGCGCTCGACCGACGATGACGCTCATCGCGTAGTCGAGGTACGAGCGCTGCATCTCGAGCTGCAGGTCGACCTGCCCGATGCGGTCTTCGCCGTCGGCGTTGGTGGTTGTGACGCGTTCTTCAGCCATAGATGTGCCTGTGTGCCTTAGATATCGAGGAAGCGCACGTCGTGCGCGTTCTGCTGAATGAAGGTCCGGCGGGATTCGACGTCCTCGCCCATGAGCGTGCTGAACACGGCGTCAGCCGCTTCTGCGTCGCTCACCTTGACCTGCAGGAGCGTGCGCACGGAGGGATCCATCGTCGTCTCCCAGAGCTCCTGGTAGCTCATCTCGCCGAGCCCCTTGTAGCGCTGGATGGCGTTGTCCTTGGGAATACGACGACCGGCGGCCTTGCCGTCTGCGAGCATCGCGTCGCGCTCGCGGTCCGAGTAGGCGAAGTCGTGCGCCGCGTTGGACCACTTGATGCGGTACAGCGGCGGCTGCGCGAGGAACACGTAGCCGAGCTCGACGAGCGGACGCATGTAGCGGAACAGGAGTGTCAGGAGCAGCGTCGTGATGTGCTGGCCGTCGACGTCGGCGTCTGCCATGAGGATGATCTTGTGGTACCTGACCTTGTCAGGGTCGAAGTCGTCGCCGAGGCCGGCGCCGAACGCGGTGATCATCGACTGCACTTCGTTGTTCTGCAGCGCGCGGTCGAGGCGAGCCTTCTCGACGTTCAGGATCTTCCCGCGCAGCGGGAGGATGGCCTGCGTCTCGGGGTCGCGGCCCTGAACTGCGGAGCCACCGGCCGAGTCGCCCTCGACGATGAAGACCTCGGAGCGTGTCGGGTCCTTCGACTGGCAGTCCTTGAGCTTGCCTGGCATGCCGCCGGTCTCGAGGAGCCCCTTGCGTCGGGTCTGCTCGCGTGCGCGACGTGCCGCGAGGCGGGCAGCGGATGCCTGGCCCGCCTTGCGGATGATGTCCCTGGCCTGCGAGGGGTTGCGGTCGAACCAGTCCTGGAGCGCCTGGCCGACGATGCGCTGCACGTACGACTTGGCCTCGGTGTTGCCGAGCTTCGTCTTCGTCTGACCCTCGAACTGCGGTTCGCCGAGCTTGATGGAGATGACGGCGGCGAGTCCTTCGCGGACATCCTCACCCGAGAAGTTCTCGTCCTTCTCCTTGATGAGGTTCTTCTCGCGCGCGTATCGGTTGACAACAGTCGTGAGGGCGGCCCGGAACCCTTCGAGGTGCGTGCCGCCTTCCTTCGTGTTGATCGTGTTCGCGAACGAGTGGATGGACTCCGAGTAGGAGTCGATCCACTGCATCGCCAGCTCGAGCGAGATCTTGCGCTCGGTGTCCTCGGCGTTGACCTCGATGATCTCCTCGTGCACCGGCTGCTTCTTGCGACGGCTGACGAGGTGCTGCACGTAGTCGACGAGTCCGCGCTCGAACAGGTACGTCTGCGCGCGCTTCTGCGGGATCTCGATGGACTCGGTGACGGCCTTCGGCTCGCCGGTCTCGGTCCGCTCGGCGTCGTCGACGTCAGCGGCGGTCTCGTCCTGGAGCTCGGTGATCTGTGCCGCGAGTCCGTCGCCCGTGAGGGTCGACTGGTCGCGGTCGTCGGCAAGTGAGATGCGCAGGCCCTTGTTGAGGAAGGCCATCTGCTGGAAGCGCGCGCGGAGCACCTCGAAGTCGTACTCGACGGTCTCGAAGATCTCGGAGTTCGCGTAGAACGTGATGGTCGTTCCAGTGTCTTCGGTCGGCTCGCCCTTCCGGATGTTCCCGGTCGGCACGCCGTTCTCGAAGTCCATCTCCCACTCGAAGCCATCGCGCTTGACCTGTGCGATGAGGCGGTAGGACAGGGCGTTCACGACGGAGGAGCCCACGCCGTGGAGACCGCCGGAGACCGCGTAGCCGCCACCGCCGAACTTTCCGCCGGCGTGCAGCTTGGTGAGCACGACCTCGAGCGTGGAGATTCCCTCGACCGGGTGCATCTCGACGGGGATGCCTCGGCCGTTGTCGCGAACGCGCACGGCTCCGTCATCCTGCAGCGTTACCTGGATGTCGTCGCAGTAGCCCGCGAGCGATTCATCCACAGAGTTATCCACAATCTCGTACACGAGGTGGTGAAGTCCCTCGGGACCTGTGGAGCCGATGTACATGCCTGGGCGCTTGCGAACGGCTTCGAGCCCCTCGAGCACCTGGATCTGGCCTGCGCCGTAGTCGTTCTCAACCCGATCGTTCTGCGAGCGGGCTTCGACCACCTCGGCGGGAGCCCCCTCCTGGCCTTCCGACGTTCCTGGACCGTCCGACTGCAGAGCGTCGTCTGGCGTCTCAGTCGTGTTCTCGGGGTCGGAAGTTTCTGATGCCATAACTCGGGCGTCTCCTTGCTGTGTGGCGACATGCAAGATCCGCGTTGCGAGCAAACTCGCATGACGCGGATCCAGCGACTGTTCAGTCTACCAAGGAACACGACTCGAGGCCCGAAAATGGAGCGTGAAGCGACGAAAACGAGGGGACGTACCGTATTTGCCTTGTCAACCGTAGGTATCGCGTGGACCACGCCCTGGAACCGATCTGGGACCGCGTTTCCACGAGGGGGCACCCGGGTTCAGAAAGCGGATGCGCTCGACCTTCGCTTCCGCGTACCTCTCCGTGAGGTTCGTGAGCAGCATCGTCTGCATCCCCCGGAGCTGCGTCGCCCACGCAGTCGAGTCGCACTGCACCAGCAGCACGCCATCCTCGATGTGCAGCGGAGTGGAATGCGCCGCCGTCTCCTTGCCCACGATCTCGGGCCACGCGTCCATCAGCTCCGCCTGCTTGAGCGGTCCGTTCCAACCGAATTGCCTGGTCAGTGCGGCAAGGGCCGATCCAGCGGCGACGGGATCACGTCCGAAGCCGAACGGCTCGGACAGCTCGGTGCCCTCCGCATCCTTCGCCTTCGCTGCAAGGCGCCGGCGAAGCGACGTCGTCTTCCCGCCGAAGACCTCCTTGAAGCGCGCGTACACCTCAGCGCCCTCACTCATCGACGTCGCCCGTCTGAATCGTTCCGGCACTGATCCGGATGATCTGCGAACGCAGCCCCTCAGGAACATCCTCGAGGACCGCGGCCGTGATGAGGACCTGCTCGAAATCACCGATCGCCTCGGCGAGGCGGGACCGGCGTGACGCATCGAGCTCGGCGAACACGTCGTCGAGGATGAGCACAGGATCGCCTGCGCGCGACTCGCTGCGCACCAATTCGGCGGCCGCGAGCTTGAGTGCAAGCGCAAACGACCAGGATTCACCATGACTCGCCGTGACTCGCGCCGGCAGACCGTTGAGCCAGAACACGGCGTCATCACGGTGGGGACCGACGAGGCTCACGCCTCGTTCCATCTCGCGGGGACGCATCGCGGCGAGCTGCGCGGTGAAACGCTCACGGATCTCCGCCGTCGTGACTTCGCCGCCTTCGACGTCCGCGCCCTCGCCATCGGCGTCGCCCATGACGGAGGCAGCGTGGCCGAAGGCGGAGACGCGCATCGACAGCGTCGGCCGGTGGTCAGCGCCGACGAGACGCTGGTACGAACCGGCAAGGTGCGGAAGCAGCCGATCGCAGAGCAGCAGCCGCTCGGCGATGATCTGGGAGCCGAGCTCCAGCATCCGCTCGTCCCACACATCCAAGGTCGCGATCATCGCTTCCGATGATCGTGGGCCACGCATCGACCGAAGCAGGGAGTTCCGCTGTCGGAGGACCCGCTCGTAGTCGGCGATCACGCCGCCGAGCTTCGGCGAATGGGTAACGAGCAGGGAATCGAGGAACCGGCGTCGGGCCCCCGGTTCACCACGCACGAGCGTGAGATCTTCCGGCGCGAAGAGCACGCTCGCGAAGTACCGAGCCAGGTCGCGAGACCTGACATTCTGGCCGCCGACCCTCGCCTTGTTGGCACCGGAGCTCGCGATCTGCACATCCAGGTGCAGCGAGCGGGTCTCGTGAGCCAGCTCCATCTTGACGACGGCGAACTCCTGGCCGAAGCGCACGAGCGCCTGGTCACTGGAGACTCGGTGCGAGCCGAGCGTTGCGAGGTAGCCGATCGCCTCGACGAGGTTGGTCTTGCCCTGGCCGTTCGACCCGACGAACAGGTGAGCGCCGGGGCCGAGCGACAGATCCGCGGACTCGTAGTTCCTGAAGTCGTGCAGCTGCAGACGCGTGACGTGCACTGGTTACCGCATGAGCAGATTCGGCTGCAGCAGGTAGCGGTAGTTCGTCGACTCGCCCTCGTCGCGCGAGGTCTGGCTCGTGAGCAGCACGGGTCCCGGCTTGTTGGGGTTCTCGGAGTTCGTGAAGGCGATTCGCACGAACGGCGAGTGGATGGCGCCGACTCCGTCCAGCAGGAACTGCGGCTTGAGCGAGACGACCATGTCGTTGCCGTGCAGGACTGCGTCGAGGTTCTCGCTTGCCTGAGCCTGCTCGCTGCCGAGCGCTTCGAGGTGGAGTCCCTCGGTCGTGAACGTGAAGCGCAGTGCCGCCTCGCGTTCGAGCACGAGCTGCACGCGGCGAACCGCGTCGACGATGTCGCTGACCGTGAGCACTGCGTAGTGCGGCGTCTCAGCGGGGAAGAGGCGCTCCACTGCGGGGAAGTTGCCCTTGATGAGGAGCGAGGTGACGGTCTTGTTGCCAGCGGAGAAGGCGATGAGCTCTCGGATGTCGTCCTTGACGAGCGTGATCGTGATCTCACCGGAGCTGCCGAGCGACTTGCCGACCTCGGCGAGCGTCTTGGCTGGTACGAGAGCTGTCTCGGTCTCCGTGAGGGAGCTCTGCCATTCGATGGTCCGCACTGCGACACGGTAGCGGTCGGTCGCGACGAGGCTCATCGAATCGGCCTGCAGCGAGAGGTTCACACCCGTGATCACGGGGGCGACGTCTTCGCGGGAGGCTGCGACCGCGACCTGGGAGATCGCCTCCGAGAACACGTCACCCGCGATGGAACCGCTCGCGCCTTCGACGACGGGCAGGCTCGGGAACTCCTCGATGGGCATCGTCGGCAGGTGGAACGACGCGCTGCCGCAGCGAATGACAACTCCGGAGTCGTCGCGGCTCAGCTCGACGGGAGCCTGAGGAAGTCGATTCGCGATGTCAGCGAGGAGGCGTCCCTGCACGAGGACGGCTCCTGGCTCCTGGACATCAGCGTCGATGCTGGTGCGGCTGGAGACCTCGTAGTCGAATGACGAGAGCGTGACCCCTGCGTCGCCGACCTCGACGACAACACCGCTGAGGATGGGGAGGGTCGGGCGCTGAGGCAGAAGCTTGACGACAAACGACACCGCATCGCTGAAGACGTCACGGTTGACCACAAACTTCACTAGGCGTTCCTCTCGTTGGAATGACCCAATGGTAGCCGCCCAGATTCGGTGTGTTGCGCCCGAGCGTCAGAGCATCCTGTGCTGCTTCCCACGGCACGAGCTCGTCGTCGCGCACGCGAAAATACCAGTCCACGGAGGGCCGGCCGACCACCGTTCACCAATGTCGTCGATTCGCCCAATATCAATAGATTTCTTGTCATCATCGTATTAACAGCTGTGCACACTGTGGATAACTCAGTACTCCCCAGCGCCCGCATGGGAACTACAAAAATGTAAGTTGTGGCGGAGCGGTGGACGCCCTGTGCACGCTGACGAGCACTGGGGTGCACAACTTCTCGGACTCCACAGCGCCGAGCGCGTTTTCCACAGTCCGTGCTCGCGTGTCGATTCCACAGTCCACAAGTTATCCACAGGGCCTGAGGGCAAGAAAAGCTCCGCATCCGTGCACGAGGGCCCGTGATGCGGAGCTGGAGGGTGCTCAGGAGCGTCCGTTTCCGTTCTGGCGGATGCGCGCTGTGAGCTCTGTGACCTGGTTGTAGACGTCGCGGCGCTCGGTCATGAGCTTCGTGATCTTGCGGTGCGCGTACATCACCGTCGTGTGGTCTCGCCCACCGAACAGCTGCCCGATCTTGGGAAGAGACAGGTTCGTCATCTCTCTGCAGATGTACATGGCGATCTGCCGACTCGTGGCGATCGCCTGCGATCGGGAGGATCCGTAGAGGTCGTCGACTGTCAGCTGGAAGTACGCAGCCGTCCGATTGATGATGTCGACGGGTGAGACGACGCCAGTGTCCTGATCGGACACGAGATCCTTCAGCACGGTCGACACGAGGGCGAGATCGACCTTCTCGCCGTTCAGGTTCGCGTACGCGGTGACGCGGATGAGCGTGCCCTCGAGCTCACGGATGCTCGACGAGACCCTCGCGGCGATGAACTCGAGAGCGTCGTCCGGGATGAGGAGGTTGTCGACCTGGGACTTCTTGCGGAGGATCGCGATGCGCGTCTCCAGATCGGGGGACTGCACATCGGTGATGAGGCCCCACTCGAATCGGGAGCGCATCCGGTCTTCGAAGCCGGTCAGCTGCTTCGGGGGGAGGTCGCTCGTGATGACGACCTGCTTGTTGTGCTCGTGCAGGGTGTTGAACGTGTGGAAGAAGGCTTCCTGCGTCGAGTCCTTGCCCTGGAGGAACTGGATGTCGTCGATCAGCAGGATGTCGTTGTCGCGGTAGCGCGCCTGGAACGACTGCGTCCGGTTGTTCGCGATGGAGTTGATGAAGTCGTTCGTGAACTCTTCGCTCGAGACGTACCTGACCTGGATGCCCGGGTAGATCGACTCGGCGTAGTTGCCGATGGCGTGGAGCATGTGCGTCTTGCCGAGTCCGGAGCCGCCGTAGACGAACAGCGGATTGTATGAACGCGCCGGCGCCTCGGCGACGGCGACGGCCGCGGCGTGCGCGAATCGGTTCGACCCGCCGATGATGTAGTTGTCGAACGTGTACCGCGGGTTGAGTCGGGACTCAGGGTCGGGCTGCGTGCGCGCGCCTTGATCTGACGACGGATGGTGTCCGACGGATTCTGCTTCGACGACGGTCACCGAGCTGGTCGGGGCGGGCGCTGCCCGCGGCGGAGCGACTTCGATGTAGTCGTGCGAGTCGAGTGGGTCGCTGACGGATGCTCGCGGAGCCGCATCCGGGTTGACGAGCACCGCGAACGTCTTGATGTCCGACTCGTCGAGCTCCGCGATCGCCGCGAGCATCGGCACGCGCGCACGCGTTTCGATCATCGTGCGGGTCATGTCGTTGGGGACTTCGAGCAGCAGCGCGCCGCTCATCACTCCCTTGGCTTCGACGAGTCCGAGGAACCCGAGGAGGGAAGCGGGAACGCGATCGTCTTCACGCAGTGTGGAGAGCAGCGTCTGCCACGTCTCCGAAACCGGGTCGGCCACCGAAGCACTCCCCCCGTCCCTCTGTACTTCACGAGACCGCATCTCTGCGGACCGCGTCTTCTTGGCTGCACACTCGCAGCATGGTCAACGCACCGGCCGTGTGGCACTGGTGCGCAAGTCATTGTGATCTACCCGGTGAGATATCCACAACTTCTGTGGACAAACAGGCGGGTGCCTGTGCATAACTCGCGGAGGTAGGGGCCCAGCCTACGCCGGATCGCCACGCGCGCCAATCGCTTTGGGAGGATTCGGCATGTCGAGCGCCTGCCGAGCACCGGTGTGAGCATAATGCTGGCCCTCTGGCGTCAGTTGACTGCCGGGCCCGGGTCACGTAGGTTAAGGCAGTTGTGCCCTTCGGTAGGGCACTTGTGAAAATCCGTACGGCGTCCGCCGATCGGGTCGTATCTTCCGGAGTTCTCATGTCGAAGCGTACTTTCCAGCCAAACAACCGCCGCCGCGCGAAGACCCACGGCTTCCGCCTGCGCATGCGCACCCGTGCGGGTCGCGCGATCCTCTCGGCTCGTCGCCGCAAGGGTCGCACCGAGCTCTCCGCGTAGCTTCTTGCTTCCCTACGCGAACCGCGTCACCAAGGGCGATGACTATCAGGCCATCGTTCGACGCGGAGTTCGTGTAGGTGCTCGAGGAATCACGGTCAGCGTGCGCGAGCGCGAACAACATGACACACCTACCCGCTTCGGCTTCATTGTCTCGAAGCGGGTAGGTGTGGCTGTTGTGCGCAATCGCATTCGTCGGCGCCTCAAGGCGGTCTCCAGGGAGCTGCTCCCTGAGATCGGTCCTGGCTTCGACGTCGTGTATCGGGTTCATCCGGAAGCGGCGGAGCTCGGGTTCGATGATCTGCGCGAGCGTGCGAGATTCGGGTCGTTGCGAGGCGTGCGTCGAATCGCTGCGCCCAGCGACGCGGATCTTCGTGCCTCGAAGTCGGGGAGATGACCGTGCGTGCCGTTCGACGAGCCGCGCTCGTCCCCCGGAACGTGGTCATCGCACTGCTGAACGCGTACCGCTTGGTGATCTCACCGCTCTACGGTGACGTCTGCCGGTATCACCCCAGCTGCTCCGCGTACTCTTTAAGAGCTGTGCAGGTTCATGGCGTCCTCCGGGGCGGCTTCCTCACCGGGCGACGACTCGTTCGCTGCCACCCCTGGGCTGCTGGAGGCATTGACGACGTGCCTGAGCCAGAACACCGAACCACCACCACTACTGCTCGCGGATTCGTCGTCCTGGGCACTAGCGGAACTTAAGAGAAAGACGTCACCGCACTCATGGATATCCTCGGAACCATCTTGTGGCCGATCAAATGGGTCATCGAGCTCATCTTGGTCGGTTTCCACACGCTGTGGACGACGCTCGGTCTCAACGGCACTGATGGTTGGACGTGGATCCTCGCCATCCTCGGCCTGGTGCTCGTCGTCCGCTCCGCCATGATCCCTCTCATGGTGAAGCAGGTGAAGTCCCAGCGCGCGATGATGGATGTCGCTCCTGAGATCAAGAAGATCCAGGACAAGTACAAGGGCAAGCGCGACCAGTTCTCGATGGAGGCCATGCGTCGCGAGACCATGGCTGTCTACCAGCGGACTGGCTCGAACCCGATGGCGGGCTGCTGGCCGCTGCTCGTGCAGATGCCGATCTTCTTCGGTCTCTTCTCCGTGCTCAACGGGGCACAGCACAACACGGTCGGTGTTGGAGCGCTGAACCAGGAGCTCGCGACGTCCTTCTCGCAGGCGGATATCTGGGGCGCTCCCCTGAGTGCGACGTTCCTCAACAACGATGGCAACGTCGGCGTCCAGATCCTCGCCGGTGTCATGGTCGTCGTCATGACGGTCTCGCAGTTCATCACGCAGAAGCAGATCACTTCGAAGAACGTGTCGCAGGCGACCAAGGAGTCGCCGATGTACCGCCAGCAGCAGATGCTGCTCTACATCCTGCCGCTCACGTTCCTCGTGTCCGGTGTCATGTTCCCGCTGGGTGTCATGACCTACTGGCTCATCTCGAACTTCTGGACCATGGGTCAGCAGTACATCATCATCCGCAACATGCCCACTCCCGGCTCTGAGGCTGCGAAGGCTCGCGAGGAGCGCCTGAAGGCTCGCGGCAAGTGGGTTGAGCCAGAGCGCAAGGACTCCAAGGGGAACGTCATCGTGGAGGCCCCCGTGCAGCAGCCGGCTCAGCGTGCTCAGCCCGTCTCGAAGAACCGAGCCAAGAAGAAGGCAACGGGCGGGAAGCCCGGCGCAGGTGGCGCATCTGGCAAGAGCACCCCGCCCGCGAAGAAGTAGTTTCCCCTCGCCTCGTCCCCTCTCTTTCTCTTAAGGAACCCGAATGACTGAAGCAACCTCCGAGGCCGTCCCCGCTGACGCAGAGACGTCGGATATCCGCGACGACGGGGACATCGCCGCCGACTACCTCGAAGAGCTGCTCGACATCAGCGATGTGGATGGTGACCTCGATATCGAGGTTCGTGAGTCGCGCACGTACATCTCGGTGAACTCCGACGGAGAGTCGAACCTCTCGAAGCTGGCTGATGGGGAGACTGTGGATGCGCTGCAGCACCTGACTCGCCTCGCCGTGCAGGCGGAGACGGGTGAATTCTCAAGGCTCATCCTCGACATCGGCGGTTCGCGCGATGCGCGACGGGGCGAGCTGGCCGGCCTCGTCGACCGGGCAATCACCCGCATCGAGGAAGGCGCCTCGTCCGCCGCCCTCCCCCCGATGTCCTCGTACGAACGCAAGATCGTGCACGACATCGTCTCCGAGCGCGGCTACGTGTCTGAGTCGGAAGGCGAAGCGCGTGAGCGTCACACGGTCATCCGCCCGGCACCCTCAGCCTGACGCGCGGAGTTATCCACAGTAGTTTCCACAGGCGATTATCTGGGGAATTGGGGCGGAATGGCCCCCACGGGTAAAACCCCAGGTCAGCGTCGCTTTCCTCGGAGAAGGCCATGCTACCGGCGTCGCTTCGCTGTTATGCACAGACTTATCCACAGACAGACCGGCGATCCTGGCTGTCCCGTCTTGTCAAGAAACCGATCGTGTCAAACTGGCATGAACTGACCGCGCTCGCGATTTGCGACTGCGTCGACACATTCACGCTGCGAGAGGGGCATGCGGTATGACTGACCACCCGATTGAACTCGAGGTCGAGCCGGCTATCGCGAAGGTGCTCTTCGAGGACCGGATCGAACTCGCTCGCGCGTTCACGTTTGATCTCGCGAAATACGGTGAGCAGCTCGGGCTCGTCGGTCCGCTCGAATACCCCCGCCTCTGGACTCGACACATCGTCAACTCAGTCCTCATGGCTCCTTTGCTGCGTCCCGGGCTCGTCGGAGATATCGGTTCAGGCGCCGGTCTTCCCGGCCTCGTGCTGGCTATTGCGCGTCCCGACGTGAACTTCGTTCTGATTGAGCCCATGGAGCGGCGTACAGAGTGGTTGCAGCGTGAGGTGGATGCCCTCGCTCTCACGAACGTGCAGGTGCGCCGTGCGCGAGCCGAGGAGGTGCACGATGAGTTCACCTTCGATCAGCTGACCGCGCGGGCCGTCTCGGCGCTCAGCAAGCTCATCCCGATCACGGTGCCTCTTGTTCGCTCCGGCGGCGAACTCGTGTTCCTCAAGGGACGATCGGCTGAAGCAGAGATCGAGAAGGCCAGCAAGGCGATCCGAAAATTCGGCCTCACTGATGTTCGAGTCGAGGAGCTTGGCGAGAACCTCGATACTGAGGCCACGCGGGTCATCCGCGCAACGGTCGACTAGGTCGATCGCTGCGCGGCCTCGGCTGCAATTTCGACTTGTATCGATATAGCTTGATGCAAGAAGGCTTGAACCCCGGTTCGTAGCGCTGTCTCGACTGCCCAGAGAGCAGCTCTCTGCTCATTGTTGGCGATTTTCGTGGGCAAAGAGGCGTTTCTGTTCTCGTTCCACGTGAAACACGTCGCAGAGTCATCCACCACGTGCGATCATCGAGAAATTGCGGGAACGCCAGAGATTCCTCGCACCCGCGTCCCCCTTGGAGTCTCACAGTTGCGTCTTGAAGGGTCGCGCAGCTGACATCCGCTCTACGCGCCAGCGACCTGGAGCTATTCGTGGCCTCTTGAGCTGCATTGCTCTGAGGGTCTGGTCTGGCGATGTTGTGTCGAGAATCCGAGGCTGGGTAGAGCTGACAAGACATGGGCGCGTGTGTGCACAACAGGTTCTCGCCACCCAAACATCGTCGAGGCCGGAGTGCAGCTCCGTCGCAGACACCGGGCACAGCTTCCCCACATGCACTGAGCGTGGTTGGCAGCCGGAGCTCTAAGGCTCGATCTGGGGGTGGGCCCACCCAGTTCGCTTGCCGTGTCTGACCGCCCCGGACCCACACGGAGTGGGGAGTGTCTGTCTCTCCCACGTTAAGAGTGTGTGGAATGTCCGTATGCCGTGATTTTCGAGATGTGCGAATCTGCGTTGTCGTGGCGGGCAACAGTTCCTTGCTCATTCGCTGGGGCGGCCGACATGGAGTGACCCAGGCACTCAGTTCACGCACGATGAAGAGTCAAGGAGGGGCGCGATCGTTGTTATGAGTACGCAGCGCCGCAGGTGGTGCGTAGTCGACCAAACATCGTCCGGGCGTCTCACGCCGCTCAGGTGGGTCCCGTAGTCCGTGGCCCGTGTGAGGCTGCTTTACGTAATACGCGGGTTTCTCGGATGAAAGGTCGCGTAAGGACCAAAATTTCGGTCGACGAGCGATGAGCGGGCCACAACGGGAACGCGTGTGCGATGACACTGTCCGAAGTTGATGAGGTTGGGTGACCCCGGGAGGGAAGGGGCTAGGGACTCACGCGTGCCCAAGAGGCACCCACGCGCTCAGGATCCGGTCATGTCGTTGCCCGAGCTCGCGGATTGGGTTTCACGTGGAACAGAACATGACTGGCGACTCCGATCGCTGGGGCGAGTGGTAGTCGCTCTGATCACCCAACATTCGCGCCGTTCCACGTGAAACGGACACTCGCCCATAGCGCGGCCCCCAGCCTCGAGCGGCGGGCGAAGGAGCAGGAAGAGTGCACTGCTTAGCGCGCCGGAGTACCAATTGCCGTGCGCATCCTGGTGATCGAAACGTGGGTAGCGAGCGACGTGGCTTTACGGTGTCCCGCCAAGTGACGGTGTTGGGATCGGCTCAGTGTTGATCGGTGTGCACCACGGACTTCCCGGTCTTGCTTGGACTGTTGCATTGTTGCATGGCGCTCCGGCGGGCTGCGCAACGCAGAGTGTGCGCAACGCAGAGTGCTGCAGGCCGCTCACGTCCGTTACGCCCAGCCCGCGATGCCAACGCCGATCCCAACGCACACGTGCATCGAACTACGTGCGCGGAACGATCATCGTTTCACGTGAAACTCGATCAGGCGGCGTCCCTTGCCAAACGCTGGTACGTAGGGCCGCACGAATGGATGGGCCCCGCCCTGACTTGGAACGTATTGGCCAGCGGGAGTGGGTTAGACCAATCGAGACACGGCAGATGCAGAGCGCGGAACGCCAGTTGTGCCTAGCCGCCGGCCGATTCTGGATCGCTGCCCGCTGTCAATACAGCTAATCCAACCGCGGACAACCAGGCGTTGTGACGGGCGCCCGGCCTCGTCATGTTTATTTGACTGCCAAGTTGCGCTCGATGAGCGGGGCAATCTGAAGATATTGGAATGACTGCGGCGGTGGGACGAGAGCCGCTACCCGTTGTCCCAGTGTGGAGGGAGAAGCAGACAGAGGTATTGCACTGCGACTGTGGGAGCGTAGAGGTGCCCGCTATCGCTCCATCTGCTCCAACCCCTGCTGCGCTGTGCTGCTGTGGCTCCCACTCCAACTACTGCGACCGCTACCCCTGGCACGGCCGCTTCCCCGTCGCCAACGCTACGTAAGCTGCTAGCGGGGAGTGATGCGTGAGTCGTGAGCTGTGAAGCGTGAGCCGTGAGCCGTGAGCCGTGAGCTGGGAGCAGTTAGCCGGGAGCAGCTAGCCGGGAGCAGCGGGCCGCAGCCGCGAGCTCAGGTGTGAGTTCTGACTTGCGACTCGTGAGCTGTGAGACGGAGGGTCCGAGAGATCTGGCCTCCTGCCGAGCCCGTGGCCCGTTGCAGAGTTCAGCACTCAGGGTGGCGCAGTTCTCTCGACGCGCGCGCAGTTGAGAGTTCAGTTCATCTAGCGGGTCCCTCGGTTTGCTTCAGGATGAGGTCCGTCGTTGGGCCCATCTCTGTCGCCGAGGTTCATGAACTCTGAGGCTGCTTCCGTCTGCGACAGCTGTTGCTTGTGCACCTGCGTCGGCGGCGCTCGGAATGATGCCCGAGACTGTCACCAGGCCAGTTCTCTTTCTCACAAACGGGAGTTGGTGTTGACTTACCGTTTCACGTGAAACGGCACTTCGCGCGATTCGTCTTCACGTTGCGGAACCCCGGGACGGGTTGCCGTTTCACGAGGAACGACCTCCTTCAGAGCACGCACGGCGGTGGTCCGTGTCTCTGTTTCACGTGAAACGACTAGCCCCTCGTCCCTCAGTCCGCCGAGGATCCACGTGTTGCCGTTGCTCTGCTGAGCTTGGATCGGCAGGCTCCACGTCCGCGTCCACGTCCGGTTGCGTCGACGACGTCTTCTGATGGACGCCCCACGACGCCCCACGCCACGTGCACACTCGCGCCTGGGTCTACAACTACACCTACGTCTATGTCTACGTCTGCATTCGCGTCTGGGCCTGCGTCGCCGTTCCACACCATGCGCAGGCCTGCGCTCACGCTCACGCTCACGCTGACGCTGACGCTGACGCTGACGCTGACGCTGACGCTGACGCTGACGCTGACGCTGACGCTCACGCTGACCGAGGCGTGGGGCGGAGCGGGGTTAGAGCTGTGGGCGGTCCCGTTCCACCGGCTTGGGCCTTCTCATACGCCACAAGCCGGTGCCCAGGCCCAGGCTCGAACGCGTGCACGCGCGCCCGGGTTCCGGGTGCCCGTTTCACGTGAAACGACGGCTCACACATCTTGTTGGGGTCCCCGTTTGCCCGACGTTTCAGTGGAACTTCGCGGTGATCATCTGTTGAATTTGAGCCTCCACGAAACGGCGGGGCGCGACCTGACAGGGCTTGGTGCACGCGGGTTGTGTGTGACTCCCCACTCTGCACATTGAGCCCAGACGGGGTCCGGCCCGGCAGGGCCCAGGAACTCCTTCGAACCCATGTAGGTCGCGGAGCATTGGCGGCGCCGAGGTATCCAGTAGAAGGGGCAGTTGCGCAAGCGGCCGCTGTCTTCTCATCGTGGGGCGTTCGAATGAACTGTCCCACGACAGCCGCCGGTCTAGGTAGCCATCCACGGACCCGTTTGGTGACAGGGGTCATGTCATGGGTCTTTCTGGCACCTGCCAGAACTGGGGAGGGGCACAAGACACCCGCATGCCGGACAGTCGGGACTATCCAAGGAGTCTCAACTCGTCTGGATGGGTGGGCCAAGTGCTGGGTGTGAGATGGGGTTGGGCCTCCGCTCCGGTTGACTACGGTTAGGGACACCCGCAGAACTGTATCGGCCACTTCCCCCCGCTCGACGTTTTCCGGCCCACACAGTGGCCGACTCCGATCCTGAGAGCAATATCGCTGCACGACTCAGCGTTGGCACGCCGCCGGGACGACGTAGGCGAGGCAACGCGTTCCACGTGAAACGGATTCAATACAGGCAGACCCGCGTCGTCTGATCTTGCCTTGATAGGGCAGAAGAGTTCTCCATGCTCTCGAGGGCTGGCCCGTGGGGTGCGTGATCGGTGCGAACTTCCTTCGCGACTGAGGCACTGTGCGGCCGGCATCAAGACAGGAGGAGGCGCGCACAACCAGACAGAGGCTGACTGTGACTGGCGCGCACCG
Organism: Pseudoclavibacter terrae; assembly: GCF_008831075.1. Classification (GTDB taxonomy): domain Bacteria; phylum Actinomycetota; class Actinomycetes; order Actinomycetales; family Microbacteriaceae; genus Pseudoclavibacter; species Pseudoclavibacter terrae. The sequence goes on along the minus strand of NZ_WBJX01000003.1, from coordinate 290,278 downwards.
ACCTATCCCTTCTCCGACACGCTGCTCCTGCCACACTCCACCCACTACACGCCACGCCACCTCATCCGTGGGAGGCGGGAGAGTCATTGGTCTAGAGAGTGCTGTTGCCATCCAGACCGGGATTGCCGACCGACCATGGTGCCAGTGGTGAGATCTCGCTCACGCACGTCCAGCGCGAGCCGCTCCAGGTGTGCGATCGGAGCCCGTGCAGTCAAAAGAGCGAGTACTAGTTGACGCGAATCGAACCGCGAGAGCACGTGCAGACCTGCACGAACCCTGGGGTGAGCCAACGAGGGGCCGGCTGGTGGTGTGTGAACTAGACACGCCAATGTGTGTGCCGTATCGCGCGAGGGCCACGGGCCAGGCAGCGCGGCACGGAAGTAGAGGACTGACTGGACTGGAAGTACGAGGTCACGGCAGGGAGTGCAAAATGGCGGCTCATGAGTTGGCATGAGTTCGCACGCATCGACCCACGCTCCTCTGCGGCTACCAGCGGTCTTGCTTTCCCCTACGCAGGACTTCACAGTGCGCGATGCTCGACATGTTTCACGTGGAACGAGGTCACATCGGGTTGTCCCTCGGTGAATGCGATGCTGAGGCCTGCGGTCATCTCTCCGTCTTGATCCCGATCTGAGCGCGAAGATTGAGCGGGGCGCGGGGCCGGGCAAGACTTCATCCCATCACTCCCTGTCCGGAGCGGAGCGAGCTTCAGGTGGCTCATGCCGAAGTCGGGCCAAGTGAGCCGGGAGTGGCTCGGGTGAACCGCTCGATACGTTCATGCCACTGGGGGGACGTGACGTAGATCCCCGCCCTGGAGCACAGATGGTGATTTGAGGTGTTGCGTGTTGGGCACAACGTGCTGAATGACTCTGATGACTCTGTTGCTTCGCGGCTCCGTGGCGCAACTAATGTGGCAGTCTATGCAAGCAGTTGCGGGCTATCACAAGCGATTAGCGGCCTGAGCGCAAGCGTGGTTCGCAGTCGCGAAATGCACCGGGCTGACACGGGGTTCGGAAACTTGCTGGGTCGCTCGATCCTTGAATGTCGAGTGTCGTCGATCCCCGATTCGGTCAGGCAAGCTCACGATCTTGGCGCGGGGATCTACCGCTAGCTTGCATTGCGCAGTGCGTTCCGCATCCGCGCTCCTACATCAGGCGTTTCACGTGGGACGCCCGGTCGTGGCGATACGTTCGGGAGGGCAGGCGTGTTCGTGGAGCTGCCGAACCTCGACTTCTGACGCTACGTGGAGCCCAGGCGTGGAGTGCGAAGGGCTTGGGGCCATGCGGAGTCCGTACGCATCGACCGTGGCTTCGGAAGAGAAGTGTCTCGTCAAGTTGCGCTTTCGGGCTTGTTTCACGTGAAACTCTAGGCGCAAGCCACGGGGCCAAAAGACCGCCCCACCGGACTTGGTGCCCCATCTGCTCACCTCTCTGTTCACGCGGCCACGCCTACTCAGGCCGGCGGTGCGGGTGCGGGGCCCGTGACCGCCGGTCGCTGTTCCACATTCCGGGCGGCTCCCGTCCGGGGCGCGAGTGGAAAACCAGCTTCGCAGATGGAAAGGGATGAGAGCGCCGTCCACAATCCAGTTCGAGTCTCGTTCATCCTGACCGTTGAGACCAGTCCCTCGCGGTACGCCCTACGCAGAGACACCTTGTCATTCCGAGAGGGTGCCTGCTTCAGCAACACCGGCGCGGGCATGATCGTAGTACTCGTACGATTGCCTCCCGTTTCACGTGAAACGACGGTGAGCTAACCAGCCCCGCTTCGACTCTTGCTGGCGGGTGCTGGGATCTTTAGTCCGACCGGGAGTCTTGCGTCGCCGCCCGGAGTCAGGCGAGGTACTCGCACGCGACAAGGACCAAGTACGCCGGATATTCGACGGAGAAAACTCTCACCGCCGACCGACCTCCCGTGAGAGGTGAGCTCAGCTCTTCACCCCTTCAGAATCTCCGCGACTTTGAAGGGGACGAGAGAGCACCGACCGTGTTGACTCTGCTCACCGGACCAACTTGAAACTTGACAACCGAACCCTGTGGCTGAAGTTGAGGTCGAGGCCCGTGTTTCACGTGAAACTGCCACGGCGCGACCAGACTCGGCGATTCCACAACTCTGAGCGTCGCCGCGTTTCCATTGCGGATGTGAGGCACAATTGAGACGTCTACTTGAGGGAGAGCATTCTTGAAAGCTTCATCTGCCGGCGACGCAGCGACGCCACCAGCGTCGGGGCTCGACGATTCACCGCTCGCGACAGCATTGTCTGAGCTGAACCAGCGCAGGAAAAGCCTGGTCAAGAAGGAAGTTCCCCTCCCCAACCACACGCGGATCTTCACGATTTCCAACCAGAAGGGCGGCGTGGGTAAGACGACAACCGCCGTCAATCTGGCCGCGGCTCTCGCTACCCTCGGTGCCCGGGTCCTGGTGATCGACCTGGACCCCCAGGGCAACGCTTCCACCGCCCTTGGCATCGAACACCGCGGAGAGACCGCCGGCACATACGAAGCGCTCCTCGACGGCGAGCCCTTGCGTGAGCTGATGCAACAGTGCCCTGATATCGACACGCTGTGGTGCGTCCCGGCCACGCTCGACCTCGCAGGCGCAGAGATCGAGCTCGTCAACCTCGACAAGCGCGACTACCGACTCCGACAGGCCATCGCCGCCCTCCTGGACGAGACCACCGGCACTGAGCAAGAGTTCCACTACATCTTCATCGACTGCCCTCCCTCCCTCGGGCTGCTGACGATCAACGCATTCGTCGCCGCTCGAGAGGTGCTCATCCCCATCCAGTGCGAGTACTACGCACTCGAAGGACTCGGTCAGCTGATCTCGAACCTCAACCTGCTCTCACAGGACCTCAACCCGCAGCTTCGGCTGACCACGATCCTGCTGACGATGTACGACGGGCGAACCAACCTCTCCCAGGAAGTCGCCGCTGACGTTCGCGAGCACTTCCCGCAAGAAACGCTCAAGGTCGCCATACCGCGCACCGTGCGTATCTCCGAAGCCCCGAGCTTCGGCAAGACCATCATTTCCCACGAACCAACCTCGACCGGCGCGATCGCGTATCTCGAAGCGGCCGTCGAAATCGCCCAGCGAGGAGCATAACCACCATGGCAACCAAGAAACGCACCGGACTCGGACGAGGCATCGGCGCTCTCATCCCGACCTCAGACAGAGGCGCCTCGCGCCCTTCAGACGTGTTCTTCGACAGCGAGACACCGGCCTACCCAACCACTGCATCGTCACGCACCAATGCAGCCGGGACTGCGACGAACACAGACGGAGCGCCGGAAGACACCTCGACGGCGACTCCGGTTTCGGAGAAGCCCGCAGCCGCCACACCCAAGCGGGCGACGCCCGCGCGCGCTCCCCGAGCAAAGGTGCCCGCAGTGGATGCCGCGACGGCAAAGTCCGGTACCGGCAGGAAGACTGCGCCAGCCAAGGCACCAGCAAAGAAGACAGCAACAACAGCGGCATCGAAAGCGCGCACCACCACCACACCGCCCGTGGATGACGAAGCCGCCGTATCGGCCGACACGATCGGAACAACCGCATCGGCGGACCCCGCTGAATCGAGGAACGTCGATGCAGGGGCGCCAGTGGCTGGAACACTCGACACCACCGCAACCGCGACGGGCGCCGCAACTGCCGAGAACCAAGGCCTCGATGACGCAACCGAGGGCGAAGACACCGACGGCCTCGTTGAGATCCCCGGCGCCACTCTGCGCGCTCTGGACCCGAACCGCATCGTTCCGAACGCGCACCAGCCCCGTACGGAGTTCGACGAAGATGCGCTGCAGGAGCTCATCACGTCGGTTCGGGAGTTCGGCGTGCTCCAGCCGATCGTCGTGCGCCCCATCCCTGCTGACCATCCGCTGCGGGATGAGGCCGACTTCGAGCTCATCATGGGCGAGCGTCGCCTGCGCGCGACGAAGGCCGCAGGCCTGGAGAGCATCCCCGCCGTCATCCGGAACACGGAAGACGACGTCATGCTGCGTGACGCGCTTCTCGAGAACCTGCACCGCAGTCAGCTCAACCCGCTCGAAGAAGCATCGGCGTACCAGCAGCTGCTCAACGACTTCGGCATCACCCAAGAGGTGCTCGCAGAACGCATCGGCCGTTCGCGTCCACAGATCAGCAACACGCTGCGCCTCCTCCGCCTCCCGCTGGAAGTCCAGCGTCGTGTCGCGGCCGGAGTCCTCTCAGCCGGTCACGCACGCGCGATCCTCAGCGCCGGAGAACCCGCGGCGATGCAGCAGCTCGCCGACAAGATCGTCAACGAAGACCTCAGCGTTCGATCCGCTGAGGCAGCCGCCGCGAAATCGAGCAGCGCCAAGGCCGACACGCAGGCACCCATCCACAAGGAACCACGCAGCGGTCTCACCGGCTACCTCGACGAGATCGGCGAGCAGCTCGGCGACCGGCTCAACACCCGCGTCAAAGTCACCCTGCGCCGCACCAAGGGGCAGATCGTCGTCGACTTCGCCTCGATCGCCGATCTCAACCGCATCCTTGAAGAACTCGGCGAGTCCGCGCCCGGAAAGTAGCCGCATGACGCGCTGAGAACACCGCGCCACTCGACGAAGCGGGTGGATGAGCCGCAAGGCGCATCCACCCGCTTCGTCGTCCGAGGCTTCGTGTGGAGCTACTCGAGCGGCCCGCGCGCGGCGGCCGCGGCGGCCAGCTGCGCGTAGATGGCGCTCAACTCCGAGTCGTCCGCTTCGATGCCGAGCGGCACGATCGAGGTCTCAGTGAGGCCGGGAATCGGGTCGGCCTCGAGGAACCAGACAACACCCGCTTCGTCGACGATGAAGTCCGCACGGGCGATGTCCGACAGCCCGATGCTCGCGATCGCCAGGAGCGCGGCGTCACTGACGCGCGCGGCCTCGTCCTCGGAGAGCCTGGCCGGCGCGTAGTAGGTCGTCTCACCGGCGTTGTAGCGAGCTTCGTAGTCGTACACGCCGTTGTTCGCGACGACCTCGACCGCGGGGAGCGCGAGGGGCTCGCCGTCGAGGTCGAGCACGCCGACCATCACCTCACGGCCCTCGATGCGCTTCTCGATGATGACGGTGTCGTCGTAGGTGAACGCGGTGACGAGCGCCTGCGGGAGCTCCTCGAACGACGTCACCGACGTGACGCCCTGCGCGGAGCCGCCTTCGACGGGCTTCACGACAGCTGGCAGCTCGATTCCGCGCGCGATGAGGCGCATCACCGCCTCAGCTCCCAGCTCGCGGAAGGTGCTGTTCTCGAGCACGATGGATGGGGGTGTCGCCAGGCCGGCGCGCTTCGCGATAGCCTTCGCGGTCGCCTTGTTCCAGGCAAGCCGCGCGGAGGTCGGCCGTGAGCCGACGTAGGGGAAGCGGCCGGCCCGGAGCAGCGAGTACAGGGCTCCGTTCTCGCCGCTCGAGCCGTGCAGCAGCGGCCACACGACGTCGGGCTGCGTCTCCTCGAGGAACCCGAGCAGAGACGCGTCAGGCTCGCGGATGGTGACGTCCGCGCCTGCGCGGCTGAGCGCATCCGCAACGCGCCGACCGGAACGCAGCGACACGTCTCGCTCGTGCGAGATGCCGCCGGAGAGGATGACGACGTGCAGGCCCTCGATGCTCAATGGGGTTCCCTTCGTAGGAGGCAGGTGCCGCGGTCAGGAGATGTTCGGCGGGGGCATGTTGACGCGGTCCTCGTCCGGCCCGCGGCGCGTCGACGTGCCGAACGTCTCGACGAGGTCGAGCTCGCCATTGATCACATTCGCGAGGCGTCGCACGCCCAGTTTGATGCGCTCGGGAGTGGGGTAGCAGAACGAGAGGCGCATCTCGTGGCGGCCGCGGCCATCGGCGAAGAACGCGGTGCCCGGCGTGTAGGCCACGAGTTCCTTCACGGCGCGAGGCAGCATCTGCTTCGAGTCGAGCTGCTCCGTGAGGCGCACCCACACGAAGAAACCGCCGTCCGGCTTGGTCCAGCTGAGCTGCGGCAGATGCTCGTTGAGGGCCTGGTCCATGGCGTCGCGGCGCTCGCGATACACGGCACGGTACCCCTCGATCTGCTGCTGCCAATCGCTCTGCCGCAGGTACTCCGTCACCACCCACTGGTTGAACGTCGACGGCGACAGGATGGACGCCTCGACGGCGAGGATCAGCTTCTCCCGGATGGCGTGCGGTGCCAGGGCCCAGCCGACGCGCAGGCCGGGCGAGAGGATCTTCGAGAACGATCCGAGGTAGATGACGTTCTCGGCGTCCATGGAACGCAGCGCGGGGAGGCCGGGCTTGTCGAAGTACAGAAGCCCGTACGGGTTGTCCTCGAGGATGAGGATGTGCTCGCGCCTGCAGATCTCGAGCACCCGGATGCGGCGCTCGAGGCTCATGGTGACGCCGGCGGGGTTGTTGTAGTTCGCGACCGTGTACAGGAACTTGATGGTCCTGCCCTCGACGCGCAGGTGTGCGATGGTCTCCTCGAGCGCCTCGGGGATGAGGCCGTCGTCGTCGATCGCGACGTGGGCGACGTCCGCCTGGTAGGACTTGAACGTGCCGAGCGCGCCGACGTAGCTGGGTGCCTCCGCGAGGACGACGTCGCCGGGGTTGAGGAAGAGCTTCGACACGAGGTCGAGTGCGTGCTGCGAGCCGGTCGTCGTGACGACGTCATCCGCGGAGGCATCGTTGATGCCCTCGAGGCTCATGACCTGCAGAATCTGCTCTCGAACCTCGGGGATGCCCTGGCCGCCGCCGTACTGCAGCGCCTCGGAACCGTGCTCTCGCATCATCGTGGTGAAGGCAGAGTGGATGAGCTCCTCTGGGAGCGCCTTCACGAACGGCATGCCGCCCGCGAGAGACACGACCTCGGGTCGGGAGGCGACGGCGAAGAGGGCTCGGACCTCGCTGGCGGCCAGACCGGCGGTGCGGTCGGCGTAGCTGGTGTACCACGGGTCAAGGTTGCGGCCTGTCTGCGGGCCGACGTCTCCTGGATGCGTCACGGGGTTCCTTCGCGAGAGTCGAAATCCCAGGATACGCCCGAGCGAAGCGTTCCATCGCGAACCGCATGCAGGAAGTGGACTGCATGGCCCTGCCGCGTCCGGGGTCAGTCGCGCGCGATCGGCGCGCGCTGGCCCTCGGTAGCGTGCAGGAGAGCGTCGGGCGCTACCTCGATGTCGAGGCCGCGCCGACCGCCGGAGACGAAGATGGTGGGATGCGCGAACGCGGACTCGTCGAGGTACGTGGCCAGGCGCATCCGCTGCCCGAACGGGCTGATGCCACCGCGCACGTATCCGGTGCGCTTCTCGGCGAGCGCAGTGTCGGCGAGGGCCGCGCGCTTGCAGCCGGCCGCCTGGGCGAGGGAGCGCAGGTCGAGGGACCCGCTGACGGGGACCACGGCGACCGCGAGCTGCTTGTCATCCAGCTGCACGACGAGCGTCTTGAAGACGCGTGCCTCGTCGATGCCGAGCTTCTCGGCCGCTTCCGCCCCGAACGCAGAGACGCCGGGGTCGTGCACGTAGCTGTGAATCACGTGCTCGACCCCGGCTGCGTCGAGCGCCTTCGTCGCGGGGGTGATGGGCGCTCGCGCCATATCTGCGTGACCTAGCCCTGCTGCTTAGCCCAGGTAGTCGGCGAACTGCTTCTCGAGGGCCGCGCGCGGGTACGCGCCGACGACCTCCTTGACGACCTCGCCGTTCGAGAACAGCTTGAGGGCGGGGATGCTCGTGATGCGGAACTTCATCGCCAGGTCGGGCTCGTCATCGACGTTCACCTTGACGATGGAGAGGTTCTCGTGGGCTTCGCTCATCTGGTCGAGCACCGGCGCGACCTGACGGCACGGGCCGCACCAGGGGGCCCAGAAGTCGACGATGACGGGACCTGGGGCGTCTGCCACGATCTGGTCGAAGTTCGCCGTGGTGGCGACGATCGGTTCTGACATTGGTACCTCCGTGGGAGTTGTCGTGCTTCGTGGTGGATGGTGTTCGGCGCGGAGTGCCTGCTCGGATTGAGCGGATGCGGCACCAGCGGGTCAGACGATGACGGTCTCGTCCTCGGTGACCGCTGCTGCTGCCTGCTCCTCGGACTCGTCCGCGATGGGCTCGGGCTGCGCGGCGAGGTACGCCTCGGCGTCCAATGCTGCAACCGTGCCGGACCCTGCGGCCGTGATGGCCTGGCGGTAGTGCGGGTCGATGACGTCGCCGGCCGCGAAGACACCAGGGATGCTGGTGCGCGAGGAGCGGCCGTCGACCCAGATGGTGCCTTCGTCGGTGATGTCGAGGATGTTCCTGAACAGGTCGATGCGCGGGTCGTTGCCGATGGCGACGAACACGCCGGTGACTGGCAGCTCGGTGCGTTCGTTGGTCGCGGTGTTGAGCACGCTCGCACCTTCGACGCTGGCCTCGCCGGCGATGTCCTCGATGCGGGAGTTGAGCATCCAGTCGATCTTCGGGTTGTGCTCCGCGCGCTCGCGCATGATGACCGACGCGCGCAGGTTCTCGGAGCGGTGGATGATCGTGACCTTGCTGGCGAAGCGCGTCAGGAACGTCGCCTCCTCCATGGCCGAGTCGCCGCCGCCGACGACGGCGATGTGCTGGTCCTTGAAGAACGCGCCGTCGCAGGTCGCGCACCAGGAGACGCCGCGGCCGGAGAGACGGGCTTCCGCATCGAGACCGAGCTTCCGGTACGCGGACCCCGTGGAGATGATGACGGTGCGCGCTTCGAAGTCTCCGCTGTACGAGGTGGAGACCCGCTTGACGTCGCCGTCGAGCTCGACGGAGGTGACGTCGTCGTAGACGAGCTCGGCGCCGAAGCGCTCGGCCTGCGCCTGCATGCGCTCCATCAGCTCGGGCCCCATGATGCCCTCGGGGAAGCCTGGGAAGTTCTCGACGTCGGTCGTGTTCATGAGCTCGCCGCCGACTTCGACGCTCGAGGTGATGACAACCGGCTTGAGGCCCGCGCGCGCCGCGTAGATGGCGGCGGTGTAGCCCGCGGGGCCGGAGCCGATGATGATGACGTTCCGCATGAGTCCTCCGCACTTCTTCGAACCGCGGGAATCGCGGCTCGACATACAGGCAAACGCGTTGAGACTAGCGACTATTCCTTCGGACGAGGTGGTGAACCGCGCCCATCGCCGTCATCGGCGCGATCCCGGGCTTCGCGGGCGAGGCGCGCTTCCTCTTCACGGCGGGCTGCCAGCTCGATCACGGCCCGGCGCTCCTCCTCGCGGCGTTCGCGACGCGTGCGCGGCGGCTCCGTGCGACCGACCTTCGGGATCTCGGTCGTGCGCGAGTGCATGGGCAGGATGATGCCGGCGGTCGAGAGGTCCTCGGTAGCGCCCCCGAAGGCCCAGGAGGCGGCGTTGACGCGCTCCTCACGCTGCTCTTGCTCTTCGGCCTGCCTGCGCTCCTCGGCAGTATCCGGCTCAGCTTCTTCGGATGCGAGGTTCCAGGGCGTCGGTGCCGAGTCGCTGCCGGAGGCGGTGGCGGTGTCGGGGAACGTCGCCAGGAGGTCGGCGTCGAGGTCGCCCTCCTCGTCCTCGCCGCGTGCTGGGCTGGAGGGCCCACCGGTCTTGACGCCGAAGCGGGCGAGCACCGGCCTCGCGAAGCCGCGGAACTCGGGCGACTTGAGCACCCAGAGCAGCGGGAAGTAGAAGAGGGCCATGATGCCGGCGCCGATGGCGCAGGAGATCAGGGCCTGGAAGATTCCGGATCGAGGGAAGCCGTCTTCCTGGAACGTGCCGAGCAGGACCATGACGATCAGCGCCGGGATGGATGCGGCGATGGCGGCGACCGTGAAGCGCACGTAGGAGCGGGTGATGTTCGCGAAGTCGAGCTGCCCCATCCGCTTCCTGAGGATGACGAGCAGGATCGCGAGTCGCAGCGTCGACATGATCGACTGCATGAGAGCGAGCCCGACGACGATGAACTCGACCGGGCCGATGGCGGCGAGCGCCATGCCGAAGATGTGCAGGGGAACCGTGAACAGGAACACGAAGAACACCGTCTTGGTGTCTTCGAGCGCGTAGAACGCACGCTGCACGATGAACAGCCCGCTGAACGGGATGAGGCCGACCAGGAAGGCGATGAGGATCGCCGCGATTGAGTTGATGCCGGCATCCGTCGTCGCGAAGATCCGCGCGAAGGGCACGGCGACGAGGGCGAGACCGAACCCGGAGAACAGCAGAAACATGCCGATGAGTCGCGAACCCTCGGAGAGGTCGCGAATGAAGTCCTGGGGCCTGTCGTCGCTGATGGCCGCGCTCATGCGCGTGAAGAAGGCCGTGGCGATCGAGACGGCGACGACGGCGTGTGGGAGCGCGAAGATGAGGAACGCGTTCTGCATAGCCGCGATCGACGCGTTCTCGCCGGATGCGAGGTAGGCGACGATCGTCTCGACGAGCCCCGCGAGCTGCATGACCAGCAGCATCCCGAGGGTCCACCCGGCGAGCTTGCCGACCTGGCCGAGCCCGGTGCCGCGGAACTGGAAGTCGAGGCCGAAGCGGAGCCCCGCGCGACGCCAGAAGAACAGCAGCACGATGGTCTGCATGGCGACGCCGAGCGTCGCGGTGCCGCCGAGCATGGCGATCATGGTCGGGTCCCACGAGTCGATGTTGCGCCCGGTGCCCGTCGGGTCGGCGCCGAAGATGGAGCTGAAGAGCAGCAGTCCCGCGATGCCGACGACGTTGTTGATGACGGGAGCCCACGCGAACGGTCCGAACAGGCCGCGCGCGTTGAGGATCTCGCCGAGCACGGCGTACATGCCGTAGAAGAAGATCTGCGGCATGCACCAGTACGCGAAGGCCACGAGGAGCCCGAGCTGCTCCGAGCTGAGGCTCGCGCCGTAGAGCGCGCCGATGATGGGGGCGCCCACGGTCGCGAGGATGGTCAGCCCGCCGAGCAGCACCATGGCCAGCGTGACGAGTCGATTGACGTACAGCTGGCCGCCATCTTCGTGCCTGGCCGCCTTCACGACCTGCGGCACGATGACGGCGTTGAGGAGGCCGACCGAGATGATCGAGTAGATGTTGCTCGGCAGCTGGTTCGCACCGGCGAACGCGTCGGCGGAGACGCCGATGACGCCGATGGTCTGCGCGATGACGATGGCCTTCACGAAGCCCAGCACGCGCGACACCATCGTGCCGGATGCCAGGAGCGCGCTCGCCCGAGCGATGCCCTGAGCCATGCTTACTCCTTGGTGCTCTCGGTCGCGTCGACGGTGTCCGTGTCGACGTCGGCTTCCGGTTCTGCCCCGGTGTCGTCGTCCGTGGTGGCCCCGGCCACCGCCGCCCGCCGGCGACGGATGGTGCGCACGAGGCCGGCGATGAAGAGGACGGCGAGGCCGATGCTCGCGATGAGGATGGCGATGCTCTCCCACTCGGCGCGCACATCCAGTCGGATCTGCTTCGTCGAGGCGAGCGGCTCACCCTCGGGCGTCATGACGTTGACGGTGACGTAGGTGGTGCCGTTGGCGATGGCGGTGATCGGGATGCCGACGCGGGACATGGAGTTCGGCTCGATCGACAGGGCCACGGCGTCGCCGGTCTCGACCGCACCCGTGGTTGGCCTGAGTTCGACGAGCACGGTCACCTTGCGGTTCGGGACCGCGTTCGACACGAAGAGCGGCAGCTCGGTGTCGCGGCCGACGATGAGCGCCTCGCTCGTGTCGCCGAGTTGCACCGAGGACTCGGTGACCGTCACGTAGTCGCGAAGACTGCTCGCTGCCGTCTGCGCCCCTGCCGGGTCATTCGCCCACCCTGTGGACAGGGCCCCGACGCCTGCCGTGCGGACCGGGTCGCTGTAGTCGAGCGGGTCGTCGAAGATCGTCGAGATGACCTGGGCGCGCTCGATGGTCTGCATGACGCCGGTCATCCGGTTGAACGCGGTCTCGCCCACGCTTCCGTCGATGAGCGAGGCCTCGCGACGATCGGTGTCGTCGTCTCCGGGGAACGTGAGGGGTGTCGTGGCGGCCCAGCTGAGTCCATCCACGAACTGCAGCGTCTGCGCGAGGCGCTCGCCGTCGAACTCGTCGCGCGTGACCGTGCCGACCAGCGTTCGCGGCTCGTAGGGCAGCTCGCGCGTGACGACGGCAAGCAGCGTCGCGATACGGGTCGCCGCCTCGTTCCACTCCTCGTCGGTCGTCGCGTGCACGGCGTCGTCGAACGCGTCATCCAGGATCTTCTCGGCGACGACCGCGTTCCATCCCGCGACGGTGGCCTGCGCGCTCTCCGTGAAGTCCGCGTCGGCGCTCACACCCGCGTTGGTGTCATCCAGGATGATCGACTCGCCGCCCCAGCCGCGGAACTTGTCGAGGTCGGTCGACTGGACCGTGCCCGCCTGCGGCCAGACGACTCCGCTCATGGAGTACGGGAAGCTCACGAGGCTCTCGGTTGTGGGGAGCGGAGGCGCAAGGGGCTCGGCTTCCTCGGTGGGGGATGCGGTGGGCGACTCCGCATCGGTTGCCTCGGGGGTGGCGGATGCGTCGACGCCGTTCGACGTGTCGGCGTCGCCGTCCTCCGAGGGGGTTGTGGTCCCTGTGTCGGTCGTCTCCGTAGCCGTGGGAGTCGGCGTCTGCGTCGCCGTGGCTGCAGGGTCGGCGAAGTTCGCGGGGTCGATGTCGAAGTCGAAGTTCGTGACCTCGAGCGGCTGCTGCGCACCCCACTGCGACTGGAGCGTGAGGCTCGCGTCAGCGAACGGCAGCTCGAACGTCTGATTCTCCAGCGCCGTCAGGCGGTCCAGCCAGCTGAGCGCCGACTCGGGCGCGGCCGAGCCGAGGACGCGTATGGATGCGAGGAGGCGCGGGTCGATGGCGACGGTGGCGTTCGGGCTGGCCTCCACCGCGCTCAGGATCTCGTCGAGGCGCCCACCTGGCGCCGTCTGCTCGAGAAGGCTGTCGACGCTGAGCAGCGGTTCATCTGCGTCGGCGAGCAGCCCGGAGGTGATGGGGACAACGGTTGAGACGAGGGTGGGTTCAGCGGCCGCAACCCCGTTGAGCACGATCGTCGAACGAGCCTGCGCGAGCTTCGAGTCGCCGCTCACGAGTGCCGCCGCCATGGCTCGCGGACCGAAGTCGTCGGTTGCCGCGAAGGGGAGGCCGTCAGCGGGAACCGAGACGCTCACGGTGGTGGTCTCACCTGCGGCGATCGGACCGGAGCCGAGGCTTGCGACGAGGTCAAGACGGTCGAGCTCAGCCTCACTGCTCGACTCGCTCCACGCATCCAGCGCGAACCTCGTGTCGATCGTGGACGAGCCGACGGACAGCTCGAGCTGCGCAGGCGCGAGCTGTGCGTCGGTCTTGTTGACGACGACCAGCTCGACGACCAGCGGACCGCCGGGCTGCACGAGCCCACCGTCAGCGGGCGCGGCGTAGATGGAGACCTGTCCGTCCGGGGCGTCGGCGATCGCCCGCGGCTCGACCGCAGCCGTCCCGACCATCGCGCTTCCGACGCTCGTCGTGGCCCCTGCGGGCTGGCTCGTGGGTGCTGCTGACGCGCCCCCGGTGACCCCGAGCGCCAGCAACGACGCCAGGAGCGTCGCAGGGACAACCCGGCGTGCACAGGCACGCAGGAACCGTGGCACAGCGGCGCGCGGTGCGTGGTCCATGACCTCCATAGTAAGGACGGACGGGGAAGTGGCGAGCTGAACGCGCCCTCGAGCGCACGGCGAGCATCCGCCGCGGCTCGTAGAATGAGCGGATGCAAAACGTGCAGTCCGCCATGGAACGCCTTCGCGGACTCGCGACCGCGTCGCCCGTCGCCGAGCTCGCCGCCGCCTTCGAAGCGGCCGGATTCGAGCTCGCCCTCGTGGGCGGCCCCGTCCGCGATGCCTTCCTGGGGCGAGAGGTCACCGACCTCGATTTCACGACGGACGCGCGCCCGGACGACATCCTGCGCATCGTCGCGCCCATCGCGGATGCGCACTGGGATATCGGCCGCGAGTTCGGCACGATCGGCGCCCGGTTCTCAGGCGAGACCGTCGAGATCACGACCTACCGGGCCGACAGCTACGACGGCACGTCCCGAAAGCCGGTGGTCGCGTTCGGCGACACGATCGAGGGCGACCTGCACCGCCGCGACTTCACCGTCAACGCGCTCGCGCTGCAGCTGCCTGCCCTCACGCTCGTGGACCCCTCCGACGGCACGAAGGACCTCATGGAGGCGACGCTGCGCACGCCCATCGAGGCCGCCGTCTCCTTCGGCGACGACCCGCTGCGCATGCTGCGGGCGGTGCGTTTCACGTCCCAGCTCGGCTTCCAGCTCGACATCGACTCCTTCGACGCCATCGTGGAACTGCGTCGACGCATCCTCGACATCTCCGCCGAGCGGGTCAGGGACGAACTCGTGAAGCTGCTCAAGACCGACACGCCGCGCGCGGGTCTCGAGCTCTTCGTCGAGACCGGCCTCGCCGAGCTCGTGCTGCCAGAGCTCCCGGCCCTGCAGCTCGAGCGCGACGACGCGCACCGCCACAAGGATGTCTACGAGCACTCGATCACGGTGCTCGAGCAGGCCATCGCACTCGAGCGCGAGCGCAACCCCGGTGCCGACGCGGACATCGTCCTCCGCCTCGCTGCATTGCTGCACGACATCGGGAAGCCCAAGACGCGCCGCTTCGGGGAGAACCGCAAGGTCACCTTCTACAACCACGACGTCGTGGGTGCGAAGCTCGCGCGCAAGCGACTCACCTCGCTGCGCTTCGACAACGACACGATGAAGTCGGTCTCGCGCCTCGTGGAACTCCACATGCGGGTCTTCAACTACGAGGGCGCCGGATGGACGGACTCGGCCGTGCGCCGCTTCGCGCGGGACGCCGGCCCGGAACTGCAGCGCCTCCTCATCCTCATCCGCGCCGACATCACGACCCGCAACCAGCGCAAGTCGGACCGCCTGCTCTTCGCGATCGACGACCTGGAGCGGCGCATCCTGGAGCTTCAGGAGAAGGAAGAGCTCGATTCAGTGCGACCGAGCCTCGACGGCGAGCAGATCATGGCGATCCTCGAGATCGCCCCGGGCCCGCTCGTCGGGAAGGCCTACAAGCACCTGCTCGAAGTGCGACTCGACGAGGGCCCGCTTGAGCACGACGATGCGAAGCAGCGCCTCCTCGAATGGTGGGAAGCGAACCGCCCGTAGTCGCACCGCGTCGGTCTGAGAAGACGGCGCGTCCGGCCTGACCGACGCATGCAGAACGGCCCCCTCCGAAGAGGGGGCCGTTCGCGTGGAGGTGACTGGAACCTACTCCGCGGTCAGGTACTCCGCGAGGCTGTACCCGGAGCAGGAGACGTAGCTCGAGCTCGTCGCCTCCTGGACCACGTTGCCGTTGACCGTGATCGTGCAGGTCAGCTGGTCGTCGGTGTAGTCGACGGTTGACGCCGACAGGTAGGCGGACGAGCTGTCGTACCCGTAGTCGGCCTTGTACTTCATGGTGACGGTCTCCGACCACGGCACCGCGGTGGCGAGAGCCTCGGTGTCAACCTGGACTCGGTCGGCACCCGACAGGTCGTTGTCGTAGCTGTAGCTGACATCGATGGGCGAGGTCGACGTGCTCGTCACCGTCATCTCCACGGTGATCTCGCCTTCAGACGGAACGCCGTTCTCGAGCGTCGAGTACTCGTCGTCCATGAGCGTCTCGTAGTCGTCCACGCTGTCGCCGACCGTGTTGGTGACGGTTGCCACGCTCGTCCAGGTCGTGATGATCGGGCCGACGATGAGGCCGAGTCCACCGAGCACGAGGCCGATGATCGCGAGGAGCTTCTTCGCGTTGAAGCGCTTGACGACCAGTCCCGCGATGCCCAGGCCGATGGCCGCGAGGGCCAGCGCGATCCCGAAGTATCCGAAGAACGGGATGAACGCGATCGCGATGCTGAGGACACCAGCGATGAGCGCGATCAGGCCGAGCGTGTTCATGCCTCCGCCCTGGCCCTGCGGGGCGTAGTTGCCGTACTGCTGCTGTCCGCCAGCGCCACCGGCAGCACCGTACGCGGGTGCGCCACCGTAGGCGCCAGCTGCGTTCTGGTCCTGGGGAGTGGAGCCGTACGCGTTGGGCGCGGATGCGCCGTAGGCGTTCTGGTCCTGAGGTGCCGAGCCGTACGCGTTCTGCGCGGGGGCGCCGTAAGCATCCGGAGCCGGGGCGGATCCGTAGGAGCTCGGCTCGCTGCCGTAGCTGTTGCCGGAGGAGTAGTCAGGGGTGCTGCCGTAGCCGGGGGCGGAGTAGTCGCTGCCCGAAGCCGACGGTGCCGTGTACGAGGTGTCACCCGTGTACGAGCCGGCGCTCGGCGACGAGTAGGAGGAGTCGCCCGACGAGCCGTAGCTCGGGGTCGAGTATCCGGAGTTCGACGACGCGCTCGGCACGCTCGATCCGGTGGATCCCGAGTACGAGGACTGCCCGCCCTGGTAGTCGGGGGTTGAACCTGGGGCCTCGTAGGAACCACCAGGAGCTGAGTAGTTGCTCGGGGCCTGGTAGTTGTCGCCGCTGGAGCCGTAGCTGCTGCCGACGCCGTAGCCGCCCTGCTCGCCGTTGGCGGGCTGGTCGCCGAAGGACGCCTGCGGCGCCTGCGGTGCGGCCGGGTCGCCATTCTGCGGCGCTGGGTTCTGTGGCACTGGGGCGTTCGGGTCGCGTTCGCCCGCGCCGCCTGTTGGATCGCTCATGATTCCCCTAGGTAGTGGTGCGTTTCAGCGGACCACGGGGGCCGCCGGTTGTGCTGGAACGAGCATATTCGCTCGCGAGAAGGGGAGTTCTTCCAATTGGCTGGCATTTAGGAGGAAGAAACGACTATGCTGGCGAGGTTGTCTGTGCGATCAACTGCCCAGACACGCGCAATAACCCTCCTGCTGCAGATCGTCTGCAGCCGTTCTAGACCGAAGGAGGTGGGTTTATCGTGCATCAGTATGAGTTGATGGTGATCCTCGATCCAGAGATCGACGAGCGCACCGTAGCTCCGAGCCTCGATAAGTTCCTCAACGTCATTCGCAACGACGGTGGAACCATCGAGAAGACCGACATCTGGGGCCGTCGTCGCCTCGCCTACGAGATCAACAAGAAGAGCGAAGGCATCTACGCCGTCGTTGACTTCACGTCGACCTCGGCAACGGCGAACGAGCTCGACCGCCAGCTGAACCTCTCCGAAGCCGTCATGCGCACCAAGGTGCTCCGCGCAGAAGAGGCCATCGCACGCGTCGCCTCCGAGGCGAAGCGCGACGAGGCTCGCAAGGCTGCCAAGGCCGCTGCTATCGCAGCGAAGCCCGCGGCGACCACCGAGGCGTAGTCATGGCCGGCGACACGATCATCACCGTGGTGGGCAACCTCACGGCTGACCCCGAACTGCGCTACACGCAGAACGGGCTCGCAGTCGCGAACTTCACCATCGCATCCACCCCCCGCGTGTTCGACCGTCAGGCGAACGAGTGGAAGGACGGCGAGGCTCTCTTCCTTCGGGCGAGCGTCTGGCGTGAATTCGCTGAGCATGTCGCCTCGAGCCTCTCCAAGGGCTCGCGAGTCATCGCGCAGGGTCGCCTGAAGCAGCGCTCCTACGAGACGAAGGAAGGCGAGAAGCGCACTTCCATCGAGCTCGAGATCGAAGAGATCGGGCCGAGCCTTCGCTACGCCACGGCTCAGCTCACCCGCACGTCCTCCGGCGGTGCCGGCGGACAGCAGGGTGGCGGTGGCCAGGGCGGCTTCGGCGGAGGCCAGCAGCGCTCCTTCGGCGGCAACAGCGGCGGCGGCAACGCCGGTGGCGGTGGACGTCAGTCCGCCCCTGCGGACGAGCCGTGGGGACAGCCCGCGGGCCAACCTCGCGACAACGGCGCATCCGGCTGGGCGACGCCCGGCGCATCGAACGATTTTGACGAGCCCCCCTTCTAAAGGGCGCTCGCAAACACACTCAACGAAAGAAGATCCCAATGGCTGGAAAGTCAAGCGGCGACCGCCGCAAGGGTGTACGCGGGAAGGGCGGCAAGCCCGCTGCTCCCGCGAAGCAGATCCGGGTCGGAGTCATCGACTACAAGGATGTCAACACCCTCCGCAAGTTCATCTCGGAGCGCGGAAAGATTCGCGCACGTCGCATCACCGGCGTCTCCGTCCAGGAGCAGCGCCTCATCGCACGTGCAGTCAAGAACGCACGTGAAATGGCGCTCCTGCCCTACGCCGGCTCTGGCCGCTAAGGAGTAGTCGACATGGCAAAGGTAATTCTTACGCACGAGGTCTCCGGCCTCGGTGCAGCCGGTGACGTCATCGAGGTCAAGAGCGGCTACGCCCGCAACTACCTCGTCCCCAAGGGCTACGCAGTCAGCTGGTCCCGTGGCAGCGAGAAGCAGGTCGAGCAGATCCGTTCCGCTCGCGCCGCACGCGAACTCGCGACCCTCGAAGAGGCGAAGGCACTCAAGGACAAGCTCGAGTCCGCCCTCGTCAAGCTCCACGTGAAGTCGGGTGCCGAAGGCCGCCTCTTCGGTTCCGTTCGCGGCGCCGACGTCGCGACCGCTGTCGAAGCAGCCGGTCTCGGCAAGATCGACAAGCGCAAGGTCGAGTTCCCCAACCCGATCAAGTACACGGGCAACCACGAGGCGACTGTTCGTCTCCGTGACGACCTCGTTGCGACCGTCAAGCTCCAGGTCATCGCCCAGCGATAGCACGGCAGCAGAAGAACGGCCCCGGACATCTCGATGTCCGGGGCCGTTCTCGTTGCACCCCAAGCGGCTACACCGTCTGGCGCGTCGGCGCCACCGTGGGGCAGACGCAAGGAGGAACGCTATAAGGTCAGCGGAGTCCAGCATCCTGCCAGAACCTCTCCTGATTGATTCACGAACATGCCGCAGCAAGTCCACCGATCGGCGACCGAGCGCGAGCCCCGCCGGTTCCCGCTGACGGTGAGCCCGACGCTCCTCGGCCTCATCGGGTCGCTGTGCATCCTCGTCGGCTCGTTCGGCGCTGGCTGGATCGGGGACGGGCTGGGCCTGCGCGAGTGGTTCCCCATCGCGTTCCTCCGCAGCTCGCCCGACCTGACGCGGCTCTGCACGATGCTCCTGATCGTCGGCGGCTTCCTGCTGCTCATCGCCTGGCTGCGCTTCCGCTCGAGCGTCTCCGACAACGACGCGTCCCTGCGGCGGGTGATCAGGACCTCCATCATCTGGGCCCTGCCACTGCTCATCTGCGTCCCCGTCTTCAGCCGCGACATGTTCTCGTACGTCGCCGTTGGCCGCCTCATGGCAGCCGGCATCGACCCGTACCAGCACGGCGTCAACGAGATCGCCGGCTGGTATTCGCTGGGTGTCGACCCCTTCTGGTCGAGCACCGAGTCGCCATACGGTCCGCTCTTCATCGCCGTCGCTGCGGTGTTCTCCTGGCTCGGGGCTCAGACGCCCGAGTACGCGCTGTTCCTGAACCGTCTGGCCGCGACCGCTGGCGCCGTGCTCATGGTGGTCGCGTTCCTCAAGATCGCCGCCCTCCGGGGTCGCAGTCGCGCGTTCGTCGCGTGGATGATCGCTGCGAACCCCCTCACGCTGCTCCTGTTCATCGCCTCCGGGCACAACGACGGCCTCATGCTCGCCGGTATGGGCTTCGGTCTCCTGTCCGCGCTGAAGGGCCGCCGCATCCTCGCGGTCGTGTGGATCGCGCTGGCGGTCGCGATCAAGCCCATCGCCCTCATCGCCCTGCCGATCGTGGCGCTCGTCGGACGACCCAGCACGCTCCCGCTCTCGGATCGGGTGAAGAGCTGGGCGCTGCACGGCGCTCTCGCGATCGGGCTCGTCGGCGCGCTCGGGCTCGTCCTTGGCCTCGGCTTCGGCTGGGTGACCGCACTCACCGTGCCAGGCGCGATCCAGCACTGGTACTCGCCGCTGACCCTCATGGTCGGCACGGTGCGCGGCCTCGCCGAACTCGTCGGATTGGATCCGTTCGTGTTCGAAGTGATCCTGAAGGTCATCGCGTTCTCGATCGCGGGTCTCGTCGCCTCCTGGCTGGTGATCACGAAGCGGCCCATTGATCCCGTTCTCCGCCTCGTCCTGTGCACGGCGGTCATCGTGGCCGCATCCACTGCCATCCACCCCTGGTACGTCATGTGGATTCTGCCGTTCGCCGCAGTCGCCGGTCCGTGGCGCAGAGGCCAGGAACACCTCGCCGTGCTCGCAACGATCTTCTTCACGACCGTGACGCTCGCCGAACCGACCGACTCGTTCTTCGAGGGGCCGTACACGCGCATCGTCGTCGCGTCCATCACGGTGCTGTTCGCGCTCTCCGTGCTGGTCTGGTGGTGGCGTGCGAACAACGTCTCCGGCCGGGCCGTGGTCATCGCCGTGCCGTACGGCCAGGTGCTCGTCGACCGGATCGTCGCGCGCCGGGAACGCAGGCTCCAGCAGCGCACAGAGAGCGCCCTCTGACGGCACCGTCGACGCGTCGGCCGGTGGAAAACGCCCGGATATCGTCGGTTTGCGTGGGTGCGCCGCCGGGTGTTATGCACAGCGAGACGCGCGAGGCTCAACCTTCAAGGGATGCTTCACGCCTCTTGTGCACAACTGAGGCGTTCGAATAAATAGCTGGTCACGAGGTATTTCCTGGACAGAACCGTCCAAATGGTAGCTACGTTCTCCACACAGTTTCCACAAGCCACACGGCGCGTCTCCACAGTTACACACAGAGTTATCCACAGGCGTCATCTTCTGGGTTCGCTCGTTGGGGGAGGTGAGGACTACTGTGGGGAAATCTCTCTCAGGCATACGAGCGCAGTCAGGAGCATCCGTGTCGATCGCGCACCTCGGTTCCCCTCCACAGGGTGAGCGCGAAACGCACGACGGTGTTCGCACCCCTCCCCACGACCTGCTTGCGGAGCAGTCGGCCCTCGGCGGCATGCTGCTCTCGAAAGACGCCGTCGCCGACGTCGTCGAAGCCGTCCGCGGCATCGACTTCTACGTGCCCAAGCACGAGATCATCTTCGACGCCGTCCACGCGCTCTACGCGGCTGGTGAGCCGACCGACGTCATCACGGTCACCGACCACCTGACGAAGTCCGGTGAGCTCTCGCGTGCCGGCGGTGCCGAGTACCTGCACACGCTCGCCGGCATCGTCCCGACCGCCGCCAACGCCGGCTACTACGCGGCGATCGTCTCCGAGCGAGCAGTGCTCCGACGCCTCGTCGAAGCTGGCACGCGCATCGTGCAGATGGGCTACCTCGCGGAAGGCGAGGTCGTCGACCTCGTCAACCAGGCGCAGGCCGAGATCTACGGTGTCACGGGCGCCGTGGAGAAAGAGGACTACGTCGTCCTCGCCGAGGCCATCCTCGAGGCGCAGAACGACATCGACGCCGCCCAGAACAAATCGGGCGGAATGACCGGTGTGCCGACCGGGTTCAGTGACCTCGACCGCATCACGAACGGCTTCCACGGTGGCCAGCTCATCATCGTCGCGGCTCGCCCCGGCCTCGGAAAGTCGACGGTCGCCCTCGACTTCGCGCGCTCCGCATCCATCACCCACGGCAAGCCGTCGATCTTCTTCAGCCTCGAGATGGGCAAGAGCGAGATCGCCATGCGCCTCATCTCCGCCGAGGCCAGTGTGCGCCTGCAGCACATGCGTGCCGGAGGCCTCACGCAAGAAGACCTCACGCAGATCGCTCGCACGCAGGGCGACATCTCCGACGCCCCGCTCTACATCGACGACAGCCCCAACATGACGCTCGTCGAGATCCGCGCCAAGTGCCGCAGGCTCAAGCAGAAGGTCGGGTTGAACCTCGTCGTCATCGACTACCTGCAGCTCATGACGAGCGGCAAGCGCGTCGAGAGCCGCCAGCAGGAGGTCTCCGAGTTCTCGCGTGCGCTCAAGCTCCTCGCGAAGGAGCTCGACGTTCCCGTCATCGCGCTGTCCCAGCTGAACCGTGGTCCCGAGCAGCGCGCCGACAAGCGGCCAGCAGCGAGCGACCTCCGCGAGTCCGGTTCGCTCGAGCAGGACGCCGACATGATCATCCTGCTGCACCGTGAAGGCGCGTACGACCGCGAGAGCCCGCGAGGCGGCGAGGCTGACTTCATCCTCGCGAAGCACCGCAACGGACCCACGGACACCATCACCGTCACCTTCCAGGGCCACTTCTCCCGCTTCATGGACATGGCACCGGGGTACGCGACGGGTCAGTAGCATCGACGCGGCCGGCGCTCGACCGATAGGGTCGGGCGGCAGACGAGAAGGGTCGATCACATGCTCGAGAACACGCCTTGGCTGACGCTGGTCCCACCGGTCGTGGCCATCGCGCTCGCCGTGCTCACCCGGCGCGTGCTGCTGAGCCTGGGCGCCGGCGTGCTGGCCGCGGCCCTCCTCATCGCCGAACTGCAGCCGCTCGAAGCCCTGCGCCTGGTGTGGGAGTCGTTCGCCGCGATCTTCTGGGAGGACGGTGCCGTCAACACGTACTACGTCTACATCCTGCTCTTCATCCTCCTGCTCGGCGTCATCGCCGCGTTCATCCTCATGTCCGGCGGCACGCGAGCCTTCGCGGAGTGGGCGATGAGCCGCATTCGCACACGACGGGGCGGTCTGATCCTCCCAGCGGCCCTCGGCGTGGTCATCTTCATCGACGACTACTTCAATGCACTCGCGGTCGGACAGATCAGCAGACCCGTGACCGACGCCCACCGCATCTCGCGTGCCAAGCTCGCGTACATCGTCGACTCCACGTCAGCTCCGGTGTCCGTGCTCGCGCCGTTCTCGAGCTGGGGCGCCTACATCATCGGGATCCTCGCGCCTCTCGTCGCGGCATCGACCCTCACCATCAGCAGCGTCGAGGCGTTCATCGGCGCTGCCGTGTCGAACTACTACGCCATCTCGGCGGTGCTGCTCGTGTGGCTCGCGATCGTCTTCCGAACCGACCTGGGGGCGATGCGCCGTGAGGAGCTGCGGGCCATCGTCGAGGGCCGAACCTACGCTGCGGACTCGAGGGTGCCAGGGCAGCTCACCGACGACCTCCCCGTGCACGAGCCAGGCGCGAAACGCGCCATCCTCGTGCCCTTCGCGGTGCTCGTCGTCGGCGTCCTGGGAGGCATCGTCTGGACGGGCGCGAGTGCTGCGGGCAGCTGGGCTCCGGTCGAGATCCTCGCAGCCACCGACACGACCGCGGCACTCATGGTCGGTGGTCTGCTCGGGCTCGCGTGCGCGATCTCCTACTTCCTTCGGTACACGCGGGGGAACCCTGCGTTCGGGTGGCGAGCCTTCTCGCTCGGCTGGGTCGACGGGGTGAAGTCGATGATGCCCGCCGTCGGGATCCTCCTGCTGGCGTGGATGCTCGGCTCGCTCATCGATGCCCTGGGCACGGGCGAATTCATCGGCGTCCTCGTCGAAGGCTCATCCCTGCCGGCCGCGTGGCTGGTCCCGATCGTCTTCCTGGCGGCCGGTGCGATGGCGTTCGCAACCGGGTCCTCATGGGGGTCCTTCGGGCTGCTGCTGCCGATCGGGGCTGGCATCGTCACGGGTGTGGATGCGCCCGAGCTGCTGCTGCCCGTGTTCGGAGCCGTGCTCGCGGGAGCGGTCGCCGGCGACCACAGCTCGCCGATCTCGGACACGACGATCCTCTCCGCCACGGGTTCCGGTGCGAACGTGATCACGCACGTCGTCACGCAGCTGCCGTACGTCGGCCTTGCCGCGGGATCGTCGCTGCTCGGCTACGTGATCCTTGCGCTCACGGGACTCCCATGGGTTGGCCTCATCGCCTCGGTCGTCGCGTTGCTCGCGGGTGTGCTGCTGGTGAGGTGGATGCTCCCGACCGTCGAGGAGGAAGCTCGTCGCGATCTCGCGTCCCAGGCCTGATCGGCGTGAGGCCGGCGCGGACGAGTCGCGCGGGCCGAGCTCGGGGCCTGCAGCCGATTCTGGCCATGCTCATCCTCGCGAACGAAGAAGCGTGCTCGCGGCATCGAGGCGGTTGCCCGGATCCAGGCTCTGACAGGGCCTGTCTGAGAGCCCCAGACGTCTCCGGCGAGACGTATGCTTTCCACTCGGCGCGTGAGGTCTGAGCACAGACCCGCGCCGAAGCAGACGGGGGATCGCGTGGGGAAGCAGAAACAGGACTGGGTGCGTCTGGTCGCGGACCGGCTCCGGACCGAGTCGGGGAGTGCGCTGCTGCTCGTGGGCGTCGCGGTCTTCGCGCTCCTCTGGGCGAACTCGCCATGGTCGGAGTCGTACGTGCACCTCTGGGAGACGCACGCGGCCGTCGGCATCGGCGACTTCCGCATCGACATGAGCCTCCACCACTGGGTGAACGACGGCTTCATGGTCATCTTCTTCTTCCTCATCGGACTCGAGGTGCGACAGGAGTTCGCCGTCGGATCCCTGCGAGACCGACGCCAGGCCCTCGTGCCGATCGTCGCCGGAGTGGCGGGCGTCGTCCTCCCAGCCCTGATCTACCTGGCCATCGCCGGACGCGAGGCGCCGGAGGCGTGGGGTGCGGTCATCGGCACCGACACCGCGTTCCTCCTCGGCGCGCTCGCACTGGTCGGGCCGAAGATGTCGAGCCAGCTGCGCGTCTTCCTGCTGACGCTCACCGTCGTCGACGACTTCCTCGCAGTCTCCATCATCGGCATCGTCTACACCGAGTCGGTGCAGTGGATGCCGCTCGCGGTCGCCGTCGTCTGCCTCGTCCTCCTCTTCCTCCTCGCTCGAGCGAACGAGTGGCGCAGCACGCCGTACATCGTCATCATCGTCGTGCTGTGGGCGGCGACGCTGCTGTCCGGCGTTCATCCATCGCTCGCGGGAATGGCGGCCGGTCTGCTCATCCCCGCCTCCGACCCGGACCGCGAGGACGTCGTCCGCGCGAAGCGCCTGTTCCGTGACTTCTGGCAGTCGCCCCGCGCCGATGCCGCACGCAACGTGCGGCTCGGTCTGGCCAAATCGATCTCCGTCAACGAGCGCCTCCACGAGGTGCTGCTGAGCCCGGTGGCGCTGTTCATCGTGCCGGTCTTCGCGCTCGCAAATGCGGGCGTCGACCTGCGGGGCGGGATGCTCGGCAACGCGCTCACCTCGCCCGTCACCTGGGGTGTCGTGGCCGGACTGGTGCTCGGCAAGTTCGGGGGCATCGCGCTCGGCAGCTGGATCGCGGTCCGAGCCGGTCTCGGCTCGCTCCCGCAGGGCGTCGGCATGGGCAGCGTCTTCGGGGGTGCCGCGCTCAGCGGCATCGGCTTCACCATGTCGCTGCTCATCATCTCGCTGGCGCTGGAGGGCGAGGTCGCCGGGCAGGCGATCGTCGGCGTCTTCATCGCGATGGTGCTGTCGTGGGTCATCGGCTGGCTCACGTTCACGTTCGCGCGCGTCAAGATGAACGAGACCACGGCTGACCTGCCGACGACCCTCTCCCGTCCGGTCGACCCGGAGCGAGACCACATGCTGGGCGACCCGGACGCGCAGGTCACGATCGTCGAGTACCTCGACTTCGAGTGCCCGTTCTGCGCTCGGGCGACCGGCATGTGGCAGGACCTGGGCGAGCACTTCAGCGACGGCGGGGCGCGCTACGTCGTGCGCCACCTACCGCTCGAGGACTACCATCCGCATGCGTTCCAGGCCGCGATCGCCTCGGAGGCGGCCGCCAACCAGGGCAAGTTCTGGGAGATGCACAACCTGCTCTTCGCGAACCAGGAGCGACTCGACGCGCAGTACCTGCGCGGCTATGCGGAGGAGATCGGCCTCGACCTCGAGCGCTTCGATGCCGACATGCTCGACGAGACGCTGCCGCAGCGCATCCGCGCCGACATGCAGAGCGCCATCGACAGCGGAGCACGCGGAACCCCGACGTTCTTCCTCGGCGAGACGCGGCACAGCGGCGCACATGACGCGCGCACCCTCATCGCGACGATCGAGGCGCAGCGCAAGGAGCTCGCGATCCGTCGCCGGTCCTGACCCCGCGTGCTCCTGACTCGCGCGCGCCGCATCCATCTGCAAGCACACGAGAGATGCCGCTTCGTTTCGAAACGAAGCGGCATCTCTCGTGTGGATGCGCTGCCGGCGGCGCGGGAGGGCCGGCGAGCCTACTCGGCGCCGAACTCGCGGGCGCGGAGGGCGGCGAGGTGGGCGTGGATGAGGGGCAGCGAGGATGCGCCCTCCCCGCTGGCGGACGCGACGCGCTTCATCGACCCGGAGCGCACGTCGCCGGCGACGAAGACGCCAGGCAGCGTGGTCTCGAGGTCAGCTGGAGGCATGCCGTCGGTCCAAGCATCCTTGGGGACGTCTCGTCCCGTGAGGACGAAGCCCGCCTTGTCGAGGGCGATTCCCTCTGGCAGCCACGTGCAGTCCGGCTGGGCGCCGAGCATGCAGAAGAGCCCGCCGACGTCGAAGCGGTGCTCCTCGCCCGAGGTCCGGTCGCGCACGGTCACCCACTCGAGGGCGGCCTCACCTCCGCCGTCCGCGATCTCGCTGTTGCTGGCGACGGAGACGTTCGGGGTCGAGTCGAGCTCGCGGATCAGGTACTCGGACATCGACTCGCTCAGCGACGCGCGCCGGATGAGGATGGTCACGTGTCTCGCGAACTTCGCGAGGTGCACGGCCGACTGACCGGCAGAGTTGCCACCGCCGACGACGATGACGTCTCTTCCCTGCATCTCCCTCGCCATCGAGGTGGCTGCCCCGTAGTAGACGCCGGCGCCCGTGTGCACATCGACCGATTCGATGCCGAGGCGCCGATACGCGACCCCGGTCGCGATGAGGACGGTCCGTGCACGCAGCTCGGTGTCGCCGAGGTGCACTCGGTAGGTGGGGACGCCGTCGAGCGTGCAGGGCTCCAGGCCGGTGACCGAACGTCCCGTGTAGAACTTCGCGCCGAAGCGCCCGGCCTGGATGCGGGAACGCTGCGCGAGGCGCATGCCGGAGATACCTCGGGGGAAGCCGAGGTAGTTGCGGATCATCGAGCTCGACCCCGCCTGCCCGCCGATCGCATCCCGCTCGAGCACCGCCGTGGTGAGCCCCTCGGAGGCTGCGTAGACGGCCGCGGCGAGGCCAGCGGGGCCGGCGCCGATGACCAGGACATCGGTGACCTCCCCCTCGGGGACCGTGTCGAAGCGAGTCGAGAGCAGCTCGTTGAGGCCCCTCGCCGTTGCTGCGGGGAAGAGCCTGCCGTCGTAGGCCCGAGCCAGCGGGAGCACGACTGGCGCTGAGGACTCGGCCGTAGCTGCGGAGATCAGTGCGGCTCCCTCGGCACTGTCTGGGGTCAGGATGCGGTTCGGGAAGCCGAGGCGCTCGAGGAGATCCCGAATGGCTCCCGCCTCGCGGTCGTGCGGTTCGGCGACGACGTCGATGATGCTGACTGCCGGTCGGGCGACAGACCAGCCCCACTCGGAGAGCAGTTCCGTGACGACCGTGTGGAACTCCTCGTCGCGCGGTCCCATCGGGATGCCGGTGAAGGTGTCGATGTCTCGACGGACCGTCGCCTCCCGCAGGGCGTCGAGGTTCGCGGCGTAGCCGGCGCCGGGTGTCGAGAGGACGAGTCGGCGCGCTGTCGGGGAGATCGATTGCGTGCGGCGCAGGAACGTCGGTCCAGGGATCTCCCCGATGGACACGTCGGCGACGACCATGGCGACAGCGGCACCGGAATCGACGAGTTCCCTCAGGAGCTGCAGGGCGCCCCCGGCGTCTCCTGCCGTGACGATCCTGTAGTCGCGGTCGTATCTGGCCCTGAATTCGGCTTCGATCTTCGCGAGTCGCTCATCGGCGGCGATGAGGATGATGGGCTGGTCAGTCATGGGATCAGGGTACTGAGCGACGAAGGGTTCGGGAACCAGTGAGGGAATCTGCGTTCACGCTTCGGTCGGGCGTACGCTTTCTGCCATGGCTGACAGACAGGGCTCACTCGCCGCGGAGATCGCGGCGCCGGACACCAGTGCCGTCAGGTTCACAGCGCGTGTCATTGCCGTCCCCGTTGTGGGTGACGACGGCGTGCGACTGATCGTGCGGTTTCCGGAGGACGCGAGCCGGATGCTGCCGTCGCGTGGGCAGGTCGCCGTCGAGGGCGTGATCCACGCACAGGCTGGCTCAGGCTCCAGCGCGGATTCCGGTGATGCTGCGCGAGCTTTCGAGGCGGTCATCGAGCCCGACGGCCTCCGCGGGCACTGGCTCGACGTCGCCGCCGCACTCGGAGACGGCGCCGCCGACGGCGACACCGTCAGCGTGGAGCTGCGGCCGGGCGGCGAGTGGCCCGAGCCGGAGATCCCCGCGGATTTCTCCGAGGCGCTCGCGGATGCCCCCGATTCTGCGGAGACCTGGCGTGACATCACGCCGATGGCGAGGTGGGAGTGGGTGCGCTGGATCAACTCCACGCGAGTCGTGAAGACTCGCGAGCGCCGCATCGAGGTCGGCCTCTCGAAGCTGGAGGCCGGGAAGCGGCGCCCATGCTGCTTCGACCTCTCGTCGTGCACCGACCCCGAGCTGTCGAAGAGCGGCAAGCTCGCCGTCTGAGTTCCCGCTCGGGGTGGTCGTCTCGAGATGGCTTTCACGCTGCCGGATGGGTTGCAAGCCATCCCGAGGCGTGCAACCCATCCCGAAACCAGGGGTGGGGGTGGTGGCCGCGGCGAGCGGGACGAGCTGGCGAGCCGGCGGCGAGCGGTCAGGGCGTCAGCGTCGCCGCCGGCCCAAGGCGACGGCCGCGGCGTGGAGCAGAGGGATGACCGAGACGCTCATGAGCACGATGCCGAGGGGAGCGAGCTGCGGCAGCAGCAGGACGCCCCCGATGAGCAGCGCGGCGAACACGACCGCGGAGACGACGCCACGCAGCATCCGCTCGAGTGAGCGCATGTGCCGGTCGACGCTCGGCGTCTGCACCTTCAGCTGGCCGGCTTCGAGCCGAGTGGTCAGCGCATCCAGTCGCCCTGGCAGCGTCACGGCGGTCGCGAGCGCCGAAACGGCCTGCTTCGCCACGGCCTGGATGGTGTTTCCGCCCTCGTCGCGCGTGAGGGTGCGGGCGAACGGGTCGACCGCCTCCCACATGTTGAAGTCCTTGTCGAGCGCGGAGGTCACGCCCGACACCAGGGAGATCGCGCGGATGATGAGCAGGAAGTTCTCGGGCAGCTGGAACGGCATCTCCCGGATCGTGTCCCTGAAGCGGTCGGCGAAGTCGCCGAGCTCTGCGGGGTCGACGCGCTGCAGCTCGGCGACGCCCATGCCGCCGAAGCGACCGAACAGCTCCGTCATGGCTCGCTCGAGTTCGGCCGTGTCACCTGCGGGGAGGAGCACGCCGACGCTGCGCATCGACCTGACGAGGCCGGGCCCGTCGCGCGACACGATCGCGAAGATGAGCTGTCGCAGGCTCGCGCGCAGGGTGTCGGAGATGACGCCCATCATGCCGAAGTCGATGTAGGTCAGCTCCCACGTGACGGGTGCGGGCCGCTCCTCGGTCGCCTCACCGTCGACGTCTGAGGGGGCGGGGATCCGCGGCGTCGCCAGCGGTGTCACGAAGATGTTGCCCGGGTGCGGGTCTGCGTGGAAGAAGCCGGCGACGAAGAGCTGCTGGAAGGTTGCCCTCGCGAGTTCGTTGGCCACCTCTTCGGGGTCGATGCCCGCGGCGCGGAGCGCATCCACGTCGGTGATCTTGATCGCGGTCACGTCCGAGAGCGTGAGGATGCGCGACGCCGTGCGCTCCCACACGACCTGCGCGGCACCCACGCGGGTGTCGGTCTCGAAGTCGGCGGCGAAGCGCTCAGCGCTGGAGCCCTCGTGGATGTAGTCGATCTCCTCGAGGCTCGTCGCAGCGAACTCCTCGACGAGGGCGGGGGCGTCGGCCCGCTTGGAGACCAGCTCGACTCGCTTGAGGAGCTGTCCGACGCGGCGCAGCGCACGCAGATCTGTCTCGACGAGGTCCTCGATGCCCGGTCGCTGCACCTTCACGACCACGCTGGTGTACCCGGTCTCCTCCGCGAGGGCGGGGGTGAGCGTCGCGCGATGGGCCTGCCCGAACGAGGCCGCCGCGATGGGGGCCTCGTCGAAGCTCGCGTACGCTTGGCTCAACGGCATGCCCAGCTCGGCCTCAGCCTGTGCCCGGATGGCGGGGAACGCCACGGCCGGAACCTCATCCTGCAGGCCCTCGAGCTCGGCCGTGATCTCGGGTGGCAGCACGTCGAGGCGCGACGACATGAACTGCCCCACCTTGATCATGAGCCCGCCGAGGTCGACCGCGAGTGCATGGAAGCGGCGGGCGAGGCGCTGCATACGTGCGGTCCGTCCCCGCTCCGACAGCTTCCCGAGGCGGATGCGCGGCAGGAAGATCTCGAACCACCAGATCTGCAGCATCGCGCGCTGCGCGAAGCGGACGATTCTGCGGTACCTCGCGCGGCCCTCAGCCGAGAGCTTCGTGTCGCCGTCGTGGGCGGCCCGGCCTCGAGTGACGGCTTGCGCCTGCGCGGCGGCGGCAGTCAGCCTGCTCGCCGCCGCCGTTCGCTCCTCTGTCAGGCTGGGGCCATCTGTCACGTTCAGTCCTCGGCGAGGATCGAGTACAGCTTGCGCCGCGTCTCGTCGAGGAGGGCCGCAGCGCGCTCGGCCTGGTCTGGGGTTGCGCTGCTCTGCACCTGCACGACGGCCTGTGCAAGTCGAGCGCCAGCCTTCGGGAGGGTCGCGGCACGCTCGGCGCGGCGCGCGGCGGGCGATTCCCAGGGGAGGTCGCCAGTCGAAGCGTCGACAGCGACGGCGCGTCCTTCTTCGGTGAGCGCGTAGACCTTGCGCTCTCCCGTGACCTCGGGGACGACGAGTCCCTCGTCGGAGAGGAGCTGCAGGGTCGGATAGACGGAACCGGGGCTCGGCTTCCATACGCCGCTGGTGCGCTCCTCGATGGCCTGGATGAGCTGGTAGCCGTGCTGGGGGCCTTCGAGCAGGGCGACCAGCAGTGCGGTTCGGACGTCTCCGCGGCTGGCGCGGGAGGTGGTGGGGCGGGATGCGAAACTCTCGCGAATCTCGTCGACGGCTTCGCGGAGGCCGAAGCCGAGTCCGCCTGGGGTGTGCTGAGCGACCATGAGCATTCCTTTCGAGGGTGAGTGCCGATACCTGACGACACCCGACGATACATCGGTGAAGTTCTGTGTAGCTGTGCATCTCGGTTGCCTGAAAGGGTGCTGAACACGCAGAACCCAGTGTTGCTAGGTACTGGTACCCAGTGCTACTTTGTACCGGTAGTCATCAGTACTGAGTAGAGAGGGTGATCATGGGCAAGCAGGCAACCGAGATGCTCAAGGGCACGCTCGAGGGCATCGTGCTCGCGATTCTCGCCACGCGCTCGGCCTACGGGTACGAGATCACGGCCTGGCTTCGCGAGCAGGGCTTCGCAGAGATCGCCGAGGGCACGGTCTACGCGCTCCTTGTGCGCATCGAGCAGAAGGGGTTCGTCGACGTCGAGAAGGTCCCCTCGGAGAAGGGCCCGCCGCGGAAGGTCTACACGATCAACGCAGAAGGCACCGAATACCTCGCGGAGTTCTGGCGCACCTGGGGGTTCCTCGCGGACCGCCTCGAGCAGCTCCGCGGCACCACACCATCCGCTGGAACCGGCACAGACGAGACCAGCACACACGAAGAAAGAGGCAACTGACATGGCCGCCAAATGGATCGAAGCGCTCACCGGCTCGTTCGAGGAGAAGAAGCAGTTCAAGGACGCGCAGGCTCGGCTGGACGCGCTGCCGGCTCCCTACGCGAAGGTGGCGCAGGCCATCCAGCGCTACCTCATGTACTACAGCGGCATCACCGACGGGGAGTCGATGGTTCGCATGAACCTCGATCTCGCTGACCTGTGGGAGCGCGCGGCCGCTGACGGCACGCCCGTCCACGACATCGTCGGCTCCGACCCGGTCGACTTCGCCGAGACGTTCGGCCAGTCGTACTCCGGCAAGCAGTGGATCGACAAGGAACGCGCGCGACTGGTGAAGGCCGTCGAGGAAGCGGAGCGAGGGCAGTAGCCATGGGCGTGCGTCCGGCCATCGTCGTCGATGGCATCACGAAGTCGTACGGCGACCTCGCCGTGCTGACCGGCGTCCACTTCGCCGTCCAGAGCGGCAGCATCTTCGCGCTCCTCGGCTCGAACGGGGCCGGCAAGACCACCCTGGTGCGCATCCTCTCGACGCTCCTTCGCGCCGATGGTGGTGCAGCATCGGTCAACGGTCTCGACGTGGCTTCGCACGCGGCCGAGGTGCGCGCCGCGATCAGCCTGACGGGTCAGTTCGCGGCGGTGGATGAGGTGCTCACGGGTCGCGAGAACCTCGCCCTCGTCGCGCGGTTGCGACACGTTCCGCGGCCGAACGAGGTCGCCGACGCCTTGCTCGAGCGCTTCTCGCTGACCGACGCGGGCCGGCGTCGTGCCGCGACGTATTCCGGCGGCATGCGGCGTCGGCTCGACATCGCGATGAGCCTCATCGGTGACCCACCCGTCGTGTTCCTCGACGAACCGACGACGGGCCTCGACCCGCAGGCTCGGCTCGAGGTGTGGGCTGCCGTGCGCGAGCTCGCCGCCACGGGCACGACCGTGCTGCTCACCACCCAGTACCTCGACGAGGCGGAGCAGCTCGCCGATCGGATCGCGATCCTGAACGAGGGGCGCATCATCGCGAACGGAACGCTCGCCGAGCTCAAGCGGCTGCTGCCGCCCGCGAAGGTCGAGTACGTGGAGAAGCAGCCGACGCTCGAGGAGATATTCCTGGCCGTCATCGGCCAGCCGGGCACGGAGAGGAATCTGGCATCATGACCACGCACTTCGTCGGTGACACCGCCGTCCTGACGGGCCGCTCCCTGCGCCACGTGCTGCGAAGTCCCGACACGATCGTGACGACAGCCGTCATGCCGATCGCGTTCATGCTCATGTTCGTCTACGTGTTCGGCGGGGCGATCGACACCGGCGCCGGCGCCTATGTCGACTACCTGCTGCCAGGGATCCTGCTCATCACGGTCGCATCCGGCGTCGCCTATACGGCCTACCGGCTGTTCCTCGACCTGAAGGGCGGCATCTTCGAACGCTTCCAGTCGATGCCCATCGCCAGATCGTCGGCTCTGTGGGCGCACGTGCTCACCTCCCTGGTCGCGAACCTGGTCTCGGTGGCCGTCGTCGTCGGCGTTGCCCTGATCATGGGGTTCCGGTCCGAGGCCGGTGTGTTCGAGTGGCTCGCGGTCGCGGGCATCCTCGTGCTCTTCACGCTCGCCCTCACTTGGATCGCCGTGCTCGCAGGCCTCTCCGCGAAGACCGTCGAGGGCGCGAGCGCCTTCTCCTACCCGCTCATCTTCCTGCCGTTCGTCAGCTCTGCATTCGTGCCGACCGACACCATGCCGGGGCCGGTGCGCTGGTTCGCGGAGAACCAGCCCGTGACGTCGATCGTCAACAGCATCCGCCAGCTCCTCGAAGGGCAGCCGGCGAGCGGGGATATCTGGGTCGCGCTGAGCTGGTGCGTCGGGATCCTCCTCGCCGCCTTCATGGTTGCGAACGTGGTCTACCAGCGCAGGATCAGCTGACTGAATCTGTCGAGCTTCTCGAGTGCTCGCAGTGCTCGCAGTGCTCGCACTCGAGGGGGTCACATGGCTACATCCACGATTCGCAACCGGCCCGAAGAGACGAGGCGTGCTCTCAAAGCGCGAGCCGCACCCGCTCCCGGTTTCGGTGCATCCCGATGCTGTTGGGTGGAATGACCCCGGATCGCCGCGACGAGAGCGAGAACCCACATGCAGATCCTCGGCACCGTCCTGCTCGCCATCGGATTCCTCGCGCTCGCGGGAGCGCACTTCATGACCGACCCGACCGCCCTCGACGCCAACATCGGCGCGGGCTTCCTCATCATCGTCGGCCTCGTCACCGGAGCGGCGGGGCTGCTGGTCTCCGTCATCGCGGCCCTGCTCGGCACGCGCCGCCGCCGTCGCTGACGTCCTCGCGCTCGCGCCTGAGTGCATCCATGCGGGCGATGCAGCCTCCCGGCGTGATGAAGGTGCGTCTCTCGTGTGGATGCACCGGGTTGGAGCGTCTGGGAGGGCTGCGCAGCAAGGGGTTGGTGGGGCCGCGCCCGCGCGAATGTCGGTGCCCGCGTCTAGGGTGATCGCATGACGACGGCGACATCCCTCGAGGGCACCTTCAACTTCCGTGACACCGGCGGCCTGCCGCTCACATCCGGCAGTGTGACCGCGCCTGGCATCTTCTACAGATCGGACGCGCTGAGCTCGCTCACCCCGAAGGGGCTTGAGGAGCTCGCGGCGAGCGACATCGGCACCATCGTCGACTTCCGCACACCCGCCGAGCGGCAGATGGCACCAGACCGCCTGCCCGTGAGTCGGCCGTTCCACGTCGTGGAGCTCCCGCTGCTCGAGGGTGCCGTCACCGGCCTCGTCCAGCAGGGGTTGCAGTCGGCTGCGCGTGGCGGCGACCCCGCCGAGCAGGCGAAGGCGATGGATGCGGTGCTCGCGCAGATCCCGACCCTGGGCGCCCTCTACGTGGAGATGCTCGAGCACAGCGCCACCACGTTCGCCGAGCTCGCGCGACTCGTCGCATCCGCGACCGTCACCCCGCCGACCGCCGTGGTCGTCCACTGCACGGCCGGCAAGGACCGCACTGGCGTCGGCTCGGCGCTCGTGCTCGACGCGGTCGGGGTCGAGCGGTCGGCGCTCATCGCCGACTACGCGTCCTCCGAAGCCAACCTTTCAGGTGAGTGGGCCGAGCGCATGTACGGCATGGTCGCGCAGTACGGCCTGCCGCTCACCGACCAGATCAAAGACCTCGTCGCCGCGACACCCCCAGCCGCGATCGAGCAGGCGCTCGAGTGGGTGGATGCGCAGGGCGGCTCAGCCGCGTACCTGCAGTCAGGCGGGCTCACCGGTGCGGAGCTCGCCGCGCTCCAGGGGCGCCTCACCGGCGCCTGAGGCTGCCGCCGCAGCCTCGGTAGGCGGCGTCGGGGCGGGAATGAGAGCCGAGGCTGGAGTGGCAGACGCAGGAGCGGTGGGAGTGCGTCCGGCCGAGCGCTCGACGCCGATGCCCGCGACGATGACCAGCGCGAGCCCGACGACCGGCAGCAGTCCGGGCACCTGGTGCAGCAGCAGCAACCCGATGACGAGCGCGACCGCGGGCTCGAGGCTCGTGAGGGTTCCGTAGGCCGCCGCCGTGATGCGGCGCAGCGCCTGGATCTCGAGCATGAACGGCACCGTCGGCAGGAGCACGGCCAGGCCGAGACCGGCGAGCGCAGCCTCCCAGGTGAGCAGCGGGATGGTGCTCGGCGCCGCGATGACGCTCGCGATGACGGCCGCCACAGGAATGGAGACGGCCAGACCGCGCACCCCGCTCAGCTCGTCGCCCACGCGCTGCGTGCACAGGATGTAGACGGCCCAGCAGGCGGCCGCCGCAAGCGCATACAGCACGCCGATCGGGTCGATGTTCCCGGTCCACGGCTCCGTCAGCAGCACAACACCGACAGCGGCGATCAGCGGCCAGAGGAGCGCCCGGCCTCGACTGCGCAGCACAGCGACCGCGAGGGGGCCCAGGAACTCGAGAGCAGCGGCCGTGCCGAGCGGGATGCGGTCGATCGCGAGCGTGAACAGCAGCGTCATGCCCGAGGTCGCCGCGCCGAGCACGACGCACGCGAGGAAGCTGCTGCGCGTGAACCACGCGCGTCGCGGACGCACGATCACCAGCACGAGGGCCGCCGCGAACACGAGGCGGATCCAGCCGGTGCCGAGCGGCCCGAGCTGCTCGAACAGGCCGGTGCTGAGCGCCAGGCCGAGCTGCACGAACAGCATGGCGCTGATCGTCATGAGGGTGCCCGAGCGGGCGCTGCCCCGTGGGGCTGGCGGAAGCGTGGACGCGGTCATGGACCCAGGATGACGCGCCCGTGCATCCGTGTCCACGCGAGAAATGCGAACGTATCGTTCGCGATTCCAGCACAATAGTGGCGACCGGGCCGAGATGGCCACGACCGGAACCGATGGGAGCGCGCATGGAGACACGACGGCTCGAATACCTGGTTGACCTGGAGCGGCTGGGCTCCATGCGTGCCGTCGCCGACCAGCACCTGACGACGACATCCGTGGTCTCGCAGCAGCTCGCCCTCCTGCAGCAGGAACTCGGCGCTCACCTCCTGCAGCGCGTAGGACGCGGGGTGCGGCTGACCGCCGCTGGCTCGCGGCTCGCCGCGCGCGCATCCGGGATCCTCGCGAGCCTCGACGAGGCGAGGCGCGACTTCGACCCGGATGCGGAACCGCAAGGGACGCTGCGCGTGGCGGGATTCGCGACGGCCGCACGAGCACTGTTTCCCATCATGCGCGAGCTCGCCGCATCACATCCCGGCGTGCGGCTCGTGCTGGAGGAGCAGGAACCCGACGAGGCGTTCGCGCTCGTCGACGCCGGCCGCATCGACCTCGCGCTCGTCTACGACTACACGCTCGCGCCCCTGCGCATCCCGCCCGGCTACGAGAGCGTGCGCCTGTGGGAGGGGGAGTGGGGAATCGGCGTTCCGGACAGGGTCGCGGCGGCCCTCCCCGGCGGCGGCCACGAGGCCCTGCCGAACCGAGACCTCATGCTCGCGCTGCGCGAGCGCGAGTGGATCGGCAACTCCAGGAACAACGCCGACGAGATCGCCATCGGCGTGCTCGCGTCGCTCGCCGACTACGAGCCGAACGTCACCCACCAGTCCGACGACCTCGCCCTCGTGGAAGACCTCATCGCCGCCGAGTTCGGGGTCGGGATGCTTCCCCTCACCCGAGAGCCGCGCGACAACGTGCACATCGTGCGGATGCAGGACCCGCCCATGCTGCGCGCATCCGCCGCCTACCTCCGCGGCACCGCCGAGTGGCCGCTGCTGCGCCACGTGCTCGACCGACTCACCGGTGGCTGACGCCGCTCGAGGGTCGGCGCCTGAGAGCCAGCGACCCGCGGGCCGGCGACCCGCGGGCCGGCACGCCTGACTCGCGCCGTTCACCGCCGGCCGACTCCAGGCGAACTTCGAGATGGGCTCCACGCTTCGGGATGGGTTGCAAACCATCCGCGTGCGTGGAAGCCATCTCGAAGTGTGGGCCGAATGACGGTCACCGCCCGGGGTCGCGGGATGGTTGCCGACGGCTGTCGCGGGATGGAAACCTCGCTTCGTTCGGGGAAG
The DNA here is from genome assembly GCF_008831075.1 of Pseudoclavibacter terrae. Taxonomy (GTDB): domain Bacteria; phylum Actinomycetota; class Actinomycetes; order Actinomycetales; family Microbacteriaceae; genus Pseudoclavibacter; species Pseudoclavibacter terrae. Next base: position 253,297 of record NZ_WBJX01000003.1, on the reverse strand, counting down.
TTTCCCTCAACGAAGTGACAATGCCAGCCCGAGACGAGCGCCATCCCGAGACGAATCCCATCCCGAGAAGAGCGCCAGCCCGAGACGTTCGCCAGGCGGTGGCGTGGCCGGATGCGCCGCGCGCTAGATCCAGCCGCGTTCGCGGGCGACGACGGTCGCCTGCTGCCTGGTCGAGACGGCGAGCTTCCCCAGCACTGAGGACACGTAGTTGCGGACGGTGCCGGGGGAGAGGTGCAGGGTGCGGGCGATCTCGGCGATCGTCTCGCCGCGCTGTCCGGCGCGCAGCACGTCGAGCTCGCGGTCGGTGAGGGGGCTGCGTTCGTCGGCCAGTGCGTCCGCGGCGATCTCGGGGTCGACGTATCGGCGGCCGGCGGCGACGCGGCGGATGATGTCGGCGACCTCTTCGGCGCGGCGGGACTTCGGGATGAACCCCTGGACTCCGGCGGCGAGCGCGCGGCGCAGTACCCCCGGCCTCGCATGCCGGGTGACGACGATGCATCGAACCTCCGGGAGGCCTTGCAGGCGTTCGGCGACTTCGACGCCGTCGAGGCCCGGCATCTCGAGGTCGAGGAGGCAGATGTCGGGCTTGAGGCGCAGCGCCTCTTCGACGGCGGAGGTGCCGGTGCTGCACTCGGCGATCACCTCGAGGTCGTCTTCGAGGCGCAGCAGTGAGGCGAGGGCCGTGCGGATCATGTCCTCGTCGTCAGCGAGCAGCACCCGGATCATGCCTGTTCTCCTGTCGTCGCGGGGAGGCCAGAGGTGCCGGCGACCGGGGCATGTCCGACGGGCAGGCGCACCTGCACGGTGAAGCTCGTGCCGTCGTTCCACGCCTCGACGTCGCCGCCGCTGGCCTCGAGTCGCTCGCCCATGCCGGTCAGGCCGCTGCCCCACGCGACGTCGGTCCGGACCCCGTCGCCAGCCGCAGCGCTGCCGCCGTGGCCCACGGCGTCGTTCACCATGCGGTAGACCCATACGTCGCCGTCGCGGGTGAGTTCGATCCGAGCGCGGTTGCCGTCACCGTGCTTGAGCACGTTGGTGACGCTCTCGCGCACGATCGGCCCGAGCACGTCGGCGGGGGCGGATGCGGTGCCGGCTCCCACGTGCATCCGCACGTCGTGCCCGGCGGCGCGCAGCAGGTCGGCCGCGTTCTCGAGCTCATCAGGCAGGGGCACGCCGCGGAAGCTCGTCGCGAGGGCGCGCGTGCCGGCGCGTGCCTCGTTGACGGCTCCCTGCGCGGCCCGGATCTGCTCGGCCGCCGCGGCCGGGTACTTCGCGATGAGGCGCTCCGCGAGCTCGAGCTGCAGGGCGATGACCTGCAGGTGGTGCCCTTGCAGGTCGTGCACGTCGTTGGCGAGGCGGAGGCGCTCGCGGGTCGCGGCGAGCTGGCTCTCGGCGGCACGCGCGCGGTCGAGTTCGAGCACGATCTCCCACCACCAGAGAGAGAAGGCGGTCATGGACGGCGTCATCAGGATGAAAAGGCCGGGCGCGGCGAACGCATTGCCGGGGATGCCCTGCTCGCCGAATGTCCTGGCTTCGAAGAAGATCACGAGGGCCACCGCGATCGTGGCGCCGACGACCACGCGCCACCTGACGCCTGGAGTCCAGGGGCGCACGGAGAGCACGAACGCGATGACCGCGGCCACGGCGACGAACGAGGCCGCGCCGATACCGAGGAGTGCGGCGCTGACTGCGGCGAGGCCGAGACCGAGCACGTGGAGGCTCGACGGGCGGTGCGCCTCGCCGTCGCGAACGGCCAGCACACTCGGGCGGTAATCGAGGAGCAGCAGCATGGCGGAGGCAAGCCAGGCGAGGCCACCGGCCACGGTGACGGGGAGACGCCAGGTCGCGTCGAGGTTCGGGGCCGCCCAGGTCCACAGCACCCAGAACGAGATGGTGAAGCCGACGAACACCAAGACGCCCACTGCCGTGTACCACCAGGTGGCGGTGACGCCGCGGGCGAGGGCGATCTCGCCGATGCGTGGAGTGCTCATTCCTCAACGGTAGGCCAGGCGTGGGCGCGCGACCCGTGACATATGTCACGAACCCGCACGCGCATCCTCACGAGGAGTGGTGACGCGGCGGCACTGCCGTGCGGAGCGCATCCCAAGTGGAATTGAGACATCACCGCGGCACCCGACGCGGCATCTCGCTTCAGCTCCGAAAGGCCACACCATGAACCCCATCGCAGAGCTCATTCTCGGCTTCCAGAACCTGATGGCACAGCTGCCTGATTGGCTGCAGCCGCTCATCGTCGCGCTTGCCGGGGCCGTTCCCTTCATCGAGGGAGAGGGTGCCGCATCGATCGGCATCATCGGCGGCATCAACCCGGTCATCGCCGCCATCGCGGGCGCCTTCGGCAACTTCATCGCCGTGGCGCTTGTCGTCTACCTGGGGGCCGCGATCCGGGCGCGCTTCGCGAAGTCGCCCGAAGACGCGACGCCGAAGACGGCTCGCCGCGAGAAGTTTCAGCGCGCCTTCAACCGGTATGGGGTCGCCGGCGTGAGCCTCCTCGGCCCGCTGCTGCTCCCGACCCACTTCACGGCGGCGGCGCTTGCGGGAAGCGGCATCTCGAAGGGACGGGTGCTCGTCTGGCAGGCGGTCGCGATCGTGCTGTGGACGACGCTGCTGACCCTCTTCATCACCGGGGTCATCGCCTTCGCGGTCTGAGCCGGGTGGCCCGGCGGCTAAGCCGACCGCGAATCAGGCGGGCGGATGCGTCAGCGCAGTGGGGTCCACCCGAACGGGGTGGGCCCCTCGTTCGTTGCGCGCTCGCGGTCGGCGCGGGCAGACCACCCCTGGGCCGCATCCTCGGCGTCGAAGCCTCCCCGCGCGACGCGGAACCCGACGTCCTCGTGGTGCATGCGTGGCGCCCCGCCGCGGCGGACGGAGGCGCGCACGCTCCACGTGTCGTCGGCGTAGCCGCCACCGCGGAACACGCGGTAGTCGTCGTAGCGGGCCGGGTCGAGGAAGTCCCAGCACCATTCCCACGTGTTGCCGAGGGTGTCGAAGAGGCCGTTGAGGTTGGGGTGCTTGCCGCCGACGGGCTGCGGGCTGGTGACGCCGTCGAGGCTGGTCCAGGCGACGTCGGCGAGCGGCCCGTACTGGGCAGCCGTCGATCCGGCCCGGCACGCGAACTCCCACTCGGATTCGGTGGGGAGGCGGATGCCGTCGGAGTCGACGTGCCAGGTGACCTGCTCGCCGTCGTACGAGTAGGCGGCGTCGAGGCCTTCCCATTCGGAGGCGGCGTTGCAGAAGCGGATGGCGCGCAGCCAGCTGACATCGGTCGCGGGCCGGTCGGGGTGGCTCAGCCCGTCGTCGGTCGCCTCCCCGAGGAGCTCGCCGAGCTGCGACTGCGTGACCGCGTAGACGCCGATCTCGAACGGCTCGAGCTCCACGCGGCGGCGGATCTTGCGTCGCGCGTCGTGCAGTTCGACGGTGCCGCCGTCGATGGCCGAGAATTCGATATCCATTGGGCCCATCCTCGCACCGGAGGGTGCCACCGGCGCCTGGCGGGTGGTCGTCGGGGCGTGAGAGCATGCCGGGATGATCGACTCCGCCGCCTTCGTGACGACCCCGGACGGTCGTCGCCTGCGCACGTTCGCGAGCGGGCCGCGCGACTCGGGCGCCGTGGTCGTGCTCGAGGCTGGCCTGGGTGCGAGCGGCCTGTACTGGGGGCTCGTGCACGGGATGCTCGCGGAGCGCGTGAGGGTCGTCGCCTACGAGCGGGCGGGGTACGGGGAGAGCACGCCGGATCCTGCACCTCGCACGCTGGACCGCCTCGCCGACGACCTCGACGTGGTCGTGACCGCGCAGGAGCCGTCGAGGCTGGTGCTCGTCGGCCACAGTTGGGGCGGGCCGATCGTTCGGCGCCTGGCAGCTCGCCGCCTGTCGGCGGGTGCACCGATGGACGGGCTCGTGCTCGTCGACCAGAGCGATGAGCACGCGTCGCTGTACTTCCGGCCGTCGACTCGGCGCCTCTTCGCATTCTCGGCGTCGGTGCTGGAACCGGCCGCCCGTCTCGGTCTGCTGCGCGTGCAGCTGCGCAGTCTCGTCGAGGGGATGGACCCGGTCGCGGCGGCGCAGGCCCTGGATGCATCCGCGAACCCGGTGGCGGCGCGCGCGGCATCCGCGGAGCAGCGCGTGGTTGGAAGCGAGCTCGCCGGGTTGCGGTCGCGTCCACCGAGGCTCGGTGACCTGCCCATGCGGGTGATTTCAGGCATGAAGGCGACGCCAGGCGACCGAACACGCGCACCGCTGATCGCGGCGCACCTCGAGACCGTGGCCGCGCATCCGGGGGCCGTGCACATTCGCGCGGAGGAGTCTGGGCACGTCGTCAGCGCCTCCGAACCGGGCCTCGTGGCGCGGCAGGCGTTTGAGCTGACGCTGCGCGTCGGGGATCGCGGTATCGACTCGGCTGCGTCCGGCAACGCTCAAGTGACGTAAGAGCCTCTGCACGGATGCCAGAACCCGGGTCGCCCCTGGCATTCAGGAGGGGCGGTCGGCGAGCAAGTGCTCGCGCGCGACATCCACGAGGATCTGGTGCATCGCGTGCTCGCCCGGCGGTCGCACGCGGTCGCTGCGGTGGGCGATGACGATGCGCCGTGACGGCGCCTCCTGCCCGAGGCTGACGATCCGGACGCCCGGCCGGGCTGAGACGACCGCAGTCTGAGGGGCGAGCGCCACCCCGAGACCCACGCTGACCATCGCGAGTGCCTCCTGGTAGTCGTTGGCCTCGAACGCGATCTTCGGAGTGAATCCCGCACCGCGGCAGCTTCGCTCAAGCACTTCAGCCACTGGATGACCGCTCTTGCGGACGATCCAGTCCTCGTGCCGGAGCATCGACATGTTCACGTGGCGGGTTCGCCCGAGCCGGTGATCCTCTGAGACCACAAGCACGGTTGGGTCCTCGAGGAGCGGAGTGAGCGACAGATCTGGTTCGTCGATCCGGTTCCACTCGTAGTCCCAGAGCAGGGAGATGCCGATGCTGTTCTCCTGGAGCGACGAGACGAGCTCGTCGAACCTGGCGCTGTGCACCTCGAGCCGAACGTCGGGGTACTCGCGGCGGAACCGGCTGATGGCCATCGGCATGAGGGTGGTGCCGACGGTCGGAAAGGTCCCAACCGAGACGCGTCCGCGTCGGAGGCCCGAGAGCTCGTCCAGTTCCGACTCTGCGGCGCGCATCCGTCGCAACACGTACCTGGCGTGGCCGGCGAGCAGCGCTCCCGCTTCCGTTGCGACAACACCGCGAGGCTGTCGCCGGACGAGCGGCTGCCCCACCTCCAGCTCGAGTCGCTGCAGTTGCTGCGAGAGGGCGGAAACGGTGTAGCCGAGGGTCTTCGCGGCTGCGGTCACCGAGCCGCAGTCGATGATCATCACCAGCATGGAGAGCCGTCGGATGTCGTACATGGGCACCTCTTCCCTGGAAAGAGTGTACGCCTGCGGTGCATTTTGCTGGACTGGCTGAAGCAAGCCTTCAGTCTTATCGCCTCTTCAGTGACCTGTCGGCGACCAGATTTGCGAAAAGTGCCAGGTGAAACCAACTCTTCGGGAGTTAAGCACTCCTATAGCCCACTCCGCAATCTCATTATTTTGCTGTAGGAGCTTTCGGCCGAGCATTGGAGCTGACACAGAAGGAGGCTCCAATGATGGAGATACCAGCGACGCTCATGCGAGGTGGGACCAGCAAGTGCTGGGTGTTCTCGCGCGCAGCTCTGGAACAGATCGGCGCCCCCATCGACGACATTCTCCTGCGGCTGTACGGAAGCCCGGACGAACGCCAGATCGATGGCATCGGCGGCGGGACCTCGACGACGAGCAAGGCCGTCATCCTGTCGCCGAGTGGCCGCGACGACGCGGACGTCGACTACTCGTTCGCGCAGGTCGGCCTGGCCGACGGTCGCGTGGACTGGTCGAGCAACTGCGGCAACTGCTCGGCCGCGATCGCGCCGTATGCCCTGCACGCGGGGTGGGTTGTTCCTCGGGGCGAGCGCACGGCTGTCCGGATCTTCAATACGAACACTGGCCAGACCATCGTCGCCGAGGTCCCGACCCCCGGGGGAGTGTTCAGCGAAGTCGGGGATGCGCGCATCGCCGGCGTACCGTACGCGGGCCTCGAGGTGGTCCTGTGGTTCGTCGACCCTGCCGGGCGCACGACCGGGAGTCTGCTCCCGTCCGGGAACGCCGCCGAGGAGATCGCCGGGGTCCCCGTCACGCTCATCGATGCTGGCGCGCCCGTGGTCGTCGTCGAGGCATCGGGGCTCTCCCTGACCGGCCACGAGAGCCCGGCAGAGATCGATGCGCGGCCCGAGCTGCTCGCGCGCATCGATGCCATCCGTCGAGAGGGTGCCGTTCGTATGGGCATGGCCGCTACGCCAGCCGAGGCACGCAAGGCCGTGCCGAAGTTCGCGATCGTCTCACCGCCGAGCGCCGACGACCACAACTTCGGCGTGACCATGATGTCCATGGGGAAGGCGCATCCCGCGCTTGCGATCACCGGGAGCGTCGCGCTCTCACTCGCAGCCGCAGCGCCGGGCACTGTCGTGCATCGAGTGGCGAGCCCGCGCGTCGCCGAGACGGTCGCGATGCGCACCCCGTCCGGTGTCATCAGCACCCGTCTCGGCCAGCACGGCGGGTCGCCCGCCGTCGGCATCGGTCGCTCGGCTCGCCGGCTTGCCGATGCCTCCCTGGCCCTCCCTACCGAGCAGCTCTCGCATCACACGTCCGAGCTGTTCGAAGAAACCCTCCTCGTTTCATAATCAGTAGAGCCGCACTGCACTCCTGAGCGGATGTGTGCGGCTTCCACCCCCGTTGGGAGACAACGATGTCACCAGAACTCATCTCTATCCTGGCGCTGTTCGCGATGGTCGTCATCGCGACGCTTCGCCCCGTCAACATCGGCATACTCGGCTTCATCGGAACGTTCCTCGTCGGCACGTTCGTCCTCGGTCTCAGCGAAAAGGACCTGCTCGCCGGCTTCCCCGCCGACCTGTTCCTCACGATCGTCGGCGTGACCTACCTGTTCGCGGTCGCCAAGCTGAACGGGACCGTCGACCTCATCGTCGACAACGGCGTGCGAATGGTCCGCGGCCGAACCGCACTGGTGCCGTGGGTGCTCTTCGGCGTAGCGACGCTGTTGACGGCCATGGGCACGTTCCCGCCCGCGGCAGTCGCGCTCGTCGCTCCCGTGGCGCTCAGCTTCGCCGCGAAGCACAACATGGACCCGCTGCCCGTGGGCATGACCGTCGTCTACGGCGCCCTCGCTGGTTCGCTCTCGCCCATCTCAGTGCTTGGGCTCCTCGTGAGCGGCATGGTCGGCGACACACCCGGCTTCTCGCCGACAGTGCTCTTCGGCACCGCCTTCGTCTACTCGACGCTGATCGCCATCCTGACCCAGCTGTTCTTCTCCTACAAGAAGCGTCTCTCGGACTCCCGCGATGCGTCGCCGTCGGGCAGTTCGTCTGCGGGCAGCCCGACCGCGGGCGGCAGTGCTGTTCACGGACCGCGTGTCCCCGCGACGGGCAACATCTCCGTCGACACCGCCACGCAGGGTTCCACGCTCACCTTGACGCAGACGCTGCAGGTTCCGCGACTCCGTGCGACGCCCGCGCAGATCCTGACCCTGCTCGCAATCGTCTCGCTCGCCCTCGGTGCGATGATCTTCCACCTCGACATCGGAATCCTCGCGCTCGCGGCGGGTACGCTGATCGCCTTCATCGAGAAGAAGCACCTGAGCGCGGCAGTCGAGGGAATCAGCTGGTCGACCATCCTGCTGGTTGCCGGCATGATCACCTACATCAGCATCGTCGAGGAAGCTGGCGCAATCGAATGGGTCGCCGCCGGTATCGGCAGCCTCGGCTCGCCCCTCATCGGCGTGCTCGTTCTCTGCTTCATGGCGGGTGTCGTCTCCGCGTTTGCTTCGTCGACCGCAGTGATCGCCATCGCCATTCCCATGCTCATGCCGCTCATCGAGGGAAGCCCGGTTGCTGCCGGGATGGCGATCTCCGCGGTCGCCATCGCAGCGAAGGTCGTCGATGTGTCGCCCTTCTCGACCAACGGCGCACTGGTGCTCGCGAACGCGCAGAACGTCGATCCGTCCGCGTTCTACCAGCGCATCCTTCGCTACTCCGCGGTCATCGTGCTCATCGGACCCCCGCTCGCCTGGGCGACGCTCGTCGTGCCCTTCTCCCTGTGAGCGACGGGTTGAAGGTGACAGCCGCACCGTGACCGACCGCCCTGGGGTGCTGACGCCAGCACCCCAGGGCGGTGTGTGGTTACCCCCCCCCGAACAGCGTCCAGAGGCCTGCACGAGAGCCTGATCGCATGTTCGGACCCGCATGCTGATCGGCTCGAGGCTGCGCAGCGCGCGTGGGCGGACGCGACGCCTCCCTCAGCGAAACTCGAAGCAGGCTTCGCCCTCGCGCAACTCGGCGACTACAGCGGCGACATCTCTTCGCTTGACTGTGAGCACAGGCTCCTTCCGTGGCGGGCCGGAGTCAAGTACTTCTCCGGTCACGACGTCGACGGCGGTTCGGGCCTGCATCGCTGACGTTGAAGCCGGGAGCCGCGAGCGAACTGGCCACGCAGGCAGGCGCGACTGTTCGCAGGGATGGGGTGCCGAGTGGCCCGTTTCGTCACGCTGGATGCATGGAAACGCAACGAACCGCAGACGCACAGCCAACCGATCCGACAGCCCCCGTTCTGAGTGGCCGCCCGAGGAAGCTGACCGCGGTGATCGCCACCGCCGGCGTCCTCGCGGCCGGCGCGATCGGCGTCGGGGCATGGTCGAACAGCGCGAACGCCAACGCGGATGTCGGCCCGGACCCGCACGAGGCGACCATGCAGGCGCTCGTGGACGCTGGCTACCCCGGTGTGCTCGCATCCGTCACCGACCCCGAGGGCAGGACCGCGAACCTCGCCCTCGGACAGGGCGACCTCGCCACGGGGGAGGCTCCACCCGTTGACGGGGAGGTGCGCATCGGCAGCAACACGAAGATGTTCGTCTCGACGATCGTCCTCCAGCTCGCCGAAGAGAGGCAGGTCGCCCTCGATGAGCCGATCAACACGTACCTGCCCGGCCTCGTCACCGGCGACGGGGTCGACGGCACGAAGATCTCCGTGCGCCAGCTCCTCCAGCACACCGCCGGCCTGCCCGAGTACGCGGACAAGATCGCCGCGGACGCGTTCGGCGCGCAGCACACCTATATCTCGCCAAGGGACATGCTCGACGTCGCGTTCGAGCGCCCCGCGGCCTTCGCCCCGGGCGAGAAGTGGGGCTACAGCAACACCAACTACCTTGTGCTCGGGCTCATGATCGAGGCCGTCACCGACCGGGCCCTCGCCACGCAGATCGAGGAGCGCATCACCTCACCTCTCGGCCTCGAGCACACCTACCTGCCCGCACCCGGCGAGCGGCAACTGCGCGGCGAGCATCCCCGCGGCTACCACGCGGAGACGCCTGGCGACTTCCGGGACATCACCGACCTGGACCCCGCGTTCGGCTGGGCCGCCGGAGCTCTGGTCTCGACGCCGTCGGAGCTCAACACCTTCACGCGGGCGCTCCTCGACGGCAGTCTCCTGAGCGCGGAGTCGATCGCCGAGATGCAGACGACCGTGCCCGCGGGAGACGAGCTGACCCCCGGGGCCGCGTACGGCCTCGGCGTGCAGAGCTACCCGCTGTCCTGCGGCGGAGTCGCGTGGGGACATGGGGGAGACATCCCCGGAACGCAGACCCGCAACGCCATCGGCCCCGACGGCACCGCCGTGACGATCGCCGTCACCGCGCTGCCCTGGGCGGTCGTGCCGGCCGACGACAACGAGCGGCTCCTCGCGCAGTACCGCATGGTGATCGACGCCCTCGACGAGACGCTGTGCGGGCAGTAGCAGACGACGCGTTCGCGTCGGGTGGTGGCCTCATCAACGGCCACCACCCGACGTGGTTGAATCGGGTCATGCGCTCATCGCCGCGGAACTCGGCCGTGATCGGCGCCCTCTGGTCCGCGACGCCCAGTCTCCTCGTGCTGGCGGGAGCCGTCGGATTCCTCGCGATCGGCACCTGGGATCGCGCACTCTTCGCGTCGGTTCCCGGAACCGGTTCACCGCTGCTGCTGGCGGGTCTCATCGCAGTGCAGGGGCTGCTGCTCTGGCCTCGCCGCCTCCGACCGCTGCCCGTGTTCGGGGCGGTCGTCGGCATCGACCTCGCCATCCTCGGCACGACGGCCGGTGAGCTCGGCATCGGCGCGCTCGCCGTGGGCATCGCCTCGTACCGTGTCGTGCGACACCTGCCCCGACGATCCGCGCTCATCGCGCTCGTCGTGGGGGCTGCGGCGACGACCACCGTCGGTGGCGTCGCGATGCTCCTCGGGTCACGCGAGGCGCCGCTCGTCCTCACCGCAACGCTGCTCCTGCGCATCCTGCTCCTCTACGTCCTCCCCGCGGGCATCGCCGACTACGTGCTCGGGAGGGAGCGGCTGACGGATGCGCTCCGCGAGCAGGCGCGCATGGCCGAGCAGCGACAGGTGGAGCGGGCGCGCGGCGAGCTCCGGGCGGAGCGCACCGCGCTCGCACGCGAGCTGCACGACATCGCCGGCCACCACCTGTCTGGCATCATCGTGAGCGCGCAGGCGGCGACGACCCTGACCCGCTCCGATCCCGAGCGCGCGCGGGCCATGATGCAGGGCATCCAAGACGATGCACGCACGACGCTCGTCGACCTCCGGCGCACCGTCGGGTTGCTGCGAAGCGACGACGACGATTCGAACAGCCGGCCAGATCGCCCGAGCCCCACCCCCGATCTTGCTGGCATCGAGACGCTCGTCGATGCCGCACGGGAGCGGGGCCAGGTCGTCGGATTCCGCGTCATCGGTGCGCCTCGGTCGCTCGGCCCGCTGACGGAGGCCGCCGCGTACCGCATGGTGCAGGAGTCCCTGGCGAACGCGGCCCGGCATGCTCGGGGTGCGCGCAGCGACGTCAGCGTCCGCTTCGATGAGGGCGAGGTGGCCATCGTCGTCGTGAACGCGCCGACAGGGCCTGCACCGGATGCGGTCGCGCCGCGCGCGCCCGCGCAGCCGGGGTACGGGCTCTCCGGCATGGCCGAACGGGCCGAGCTCGTGGGGGCGACTCTGAAGACTGGACGAACGAGCGACGGCGGCTGGCGCAACGAGCTCACGATCGGCGGCGCAGTCAGAGGCGTGGACCGAGACGGGGAGGCATCATGATCCGGATCCTCATCGCCGACGACCAGGCGGTCGTGCGCGCCGGGCTGTCCGTCATCCTCGGCGCTGAGGCCGACTTCGAGGTCGTCGCCGAAGCCGCCGACGGTGCAGAAGCGGCCCGCCTCGCTCGCGAGCTGAACCCTGACGTGGTCTGCATGGACATACGCATGCCGGGCACCGACGGCATCGAGGCGACGCGGACGATCGCCGCGGATCCATCCCTCCACGCCGCGGTGCTCATCCTCACGACCTTCGACGTCGACGCCGATGTATTCGCGGCGCTCGAGGCCGGGGCTGCCGGGTTCCTGCTCAAGGGGGCGGATGAGGCGACGCTGCTCGCTGCTGTCCGCTCGGTGGCCGCTGGGTACGGGACGCTCGACCAGCGGCTCACGCGCCGCATCCTCCATGAATTCGCTGACCGGCGGCGACCCGTCTCCGACCCCGCCCCGCCCACGGGGATCGTGCTGACCGAACGGGAGCTCGACGTGCTCGGGCTGCTCGCGCGCGGCCTGTCCAACGCGGAGATCGCCGGCGAGCTGTACGTCGAACCCACCACGGTGAAGTACCACCTCGCGGGGCTGCTCCAGAAGACCGCGTCGAGGGACCGCCTGCAGGTCGTGCTCTGGGGCATCCGCGCCGGGCTCGTCGACGTCCGCTGAGCGAGACCGCAGCGGGCGCGTTCGGCCCGGGATGGCGGCGCCCAGGTTGCAACACGGTGACGGCCTGACCCGCCGGGGAGCCACACACGACCCACTGGGTAGACTGGCCGCAGATCGTGAGGAGCGAACGATGACGATGCAAGTGGGGCCCACCGCGGTACCGGAACGCCTGTGGATGTCGATGATCGCCCGCGCCGTGCCCGCGCTGATCATCGCCGCCGTCATCACCTTCTCGCAGGACCACTCGGCCTCGTTCGGGTTCATCACCTTCGGGGCGTTCGCGCTCGCGTCCGGCGTGCTCATCGGCTTCGAGGCCGTCGGCTTCAAGGACCACCCGGCCCGCGCCCTCACCTTCGTGCGCGCCGTCGTCTCAGCCCTCGCGGGCGGCTTCGCCCTCTTCATGGGCACGGCCGAGATCGAGCACGCAACCCCGGCCGCGTTCATCGCGACCGTCGCGACCTGGGCGCTCGTCACGGGTGTGCTCGAGCTCATCAGCGCCCGAGTCGGTCGCGCCACCAAGTTCTTCTCCCGAGAGGTCCTCATCACCGGCGCCATCACGGTGCTGCTCGGACTCCTCGTCGCGATCATCCCACCAGACCTGCGCGTCGACTACGGCGGACTCGAGCAGGTCGAGGGCAGCCTCACCGCATCCGTGCAGACCGTCGGCTACGTCGGCGCGTACCTCGCAGTGCTCGGCGTGCTGCTGGTCATCGAAGGCATCACCCTTCGCGGCATCCTCGCGGATGCGCCGGCCGCCGAGCCAGAACTCACCAAGAAAGCCTGATTCCCCAGTGACACAACCCAAGCGCCGCGCGGTCTTGAAGCCATTCGAACTGCTCGGCATCTCCGCCGTCATGGCCGGATTCGTGCTCCTCATCCTGCTGCTCACCACGCAGGACTTCGTGCTCGCCCTCATCTTCGCCGGCGTCGCCTTCATCGCCGCGATCCTCGTGATCGCGATGCTCGTGCTCTCCTACTCGCCGAACCCCGACGCCGAGCGCTACCTCGACCGCTTCGAGAACGCCGAGCAGGGCGTCTCGCGCAGCGACGAGGGCGAGGAGAGTCGCGCGGCGAAGCGTGCGGCCGCCGAGGAAGCCGTGAACAGCGAGCCGGTCGTCGCGGACCCCGAGGCCACCGAGCCCGCAGGATCCGCCGAGCCCGTCGCGGAGCAGAAGCCGGCATCGACCCCCGGCACCCCCGCATCCACCCCGACCGCAGATGCAGAAGAGGCCCCGCTCGACGAGACGACGTCGGGCGAGGCCCCCACCAGCAAGTAGTCGCCGGACCGGGCTGAGCGTCTAGCCCAGGTGGTCGACGAGGCGCGACGAGGCGCCCGTGTAGCTGCCGGGCGTGAGCGCGAGGAGCGAGTCCTTCGCGTCCTGTCCGATGTCGAGGCCCGTCACGAACTCGACGAGCTCTGCCTTGCCGATGCGGCGACCACGCGTGAGGTCCTTCAGCACGGCGTACGGGTCCGCGATGGATGAGCGACCCGCGACGATCTCGGCGCGGATGACGGTCTGGATCGCCTCGCCGAGCACCTCCCAGTTGCCGTCGAGCTCGTTCGCGAGCAGCTCCTCGTCGACCGCGATCTCGCGCAGGCCGCGTGTCGCGTTGTCGAGCGCGAGCAGCGAGTGGCCGAACGCGACGCCGATGTTGCGCTGCGCGCTCGAGTCGGTGAGGTCGCGCTGCAGGCGAGAGGTGACGAGCGTCGAACCGAGCGAGTCGAGGAGGGCGCTCGAGATCTCGAGGTTCGCCTCCGCGTTCTCGAAGCGGATCGGGTTGATCTTGTGCGGCATCGTCGACGAACCCGTCGACCCTGCCTGCGGGATCTGGCGGAAGACGCCGCGCGAGATGTAGGTCCACACGTCGGTGCAGAAGTTGTGCAGGATGCGGTTGAACCGCGACACGTCGGCGTACAGCTCGGCCTGCCAGTCGTGCGACTCGATCTGCGTCGTCAGCGGGTTCCAGCTGAGGCCGAGGCCCGTGACGAACTCGTCGGCGAGCTGCTCCCAGTTCGTGTCGGCGCTCGCCGCCTGGTGCGCCGCGAAGTTGCCGGTCGCGCCGGCGAACTTGCCGAGGTACTCGGTGGCGTCGACGCGCTTCAGCTGGCGGCGCAGGCGGTGCGCGAACACGGCCAGCTCCTTGCCGAGCGTCGTCGGCGTCGCGGGCTGGCCGTGCGTCAACGACAGCAGGGGCACATCCCGGAGCTCGACCGCGAGCTGGGCGATGCGGTCGGCGAGACCTGAGGCGGCCGGAAGCCAGACGTCGTTCACCGCGTCGCGGATCGTGACCGCGTACGAGAGGTTGTTGATGTCCTCGCTCGTGCAGGCGAAGTGGGTGAGCTCTGCGAGCTCGCTGAGCCCGAGCTCCTCGAGGCGGGCGCGCACGTAGTACTCGACGGCCTTCACGTCGTGGCGCGTGCGAGCCTCGACCTCGGCGAGCTCGTCGATGTCCTTCTGGCCGAAGTCGGTGACGACGGCGCGCAACGCGGCGGCCTTGTCGGCGTCGATCTTGTGCGACCCGAACATCTCGCGGTCGGTGAGGAACAGCAGCCACTCGACCTCGACGTGCACGCGGGCACGGTTGAGGGCTGCCTCGGAGAGGTGCTCGCCGAGGCCTTCGACGCTCTTGCGGTAGCGCGAGTCGAGGGGGCTCAGCATCTGGGGAGGGAGGGGGCTCATTGTGCTCCTTGGGATGAGGACGATCCGGCGCGCGACGTGAGGGCCGACCGGACGACGGGCTCGATCTGGCGAAGAAGCTCCTCGCATGCGCTCGTGATCATGTCGCGCACGTGGTCGAAGAGCTGGTCGTTGCCATAGTACGGGTCCGGGACTTCCGTGATCCCGCCGGGAGGCGCGGGATGGAACGTGAGCAGTGGCTGCACGAGCGAGCGCTGCTCGTCGTCGGAGGCCCACGCCTTGAGGATGCGCCGCTGGCCGCGATCGAAGGTCACGATGAGGTCGAACGTGTCGAACCAGTCGACCTCGAACTGCTTCGCGCGGTGGTTCTCGGCCGTGAACCCGGCCCGCTCGAGCGCCGACTGCGTGCGCGGGTCTGCTTTCTCGCCGACGTGCCACTCTCCGGTCCCGGCGGACGCGATGCTGACGGCGCTGCCGAGCCCGAGCTTCTCGACCATGTCGCGGAAGATGACCTCGGCCATCGGGGAACGGCAGATGTTGCCCGTGCAGACGAAGATGATGCGAAAGACCGCGTCCTTGCTGTTTTTCGCCATGACGCCCATTGTCACGCATTCCGCGCCCATCCGCGTGCCCGTTCATCCGCTCTTCTCCAACGCCGCTGAACCCGGCCCCACTTCGCAGACCATTCGCCTGTGGACGCGACGCTGTGCACACCGCGGCTGGTGCATCCGTTCCGGTGCGCGTTCGCGTTCGACGATCGAAGCCTTCGAAGAATGAGAGGACGGCAGCCGATGCCAGAGACCATGCCAACCGTTCCCATTGCGGTGCCGGTGATCGGCCCCACCCTGCCGGCCGTCGACGCCGTCCGAGCGCAGATCCTCCGAGAACTGCAGCTCGTGGCGCTCGACAATGCTCGAGCGCTGCAGGCGTTCGACTCCGGAGCCCGCGACATCTGTTCTGGGCTCAGACTGCTCGCGAACGCGGACACGTGGAGTTCGCCCGCGCAACGGTGCCTCGCGCTGGAGGCGGAACTGCTCGCCGACGCGATCTCGCTCGTCGCCACCGCGGCCGCACTCGCGGAAGAGGACTACCGGTCGGTGCACGATGCCCTCGCCCTCGAATCCGCGGCGTTGAGCGCACGGTGAGCGGCGAGCTTGTCGTCGTCGGCGCGAGCGATGTCCGGGCCGTCGCCGCGCGCGCTGGCCTCCTCGCGGCGGACTTCACGGTGCTGCGCTCCATCCTCGCCGCGCAGGAGTGGATGCCCCCGAACGCCTGGTTGAGCTCATCCGGCCTGCCGTTCGCGGCCTCGTCCGCACAAGCCGAAGTGGCGTTCTACGGAGGTGCACCGCTCGAGCTGCAGCTCTCCTCGCTGAGCGCCCGCATCCTCACCGCCGCTGAGCTCTACGAACGTGCCGAGGTCCTCTCTCGGGCCGTGGTCGAGGCGGTCGGTGCCAGCATCGCCAACGCGCTCGGCCGCTCGGTGCCGCTCACGGTCGCGCTCCTGGGACCAGCGGCCGGCATCGCTGCGGTCGTAGCCCTGTCCGGCGACGCGCCCACGCTGAGCGACCCGCGCATCCAGGACCTCATTCGCGTGACCGTCGAGAACGCCGACGACTTCGCGCTCGGCCTCCTCGGTCTGCCGCCGATGCCGGGCGCGGATGGCAGCAGCCTCGTCTCGTGGGCCCTCGCGGGCGCGGGTGCCCTCGGCCTCGTCCCGAGCGATCGTTTCCGGGTGACGAGCGCCGCCGTCCCGCTCGAGGGGCGGGGCGCGCCGCCCGTCGGCCTTCGCGACCTCGTCGCAGCCATCCCGCCCTCCGTCGACGGCGGACCTCAGGTGCGCATCACGAGCTACGTCGACGCGAGCGGCGAGCAGCTCCACGAGGTCGCGATCACGGGGACATCGAACCAGGCGTACGGGACGACCGAGAACCCCTTCGACCTCGCCGGCAATCTCGCCGCCTACGCGGGTATCGACGCGCAGTCGGTCTCCGCCGTGCTCGCTGCCATGGACGTTGCCGGCATCGACCCTGGCGACGCCGTCGTGTTCGCCGGCTACTCCCAGGGCGCGCTCGTCGCGGCGGCCATCGCCGGCACGGGCAAGTTCGACATCAAGGGCCTCGTCTCCATCGGCGGCCCGATCGACGCGGAGAGGCTCCGCCTGGAGCTGCAGAAGCAAGAGCGGAGCAGCGGGCGGGAGGCTCCCATCATCGAGATCCAGCACAGGGAGGACCCGATCGTCGGACTGCAGGGACTTGCGCCCGACGGCTCGGACTCGACCATCGTGGTCGCCGACGCCGACGCCGTGACCCCACTCGACGAGGACCCGCTCGCCGCGCACTCCCAGGCCAGGTACCTCGACACCGCCGGCCTCGCCGACGCGAGCGGCGACCGCGCCCTTGCTTCAGCCCGGGCCGACCTGCTCGAGGCGTACGACGGGCTTCAGATCGCCGAGACGAACCTCTACACGATCGATCGGCTCGACCCGCTTCCAGGCATGGATGAGCGACCTGAGGACCTCGTCGAACGCATCGAGCAGCAGTTCGCGGCGGTCACCGAGGAGATCGAGAACGGTCCGCTCGAACTCGGAGCTCAGGGTCGTCGCTCGTGACCGTGGTCGATACCAGTCACGTCACCGAGACTCCTGAGGCCGTCCCAAGCCCGGTTTCCTACCGTTGAGAACACGACAACGCGCGCTGACACATACAAGGGAGTATGCAATGCCACAACGCCGAGCCGGCGAGCACGCCGAGCACTTCTCACCCCTGCCCACCGCCAGCACAGAGACCCAGATGCGCTCCCCGGGTGAACGAGCCGAAGCCTTCTCCGGCAAGACGACCCGCAATCGCTGGCTGGGGTTCGTCGGCGGCATCGCCCTCGCCGGCCTCCTCTATTGGGCCATACCGGCCGAGGCCAGCCACGATGCGAGACTCACGGCGGCCGTTGCCGGGCTCATGGCCGTCTGGTGGATGACTGAAGCCCTCCCCATCCCCGCCACCGCACTGGTCCCGCTCGTCGCCTTCCCTCTGCTGGGCGAGGGCACCGAGGAAGCCCCCATCGACGTCTCCTCCGTCGGCGCGAGCTACGGCAACGACATCATCTTCCTGTTCATGGGCGGGTTTCTCATCGCGCTCTCGATGCAGCGTTGGAACCTTCACCGACGGATCGCACTCATGGTGCTGAAACTCATGGGGGAGCGCACCGGCGCGATCATCGCCGGGTTCATGATCGCCACCGGCTTCCTCTCCATGTGGGTGTCGAACACCGCCACCGCGGTCATGATGCTGCCCATCGGTCTCTCGGTTCTCGAGCTCGTGAGCGACACCATGGAACGCAAGGGCGTCATCGAGAAGGGCGCAGGCGCCAAGGGCGCACTCAAGACGAAGTTCGGCGTCGGGCTCATGCTCAGCATCGCCTACGCGGCGTCCATAGGTTCGCTCGGCACCATCATCGGCACCCCGCCGAATGCGCTGCTCGTCGCCTACATGGCGCAGGAGCACGACGTTCAGATCGGCTTCGGCCAGTGGATGCTCGTCGGCCTGCCGCTCTCCATCGTGCTCCTCAGCATCGCCTGGTGGCTCTTGGTCAAGGTGCTGTTCAAGCCCGAAGTCGAGCGAATCCCAGGCGGCCGCGAAGTCATCGGCCACGAGATCAGCAAGCTGGGGCCGGTGGCGACCGGGGAGAAACTCGTCCTGGCTATCTTCGTCCTGGCCGCGGTCAGCTGGATCGCGATTCCGCTCCTCTTCGAGAGCCCTCCCATCACCGATGCCGGCATCGCGCTCGCGGCCGGCCTCCTCCTGTTCCTCATCCCCGCAGGTGCAGAGCGCGGTGTGCGCCTGCTCGACTGGGAATCAGCGGTCAAGCTTCCGTGGGGCGTGCTGCTCCTCTTCGGCGGGGGCCTGGCACTCTCGGCACAGTTCTCGTCCTCCGGCCTCACCGAATGGATCGGTGATGCCTCCCAGGCGATCGGCGGCCTCCCGGTCGTGCTCATGGTCGTGATCCTTGCGGCGGCGATCCTCTTCCTCACGGAGATCACCTCGAACACGGCGACAGCCGCCACGTTCCTCCCGCTCGTGGGTGGCATCGCCGGCGGCATCGGCGTCGATCCGCTCCTGCTCACCATCCCCGTCGCCCTCGCGGCGACGTGCGCCTTCATGCTGCCCGTCGCGACCCCACCCAACGCCGTGGTCTTCGGAACCGGCTACGTCACGATCAGTCAGATGGTGAAGGGCGGACTGTGGCTCAACCTCGTCAGCATCGTGCTCATCAGCGCCACCACGATGACCCTCGCGGTGTGGGTGTTCACGATCGTGTACTAGCTAGTCCTCGCGGCGGCGCCTGTCGCTCTTGAGCTTCGAATCGGCACCACGGACCCAGGCGCCGAGGATCGACGTGATGACCGACATGATGAGCGCCGCGAGCACCGCCCACCAGAAGCCGGAGACCTCGATGCCGAAGCCGATGCTCTCGCTGATGACACCGACCAGCCAGAAGAGGAACCCGTTCACGATGAACGAGATGAGCCCGAGCGTGAGGATGTACAGGGGGAACGCGACGACCCGCACGAAGCCGCCGACCACGGCATTCACGACACCCCAGATGAGACCGAACAGCGTGAGCGTTCCGATGACGCCCCACGTCGAGTCCTCGAACGGGACCACCTGCACGTGCGACTGCAGGATGAGGGTCACAACCCAGAGGGCGACGGCGTTGATGATGATGCTCAAGAGGGCTCGCATACGCGTATTCTCCCCGATGCCGCGGGGAACGGCCTGGGTCGGCCGACACCATCCCCTCGTCCATCTCGTGCAGGGTCTGCCCGAACTGTTGGAGGATTTCTCCTGAACCGAGGTGGGGCGGAGAACTAGACTGGCGAAATCTCGGGCAACCGCATTCGGGATCGGAACAGCAGGAAGGCGCCACACGACGTGACTCCAGGCGACGAGACCGTGCAGATCCTCACCCCAGAGGGAGAGGTGAAGCCGACGAAGGCCGCCGAGCCCTTCCTGGAGCAGCTCGAGCTGCTGGGCACCGAGGACTACCTCCGCGCGTACCGCGACATGAGCTACGTGCGAGCATTCGACCGCGAGTCGACCATGCTGCAGCGCCAGGGCCAGCTGTCGCTCTACGTCCCGGCCGAAGGCCAGGAGGCCGCGCAGATCGGCTCCGCCTACGCCATGCGTCCGCAGGACGCGGTGTTCCCCTCCTACCGCGAGCACGGCGTCGCGTTCGTGCGCGGCGTGGACCTCGTCGACGTGCTGCGCCTGCTGCGCGGCGTGACCCACAGCGGATGGTCGCCGGAAGGCCACGGCGTGCGTCCCTACACGCTCGTCATCGGCTCTCAGACCCTCCACGCCACCGGCTACGCGCTCGGCCAGAAGTTCGACGGGGCCACGGGCACCGGCGACCTCGACAAGGACGAGGCGACCGTCGTCTACTTCGGCGACGGCGCGACGAGCCAGGGCGACACCAACGAGGCCTACGTCTTCGCGACGAGCTACCAGGTGCCGCTCGTCTTCTTCCTGCAGAACAACCAGTGGGCGATCTCCGTGCCCGTCTCCGTGCAGGCGAACAACCCGCTCTACAAGCGCGCGGGCGGCTTCGGCATGCCCTCGACGCACATCGACGGCAACGATGTCATGGCGAGCTTCGCCGTGACGCGTGCGCACCTCGAACGGGCGCGCGCGGGCGGCGGCCCCGGCTTCATCGAAGCTGAGACGTACCGCATCGGCGCGCACACCACGACCGACGACCCCACCAAGTACCGCACGAAGGACGAAGAGGAGTCGTGGCGTCGCCGCGACCCCATCGCCCGGCTCGGCGCCTACCTGCGCGGCCAGGGCGTCGGCGAGGACTTCTTCGCCGGTGTCGATGAGGCGGCGAAGGACTACGCGGCCGACGTGCGTCGCGGCGTCTTCGAGATCGAAGAGCCGGACAACGACTCGATGTTCGACAACGTGTACAGCGACGCGCACCCGCAGCTCGAGGAAGAGAAGCAGTGGCTGCGCCGATACGAGGCGTCCTTCGACGAGGCCGCGAACCAGGAGGCAAGCCGATGACCGACGTCGCCACGAGCACCACCCAGAGCGGGCCTGAGGCGGATGCGCCGGAGACGGTCACGATGCCGCTCGCGAAGGCCATCAACGCCGGCCTGCGCCGCGCCATGGAGGACGACGACAAGGTCGTCCAACTGGGTGAGGACATCGGCACGCTCGGCGGCGTCTTCCGCGTCACCGAGCACCTGAAGCGCGACTTCGGGGCGAACCGCGTGCTCGACACCCCGCTCGCGGAGTCCGGCATCATCGGCACCGCCATCGGCCTCGCCATGCGCGGCTACCGGCCCGTGTGCGAGATCCAGTTCGACGGGTTCATCTTCCCCGGGTTCGACCAGATCACGACGCAGCTCGCGAAGCTCACGAACCGCAACGAGGGCCGCCTGCAGATGCCGGTCGTCATCCGGGTGCCATACGGCGGGCACATCGGCGCCGTCGAGCACCACCAGGAGAGCCCCGAGGCGTACTTCGCCCACACAGCCGGCCTGCGCCTCATCTCCCCGTCGACGCCCAACGACGCCTACTGGATGATCCAGCAGGCCATCAAGAGCAACGACCCCGTCATGTTCTTCGAGCCGAAGAGCAAGTACTGGCAGAAGGGCGAGGTCAGCCTCGGCGCTCCTGCCGCGGGGATGCACGCGAGCCGCGTGGCCCGCACCGGCACCGACGCGACGGTCGTCGCGCACGGCGCCATGACCGCAGTCGCTCTGCAGGCCGCCGCCGTGGCCGAGAACGAGGGCATCAGCATCGAGGTCATCGACCTCCGCTCGCTGAGCCCCATCGACTACGCGCCCATCGTCGAGTCCGTTCGCAAGACGGGTCACCTCGTCGTCGCACAGGAAGCGCCCTCGAACGCGAGCATCGGCTCCGAGATCGCCGCGACCGTGCAGGAGCGGGTGTTCTTCTCGCTCGAGGCCCCCGTGCTTCGCGTGTCGGGCTTCAACGTGCCCTTCCCGCCAGCCAAGCTCGAGGCGAGCTACCTGCCGGACGCGGACCGCATCCTCGAAGCCGTCGACCGCTCGCTCGAGTACTGACCTCGGCACCCGACGCCCGCACGCACCCTGACGCACAGATAGAGACCAGCACGCATATGAGCACCGAGAACTTCGAACTCCCCGACGTCGGCGAGGGACTCACCGAGGCCGAGATCGTCTCCTGGCACGTCAAGGCCGGCGACACCGTCGAACTGAACCAGACGCTGTGCGAGATCGAGACCGCCAAGTCGATCGTCGAGCTGCCGAGCCCCTTCGAGGGTCGCGTCGTCGAGCTCTTCGCGAGCGAAGGCCAGACGGTCGACGTGGGCAAGCACATCCTCTCCATCGAGACCGCCGGCGCCAGCAGCGGCAGCGAGGCGCCCGCCGCGGCTCCCCAAGCGCCGGCAGCCGACCTCGAGTTCGACGCGGCACAGGCGGATGCGGCTTCGACCGTCTCCACGGAGGGCGCCGAGTCCGGCGCCAACTCGGTCCTCGTCGGCTACGGCCTCGGCGACGCGCCCACGACCCGCCGCCGCAAGAAGTCGGCGGCGCCAGCCCAGCCGACGCGCCCCGCGCAGATCCCGGCTCCGGCTCAGCCCTCGCACCGCCCGCCCGCACAGGCCCAGGCGCCGGCTGCGGCAGGAGCGCAGACGCAGGCGCGACCCGGGTCGGTGCCCGCCGCATCCGCATCGCCGATCATCGCGAAGCCTCCCATCCGCAAGCTCGCGAAGGACCTGGGTGTCGACCTGTCGCAGGTGGAGCCAACCGGCCTCGCCGGTGAGACGACGCGCGACGACGTCATCCGCCACGCGCAGCAGGCGAGCGTCTTCAAGAACCTCGAGACCCCCATCTGGGGCGAGGTGCGCGAGGAGAAGCACCCCGTCAAGGGCGTGCGGAAGGCGACGGCGAACGCCATGGTGTCGTCGATGTTCACGGCCCCGCACGTCACGCTGTTCACCGATGTGGACGCGACCCGCACGATGGAGTTCGTGAAGCGACTCAAGGCGTCGCCCGACTTCGCTGGCGTGAAGGTCTCGCCGCTGCTGATCGTGGCGCGCGCCGTGATGTGGGCGATCCGTCGCAACCCCATGGTGAACGCGGCGTGGACCGACGAGGAGTACACGGTCAAGCACTACGTGAACCTTGGCCTCGCCGCCGCGACCCCGCGCGGGCTCATCGTGCCGAACATCAAGGACGCGCACGCCATGACCCTGCACCAGCTGGCGCAGGCGATCGAGCAGCTCACGTACCGCGCGCGTGACGGCAAGACGCCGCCGACGGAGATGCGCGACGGAACGTTCACAATCACCAACATCGGTGTCTTCGGCATGGACACGGGCACGCCCGTCATCAACCCGGGCGAGGTCGGCATCCTCGCGCTCGGCACGATCAAGCTGAAGCCGTGGGTGTTCGAGGATGAGGTCCGCCCGCGCATGGTGACGACCCTCGGGGCGTCGTTCGACCACCGCCTCGTCGACGGCGACGTCGCGAGCCGCTTCCTCGCCGACGTGGCGACCATCGTGGAGGAGCCCGCGCTGCTGCTCGACTGACGGCAGGCAGAAGCGGGGTTCGAGTGAATGTGTGGTAACTTAGGGGCTTTCGTCCCAGCTTGGTTGTACTTCGGGCTGCTCCTCTGAATGGAACCGCTCCGTGCAAGAAACCCACGTCACTTCCCGTAGGACGCTCCTCACCGCCGGTGCCTGGGCCGCGCCCGTCGTCGCCGTCGCCTCCATGGCACCGGCCGCTGCCGCCTCCCAAGTGGTGTCCTGCGCTCCCACGCAGATCCCGCAGGCCAACGGAACCGGCACCTCCGGCTGGACGACGACGCTGGGGTCGAACCCGAACGACGCGCCAGCGGCCTGGACAACCACGGCCACTCCGAGCCCGAACGTGGGGACGCCGTTCTTCCGAGCGTTCACGGACTCGGCCGCAACGGTCTCCGGGGCGACGCTCGTCACCAGCACGGTGCAGATGAGTGTCGTCTCCAACACGGTCTACACGATCCGGTTCAACGTCCAGGCCGGCAAGGGGTACATCGCTGCCGGGGGCGGGGCAACCTGCGCGACCATCAACTCGACCGCGATCTTCGATATCGGCACGGGGACCACGCGCCAGGTGCTGTTCCGTGGCCACACGCAGACCGCGGCAGGCGCGAACCCGAGCGTCTTCATGAATCCGCCGGCGAGCTGCACGGTCGGCGGTCCCCGCGTGAATGCGCCCGGGTACGGCGGCGTCGCCGGTGCTGTCTACACCACGACGGTCACGTACACGGCGGCATCGACGGGCACGGTCGAACTGCGCATGCGCTTCACCATGGCTGCAGGCACGAACTCGGGCAACAACGACGACTGGTACGTCAAGCCGACGCTGGTCTCATGCCGTCGCTCTGGCGGCTGAGGCCGGACGCCGCTCCTGCACGGAGCTCAGCGTGGACCCTGCGCTCGCGGCGACGACCAGGAAGATCGCGATGATCGCGAGCAGGCCGACGTCCTGACCGAGCAGTAGCCAGCCGGAGAGCGCGGCCATGACGGGCTCCAGGCTCAGCAGCACGCCGAACACGTGCTTCGGTACGCGCCGCAGGGCTGCGAACTCGAGTGAATACGGGACAACCGACGACAGCATCGCCGTGCCGAGGGCCAAGAGGAGGAGCCAGGGGGCCGCCACCGCTGCGGCGACGCCCCCGAATCCGAGCGGCATCGTGAGCACGCCCGCCACCGCGAACGCGACCGCCAGGCCTCCCGTCCCGGGGACCCAGGCACCGACTCGGGCGCCGATGAGGATGTACCCGGCCCAGAACCCGCCAGCGATGAGCGTGAACAGCACCCCGAGCGGGTCGAGCGGCTCCCCGGAGTCGAAGCTCTCCACCCCGAGCAGCGCCATGCCCACAAGGGCCAGGCCGACCCAGGCCAAGTGCTGGGGTTTGCGAGAGAGCACGGCCGCGAGCGTCAGCGGCCCGATGAACTCGATGGCCACGGCGGGACCCAGTGGGATGAGCGCGAGCGACGCGAAGAAGAACCCGTTCATGCCCGCGATCGCGACTCCGAACAGCAGCACGTGCATCCACTGGCGTCGCGACCAGCTCAGGATGCGTGGGCGGGCCACGAGCAGCAGCACCCCGGCGGCGAGCAGCAGTCGCAAGGTGGTGACGCCCCAGCTGCCGAGTTCCGGGAAGAGCTGCATCGCGAGCGCGGCCCCGAACTGCAGGGAGATGCAGGACGCGAGGATCATCGCGACGGCTGGCATGGTGCCGCTTGGTCGGATGCCGGCGCGTGTTCCGACGCCGAAACCGACGCCGACGCCGACGCCGGTGGCGGCAGCGGACGGTGTGGTTGGTCGGGTCGCTGGGGTGGTCATGAGCCAACTGTCGATCAGGGACGCGTGTTTAGTCTAGTGAACGTCTCTCACGCATAACATGTAGCGCAGCTAACAGAGAAGGGGTGAAGAGCATGCTCAACCTCTCCCGCCTGCGCATGCTCCGCGAGCTGCGCCGGCTCGGCACCCTCAGCGAAGTCGCACGCTCGCTCTCGTACACGCCGTCGGCGATCTCACAGCAGCTCGCGGTGCTCGAGCGCGAGGTCGGCGTGCGGCTGCTCGAGCGCTCGGGGCGACGGGTGCTGCTCACGGCGGACGCGATCGCGCTCGTCGAGCACACCGAGGTGGTGCTCGCGCGCCTCGAGCGGGCGGAGGCCGAGCTCGCCGCGGCGCAGACCGAGGTGCGCGGCACGCTGCGGGTCGCCTCGTTCCAGAGCGTGCTGCTGTCGATCGGCCCCATTGCGCTGACGCTGCTCGCCGAGCGTCACCCCGGTCTGCAGGTCGAGATCACGCAGCGCGAGGTGACAAGCGCCTACGAGGGGCTGCTCGCGCACGACTTCGACCTGATTCTCGGCGAGGAGTACCCGGGGGTGCCCGAGCCGCACCGTGCTGGCGTCCACCGAGAGGACTTCACGACGGATGCGCTGCGCCTCGCCATGCCGACCACGGGGCCCTTCGCTGACCTCGACAGCGACATCGCCGCCCTGTCGGACGCATCCTGGGCCGTTGATCCGGAGGGCAGCACGACAGGGCGCTGGGAGCGAGCCACCTGCAGGGCGGCGGGGTTCGAGGCAATCGTCCGCTTCGAGACCACCGACCCGCTGCTGCATGCGCACCTCGTGCGGACGGGCCACGCAGTGTCGTTCATGTCGGAGATCATCGCCGCCCAGCACCTCGCCGGAATGCGCCTGGTCGCCTTGCCAGGCGACCCGCACCGTGTGCTGTTCACGGCCGTGCGCGACGGGCGGGCCCAGCATCCCGCCATCCGCGCGTTCCGCGAAGCGATCACCGAGGCTGCAACGCGGGCCTCGCCGTGAGCGTGAGCGCGAAATCGCTGGCCAGGGTTGTGGCGTGATGCGGTTCAGGTTTCGTTGAAGAGCGCTTCGCCACAACTCTGGCCGGCGGTGCTTTGGGCGGGGCGGCCGGGGCGGCAGGCGGCCGGCTGCGGCGTCGGGAAAGAGTTGTGGGGGGATGTTGTCGGCGCGAGCTTGGAGCGCAGATGCCCACAACTCTGTCGCAGGCGCACGCGCAGGACGTGCGGCACCGGCTCAATTGACATTGATTCTCAGTACGCTTTAGACTCCACTGGTGAACCTTCGCGCACCCTCCCTCATCGCCCTCGCCGGACTCTCGACGCTCGCCCTCGCGGCGTGCTCCGGCCCGGCGGCCGGCAGCGACGCATCCGCTGCCCCCACTGCGGAGGGCGAGGCATTCACCGTCGTCGCGACGACCACGCAGGTGGCCGACTTCACGCGTGAGCTCACCGACGGCCTCAACGTCGAGGTCACGCAGCTGCTGCAGCCCGGCATGAGCGCGCACAGCTTCGAGCCCACCCCCGCCGACCTCGTCGCGCTCGGCTCAGCGGACCTCGTCGTCTCGAGCGGCGCCGGCCTCGAGGAATGGCTCGACGCGGCCGTCTCGTCGAGCGGATACGCGGGCGAAGTGGTGGATGCGTCCGCCGACGTCACCCTCTCGGGCAGCCACGAGCACGACCACGGTGAGGAAGCGCACGCCGAGGAAGGCCACGACCACGCCGAGGGTGAAGAGCACGATCACGCTGAGGGTGACGAGCACGCTCACGCAGAGGAGACGACAGCCGGAGCCGACGAGCACGCCGAGGGCAACCCGCACACGTGGACCTCGCCCGCCAACGCGAAGCTCATGGCGACCGAGATCGCGACGCACCTCGAGGAGCTGCCCGGCATCGACGCCGCCGCGGTGCAGGCGAACGCCGACGCGTATGACGCCGAGCTCACCGAGCTCGACACGTGGATCGCTGCGAACGTCGACGCGGTGCCCGAGGCCGATCGGGTCGTCGTCACGAACCACGACGCGCTCCACTACTACCTCGAGCAGTACGGCATCACGTTCGTCGGCTCGATCATGCCGAGCTTCGACGACAGCGCCGAGCCGAGCGCGGCCGAGATCGACGCCCTCATCGCCGAGATCAAGGAGCACGACGTGAAGGCGATCTTCACCGAGACGCAGCTTTCACCGCAGAACGCGGAAACCATCGCAGCGCAGACCGGCGCGAAGGTCTTCTCGGGCGACAAGGCGCTCGCGACGGATGCGCTCGGCGAGCCGGGCACCCCGACTGGCACGTATGTCGGTGCGACGGTGCACAATACTCAGATGATCATCGAATCCTGGGGCGCGACAGCGACCGACGTGCCTGAGGTGCTTGCCCAGCAGTGACGCAGCGCAGCCCCCTCGTCTCGTACCGCGACGCCTCCATTGCCTATGGCAGGGAGGCGCCCGCGTTGACCGGCGTGTCGTTCGAGGTGGGGCAGGGCGACGCGGTCGCGCTGCTCGGCCCCAACGGCGCCGGCAAGTCCACGCTGCTGCAGTCGCTCCTCGGGTTGCTGCCGACGACCGGCACCGCCGAGGTGCTCGGCACTACTCCAGGGGCCCGCGCTTCCGAGGTGGGCTACCTGCCGCAGTCGACGCACATCGACCCCGACTTCCCCGTCTCGCTCGGCCAGGTGGTCATGATGGGCCGCTACCGTCGCCTCGGTCTGTTCCGCTGGCCAGGGGCCGCTGACCGCGAGGTGGTTCGGCGCGCGATCGAGACGGTTGGGCTGACGGACCTCGCGAAGACCACGTTCGGCGAGCTCTCCGGAGGGCAGCGCCAGCGCGCCCTCCTCGCACGCGCGCTTGCGACCGAGCCCAAGCTCATCCTGCTCGACGAGCCTTTCAACGGCCTCGACCGCACGAACCGGGACGCGCTCATCGCGACCCTGCTTCGCCTCCGGGAGACGGGCGTCGGCATCGTCGTCTCCACGCACGACCTCGAGCTCGCCCACGAGGTGTGCTCGCATGTGCTGCTGCTGAACGGGCGGCAGATCGCGGGTGGCCCGATCTCTGAGGCGCTGACGGATACGGCGCTCGCGGCCGCCTTCTCCGGCACGTCCGCCGACACGGAAGCGCACGGCGGCGCCCACGGCACGCTGTGCGCGCCGGGCGGCGACGACGCGGACGAGCACGAGCGGGCCCGGGTGTGACCGACCTCTCGATCCTGCTGCAGCTGCCGTTCGTGCAGAGCGCGGCCATCGCCATCATCGTGCTCGCCGTCGCGAGCGCGATCGTGGGCACGGCCCTCGCGCTGCGCGGCCTCGAGTTCCTCAGCGATGGGCTCGTGCACTCGGTGTTCCCCGGCGTGGTGATCGGCTTCATCGCCGCTGGCACCGACGGCGTCTACGTCGGAGCGGGCATCGCGGCGCTCCTCGCGACGGTGGCCCTGACGATCGCCACGTCCAAGGGCATCGGCTCGGATGCGACCATCGCGGTGGTGCTCGCCGGCGCGTTCTCGCTCGGCATCGTCATCGTCTCGCGCAGCGTCGACTACGCGTCTGGCCTCGAGCACCTGCTGTTCGGGCAGCTGCTCACCGTCTCCAGTGGCGACATCGTCGCGATCTGCGTGCTCGGCGGTGCCGCGATTCTGCTGGTGCTCGCCACCTGGAAGGAGCAGCTGCTCATCTCCTTCGACCGCAAGCAGGCGCAAGCGTCTGGCCTGCGGGTGCTCGCCTACGAACTGGTCCTCAACATCGCCATCGCGCTGGTGGTCGTCGCGGCCGCTCGCGCGGTCGGCAACCTCCTCGTCCTCGCCCTGCTGATCGTGCCCGTCGCCGTCGCGCGCCTCCTCGTGCGCCGAGTGTGGGCGATCGTCGCAGTCTCGCTGCTCGTCTCGGTCGCCTGCGGACTCGTGGGTCTCTGGGCGGGGCTCTGGCTGTCGCTGGATGCGGGCATCCAGGCCTCCCCGAGCGCCGTGCTCGTGCTGGTGCTCGTCGCGCTGTACCTCGTGGTCGTGGCCGCGACGAGGCTGGCCGCGCTCGGGTCGTCGCGCCGCGGTCGTGGGCGCGCAACGGCAACCCGCGTCGCGACGCCAGCACGCGCCGAGGTGGTCTCGTAGCCGTGGACTACTTCTCCCTCGCACTCCTCACCGGTGCGCTCGTCGGCCTCCTCAGCGGCCTCGTCGGCGTGCTCGTGCTGCTGCGCCAGCGCGCGTTCTACACGGTCGCCCTCACGCACGCGACGTTCCCAGGCGGCGTCTTCGCGGCCGTCGCCGGCATCAACATCGTGGTGGGCGCGTCCATCTTCAGCCTGCTGCTCGTGGCCCTCATGGCGGCGCTCTCGCGCGTGCCGAGGCAGGGCAAGCAGGTCGCCGCCGGCATCGTCCTGAGCTTCGGCTACGCGCTCGGCATGCTGTTCGCGTCCCTGAACCGCGGCCAGTCGGTGCGCGTCGACTCGTACCTGACGGGGTCGATCCTCGCCATGAACCCCACCAACGTGTGGCTGCTCGGCGGCGCGCTCGTGGTGGTCGCGCTCGTCTACGCGCTCTTCGGCAAGGAGCTGCTGTTCTCCAGCTTCGACACCCGCGGCTTCCGCGCGGCAGGCTTCCGAGAGGGCACGTGGGACCTCGTCGCGCTGGCTCTCATCACGCTCACCGTCGTGGTCGCGATGCCGGCCATCGGGTCCATCCTCGCGATCGCCATGATCGCCGCCCCGGCCGCCGCCGCCCGCCTGCTCACGAAGCGCATCGGCTGGATGCTCGCGCTCGCCTGCGCGTTCGGTGTCACGGCGGCGGTCGTCGGGCTCCAGGTCTCGCGGTCGCTGTCGTTCGCGGCCGGCGGCTCGATGGCGCTTGCCGCGGTCGCGATCTTCGTGGTCGCGTTGTGCGCGAAGGCGATCACGCAGCGGTTCGCGCAGGGCGTCTCGCACCGCGCATCCGCCCCGGGTATCGTCGGCTGATATGAGCGACGAGACGAACGGCGAGAACGGCGGCGCCACTGCAGCACCCGCGGCCCCCGTCAAGCGGAACACTCGCCAGCGCGAGGCCGTGCGTCGGGCCCTGGCCGAGTCGCCGGAGTTCGTGAGCGCGCAGGTGCTGCATCAGCGGCTGTCAGCCGCGGGGGAGCGCATCGGGCTCGCGACCGTCTATCGCACGCTCGGGGCGCTCAGCGAGAGCGAAGAGGCCGACTCGCTGCAGAACGCAGAGGGCGAGGTTGTCTACCGCGCCTGCGAGATGGGCGAGCACCACCACCACCTCATCTGCCGCAACTGCGGAGCCGCCGTCGAGATCACGGCCGATCCGGTCGAGCAGTGGGCGGCGAGCGTCGCCGCGAAGCACGGCTACACGCAGGCGAGGCACGTCGTCGACATCTTCGGCCTCTGCCCGAAGTGCACGGCGCTCGCGGAAGCGTCCGCCTAACCCTCGCGACAGCATGGTGAGGCGTCCGCGGGGCGTGCGCTCCGCGGACGCAGATTCACCAGCGGGTGTGCACGGTCGCGCGGAAGAAGCGGTCGTAGATCTCGTGCACCTTGGCGTCGAGACCGTCCGGGAGCTGCAGCGACGCGGCGGAGGTGTTCGAGTGCACCTGCGCCGGGTTGCGTGCACCGGGGATGACGCTGGTGACACCGTCCTGGGCCGCGACCCAGGCGATGGCGGCAGGAGCCGGAGAGACGCCCTCGGGAAGCGCGGCCGCGAACGCGCGGGCGGCCTCGACACCCGTGGCGAAGTCGACGCCCGAGAAGGTCTCGCCGACGTCGAACGCGCTGCCGTCGCCGTTGTAGGTGCGGTGATCGTCGGCCGCGAAGGTCGTGTCCTTCGTGTACTTGCCGCTCAGCAGCCCCGAGGCGAGGGGAACGCGCGCGATGATGCCGACGCCGGCTTCCCGCGCCGCTGGCAGCACCCGATCGAGCGGCTTCAGGCGGAATGCGTTGAGGATGATCTGCACCGAGGCTGTTCCCGGCCGGGCGATCGCCGCGAGTGCTTCGTCGGCCGTCTCCACGCTGACGCCGTACGCGGCGATGGCGCCCTCGTCGACGAGGGTGTCGAGCGCGTCGTAGACGGCGTCGTTGGAGAACACCGGCGTCGGCGGGCAGTGGAGCTGCACCAGGTCGAGGGTGTCCACGCCGAGGTTCCTGCGCGAGCGGTCCGTCCAGTCCCGGAAGTTGTCGAGCGTGAACTCGGCCGGGTCCTGCGGGCCTCGGCGGCCCATCTTCGTGGCGACGAAGACGTCAACGTCGGGGTTCTCGCGGCGGAACGTGCCGATCAGCGACTCGCTGCGGCCGTCGCCGTAGACGTCGGCGGTGTCGAAGAACGTGACGCCGTCGCCGACGGCCGCGCCGAGCACGTCGAGCGCAGCACGCTCATCCACGTCACCCCAGTCGGCGCCGAGCTGCCAGGTGCCGAGACCGACGATGGACACGGGGCGGCCAGTACGACCGAGGGTTCGCTGAAGCATGCCAGATGCTAACGCGCCGCACCTGACCCGGTGCCGAGTGCACGGTGCCCGCGCGGCTCCGAGGCGGTGGGCAGCGACTGCTCATCGCTGCCAGTCAGAGTGCCGTTGTGGGTGCTCCAGAACGGCGACTCGACTGGCAGCGGTTGCGCTCCGGCGAGGTGCGGGGAGTGGCGCGCGGGACTACGGGCGCAGGTCCTGCAGGTAGGTGTTGACCTCGCGGGCCTTCGCAACCTCGGAGGACAGGAACTCGGCGCTCAGCAGCTCAGCATCGTCGCGGCCGGCCATGGCGAGCGTGTTGCCGTAGGGGCTCGCGATGGTGCTGAGCCCCGTGAATCCGGGGCCGGAGTGGTTCGCGTAGGCGATGTAGAGCCCGTTCTCGAGGGCGCGGACGGGCACCATATGAGTCGAGATGACCTCGGCGTTGTACGAGTGGCCCGGCTGCCCGCCCTCGACGTCGCCCGTCGAGGGGACGGCTGTCGGGATGAGCAGCGCCTCGGCGCCCGCGACGGCCGCGCGGCGCGCGATCTCGGGGAACTCGATGTCGTAGCAGATGGCGAGTGCCACCCTCAGGCCGGCGAGCTCGATGACCTCGGCTGGCGCATCCCCGAGGTCGAAGACCTCCTGCTCCTCGCCGCCGAAGAGATTCGACTTCCGGTAGCGGGTGAGCTCGTTCCCGTCGCTGCCGAAGAGCGACGCCGAGATGAAGCGGCGTTCGGTGGTCGCGTTCGCGGCGAACCCGGCCGAGCGCTCGACCGTGTGCTCGACAGTGGATGCGACGATCGCGATCCGCAGGTCGGCCGCGATCTGCGCGATCCGCTCGCGGATGGCGGAGCCGTCTTCGGCGGCGACCTTCGCCGGGGCGTAGCCGGTCGCGAAAAGCTCCGGGGTGACGAGGATGTCGGTGCCGTCACCGGCGGCCCGCTCGGCGAAGGAGCGCAGCGCCTTGAGGTTGTCGTCGATCGCGCCGACGGTGCCCTGTGCCTGCAGTACGGAAATCAGCGCCATTGCCAGCCTCACATCGTTTCGGTGCCTGTCGAGTCCCACCCTGGCCGGGTGTCGGCATCATGTCCCGAGAATATCTCTTGACACGGTGGGTGACACCGCCCAAGATAGCCGAAACCGAAAGTAATTCGGTTGATCTGGTTTCGACGACGAGGGCAGGACCCCATGGATATGCGCGACCCGGAGATCACGGCCGATCTCGCGAGACGACTCGACACTATCGCGACCACCGAAGCCGGTGACGTCGCACACGACCCGCTGAGCGGTCGTGACATCGGACTCTTCGCCCTCACGTGCGTCGCCCTCGTCGCCGTCGGCGCACTCGTGGTGATCCTGTGAGCGGCGCATCCGAGCGCGGCGGGGTCGCGCGCAAGATCGAGGGCGCATCCGCCGAACTCGACCAGGCCGCGACCTTCGGCTCGCTGCCGCTCCTCAAGAAGGAGCGCATCTGGTCGGGCTGGGACTACAGCTGGGTCAACCTGAGCCTCGCGATCGCGACGTGGGCGTTCCTCGTCGGCGGCTCGACGGCGCTGCTCGTCGGATTCCAGGACGGTATCGCCGCGATGGTCATCGGCAACGCCATCGGGCTCGGGATCATGGTGCCGGCCGCGACGGCCGCGAGCGCGCGCTTCGGGGTCGAGCAGTACACGATCCTCCGCCCCGTCTTCGGGCTCATCGGAGTCGGCGTGCTGGTCTTCACCGTGATCCTCGTCACGGAGATGGGCTGGTCGTCGCTGCTCGCCATCATGGTCGGTCGGGCCGTCACGCAGGTCGCCAACGGCGCCGCCGGCACCGACTTCGGCTCTGGCAGCTTCCTCGTGACCGCGGTCGGACTCGTCGCGATCGTCATCGCGTGGCTCATCCTCTCGCGCGGCCCCGTCACCATCGGCAAGCTCAACCGCTTCGTCGCGCCTGGCCTCGTGCTCGTGACGGTCTTCATGCTGTTCTTCCTCGTCGCGAACACCTCATGGGAGGCGCTGTTCGCCGCGGAACCGCTCGCACCGTTCGACGAATCGCAGCTCAACTTCATGCTCGCCGTAGAGTTCAACGTCGCCGTCGGCTTCTCCTGGTACCCCGTCATGGGATCGATGGCGCGCATGACCCGCTCCCCGAAGGCCGCCCTCTGGCCCGCGTTCACCGGCCTCATCGTGGGCACGCTCGTCGCGCAGATCGTCGGCATGGCGGCGGCGCTCACACTCGGCGACTCCGACCCGACGGTGTGGATGCTGCCCCTCGGCGGTCCGATCCTCGGCGCGTTCATGCTGCTGTTCATCTCGTTCGCCAACATCACGAGCATGTCGTCGATCGTCTACTCGACGGTGCTCGCGATCAGGCAGGCGAGCGGCAACCTCCTCGGGCGCGTGCCCTGGCCGCTCCTCTGCGGCGCGTTCTTCGTGCTCCCCGCGATCCTCACGTTCTTCCCCGACTTCATGTACCAGCAGTTCATGGTCTTCGTCACGATCTCCGGCGCCTTCCTCGCCGCCATGTGCGGCGCGATCCTCGCCGACTACTTCGTGCTCCGACGCCAGTGGGTTCGCCTGCCAGACCTCTACAAGCTCCGCAGTGACAGCGCCTACCACTTCACTGGAGGCGTGAACTGGGCCGGAATCGCCTCCGTGGTCGTCGGCGCCGCCTTCTACCTGTGGATCTACAACCCGGTGACCCTCGAGACGCACCCGCTCTTCCTGCTGCTCACCGCATCCGCGCCCGCCACCGTGCTCTCGGGCGGCGTCTACCTGCTGCTCGCCCAGCTCCTCCACCGGCGCCGCGGCGTCGGGGCCTTCGCGGACAAGCCGGGCGACGGTGCAACCTCTTCAACCACTCAGCACACGACCACCCGGAAAGGGGTCTGACCATGCGCGCACAAGCGGCAGTTCACTTCGAGGGAAGCAGCGAACTCCAGATCCGCGAGATCGAGGTCGCTGAGCCAGGACCGGGGACCGTGCTCGTGAAGCTCGGCGCATCCGGCGTCTGCGGCTCCGACCGGCACGTGCTCGACGGCGACTGGCAGCTGCCCTCGCCCACCGTCATGGGCCACGAGGGTGCCGGCGAGGTCGTCGCCATCGGCGAGGGCGTCATCGACGTCGAACCAGGAGACCACGTCATCCTCAGCTGGTTCTACCCGTGCCGCCGCTGCACGGCCTGCCTCAGCGGCCGCGCGTTCGTGTGCACGGGCAGCCGCAGCGAGGAGTGCCTGCTGCCCGATGGCACGACGCCGCTCGCCCTCGACGGGGAGCCGGTGTACCCGTACCTCACGGCAGGCACCATGAGCGAATACGCGGTGGTCCCGGAGTCGGCCGCCATCAAGGTGCCGAAGGAGGTGCCGTACGACGTGGCCAGCCTCATCGGCTGCTCGATCGCGACAGGCGTCGGCACGGTCGTCAACGACGCCGAAGTCGACGCGGGAGAGTCGGCGGTGGTCGTCGGTGCCGGCGGCGTCGGACTCAGCATCATCATGGGGCTGCAGCTCGTGGGCGCGAACCCGATCATCGCGGTCGACCTCAACGAGGACAAGCTCGCCGCCGCGCGCGAGCTCGGCGCCACCCACACGATCGTTCCCGGCCCCGACCTCGCGGCCCAGGTGGCGGAGATCACCCGCGGCGGTGCCGAGTACGCGTTCGAGGCCATCGGCCGCGTGCAGACCATCGAATCGCTGCCAGGACTCATCGCGCCGGGCGGTACCGCCGTCATCGTCGGACTCCCGCCTGCGGACGCCCCCGTGTCGTTCGACGCGCTCGCCCTCGCAGAGACCGGCAAGCGCCTCCTCGGCACCAACTACGGCTCGACCGTGCCGGGACGCGACTTCCCGAAGCTCGCCGCGCTCTACCTCGCAGGGCGACTCCCCGTCGACAAGCTCATCAGCGAACGCATCCAGCTGAGCGAGGTCAACGAGGCGTTCGACGCCATGCGAAGAGGCGAGCGAGCGCGAAGCGTCATAGTCTTCTGAGATGAACGCTCGCGCAGATGTCGTGCGCTGAGAACGAGGGAGTCTGATCATGGCACGTCCGAGAATTCCGATCCTGTCTCCCGAGAAAATCTGCCTGGCCGCGCTGGAGCAGATCGATCGCAAGGGTGACTTCTCCATTCCGGTGCTTGCCAAAGAGCTCGGGGTGAGTGCGTCGTCGATGTACCACCACGTGCATGGGCGAGCCGGCATCGTGAACGGGATCCGGGCGCTCATCAGCACGGAGCTGTCCTTGGCGATCGGTCTCGAGGACGCCACTGACGAGGACCTCGCGGCCCTCGCCGCCATGAGCTGGCAGGACCAGGTGCGCCGGTGGTCGAAGGACTACACGCGAGCCCTCGCGAAGCATCCGCTCGCCCTCCCGATCATGGTGCAGGAGCCGGTCAGCGACGAGCAGACGCTCGAGGTGTACGAAGCCATCGCGATCACGTTCCGCTCGGTGGGATTCACCGACGAGCAGGCGCTCGTCGCGATCGCCGTGCTCGAGGGGCTCACCTTCGGTCGGGTCGTGGATGCGGCTTCCCCGCCCATCCCGTGGGCCGCGGACCCCGACGCGCATCCGGTGCTCCACGGCGTAACGCGGTCGCTCGAGCCGTCGCGCCGCCTCGAGCTGTCGTTCGACTTCGGACTCGAGGCGATCATCGCTCGCCTCGAGGGCGTGCTGGCGGCGAACGCTCGTGGCTGAGGCGAAGACGGTCGTCATCACGGGCGGCTCGGACGGAATCGGAGCCGCGGCTGCGCGGTCGCTTGCAGTCAAGGGGTGGCGGGTCGTCGTCGTCGGGCGCAACGCCGCCAAGACGGCTGCGGTCGCGGGCGAGATCGGCGCCGAGTCGTTTGTCGCCGACTTCTCACGCCTCGACGAGGTGCGCGAACTCGCCGCGTCGCTTGTCACCGAGGTCGGCCCGATCGACGTGCTCGCGAACAACGCGGGCGGGATCTTCGGCGACACGACGCGAACCGTCGACGGCAACGAGCTGACGCTGCAGGTCAACCACCTCGCGCCGTTCCTGCTCACAAACCTCCTGCTGGAGGAGGTCCAGGTCGGAGCGGTCATCAACACGGCGAGCATCGCGGCACGCCTCATGGGTCGTATCGATCTCGACGACCTGAACAACGACGCCCGCTTCAGCGCGAACAAGGCCTACGGCGACGCGAAGCTCGCCAACATCCTCTTCACGAAAGGGCTGCACCGTGGACCCGCGGGGCGGCCAGTCGCGAGCGTCGCGTTCCACCCCGGGGTCGTCGGCACGAACTTCTCCTCCGATTCGACGAGCCTCATGCGGCTGCTCTACCGCACCCCGCTCGCGAAGCTCTTCACTATCAGCGCCGCGAAGGGCGGTGAGACGCTGGAGTGGTTCATCGCAGGCACGCCGGGTGTCACCTGGCAGGCGGGCGAGTACTACGACGAACGCCACCACGCGACGAACGTGAACCCGCAGATCTTCGACGAGGACCTCATCGAGGGGCTGTGGAAGCGCAGCGCGGAGCTCGTCGGGCTCGACGCATCCTGAGGCGCGGACTGCTCCGCGGCGGGCTCAGCCAGCGGCGAGCTCGACGGCGCGCCGCACGTTGCCGTCGGCCTCGCGCAGGAGGGCGGCGGCCGCTTCTGCATCGCAGTCGGCGAGCAGCATGACCACGGCGGTCTTCGCATGGTCCCCCGCTGAGGCGAGCGCCGCGTCGGCGTCAGGGCGCGCGGCCCCGGTGGCCTCGGCGACGATGCGCTGCGCGCGGTCGACGAGCTTCGCGTTCGATGGGCGCACGTCGACCATGAGGTTGCCGTAGGCCTTGCCGCCGCGCACCATGCTCGCGGTCGACAGCATGTTGCACACGAGCTTCTGGGCGGTGCCGGCCTTGAGGCGCGTCGACCCGGTGAGCACCTCCGGCCCGGTCACGACCTCGATGGCGATGTCGGCCTCCGCGCTGATCGGGGCGTTCGCGTTGCATGCGATGGAAACGGTGGATGCGCCGCGGGCACGGGCGGCTCGGAGGCCGCCGATGACGTACGGGGTGCGACCGCTCGCCGCCAGGCCGACGACGACGTCGCTTGCCTGCAGGCCGATCGCGTCCAGCTCGCGCCCCGCCAGCTCAGGGTCGTCCTCGGCGCCTTCCACCGCACGGACGAACGCCTGGGACCCGCCGGCCATGACGCCCAGCACATCCTCTGGCGAGGTCCCGAACGTCGGCGGGCACTCGACGGCGTCCAAGAGGCCGATGCGGCCGCTCGTCCCGGCACCGAGGTAGATCAGGCGGCCACCAGCGCGCCTGGCCTCCGCGATGTGGTCTGCCGCCCGCGCGATGGCAGGGAGTGCCGCGCGAACGGCGCCGGCGACCGTCGCATCCTCGTCGTTCATGAGTGCCAGGATCTGCAAGGTGTCGAGCGTGTCGAGGTCCTGACTTCGGGGGTTTCGCCCCTCGGTCGAGAGGGCTGCGAGTGTCGCGATCTCTTCGTTGGGCATGCGCATCTCCGATCCTCGGGTCGCCACCGTGCGAACCTGAGTTATGAAAGTACACGAATTGCACTAGGGAAGTAAGTAAACTTCCGAGGCGTGCCTGTGCGCCTGCTCGCTACGCTAGTTCCGGAAAGCAGGTGGACTGTGGGCACACGTGACGCAGAGGCGAGTTCTCGCACTGTACTGGTCGAGCTTCGGGCGCTGATGCCCTCGTTGCGACCGTCTGAGCGCCGCATCGCGGAGGCGCTCCTCGCCGACCCAGAGGGCTTCGCGACGAGGTCGATGGCGGAGATCGCAGACCTCGCCGGCACGTCGACGACCACGGTCGTTCGCTTCACGAGGCGCGCCGGATACAGCAGGTTCCGTGACCTGCGACATGACCTCACCGAGCAGAACCTGCGGGAGCGCCTCGCGTCGGGCGCAGGGGTTGCCCCGGCGGCAGACATCTCTCCGGGCGACTCGCTGTCCGACGTGGTGGCCAAGATCGCGATGAACGAGACGCTCTCGATCGCGGACACCGCCGAGGTTCTGGACATCGATGCCCTGGCGGCCGCCGTCGAGGCCATTGCCGGCGCTGCTCGCGTCGACATCCACGGGATCGGTGCGAGTTCCGTCGTCGGTGTCGACCTGCAGCGCAAGCTGTCGCGGATCGGACGCATAGCCCTCGAATGGCCGGAAGCCCATGCGGCGTGGACCGCCGCCGCAGTGCTCGACGATCGGGCCGTCGCGATCGCCATCTCGCACTCCGGCGCGACCGCCGGGGTGGTCGAGTTCCTCCGCATCGCAAAGGCGACCGGGGCCACGACGGTCGCGATCACGAACCACGAGCGGTCGCCGCTTGCCGAGCTCGCAGATATCGTCCTCCGCACTGCGGCGCGGGAGACACCGTTGCGTTCCGCTGCTCTTGGAAGCCGCATCGCGCAGCTCATGGTCGTGGACTGCGTCTTCACGGGAGTCGCGCAGGCTGACTACGAGGCGTCTGTCGCTGCCATCGAGAAGACGCACCAGGCGGTTTCTGGGGGCTGAGGCCTCCGGGCACGCTGGGTCGGCTCGGGGGCGGTCTTGCCGGTCCCGCGCTTGTCGCGCGCTTCCGTCGCGCACGGAGAGCCTTCGGTGTGGCATCTCGCGGTGGGGAACTTTTTTACCTTTTTGTCTCGCATCCTGGTACTGTTCTTCAAAATTCGAGCAATGTCGCGAGAAGAGGATGCCCATGAGCGCAAACGACGAACTCGCCAGCGAGCTGCTGCGGTTGCTCGGTGGCCCCGGCAATGTTGCCGGTGTCGAGAACTGCATGACGCGGATGCGCGTCAGCCCCGTCGACCGCGACCTGATCGACGAGACCGCGATCAAGTCCCTTCCGGGCGTGCTCGGCGTCGTCGATGACGACACGTACCAGGTCGTGCTCGGCCCGGGGAAGGTCACCAAGGTGACCGATGCCTTCCGCCAGCAGCTCGGTGCGGCGGGTGCCGACGCCGATGCGCTCGCGGCTCGCGGAGCGGCCATCAAGGCGGGACAGAAGCAGCGCAACAACACCCCGTTCAAGAACTTCATCCGCAAGATCGCCAACATCTTCGTGCCGCTCATCCCGGCCCTCATCGGCGCCGGCATCGTCGCGGCCGTTCGCGGCCTCCTGGTGAACTGGGTCACCGTCGGGACGGCTCCGGAGTTCGTCGAGGCGATCGTGCCGGCCCTGACCGTCATCGGGTCGGCGTTCTTCGCGTTCCTGCCCATCTTCGCGGGCATCAACGCCGCGAAGGAGTTCGGCGGCACACCCGCACTCGGCGGCGCCGTTGCCGCGATCATCGTCTTCGCCGGCATCAGTGACGTGCAGTACAGCCTCCCCGTCCTGGGGGACATCGTGCTCGCACCTGGGCAGGGAGGCGTGATCGGGGCCATCTTCGCCGCAGGCCTCTGCGCTTGGATCGAGCGCAGCCTGCGCGGGAAGATCCCGGATGCGATCGACATCCTCGTGACACCGACGCTTGCGCTGCTCATCTCCGGCCTCGCCACGATCTTCGTGTTCATGTTCGTCGCGGGCAACATCGCGAGCGCGATCGGGGCCGGCGCGATCTGGCTGCTCAGCAACTCCGGTCTCCTCGCGGGGTTCGTGCTCGGCGGGCTCTTCCTGCCGCTTGTCATGCTCGGCCTCCACCAGGCGCTCATCCCCATCCACGCGACGCTCATCGAGCAGGTGGGCTTCACGCCGTTGCTCACGATCCTCGCGATGGCGGGGGCTGGCCAGGTCGGCGCCGCCCTGGCGATCTACTTCAAGCTGAACCGGAACAGGTCCCTGCGGACAACGATCAAGGGTGCGCTGCCGGTTGGCATCCTGGGGGTCGGGGAGCCGCTGATCTACGCGGTCACGCTGCCGCTTGGTCGTCCGTTCCTGACGGCTTGCCTCGGCGGTGCGGTCGGTGGGGCGGTCGCGGGAGCGTTCAACCAGTTCGCCGGTGCGTTCGGGGCGACGGCGATCGGTCCGTCCGGGTGGGCGCTGCTGCCGCTGCTGCAGAGCGACAACGGCCAGGGGTACGCGATCCTCGCCTACGTCGTCGGGTTGCTCGCCGGGTACGTCTCCGGGTTCCTGATCACCTACTTCTGGGGCTTCACCCCGGCGCTGCTCGCGGAGCACAACGCGGATCAGGGCGAATACGGAGCGCCGAAGAGCGATGCTGTGGGCGCGGGGAGCGCGGCGTCGGCGGCGCCGGCGTCGGACGTCTCCGGGACGCGGGTGGTCGCGGGGCAGCGCATCGATATTCTCGCTCCGGTCGAGGGGTCGATCATCCGGCTCTCGGACGTGCAGGACGAGGCGTTCTCCGCGGGAACCATGGGTGACGGTTTCGCCGTCGAGCCGACGTCCGGCGACTTCCGGAGTCCGGTATCCGGCACCATCACTGCGTTGTTCCCGACCGGTCATGCCTTCGGGGTCACGACGCCTGAGGGGCTTGAGGTGCTGGTGCACATCGGGCTCGGGACGGTCGACCTGCATGGGGAGGGCTTCGATCTCAAGCGGGCCGAGGGTGACGTCGTCGAGGCCGGCGACGTGGTGGTCGATGTGGATCTCGAGGCCGTGCGCGGCAGGGTTCGCTCGCTCGCCACACCTGTGGTCGTGCTGAATGGCGCTGCGTTCCCGATCGTCGAGCGCCGCACGCAGGACGGGCCGCCGCTCACCGTTGAGGCCGTTGTCGTCGCTTCGGCGCGAAGCTGAGGTCGGGGCGGTCGGCGCTCAGTGCTGGCCGCCCACTTCGACGAGCAGCACGCCCGCGCCGATGAGGGCGATGCCGGCGGCCATCATCCAGGTGAACGGCTCCTTGAAGAGGTAGTGGCTGAGCACGGCGGTGAGGGCGACGCCGACCGCCGCCCAGATGCCGTAGGCGACACCGAGTGGAACTCCCTGCGCGAGCGTCGAAGAGAGCAGCGTGAATGCGGTGACGTAGCCGATCACCACGGGGACGTACCAGAGTCGGCTGCCGTCGACGGCCTTCCGCAGGGAGAGCGTGCCGCCGACCTCGCTGAGGATCGCGCCCGCGAGGAGGATCCAGCCGAGCATCAGGCGGACACCTGCCCGGTGCCAGAGGGCTGGGCGCGTTCTTGTCCGCGAGGCGCGCGGTCGTGGGCACGCTGCGATCCGAGCTCGACC
This sequence comes from Pseudoclavibacter terrae, assembly GCF_008831075.1. GTDB lineage: Bacteria > Actinomycetota > Actinomycetes > Actinomycetales > Microbacteriaceae > Pseudoclavibacter > Pseudoclavibacter terrae. Next base: position 211,935 of record NZ_WBJX01000003.1, on the reverse strand, counting down.
AGCAGCACGCCGCCGATGATGAGCACCATGCCGAGGCCCATGAGCGCGGTGAGCGGTTCTGCGAACAGCAGCGCGGACAGGAGGGCGGTCAGGGCGACTCCGAGGGCGCCCCAGATGCCGTAGGCGACACCGAGTGGGAGGCCCGCGCGCAGAACGAGGGCGAGGAGCACGAACGACGCCGCGTACCCGATGACGACGATCGCGTACAGGGCGGGAGCATCGAGAGCCCCTTTGAGGGAGAGGGACGCGGTGACTTCGCAGGAGATCGCCGCGGCCAACAGCAGCCATTTGCGCATGCGCGGATTCTCGCAGATCGCAGTCTGGGAGCGTGGTTCGCGGCCGCGTTCACCGGCGGGTGCGGTGCGCTCTGCAGCCTCGGGACCATGCCCGATGCCGGGGCGGTCGCCGGGCAGGCGGTTGTTGGCCCGGATCAGTGCAGCCGAGTCAGCCGGTCACGGCGTCGACGACGGCGGCCGCGAGTTCGCCCGGCTTCGTGAGCTGCGGCCAATGCCCGGTCGGGAGCTCGACGATGCGCACGGATCGCGCACGGGCGAGTTCGGCGACGTAGGGGTGGCCGTCGGCCATGAACTGTCGGAGCATCGGTTCTGGCATGGTGCTCGTGATGACGACCGCCGGCACGTCGTAGCGGCGCTCGTCGCCGAGCTGCTGCTTCTCCGTGGCCACACCGACGGGCTCCGGCACGGCGATGTCGGCGAGCCGCTGCCAGACTTCCTCGGTCATGTCGACGAGCTCCGGCTCCCCAAAGACACTGCGGTCTGGCAGCGGCACCGCGCCGGCGGAAGACTCGAAGCCGTCGTTGATCACGCCGCCGTCGGCAAGCGGCCCGGAGTCGACGTAGACCACCCGCGAGACGCGGTCGGGGCGTGCATCCACCGCCCCGTAGGCGACCGCGCCACCGCCGCTGTGGCCGACGAGCACTACGTCGCCTTTGAGGGTGTCGATGAGCGCGGCGACCGCGTCGATGTGGGTGCGCAGGCCGACACCCGCCGCATCGTCACCCGGGGCCTTGCCCGGCAGGGTGAGCGGATGCGCGGTGTGCCCCGCGTCTTCGAGCGCTCGCGTGACCGGGGCCCACGAGTCGCCGGTGAGCCAGAAGCCGGGGATGAGGATGATGTGCATGGCGCTGACGCTACCCACGGCCACCGACATTCCACCGCTAGTCGGTGGCGGTCTCGCAGATCAGCTCGCTGAGACGTAGACGTTCTCCGAGAGGGCGACGCTGTTCTCGGGCGGCGCCTCGCCGTCGGGAACGATGGCGTACCAGCGCTGATCGGGGCCGGAGACACCGCCGCCGCACCCGCTGGTCCAGTTCTGCGCATCCGGGAAGGCCAGGATGCAGGCGTCGTAGAGGCTCCCCTCGACGGGTGCGGCCAGCCACACGTCGGTTCCCTCATGCTCGCCGACCCACCGGGCCGAGTCGAGGTCGGCCCCGTCCAACGCGTTGTCGGGGAGCTCGCTCGGAAGGTCCTTCTCGTTGGCCCCGCCCGCCTCGAGATCCGCGAACGTCGGCGCGGAGGCCGCGACGGTGCCGGACTCGGAGGCTGACTCCTGCGTCTCAGCGGGGCTCGTCGCGCAGCTTGCGAGCGCCAGGGGCAGCAGGATCGCCGCGGTGAGGGTCGACAGCTTCGTCACTGGCTTCATGCTCAGATCCTGGCACAGGCCCGGTTCGAGTCACCACTGGCCAAGCGAAACGAGGACAACTCGTCGATACCGGCCGAATGCACCGTCGGGCCTAGTGAGTCCTGAGTGCGGCGAGTAAGCGGTCGACAAGCGCCGGGTCGTGGTCCGGGGCGACGAGCTCAGCTCGTGCGCGCAGAGGGATTCGCCTGCGCGAGCTCCGGATGCCCGGTCGCCCAGTTCGACAGCAGCTGCAGCCGCTCGTGGGATGCGCTCCCCGGTTCCGCCGAGAACACGAGCATGAGCAGCCCTCGGTCTGGGCCGAGGTCCATGCTCTGATAGCTGAGGTCGAGGTCTCCGACGACGGGGTGGTGCACGCTCTTCAGCCCATCGCGGTGCTCGCGCACGTCGTGCGCGCCCCACAGTTTCCGGAAGGCGTCACTGCGGGTAGACAGCTCGCCGACGAGGTCGCTGAGCGCCCGGTCGTAGGGCGAGCGTCCTGCCTCGGCGCGGAGGATCGCAACGATCTGCCTCGTATTGCTCTCCCAGTCTTGGTAGAAGGTCTGCGACCGCTTGTCGAGGAACACGAAGCGGGCCGCGTTGATGGGCGGGCGGGCATCCTCGAACATCGGGGCGAACAGCGCCCGACCGAGCGCGTTGGTCGCGATCGCGTCAAGACGGCCGTTCTGGATGAACACCGGCACCGTCGACATCGCGTCGATGGTCTGCTGCATTGCTGGACTGAGCTGTAGTTTCCTGGAGCGGCGCTGCCGTTGCGGGTGGGTGCCCTCATTGGCTGTCCTCACGAGTTCGTGCAAGTGCGCATGCTCGGCCTCATCGAGATGGAGCGCGCGGCTCACTCCGTCGAGCACGGCCTCGGAGACGCCGCCGGCGTGGCCTCGCTCGAGCCGCTTGTAGTACTCGGCGCTCATCCCTGCGAGCAGTGCGACTTCCTCGCGGCGCAATCCAGGAACTCGGCGTCGACCGCCGAAGTCTGGCAACCCCGCCTGGGCGGGTGTGAGTTTCGCCCGCCGAGAGGTGAGGAACGCGCTCAAGTCCTCATGGATGTCCATGCCAGCGACCCTACGCCGTAGCTCGCCGGTCAGAGGGGTCTTGCCAGTGCACCTCACAACAGGGCCGCGTTGCCTCGAGCGGAAGCGGATTGACTCGTTTTCATGAAGCACATCACTCTCGGAGGCCTCGAGGTCTCCCGCATCGGACTCGGCGCCATGACCATGGCGGGCACCTATACGAGCGAGGGCGCGCTCGATCACTCCGAGTCGATCACCACCATCAACCGGGCCCTCGACCTTGGCGTGACGCACATCGACACGGCCGAGATCTACGGCCCCTTCCTCAGCGAGGAGATCGTCGGCGAGGCGATCAAGGGGCGCCGCGACGAGGTCAAGATCGCCACGAAGTTCGGCCTCTACTCGCACGCCGAGCAGCAGTCGGGCGTCGACAGCAGCCCAGTGAATGTTCGCGCGGCCGTCGAGGGGTCGCTGCGCCGCCTCGGCACTGACCACATCGATCTCTACTACCAGCACCGCGTCGACCGGAACACGCCCATCGAGGACACGGCGGGGGCCATCTCCGAGCTGGTCGCCGAGGGCAAGGTGCTGCACTTCGGGCTGTCGGAGGCGTCCCCCGAGACGATCCGTCGGGCGCACGCCGTGCATCCGGTCTCTGCGCTGCAGACCGAGTACTCGCTCTGGACGCGTGACGTCGAGGCGGAGATTCTGCCGCTGCTCCGGGAGCTCGGCATCGGGTTCGTGCCATATTCCCCGCTGGGCCACGGGCTCCTCACCGGTCAGATCCGCTCGGTCGCTGACTTCCCGGACGACGACTGGCGCAAGACGAACCCGAGGTTCACGAGCCAGAACTTTGAGCGCAACCTGCGTCTCGTCGACGAGGTGCGCGCCATCGGCGAGGAGATCGGCGCGACGCCAGCCCAGACGGCGCTCGCCTGGATCCTCACGCACGGCGACGACATCGCCCCCATTCCAGGGACACGTCGGGTGGGCAGGGTTGAAGAGAACACCGCAGCCGACGCGGTCGAACTCTCGGCGTCGCAGGTGCAGCGCCTCGAGTCGCTCGAGCCCGCGGCGGGTGCCAGGCACGACCACGCCAACATGGCCTCCATCGATCGGTGAGGAGCTCGCGGTCAGACGCGGGGCCGCGGGGAGCCGGGCGTCCGGCCTGCGGGCCCCGCTGGCGAAGCCACGAACCGTAGGGTTGGTGCATGAGCAACGTCGCCATGCAGCCGCGGGGCGGGCGGAGCGTGCGCGCGAGCCTCTCGCTGACGGTGGCTGCCGCACTCGCCGTGGGGCTCTCCGGGTGCACCGCGTCGCCCGAGCCGGAGCCCGTCCCCACGCCGATCGTCAGCCCGGCGGCACTTGTCGAAGAGGCTGCCCAGGTTCTGGAGGAGCACGGCCTGTACTCGGGTGGAGATTGGTCGGCCGAACGGGATGCGCTCCTCGCCGCGGGCGCGTCGGCCACAACCCTCGAGGAGGCGCACGACCTGATTGCGGCGGCGGCCTTCGATGCCGGTGGCCGGCATGCGAGGTTCCTTCCCGCCGATGAGCGGGAAGCAGCGTACACGGAGGCACCGAGCGCCCCGCCCACGGTCGAAGCGACGCAGGGCCGCACCGTCACGATCACGGTGTCGGCGATCGGACACGAAGGCCCCCTCGCCGAGGAGTATGCACGGACCGGAGTCGAGGGGTTGTCAGCGCTCGCGGATGCGAACACGTGCGGCTTCGTCGTCGACCTGCGCGGCAACTGGGGCGGCAATGCGTTCCCGATGCTCGGGGCCGTCTCGCCGCTCTTCGACACGAGCGAGGTTGCGGGATTCGTGGACCGCGACGGCCAACGCGACGCGATCACGGTATCGACGGAGAGTGCGACCTCGACCGACGGCTACGAGCTGCGCTTCGACTCCGATGCCGACATCGACGCCGACGCCTTCGGGGGCAAGCCGATCGCGGTCCTGCAGGACTTCTACACGGCCTCCGCCGCCGAGATGGTGCTCGCGGGCTTCTCAGGGCAGGGCAACGTCCGCACGTTCGGGGAGAAGAGCAACGGGCTCGCGACCGGAGTCGAGGGCTTCCTGCTCTCCGACGGATCGGAGATCCTGCTCACAACCTCGCGCTACACGGACCGGACGGGCGCGGTCATGCCGGAGCCCATCCAACCCGACATCTCTGCACTCACGGGCGACGCTCCTCAGCTGGCTCATGCTTGGCTGGCCGAGCAATGCTCGGCGGCTTGACGCTGGTTGGCTTGACGCCGGTTGGCTCGCGGCGCGTGAACAGCAGGCCGACGGCCACAATCAGCATGAGGTGAACAACCGAGGCGGTGCCGCCCCTGGTCAGCCAGCCCTCGACCCACGGTGCCGGTCCGGTGTCGAGGTTCAAGACCTCGAAGCGCTGCGAGAGGACCGCGAACGCGGCGACGACCTGCGCCGTGGTGGCGACCGCGAAGCCAAGCCGCAGCGAGAACCGGTTCGCGGGGTCCGCGCGTCGTGTCGCCCAGGTGAGTCCGAGGAGCACGCCGGCGCTCGCCGCGGCGATTCCACCGAGTTGGAGGAGGCCCGGGCCTGGGGTCGTCACGGCCGTCAGCTGGTTGTCGAGCCCGAGCACCGCTCCTGCGGCGAGACCGATCACCTGCAGTGTCAGGTAGCCGACGAGGAGGACGTACAGGATGCTCATCGCGATGCCGCCTGCGAACCAGATCGTCTTGCGCACGGTGGTCTCCTCTGAGTTGGCTATGCAGTGACCCAAGCAGGCGGACCTCCGTGCGGGCTCAGCGCACGGGAACCTCAGCGGCTATGAGTGGGGTCGCTCAGGAGCGGTGACTCGGTTGCCTGCGCCGCGGCCGCGCCCCGCCGCGATGTGTCGCTCCCGCATCGCGAGGAACAGCGGTAGGGCGAACGCGAACGCGACGCCGAAGCACAGGATGTAGACCCACAGCCGCCGCATCCCCTGCCGCCGCCCTTCGACGATGATGAACACCGCGCCCACGGTTGCGGCGACCAGCACGTCGATCACGATCGACGTGACGGCGGGTCCGCTGCCGAAGTAGTCACCGACGAAGGCGCTGCCTTCCGCGCCGGCCATGACGTTGAACGTCCAGGTAACGGCCCCGCCGACGATGGCGAGCACGAGGTAGAAGATCGCGAGGGGAGTCCAGGTGGATGCGCGCATGCGGCAAGGGTTGCACGCCCGGCCCTACGGATACCAAGCTCCGAGTTAGTCTGCCGTGCCTGGAGTGTGCTGGCCAACGAGGGTTGGTGGCTGTTTCTTTTGGTAATTCGACCAGGCAAATCCTAGAACGATGATGGCCATCGAGAGCAAGGATCCAAACGGTGCCAAGAACACGGCTAACAGCAGAGCACCGATCAGAATTCCAACCCAGGCCAGGCATCCGATGCCTTTCGGCTGTGGGGCTGGTTCGATAGTTCGCGCCCTTCGGAATGCCGGTGGTACGCGATAGTTGGTACTCACCGGCACGAGCTGCGGGGGTTGGCGGTGGGGGGACTCAATCCACTCGTCGGTAAGGGTTTCTGTCTTCGCTACGTCGAGCTTCAGCTCGATGGAAAGCGAATTGCCCTGCAGGCTTCCCAGAGCCGCAGTCCAGTAGTTGCCTGCTTCGAATAGGTGATCGATAACCGGAAGCAACTGCTTGGACATGGCCGGCGAGAGATTGCCGACGGTCTCCCCGTCGAGTCGAACCTCCACGACACTCCGCTCAAGGCCAGTTTTCGTGAGGAAATCTTGCCGGTGAAGTGTGACAAGCACTGCGGTACGAGGTGCAAGGGTGAGGTACTCCCCTAGGACGTGCAGATACTGCTCTTCGCCCGTGACTTGAAGTGTGCGACCCCTCGGAAGTACGACACATGGGTGACCTGGAGGAGAGTTGATGGGCTCACCTGCGCTGGTCGGGCTATAGGCGAGGCGAATCGCGCTGTTGAACCGAACCCCGTTACGACTCTGTCGAGTGGCACCCCAAACACGGGCTCTCGTCACGGGTACGTAGCCGCTGGCGATGACGCGGTGGATGTGGGGTGCCAGGAGGGGAGCGTCTTCCTCGCTTATGTAGCCAACGACGTGGTCGTTGATGCGGACGCTGATTGCAAGTCCGGATTGGCTGTGGGGATTGTCCGGTTCAGGGATGAGTTCGGCGTTCATGAAGCGCTCGACCTCCCGCCCAACGGGCGGGCGGTTCATGCCCAGTGCTGCCAGAATTTCTTCGGCTCGATAGGCTTCACCCACGACGTCGTACCGTGGCTGCGGTGTGTTGGAGACATCGAGTCGAGGCCACGCGGGCTGATAGCGCGCGAGTGGCTGCAAACCGACCTTCTTCGGCCAGGTGGCCTCGCGCCAACGTTTCCCATCCCACCATTGCTGAAGGTCAGGACGAGACGGGTGCGGGTGCCAGCCAGGTGCGAGTGTCATATGAACCCCTCTGTCGGTGGTGGTTATCAGGCGCCAGAAATTCGGGCTCCCCGTCCGTCCCTACTGCCAGCGCGCTTTCTCGCGTGTTCGAAAAGGCGTCCGAATCGCCGCGATTAGATTTTCTTTGTGACGAAGCTACAGGCGATGGAGCGTTGCTGATTGTCCGGGTGCCGACGGAGGCAATCCGAAGTTCAGGGTCGAGCGAGCAGATCGTTGCGGGTGTTTTCGTTCTTAGTGTCGTCACCTGAGCAGATCAGGAGTTGGAGAGTGCAGACGTGAGACGGGCGCCTGCTCCCGGACTCCCCGCGTGGGGTTCCGAGGGCAAGCGCCCGTTGACGGCTTGAGCCGAGGCTAGCTTCGGCGTTCCGCGTCCTGCAGGGTTGCGCCTTCGAAGGCGTCCTGCTCGCGGTCGTTCTGCGAGCCGGTGGAGCGCTGGATGGTCTCCTCCACTTCCTCGTCGGTCTCGTCGGAGAAGGCGACGTCGCCGCGGGGCGCGTTGTAGAGCTTCTCGTTGAGGATGCCCTCGCGCTTCGCGACGATCATCGGCACGAGCGCCTGGCCGGCCACGTTGGTCGCGGTGCGGCCCATGTCGAGGATCGGGTCGATGGCGAGCAGCAGGCCGACACCCTCGAGTGGGAGGCCGAGCGTCGACAGGGTCAGCGTGAGCATGACCGTGGCACCCGTCGTACCGGCCGTCGCGGCGGAGCCGACGACGGACACGATGACGATGAGGATGTACTGCATGATCGACAGCTCGATGCCGAAGAACTGGGCGACGAAGATCGCGGAGATCGCCGGGTAGATCGCGGCGCATCCATCCATCTTCGTGGTCGCGCCGAACGGCACGGCGAACGACGCGTACTCGCGGGGCACGCCGAGGTTGCGCTCGGTCACGCGCTGCGTGAGGGGGAGCGTGCCGATGGAGGAGCGGCTCACGAACGCGAGCTGCACTGCCGGCCACACGCCGGAGAAGAAACGGCCGATGGACAGGCCGTGCGCCTTCACGAGGATCGGGTAGACGACGAACAGCACCAGCGCGAGGCCGATGTAGATGGCGATCGCGAACCAGGCGAGGCTCGTGAGCTTCTCCCAGCCGTAGTTGACGACGGCGCTCGCGATGAGGCCCAGCGTGCCGAGCGGGGCGATGCGGATGATCCACCACAGCACCTTCTGGATGACCGCGAGGGCGGACGCCGTGAACTCGAGGAACGGCTCGGCGCGCTTGCCGAGGCGGAGTGCCGCGATGCCGATGACGACGGCGATGACGATGACCTGCAGCACGTTGAACGCGATCGTCGAGTTCACGTCGCCGGTGTCTGCGTCGACGCGCGAGCGCACGCCCATGCCGAGGAAGTTCTGCGGCACGAGTCCGGTGAGGAAGTTCCACCAGGTGCCGACCGAGGAGGGCTCACCGGTCTCGAGCTGCGACTGGTCGACGCGGTTGCCCGGCTGGATGGTGACGCCGAGCACGATGCCGATGGTCACGGCGATGAGCGCCGTGATCCCGAACCACAGGAGGGTCTGGCCGGCGAGCCTGGCCGCGTTCGTCACGAGGCGCAGCTGCGCGATGCTCGAGATGACGGCGGTGAGGATGAGCGGAACGACAGCGGCGGTCAGGATGGTGACGTACGAGCTGCCGATGGTGGCGAGCGTCGCGGCGAGCCCGTTGGGGTTGCCTTCCGCGTCGTCGCCCAGGTTGCGGGCGACCAGTCCGAGCACGACGCCCAGGACGAGGGCCGCAAGGATCTGGAATCCGAACGACGTGAGGAGCTTGCGCGCGCGGCTTTTGGGGCGCGGCGTCACCTCAGCTTCGGATGCTCCGGCTGTTGTGGGGGTGTTGGCCGACATGGAAGATCTCCCGATGCGATTTCTCATTTCGCGGGATATTCCGCGAACTGAGCGAGGCTACGCCTGACCCGGGGGAGTGTCACGGGTGTGACGGTTCATGACACGCAACAAATGGTGTGCTCGGGGACGTCACGAACCGTCAGGGCGGGAATGGAACGGCGAGACCACAACTCAGGCGCGCCCCACCCAAAGTAATTAAACGATTGAGCGAAATCGCAAGCAATGAGGCGTACCCTCACCACGTCGTCCCGTCCCCTGCCGAGAAGTTGGAGCATCATGGCTGAGTCAGCACGTCGTCGGTGGGTTGGGCTGGTCTTCATCAGCGTCGCGGTGGCGCTCATCATCGTCGACTCGACGATCGTGAACGTCGCCGTCCCGTCGATCGTCACCGAGCTCGGCATCACGTCGACCGAGGTGCAGTGGGTCCAGGAGGCCTACACCCTCGTCTTCGCGTCGCTGCTGCTCCTCTTCGGAAGCCTCGCCGACCGCGTCGGCCGCCGCCGCCTGATGCTCATCGGCGTCGTGATCTTCGCCGTCGCCTCCGTGGCAGCGGCACTCGCTCCGACGGGTGGGCTGCTCATCCTCGCCCGCCTCGTGCAGGGCGTCGGTGGGGCGATGATCCTCCCGACGACGCTCTCGCTCATCAACGCGACCTTCCGGGGTCGAGAGCGGGGCATCGCGTTCGCCGTCTGGGGCTCGACGATCGGCGGCATGGCCGCGGTCGGTCCGCTGCTCGGCGGGTGGCTCACGACGGAGTTCTCGTGGCGCTGGGCGTTCGGCATCAACGTGCCGCTCGGCATCATCATCGTCATCGGCGTGCTCCTCTTCGTCAACGAGTCCAAGGAGCCCCAGCGGCAGCGGCTCGACCTCGTCGGCGCCGCGCTCTCGGTCGTCACCTTCGGGGCCCTCGTCTTCGGCCTCATCGAAGGCCGCACCTACGGCTGGTGGGGCGTCAACGAGACCTTCACGATCGGCTCGTTCGAGTGGCCCCTCCCCATCTCGCCCGTGCCCGTCGCGTTCGGGGTCGCGGCGCTCGCCCTCGTCACGTTCATCGTCCGCGGCGTGCGGCGGTCTCGCCGGGGCGAGTCGTCCCTGCTTGAGTTCTCCCTCTTCCGCATCTCGTCGTTCCGCAACGGCAACATCGCGGCGATGGTGGTCGCGCTCGGCGAGTTCGGCATCATCCTGTCGCTGCCGCTGTGGCTGCAGTTCGTGCTCGGCTTCGACGCCCTGCAGACCGGGTTCGTGCTGCTGGCCCTCGCCGCGGGTTCGTTCGTCGCGAGCGGATTCGCGGGTGCGAGCAGCGGGAAGGTCAACGCGGTCACGATCGTGCGCGTCGGCATCCTCGCGGAGATCGTCGGCATCGCGTGGGCGGGGTTCATCATCGCCCCGGATGCGCAGTGGGGCTGGCTCATCCCCGCCTTGTTCGTGTACGGCTTCGGGGTCGGCCTGGCTACCGCGCAGCTCACGGGAGTCGTGCTGCAGGATGTCCCGGTCGAGCTCTCCGGTCAGGGTTCCGGGACGCAGTCCACGTCCAGGCAGGTGGGGTCGGCGCTTGGCGTCGCCATCCTCGGAACGATCCTCTTCACGACCACCGGCGCATCCCTCGGCGCCTCGCTTGACGACGCCCAGGTGCCCGCCGAGCAGCGAGATCAGGTGGTCTCGGCGGTGGTCGACTCGGCAGGCGGCGCCATCGCTGGCCTCGGCGAGAACCCCGCGACGGCTGATTTCGTGGACGACGCGAAGGCGGCGCTCTCCGATGGCACCCGCGCGTCGGCGTTCACGGCCGCCGCGTTCCTCGCGCTCGGCCTCGCCGCGACGCTTCGCCTCGGCTCTGGGAAACGCGAGGAGGAGTCGGCCGCGGAGGCTACTCCGCCGTCACGTAGCTGAGGTCGTGGATGCGCCTCCCGGCCTTCGCGGCCTTCCGTTCGAAGACGGTGAGCGTACGACCGTCGAATCTCGGGGCCCACTCGCTCGGATGCTCGCTCGTGAACTCGGGTGCCGCATCCAGCACCTCGCGCATCTGGAAGGCGTAGTCCTCCCAGTCGGTGGCAAGCCGCATGCGGCCGCCGGGGCGCAGGGCGTTCGCGGCGACAGCACCGAAGCCCTCGCGCACGAGCCGCCGCTTCGTGTGCTTCGCCTTGTGCCAGGGGTCGGGGAAGAAGATCCACAGCTCCTCGATGCTGCCGGCCGGGAGCATGTGCTCGAGCACCTCGACGGCGTTCGCCTCGACGAGGCGCACGTTCGGCAGGCCGGCGTCCTCGATGCGGCGCAGCGTGCGGGCGAGGCCAGCGACGAAGACCTCGACGGCGAGGAAGTTCCATTCCGGATGCTCGGCGGCCGCCGCGACCACGGCCTCACCCGTGCCGGATCCGACCTCGACGATGAGCGGCGCGTCCCTGCCGAACAGCTCGGCAGGGTCGACCCGGAACGAAGGGCTCACGGAGAAGTCGAGCTCGGCGCGTTCGACGTCGACGAGGTACTTCGGGCCGAGCGTGTTCCACGAGTTCAGCTGACCCTCCGTGAGGCGGCCGCTGCGGCGCGAGAACGAGAAGATCGGACGATGCGAGGGGTGCTGCTCCGGCTGGGCGGTTTCTGCGTCTGACACCCGACAAACCTAGGCGATGCTCGGCGCGGGAGGGCAAACCAGCAGCTGGCAGGCAAGAGTGTTCGAGAAACTGCCCCGGATGAGGGATGCTGGACGTCGTATACCGTCACCCCCGGTCGGAGGCCAGAATGCCGTATCGAAGCAAAGAAGTCCTCGAGTCGTGGGCGCGTGAGTTCGAGAGCCTCGGCTACGCCGAGCCCGGGGTCGTCAAGGTCATCGTGCAGGACGGCGACGAGGGGCATGACACGGGGCTCGTGCGAGTGCAGCTGACGGACGTTCCCACCGAGCTCTACTTGCAACCTGGCACCCGCGAGAGCCCGAAGTGGTCGGTGACGATGGAGCCCCGCGAGCACACGCTGAACCTCTCAGCCGCGAGCGTGCATTCCCTCGCACAGGAGCTGGCCGTCATCTCGGCGCTGTGCACCTTCCTGCAGGCGAAGTCGATCGTGCTGCTCGCCGAGCTCCACTCGCCTCCAGAGGAGCAGCCGGCGGTCGGCAACCCCCGCCCCTAACCGGTCTGGGCTGACTCGGCCCCTTCGGGCGACTGTGTCGTGACGCTCAACGCGTGCGTCAACAGCTCGGCGATTCGCTGCAGCGTCGCAGGGTCCGCCTCCGCGGCGAGCGCCGCCTCGAGGCTCCGGTCGAAAGCGTTGAGGCGGTTCCACGGACTCGACGAGAGGTCGACGGTGACCGTGAGGAGGCTCGCGCGCCGGTCGCTCGGGTCGGTGTCGCGATGGATCGTGCCGCGTTCGATGAGCCGGTCGCAGAGTGTCGAGACACCTGCGGAGGTGAGACCCAGGTGTGCGCGGAGGGCGCTGGGCCTGGAGCCGGGGTTCTGCGCCAGGAACGCGAGGGCTCGCGCATCCATCTCGCCGATGCCGAGCGACCGCCTCGCTTCATGCTGCGACGCCTGCCTTGCTTCCGCGAGCGCGATGAGAGCGGGGTTCAGCGCGGATGCCCGGGGCGGGCCGTCAGCGGAGGGGACATTCGTCACTGCGGCGCTCACCTCGATCTCGGTTGTGCCGCCCAGAGTACACGCCGGGCTTCGACGCCTCAGGCGTGTTCAGCTGCCTCCCATTCGAGGGCGAGCAACGCGAGCTGCACGCGGTTGGTGACGTGCAGCTTCGAGAAGAGGCTCGCCAGGTGCGTCTTGACCGTCGCCTGACTGACGAACAGGGCCGAGGCGATCTCGGCGTTCGTCATGCCCTGCGCGACGTACCGCGCGATCTCCCGCTCGCGACTCGTGACGGTGGCGAGCAACCCGTCGTCGCGGGTCGCGCCCGGCTCGCGCTGCCGTCTGCCGCTGCCGTCGAGGGGGCGAGCTTCGTCGGTGCTTCCGCCTGCGGCGGCGCGAACGAGGCGGTCGAGTGCGCTCGGCGAGAAGACGGACTTGCCCTGTGCCGCGTCGAGCACGGCCCCGACGATGTCCTCCGGCGGGGCATCCTTCAGCAGGAACGAGACGGCACCCGCCCGGAGCGCATCCAGCAGGAACTCCTCCGTGTCGAACGCGGTGAGCATCACGACCTTCGCGCGGGACCCGGCGTCGGTGAGTCGCTGCACCGCGTCGATGCCGGTGAGGCCGGGCATGCGAACGTCCATGAGGATGACGTCGGGGTCGTGGTGCGCGGCGAGGGTGAGCGCCTCGTCGCCGTTGACGCCTTCTCCGACGACGCGGATGCGTTCCGCACCGTCGATGAGGAGCCTGAGTCCCATCCGGATCCCCACCTCGTCGTCGATGATGAGCACGCTGATGGTGCCAGGGTGTGGAGTCACCACGGAAGCGTCACCTCCACCACGAAGTCGCCGCTTTCGGCGGGACCCGCCTCGAAGGTGCCACCGACGAGATGCATGCGCTCGCGGGCACCGAGGAGGCCGTAGCCGGTGCCGAGGGCAGGGGCCGCCGGTGGCTGGAAGGTGTTCGAGACGGTGACGCTGAGATGAGCGTCGCCACCGGCGAGGACGACGTGCACCCCCGCCTCCGGGGCATGCTTGCCAGCGTTGACGAGGAGCTCCGAGAGGGTGCGGTGGAGGGCACGGATGCGCTCCGCGGAAAGCCGCGAGAGGTCACCTGGCTCGATGTCGCGCCAGGTCACCAACGGGGGATTCTGGTGGGGCGCGCCCTCGGTGAGGAGCGACTCGAGGGCTCGCAGGTCGGGGAGGGGGGCGTCGCCTCGACCGGTGCCGTCTGGCTCGCGCATGCCCGTGAGCACTTCGCGGAGACGAGTGTTGGCGCGTGCCGCCGACTCCCGCACCGTGGCGGCCGTCTCCCGCACGATCTCCGGCGACAGGTCGCTGCGGTACGCGAGAGCTCCTGCCTGCGTGGCGACGACGGCGAGGTCGTGCGAGATCGAATCGTGCATGTCACGGGCTATCGCGGCCCGTTCCTCGGCCCGGGCGCGCTCGAGGTCGGAGACGCGGCTCTGCGCGAGCGCGGCCCGCTCGCGTTCTGCCGAGGCGGCCTGCGCGCGCAACGAGGTGATGAGCGCGGCGCGCGTGCCACGGGAGCGTCCGAAGAGCAGCGCGATGATCGTCGACAGGGCGACGAGGATGATGTAGAAGAGCGGGGCGTCGATGGGCGCACGGCCGGCCACGCTGGACTGGAACCCGTCCCACAGGACCCCGCCGCCAACGACGAGGGCCACGACCAGCGCATCCAACGGCAGCGAACGGCGCGCGCCGAGCCGCATCACAGCGATCAGCCATGCCCCGACGGCCAGGGAGCTGGTCATGCCGATGACGACGACCCACAGGTTCCCCGCGCGAGAACCGCGGATCGGGCCGATGGCGATGCACGCGAGAAGCCCGCCGACCACGTTGACGATGAGGAACCCGTAGAACGCCCCCGACTCCGTATCGGACGCGGGATCCTCGATCTCCACGGCGAGTACCAGGGTGAAGACCACCGCGCCCGCGAGGAATGACCCGAGGGAGACGGCGACGGCCCGCATCCACGGACGCCAGCGGCGACTGCCTCCCCAGGACTCCGCGGAGCGGAGGTCGCGCTCGGTCAGTCCGACGCCGTGCGGCGCTGCGTCGAGTGCCAGCTCGTCCACGAGGTGCGGGGCCTTCGGAAGAGGAGCGGTCATGCGCTGAGTCTAGGAACACGCACCGACATTCGGATCGGCCGTTCGGTTGAACTCGGCTAGAAGCAGAACTCCATGTTCGACAGGGAGATCCACTGCTGGCTGCCGGACCCCGAGACGGGAGTCGTCGCCGCGTTCGAGTACTCGAGCGTGAACGACTGCACGCTGGCGGTCGTGCTGCTCAGCGTGACCTCCACCGTGCTCGTCGGCTCCGCCGACCAGTTCGCGCTGCGACTCCAGGGCGACGCCACCGTGCCTGCGCCGACGATTGTCGCCGAGGTCGTGTTCTGCCGGACAATGCTGGCCGCCGCGAAGCCGGAAGTGCCGAGAGCATCCGAGTAGCTGGTCGTCGCGCTGGCGCGTCCGAAGTCGTAGACCAGGAACTTCACCTGCCGCAGGGGCCGACTCGACGTGATGGTCAGCCTCTGCCTCGCCTGCACGTTCGCGGCGGACGACTGCTGCCACATCCGCAGAGCGCCGACCGGTCCGGCGCCGGTGCCTGCCGTGGTGAGCGGGCTGAAGTTCCCATCGACTGCGGTCGGGTTCTGCGGCGAGCCGGCGAGCGTCGCCCTCGTCACCGTGATCGTCGAGGAGCTCGTGCTCGACGTGGACGCGGTGCCGGTTCTCACATCACCGGCTCGGGTCGTGCCGGTCCAGGCCATCGTGCCGCAGCGGTTCGGGGATGCGGCGACGAGGGGTGTCGCCGTCGCCACCGCCAGGACGGGGGCCGCCCACGCGGCGGTCGTGAGCACATTGCGTCGGGATGGGCTGCGGAAATCGCTGGACATTCTGACCTCACTGCCCGCGCTGATCGGGAGAAGGAGCGCGGCTCTCGTCTCCAGGCTATCCGGGAGGCGGTGCAGCGCGCATCCTCCGTGCTCGAGACACCGCGTGGGGGCTGCCCGCCGCGAGTGCTCAGGTTCCGCAGAAGGTGACGTACGCGCCGAAGTCGGGCGGGGCTCCGGTCGCGTAGCGTTCGAGGCCGGGCCGCTCGTCGAACGGGGCGGTCACGGCTGCGAGCAGGCGCCTCGTGGGCTCGAGATCATCGTCAAGCGCCGCCTCGAGCGCTTCCTCGACGAGGTGGTTGCGCGGAATGTATACGGGATTGGCGGCATCCATGGCGCTCGCGTTCGGGCTGAGCCCGAGCCAGGCCTGAACCCAGGTGCGGAACGCGGGACCAGCCTCCCCGAAGATCTCGAGCGCGGGGCCACGGTCGCCGCGGGCGTAGGAACCGAGCGCCCGGAAGGTGGAGGTGTAGTCGGCGCCGCTGCGCTGCATGAGGGCCAGGAGCTCGCCGAGCAGGCGCTCGAACGTGTCCGGGGCGACGTCGCCGGGAAGCCCGAGCTTGCTGCGCATGCCAGCGACCCACGCACCCTGGTAGACCGGCCCGAACCCGGAGACTGCCTGCTCGGCCAGGGCGACGGCCTCGTCTTCGTCGTCCGCGAAGAGCGGGAGGAGCGTCTCAGCGAACCTCGCGAGATTCCACCCCGCGGCATGCGGCTGGTTCCGGAACGAGTAGCGGCCCTGGATGTCGATGGAGCTGAAGACGGCGTCCGGGTCGAACGCGTCCAGGAACGCGCACGGTCCGTAGTCGATGGTCTCGCCCGAGATCGTCATGTTGTCCGTGTTCATGACCCCGTGCACGAAGCCCACGAGCATCCACTGCGCAGAGAGCTTCGCCTGGGCGGACACGACGCGCTCGAAGAAGGCGAGGTACGGATTCGCTGCCTCCGCGGCAGCCGGGTAGTGGCGGGCGATGGCGTGATCCGCGAGACGCCGCAGCAGATCGAGGTCGCCGGTGGCTCGGGCGAACTGGAACGAGCCGACGCGCAGATGGCTGCTCGCGACCCTGGTGAGGACCGCGCCCGGGAGCACGTCGTCACGCTGCACCATTCGCCCGGTCGCGACCACGCTCAGCGACCGGGTCGTCGGAATGTCGAGGGCGTGCATGGCCTCGCTGACGATGAACTCCCGCAGCATGGGGCCGAGGACCGCGCGCCCGTCGCCGCCACGGGCGAATGCCGTGCGGCCCGATCCCTTGAGGTGGATGTCCCGCACTCGTCCGCGCGTATCCGTCACCTCTCCCAGCAGGAGCGCACGCCCGTCGCCCAGACGCGGCGAGTACTGCCCGAACTGATGCCCCGCGTACGCCTGCGCGACGGGCGTCGCCCCCTCAGGAAGCCTGGTTCCGAGGAGCATCGCGACCCCTTCGTCGCCGCGCAGCACGTTCGGGTCGAACCCGAGTTCCACGGCGAGATCGTCGTTCAACAGCACGAGGCGCGGGGCTGGGGCGGGCTCCGCCTCCCACGGCCTCGCCAGCTCCGGGAGTTCTCGTGCGAAGCGATTCCCGAAGGTCACTTCCGCCTGCGTGGTCGCATTCATGCGAGCCACGGTAGGGCGACTGCCGCAAAGCGGGGTGAGAGTGCGCCCCGCAGCCGCTCACATGTCCCTCCTCGGAGGCGGATGTACGCTCCATCTCGCCTGCCCAGACCCCCGCCGCGGTACAGCGCCAAGCTCCACCAGGAGCACAAGCCACTGCTGAAGCGAGGTCGAAGATGCGGGGACAAGGTCGACGTGCCGAATGCGTCAGAGGCCGCTGATGGCAGCCTGGGACGACGCGGGTGCACAGTTTCAGGTGCTCAGGAACGTGCATCGCGAGTACTCGCTCTGGCCGGACTTCGCCGACATCCCGAAGGGCTGGGAGTCGGTCTTCGGCCCAGCCTCGAAGCGGGACTGCCGCGCGTACCTCGCGCGCGAGCACCCGGAGCGGGAGCTCGAACCGTAACCGACTACTGAACTTCCTCGAACTCGAAGATTCCGGCAGGCGCCGTCGCGAGGAGCTCCTGTCGGTAGGAGTCGGAGAGGGCCGCAGCATCGATGCCCAGGATGAGGCGGTTCAGCTCCACATCCATGCGCACGGACAGCAGGCCGTCGTCGTTGCCCTTCCAGATCGACGTCACCGCCAGAGCGGCCTTGCAGAGCGTGGCGTACGAGAAGTCCACCAGCTTGGGATCGAACGACGCCCCTTCCGCTTCGATGCCGGCCGCCGCGGCGTCGACCTCCGGCGTCGCGTCGCGCAGCGCCTGCCACGAGGCCGCGGCGTCGTCCCCCAGGTCAGCGGATCCGACGATGGACACGCTGACCGCGCCCCTCGGGCCAGGGCCAGCCGCGACCTCGACGTTGTCGAAGCCGCCGACCTCGTCTGGGAGCAGGAACAGCAGCTCCTGCTCGTGCGCGGCGATGCGGGTGTACAGGTCCGACGACGTCTTCCCCGCGGGCAGATCGATCCACTTCGCCTGCTGCGTGAGGCACTGCGTCATCTGCACCGGCACGGGCTGGTGTGTCATCTCCTCGATCGGGATGCCATCGAGCGCGTCCTGCGAGGGACGTTCGTCGGCCACCGACCCGCCCGCGCTCGCGGAGGGTGCCGCGCTCGCGGAGGGTGCCACGCTGGCGGCGGGTGCCACGCTGGCGGCGGGCTGCGCGACAGCCGCCGATTCGGGCGAGGCGCATCCGGCGAGCAGCAGGAGGGCGCCGCAGAGCGTCGACGCTGGGGCGAGGCGACGGAGGGACATGCACCGACCCTATGGACCGGACGTCCCGCATCCGGTCACGGAACGATATCGACGCTCGTCGCGCGCATCACGATTCGGAGTCGCCGCGTGGTGTCGAACGCGCGCGGGCGGCTAGATTCTGAGTACCGCGCCCGCCCGCCGACTGGGGAGACCACCGTGATCCTGACGTTCCAGTTCCAGCCCGTCGAAGACCTGGGGGCGGCCGTCCAGCACTACCTCGACCTGGGTTGGGAGGAGGCGTGGCGCGAAGGCGAGCACACCGTCTCGATGCAGATGCCGGAACTCGAGATCGAGCTGATGCTCGACGACGAGCCTGGCTGGGGTCCCGCCGGCCCCATGTACTTCGTCGACGACGTGGATGCGTGGCGGGCGGAGCATCCGAACGTCACGACGGGCGAGCCCCGCGACATCCCGGGCGGCAGGGTCGTCGAGGTCACGGCCCCCGGCCACACCTACTACGTGTTCTCCGTGGAGGAGATCGAAGGCTAGCGGCGCCAGGGGGCGGGGATGACCAGTGCCGCTGGCCACCCCCGCGGAGCGCCGTGGCTACCCGGCGACCTTGGTCCGCATGGCGGAGCGGAAGTCGGGAAACGCCGGCTCGACGAGGTCGATGCCCCGGGACGCGGACATCCGATAGGCGAGCACCTGGTACGGAACGATGAGCAGGAGCGGGGAGAGCTCCTCCGCGACCTGCTCGTCGAGTGCCAGCTCTCGCGTGGCGCCCGTGCTCGCACCCGACGTCACGATGTGCACGTGGTCGCAGTGTCCTGACGCGAAGTCCGCGAACTGACGGAGGCGCTCAGCCGACGTGGTCCCGGGCACTTCGGTGAGGAAGAGGGTGTACTCGGGGCGCAGCTCGAAGAGCGGCCCGTGCATGTACGCCTCGAGCTCCATGCCCTGGACGGGGACGCGAACCGTCTCGATGATCTTCGTCTCGGCTTCCACGGCGGTGCCCACGTTCGGTCCGAATCCGAGGATCGAGATGCGGGTTGCGGCCTCGAGCTCCTCCCGGTGCGCGTCGTAGTACTGCTCCGCGTGCTGGATGACGCCACCCATGGAGGCCACCGCCGCGGCGATTCCGGGCCGCGCGAGCTCGGCGGGGATCTCACGGCGTCCGTGCTCCGCGAGTCGAACCGACAGGAGCAGCAGGCTCAGGACGGTGGCCGTGACTCCCTTCGTCGAGTAGCGGACGGCCTCGTCGCCGCAGCCGATGTCCAGACGGCAGTCGCCGAGGGCAGCGAGTGGACTCCGTGTGTCGGCGGTCACGATGAGGATGGGAGCCGCGACCCGGTCCCGGGCGGCCTTCACCGCGTCGATCGTCGATGAGCTGGTCCCGCGCTGGGAGACCGCGATGACCAGGTCGAAGTCGTTGTCCAGGCTCTCGTACTCCGAGTACGTGAACGGTTCGACGACCTTGGTCACGATGCCGCCGACCACCTCGAGGTGGCGCTCGGCGGCGTGCACGGCGTTGAGGGATGACCCCGTCGCGAGGACGAGGACGCGGTTCACCTGGCGGTCTTCGATGAGGCGGTCGAACTCCGAGAAGCTGGTCGCCTCGTCGGCGAGGATCTGCTCGCAGACGCGGGGTTGTTCGTTGATGCAGTCCAGCATCGTCGTCATGATGTGATTCCTTCGAGTTCGTGGGTCAGTCAGTCAGTCAGTGGGTGGTCACGGCGCGGTGCCGAGCACGCCGGTCAGCGCGCCGAGGAGCCCGACGGCGAAGATGGCGAGCAGAACCCAGGTCGTCTTCCATCCCTTGCCGAGAAGCCAGTACACGAGCCAGAAGGCGCCGAGACCGAGGATGCCCGGCATGATGCCGTCGAGCACGTCCGTCTGAATGGAGCTGACTCCCTCGCCGACCTCGAACTGCAGCGGCACGTAGACCGACACCATCGAGGCGGTCAACCCACCGATGACCATGAGCCCGACGATCCCGGCACCGTAGGTGAGGCTCGACATGGCGTCGCTGCCGGAGATGCGCTGCAGGAGCTTCGTCCCGAATCGATATCCGGATCGCAGGTAGAGGTACGACAGGAGCTGCACGGGCAGGTTGAAGCCGAGGAGGAAGATGATCGGCCCGAGGATGTTCCCCGCCATCGCCAGCGACACCCCTATGCCGGTGACGAGGAGCCGGATGGTGCCCCAGTAGAGCGAGTCGCCGATGCCCGCGAGAGGACCCATGAGGGCGGCCTTGACGCTGTTCGCGGTGGACGGCGCGAGGCTCGGGTCCTGACTGAGCTGCTCCTCGACGGCGGTGGAGACGCCGACGATCGCACCGGCGACGTATGGGGTGGTGTTGAAGAACTCAAGGTGCTTCTTGAGCGCAGCGGCCTGGTCTGACTCCTTCTCGTAGAGCGCCCGGACGGCGGGGATCATGGAGTAGGCGAACCCGAGGCCCTGCTGTCGTTCGTAGTTGAACGACGCTTCGATGCTCAGCGCCCTCACGTACATGCGGTTCAGGACCGCGGTGGTGATCCTGCCGGTCTGCGTCGTCGGTGCTTCAGGGCTGACCTCGTCGAGGTGCGTGCCTGGTGCTGTCGTGTCAGAAGTCATCGTCTGCTGCTCCGTTCATGGCGAGTGCTGGCTGCTGCGCGCTGGTGCGGCGGCGTTCTGCGTCCACGAGGACCCAGGCGATCATGGCCGCGCCGGCGGCGAGGCCGACGATCGGGATGCCTCCGTACGTGACGAGCAGGAAGCCGATGAAGAAGAAGGGCATGACCCTCTTGTTGATGAGCATCCGGCCGAGGAGCGCGAAGCCGAGGGCGGGGAGGATGCCCGTCGCCACCTGCAGTCCGACCGTCACTGGTTCTGGGATGGCGGCGACGAGCGCCCCGATGGCGTCGCTGCCGACTGCGTAGGAGACGCCGACCACGCATGCGAGCCAGAAGATCCAGAGGAACCCGGAGAGGATGTGCATGGCGCTGACGCCGCGGATCGAGCCTCGCTCGACGTAGGTGTCGGCTCGGTGGAGCAGCGCGGGGGCCACGAAGACGAAGTGGAGGTTCTTCACGATGAGGCCGAGGGCGGCGATCGGGAAGGCGAGCACGAGCGCCGTCTCCGGTCCGGCTCCGGCGTTGATGGCGAGAGCTGTGGCCAGCATGCCGCCGGTGAGGATCTCGGGCGGCATCGCGCCGCCGACGGTGAAGAGGCCGATGAACGCGAGCTCGAGGGTCGCTCCGATGGCCATGCCGGTGACGGGGTCGCCGAGGATGAACCCCACGACGGTTCCGGTGACGATAGGGCGGATGGCGAGGTTGCGGCCGAGGAAGAGGTCGATGAGCCCGAGCCCCAGCGCGGCGATGAAGAGCGTGAGCGCGGTCATCATGCGGGTGCGCTCCCACTGCCGCTGAGCGGCACCTTCCGGTCTGTGGCGACGGCGCGCGCTTCGACCTCGACGCCGCGGGAGGCCAGCCTGGTCAGGCCGGCGGTTTCGTCTTCGGTCAGGTTGACGGTGTTGGTGAGGGGAGTGGTCCCCTCGAGTCGCTTCGTGCCGCCGAGGTTGATGTGCTGCACGGTCGGGCAGCCGTCGGCGAGGCGGATGGCGTCTGCGACGTTGTCGGTCAGGATCAGCAGGCGGTAGCTGTCCGTCCTGCCTGAGTTGATCGCCTCGATCGAGTCGGCGACCGTCTTGATGACGAGCTTCACGTCGGCGGGCTTCGCGAGCTTCAGCGTGCTCTTGCGCAACTCGTCGGAGGGGACGTCGTCGTTGGCGATGAGGATGGCGGTCGGGTCCAGGGTGCGCACCCACGACATGACCACTTGGCCGTGGATGAGCCGGTGGTCGACTCGGAGCAGTTGGATCATCAGAAGTCGTCTTCCTGGTCGGTGTGGGGGAGGGGCAGGACGCTCACGGTGGCGCGGATGCGGTCGATCAGCGCCGGGTCTATGGAGGCGCTTGCGGTGATGGGCTGCGTCGTGAGCAACTCGAGCACGAGTGCGAGCGTCATGCCGGTGATCTGGTGCACCCGGGGGTCCTGCTGGTACTCGAGGAGCGTGTTGCTGACGCTGCCGCCGACGAGGTCGCTGACGAGGATGAGCGTGCCGGTGCTGCCTACCTCGCTGAGGAGGGCCTCGACGTGGCGTCGGACGGCGTCCACATCACCGCTGTATGGCGGGAACGCGCGGAGGTCGTCTCGCTCCCCGAGGATGAGCGATGCGGCGCTTCGCATGCCGGCTGCGATGTCGCCATGGCCGGCGAGGGCTACGAGCTGTCTGGTCATGCACTGGTCCTTTCCGTATGCGTGATTGGTCTTTCTTGGTCGCTTGAACTGCCTCGGAGTCTAGGCAGGCGCGAAGACTGTGCGGAATGCTTGCGCACACTTCGGGCCAATTGGATTGCTTTGGTCTGTATGGTTGCCGCATGGGAGACCGTGAGCAGACCGCACAGATCGGGCGCGCGCCAGGGGCGTCGCCATCGCTCCTGACGCAGACCGTCGCAGGCCGACTCCGGGAGTACATCCGCTCCCAGGACGTGGGTCCCTCCGGGCGTCTGCCCCCGGAGCGGGTCCTGAGCGAGCAGTTCGAGGTGAGCCGCTCGACGCTGCGCAAGGCGCTCACCCTGCTCGCCACGCAGGGCGAGGTCACGCCCGCAGCGCAGTCGGGATGGTTCATCACGAACGTTCCGTACGGTCCGCCCCCGCGTCAGCTGCTCAGCTTCACGGAGATGGCCAGGCGCCGCGGGCTCATCGTCCAGACCCGGGTCACGCATCAGCTGACGCGCTTCGCGAGCCACGAAGAGCGCCAGCGGCTCCAGCCACGCGATTCGGACCGGGTCCTGGAGCTCGAGCGAGTCCGCCTCCTGGAGGGCGAGCCGATCTGCGTGGAGCGATCGATCATCGCGCTGTGGCTGACCCCTGGGCTCGATGATGAGTCGTTCGTCGATCGTTCCCTCTACGAGCTGATGAGCAGCCACGGGGCGACGCCATCACGCAGCGACTTCATCGTCTCGGCCGCGCTCGCTGGCAGCATCGCTCCGGCCCTCGACATCGATGCCAGCGACCCGGTTCTCGTCGGCGAGGAGCTGAGCTACAACCAGCATGGAGCACCCCTCCACTTGAGCACGTCGAACTACCGGGCCAGCGCATACCGGTTCCAGGCGACGCTCACCGCCGCGCGAGGGGGCGCTCGGGAGTCGCACCCGATGTCCTGATCCGCCGTGCGGGCCGCGGTCGGTCGAGCGAAGAGTCTCCCGACCGAGCAGGCGCGTCCGTCTGTTCTGCGACGCAGGCGGCGGGCCCTGTCCGTTCGGGTCTCGGATCCCCTCGTGTCCACGACGCCTGCGAGTCGGCACGATAATCGGACGGTGATCATCGGGTCAGGGACGCTAGTGAACGTCGCGCTCATCCTCATCGGCGGCGTGCTCGGCATCCTCCTCGGCGACCGCCTGAAGGAGCGCACGAAGACGACGGTGACCGCGGTGCTCGGCCTGTTCGTCATCGTGCTCGGCGGCATGAGCGTCGCCGACATGGGGTCTGCGGCGCTCGCGGATGCGGCCGGCCCGTTCGCGATGATCGTCATCCTGCTGTCGCTCGTGTTCGGCGCGCTGCTCGGGTCGTGGTTGCGCATCGAGGATCGTCTCGAGGGGCTGGCGGTCTGGGTGCGTGGTCGACTGAAGTCCGAATCCGATGGCGACGGCCGCTTCGTCGATGGCATGGTCACAGCCACGCTCCTCTTCTGCGTCGGCCCGCTTGCCATCCTCGGCCCCATCTCCGACGGCCTGGGGCTCGGCGCCAACCAGCTCTACGTCAAGGCGGTGCTCGACGGCTTCGCGGCGATGGCCTTCGCCTCGACCTTCGGCAAGGGGGTGCTGTTCGCCGCGGTCCCGGTCGGGATCATCCAGGGCGCCTTCACACTCGTCGGCTTCCTGGCGGGCGATGTCTTCAGCGACGCGCAGATCGACGGGCTCTCGGCCGTGGGCGGGCTCATCCTGATCGCCCTCGGCGTGCGGCTCGTCCCGCTCAGGGCGATCCCGGTCGGCGACCTGCTGCCCGCGCTGATCATCGCGCCGGTGGCGCTCGCGTTCCTGTCCTAGCGGCACGTCGGGGTTCGCGAGTCGCCTCACACGGTCGAACGCGGTCCGCGAGCTGCCTCAAACGGTCGTTCTGGCCGGCTCTTCGCGACCGTTTCCGGCGACTCGCGGATGGGAGGCGCGCGGGGCGAGGCGAGAAGGCAGGCGTGGGGCAGCGGAGCGGCGGCGCTCAGCCACGGCGACGGAAGCTCGCGGCGCCCGGGATGCTGTCGGCCTCGGCGGGCAGGGTGCCGCGCGCGAAGTCGGCCCAGACGGCGCGCATCCGCTTGCCAACGCGGTCGATCTCAGCCCAGCTGGCGCCTCGCACGAGCGGGGCACGGCTCCACGTCTGCTCGCTCCCGAAGAGCAGGGGCAGGTCGATCATGTGGCAGGCACCCCACACGTTGTGCGGCGCCCTCCAGCTGACGACGTAGGTGGATGCGCGCCCGCCGGCCCGCAGGTGCCGCCTCGCGAACCGTGCCGCGTCGCGCCGGTAGACGAGCCAGGTGAGCGCGCTCACGACCGCCTTCGTCAGCGGCCTCCCGACGACCGGCAGCTCGCTGAGCCGCTTGGTGGCGGGGATGCGCGGCACGAACAGCAGCGCTTCCTCCGACGTGTACC
Organism: Pseudoclavibacter terrae; assembly: GCF_008831075.1. Lineage (GTDB taxonomy): Bacteria > Actinomycetota > Actinomycetes > Actinomycetales > Microbacteriaceae > Pseudoclavibacter > Pseudoclavibacter terrae. Next base: position 187,102 of record NZ_WBJX01000003.1, on the reverse strand, counting down.
CGATGAGCAGGTCGATCGCGGGCGCGTTCGCATCGCGACCCGCGAGCACGCCTGCAGTGGTCGGCAGCGGGTCCGAGCCGTGCTGTGGGCTGAACGACATCGCGCCCTGCAGGCCGTACTCGGCGGATGCGCGCAGCGCCGCGGCCTGCGCGCCGACCACTGCTGCCACGGGACTCTCGGCAGTGAGCTCGGCGGTCGCCTCGAGCATCCTGCCCTGCATCTCCTCGCGGCCACCCTCCACGTTGAGTGGAGCGCTCTGGATGATCGCGCGCCGGAACAAGCTCGGGGCCTCCGGCAGCGCCATCAGCTGCGCGATCGCGTGCGCACCGGCAGACTGCCCGTACGCCGTGACCTGGGCGGGGTCGCCGCCGAACGCCGAGATATTGCGCTGCACCCAGCGGAACGCCTCGACGATGTCGAGCAGCCCCAGGTTGGCGGGGCGCGCATCCGAGCCACCCAGGAACCCGAACAGGCCGAGCCGGAACGTCACGTTCACCGCGACCACGCGCTGCTCCGCGACCAGGGGAGCAGGATCCATGACCGCGGCGTCACCGGCTGCCGAGACGTACGAGCCGCCGTGGATCCACACCATCACCGGCAGCTGCTCGCCCGGAGCGAGGTCGCCGGGCAGCGTGATCGAGAGTCGCTGGCAGTCCTCGTCCACGCCGAGCTCGCCGATGCCGCCGCCGAGCACCTCCTCGAGCACGGGCATGGGGGCCTGCGGGCAGGCCGGCGACCAGCTCGTCGACTCGAACACCTCGGTAAGGTCGGGGGCTGGCAGCGGGGCCTCGAACCTGCGGGCCGCGGCGTACCGGATGCCCGTGGCTCGCACCAACGGCACCTCGCCTGGCCACTCCTCGGCCCATCCCGTGACGGGACCGCAGGGAGGAGAGAAGGTGGGGGAGGAGGCCATGCTCGAGTCTTTCACCCCGCTCGCGCGCCTTCGTACGGCCCAGGCTTGCGCTCTCCCGGGCGTGTCGCCTAAGCTCGACCCTTGGTGCGCCGGGGTTCCCCTCTGGCGCGACCGTGTTGGTGTGCAACCGCCACCGACGCAGACAAGAGATCTTGGGCGGGGCCTTCTGGTTCCCGCGGTATCTACGGAGGAAACAATGGCAGCAGTGTGCCAGGTGACCGGGGCGGTTCCCGGATTCGGTCACAACATCTCGCACTCGCACCGACGGACCAACCGTCGGTTCGACCCGAACATCCAGAAGAAGAAGTACTTCGTGCCTTCCATGAAGCGCACGATCACGCTGACGCTTTCGGCTAAGGGCATCAAGGTCATCGACGCACGCGGCATCGAGTCCGTCGTCGCTGAGCTTCGTGCGAAGGGAGTCAAGTTCTAATGGCGAAGAAGAGCCAGGACGTACGTCCGATCATCAAGCTCCGCTCCACCGCTGGAACGGGCTACACCTACGTGACGAAGAAGAACCGTCGCAACACGCCTGACCGCCTCGTGCTCAAGAAGTACGACCCGGTCATCCGCAAGCACGTCGAATTCCGAGAGGAGCGCTAAACATGGCCAAGAAGAGCAAGATCGCCAAGAACGAGCAGCGCAAGGTCATCGTCGAGCGCTACGCGGAACGCCGCGCAGAGCTGAAGAAGGCTCTTGTCGACCCGAACGGCACCGACGAGTCGCGCGAGGCAGCTCGCGTCGGCCTGCAGAAGCTTCCCCGCAACGCTTCGCCGGTCCGCGTCCGCAACCGCGACAGCATCGACGGACGCCCCCGCGGCCACGTCTCGAAGTTCGGCATCTCGCGTGTCCGCTTCCGCGACATGGCTCACCGCGGTGAGCTTCCAGGAATCACGAAGTCGAGCTGGTAACCACCAGCCCGCCAGCGATGGCGTAGTGCTTCCCCGAAACCCCCGAGCGTCTTCGCTCGGGGGTTTCGTGCGTTCCGTCGCGCCACTTTCGGGATGGGTTGCGCGCTTCCGGATGGGTTGCAAAGCATCCCGAAGCGTGGAAGCCATCCCGAAGCGGGATGCGAGCCAGGGGTTGCACATCCGGCCATATCGTTTATCGTTATGCATAACGAGAAACGATATGGAGGAAGACCATGAACGCACGACAGAATTCGGCAGGCACCGACCGCGAAGCGAAGGAGCTCGGCTACCTCTGGCCGCTCGGCATCGTCGCAGCAGGCCTCGTCGTCCTGAAGCCCCTCGAGAACGTCATCGGCTACTTCGTCGACGGCAGCGTGCGCGTCAACGCGTCGTTCGAAGGAACATCCGTCTCCCTCCCGACCCCCGTGGGGGCCGACGTCCCGCTCGATGGTGCCTCGACGATCCTCGTCGCCGGGGATCTCCTGCCAACCGGCGCGCTCGTGCTGCTCCTCATCGGACAGATCATCGGCGCCGTCCTGAGCCTCGCCGCAGTCTGGATGCTCCTCCTCTTCGCCAGGAACCTCGCGAAGGGCGACTTCTTCGGACGCAAGAGCATCCGCCTCCTCGACTGGTCGTCTGGGCTGGTCGTCGCTTCCCTCGCGGCCCCGGGCTTCTTCGAGCTCCTCGGCACGAACTGGACGATCGCGAAGCTCGGGTGGAGCGGGTCCGACGCGCCTGAGCCGACCATCCTCGACCAGACGTGGACGTTCCTCCTCATCCTCGTGATCCTGCTCGTCGTGAACCTCATCATGCGCCGTGGCGCGCGCCTGGAGCAGGACCAGGAAGGCCTCGTCTGATGGTGCCGGAGCCCCTCGAGGAGCCGCACTACATCGTGTGCCACCTCGGCGAGATCATGGCGAGGCGCGGCATCACCCTCGTCGACCTGTCCGAACGTGTCGGCATCAGCGTCGTCAACCTGTCGGTGCTCAAGAACAACCGCGCCAAGGCCGTGCGCTTCGAGACGCTCGCGAGGCTCTGCGCCGTGCTCGAATGCAAGCCGGGCGAGCTCCTCGACTACCTGCCGCCTCGCTGATCGTTGCGCCGACCTGCCCGCGAGCCTCCGGATCGGCGGCGCAATGTCGGTGGCGTGCGTGAGAATGGCACGCATGTCAGATGTTCGAGGTGTTTCCGCCTTCCGCAGCGCACGTGACCAGCTGCTCGCCCTCCGCACGGATGCGGAGCGGGCGCGCCGGGAGTTCGAGTGGCCAGACGTCGGCGACCGCTTCAACTGGGCCCTCGACTGGTTCGACGAGATCGCCGAGGGCAACGACCGTACAGCGCTGTGGATCGTGGAAGCCGACGGCAGCGAGGCGAAGTACAGCTTCGACGACCTCCGCCGCCGCTCCAACCGGGTCGCGAACTGGCTCGAAGCCCAGGGCATCCGCCGCGGCGACGTCGTCATGCTCATGCTCGGCAACCGTCGGGAGCTGTGGGAGGCGATGCTCGGCGCGCTGAAGCTCGGCGCCGTGATCCTGCCCACCTCCGTTGTGCTCGGCCCGCACGACCTCGACGACCGCGTCGAGCGAGCCAGGGTCCGGCTCGTCATCGCAGAGGAGGCCGACGCGGCGAAGTTCGACAACGTCATCGGCAGCTACCGCATCGTGCAGGTGGGTGCCGGGCTCGACGGCGCAGCCCGCGACTCGTGGCTCGACTTCAACGACATCTACGACGCACCGGATGCGCCGGTCGTGAAGCAGACGGCAAGCGACGACGCCGCGCTCATCTACTTCACGTCAGGCACGACGAGTCACCCGAAGATCGTGGTCCACTCGCACCGCTCGTACCCCGTCGGGCACCTCTCGACGATGTACTGGATCGGCGTGGAGCCTGGCGGGGTGCATCTCGCCATCAGCGCCGCCGGCTGGGGCAAGCACGCCTGGAGCAGCTTCTTCGCGCCCTGGAACGCGGAGGCCACCGTGTTCGTCGTCAACTACGAGCGGTTCGATGCGCAGCTGCTGCTCGAGCAGCTCGACAAGGCCGGTGCGACCTCGTTCTGCGCGCCGCCGACGGTCTGGCGCATCCTCGTGCAGCACGGCAGGAGCGAGAAGCCGCGGGCCATGCGTGAACTGCTCTCCGCCGGCGAACCCCTCAATCCCGAGGTCATCGCGCGCATCAACGACTGGTGGGGACTCGAGATCCGCGACGGCTACGGACAGACCGAGACCACGGCGCTCATCGCGAACGCGCCAGGGTCCGTCATCAAGCCAGGCGCGATGGGGCATCCGCTGCCGGGCATGGACGTCGTGCTGCTCGACCCCGTCACGGGAACGGCGGGCGACGAGGGCGAGATCTGCCTCGACATGCGCGGCCAGCGCCCCGTGAACCTCATGACCGAGTACCTGGGCTCGCCCGCGGCGACCGACAACGCGGTGCGCGACGGCTTCTTCCACACGGGCGACGTCGCGACTCGGGACGAGAATGGATGCATCACCTTCGTCGGACGCACCGACGACGTCTTCAAGTCCTCCGACTTCAAGGTGTCGCCGTTCGAGGTCGAGAGTCTCCTGCTCGAGCACGACGCCGTCGCCGAGGCGGGTGTCGTCGGAGCGCCGGACGCGACGAAGCTCAACATCACGAAGGCCTACGTGACGCTCGCAGCGGGCTGGGAGGCCAACCGGCAGACTGCCCTCGAGGTGCTCCGGCATGCTCGTGCCGTCATGCCGCCGTACATGCGAGTCCGGCGTCTCGAGTTCTTCGAGCTGCCGAAGACCGCGTCAGGCAAGATCCGCCGCGTCGAACTCCGAAACCGGGAGATCGAGGCTGAGGGCGCGCGGCTCGACGGCGAATGGCGCGACGATGACTTCCCGGAGATCAAGCGGCGCTGAGTGAGGGTCGACGCCGCCGAGCGCACACCTCGCGGCTCCGGCGTTTCAGCGCCGATCCGGGCATCGATCCGGTCCAGAAGGGCCCCAAACCGGTGAATTGGGTGGCAAGACGCGGCGTGTCAGGCGAATCTGCATGCCAGGGCCCCGGGTTTTGGTAGGTTGACGAAGGTCCTGCCGCGGAATCCCGCGGAACTGCAGGACTTCTGAACCCAACATGCTGCACTCGCAAGGGCGGGGCTGCGTCCTAAGGAGGACATATGGCAGACAAGACTGTGAACAAGACCGAACTCGTTGCCGCGATCGCGACTGAGACCGGCCAGAGCCAGGCTGTTGTTGGAAGCGTCCTCGACGCACTCTTCAGCGAGCTCGCCTCGAATGTTGCCAAGGGCACCAAGGTCACGATCCCGGGCTGGCTCTCCGTTGAGCAGACCGCTCGTGCCGCACGCACCGGCCGCAACCCGCAGACGGGTGAAGCCATCCAGATCGCCGCCTCGAAGGGCGTCAAGATCTCGGCTGGCTCGAAGCTCAAGGCCGCAGCTAAGTAGTCTTCGCGCCTGAACGCACGCGGGGTCGCTTCCACTCGGGAGCGGCCCCGCGTTCGCGTTCGCGGCTCGCACCGCATCCGTGCCGCCATCGCAGGCCCATCCGGTGTGCTCGATTCCGGTGTGTTCGATTCCGATGTGCTCGATTCCGCCGAGTTGCCGCGACTGCCAGGTTTCGGGATGGCTTCCACGCGCGCGGATGGGTTGGAAGCCATCCGCGCGCGTGAAGGCCACCCGGAGATTGCCGCGGGGCCCCGCCCCCGCGGCGCCCGCCGTGTGCATCCGCCTGTGGATGAAGAGCCCGTCCGGCGGCGACGATCTACACTTGATGATCATGCCTACGCCCCTCGTCCCCGGTTCCAGAGACGAGAAGACGGCGGCAGCCGCAGACAAGACCGCCAGCAAGGCTGAGCGCAATCGCGCGAACGCGGACTCCTGGTCGCTCCACACGAAGCGGATGGTTGTCCTCGGCCCCGCGCTCTTCCTCCTCGCCGCCCTCGCCGCGGTCGTCTGGGGCCTCGCCTACGGCGGCGGTGCGAAGGCACTGATCGTCTCCGACCCGGGCCCCGTCGTCATGTGGGGTGTGCCGATCGCGCGCCTGGCCCTGAACCTGTCGGCGTCGGTCACGATCGGCGCGTTGGTGCTTGCCGCGTGGGCGGCCAGCCGAAAGCAGCCGGAGTTCGAGCGCGCGATGACGATCGCGTCGTCCGGTGCCGCCGCCTGGGTTGTCTCCACGTTCGCCGCGGCGTTCCTCACGTACCTGCAGATCTCCAACGCGGCGTTCTCGTTCGACGCGGCGTTCGGCCAGGGCCTCCTGTTCTTCTTCACGTCGCTGGAGCTCGGCCAGGCCTGGGTGCTCGCGGTCGGCATGGTCCTCGTGCTGTCGATCGTCGTGTTCGCGAGTCGCAGCGCCTGGATGGTCGGCCTCTCCGCGGCGTTCTCGTTCTTCTGCCTCTGGCCGCTCGGAGCGCAGGGGCACGCCGCGGGTGCCGCGAACCACGAGACCGTCGTCGGCGGCATCACCCTGCACTACATGGGTGCGGCGCTCTGGCTCGGAGGGCTGCTCGTCGTGGCGATCCTCGCCCCGCGCCTGCCCGACGTCCGTCGTCTGGCGGTGCTCGAACGCTATTCGACGCTCGCACTCATCGCCTTCATCGTGGTCGCCGCGTCCGGGGTCGTCGCGAGTGTCGCGAACATCGGCTCGTTCGCCGAGCTCGTCACGCCATACGGGGTCATCGTCATCGTGAAGGCGGTTGTGCTGATCGTGCTCGGCTTCATCGGCTGGGCGCAGCGGCGCGGACTCATCAACCGGATGCGCGCCGCGGTCGAGCAGGGCGCATCCACTCGCAAGCCGCTCGTGTGGCTCGTGTCGCTTGAGCTCGCCTTCATGGGTATCGCCTCCGGTGCGGCGGCGGCCCTGGGCCGGACGCCGTCGCCCGTCACCGAGGTCACGGCAGACCAGCTCGCGTCGCCGTCACCGGCCCAGCTGCTGACGGGCGACCCGCTTCCGCCCGAGTTCGAGCCTTTCCGCCTGCTCACCGAGTGGCGCCTCGACCCCATGTGGACAACCCTGTGCCTCTTCGCGCTGTTCTTCTACATCGCCGGTGTGCTGCGCCTCCGCCGCCGCGGCGACGAGTGGCCGCTGGGACGCACGATCTCGTTTGTCCTCGGCATCCTCATCCTGCTCTACCTCGTCAACGGCTCGCTCATCGTCTACGGCAAGTTCGTCTTCAGCTTCCATATGACGCAGCACATGTTCCTCACCATGCTGGTGCCGATCATGTTCGTGCTGTCAGCGCCCATGACGCTGCTGCTTCGCGCCGTGCACGCGCGACACGACGGCAGCATGGGGACCCGCGAGTGGGCGCTGAAGTTCGTGCACTCGAAGTGGGCGAAGTTCTTCTCGCACCCCATCGTCTCCGCCGTCGTCTTCGCTGGCTCGCTGCTCGTCTTCTACTACACGCCGCTGTTCCGCTGGGCGGTGACCGACCACGTCGGGCACATGTGGATGATCGCCGACTTCCTCATCGTCGGCTACCTGTTCGCGAACGCGCTCATCGGCATCGACCCGATCGGCACCCGAGCTCCCTACCCGATGCGCCTCATCGCGCTGGTGCTCGTCATGACGTTCCACGCGTTCTTCGGCCTCAGCATCATGAGCGGAACGGGGCTGCTGCTCGCCGACTGGTACGGGGCGATGGGCCGGCCGTGGGGTGCGGATGCGATCACCGACCAGCAGATCGGCGGCGCCATCGCCTGGGGTGTCGGCGAGGTGCCGACGGTCATCCTCGCCATGCTCGTCGCGTTCTCGTGGTCTCGCTCCGACGATCGGGAAGCCAAGCGGCGCGACCGGAAGGCGGACCGGGACGGCGACGCGGAGCTCGAGGCGTACAACGCGCAGCTGAAGGTGATGGCCGACCGCACTGCGGCGCTCGAGAAGCGCAAGCAGGACCGGCGCGAGCAGGAGGCGCAGCTCGAGCGTGACGCAGAGCAGGGGGCGAAGCAGTGACGATCGTCCTCACCCCGGAGCAGCAGGGTGTGTTCGACGCGATCGAGCACACGCGCGACCACCTCTTCGTGACGGGTCGCGCCGGTACCGGCAAGTCGACGCTGCTCAACCACCTCGCGTGGCACACCTCGAAGCAGCTCGTCATCGCGGCGCCTACGGGAGTCGCGGCCCTCAACGTGGGCGGGCAGACCATCCACTCGCTCTTCAAGCTGCCGATCGGTGTCATCGGGGATGCGCCGATCGAGCAGAACGGCGACGTCCGCAAGCTGCTCAACAAGATCGACACCCTGGTCATCGACGAGGTGTCGATGGTGAGCGCCGACCTCATGGACGCCATCGACCGCTCGCTGCGGCAGGCGAGGCAGCGCAAGAACGAGGCGTTCGGCGGCGTGCAGCTCGTCATGTTCGGCGACCCGTTCCAGCTGGCACCCGTGCCGCCGTCCGACCCTGACGAGCGTGCGTACTTCCGCGACCACTACCGTTCGCTGTGGTTCTTCGACGCGAAGGTGTGGCAGGAGGCGGAGCTGCGCATCCACGCGCTGCGTGAGATCCACCGGCAGCACGAGGACGAGTTCAAGAACATCCTCACGGCCGTCAGGTACGGGCAGGTTACGGCCGACATGGCGAACCGCCTCAACACCGTCGGAGCCAGGCCCGCCCCGGCCGACGGCACCATCACGCTCGCGTCCCGCAACGCGCAGGTTTCGCGCATCAACGCGCAGAACCTCGAGCGCCTGCCCGGCGCATCGATGACCGCCAACGCCGACATCTCCGGCGAGTTCGGCGGACGCAATTTCCCCGCAGACGAGCGCCTCGACCTGAAGGTCGGCGCGCAGGTCATGTTCCTTCGCAACGACTCTGACGGGCGCTGGGTGAACGGCTCCATCGGCGAGGTCACGCGCATCGACAAGACCGTCTACGTCGAGATCGACGGCGACGAGCACGAGGTCGAGCCGCTCGTGTGGGAGAAGCTGAAGTACTCGTACTCGCCGGACACGCGGGAGCTGTCGCGCGACGTCGTGGGGGAGTTCACGCAGTTCCCGCTGCGCCTCGCGTGGGCGGTCACGATCCATAAGTCGCAGGGCAAGACCTACGACCGCGCGGTGGTCGATCTCGGCGCGCGGGCCTTCTCGCCCGGTCAGACCTACGTGGCGCTGTCACGCATCCGCGCCCTCGACGGGTTGCACCTGTCGCGCCCGCTGCAGCCGAACGACATCTTCGTCGACGACAACGTGCTGCGCTTCATGAAGTCGGTGAGTGCGGCTGCGAAGCAGCAGCAACAGGGCTGACCGCTCCCGGGCTCGTCGGTTGTCCGCCAGTTTCCCGAAGATTTTCCTGCCGGTCGGAATACCGTCACATCTCTATGCGTTTGAATAACTTGTATCCGCAACAATGTGTTACGTTGTCCAGGACTTGACCGAGACAACACCCACGAGCCTTCAGGAGAAGACATGAGCATCAGCGCAGCAGACATCAACGGCTGGACCGCCGGCACCTGGAACATCGACCCCACGCACACGGAGGTCGGCTTCGTCGTCCGCCACCTCGCCATCAGCAAGGTCCGTGGCGGCTTCGAGACCTTCTCCGGCGTCATCACGACCGGTGAGACCATCGAGGAGTCCACGGTCAACGCCGAGGTCGAGGTCGCATCCGTCAACACGAAGCAGCCGGCCCGCGACCAGCACCTCGCGACCTCCGACTTCTTCCTCGCTGAGGAGTTCCCGACCTTCACCTTCGCCTCCTCCGCGACGCGTGTCGAGGGCGACTCGGTCAAGGTCGACGGCGAGCTCACGCTGCGCGGCGTCACCAAGCCCGTCACGTTCGATGTCGAGTTCGGCGGCATCACGACCGACGGCTACGGCCAGAAGAAGCTCGGCTTCGAAGCGGTCACGAAGATCAACCGCAAGGACTTCGGCGTCAACTGGAACGCACCGACCGAGGCTGGTGGCCTCACGCTCGGCGACACCGTCACGATCAACCTCGACGTGCAGGCGACGCTCGCCCAGTAGTCCCAACCCTGGTCGCTTCGGCGACCGAGGCACGATCTCCCCCGATCGTGTCGCGCGTTTCCCCCGAACGCGCACGAGAAGGCCGGATGCCACGCATCCGGCCTTCTCCGCGTCCGCACCACCGCGGCGGCTAGGTCGTGCCGATCAGGCTCATCTCATGCTCCGCGAAGCCCGCGCATCCGTGCTGCGTCCAGTCGTAGGGACCCGTTGGTGCGGGCTCGCCGTAGAGGGCGAGCAGCTCATCCTCGCTGAACTGCTCGTTCGCCTCGCTCTGGTCGTCGGGGTGCAGCTGCCAGGGGAGCCGGAAGCGGTACTCGACGCCCTTCTCGCGCATGCACTGCGAGATCAGGAACTTCTCCTCGACCCACAGCTGCTGGTCGGCAACGGTCATCCCCAACGCGCCTTCCTCGTAGCTGATGGCGCTCCGGTCTGACTCGGAATTCCAGAACCGCACGCCATAGGTGTCGGTCTCGAAGCTCGCCTCCGGCGTCGCGGTCGCCGTCGCCGCGGCTGAAGGTGAGACTGTCTGGGGCGTCGACGTCGCGGCCGTGGGGCCCGCTTGTGATATCTCGGGAGGTGGCGATGAAGCGCAACCCGTGAGCAGGAGCACGAGGGTCGCCGTCGCGAAGCTGAGGGCGAGTTTCAGGCTCGAGAGATCGCGCAATACAGGTTCCTTCCGTGCGTCGAATTCGAAGCCTAGGCGAGACGTGGTGCTTTGAGACTCCCAGCCAGATAACGGTTCAACCGACGCGCGGTACATCCGGTCACGCTTGCGTCACGCCTGCGATGTTGCGCGCCGTCCGCAGTCCGCTCGTCTGGTCCCTGGCACCGCGGACCCGTAGGCTCTGCCCATGGGGACGACGAACTACACCAGCACGTTCATCCAGATCGCCGACGACTGCCCCGTCGATGAGGCTGAGGCACCGCCGGAGTCGGCGAAGGGGCCGACCGTCGCGAGCCTGCAGCACAAGCTCGTCAGCGAGCATCCGTACGAGTACACGTCAGACGACGTGCTCTTCGAGACCTACGCCGTCCGCAACGCGATCCCGGCTGAGGAGCGCGAGGCGGCGCGGGCAGCGTTTTTCGCGAAGGACCAGGCGTGCCTGCGCGCTTCGCCGCTCGGCAAGCGCTGGGGCTGGGGCATCCACTCCGACGGGGAGGCGCGCATCGCGCTTGTTCCGCTGGGCACCGACGAGTATGAGGAAAAGGCGGGCGACGAGTCGCTCAAGCAGCTCAAGGCGATGCGCTCGAAGCGCGCATGAGCGGCTTGGAACGAGCCGGGGTGCTTGTCGTCGGCAGTGCGTCCGCCGACCTCACCGCCTTCTCGACGCGCGCGCCCGGGCCCGGGGAGACCCTCCGCGGTGAGAGCTTCAGCCTCGCGCTCGGCGGCAAGGGCGCGAACCAGGCCGTCGCGGAGGCTCGGGCTGGGGCACCGACTGCATTCATCGGGTGCGTTGGTGAGGACGTCTTCGGTGAGATGGTCGTGCGAGAACTGCGGTCCGCCGGGGTTGCCGTCGGCGGCGTGCGCGCCGTGGCTCGGGAGACCGGGGTCGCGCACATCCGTGTGGACGCGACCGGCGAGAACTCGATCGTCATCGTGCCGGGCGCCAACGATGCCCTCGAGGAGTCCATGGTGCTGCAGGGCATCGGTGACGCCGCGGCGACGAGCTCGGTGCTGCTCACCCAGCTGGAGACGCCAGAGCGGCTGACTGACTGCATCCTGCGCACGGCGCAGGATGCAGGGCTCACGACCATCCTGGACCCGGCGCCCGCCGTCGCCCTCGACGGGAAGGTGTGGGCGTCGGTCGACATCGTCACACCGAACGAGACCGAGGCGCGCATGCTCACGGGCGTCGTCGTCGAGAGCGAGGCGAGCGCCGCGCAAGCGGGGCGCTGGTTCCTCGACCGCGGCGTCGGCGCAGCGCTCATCACGCGGGGAGGAGCCGGGACGACGCTTGTGACCACGGACCACGTGGAGACGTTCCGCGCGATCCAGGTTGAGGTTGTCGACACGACGGCTGCAGGTGATGCCTTCGCGGGCGCGCTCGGGGCAGCACTCGCAGGCGGGCAGCCCCTCGAGGCCGCGATCCGCTACGGAGCGGCGGCCGGCGCCCTCGCCGTCTCGAGGCGCGGCGCCTCGCCGAGCATCCCCACCGCAGCCGCGATTGAGGCGCTGCTCGCCCGCTAACGCGGCCAACTCGCTGGACGAATCGGCGCTCGCCGCGTCGGCAGTCGCGCCAGGGCCTCGTTCAGCACGGAAGTTGGCCACCGGGCGGCACACGCGGCCAGGTTCGGAGCGGGGCGTGCTGGCCGCCGAGCATCCTCGCCGCGCCGGATCGAGGACGTGCTGCGGACTCGCTGACCAACATCAGTGCAATATCGGGCCGATCGGAGCCGAAGCGGCACGTTCGGGCCGATATTGCACTGAAGTTGGTCAGGCGAGCTGTCGATCTGGTGGTCTACGCGGTCAGTTCGGCGCTGCGGTCCTGCACGTGCCACGGCGAACCGTAGCCGGCCGGCTCTGCGCCGCCGAGCAGCTCGAGGAACGGCTTCGCATCGAACGCCTCCGGTGCGAGCACGCCGGCGCCCGACCAGACACCCGTCGCGAGGAGCTCGAGCGCGATGACGGGGTTGATGGCGGTCTGCCAGACGACGGCCTGCGAGTTGTCCTTCGCCATCGTCTCCTCGTTGTCGGCGACGTGGTACAGGTACACCTGCTTGGGCTCGCCGTCCTTGCCCTTGCCGGTCACGAGGAGTCCGGCGCACGTCTTTCCGCGCATCCGGTCTCCGAGCTTGGCCGGGTCGGGGAGGACCGCGGCGACGACGTCGCGCGGCGACACCTGCTGGCCCTTGACGCTCACGGGGTCAGTGCTGTCGAGGCCGAGCATGTGCAGCGTCTTGAGGACGTCGATGAACTCCTGGCCGAGCCCGTACTTGAAGGTGACGCGCTTCGCGTTGGTCCAGCGCGGCATGAGCAGCACCTCTTCGTGCTCGACGTTGACGCACTCGACGGGGCCGATGCCTTCGGGGAAGTCGAAGACCTCTGCCTCGCTGAAGGGCGGTGTCGTATACCAGCCTCGCTCGCGCTCGTAGATGACGGGCGGGTTGAGGCACTCCTCGATCGTCGTCCAGATCGAGAAGGACGGGGCGAAGTCGTAGCCCTCGACGGTCAGGTTGGCGCCGTCGCGCACGCCGAGCTCGTCGATCTCGGAGAACAGCTCGTCTTCGGCGTAGCGGGCGAACACGTCGGAGAGGCCGGGCTCGACGCCGATGCCGCAGAGGGCGAGCACGCCACGCTCCTTGAGTGCCGCGTCGTGCTCGAACTGCTCGTCGCCGAGCTTCACACCCGTCTGCTCGTGCGGATGCTCGGGGTGCGGCTTCGAGAGGCTCATCGCCATGTCGAGGTAGGTCGCACCGGCTGCGGTGACGCCTGTGAAGATGGGCATCACGAAGCGTGGGTCGACGGCGTTGAGGACGTGCGTGATGCCGTTGTCGCGGACGAGGGTCTCGACGGCTGCGGGGTCGGATGCGTCGACCTGCGCGGCCTGGAAGCGGGTGTCGTCGAGTTCGGCGACGAGGTCTTCTGGCCGGGTGGGGTCGTAGTCGGCGATGAGGCAGGAGTTGAAGAAGCTGCGGCGCTTCGCGATGCGGGCGGCGGCTGCGCCGACGCCTCCTGCACCGATGATGAGGATGTGCACGATTGGCCTTTCGTTGATCACGTGCGATGGATGGCGTCCGGTTCGCGGGGGTGAACCGTGCGGTTGGTCGGTGCTGGTGAGCAAGCGAGGCGCCCGCGGAATCGCAGGGCGCCTCACGCAGGGAATCAGTCCTCGGGGGCGAGGATCGCCGAGTGGCGGTTGATGGTGCGCTTCTCGAAGTAGTCCTTCGATCCGGGCATCGCGGCCCAGACGAACATGAGGATGAACCCGATGACGAACGAGCCGATGCCGATGACGAACGCGCTGCCGAGGCCGAAGAAGGTCGTGTAGCCGTACTCGGGGTTCGCCATGTCGATTGCCGACTGGATGAACGCCCACACCATGAACACGCCGCCGAGCAGCGGGAACAGGAAGCGGTACACGAAGTTGCGCGCCGACGAGAAGAGGCTCGTGCGGAAGTACCAGATGCAGGCGAAGCTCGCGATGCCGTAGAAGAACGCGATGGCGAGGCCGATGGAGAGGATGGAGTCCTGGAGGACGCTGTTCGAGACGAAGCTCATGCCGACGTAGTAGAGAATCGCGACGATGCCCATCAGGAGGGTCGAGAAGGTCGGGGTCTTCGACTTCTCGCTGACGACGGCGAAGCGTGCGGGCAGGGCCTTGTAGACGCCCATCGCGAAGGTGCCGCGTGCGGTGGGGAGGATCGTCGTCTGGGAGGACGACAGTGACGAGACGGCGACGGCGAGCACGAGGAACCAGCCCCACGGCCCCATCGCCAGGTCGGTGAGCACGGAGAAGACGTCGTCGGCGTTCTCCTCGTTCGCGAGGCCGGTGCCGGTCTCGCCGAGGCCGGCGTACATCATGACGACGATCGTGATGCCGACGTATGTGATGAGGAGCAGCACGGTCGAGAGCACGGCTGCCCGGCCTGGCGTCTTCTTGGGGTCCTTGGTCTCCTCGGTCAGGGCGAGGCAGGTGTCCCATCCCCAGTAGATGAAGAGGGCGAGGATGATGGCCTGCACCATGCCGTGTCCGTCGGCGAGGAGCGGGTTGAACCAGTCGATGCTGATGGGGGTCGGGTCGGGGGCGGTGCCGTTGGCGTAGCCGATGAGGCAGCCGACGACGAACGCGGCCATGGCGGCGTACTGGATGATCAGCAGCACGACCTGCATCTTCTCGCCGAGCTCGATGCCGCGCATCGAGATCCAGGTCATGACCGCGATGATGAGCGCCCCGAAGAGGGTGACGACCACGCGATTCTCGGCGAGGGAGCCATCGCCGATGAGCAGCAGGATGTAGACGGAGGCGATCTCGGCGAGGTTCGCCATGACGAGGATGCCGGCGACCGCGAGGGCCCAGCCGGACATCCATCCGGTGCGGGGGCCGAAGGCCTTGGCCGCCCAGGTGAAGACGGTGCCGCAGTCGTTGAGCTCGTTGTTGAGCTCGCGGTACGCGAAGGCGGTGAACATCATCGGGATGAACGCGAGGATGAACGCGATCGGCGCCTGCTCGCCGACGGCGATGACGACGAAGCCGAGGGTCGCGGCGAGGGAGAAGAGCGGGGCGGTCGAGGCGAGGCCGATGACGGTCGACCCCCAGATGCCGAGTCGTGCCGGGGCGAGGCCCTTACCGATTGGCGTCTGCGTCGCCAGTGCTTCGGTGATCGGGCCGGGTTGTGCGTTGGTCATCATTGTCTCCCGCATCAAAGGGCCTGCCGCGGTCGCGGAGTGAGCACGAACTTACCATTCGGTTGGTGACGCGCCGAGGGATTTCACGCATCCCGTCGTAACGGTTGTGTTTCCAGACGTGAGCGGGTGCCTGGGGAGGATGCCTGACGGCGCGTTAGCCGCGGAGGTCCTGGATCGCGCCGAGGATCTCCGCGGTGGACTCCGCGTTGATGAACTTCTCGTCGACCGCTCCGACGCTGAGCAGCGCGTTGTGGTTCATGCCGTCTCCGACGAACAGCACGAGGCGCGCGACCGCGGGGTCGCCGATGGCGCGGACGAGCGCGTCGAACCAGCCCTCACGGCACTCGCGCAGCACGTCCAGCGCGTCCGTGTCACCGGTCTGCGCAAGGCGGTAGACAGCTTCGACGAGGCGCTCGAGGAGGCTGTCGCGATCCTGCGAGGACACGATGTAGTACGACACGGCGTTGTCGAGGTCGCCGAGCATGTTGTCGGCGTCGACCCGGGCCTGCGCCTGCAGTTCGGCGAGGAGCGCCGCGCCGAGGGCCTGTTTCGACGCGAAGTGGTGCAGGACGCCGGCCTTCGACAGCTTGCAGGTGGTGCCCACGGCTTCGAGCGTCGTCCCGCGCACGCCGGAGTCGACGAGCAGGTTCATGTACGCGGTGAGGATCTTCTCCCGCTGACCGGAGACGGTGAGCATTCGGCAATGGTACCCAGGAAGTGACCCGGGTGAGTGCGAGTAGCGTTGCGTCATGACTGACGTTGACGTGCTCATCATCGGCGGCGGAGCGATGGGGCTGTCGACCGCTTGGCAGCTGGCGAGGCGCGGCAGGAGTGTCCGGCTGCTCGAGCAGTTCCAGCCCGGCCACCACCAAGGCGCGTCCCACGGTGCGACCCGGAACTTCAACACCTCGTACACGCAGCCTGACCTCGTCGCGATGCTGCACGAGTCGCGTGCGCTGTGGACCGAGCTGCAGCTCGACTCCGGCCGGCAGATCCTCGACCTCGTCGGCCTCGTCAATCACGGGCCTGGAGCTGCCAGCCCGGACGTCCACGCCGCCATCTCTGCGGGAGGGGAGGCGGCCGAGCTGCTCTCGACGAAGGATGCGGGTGAGCGGTGGCCTGGCATCCGCTTCGATACCGAGGTGCTGCACCTGCCGAGGGCGGGCCGGGTCCGAGCCGCTGATGCGCTCACGAGCATGGCTGAGCTGGCGGCGGCGAGTGGGGCGGAGCTGAGCTGGGGCAGGCGCGCCGTGAGCGTCGTGGAGGAGACCGGTCGGGTCGTCGTCGAGGCCCACTCGTGGGGTGAGGCGCCGGAGCACCGCGGCCACGCGCGCGAGACGATCACGGCGAAGGTCGTCGTCTCGGCGGTCAACGCGTGGACTCGCACGCTGCTCGCCGGAACCGTCGAGCTGCCGCGGATGCGGGTCACGCAGGAAGCGCCCGTGCACTTCCGCGAGTTCAACGGCTACGTCGACTGGCCGAGCTTCAACCACCTCCCTGCCTTCGGCCGCCCCGGGTACGAGGGCTGGCTTTCCCCCGTCTACGGGATGCTCACGCCGGGCGAGGGAATCAAGGCGGGCTGGCACGGCGTGGGTCCCGTCGTCGACCCCGACGCCCGCGACTTCCTGCCGGTGCCTGCGCAGCTCGACGCGATCAGGCAGTACGCCCGCGACTGGCTGCCCGGCGTCGACGCCGACAGCGCCGAACCGATCAGCTGCACCTACACGACCACCGACGACGCCCGGTTCGTGGTCGACAGGGTCGGCCGCGTCGTCGTGCTCGCCGGATTCGCGGGGGAGGGCTTCAAGTTCGTGCCGTCGATCGGGCGACTCGGGGCTGACCTGGCCGAGAACGGCCCTGGTGTGGCGCCTGAGCTGTTCTCGTTGAGCCGGCCGCGGTCGCTCGCCGCGCAGCCCTTGCGGTAGGCGCCCCGCGCATCCGCTGGCGCTCGCTCGCCCCGCCCCGCTCGCCCGCCCCGGCCCCGGGGCGTCTCGGGATGGGAACGTCGCTTCGTACTGGGGAAGTTTCCGCAACGAGGTGAGTTTGCTAGCCCGAGTCGGGCGTGGCGTGCGTGCCCGCCTGGCTCACCTGGCCTTGGGGGCCTGTGGCGGGCTGCACCGTGTCGCCTCGGCGTGCTGCCGCCCGTGCCGGTTCTGCTGCCACTTCGGTTTCGGGATGGCTTTCGCGCACGGGGATGCTTTGCAACCCATCCGCGTGCGTGGAACCCATCCCGAAAGCGGGCAAGTCGAGAGCCGAGAGTCGAGAGTCTCAGCTCGTGGCGGCAAACGGCGGCACGCTCCCGCCGAGTTCGTGGTCCTACGCGGTGAGCGTTCGGAGCGTCTCGGCGAGGGGGGTCGTCGGTCGTCCGGAGACGCGGGAGAGGTCGCCGGTCGTGAGGCCGAGTGCGCCGTCGCGGATGTTCGTGTCGAGTCCGGTGATGAAGTCGATCGCGCGCTCGTCGACGCCGTTGGAGGTGAGCGCGGCCCGGTGCTCCTGGGTTGTCAGGGCGCGGTACTCGACGTCGCGGCCGATGGCGTCGGCGAGCGTCTTCGCGAATTCGTCGAAGTCCCAGGCCTTGTCGCCGGAGAACTCGTAGACCTTGCCCTCGTGACCGTCTTCGAGGGCGACCGCGGCGATGCCAGACGCGTAGTCGGCGCGGGATGCGCTCGCGACGCGGCCCGTGCCTGCGCTGTTCGCGATGACGCCCGTGGTCTCTCCCTGGGCGATGTCGGCGACGTAGTTCTCGGTGTACCAGCCGTTGCGGACGACGGTCGCGGGCAGGCCGGACTCGCGGATGAGGGACTCGGTGGCGACGTGCTCCGGGGCGAGGATGAGGGCGTCTGGGTCGCCGCCGAGGACGCTCGTGTAGATGATGCGGGCCGCACCCGCGGTCTTCGCCGCGTCGATGATGGTCTCGTGCTGGGCGACCCGGGTCCCGACCTCGTTGCCGGAGATGAGCACCACGGTGTCGCCGGCGCTGATCGCCGCTGCGGCTGTCTCGGGGCGCGCGTAGTCGATGACGGCGGTGCGGACGCCCTTCGCGGCGAGCTGCTCGAGGCGCTCGACGTTGCGTCCGCCCGCGAGGATGTCGGCGGGGGCCGCACCGCGTTCGAGCAGGCTGTCGATGACGAGGGTGCCGAGCTGTCCGGTTGCGCCGGTGATGACGATTGCCATGCTGTGCTGTTCCTTCCGAGGGGGATACGTGCACCCGGGACAACAGGACGACCGCCGCTCTTGTTCCCGATGCCTGCGCTGCGTGGAGAAGCACATCGGCACCCGCCTCCTGAGAAGCGGGTGCCGATGATGCCGAGGGTCCTGACGTCAGGCGCAGCGGAAGATCTGGATGGACCCAGGCACGCGGACCTCGGGCGCGGGGTTGCTGTTGGCGCCGACTCCGATGATGGGCGTGCCCGTCGGGGTCGCACCGCCGACAGCTGTCGGGGAGACCCAGCTCGAGCCGCCACCGCCGCCGGACGCCATGCCGAGGATGCCGCCGGTGCTGTTCGCGCCGTTTCGGTCCCAGAGGCCGACGCTGGAGCCGCCGCCACCGCCGCCCGCGTATCCGCCGCCGCCGGCACCTCCGCGGTTGCCCGCCTCGTTGACAGTCCCGGACGCGCCGCTCAGGTTCTGGACGGTCGTCGAGGGCCACACGAGCGCCACGCCCGTGCCGCCGGTCGCGCCGGCGGTGCTGGCCGCGCCGCCTTGCGTCCCGGCTCCAGTCTGCGTGTAGGCGCTGCGGACCGTCAGGCCAGTCGCCGCGTTCGGGAAGGGCGCCCCTCCGGCTCCGGGGGTGGAGCCGACCGCGCCGCGGCCGCCGTTGGAGGAGACTCGGCGTCCCGCGTCCTTCACCGGGGCGGTCCAGATGCGCGACCCGTTCGTCGCAGACAGTCCTCCGGCTCCGCCGTCCGGTGCGGGGTCGTACGTGACCGAGAAGTCGTTGAGGGTAAAGCTGCCGATGTAACCGGCTCCGGCTCCACCACCGCCCCCGGCAATGGCGATCGGGGTCGTCCCGATGCGGATCGCGGAGCCAGCGCCGCCGGAGCCGCCGACGAACTTCGTCCCCGACGTGTTCGGCAGGGCGTTGCTTCCGCCGCTGCCGTGGCCCTGCCCGCCCTGGGCGGCGCCCGTCGAGTTGGTGGGCACGCCGACGCCGCCCTGCCCGACCACAAGCGTGAGCACGGTTCCCGGCACCACGGTGAGGCGGCCGTCAACGCTCGCACCGGCACCGCCGACGCCCGTGATGCCGCGTCCTCCACCGGATCCACCGGTGACGACGTAGCGGATGCGGGTGACGCCGGCGGGGACCGTCCAGGTCGTCGTCCGTCCCGCTGCATCCGCGACTCCGGTCCCCGTCGGCAGGAGGGCGGTGTGGATCAACGTGTTCGAGACGCAGGGGCTCGCCGAGGCGGCGGGAGCGGCGAACGCGGCTGCCATGACGGGGGCCGACCAGGCTCCAGCCTGAATGAGGGTTCGCCTGCTTGGGGTTGATGGATTCACGGAATTGTCCGGGGAATTGCTCACGTTGTGTCTCTCTTTGATGCCTGCATGACTGGTCAGTACAGTGCTGCCAGCACACAGGATTGTAATCGACTATTCGGCTCCAGGTTGAGACTTGTGATGCCGGCATCTTGTGCACCACGGAGAGCAGCCTTCGGTCGGCGCCTGTGCATCCACTGCTCATCCGCTTCGAGTCCTGGTGACGCGAGACGGGGCGGCCTAGCCTCGAAATACTGCGTAACAGAGACGTTCGCAGGGCTGCGCGTTCGCGCGCACCGCACGCAGCACCGCTAACTCAAAGGAGAGATCATGGCGAGCAACAGAGCTGTCGCGTACAAGGGGCCCAACGAGGTCGAGGTCATCGACATCCCGTACCCCGAGTTCGAGTTGAAGGACGGGCCGGGCGTGAATCCGGCGAACGTGGGACGGCAGGTGCGGCACGGCGCCATCCTGCGCACCGTGACCACGAACATCTGCGGGTCCGACCAGCACATGGTGCGCGGCCGCACAACCGCCCCGGTCGACCTCGTGCTCGGCCACGAGATCACGGGCGAGGTCATCGAGGTAGGACCCGACGTCGAGTTCATCAAGGTCGGCGACATCGTGTCGGTGCCGTTCAACATCGCCTGCGGTCGCTGTCGCAACTGCAAGGCGGGCAAGACGGGCATCTGTCTCAACGTCAATCCCGACCGTCCCGGCAGCGCGTACGGCTACGTCGACATGGGCGGCTGGGTCGGCGGGCAGGCTGAGTACGTGCTCGTGCCGTACGCCGACTGGAACCTCCTCAAGTTCCCCGACCGCGACCAGGCGCTCGAGAAGATCCTCGACCTGACGATGCTCTCCGACATCTTCCCGACCGGGTTCCACGGCGCGTACACGGCGGGTGTCGGCCCAGGGTCGACCGTCTACATCGCGGGTGCTGGACCCGTCGGCCTCGCGGCGGCGGTGAGCGCCCAGCTGCTCGGCGCTGCGTGTGTCATCGTCGGCGACCTCAACGAGGATCGTCTCGCGCAGGCGAGATCCTTCGGCTGCGAGACGGTTGATGTCTCGAAGGGCGACCCGGGCGAGCAGATCGAGCAGATCCTGGGGGTGCCGGAGGTCGAGTGCGGCGTGGATGCGGTCGGGTTCGAGGCGCGCGGCCACGGCTCGGACGCCGGGCACGAGGCTCCAGCGACGGTGCTCAACTCCCTCATGACGGTGACGGAGGCCGGCGGGGCGCTCGGGATCCCCGGCCTGTACGTGACAGGCGACCCGGGTGGGGTCGACGAAGCCGCGAAGGTCGGCTCGCTGTCGATCCGTCTCGGCCTCGGCTGGGCGAAGTCGCTGTCCTTCACGACCGGTCAGTGCCCGGTCATGAAGTACAACCGGCAGCTCATGCAGGCGATCCTCTTCGACAAGGTGAAGATCGCGGATGCCGTGCAGGCGACCCCCATCACGCTCGACGAGGCGCCGAAGGGCTACGCGGACTTCGATGCAGGCGCGCCCAAGAAGTACGTGCTCAACCCGAATGGCTACGTGAAGTAGCTCTGCGCGGGGGACAATCAGACCGCGACAGAGCGTGGATGGCGTCGAGCCTCGTGCTGCAGGGATGGACTGCAGCCCGGGGCTCGATGCATTCGTCGGGGCTTTCGCCTCGTCTTGTCGGTGGCCGGGTGCAGACTGTGGTCGTAGTCGAGTGCGGGCACCGAGGCCGGCACTCGCAGGGGCAGGGGAGCAGGAACATGGTTGCAGCAGAACAGAACGACGTCGGTGGGGTCCGCGTCGACCGCGAGGTCGCCACCTCCGCCGACGGAACGCGCATCGCGTACGAGATCCGCGGGGAAGGGCCCGTGGTGGTCATCGTCAACGGCGCCTTCTCGACGGCGCGCGATGTGACGGAGTTCGCGAGAGCGCTTGTCGGGGCGGGCTTCGCGGCTGTCTCCTACGACCGTCGCGCTCGCGGCGACAGCGGCGACACGAAACCCTCGGCGCCAGAGCGCGAGGCTGAAGACCTGGCGGCCGTCATCGACGCGGTCGGCGGTCGAGCGAGCGTCATCGGGCACTCCTCGGGTGCAGTGCTCGCGCTCTTCGCCGCGTCGCTGGGCGTGCCCGTGCAGCATCTGTTCCTCTCCGAACCGCCGTTCCGCTTCGGGCAGCACGAGCCTGCCGCCGACCTCGCCGAGCGCCTGCAGCGCCTCGTCGACGACGGTGACGAGGCGACGGCGGTCTCCACCTTCCAGCTCGAAGGCGTGGGCCTCGACCCTGCTCTCGTGGAGCAGATCAAGCAGAGCCCCATCTTCCCTGGCCTCGTGCCGCTCGCGCAGTCCACCGTCTACGACGCGCAGCTTGTGCGGCAGGTGTCGACGCCTACGGAGGCGATGGTCGCCGTCCAAGTACCCGTGACGATCGTCGTGGGCGGCGACACGTTCCCGTTCCTCGCGAGCGCCGCGAAGCTGCTTGCCGAGACCCTGCCTGGCGCGGAGCTCGTCGAGGTCGCCGAGTCGGTTGGCCACCGCGTGCATCCGGAGGCCACGGCGAAGGTGCTGGCGGAGCGGCTGCTGTGAGCTCCTCGGGCGACCCCGAGAGCGTGCGCCCCCGGGGCCGCGCTGGCGACGAGCTCGAGCGGGTGATCCTCGACCTCCTGGACAAACGTGCGGAGGGGGCGACGATCTGCCCATCGGAGGCGGCGCGTGCCGTCGGCGGCGATGCGTGGCGAGACGACATGGACGCGGCGAGGGCCGCGGCGCGGCGACTCGTCGAGTCGGGCGAGGTCGACATCACGCAGGGCGGCGAGGTGGTCGACGGTTCGACGGCCAAGGGGCCGATCCGCATCCGCCGCCGCTGAGGGCTCAAGGTGGCGACCGAAGTTCAGCTCCGGCGTGTGATCGTGCGGCGGGGGATCGTCCTATGACCCCAGCTTCTCCAAGCGAACGATGACCGACTTCGACGTCGGGGTGTTGCTGACGTCGGCCGTCGAGTCGAGCGGCACGAGCACGTTCGTCTCGGGGTAGTACGCGGCGACGCAGCCGCGGGGCGTCGAGTAGAACACGATGCGGTGTCGCTCGCTGCGGCGCTCCTCGAGCGTGCCGTCGCGGCCGGGCCACTCCGAGACGATGTCGACGTGGTCCCCATCCGCGAGGCCAAGGTCGCGCGCATCCGCCTCGTTGACGAACACGACTCGCCTCGCACTCTTCACACCCCGGTACCGGTCGTCCTTGCCGTAGATGGTGGTGTTGAACTGGTCGTGCGAGCGCAGCGTCTGCAGCAGGAGGCGACCCGCCGGCACCTTCGGGTACTCGAGATTGTTGAC
Organism: Pseudoclavibacter terrae; assembly: GCF_008831075.1. Classification (GTDB taxonomy): domain Bacteria; phylum Actinomycetota; class Actinomycetes; order Actinomycetales; family Microbacteriaceae; genus Pseudoclavibacter; species Pseudoclavibacter terrae. Next base: position 164,200 of record NZ_WBJX01000003.1, on the reverse strand, counting down.
GGTGAACTTCGCGGTGCCGCCGATGCTCGAGAAGTCGCGGCCGTCGCGCGGGCCGTTCGGCAGGATGAACCCGCCCGGCTCGTCGATCCTCGCCTCGAAGTCCTCGAAGCCAGGGATGACCCGGGAGATGGACGCGCGCACGTTCCCGTAGTCCGCGCGCAGCTCGGCCCAGTTCACCTGCGGCACGTTCGGTCGCGATCGGGTGAGGACCCGCTCGGCGAGCATCGTCACGATCGCGACCTCGCTCAGCAGCTCGTCGCTCGCCGGCTCGAGCCGCCCGCGCGACGCGTGGACCGCGCTCATGGAGTCCTCGACGGTCACGCGCTGCGTGCCCCCGGCCTGGCGGTCGCGTTCGGTGCGGCCGAGGGTGGGGAGGATGAGGGCCCGGCGCCCCGTCGCGACGTGGGACCGGTTGAGCTTCGTCGATACCTGCACGGTGAGGGCGAGCGACTCCATGGCGGCCTCGGTCACGGCCGTGTCCGGCGTCGCCCGGGAGAAGTTGCCGCCCATCGCCATGAAGACTCTGGCCTTGCCGTCGCGCATGGCGCGGATCGCCTCGACCGTGTCGTAGCCGTGCTTGCGGGGGGAGGCGAAGGAGAACTCCGCGTCGAGCTTGTCGTGGAACGACGCTGGCATCTTCTCGAAGATGCCCATCGTGCGGTCGCCCTGCACGTTGGAGTGCCCGCGCACGGGGCAGACGCCGGCGCCCGGCTTGCCGATGTTGCCTTGCAGGAGGAGCAGGTTGACGCAGTCGCGGAGGGTCGGCACCGAGTGCTTGTGCTGGGTGAGGCCCATGGCCCAGCAGACGATCGTCGACGTCGATGCGAGCAGCATCTCCCCGGCCTCGCGGATCTCAGCCTCGCTGAGTCCCGTGGCCGTCTCGACCTCCGACCAGTCGAGCTGTCGGAGCGATTCGAGGTACGCATCAACGCCCACCGTCTTGGCGGCGATGAACTCGGCGTCGAACACGGTGCCCGGGTTCGCTTCCTCGGCGTCGAGCAGGATGCGCCCCAGCGCCTGGAAGAGGGCCTGGTCGCCGCCGAGCTTGATCTGCAGGAACAGGTCGTTCAGGGCAGTGCCGCCGAGCACCATGCCGCGCACGGTCTGCGGGTTCTCGTACCGCATGAGCGCCGCCTCCGGCAACGGGTTCACGGCGATGATCTTGCCGCCGTTGAGCTTCGCCTTCTCGAGCGCCGTGAGCATGCGCGGGTGGTTGGTGCCGGGGTTCTGGCCGGCGATGATGATGAGGTCGGCCTCGTGGATGTCCTCGAGGCTCACGGAGCCCTTGCCGATGCCGAGCGTCTCGCCGAGGGCCGAGCCGCTCGACTCGTGGCACATGTTCGAGCAGTCTGGCAGGTTGTTGGTGCCGAGGCCGCGCACGAACAGCTGGTAGACGAACGCGGCCTCGTTGGAGGTGCGGCCCGACGTGTAGAAGATCGCCTCGTCCGGGGTCGACATCTGCGCGAACTCGTCGGCGATGATGTCGAACGCCTCGTCCCAGCTGACGGCGCGGTAATGGGTGCCGCCCTCGTCGAGCAGCATGGGATGCGTGAGGCGCCCCTGTTGGCCGAGCGAGTAGTCGTCCCAGGTGCGCAGCTCCTCGATGGAGTGCTCGGCGAAGAAGCTCGGCGGGATGCGCCGCTTCGTGGCCTCCTCGGCGACGGCCTTCGCGCCGTTCTCGCAGAACTCGGCGGGGCTGCGGTGCTTGCCTTCCGGCCACGCGCATCCGGGGCAGTCGAAGCCGTCCTTCTGGTTGATGCGCAGCAGGGTTCGGGCCGTGCGGGTCGGGCCCATCTGCGCCGTCGTGACCTTGAGCGAGTTCAGTACGGCGGGGATGCCGACGGCCGTGATCTTGGGCTCCGAGAACATGGCGGCGGTCTCGTCGATGTTCATGGCGATGCGCGCGGCACCGTCGACCGGCTTCACGTGCTTCTCTGGATGCTTCGGTTCGGGCATCGTTGCTCCTCCCGGGGAATGCGGTCAGTCTACGCGCGGGGCGCTGGTGCGGCGCTGACCCGCTTGACAGTTAGATATCTAACTGTCATAGTTCTAACTATGCCAGATACAGCACCTGCACCCCGCTCACCCCTCGAGTTCGTCCGGTGGATCAGCTGGGCGCAGATGAAGGCAGGCGAGGACTGGACTCGTGAGCGCGAGCTCACCAGGCCGCAGAGCTTCGTGCTCGACTCCCTCGTGCAGAGCCCGGGTGCGAGCCAGTCGGAGCTCGCTCGCAGGAGTCGCACGACGCCCGCCAGCGTCTCGAGCCTGCTCCGCGGTCTCGAAGGGCGCGGGCTCATCGAGCGCCGCACAGAGGGCGGCGACGAGCGCACCAAGCGCGTCTACGCCACGGCGGCCGGAGCCGCCCTCATCGCAGGCTTCGAGGAGGCGATGGTCGCGGCGGACGAGACGATCCTCGCGCCCCTCGACGCCGACGAGCGAGCCGCGTTCCAGAAGCTGCTCGCCAAGATCACGGCGCAGCTCCCGCAGCCCGTGCGCGACTAGCGCCGAGACGCGCGGCCGGTCCGCGCATCCACCTCCCTTCACGTGCCGACAAGGGTCGACGCGCGCTGGGTCCTGCCCAGAAAGAAGCAACCATGACCACTCCACCTCCAGCCGAAGCCGGAACCGCGCCAGATGCTGCACGCACGAATCGTTGGTACCTCTCGTCGGCACCCATCGTCAGCGCGCTGCTGCACCTCTGCGTGCCGATGGCGGCCGCCATGATCGTCGGAGCGATCTACAACCTCATCAATGCGGGATTCATCGGCTCGCTCGACAACACGGCGCTCCTGGCCGCCATCACCCTCGGCTCACCGATCCTCGGCCTCGTCATGGGGGTGGGGAACGTCTTCGGGGTCGGGGGAGGGGCGCTCATCTCGCGCCTCCTCGGCGGCGCCGAACGGGACCCCTCGAAGGCGGCGAGCATCAAACGGGTCGCCTCCTACTCGCTCTGGGGTTCGGTCGTCGTCGGAGCTGTCGTCGGCGGCATCGGTCTCGTGTTCCTGTCGCCGCTCGTCGCCCTGCTCGGTGCGGATGCGTCGGTCGCCGCGCCCACGAGCGCCTTCGTCGGGGTGCTGCTCGGCTTCGTGCCCGTCCTCGCAGCCGCCGTCTGCCTTGAGCAGCTCGTCCGAGCGGAAGGCGCGGCGAAGCAGGTCATGACCGCGCTCATCGTCTCCGCCGTCGTGAACCTCGCCCTCGACGCCCTCTTCATCCTGGTGCTCGACTGGGGAGTGGCGGGTGCTGCGGTCGCCACCGGTCTCGCGAATCTTGCAGTCGTCGCGTACTTCGTGATCTGGCTGACGCGCAACAGCGAGCACGTCCGCCTCTCCCCGCGGTGGTTCACGCTCGCCGCCTCCGTGCAGAAGCCGGTGCTCGGTGTCGGTGTCGGCACCCTCGTGCAGTCGGCCTTCCTCATCGTGACGGCGCTGGTGCTCAACAACCTCGCTGCCGCATACGGCGAGGGCCCGCTCGCCGCCATGGGGGTTGCCGTCCGCATCGCGCAGGTGCCCGAGTTCCTCATCATGGGCGTCACGCTGGGCGTGCTGCCGCTCCTCGCCTACTCGTACGGCAAGGGTGACGGTGCGCGCTTCGGATCCGCGCTGCGAGCATCCGCGATCACGGTCGGAACGCTCGCCGCGCTCGCGGCCACCCTCGTGCTGTGCTTCCGTGAACAGGTGTTCACGAGCTTCGTGGCCGACGAGTCGGTGCTCGCGATCGGCGTCGTGGTCCTCGCGGCGCAGCTCATCGCCATGGTCGCGAACGGCTTCACCGGGCTCATCACCTCGCTGTTCCAGGCGACCGGTCGCGCCCTCCCCGCGACGGTCATGTCGGCCGCCCAGGGGGTGCTGTTCATCCCCGTGGTGATCGCCGGGAACATCTGGTTCGGGCTCACGGGCATCGTCTGGGCGCTCACCGTCACCGAGGTCGCGGTGCTCGCCGTCGGAGTGATCCTGTGCATCGCGCTGGCTCCCGCGCTCAAGCGCGGTCTCGCGGAGGGCAGCGCCGAGCGGGCAGAAGAGGCACTCGAGCTGGCGGCGGCCTGAGCGGATGCCGCACGCGGCGACCTGGACCCACGAACGCCCCGCCGAACGGAAGCACGGCGGGGCGTCCGTGCCTACCTCACGCGCGCACTGGCATCCGGTGCGAGGTCGACGCGGCGCAGCAGTTGCGCATTGGCGGCGACGACGATCGTCGAGAGCGACATGAGCACCGCACCCACCGACATGGGCAGGATGAATCCGACGGGTGCGAGGATGCCCGCCGCGAGTGGCACGGACACCAGGTTGTAGCCGGCCGCCCACCACAGGTTCTGCTTCATCTTGCGGTAGCTCGCTCGCGACAGCGTGATGACGGAGAGCACGGAGCGGGGGTCGTCGCTCGCGAGGATCACCCCGGCGGATGCGATGGCCACGTCCGTGCCCGCGCCGATGGCGATGCCGACGTCGGCACGCGCGAGGGCCGGGGCGTCGTTGACGCCGTCGCCGACCATCGCGACCTTCTTGCCCTCGGCCTGCAGCTCGGCGACCTTCGCCGACTTGTCCTCGGGGCGCACGCCCGCGTAGACGCGGTCGACGCCGAGCTCCTCGCCGACCGCGCGGGCAACGGCTTCGGCGTCACCCGTGATCAGGACGACCTCGATACCCAGGCGGTGGAGAGCATCCACTGCCTCGCGCGACTCGGGGCGGATCTCGTCGGCCAGCTTGAGGCCGCCCACAACCGCGCCGTCTCGCACGACGTGCAGGATGATCGCCCCATCTGCGCGCCACGCATCCGCTTCGCTGATCTCGGAAGCGTCAAGCGCCTCGAGGAGGCGTGGCCCGCCGACACGAACCTCGCGGCCGTCGACGGTCGCCGTGACGCCGACTGCTGGTGATGAGCTGAAGTTCGATGCCGTGGGCACGGTGAGGCCGCGCGTCGAAGCCGCTCGGACGATGGCCTTGGCAAGCGGATGCTCGCTGTCGGTCTCCGCGGCGGCCGCGATCGCGAGCACCTCGTCGGCCGTGGGTGCACTTGCGGAGCCGCGTGCGACCGAGACCTCGGTGAGCGTCGGCTCGCCCTTCGTGAGGGTGCCGGTCTTGTCGAAGAGGACGGCGTCGACGGTGCGTGTGCTCTCGAGCGCGAGTCGGTCCTTGATGAGGACGCCGCTGCGCGCCGCCTTCTCCGTCGCGATCGACACGACGAGTGGGATCGCGAGGCCGAGAGCGTGGGGGCAGGCGATGACGAGGACCGTGACGGTGCGCATGACGGCGGCGTCTGGGTTGCCGACGAGCGTCCAGACGACGGCCGTGACCGCGGCGGCACCGAGGGCGAACCAGAACAGCCATGCGGCAGCCCGATCGGCGATCCGCTGCGCTCGCGACGTCGAGTTCTGCGCGTCGGCGACAAGTCGCTGGATGCCGGCGAGGGCCGTGTTGTCGCCAGTCGCAGTCACGCGGATGCGCAGGCCGGAGTCGGTCGCGACCGTCCCCGCCGTAACCGTGTCGCCGACGCCGCGGGACACGGGCCTGGACTCGCCGGTCACCATCGACTCGTCGACGTCGGCCCGCCCCTCGGTGATCCTGCCGTCCGCCGGCATGCTCGCACCTGGGCGAACCACGACGATGTCGCCCACCGCCAGCTCGGCGGGGGAGACCTGCACGATGCGATCACCCTCGACCCGCTCGGCGCTGTCCGGCAGCAGCGCAGCGAGGGAGTCGAGCGCCGACGTCGTCTGCGCGAGCGAGCGCATCTCTATCCAGTGGCCGAGCAGCATGATGACGATCAGCAGCGCGAGCTCCCACCAGAACTCGAGGTCGTGGTGCAGAAGGCCGAGGCTCGCACCCCACGACGCGGCGAACGCGACGGTGATCGCGAGTGCGATCAGCAGCATCATGCCGGGCTTGCGGGCCCTGAGCTCACTGACCGCGCCCGTCAGGAAGGGGCGGCCGCCCCAGACGTACATGACGGTGCCGAGGATGGGCGCGATGAGGCCCGCGCCCGCGAAGCCGGGGATCTCGTAGCCGAGCAGCATCGCGAACATGCTCGAGAAGCCGACGACGGGCACGGCGATGACGAGGTTGATCCAGAAGAGGCGCCGGAACTGGGCGACGTGATCCGCGCCGTGGCCCGCGTGGCCGGCGTGACCCGCGTGGCCGGCGTGACCCGCGTGGCCTGCGTGATTCGCGGTAGTCGCGTGTCCTCCCTGGCCGTGCTCGTGGGCGTGCGGTTCGTGCTGGGTGCTCATGTGGTTCTCCTCGGCATGCGCGACGTGGTGCATCCATCCTTGATACCCCTTGGGGGTACATGGGTCAACCGGGCACGGCGCCGATGCATTCCCGAGCTTGACTCTCCCGTTCGGGGAGGCGGCAGGCTTGAGGCATGCTCACCATCGGGGAATTCGCGAAGACAACCGGCACCAGCGTCAAGGCGCTGCGGCATTACGACGAGACGAAGGCGCTCGTCCCGTTCGAGGTGGATGCGGCGACCGGATACCGCAGATACGCCGAATCGCAGGTACGCGACGGTGCCCTCCTGCAGACGCTGAGGGCCGCCGGCGTGCCGTTGCCTACCGCCGCGAAGGCCGTTCGAGACGGCGACACGGCCGAGGTGCTGGTTCGCCATCGGGCGGAAGTGCTGCAACAACGTGACGCCGAGGATGCGGCCATGACGGCAGCGGATGCAGTGCTCACCGCATTTGCGCGCCCGGTTGTCGTCGAGGAGCGGCATCTTGGCGCCACGCCTTTCGTGGCGCTCGTCATTCCGCTGCCCGCCGACCTGGGTGCCGCTGGCGCTGACCTCGGGGGCGGCGGCGCGGTGCCGACTGACGAGGACGCCAACCGGGGATTCGTCGAACTGCATCGACGCATCGTCGAGGCTGGGCTCGAGCCGGGGCCCGGGTTCTGGACGACCTTCCGGGAGGCCCCGGGCAGCACGGCGAGAGCGTCTGTGCTGCAGATGCTGCTCTGCTGGCCGGTCGCGCGCATCCCGGAACCCGGCGGCGCGTCGTGGGGCGACGAGCGCACGCTCGTCGGCGAGCTGCCGCCACGGACCGAGCTTGTTGCCGTGTGGCGGTCGGACGGTGCTGATCTGCCCGAGGGTTCCGTGCATCCTGCCGTTGTCGCTCTCTTCGATGCGCTCGCGGAGCGCGGGATGGCACTCACGTCGCCGGAGGTGCGCCAGCGTGTTGTCGGCGAGGATGCAAGCGACTTCGTCGTGGAAGTCTCCGTCACGCTGCCGTGACGCTGCCCAGCTTCGCCCCAATGGCCGGCCTCGCCGCGCACCTGCCCGATCGCTGCCAGTCAAGTGGCCCGTATGGCCGAGGCTTAAGGGCCACTTGACTGGCAGCGACCGAGGCGTGCGGTGGCTGGGGGCCACTTGGCTGGCGGCGATCGCCCTCGAAGCATGTTGCAGCTCGGAACTGCGGAAACGGTGGCAGCGATCGGGTGGCGGATGCGCGGGCGCGGGGCGCGGGTGCAGGGTGAATGGGCGCGGGGTGAACGGGCGGGCGGGCGTGCGCGTGGGTGCGGGCGCGGCCCCGCCTACTACCATTGCGAGTTCGGAGGTCACCATGGCGAGAGCGTCGCTTGTTCAGTCGGTCAGCGATCGGCTCCTCGATGACATCATCTCGGGGGAGCTGCCTCAGGGCGCGCCGCTGCCGCGCGAGATCGACCTCGCCGAGCGGCTCGGCGTCAACCGTCTGACGCTTCGCGAGGCGCTCAAGACGCTGCAGGCGCAGGGCGTCGTGCAGCCGGTTCCCGGCACTCGCGGCCGCGTGCTCCCGATGGAGGACTGGACGGGCATCGAGCCGCTGCTGCGTGCCGCGACGTCGACCGAAGGCAAGGCGCAGGCGTCGGTGCAGCTCGTGCAGCTCCGGCGGATGATCGAGACCGGTGCGTGCGAGCTCGCAGCGCCCCTGCGCACGGATGACGACCTCGAGCGGCTCGAGGCGTGCCTTGAGGAGATGCGCGCCGCATCCGCCGATGACGACGTGCACACGTTCGTGACGGCCGACATCGCGTTCCATGACGTGGTGCTGCGGGCCAGCGGCAACCCGTTCCTGCGCGTGCTGCTCGAACCGCTCGGTCGCTTCCTGTACGAGCGGCGGTACGAGACCTCGGCCGTGCCGCAGGTGCAGGTGAACGCGATCCGCGAGCACGCGGCGATCCTCGAGGCGCTCCGCTCGGGCGAGGCGGCAGCGTCGCGCGCGGCGATGGAGTCGCACATGCAGCAGACGGCGGATGATCTCCAGCAGTACGTGTTGAGGCCTCGCGCCTGAGCGCACGCCTGGCCGCGCGCCTGGCCGCTCGCCGTCTTCCAGCACGGTCCAGTCTCCTGGCGGGGGTCAGCTGTCACGACGGGCGCGCTGGTTTTCCGCGCATCCGAACCCCCATGATCCGAGATATCAGATATCTCCTTGACAACCCCTTCCGACGGGCGCAAGATATCTGATATCCGATTACAAGGGAGTTCTCTGATGGATGAAACCCGACTGCTCGAGCAGTACCCCGCACCAGTGCACGTCGATGCCGCGGAGGTCGCCGACCGGGTCCGCGAGTCCGGAGTGACCCTCATCGTGCTCGACGACGACCCGACCGGAACGCAGTCGGTCGCCGACCTCCCCGTCCTCACCCGCTGGGACCAGGACGACCTCGTGTGGGCGCTCGAACAGGGCCGCGACGCCGTCTACGTGCTGACCAACACCCGCAGCCTCGACGCCGACTCGGCCGCAGCACGCAACCGCGAGATCGTCACCGCGGCCCTCGCCGCCGCCGAGCGCCTCGAGCGCCGCGTCGCCTTCGTGAGCCGCGGCGACAGCACGCTGCGCGGCCACTACCCGCTCGAGACCGACGTCATCGCGGCGACGCTCGAAGAGCTCGGCGGCCCGGTTCCCGACGGCATCCTCATCGTCCCCGCCTTCCCCGACGCCGGCAGGGTCACCATCGGGGGCATCCACTACTACCGCCAGAACGGCGAGCTCGTCCCCGTCGCCGAGACGGAGTTCGCGAAGGATGCGACGTTCGGGTTCCGCAGCTCGGCACTCCCCGAATGGGTCGAGGAGAAGACGAAGGGCCGCTGGGCGGCAGCCGACGTCACCGTGCTCTCGCTCGACATCATCCGCAGCGGGCCGGAAGCGGTCGCTGCAGTGCTGCAGGATGCGCGCGGCGGCCAGCCGATCGTCGTCGACGTGGTCATCGAGGACGACATCCGCATCGTCGCCCTCGGGCTCGAGCTCGCAGAGGCCGACGGCAAGCAGTTCCTGTACCGCGTCGGGCCGCCGTTCGTGCGCGCCCGCATCGGGCAGGAGATCGCCTCGCCCCTCGAGCCGGCCCAGCTCGCTCGCGTCGGCGCGGACGCGTCAGCCGCCGGCGGCCTCATCGTCGTCGGCTCGCACGTCGACCTCACGACCCGGCAGCTCGCGGCCCTGCACCGGGAGCACCCCGACCTCCCGGCCGTCGAGCTCTCCGTCTCGGCGATCATCGACGCCGACCGTCGCGACGCGCACCTCGACGACGCCAAGGCGCGCGTCATCGAGGCGCTCGCGACAGGCGACGTCATCCTCCACACGAGCCGCGAGCTCGTGAAGACCGACGACGCGGATGCGTCGCTCGCGATCTCGAGGAACGTCTCGGCCGCCGTCTGCGAGGTCGTCGCCCACGCGCTGCGTGAGACGCCGCCGAGCTTCGTCATCGCGAAGGGCGGCATCACCTCGAGCGACGTCGCCACCAACGGCCTCGAGATCCGCCACGCGGTCGTGCGCGGCCCCATGCTGCCCGGCATCGTCTCCCTCTGGCAGGCGGTCGGGGGACCGGCCGACGGCATCCCCTACGTCGTGTTCGCCGGGAACGTCGGCGACGAGGACTCGCTCGCGCGAGTCGTCGAGAAGTTCCACGCGAGCGCCGAGACCGGCGTCGACCAGACCCCACCCGCGGCAGCACCCGCATCCGCACCCGCATCCAGCTGATCAGCAACAGCGCTGAGACCTCAACACGCACCGAGAAACGAGCAACCATGACCTCCACCTCTTACTCCGTCGCCGTCCTCGGACTCGGCGCCATGGGCCTGCCGATGGCGACGCGCCTCAGCAGCCAGCTGACCGTCAACGGCTTCGACATCGCGCAGCCGCGCCTGGACCTCGCGGCCGCCGCGGGCATCGCGCCGCACGACTCCGCGGCCAGCGCCGTCGCGGGCGTCGACGCGGTCCTCCTCGCTGTCCGCAACGGCGAGCAGCTGCACGACGTGCTCTTCGGCGCGAACGGCATCGCCGACAAGCTCGACGAGGGCGCCGTCGTCATCCTCACGAGCACCGTCGGCACCGACGGCATCGCCGAAGTCGTCGCCCGCCTCGAGCAGCACTCCGTCGAGCTCGTGGATGCGCCCCTGTCGGGCGGTCCCGTCCGCGCGGGCCAGGGTGACCTCCTCATCGTCGTCGGCGCGACGCCCGCCGCCCGCGAGAAGGCGCAGCCCGTGCTCGAGCTGCTCGCATCCACGCTCACCGTCGTGGGCGACCGGCCCGGTGACGGGCAGGCGCTCAAGACCGTCAACCAGCTGCTGTGCGGCGTGCACATCGCGGCCGCGGCGGAGGCGCTCGCCCTCGCCGAGCGCCTCGGGCTCGACCCCGAGAAGACCCTCGAGACGCTCGGGGCGGGAGCCGCCGGCTCGTTCATGCTCGCGAACCGCGGGCCGCGCATCCTGGAGGCCTACGACGAGGACGGCGCCGAAGTGCTCAGCCGACTCGATATCTTCGTCAAGGACATGGGCATCGTCGGCAAGGCGAGCCGCTCCGTCGGACTCCCCACGCCGGTCGCCGCGGCTGCCGAGCAGCTGTACCTCCTCGGCCAGGCGCAGGGTCTCGGCGCATCCGACGACTCAGCCGTCATCCTCGCCCTCGCCCCCAAGGCCACCGACTAGGACTCAGACGGCCCAGACACCCCGTCGGCGAGAGTCCTGCTCCCGCTGACCCCGCTCTCGTCACACCCACGCTCTCGTCAAAGGAGACGGACTTGTCCACCCTGCTGCTGCTCACCATCGGTGTCGGAGGAATCGCATTCCTCCTGCTGCTGATCATCAAACTCAAGGTCCATGCCTTCCTGGCGCTGCTCATCGTCAGCATCCTCGTCGGTCTCGCGACGGGGCTGCCGCTCGTCACGATCCCAGAAACCGACCTGGAACCGGCGAAGCTCGGCATCATCGAGTCGATCATCGCCGGGATGGGCGGAGTGCTCGGCTCGGTCGCCATCCTCGTCGCACTCGGTGCGATGCTCGGCAAGATCATCGAGATCTCCGGCGGCGCATCGAGCCTCGCCGGCCGGTTCACGAAGATCCTCGGCCCGAAGCGCGTCGCCGGCGCGCTCACCGCGGCGGCGCTCGTCCTCGCGATCCCCGTGTTCTTCGACGTCGGCTTCATCATCCTCGTGCCGATCATCTACGGCTTCTGCAAGGCCGCCGGCGTCAACCCCGTGAAGTTCGGCCTCCCCATCGGCGGCATCATGCTCGCCGTGCACGTGTCCGTCCCACCGCACCCGGGCATCGTCGGCGGCTCCGGCATCCTCGGTGCCGACCTCGGCTGGGTGACCATCCTGGGCCTCGCCGTGTGCCTGCCCCTTGCCGTGGTGGCGCACTTCCTCTCGAAGTGGCTCAACCGTCGCGACATCACGATGCTGCCGAGCACCGCCGCCTCCTTCGCAGCGTTCGGAACCGAGAAGGGCGCTGAGTCGGTCGTCGACGGATCGGGCGCGGGGACGTCCCCTGCCGCAACCTCGACGAAGACCGGCACCGTCGCACCCCCGAGCTCGGGAATGATCATGGCGCTCATCCTGACCCCGCTGGTCATGATCGCCCTCGGCACGGTCGGCGCCACGCTGCTCCCATCGGGCGACCCGGTCCGCAACGTGCTCGGCTTCATCGGCGCGCCCCTGTTCGCTCTGCTCGTGACAGTGCTGCTCGCGAGCTTCTTCCTCGGATTCCGCCGAGGATGGAACGCAACCCAGCTCGGCGAGGTCATCGAATCGGCCCTGCCGCCCGTCGCGATCGTCATCCTCGTATCCGGGGCCGGTGGGTCGTTCGCCCGCGTGCTCACGGAGAGCGGCATCGGAACGGCGCTCAGCGAGACGCTCCTCGAGACGGGAATGCCGCTCATGCTCATGGCCTTCCTGATCTCGCTCGCGCTGCGAGCCGCCCAGGGGTCGGCGACCGTGGCGATCCTCACGACGGCCGGGCTGCTCAGCGCGTCGGTCCTCGGCGGCGACTACTCCACGATCCAGGTCGCGCTCCTCGCACTCGCGATGTCCTTCGGCGCCCTCGGCCTGTCGCACGTCAACGACTCCGGCTTCTGGGTCGTGACGCGCTACCTCGGCCTGAGCGTCGCGGATGGCCTCCGCACCTGGACGGTCCTCACAACGGTGCTCGGCCTCGTCGGCTTCCTGCTCTGCTCCCTCGTCTGGCTGATCGTGGGCATCGCGTAGCCCCACCCCACCCGCGCACGCATCCGCCGCCGCACTCGATCGCTGCCAGTCAAGTAGCCCCTATGGCAGAGGCTGAAGGGCCACTTGGCTGGCAGCGATGGAGTCGTGCGGCGGCAATCGGGCCACTTGGCTGGCAGGGATTGCCGAACGGATGCTGCGGGCGCGGGCGTGGGGACGGATACCGCGACCCGCGTCACCACGTCGCAGCTAGGCTCGGGCCGTGGTCGAGTTCATCGTGTTCTGCCTCCCCGGGCTGGTCTACGTCCTGGTGCAGTCGCGTGGGGAGCACCGCTCGCACGCCAGCCCGACGGGGGCACCTGCATCCGCGCCATCCCGACAGTGATCACTGCCAGTCAAGTGGCCCTCTGGAGGGGGCCTGAAGGGAGAATTGGCTGGCTGCGATCGAGGGCGGGGTCGCGGTAGGGGCCATTTGGCTGGCAGCGATTCGCGAGTGGGCCGTGTCCAGCGTATGGGCGCATCCACTCGGAACCGGGGCCGCGAGCATGCGCCCGCCGCCCCGGGGCAAACCTACGGAGCCTGCGGCCCCTTCTGCACAGGGATGACGCCGGTGCGGGCCGGCGGGTTCGGGAAGAACCAGAGGATGGCGCCGGAGAGGATCCAGATGATGGCCATGCCGGCGACGAGCCAACCAGCGTCGAACCCGGCGATGAGGCCTGCGACGGCTGCGCCGACCGCGGCGGCGGTGACGCGCAGTCCTGCGCCGATGGTGAAGACCTGGGAGCGCACGTTCGGCTTGCTCTCCTTGTCGCGCAGCAGCATCATGGCGGCGTTCGCGGGCGCCGCGAAGAGGCCGGCGATGAAGACGGCGGCGAACGTGAAGCCGACCGGGAGCGCTGGGACGGCGATGAGGAGGAACGCGCCCGTCGCGACGAAGCCCATGCCCATGACCCACACGGGGCCGCGCGTCGTCCAGGTCCTGATGGCCATGAACAGCGCGCCGGCGAGGCCGCCGATGGCGTAGGCCGTGACGATCCAGGCGGCGGACGCTTCGGAGCCGGTGCGCTCCAGGGAGATGGCGATCGCTGCGATGCCGAGCGCCCCGCCGGCGATCTGGCTGACGGTGCCTGCCGTGGTGACGATCGCGATCGGCTTGTGCCGCACGAGGTAGGTCATGCCGCGGGCGATGGTGCGGCCGAGCCCTTCGACGGTGCCCGCCTTTGGGTGCATCCGGATGCCGAACCCGGCCATCGCCCCGATGAACGCGAGGGCTGCGAGGAGCACCATCGCGAGCCGAGCGGACCCGGCGAGCGGGATCGCGAGCGCGGCCAGCGCGGGCCCGCCGACCGACGCGATCGTGTACGACAGGGCGTCCTGCGCATACGCCTTCCGAACGGGTTCGATGTTGTCTGGCGCGAAGCTCGAGAGGCCGCCCATGTATGCGGGGGTCACGAAGCCGGCGACCGCGAGGATGAGCGCGATCACGCCGATCGGCAGGGTGCCGAGCTGCGACGCGAACAGGTACGCGGCGGCTGTGATGGCACCGCCGATGATGAGGAGCAGGCGGGGTCGGCGCATGCGGTCGAGGAGCGCGCCGACGAGCGGCGCCGCGATGACGCTCGGGAAGAGGGCGACGGCGACGAGGAACCCGCCGACCGCGACATCGCCGAGCTGTTCGACGGCGAGGAGGGGAAGAGCGACGACCGCTCCGGCGTTCGCCAGTCTGAGGGGGATCGAAGTCGACTGGTACCGCCAGATGCCGCTCATCCGAGAACTGAACTCCTCACTGCAACGCCGTCAGAGACGCGGCAGACGATGCCGCGGAACCCCAGCCTACGTCTCGCGGGAGGCGTGGGGCGGCGCTGCGAAACGTGCCGCAACGCGTCGAGGCGGGGGTTGTGAGGGGCGGTTCGCGCGGTCGGTTTTCGTCTCGTGCGGCGCTCAGTCGCCGAGCTTCTGGTCGAAGTCCTTGGGCGCGAGGGCGAGCGCTTCGGCTTCCTCACGGCTCAGCTGCTGAGCTTCGCGCCGCGACTTCCGTGCGTTGAGGAGGTAGTGGATGCTCGTGGGCACGACGGTCGCGAGGACGGCGAGGATCAGGATCAGGTCGATGTACTCGCGGATGAAGTCGCCGAGCACGGGCACGTAGCCGAGGAGGTAACCGGCGAAGGTGAGGCCGGACCCCCAGATGAGGGCGCCGATGAGGTTGTAGATCGTGTACTTGCGGTAGTCCATCTTGCCGACGCCGGCCGCGACGGGAGCGAACGTGCGCACGATGGGCACGAAGCGGGCGACGATGACGGCGAGGCCTCCGAAGCGCTCGAAGAACGCGTTGGTGCGTTCGACGTTCTTCATGCTGAAGAGGCCGCTCTCCTTGCGTTCGAAGATCCTCGGGCCGGCCTTGCGGCCTATCAGGTAGCCGACCTCGCCTCCGAGGAACGCGGCGAAGCCGATGGCGAGGCACACCCACCAGATGTCGAAGCCGATGCCGGGGTAGAAGGCGAGGAGGCCGGTGATGAGCAGCAGCGTGTCGCCGGGCAGCAGGAAGCCGACGAGGAGTCCGGTCTCCGAGAACACGATGAGGCAGACGACGAGCAGCGCCCAGGGACCCGCGCCGTGAATGATCGTTTCGGGGTCGAGCCAGGGGAAGAGTGTGGGAACCACGGAAGATGCATCCAGTCGCAGAATTCTTGAGGTGAACGAAGGGTATCCCCTGCGGATGGGCGAAGAGGGGGCGATTCCGTCAACCGCGGGCGTCGATCGTGTTGCAGCTCGCGGTCTGGACGTCCAGGCAGGGGAAACGCTCACCAACGTGCGCGGGTGTCTCCCCGTCGCCGACCTCGTCGACTGGGCGTGTGTCGACGTCGAGGACGCGCCGCCGGGGCCGTGGCTCAGGCTGGCCACGACATCCGCGATGCAGTTGGGCGGGCCGCGAGCGGTGCCGCGGCGTCGTGCCTCGCCGCGGGGTCGGGATGTCGGCGGTCGGTCGTAGCGTGAGGAATGCGGCGGTGAGTGCCTCGGCGCTGCTGCGCGTGAGGCCGCGGCGGAGAGGTCTATTGTGGATACTCGTAGATATGTTCGAGAACATGGTAGGGTGGAGCTGGATCTTGGGGGAGGTCGAGATGTGGGATGGAACGCAGAATCTGCGCGACGACGAGGCTTCGTGCCCGGGCACGCTGCGGGAGCCCGGAACCGAGCACAGGGCTGGGGATGTGTCGTTTCCGGCAGGTGTTGCGGCGTCCGTTCGCGAGGCCGCGGTCGACGCGACTCCGGCGGTCGAGGCGTTCATCGACGGGCGCCGACCCATCGCATCCCTGCTCGATACGGAGTTCTTCGCCGCGTTCGAAGAGCTGGCCGCACGCAAGCGGATGCTCGACGCGACCCTCCTCGAGATGACCGCCGAGCTGCTCGGGCGCGACGAGGTGACCCCCGTGGCGTTCTCGGGGTCGCTGGTGCGGCGCGGCGGGTTCCGGTCGGTGCACGAGGCCGTGCGGCAGACCCTCGGGCTGCGGCGTGGTGAGGCGGGCGCCCTGCGAGAGCTCGCGGAGGCGACTCGCGAGACGATCAGCATGACGGGCGAGCCGCTGCAGCCGACGCGGGGCCACGTGGCGGTCGCCGTCGCAGAGGGGCGAGTGACCCTCTCGCAGGCATCGGCGATCGCCAGAGGGCTGCGTGAGGCCGATGGTCGCGCTGATGTCTCCGCCCTCGATCGTGCGGAGTACGAGCTCGTGCAGGCAGCCTGCGGACTCACGCCAGAAGACGACGAGCCCGCCTCGCCGGAGCGCCTCGCCAAGCAGGCGGCCGTGTGGGTTGCCTTCCTCGACCCCGACGGCGCGGAGCCGAACGCGGAGCGCCAAGCCGAGAAGCGCGGTCTCTCCTTCACGCGCCGCTCCGACGGAATGGTGCAGGGGCGACTCCTCGCGACGCCCGAGCAGGGCGAGATCCTGCAGCGAGTCCTCGACGCGTACCTCTCGCCGAGGCGCGATCACGCCTGCGACGAGGAGGAAGCCGGCCATGACGCCACGCTCCGTGCGTCCGGTGCAGTCGGTGCGCCCGATGCGTCAGGTGTACTCGGTGTGTGCGATGCGTCCGGTGTGCCCGGCACGTCCGGTGTGCACGAGCCTGAGGTGCCGATCCGAGACGAGCGCAGCCCATCCCAACGGCGCATCGACGCCCTCGTGTCGGTGTTCGCGCAGCATGCTGAGTCCCCGGCCGCGCCGCGCACGGGTGGCGAGGCGCCGACCCTGGTCGTCTCGGTCACTCGTACAGGGCTCCTCGGAGCCATCGACAGCCTGGCCGATGTGCCGCGCTTCGAGCACTCCGGTGAACCGGCCCCGATCGACGTCGCCAGGCGCATCCTGTGCGACGGCATCATCCGGGCCGCCCTCGTCGACGACGACGGAGAAGTGCTCAAGCTGGGTCGCAAGCGACGACTCTTCAGCCCCGCTCAGCGAAGAGCGATCTTCGCCAGAGACGGCGGGTGCCGGGCACCCGGCTGCGAGTTCCCCTACGACATGGTCGAATTCCACCACGTCAGACCCTGGTGGCAGGGCGGTCTCACCGACGCCCGCAACGGCATCGCGTTGTGCAGCTTCCACCACCACGAAGTCCACCTGGAACGGCTCGTCATCGTGCCCTCGACCGACCGCGCATGGGACGTCGAACCCGCAACAGGGCCACGGAGCAGTCGCAGCCAGATTCGCGCGCGTGACAGCGCGGCGCGCGCCGTGGAGTTCGGTACTCCGGTACCCGGCCTCGTCACCGGCCTCGTCGCCGGCGCCGCCGCCCAGGAGCTGCCGACCGGCGGCTTGCGAGACTAGGCGCATGCCACGAATCCGCGAACAGCACTTCCCACCCCTCGAAGTGATGAGAGGTCGTTGGGCGCTGGCGGCCGCCATAGAGACGGCGATCCTCGGTGAGAACAGCCAGAACGCGCGCGCCGACCGCCACGGCTGGTTCTCCTCCGACGGCGGCGGCAGCTGGGCTCGCCTCACTCCACTCGCCGACGGCCGCGCCGTCCTCAGCGGCATCGACCGCGACCACTCCGAGACGCATCAGACGGGCATCGACCCCACCGCCGGCCTCCCCGACTGGGTGATCGAGCACGTCGAGGCCGCGGTTCGCGATGAATCGGGTCGCGAGTGGACCAGCGGTGACGAGCAGCCCTGGCTCGGGTTCGTCTCCTGGCTCGACCGCGGCGAAGCCAACTGGCACACCGTCGACCACGGCGTCGCCGACGGCCTCGACCGGCACCTGCTGCCCGTGCTCACCGAACAGCGGATGCTCGACGCCGCAGACGACTGGTTCCAAGGCGCCGCCATGGAACTCGACGACCCGGAATCAGCACCAGAACGCGTGGACGCCGAAGCCGTTCTCCGCGCCGCACAGCTGGGCCCAGACCTCACGAGCGACGCGCTCGCCGCCGTCCTCCCCTTCGAGGGGATGCACGTGGAGGCCGCGCTCCGAGCCGCCAGGACGTTCGCCAACGGGCCAGCCGCCTGAGCAGGGCAGAAGCCCTCGGCGAGCCGGCCCGCGACGGCGGGACGCTAGTCGCGTTGCGGCGGGGTGCCCGGAACCTGATCGGACCCCTCCGAGGGCGATGCAACCATCGTCGACGCACCCGTCGTCGACGTCACACCGACCCCTGACGTCTCTGCGACACCGGCACGCCCTGCACGAGCGCCCCGGGCCGCCGCGTCCAACTCCTCAGCCTCGTCGCCGCCAACCGCCTCACCGCGGGCGACCAGCCCAGCGACATCCGACAGCGGGATCTGCTTCAGGAACAGCGACAGCAGGAACGCGAGCACGATGAACGGCACCAGGTACCAGAACACGGGAGCCAGCGCATCCGCATACGCCGTGACGATGCCATCTCGAACCCCGTCCGGCAGCTGCGACAGCGTCTGCGGGTCGATCGACGACGTCGCCGCCGCCGCATCCGCCGGGCTCGCCCCGCTCGCCGTGAACACCGACGTCAGGTTCTCGGTGAGGCGCGTCGTGAAGATCGCGCCGAACACCGCCGTGCCGAGCGCCGCACCCACCTCGCGGAAGTAGTTGTTGGTGCTCGTCGCCGTGCCGATCTCCGCAGCCGGAACCGCGTTCTGCACCACCAGCACCACCACCTGCATGATGAGACCGAGCCCCGCGCCGAAGAAGAACAGGAACACGCAGATCAACCAGACCGGCGTATCCGCGGTCAGCGTCGTCATGGCGACCATCGCGAGCCCGGTCAGGACCGTGCCGACGATCGGGTAGATGCGGTAGCGGCCCGTCTTCGAGATCAGGATCCCCGACGCGATCGACGTGCCCATGAGTCCCGCCATCATGGGCAGCATGAGCAGACCAGACGCCGCCGCCGAGGTGCCGGACGACATCTGCAGGAACGTCGGCACGAATCCGATCGCCGCGAACATGCCGATACCCAGCGTCAGCCCGATAGCCGTCGCGTTCACGAAGATCGGGTTCTTGAAGAGGCCGAGGGGGATGATCGGATCCTCGGCGCGCGACTCGACGAAGACGAACAGCGCCGCCGCGACGAGCAGGCCCAGGCCCCACGCCCACGTGACCATCGAGCCCCAGCCATGCTCAGCATCCGCACCGAAGTCGGTGAAGAAGATGAGGCACGTCGTCGCGGCCGACAGGAAGATGACGCCGAGGTAGTCGATGCGCTTCGTCGCCTTCTTGCTCGGCAGCTTCAGCGCGACGACCGCGATGACGAACGCGGCGATGCCGACGGGGATGTTGATGTAGAACGCCCACTGCCACGTCAGGTGGTCGACGAAGTAGCCGCCGAGCAGGGGGCCGCCGACGGCGGACAGGCCGAAGACCGCGCCGAGCGGGCCGAGGTACTTGCCGCGTTCGCTGGCCGGCACGATGTCGGCGATGATCGCCTGCGACAAGATGATGAGGCCACCGCCGCCGAGCCCCTGGAGGGCGCGGAACACGACGAACGCCCAGAAGCTGTCCGCGAAGGCGCACCCGACCGAGGCCAGCGTGAAGATCGCGATGGCGATGAGGAACAGGTTCCGTCGCCCGAGCACATCGCCGAACTTGCCGTAGATCGGCATGACGATGGTCGTCGCGAGCAGGTATGCGGTGGTGATCCACACCTGGTGGTCGACACCGCCGAGCTCACCGACGATCGTGGGCATCGCGGTCGAGACGATCGTCTGGTCGAGGCTCGAGAGGAGCATCCCGGCGATCAGGGCGCCGAAGATCGTCCAGATCCTGCGCTTCGTCAGCAGGAACTGCGGCTCGGCAGGCGCGTGTGCGGTGGAGGTCATGCGTTGGTCCGTTCGAAGAGTGATGGGGAATGCGGCGAACCGCGGGGATGGCAGAAGGTCAGCCGTGCAGCACGGCGCGCATGGCGTCGACGCGCCTGCCGACAACCGTCTCGATGTCGTCGGCGTTGTCGGTCGTGAAGAACTCGAACGCACTCGCCCGCATGACCGACATGAGGATCTGCACCGCCGCGGAGGCGCGGAGGTCACCTGCAGGAAGCCCCTCGCGGCGCTCGACGAGGGCCACGTCGCGCTTCTCGTCGCTCGACATGTGCTCGAGCACGCGCTTGAAGAGGCGCGGCTCCTGGTCGATGACGGCCATGACCTCGCGCACGCGCTCCGGGTCGGGCTCAGGATCGTCCATCCGCCACCGCTCGAGGGCGAGACGCGTGAGCGCCTCCAGGAGGTCGGGGCTCAGGTGCTTGCTGTGCGGGTCGCCGCCAGCTGCGAAGTCCTCGTCGAGGTGCGCCGTGTCGCGCCGAGCGGAGATGCCGAGAACTGCGTCTTCCTTCGACGCGAAATAGTTGAAGAACGTCCGCCGGGAGATCCCGACCTGCTCGCACAGCTCCTCGATCGTGAAGCCGGCGAGTCCCGCATCAAGGGCTCGCCTGCGGGCGGCCGCCGCGAGGTCGCGGCTCGTTCGCGCCATCTTGCGGGCACGCAGGTTCATTGCACTATCTGTCACTAGTGCAGTATTGCACTTTCTTTGGAAAGTGCAACGGATTCTGCGGGGAGATGTGGGGCCTCCCCGTGCGCATCCGTTGCCCTACGCTGTCCCCGAGTACCCAAGGAGACCAGATGGCCGAGATTCCGCACATCACGATCAGCGCCGGCTTCATCTTCGCGATCATCGACCTGATCATTCGCGTCATCGCGATCATCGTCGTGCCCCGCAACCGCAAGCCGAGCGTCGGCATCGCCTGGCTCATGGCCATCTTCCTCATCCCGTACGTCGGCGTCGTCGCGTTCCTCCTGCTCGGCAGCTTCCGCCTCCCCGCCAAGCGCATGGAGCGCCAGCAGGAGGTCACGACCTTCATCAACATGGCCGTCTCGAGCGTGGAGGTCGAACCCACCGAGCACACCGACCCGCCGTGGTTCGACTCCGTCGTCGCCCTCAACCGCACGTACACGGCGATGCCGCTCATCAGCGACAACGAGGTGGTGCTGCAGGGCGGCTACGAGGAGACGATCCAGGCGATGGCCGCCGAGATCGACACGGCCGAGAAGTGGGTGCACATCGAGTTCTACATCCTCGCCTGCGACCACACCACGCTCCCCATCTTCGACGCCCTCGACCGGGCAGCCGCTCGCGGCGTGAGCGTGCGCATCCTGCTCGACCACATCGCGTCCATCCGAGTGCCCGGATACCGCAAGCACACGCTGTCCCGCCTCAAGGCTCTCGAGCGGGCAGGCGCCGAGTGGCACTACATGCTGCCCGTGCGTCCGTGGCGCGGCGAGTACCAGCGGCCCGACCTGCGCAACCACAGGAAGCTGCTCATCGTCGACGGCAACTCCGCCTACCTCGGCTCGCAGAACGTCGTCGACTCCACGTACAACAAGCGCGGCAACATCCGCCGCGGGCTCCACTGGCACGACCTCATGGTGCGCCTCGAGGGCCCAGCCGTGCACGCCGTCAGCGCCGTCTTCATCACCGACTGGTACTCGGAATCGGGCACGATCATCCCCGAGGACCTCACCGACGTCGAGACCATGCCGCAGGAAGCGCGGATGGACTGCCAGATCGTGCCGAGCGGCCCCGGTTACCCCAGCGAGAACAACCTCCGCCTCTTCCTCAACCTGCTCTACGTCGCCCAGAAGTCGATCATCATCACGAGCCCCTACTTCGTGCCAGACGAGTCGATGCTCTACGCGATCACCACCGCAACGGCCCGCGGCGTGG
Organism: Pseudoclavibacter terrae; assembly: GCF_008831075.1. Taxonomy (GTDB): domain Bacteria; phylum Actinomycetota; class Actinomycetes; order Actinomycetales; family Microbacteriaceae; genus Pseudoclavibacter; species Pseudoclavibacter terrae. The sequence goes on along the minus strand of NZ_WBJX01000003.1, from coordinate 142,625 downwards.
TCGTCGAGCTGTTCGTCTCCGAGATCGGCGACCAGGCGATGGTCTACCACGCGCAGCGCTCCTACTACGAGGCGCTCCTGCTCGCCGGGGTGCGTATCTGGATGTACAAGTCGCCGACGATTCTGCACGCCAAGCACTTCACGATCGACGACGAGGTCGCCGTCATCGGGTCGTCGAACATGGACATGCGCTCGTTCTCCCTCAACTTCGAGGTGTCGCTCATGGTGCGCAGCGCCGACTTCGTCGAGGACCTCCGCGAGGTGCAGCAGGACTACCGCGAGCACTCGCGCGAGCTCACGATGTTCGAGTGGCGCAAGCAGCCGATGCGCTCGACCGTGCTCGACAACCTGGCGCGGCTCACGGCGGGACTGCAGTAGGCGCAGCCTGGGTGTTCGCTCCGACCGGGGTCCGGGCGCGCGGCCGATGTCGGTAGTCGGGAGTAACTTTGCCAGTGGGTTCGACTGAGCCCAGAACTACCGACGCGTGCAGGAGTAACGAGTCATGCAGAAGATCATCCCGAACCTGTGGTTCAACAAGAACGCCGAAGAAGCTGGCGAGTTCTACGCTTCCATCTTCCCGAAGACGACGACGTCCGTGGAAGCCAGATATCCCGAGACCGACCTCCTCGACTTCCAGAAGGAGTTCGCCGGTCTTCCGCTCGTCGTGGGCGTGGACATCGACGAGTACCGGTTCACGCTCATCAACGCGGGCGACCAGTTCAGGCCCAACCCGTCGATCTCGTTCATGCTCAACTTCGACCCCCGCGTGCTCGGTGGAGACGCGGCGTCGGCACGCGAGGAGATCGACCGGGTCTGGGCGGGGCTCAGCGAGGGCGGCAAGGCCCTCATGCCGCTGCAGGAGTACCCGTTCAGTCCGCACTACGGCTGGATCGAAGACCGGTACGGCGTGAGCTGGCAGCTCATGCTCGTCGACCCTGAGGGGCTGAGCACGGCTGATGACCCCCGTCCCTTCATCGTGCCGAGCCTCATGTTCGGTCGCGAAGCGCAGAACAGGGCGCGGGAGGCCATCGACCTCTACGTGTCCCTGTTCCCAGAGTCCCGTGTCGGCACCATCGCCGAGTATCCGGCACCATCTGGCCCGGCCGTGGCCGGGGCGATCATGTACGCCGACTTCCAGCTCGCGGGTCAGTGGTTCGCCGCCATGGACAACGGTGCCGGGCAGGAGTTCGGCTTCGACTGCGGTGTCTCGCTCGAGGTCGGCTGCTCCGACCAGGCAGAGATCGACCGCTACTGGGACGCGCTGAGCGCCGTCCCCGAGGCGGAGCAGTGCGGATGGCTGGCCGACAAGTTCGGTGTCAGCTGGCAGATCGTGCCACAGAACATGGGCGAGCTGATGGCAAGGCCCGGGGGGTACGAGCACATGATGCAGATGAAGAAGCTGGTCATCGCCGACTTCTGATTCCTAGCATTCCGAGGTGTGCTCGCCGCCGGGATTCGAACACATATTCCCAGCATTCGTCGGGCCATCGGCCAGGAGCGCCGCTTACTGTCGCGGACATGGCAGAGACACACGAAGGTGAAATGCTCGGCGCGACCGAGCCCGGCGAGAACGGTACAGAGAAGGACCCGTCGACGTGGGTCACCGGCGACGAGCCGATGACCGGCGCGCAGCGCAGCTACCTCGACACGCTCGCCCGCGAGGCGGGCGAGGAGATCCCGGCGGACATCACGAAGGCGGAGGCGTCGGAGCACATCGACCGTCTGCAGCACGAGACCGGTCGCGGCGAGAGCTGACCGCGGAGGCGACTGCCTCCCGGAAGCCAGAACGGCCAGGTCAGAATGCGAACTGCATTCGGCCTGGCCTTCTTCGTGGAGCGGATGACGGGAATCGAACCCGCGCTATCAGCTTGGGAAGCTGAAGTTCTACCATTGAACTACATCCGCGCATCCACTGGCCGCTGGCCCGTGAACTCGACCATCGTACATGCACGCCGCTCGGAGGGTGCAAGAGCGCAGGCGTCGGCGTCAGTCGCGCTTCGTGACCAGGGCCCGGATGACGAAGAACACGATGACAGCGACCACCGCGACGATGCTCAGGCGGGCAACCATCCACGCCAGGTGGAAGAGCACATCGACAAGCCACCACGCGATGACGACGGCCACGACAACCCCGATGACGGTCCACACGTTTCTGCTCACGGGCTGAGCCTAGCCGTCGGGTTCCGGCGAGCAACTAGGCTGGCGACGTGCTTCTCAGCGATCGGGACATCAAACAGGGCGTCGAGACTGGCCGCATCGGCCTCGAGCCGTACGAGCCGGCGCTCATCCAGCCGTCGAGCATCGACGTGCGCCTCGACAGGTACTTCCGGCTGTTCGACAACCACCGGTACCCGTTCATCGACCCGTCGGAGGAGCAGCCAGAGCTGACGCGACTCGTGGAGTCGAAGCCCGACGAGCCGTTCGTCCTGCATCCGGGGGAGTTCGTCCTCGCCTCCACGTTCGAACGCGTCACCCTCGGCGACGACGTCGCCGCCCGCCTCGAAGGCAAGAGCTCGCTCGGCCGCCTCGGACTCCTCACCCACTCGACGGCCGGCTTCATCGACCCCGGCTTCACCGGCCACGTGACCCTGGAGCTCTCCAACGTGGCGACCCTGCCGATCAAGCTCTGGCCCGGGATGAAGATCGGGCAGCTCTGCTTCTTCCAGCTCTCCAGCGCCGCAGAGCACCCCTACGGGTCAGCGATCTACAGCTCCAGGTACCTCGGGCAGCGCGGACCGACCGCATCCCGCTCCTTCATGAACTTCACGCGCGCGGACGTCTCCGTGACCGAGGCCGGCGCTCCCGGACAGTGAGCTCGACCCCGCTCAGGTGCGCCGAACATCTGCGCGAGGTTGCGGAAACCAGGAGGCGCGCGCGTAGCGTTGGCTGAACGTTGCCAACGATGCCCGTGCTCCACTGGGCTCGAGGCATCCGCACGAAGGATGCACGGCCATGCCACAGACACCACCGCCAGTTCCGGGGACCGGGGATCTCACACGGGAACCCACCTCCGCGGACATCCGCCGCTGGCGTCGCTACCTCGCCGATGAACGCGCCGAGGGGTCCGTGTACCGGGACCTCGCCGCGAAGCGGGACGGTGAGGAGAGGGAGATTCTCCTCGGCCTCGCGAACGCCGAAGTGCGCCACGAAGAGCACTGGCTGCGGCTCCTCGGCCCCGCCGGTGACGGCGGCGTCCGCGCTCACCTCGGCACGCGCCTCTTCGGCTGGTTCGCTCGCCGCTTCGGCTCCCTGTTCGTGCTTGCCCTCATCCAGCGCGCCGAATCCAGGTCCCCGTACGAGCGGGAAGCGGATGCGACGCCGGAGATGGCCGCTGACGAGCGCATCCACGAAGAGGTTGTGCGCGGGCTCGCGATGCGAAGCCGGTCCCGCATGTCGGGCATGTTCAGGGCTGCCGTGTTCGGAGCGAACGACGGGCTCGTCTCGAACCTCGCCCTGGTGCTCGGCATCGGCGCGACCGGAGCGTCGACCGTCATCATCCTCGCGACCGGGCTCTCCGGTCTGCTCGCCGGTGCCCTCTCGATGGCGGCCGGAGAGTACGTGTCGGTGCGGTCGCAGCGCGAGCTGCTGCAGGCATCCACGCCCAGTCCGGACACGCCGCAGACCATTCAGCGGCTCGACGTCAACGCGAACGAGCTGGAGCTCGTGTACCGGGCGCGCGGCATGGACGAGGCCGAGGCGCGCAAGTACGCGCATCGTGTGTTCGCGCTGCAGGGAGCTGACCCCGCCTCTGGCCCCATCGCCCTGCAGGCCGCGGATGAGGAACACGAAGAGCTCGGCACGGCGTGGACGGCGGCGCTCTCGAGCTTCGGCTTCTTCGCCGCCGGCGCACTCCTGCCAGTGCTGCCCTACATCTTCGGCCTGAGCGGGCTGACGGCCGTCATCGTCTCCGCGATCATCGTGGGCATCGCGCTGCTCACGACCGGCGCCATCGTCGGCGTGCTCTCCGGCGGCCCGCCGTGGCGCCGCGCTGGACGCCAGCTGCTCATCGGATACGGGGCGGCCGCCGTCACCTACGTGCTGGGCCTCATCTTCGGCGTTGCGGTTGGATAGGCCCCATGCCGATTCCTGAATTCGTCGCCGACCTGCGCGCCAAGATCGGGCCGGAGCATCCGCTCTGGCTTGCCGGTGCGACCGCTGTCATCATTCGTCCCCGTGCAGGCTCCGACGCGCCGCCGTTCGAAGGGTCTCGGACGCCTGCCGAGTCTGTGCGGGCCGGTGAGACTTTGCCGGCCGGTGAGACTGTGCCCGCCGGTGAAGAGGTGCTGCTGGTTCGTCGTTCAGACAACGGGGTGTGGAGTCCCGTGACGGGCATCGTCGACCCCGGTGAGCATCCCGCGACGGCGGCCGTGCGGGAGAGCCTTGAGGAGGCGATGGTCGAGGTGCGCGTCCACCGGCTCGTGCGGTTGAGCGTCTCGCCGAAGATCGTGCACGCGACCGGCGACCGGGCTCAGTACTGCGACCTCGTCTTCCGATGCACGTGGGTCTCCGGAGAGGCCGCCGTGGGCGACGACGAGTCGGTGGACGTCGCCTGGTTCCCAGTGGATGCGCTCCCCGATATGCCCGAGCACCTCGCGTCGCGCGTCGCTGTCGCGGTTGCCGACCGCCCCGAGTGCGAGCTGCTCGTCGATGGCGTCGCGCTGCCGATCGTCGCGCCGAACGGAACCTCGTAGCCGACCCGGCTGATTCAAGGGTTGCTCCGGTGGTGAGCTGCGCAAGTCCTGTCCAACTTCAGTGCGATATTCCGCCTTGGTGGCTCCAGCGGGACTATCAGGGCCAATTTCGCACTGATGTTGGACAGGCGTTGCACACAGTCGGGTTTTGTTCTACGTTAACGATACGTAATTCGTTACGTTTCAGTGGAACAAACGAGGGGGCAACATGCCTGCATGGCTGCAGATCGCGATTTCGGATCCTTGGTCCGTCCTCTACGCACACGGTTGGGTTGCATCCGTCGTCGCCGTACTGGTCATCTTGGCGATGCGAGTGCGAGCGGTAGGGCGCGACGGCAACGTCGATGCTGTGTCGACGAGGGACCGGTTCGTGTTTTTCCTGCTGGCGATCGGTGCGGTCTTGGTGTTCCTGGCTCAGGAACTGGTTCGTGATCTGGCAGCGACGATGTTCGTGAATCCTGATTGGACGACGAACTTCATTTGGTGGCGATACGTGGGACCTCCCGCTGCTCTGATCGTGCCTCTCATCCTTGCTGCAGTGGTACTGAGGCGAGCCCGGCGCGACGTCGAGGTGCGAGTTCCTCCGACCGCGGCCCGAGACTGGTCGACCTTCAGCAGTCGGAGCTCGCTGTGGTGCGCGTCGGTGGCACTTGGCACGCTCGCGAGCGTCTCCATCCTTGCGGGGATGCAATCTTCGCAGGCCGTTGACGGGGCATTCCGTCTCCTGCGGACCAGAGGGTACGAGATCTACGGCGACAGCCGAGCGCTGCAGGAAGAGGGGATGGATTACTTCGGCTGGTCGTACAGCGCGCCCGTGCTTGTCATCACGGGGTTGGCTGTCGTGGCGGTCTGGTTCGTGCTGCGCGAGAACGCACTGCGTCCGTATCGCCGCCCTGAGACCGCTGCGGGTGAGGCTCAGGTGCGTTCTGCTCTTGCATCTTCAGCGACGTTGCTGCTCACCGGAGCTGTTCTCCTCACGACTGCGATCGCGCTTCGCGATATCGGCAATGCTGGCCTGCCGTGGGGGTTCATGAGCACAGAGAGCATTGAGTCGATTCCGATTGGCGGGGAATTCGAAGCGCTGAGCCGGGTTCTTCTTGCTCTGGCGGCGCTGGTCCGCCCAGTTGGGCTGACGCTAGTCCTGCTTGGAGGCACGGTCTGGTGGCTTCCGTCGCTGATCGCCCGTCGAGGGTTGTATACCGCCCATGGTGCGGCTCGGTCAGTCACCGAGGTCGGTCAGTGACTGGGCGCACGGCGGCGAATGACTCACTGACGTCTCCGTCGGGCGGTGTGATTCGCTCGGCCGAACAGATTTACGACTACTTCAAGGGGCTCATCGTCTCGGGGCGCTTGGGGGCCGGGGACAAGCTGCCAACGGTACGTCAGAGCACGATCGACCTCGAAGTCGCCCTTGGGACCGCCGCAAAAGCGTACAAAATGCTCGAACAGGAGGGACTGGTCGTCTCGCGCGGGCGAGCCGGGACGCGAGTCGCTGAGTCAGGCGCTTTGCTCCCCGGCGACGTCGCTGCGCAGGTGCGGGCGACTGTGGCGAGTGCAAAGCGGCACGGGGTTGCACGTGACGACGTCGCCAGCGCGCTTCGCGCTTACTGGGACGCCTGACTCCGCCGCGTCTACTCCGGCGCGCCGACGACGACCTGGCCGTCGGCGGAAGAGACCGTGACCGTCACCGACTGGTCCTGCTCCGCGTAGGTGAACGTGCACTGGAACTCGGCCCCCTGGTCGGCCTTCACCTGCTCCGGGCAGGCCACGTCGCTCACCTCGACGAGGCCGAAGTCCTCCTGCAGCACGCGCGTCACCTCCGCTTGCAGGGGCTCCGCCGCGAGGACGCTGCCGTTGCTCTCACCGAGGAAGTAGCCGCCGAGACCAGCGATGAGCGCCGCCGCCGGAATGGCGAGGATCAGCAGGAGACGAGAGCTGCGACGCGGCTTGCCGTTCTGAGCGGAGCCTGCCGCGTCGAAACCGGAGCCCGGCGCCCCTGGCGTCGCGTACCCCGTCGACTGCTGGTACCCGTACCCCTGAGTCGGCGGGACCCCGGCAGGCGGGGCCCCAACCGGAGACCCGTACCCCGACCCCTGCGGTCCGTAACCGGTGCTCGGCGTCGCGTAGCCGGAACCCGTCGCCGCAGGCGCACCGTAGCTGGAGTTCGTGCTCCCGCCGTAACCGGACCCGTAGCCAGCACCCGCCGTGGAAGCGCCCGCCGCGGGTGCGCCGGTCGAGGGCGACCCGAAACCGTACGCAGAAGGTGTGCTGTGGCCGAATGAAGAGCCCGACGTTGAACTCGGAGAGAAGTTCGAGCCGCCGCCCCAAGCCGCGCCCTGGCCCGCGCCACCTGGCGGCGTGGCCGAAGCGCCGGGATACGTGGGGCGACCAGACGCCTGGCCGGGCTGGCCTGGCTGGCTCACCTGGCCCGTTTGGCCCGGCTGGCCTGCTTGGCCCGGCTGCCCTGGGCGGCTTTGCTGCGCGCCGGCGGCACCGGGGGGAGTGCCGTGCTGTCCCTGCTGCGGGTTCTGCCCGTGCTGCGGTGGGTGAGCATTGGGCGCCCCGTGCCCTTGCCCTGACCCACCCGGCTGCCCGTTCGGCTGCGCCTGTCCAGGATGCTGGCTGCGCGGATCGTGCTGGTTGCGCGGATCGTGTGGCCGCTGCGGGCCGCCCTGCGGTGGGAAGGTCATCGTGCTGCCTCCAGCTTGCTTGCTGCTGCGTTCATGAGCTCGGCCGACCCCTAGCCGGTCCTTGCATTTCCGATGGCATCCCAGAAGGCACTCGCCTGGTCTGCGGTGACGTTCGTCACGTACTGCGGCGCGAGCGACGCGGGGTCGTCCGGCAGGTCGTCCGCGGTCGGCGTCCCGGTGATCTCGAAGCCGAACTGCACCTCCACGTCGAGGGACGCCGCGTCCATCGTGCCGTTGACCTCGATCTTCTGCACGACGCCGTCGGTGCCCACCCACACGTGCAGGGGGAGGAGCGTGCCGAGCTCGTCCTCGCTGAGCTTCGATCGCAGGTCGTCCCCCAGCGTGTACAGGCCGGCCTCCTCGAGCGAGTCGAAGGTCACGGCGGACGTGAAGTGCTTGTTGCCGTCTGCGGACACCTCGAGCTTCTCGGGCAGCTCCTCGCCGTTGCTCTCTTTCGAGAGCTGCCAGGCTTCGACGAGGTTGCACATGAAGATGACGGTGCCGAGGATGCACGTGCGCTGCGGGTCGTTCGCCCGGTCGAGGTCGCCCATCGGCAGCCGGGCCCACGGCGTCGCCACGACCGTCGTGTACGCGCTGCCGAACAGGTAGTAGGTGAAGCCGCTGCCCGCCATGTGGACCTCGTCGATCGACGTTCCCGGCTCGGCCGTCGACTCCTTCGTGACGTAGGAGGCGCCGACGACGGTCGTCTCGTGCTGCGTGCTGAGCGTCGCCCCGGTCGAGGCCTTGCCGTGCGTGTAGGCGGTCGCGGAGAAGTTCTCGACACCCGCGAGCCCTTCGACGAGGGAGTCGCCGAGCAGCTCCGCGCCGGTGTCCGCGTGGTACTCGAGCTTGGCCTCGTGGTTCGCGACCGCGGTGGGCGTCGTCGTCGCGCATCCCGTCAGCACGAGCCCGACGAGGAGCGCCGTCATGCCTGCCACCAGCCGCCGCGTGCGCATCAGGCTCCTCCGCCGAGCTCGTCGTACAGGGAGAGCGCGGTCTGGCCGAGCACCGAACCCTCCCAGCGGAACGGGGGATTCGCCGACGAGAGGACGGTCGAGGAGGTCGCGGCGACGTAGCCTGCCCCGACGCTCTTGTCGTAGTAGACGAGCCACGCTCCGCCGGACCCTCCCGGTGTCATGCTGCACATGTGCGTGTACCCGCCGGCCGAGCCTTCCTTCCACTGGCTTGAGGCGCACATGTACTCCTCCGACCCGTCGTATGGGCTCGCGCTCGGATAGCCGACCTGCGTGATCGCCTTCGCTGGCACGCCGAACGCGATGCCCTGGCCGCCCGTCACGTCCTGGATGCGCTGCCCGTCCTTCTCCTCCATCACGAGGAACGCGAAGTCGTTGTTCCACCCGTCGCCATACACGCCCTGGTCGCCGTAGTTGGCGTTGTCGAGGAAGTGCTGCGGGATGCTGTAGTCGGTCGCCGCCCAGCGCCCGTATGGCTGCTCGGCGCCGTCGCCGCGATCGCCCGGGATGAAGACGACGTTGCTCGCGACGGCCTTGTTGCTCTCGAAGTCGACGAGGCAGTGCGCCGCCGTGACCACGATGTTGCGTTCGCCCGAGTTCACGACCGTCGCCGAGCAGACGGCGAGCCCGCTGGCGAACGACATGTAGAGGCGGCCGAAGGTGGATGCGCCGAGCCCAGCCCGGTCGAACGGCACGGCCTCCGTGACGTCGCCGTAGCCATTCGGTGACTCGGCGGCAGGCACCGCCGTCGTCGGGGCGACGAATGCGCCCGTCGCGGGGTCGCCGACACCGACCGTGATGCCGTTGTCTGGAGAGGTGTAGTCGAAGCCCTCGGCGTTCTTGAACATGTCGGGGTCTGACCAGAAGTCGTGGGACTCCTGGGGGGACGACTCGAACGAGTCGCGGAGGCTGACCGTTCCGCCCTCGATGGGGGCGTCCACCGCGTCGTAGCCGTTGGCCGAGGGCACCGCGGTCGCACTCACCGAGCATCCTGCGAGCAGCACGACCGCGGCAAGCGCGCCGATGCTCGCGAGCAGCGCCCGCGGTCGGCGACGGTGTCGAGTCATGGGGGTCTCCTTCGGCACGCTGGGTATGCCGTTCCTGGTCATGCTACGCAGGGCCACCGACAGTCAGGCCGCGAACTGGCCGAAAACCCAGGTGACGGGGAGTTCTCCCCTGGAGTCCGCCGAGGCCGCCCAGGAATAGCGGCGGGGTGGCACACGTTGCCCCTGCCATGCCAGGAACGACCAAGCTCTCCGTGCTCGACCTCATCCCGGTCTCCGAAGGACAGACGAGCGCCGACGCGATCGCCGCATCACGTCGTCTCGTGCAGCGTGCCGACGAGCTCGGCTACCACCGGTACTGGGTCGCCGAGCACCACAACACGGAGCTCGTCGCCTCGACCACCCCGCCGGTGCTGCTCGCGGCGCTCGGAGCGGGGACCAACCGGATCCGGCTCGGTTCGGGTGGCGTGATGCTGCCCAACCACGCACCCTTCGTGGTGGCCGAGCAGTTCGCGGCCCTCGAATGCGTCTATCCCGGTCGCATCGACCTCGGCTTGGGGCGTGCCCCAGGCACCGACCCGTTCACAGCCGCCGCCCTGCGCCGCGACCTCTCGCGCGACCGCGTCGACGAGTTCCCGAACGACGTGCTCGAGCTGATGGGGTTTCTCGGCGACGTGCGCGACGAGCACGACCGCGAGGTGCTCGCCCGCCTCCGCGTGACGCCAGGCGCCGACACCCACCCGCAGATCTGGCTGCTCGGCTCGAGCCTCTACGGGGCCGAGCTCGCCGCCGCCTTCGGCCTGCCGTACACGTTCGCCCATCACTTCGCGATGCACGCCGACCCGAAGGCTGCGGCCGATCACTACCGCGAGCACTTCGTGCCGTCTCCGGTGCTGGCAGAGCCGCACCTCATGGTGTCGGTGTCCGCGATCTCCGCCGACACCGTCGAGGAGGCCACGCGTCTCGCGCTCCCGAGCCGCGCCGCGATGCATCAGATCCGCTTCGGTCGACCCACCCGGGTCCTCACGCCGGACGGCGCCGCAGCGTACGCCGCGCGCATGCAGGACCGCTCGCTCTTCGACGCGACGACCGGCACACAGCTGGTCGGGACGCCCGAGACGGTGGCGGAGGGTATCGACCGGCTCGTCGAGCGAACGGGGGCCGACGAGGTCATCCTCGCCGCGACGACCCACGACGTCGACGTGCGCATCCGCACCATCGAGGCGCTCGCCGAGCTTCGGGACCCCGCTGCCTGGGAGTCGCGCACGAGTGTCGGTGCGCATCCGCATAATTGACGGGTGACTTCCCACGCGCGCCATGCCAGCTCAGCCTTCTCTCGAGACGCCTTCACCTTCGACGACCCGAGCGACGCTCCCGACAGCACCGACGAGGCCCTCCTCCGCGCGCTCGCGGTGACGTTCGCCGAGGTCGGCTTCACGGTCGACGGCGTCGAGTCGCGCCTCGGCGCGGAAGCGGCGGATGCGCTGCACCGGGACCTGCTCGAGCCCGCATCGTTCGCGCTGTCACGCGAGCCAGACGACGCGCTCTCCGCGCTCATCCGCCTGTTCGTGCTCGCCGAGCCAGTCGAGGCAGGCGACGTGCCCGCCCTCGAGGAGCTGCTGGCGGCCCGCCTCGTCGAACGCCTGCCGCGTGTGGCACCGGCGGATGCGGGCGTCGATGGTTCCGGCGAGCAGCTCGCCGACGGGCTCGTGGCAGCGCTGGTCGATGTGCGTCCGTACGCGAGCGAGGGCGTCAACGGCGACGTCGAGATGTGGGTCGCGTCCGACCTCGGCGGCGTGCAGCTGGGAAGAGACCAGCCGCTGCGCCGCGACCACGTCGTCGGCATCGGACCGGCGACGACCCTGCTCGCGCAGCTCACCCCTCGCGAACCCGTCGCCCGCGCGCTGGATCTGGGCGTCGGCATGGGCGTGCAGACGATGCACCTGCTCGCGCACACCCGGCACGTCGTCGCCACCGACATCTCCGAGCGCGCCCTCGCCTTCGCGAAGTTCAACCTGCTGCTCAACGCCGCCGCGCTGGGCATCGCGCCAGGCGGTCTGGACGACCGGGTCAGCCTGCGCCTCGGCAACATGCTCGAGCCCGTGGCCGGCGAGCAGTTCGACCTGTTCGTGTCGAACCCCCCGTTCGTCATCACGCCCCGCCGCGAGGGCGAGGAGGGCAGCGACCAGTACACGTACCGTGACGGCGGCAAGCCAGGCGACAGCATCGTCGAGGGGCTCGTCCGCGAGCTCGGCGCGGTGCTCGCACCCGGTGGCGTCGCCTGCATGCTCGGCAACTGGGAGGTGCGCGCCGGCGACGCCAACTGGCACGCGCGGCTCGAGACGTGGCCGGCGAGCGACGTCGACCTGTGGGTCGTGCAGCGCGAGGACGCGACGCCCGTCGAGTACGCGGACATGTGGCTGAAGGATGCGGCCGAGAACGCCGAGCTGTCGAGCTGGCAGCACGCCTTCCGTCGCTACCTGCAGGACTTCGCGAGCCGCGACGTCGAGCGCATCGGCATGGGCATGTTCTTCCTCCGCCGCACGCACGAGGGCGCCGTCGGCGGCCCGCTGCGCCGCTTCGAGCACCTCACGCACGCCCTGGGCCACCCGCTCGCCGAGCACATCCACGACGGTTTCGAGGCCCTCACCTGGCTTCGCGGGCTCGACGACGCCGAGCTGTTCGACGAGCCGCTCATCGTCGCTGGCGACGTCACCGAGGAGCGCCACTCGCGTCCAGGAGACGAGGACCCGAGCATCATCATGCTGCGCCAGGGCGCCGGGTTCCGCCGCACGATGTCGATGTCGACCGAGCTCACGGGCTTCGTGTCGGTGTGCGACGGCGAGCTGGTCGGCTCGCAGATCGTCACCGCCATCGCCTCGCTCGTCGATGTCGAGGAGGAGGCGCTGCGCGAGAGCCTCGTCCCGGACGTGCGCGAGCTCGTCGCGCTCGGCTTCCTCGCGCCGCGCTGGCGGTAGGGGCGGAGCCGCCACGGTGCCGGGCGGTCAGCGGTGTCTGGCGGTCGGCTTCGCGTCACGACGACGCCACGATGTTCTCGGGAGTCTCCCCGTTCAGGAGCGCACGAACCTGCCGTTCGATGAGGGCGACCATGCGAGGGTGCATGGCCGAGGAAGCGCCCCCGACATGCGGCGTGATGAGCGCGCCCTCGAGGCTCCAGAGCGGGTGTCCTGACGGCAGCGGTTCCGGGTCGGTGACGTCGAGGGCGGCGCGGACGTGGCCGGCCTCGAGGGCACGGACGAGCGCGTCCGTATCGACGACGGGGCCGCGCGCGACGTTCACGAGCAGGGCGCCGGGGCGCATGGCCGCCAGGAAGGCGTCGTCGACGAGGTGCCTGGTCTCCCCGGTGAGGGGAACCGTGAGGATCACCACGTCGATCTCCGGGAGCAGGCCTGCCAGGTCTGAGATCTCGCGTACGCGGCCCGCGCCGTCGGGCCCGCCGGGGCGGGCGGTGCGCGCGAAGCGGAGCACTCGCGCCTCGAATCCGTTCAAGCGCTGCTCGATGGCCTGTCCGACACCGCCGTAGCCGACGAGGGCGATGGTGCGGTCGGCGAGGCTCTGGCCGGGGAGCTGCTGCCACCGTCCTCCCTGCGCGGCGAGCGTGTACTCCGGGAAGCGTCGCAGTGAGGCGAGCGCGAGTCCGAGGGCGAGCTCCGCCGTCGAGGCCTCGTGCACCGAGCGGGCGTTGGCGACCGTGTGGCCGGGCGGCAGATTGGCGAGCACATCCTCGTACCCGATGGTCTGCGCCTGGACGAGCTGGGTTGCCGTCGCCCCGAGGTTGGCGGCACGGCGCGGGTCCTGCTGGTAGGGGAGGACGACGAGGTCGATGTGGGCGGAGGGTGACGGCGTCGTCAGATCCCAGGCGATGGACTCCACGCGGTCGGCGAGGTCGAGGTCCGCGACGGCCGCCGCGAGTGCCGGTGTCGGCAGGGAGACGCTGATCCGCGAATCGCGCATCACGATGTGAGCCCTTGCTTACATTCTGAGTTCATGCACATAATGTAAACCAGCCGCGGCCTCAGGCCAAGACCTCATCCGCTTCCCCTCGAACCGGCCGGGGCACCGCGCGAGACCCACCACGATTGGACGACAATGACGTCAGAGATCATCACCATCATCCACACGGCGATCGCCATCCTCGGCGTCGTCGTGCTCATCACCCGCTTCCGCCTGAACCCCGCGGTCGCGCTGGTCATCGGCTCCCTCTACCTCGGGCTCGCGACGGGGAACTCCCCGACCGACACCATCGGCACCATCACCGGCGGCTTCGGCGAGATCATGGCCGAGGTCGGCCTCCTCATCACCTTCGGCGTGCTGCTCGGGTCGATGCTCAGCGAGATGAACGCCATCCAGCGCCTCGTCTCGCACCTGCTGCGCATCTTCGGCCCCAAGGGGCTGCCGTACGCGATGGGGCTCACGATCGGCACCGTGCTCCAGTCGATCTTCCTCGACGTGCTCCTCGTCATCTCCGCGCCGCTCGCCCGCAAGATGGCGCCCCTCATCGGCAAGCACGGCACTCCGCGCATCGCGACCGCCCTCGCCATCAGTCTCGAGTGCGGCATCGTCTTCATGGTGCCGGGCGTCGCGGCCCTCGCGCTTGCGGGCGTCCTCGGCGTCCCGCTCGGCCAGATGCTGCTCTTCGGCCTCATCGTCATCGTCCCGACCATCGTCATCTCGATCTTCATCATGACGCTGCTGTTCCGTATCGGATTCTGGAACGAGCAGCTCGACGAGACGCAGCCCGTCGAAGGTGAAGACGCGGCTGACGACAGCATCGACGGTTCCCGCGAGCCCGTCGGGCCGCTCAAGACCGAGAGCATCCCGGTCGGCGACCGCCTCAGCAAGGTCGGCGGAGTGCCCCGCGGCGTCGCGGTCGCCGAGCGGACCACCACCTCCGAGCCGAAGCTGATCCTGCTCTTCGCGCCCCTCCTCGTCTGCCTCGGCCTCATCGCGACCGGCGCGATCCTGCAGATCGCCGGCGTCGAGATCGACGCCCTGGTCCTCATCACCGACCCAGTCTTCGCCCTTCTCCTCGCCGTGCTCGGCACGAGTGTGATCGGTCGGCTCACGGTCGGCGGCAAGGCCGTCGAGAAGTCGGTCGTCGCCGGCTTCCGCGAGAGCGGCCAGATCCTCATCCTCACGGGCGTGGGCGGGTCGCTCGCCGCGACGGTCGCGGCGACCGGTCTCGGCGACATCCTCGGGCAGGCGTTCAACGCCAACAGCTTCGCGCCACTGCTCATCGTGTGGGCCATCGCCGCCGTCCTGCATATCGCCGTCGGCTCGGTCACGATCTCCGCCATCACCGCCGCGGGCATCCTCGCGCCCATCGCCTCGGTCATCGGCCTCGACCCGATCCTCATCGCCCTCGCGGCCGGTGCCGGTTCGCTGTTCGCCGTCCACGTCACGAGCAACACCTTCTGGCTGCTGCAATCGCTGCTCGGGCAGACGACACGAGGCACACTGAAGACCTGCACCGTCGGTGTCTCCGTCGCCTCGATCGTCGCGCTGCTCGTCACGCTCGTCCTCAGCATCTTCCTCTGACCCGCACGCCCCGACCGATCACCCGTCCGGAAAGGACCGACATGCACACCAACGACAAGATCGCCCCGCTCAAGGGAGTCCGCGTGCTCGAGCTCGGGAACTTCATAGCGGCCCCCACGGCAGGGCGGATGCTCGCCGACTTCGGCGCCGAGGTCATCAAGGTCGAGCGGCCCGGGACGGGAGACGAGCTGCGCTCGTGGCGCCTGCATCCCGGCTCGACGACGTCGATGCTGTTCCACACCATCAACCGGAACAAGAAGTCGATCACGCTCGACCTCCGCACCGAGGAGGGCCGGGATGCGGTGCGCGCGCTCGCCGCCGACTGCGACGTCATCCTCGAGAACTTCCGGCCAGGCACGATCGAGCGGTGGGGCATCGGGCCAGACGTGCTCACTGAGATCAACCCCAGCATCGTCATTGGCCGCATCTCCGCGTTCGGGCAGACGGGACCGCTCTCCAGCAGGCCCGGGTTCGCGGCAGTCGCCGAGGCCATGGGCGGGTTCAGGAACCTCGTCGGCGACCCCGACCGAGCCCCCGTGCGCGTCGGCGTCTCCATCGGCGACTCCATCGCGGGCGTGTACGCCGCCTACGGCGTGATGATGGCGCTGTTCCAGCGCGAGCAGCGCCGCGGTGCCGCCCTCGAACCCGCGCCGCTCGAGGAGCGGGTCATCGACGTCGCCCTCAACGAGGCAATGTTCTCCATGATGGAGTCGCTCATCCCCGACTACCAGGCCCACGGCGTGGTCCGCGAGCGGGTCGGCGGACGCATGGAGGGCATCGCCCCGACCAACGCCTACGTGTGCGCGGACGGCAAGAGCGTCGTCATCGCCGGCAACGCGGATGCGATCTTCGTGCGCTTCATGGGCATCATCGGCCGCGACGATCTCGCGGGCGACCCTGGGCTCGCGACGAACAACCTCCGCTGGGAGCGCCGCGACGAGCTCGACGCGGCGATCGGCGCGTGGACGGCGACCCTGCCAGCCGAGGAGGTACTCGACATCCTCGACGACGCGGGCGTCCCATCCGGCCCCATCTACACGGCCGAGGACATCAGCGAGAGCCCGCAGTACGCGGCCCGCGACATGATCCAGAAGTTCGACGTGGCCGACGGCGATCAGACGGTCGAGGGGGTCGGGTTCCCCGGCATCGTCCCGGTGCTCGGCGGCGCGTCCCTCCCCATTCGCACACTCGCGCCCCAGCTGGGGCAGGACACCGAGGCGGTGCTCGCCGCCTACGCCGGCCACGCGCAGCGGGAGCAGCGCGACGACAACAGGACCCAGCTCGACGACGACAGCAAGGTGGAGACACGATGACCCAGACCCCGATCACCGCCGCGCGCCTCCGCGACGTCACGCTGCGCGACGGCCTGCAGCTCACCGGCAAGCTGCTGTCGACGGACCGCAAGGTCGCCCTCGCTCGCCAGCTCTTCGCCGCCGGGGTGCCAGAGCTCGAGATCGGCTCGATGGCGCGCGGCGACCTCGTCCCGCCCATGGCCAACACGCTCGGGGTGATCGAGGCGCTCACGCCCCAGGAGCTCGAGCGCAGCTGGGTGTGGGTCGCGACCCCGCGGCATATCGAGAAGGCCGCGGCCGCCGGGGCGAAGAACTTCCAGTACTGTCTCTCCGTCTCCGACGCCCACAACCAGGCGAACATCGGCCGCACCACCGACACGAGCCTCGCAGCGATGCCGGATGCCGTCGCTCTGACCCGTGAGGCAGGCGGGCGCATCCAGCTGTGCCTCGCCACGTCCTTCACGTGCCCGTTCGATGGGCAGGTCGACCCTGACCGGGTCGTCCAGATCGCCAACGACCCCCGAGCGGAGGGCGCTGCGGACATCGTGATCTGCGACACCCTCGGGCAGGCGCATCCCGGGCAGGTGTCGTCGCTCATCTCGCGGGTCGCGGCCGAGACCCCGCGGCGCGAGATCGTCTTCCACGGCCACGACACGTGGGGTGCCGGCGTCACGAACTCGATCGCAGCGGTGCTCGCGGGCGCGGGCGTCGTCGACGGCGCTCTCGGCGGCCTGGGTGGCTGCCCCTTCGCCCCCGGCGCCAGCGGCAACACGGCCACGGAGGACCTGCTCTTCGCCATGCGCCCCGACTGGCTCACTCCGGCGGCGTTCGCTCAGATCGTCCGCGAGTCGGAGGCGCTGCTCGACGACCTCGGCGAACCCAACCGATCGAAGGCGAGGCAGGGCGCCCGTTCGAAGGCTCCGGCGTTCGAGTGGGTCCTGCCGGCCTCGCGCTGACGGCTGCCAGCGGGTGCCCCCTGTCAGTCCGCGGCGGGGGCGCGCCCGCCGATCAGGCGAGTCGCGCGTTCAGCCATCTCGACGAGCATCGGGGCCCACTCCTCCAGCATGTGTGGCTGGATGCGGGCGGCGGGCCCGCTCACGCCCATGGCCATGCGCACGCGCCCGCTCGGCTCGAACACCGGGGCTGCGACCCCCACGAGGCCGTCGATGCGCTCATTGCGCGTGATCGCGAATCCGTCCCGCCGCGTCTGATCGAGCACGGCGCGGAGTTCGGCGGGGTCGGTGATGGTGCTGGCCGCGAGGTCGGGGATCGGCTGGGCGAGGATGCGCTCGCGCAGGTCATCGTTCCAGGCGAGAAGGACCCGCCCCGCGGAACCGACCGTGAGCGGCGCGACCTTGCCGACGTGCACATCCTGCTTCAGCTCGTGGCGGGTCTCGTCGACGGCGATGCAGACGCGGTAGTCGTCGTCCGCCCTGAACAGGGTCGCGCTCTCACCGGTCGCCTGCCGCAGCTCGCGGAGCAGCGGTGCAAGCAGGTCGATGGCCTTGATGCCTCGCACGGCTGGCGCCGACCAGTACGCCATCTTCAACCCGATCCGGAAGCGATCCTCATCCCGGTCGAGGAAGCCCTGCGCGACGAGATTCGTGACGAGGCGCTGCGTGGTGGAGGTTGGGAGCCCCGTCCTCGTCCTGATCTCCGCGAGCGACAGCGACGGCGACTCGAGCGTGAAGCTGTCGAGGATGTCGGTGATCTTGCCGAGCACGAGCAGCGGGGCGACCCCGGAGTTTCCGGTGGCGGGCGAGGCTGCGCTGCCGGGATCTGTCATAGGAGAAATCTAGAGCATCCGTCCCCTGCGGAACGGTTGCAGCAGCTCGCGACGGTCGCGCCACGCGCCCGTCGACCAGAGCGCGAGCGCGACGAGGAGCACCTGGAAGGGCAGCCGGATGAGCCGCTTCAGGTCCGTGTCCAGGCCGAACGCGTCCGTGCCCGTCACGTACTGCGAGACGTTGCCGGGGAAGACGGCCACGAAGAACGCAGCGACCGTGAAGCCGACCGCCACGCGCCAGCGCCAGGCCGCGATGAGCGCCACCCCGAGCAGCACCTCGACGACACCGGATGCGAGCACCACGAGGTCAGCATCCAGCGGCACCCACGTGGGCACCTGCGCCTGGAAGTCCTCGCGGGCGAAGCTCAGGTGCGCGACGCCGGCGAACAGCAGGAACGCGCCCAGGACGACGCGGGCGATGGTCCGAGGCGGGGACGTGCGTCGGGGCTTGGCTGGGGGAGTTGTCTGGGCCACCGGACCAGTCTGCGCCCTCCCGGTGGACCGTCCGCTCAGCAGGCCTCGTGCAGGTCGCGCAGCGCGTGCGGGCCACCCTCGAGGTGGCGCTGCCGTTGCCTCGCGGCCCCGGTGCCGTGGCGGAAGAGCCGATCGATGCCCGAACGGATCTCATCACCGTCCCCGAGCGCATCCGCCGCCGGCCCGAGATGCGCGAGGAGGGCGTCGGCAACCGCACGCGCTCCCGACAGCTCACCCGTGACCGGATCGAGGAGGCGAGCATCGATTCCATCGCGGGCCGCCTGCCAGAGCGAGGCCTCGAGCAGCTCGGGAGGCAGGTCGGCGAGCGCCCCGCCCGCATCCCCCGCCACCGTCGCCGTCACGAGCGCCCGGCAGATGAGTGCGAGCAGCACCGTCTCCCGCGCCTCGAGCTGCGCGTCGAAGACTCGGAACTCGATCGTCGGATGGTTCGCGGACAGGCGCAGGTTCCAGGCCACGGTGCCGGCGTCGATCGTGCCGCCCACACCCACGAGACGTTCGATGCGCCGCTGGTAGTCGTCCGCGTCCGCGAACACCGGCGGGCAGTCGTGGGTCGTCCACCGACGCATCTGGATGGTCCGCCAGCTGTCGAACCCGGAGTCCTGGCTGCGCCAGTGCGGCGAGTTCGCGCTCAGTGCGAGCAGCACCGGCGTCCACCCCCTGACGGCGTTCATCACCTGCACGCCGACCTCTCGCGACGGGATGCCCACGTGCACGTGAATGGCGTTGATCTGATGTTCGCGAACGAGTCCCCGGTACTCGCTCGCGATCTGCGTGTACCTGGGGGTGGGTGACGCCTGCGGCTCACCGTGGACGAAGGGAACCGCACCATGCCACCGGGTCACCCCGACCTCGCTGGCCGCGTCATCGAGCGCGCGGCGGTGCCTGGTGAGCTGTGCGTGCGCCTCCTGAGCGGAACGCAGCACGGGCGAGCAGTACTCGACCTGCGAACGCAGGTACTCGCGGGTCACGAACGGGCGCAGCTCCGCGTCGCGGCGCAGGATGCGCAGCACGGTCTCCGCGACGGGTCGCGGCTCGAGCGTGTCCGAGTCGACGAGCATCGCTTCCTCTTCGATACCGAACGTCTCCATTGAGGTCCCCTTCCCCTGGCGCCCGCGCTGGCGCTGTGCAGGTCAGCCCGCAGCGGGTGGCTCTTCGTGGCTGCATCAAAGCAGAGAGGGCCTGAGATTCGTCAGGGGGTTGACGAGGGGGATGCTGAGTGCGGCTGTGCGGGCTGGCCCGGTAGCTGGCCCGGCAGGTCAGCCGGCAGCTCGACGGGTTTCGGGGGTGAGAACTGCTTCGTCACGAGCAGCACGCCGACGAAGATGAGCGGCACGATCCAGCCCGTCCAGCCGAGGATCGTGGCCTGCGTCGTGTCGACCCGCTCGCCAGCCGCGGCGAAGAGCAGGTACGAACCGGCGGCGGCGTTGAACGCTCCGTGAGCGAGGGCCGCGGGCCACACCGACTCGGAGCGGATGCGCAGCCAGGCGAACACGGCACCGACGAGGACGCACATGCCCGTCATCATGGTCAGCGCGAGCCAGCCAGGCGCATCCACGTAGTTGTAGCCGAGGAGGATCAACGGTGCATGCCAGAGTCCCCAGATGGCCCCGGAGATGAGGAGCGCGGGAACGGTGCCGAGCCGGAGGAGCTTCGGGAGCAGCCACCCGCGCCAGCCCAGCTCCTCGCCGAGGGCGGGGATCAGGTTGAGGAACGCGCCGAGCGGGATGCTCGCGAGCTGCAGCAGCACGAGCACGGCGACCGGGATGGGGAGCTCCAGGTTGCCGACCCCCTCGGCTGCGAGCTGCTCGTCGAGCATCGCCTGGAAGCCGGAGAAGTTCACGAGGTCCATCGAGTAGACGCCGAAGAGGGCACCGATGGGCAACGCGAGGAACACGAGCGCCACCGGGACGACGACGGCGAGGGCAAGGTAGGCGATGAGCCGCCCGACGGGCTTCAGCGGGACGATCCCGAGCGCCCGCCATGGCCTCACCGGACGCTCGATGCCGAAGACGGCGACCAGCGCGGCGATGGCCGGCGTCATCATCATGGCGATCGAGATGACCGGGAACCAGGGGTGCGCGAGACCGTCGCCCAACCACAGGGGCAGCGTCACAAGCCAGGGCAAGCCGAAGGCCAGGGCGAGGAAGACGCCGATCGAGAGCCGCTCCCGTCCGCTCGCAGTGGTGGTGGTCTGGGCGGTCTGCGGGATGGGCTGCACGGCACCAGCCTCTCGTTTCGCCATGTGGGCTGTCAACGAGCGGGGGTGGATGCGCGCGAAACGCAGGATGCCCCCGCCCGTTTCCGGGCGGGGGCATCCCCCTGCTTCGTTCGAACGCGTCGTCTACGCGGCAGCGGCGGTCGCGTTGACCTCGCCGACCAGCACCTCGAGGACATCCTCGAGGAACAGGAGCCCGGTGACGTTGCCCTCGGAGTCGAGCGCCTTCGCGACGTGCGCACCACGGTCGCGGAGCACCGCCATGGCGTCCTCGAGCTCCGCATCCCGCGACACGGAGACGAGGCTCCGCAGTCGCTTCTGCGGGATCGGGGCTGTGAACGCGTCTGGGGCCATGAGGTCCATGACGTCCTTCATGTGGATGTAGCTCGTCGGCTCGCCATGGTCGTCGGTGACGACGTAGCGCGAGAAGCCGTGCTCGGCGACCGCTTTCTGCACGTCGATGGGGCGCGCGCCCGCAGGCAGGAGCACCATCTCGGCGATCGGCACATCCACGTCGCTGACCCGCTTCTCGGTGAACTCGAACGCGCCCGCGAGCGTGCCTGAGGTGTCGTTCAGCGTTCCCTCACGGGTCGACTGCTCGACGATCCCGGCCACCTCCTCGAGCGTGTAGGTGCTTGTCGCCTCGTCCTTCGGCTCGACCTTGAAGAGGCGCAGCACGCCGTTCGCGATCGTGTTGAGGCTCCAGATGATCGGGTTGAAGATCTTGGAGACCACGACGAGGGGCGGGGCGAGGAGGAGGGACGCACGGTCTGGCACCGAGAACGCGAGGTTCTTGGGGATCATCTCGCCGAAGACGACGTGCAGGAACGTGACGAGCACGAGCGCCACCGCGAACGCGATCACGCTGATGAGCTCGGCTGACAGCGCGGTGAGCCCGAGCGGGATCTCGAGGAGGTGGTGGATGGCTGGCTCGGAGACGTTCAGGATGAGCAGTGAGCACACGGTGATGCCGAGCTGGCTTGTCGCCAGCATGAGCGTCGCGTGCTCCATCGCCCAGAGCGTCGTCTTCGCGGCGCGGCTGCCTCGCTCGGCGAGCGGCTCGATCTGCGACCGCTTCGCCGAGATGACGGCGAATTCTGCGCCGACGAAGAAGGCGTTGCCGATGAGGAGGACGAACAGCCACAGGATGCCTGGCAGGTACTCACTCATGGATCATCGCCTCCTTCACTCGTTCGTGGGCTCTGTCGTGCGCGAGCTCCTGATTGCTCATGAGGCTCTGGTCTCCGTCTGGCTCGTTCGGCAGGTAGCGGACCCGCACGATGCGGGTGCCGTCGATGCGCTCGACGCGCAGGGTGCCGGCCTCGATCTCGACCTCGTCGCCCAGTTCGGGGAGGCGCTCGAGGGTGTCGGTGATGAAGCCGCCGACGGTGTCGTAGTCGCCGTTTTCCGGGACCTCGATGGCGAGGCGGTCGAGTACTTCGTCGGGACGCCAGGAGGCGTCGAACGTGACCGAGCGGCCGCGCCGGATGAAGCCGGTCTGGTGCCGATCGTGTTCGTCTTCGAGTTCTCCGACGATCTCCTCGACGAGGTCTTCGAGTGTGACGATGCCCGCCGTGCCGCCGTGTTCATCCACGACGACGGCCACCTGGTGGCGTTCGGCGCGCAGCAGGGTGAGCAGGGCGGAGGCGCCCATCGACTCGGGCACGCGCAGCGCCTCCGTCTGCAGTTCGCTGGCGAGGACCTGCTCCTGCTTGTCGACGGCGACCGCGAACGCCTGCTTGGCGTGCACGAAGCCCGTGATGTTGTCTGGCGTTCCGTCGACGACGGGGAACCGGGAGTACCCGGTCTCGATGGCGAGGGCGATGATGGCCTGCGCCGTGTCGTCGACCTCGACGCTCGCCATGCGCACGCGGGGTGTCATGACGTCGGATGCGTCGTGCTCGGAGAACTTGAGGGTGCGGCGCAGCAGGGCCGCGTCGTCTTCTTCGAGGAGGCCGGAGAGCGCGGAGTGGCGGATGAGGTAGGAGAGCTCGTCGGCGCTTCTGGCGCCCGAGAGCTCCTCTTTGGGCTCGATGCCCATGGAGCGGATGATGGCGTTCGCCGTGTTGTTCAGGAGCAGGATCACGGGCTTGAACACCGTCGTGAAGAGCGCCTGGAACGGGATGACGACCTTCGCTGTCGCCCGTGGGAGGGCGAGCGCGAAGTTCTTGGGGACGAGCTCGCCGATGATCATCGAGAACAGCGTCGCGAGGACGATGCCGACGATGGCTCCGACGACGGGCACGAGGCCCTCGGCTACCCCGAGGCCCTTGAGGGGCTCTGCGAGGAGGGAGCTGACGGCCGGCTCGAACGTGTATCCCGTGAGCAGGGTCGTGAGCGTGATTCCGAGCTGCGCGCTGGAGAGGTGCGTCGACGTGATCTTCAGGGCCTTGATGGTGGGCCCGAGTCGTCTCTCTCCGCGGCTCTGCCGGTTTTCGAGATCGTTTCGGTCGAGGTTGACGAGCGCGAATTCACTCGCGACGAACAACCCGGTTCCTACTGTGAGAACGAGGCCGATGCCGAGCATCACCCATTCGTTCATGCGTGGTGCCTCCAGACTGTGGCGGCCGAAGATGCGGCCGGAACGTCAAGAGGCTTGGGACTATGACTGGGAGGGTCTTCCATGAGGGGAGATTCTAGTGGCACTTCGTTTGCCCGCAACTTGGAATGCTGGGGATCCGCCCGGATCAGGATGCCGCGAGCGCCGCCTCTTCGCGTCCTTGGGACGTCCAGGCTGGGTCTGCCGAGCGGTTCCCGACGACGCGTTCGGCGATCGATTCGAGTCGAAGCAGCTGCTCGCGGCTCAGCTCGAGGCCGAGTGCTCGCAGGTTCTCGTCGATGCGCTCGGGGCTGCGGGTGCCGGGGATGGGGGAGACCCGCACTCCGAGCTCGGCCGATTTCGCGGAGACCCACGCGAGGGCGACTTCGGCGACGGAGACGTGGCGGCCGAGCTGTTCGCCGAGTTGCTGCGCGACGGCCGCGACCTCGCCGGCGAGGGCACGGTTCGCCGGCAGGTTCTCGGGGAAGAAACGGGGGAAGTTGGCGCGCACGTTGGGCTTCTCGGCGGCGAGCTCGGCCCACGAGTCGGTGAGCAGGCCGCGGCTGACGGGGGAGTAGGGCACGAAGCCTGCTCCGACCTCGCGGATGGCGGGGATGACGTGGGCCTCGAGGTCGCGGCTGAAGATGCTGTACTCGCTCTGGACGGCCGCGATGGGGTGCACGGCGGCGGCGCGGATGATCTCGGCGCCCGTCGGCTCGCTCAGGCCGATGTGCCGCACCTTGCCCTCGGCGACGAGCTCGGCGACGAAGCCGACCGTGTCCTCGATGGGCACGTTCGGGTCGACGCGGTGCTGGTAGTAGAGGTCGATGTAGTCGGTGCCGAGGCGCGTGAGCGAGGCCTCGACCTGCTCGCGCACGTGCGCGCGGTCGCCGCGCACACCCCGCTTGCCGACGCCGTCGCCCTTGGTGATGCCGAACTTCGTGGCGAGCTGGATGCGCTCGCGCTGCGCCGGGAAGATCTTAGCGATGGTGCGCTCGCTGCGGCCGTCACCGTAGATGTTTGCCGTGTCGATGAACGTGATGCCCGCATCCACCGCGTGCTGCAGCGTGCGCAGCGCCTGCTCGTCGTCGATGGGGCCGTACGCGTCGCTGAGGCTCATGGCCCCGTACCCCTGCACGGTCGTCACGAGGCCGTCGCCGAGGAGGGTCGTGGGGAGCTGCGCTGGGGTGCCGTTCGTCTCGTGCGTCATGGCATCAAGTGTCGTCCGCACCACCGACATTCCGCCAGCGGGCCTGGCCTTGGGAGTAACAGTTGCCGGGCAACGTGGCTAGCGGGCCACGTTGAACGTGACGAGCCGCGCCGCGCCCTCCGGTTGGACATCGATCGCCGTGAGACTCGGCGCGGCGACCGGCTCGATGACATCGGCCGTGAGCCCCACGTAGCGCGCCAGCACGGCCCGGATCGTGCCCCCATGGGTGACGACGAGCACGGGGCCGGGGCGTCGGGCCGCATCGTTGACGGCACCCTCGACGCGAGCACGCAGGACGGGCGACGGCTCCCCGCCTGGCGGCACGAGCCGCCCAGCACGCCACTTGGCGTAGTCGGGGCCGATCTCCGCAGGAAGGCGGCCCTCCCACTCGCCGAGCGTCGCCTCCGCCCAGCGCTCGTCGACGACCTGCTCGAGGTCGCTGAGCGCCGCGGCCGTCGAACGCGCCCGCAGCAGCGGGGAGGTGACGACGGTGGCAGGCGCCCACGCGTCGATGGCGGCGCGCAGCGCGAGCGCGTCGGCTCGCCCCTTCTCGTTGAGGTCGATGTCGGTGCGGCCCTGCAGGCGGCGCTCCGCAGTCCACGGCGTCGAGCCGTGGCGCACGAGCAGCAGCGCGGTCATCGGGTCGCCTCCACGAGGGGTGCGGCGGATGCGGGTCCGACCGTGGTTGCCGACGCTTGCCCGACCGCGGCCCCGCCCGAGTCGAGGCGCGCCCCGTCGGCCGCGAAGATGGCGTCGGGGCGCTCCGGCGGCTGCAGCCGCGTGGCCTCGCCCGGCAGGTGCGCGCGGTCGGTGACGATCGACAGACGGTGCGTCCCGGCGAGGCCCGTCGTGATCCAGCGGCCCGCGACCGGGGTCGACTCGAGCACCTCGAATTCGAGGAGCCCCTCCGGCCCGACCGAGAGCGAGTCCGGCGCGTACATCGCATCGAGCTGCGTCCCGTCCGGGACGCCTGGCACGTTGGCGAGGGGAACCACGCCGCAGAAGAGGCGCCCGCGGCCGACCTCGCCCCGCAGCAGCACCTTCGCCGGGCTGCCCAGGAATGAGGCGACGAACGCGGTCGCCGGCCGGTCGAGCAGTTCGGCTGGCGTCCCGAACTGCTCCACGGCGCCGTCGCGCATGACGGCGATGTGGGTCGCCATGGCGAGCGCCTCCACCTGGTCGTGCGTGACGTAGACGCTCGTCGCGCCGCTGAGGCGGTGCACCTTCACGAGCTCGGCGCGCGTGTCGAGCCGCAGGCGGGCATCCAGGTTCGAGAGGGGCTCGTCGAAGAGCAGCACGCCCGGCTTCGGGGCGACGGTGCGGGCGATGGCGACCCGCTGCTGCTGGCCGCCCGAGAGCTCGGCCGGGAAGCGATCCGCGAGCCCGTCGAGCTCGAGCATGGCGAGCACCTCGGCGACCCGCGCATCCCGGTCTGCCGCACCCCAGCCGGCGACCTTGAGTGGCCAGCCGATGTTGTCGCGCACCCGCATGTGCGGCCAGAGGGCGTAGCTCTGGAACACCATGCCGAGGCCGCGCTTGCTCGCCGGAACCGAGGCGCCCGTGTCGCCGTCGGCGACGATCCGATCGCCGAAGCGGATGCGCCCGGCCGTCGGCTCCTCGAGCCCCGCCAGCATGCGCAAGGTCGTGGTCTTCCCGCACCCGGAGGGGCCGAGGAGCACGACGAAGGCGCCGTCGGGGATCTGGAGGTCGACGTCGTGGACGGCGCTCTGGCGGCCGAACGACTTTGAGAGGCGGTCGAGGGTGATGGCGGTCACGTGGTGCTCCCGGAGCTTCGAGCGCCCTGCAGTCTGCGGGCGAGGAGGGTGGCGGCCACCGAGATGGCGGCGATGATGAGGGTGATGGCGTTGGCGTGCTGGGTGAACCCCTCGGACGCGTATCGGAAGGTCATGGTCGACAGCAGCGGAGTGGCCGGCGTGACGAGCAGCACGACGAGCGACAGGTCGCGCACCATGGTCACGAAGACGAGCACGCCGCCGCCCACGACTCCTCTGGCAGACAGGGGCAGCAGGATGCGCGCCAGGCGGCGCGGCCCGCGGGCCCCGGCGACCGTCGCGGCCTCCTCGAGCTCGCTCGAGACCTGGCCGAGCGCCGCTCGCGAGGTCTGGAACGCGAACGGGACGCTCGCCGCGATGCCGGCGAGGATCAGGATCCAGAAGGTGCCGTAGAGCGAGGGGAGCGGGCCGATCGGCGTGCCGAACTGCGCGATGAACGCGGCCCCGAAGGCGACGCCCGGGATGAGGAACGGCACGTAGGAGAGGAACGAGATGGTGCCGGAGGTGGCGCGCGCTCGCGGGAGGCGACGCAGCACGTAGGCGCCGAGCACGCCGAGCACGATGGCCCCGGCGGCGACGGAAGCCCCGAGCGCGAGGGTGCCGCCGAGCGCGTTGATGACCGTCGGGTCGGTGAGGATGCCCCGCACGCCCTGGGCGATGCCGGGGTCGGACTCACCCGTCCAGAAGTGCAGCGTGAACCCCCCGTCGACGCGTCCGGTTCGCCGCAGGACGGTGCTGACGGCGAGCACGATGCCGGGGATGATCGCCGTGACGAGCACGAGTGCGGAGGCGACGACGAGCAGTGGGATGCGCCAGACCCCGGTGCGCACCGAGCGCGCGCGTGTGGCTTTGCCGGTGAGCGTCGCGAATGAGCCGCGCCCCGTGGCCCTGGTGCCGAGGTAGAGCACGGCGGCCGCGACCACGACGAGCAGGATCGAGAGCACGTAGCCGCGCTCGACGTCGCCCGTGGAGATGGAGCCGTAGAGCCGGGTGCTCAGGGTCTGGAAGCGGACGGGCAGACCGAGCAGGGCCGGGACGGCGAAGTTGCTGACGCCCTCTGCGAAGGCGAGGAGGAACCCGGAGAGCAGGGCGGGGGCGACGGCCGGCAGCGTCACGCGAAGCGCGATGCGCAGCCGAGAGGCCCCCGTCAGCTCGGCGGCCGCGAGCAGGTCCCCACCGACGTTCGCGAGGGCCGCGGCGACGACGAGGAAGGAGAGGGAGAAGTAGTGCGCGACGAGGGTGAGCGTGATGGGCACGGCGCCCCAGGCCAGCACATCCGGAACCGCGATGCCGAACGACTGGAGCAGCCCGGGGGAGCCGCCGATGCGGTCGTTGCGGAAGACGGTCTCCCAGGCGAGTGCGATGGCGAAGCTCGGCAGTGCGAACGGCACGGCGGCGAGCGCGCCGATGACCTTGCGGCCCGGCACGTCGCTCATGACCACGACCCAGGCGAGGAAGGCGCCGATGATGGTCGAGAGGACTCCGGTGCCGAGCCCGACGAGCAGTGAGTTCCCGAGGGGCTGCCAGAAGAGGTTCGAGGCGATGCGACCGACGAACACGTCGCCCCAGGCGCCCGCACCGCGTTCGCCGACGGTGGCGGCGACGAGGCCGCCGAGGGGCAGCGCGACGAGGATGACGAGGATGGTGATGACGACCGCCGCGAGCACGCCGATGCGGCCTCGCGATGCGACCGTCCGCGAGCCGCGACCCCGCACCGGGGCGGAGTCGCGGCTGACGGACCGGGTGAGGAGCGTCACTGGATGCTGAGGAGGAAGTCGGCGATCTCGTCGCGACGCTCTGCGGAGGACTCCGGGTCGATGCGCCAGGCGCCGAGCTCGTCGAGCGAGACGGCGTCGGCGGGAGCGACGACGTCGCCGCGCGTCGGGTAGTCACCGGCGACGTAGAACGGTTCGAAGCCTGCTCCGCCCGTCTCGCTGTCGTCGCCCATCATGTAGTCGATGAGGAGTCGCGCGGCCGCCGGGTTCTCGGCGCCCGCGGTGACACCGAGCATCGCGGGGAAGGCGATGCCGGGCGACGGGGCGACGTCGGCCGCGACCTGCAGCGCCCATCCCTCGTCCTCGTTGTCGCGGCGGTCGGAGTACGACGTGAAGCCGACGGGCGGGCTCGCCTGGCCGGTAGCGCCGACTGCCGCGTTGACCGTGTCGGTGTCGTCGACGAGCACGACGTCGTTCGCGTAGAGGTCGGAGATGAACTGGAGACCTGCATCCTCGACGCCTTCATCGAGCGCGATGGGGGTGCCGAAGTGCTCCTCGTAGGCGCCTGACATCTCGTCGGACCGCAGCGACATCTCGGTGACGAGGTCGAGGTAGTCGCCGCGCACGTTGGGGTCGACCATGACGACCTTGCTGGCCCAGGCTGGCTCGGTCAGCTCCCACAGGTTGTCGACCGGGGCGCCGTCCGGATGCGCCTCCTCGTTGTACATGAGCACCTTCGTCGAGAGGCGGTTCGCGACGAGGGGCGTCTGGAATTCCTCGGGGAGCGATTCGGCGACGCGCGGCGGCACGTATGGCGTGAGCACGCCGTCGGCGAGCAGCTGGGTGACGACGACCGGGGCGTCGCTCACGTAGGCGACATCGGCGGTCGTGCTGCCAGCCGAGTGCTCGCTCGCGAGGCGCTGGATGAGCTCGGTCGACGAGAGGTCGCTTGCGACGACGTCGATGCCGGGGTAGGCGGCCTCGAAGCTCTCCTCGATGCTCGCGATGCGGCTCGTGAAGGCGTACACGGAGACGGTGCCCTCTTCCTCGGCCATGGCGACGAGCTCGTCGTGGCTCAGTGACTCCCAGTCGACGGCGGCTGCCGTGTCGTCGCCGGTGGCGGGGGAGGTGGAGCACCCGGCGAGGAGCGCGAGGGCGGCGAGCGCCGCGGCGGACGTCACGAGTGGGCGGGTGGGGATGCGCATGGGGGATCCTTCCAGGTCTGTTGGGGTGCAGATCGGAGAAGCCGGCAGGGCGGCGGTGGAGCAGGTCTGGGGCGGGTGGGCTGCGGACGCAGGCGGACTTGGGTGAGCGGTCAGGAGTCGAAGCGGTCGAGGAGGGTGCCGAGCCGGTCGAGGGAACGGAGGGATGGCTCGGCGCGGCGCGCGATGGTGAGGATGAGCGCGTTGCTGATCGCCATCGGCACGGTCAGGGAGAGGTAGTCGTCACTGCCGCCGCGGGGCGCGGCGATGATGGTTGACGGGTGCGGGGCCGGCCAGACGACGGTGTCCGTGATGAGCGCGCTGTGTGCACCGACCTCAGCGGCGACGTCGAGCAGCGGGCCGAGCAGGGCGGGAGCCCGCCGGAATGCGAAGGCGAGGAGGAGATCGCCCTCTGAGAGGCGAGCGATGCGCTCCCCGATGTCGCGACGCGAACCGGTGAGGTGCACGGTGCGCATCCCGAACCGCTGGAGACGGCGGCTCACGAGGTCGACGAGCACGGTCGCGTTGCCCTGCGCGAACAGGTGCACCTCGCCGGCGCGCAGCACCCGCTCGGCGAGCGCGTCGAGCTCGCTCTGGTGCACGTGGCGTGGCAGCTCCGACAGAGCGGAGAGCTCGTCGGCGACGAAGCCGCCGAGCACGTCGCTCTCCTGGTGCCGCTCGAGGCGCCCCCTGATGCGCTGCGACGGGCCGTCGCCCCCGTGGTAGTCGGAGCGGAGCGCATCCCGGAGCTGCGGGTAGCCCTCGAAGCCGAGGCGCTGCGCGAGGCGCGTGGCGGCCGACTGGTGCAGCTCGAGGGGGCCGGTCAGCTCGGCGGCGCTCCAGAAGGTGGCCTCGAGGGGCTGCGACTGCAGCGCCCCGACCAGCCGACGGTCGGTCGGCGTGAGCAGGTGACCCTGCTGCTTGGCGAGGCTGATGATGAGCACGCCAGGAACGCTAAGTGCAAAAGAACTTGCAATGGGTGCAAGTGCTGCACGTTCACGTGCCGTTCATCGAGTGTCCGATTCGGTGTTCCCTCGCGGGCTCCGCCGGGTCCGCTGGCGTGCCGCTACGCGCTCGCCTGCTTCACCTTGCTCGGCACGGGAAGCATCATGAGGAACCCGACGGCGAGCACGATGCCGATGCCGATGATGCCCATCTTCGGGTTGCCGGAGAGGAACACGAAGAGGCTGAACAGGGCGGGGGTGATGAAGCTCGCGACCCGGTTCGTGGTGGCGTAGAGGCCGAACAGCTCGCCCTCGCGGCCGGGAGGTGTCGCGCGCGAGAGGTAGGAGCGGCTCGCGGCCTGCGCCGGCCCCACGAAGAGGCAGAGCGCGAGGCCGAAGATCCAGAACACGGTCTTCTCGGAGGGGAGGAAGATGAGCACCACGGAGAACGCCGTGAGCGAGACGAGCGAGGCCATGATCACGAGCTTCGGGCCGAAGCGGTCGTCGAACCACCCGGCCGCGAGCGTGCCCAGGCCGGCGACGAGGTTCGCAGCGACCGCGAAGTAGATGACCTCGCTGGGCGCGAAGCCGTACACCTGCGCCGCGAGGATCGCGCCGAACGCGAAGATCGCCTGCAGTCCGTCGCGGAACACGGCGCTCGCGGCGAGGAAGAGGAGGAGCTTCGGGTCGCTCTTCGCGAGCTTCCCGATGACCCGGAACAGCACGCCGTACGACGCGAGGAAGCTCACCTTGGGGCGGTTCTCGTCCTTCGGAATCTCGGGCACCTTGAACATGACGGGCAGCGCGAAGACCACGTACCAGACCGCGGCGAGCACGATCGCGAAGCGGATGTCCAGCGCGCCCCCATCCGCCCCGCTCGGCACCCCGAGGATGCCGTTCCGGCCCTCCGCGCCGAACGACTGGATGAACAGCACCAGCAGCAGCACCAGCAGCACGATGCTGCCCAGGTAGCCGAGGCCCCAGCCGATGCCCGAGATGCGGCCCACGTTCTTGGGCGTCGACACCTGCGACAGCATCGCGTTGTAGTTGACGCCGCTCAGCTCGGCGAAGATCGTGCCGACTGCGAGCAGCAGCGCACCCCAGAACAGGTACTCCTCGCCGGGCTGGATGAAGAACATCGCGAGCATGATGAGCACGGTGATGCCGGTGAAGATGCCGAGCCACAGCTTGCGCCTGCCGGAGCCGTCGGAGCGCTGCCCGAGCACCGGAGCGATGAGGGCGACGAGGAGGCCGGCGACGGTGCTCAGGTTGGCGATGACGTTGGTGGATGCGGCCTGCGCGGCCAGATACTGCGGGTCGAGCGGGTTCGCTTCGCCGAGCGCTGCGACCTGCGGGTCGATGAAGAGGTCGCTCGCGAGGTAGGTGGCGAAGACGAAGGTGACGACGACCGCCTGGAACGCGGAGTTGCCGACGTCCCACAGCGCCCAGGCGGTTGCGCGCTTCTTCAGCTCCTTCGGCGTGACCGCAGCGCCGCCGTCGACGGTCTCGACTCGTCCGCTCGGAGTCGGGTCGCTGGGTGAGGGGGCGCCGTCGTCGGCGCGGCCGGGGAGTGCCATGCGCGGATTCTATGCGCGGGAGGCGGCGCGGAGGGGAACGGCCCTGCGCGAGGTCCTGGCCGTCGGCGTTCGCTCGCCGTTCGTCTGCCGTGAACCGCACGGTGACCTGCGCGTGGCACCCTGGCCCGGAAAGCGGTCGGAGCAACGCGCGGCTGCGGGAGGGGAGGCAGCACGTGCGACTCCGGACTCGGGTGTGGCTCGCCGCCCTCGTGATCGCGCTCCTCGACGTCCTGCTCGGCGCCGCGACGCTCTTCAGCTGGATGGTCAACGAGACCCGCTTCGACCGCCCGACCGCGGCGTTCGACACCTTCGTCGAGGAGGTCGAGGCGCTCCCGGGCGTGACCGAGGTGTCGGGACAACGCTGGGTTGAAGCGCCCATCTTCGTCGACCCCATCTCGCAGATCGAGCTCGACGTCGAGCAGGAGCACCTGCCCGCCCTGCTCGACGAACTCTGCGCGTCTGCGCATCCCGAGGGTGTCAGCTGGTCTCTCGAGGTGCCCGCGGCCGCGGGCGGCGTGATGTCGCTGCACAGCCAGACCGACTCCTCGGGCCGAGCGCTGTCGGGAGGCACCTGCCCGAGCTTCGGCTTCGACGCCGTGTCGCTCGTCGACGAGCTCGACGAGGTCGCGCCCGGCATGGCCGTGCAGCCCGCGATCTGGGAGAACGACCGCTTCGCTCTCGTCTCCATCGAAGAGACCAGAGACGGCTACCCCCACCTGCTGCCGCTCGTCCAGAACGCTGGGGTGCTGCTTGCCGCCGCGGGCTTGGGCCCCGACAGGGAGGTCGAGATCAACTCAACGACGCTCGGTGCCACGATCCTGCCCGGGCAGGAGGAGCCCTACCTCGCGCTGCTCGCCGACCTCGCCGAAGATCACGAGGTCGGCGCCTTCTGGGCCGACGGCGGGAGCGCCCCGATGGGCGGCCGAGACCACGTGAACGTCACCGCGCCCGCCGCCCAGCACGCCGCGATCGAGAGCAGGATCGGCGCATCCGGTCTGCACATCGCGGACTTCCCGGTGACGTTCCACGAGCCGTGAGGCGGGCAGCCGCCAGACTCCGGTGACAACTTGGGTCCAGCGCGCCCGAGACGGGCGGAAAAGGCCGAACAGTCACCGAAGTTCGACGCGAAGGGATGCGCCTTCCCGGTTCCGGGCCGCCGCCATGCGGCTACTGCGCGAGCCAGGTGTCGTAGAAGTACGGGCGGCCGACGGCGTTGGTCTCTATGCCGGACACGTTGGGGCTCGTGACGAACACCTGGTAGTTGTCGACCAGCGGCACCGTGTAGGCCTCCTCGAGGACCGTCTCCTGCAGCTCGGCGAGGTTCGCGGCGCGCTCGTCGGTGCCGTTCGCGGTCTCCGAGACGCCGAGCAGCTGCTCCTCGAGCTCGCCGTTCTTCAGCTGGAACTGGTTCGTGTAGTCCTGGCCCCAGTACTGGCGCAGGGTCGTCGCATCGAGGAAGGAGTTGGCGACAGGGAAGATGGGTGTGCCTCCCGCGGCGAAGATGTCGCTGTAGGTGCTCGCATCCGACTGGCGGATCTCCAGCTCGATGCCGACGGCTTTGAGCTGCTGCTTGGCGAGCTCGAGGATCTGGCCTGAACCGTTGACGAACGGGGACGTGTACGCGGGGATCGTGAGGCGCGTGCCGTCCTTCACCCGGTAGCCGTCACTGTCCGTCTCTGTCCAGCCGGATTCGTCGAGCAGCGTGTTCGAGAGGTCCTGGTCGAAGGCGAGGTTCTCGCTCAGGTCGACCCAGCCGGGCGTCGCGGCCTGCACCGAGGAGGTGGCGGGCTTCCAGTTGGAGTTGAAGACCGTGTCGACGATCTCCTGGCGGTCCACGCCGTGCTGGATGGCCTGGCGCACCTTCACGTCGTCGGTGATGGCCGCGTGAGGGCGCAGCACGAAGTTGATGGGTGTGCCGAGGTACTCGCCGTAGATGACGTTGAAGCCGTCGTCGCTGAGGCGCTGCTCCTCGCTTGGCTGCACGAAGTGCACCGAGTCGACCTGGCCGGCTTCGAGCGCTCCCTGGCGTGCGGAATCCTCCTCGAGCACGTTGAAAGTGATGGAGTCGAGGTACGCGGGCCCCTCGTGGTCGAACGCCTCGCTCGCCCAGTCGTAGTCGTCGCGTTTCGTGACGACGATCTCGCGCTCCGGCACCTGCGACTCGAAGACGAAGGGGCCAGTGCCGACGACGTTCTCGAGCTTCGCCTGCTCTTCCAGCGGCAGGTCGATCGTGCTCTCGCCGAGGATTCCGGCGGCGAAGAACCCGAGGCTCGGGATGAAGCCGCGGTTCGGGGAGCTGAGGGTCACGAGCACGGTCGTGTCGTCGACGGCTTCGGCGCTCGCGAACTCGCCTGGCACGATGGGCGAGCGGGTGATGCCCTTGCTCTCGTCGCCGAGGCCGAGCACTTCGAGGTTCTTCGCGACGACGTCCGCGGTCAGCGGCGTGCCGTCCGAGAAGGTGACGTCGTCGCGCAGCTTCAGCGTGTACTGGAGTCCGTCCTCGCTCTCCGCCCATGACTCGGCGAGCCACGGATGCACTTCGCCCGTGCTGTCGACGTAGACGAGCGTCTCGACGAGCTGCGTCCACACCTGGCTCTTGTGCCAGTTGTTCGACTGCTGCTGCTGCCAGCCGTCGGCGATCGCGGTGACGGCGTGCACGAGGTCACCGCCCTGCACGGGGGCGTCCGAGCCCTGGCTTGCGGTGCTCTGCCCGGTCGCGCATCCGCTGAGGAGGAGGGAGGTGAGGGTCGCGCCGATGGCGGCGGCGGAGAGGATGGAGCGGCGTCTGGTCATGACGGTCCTGTCGTGAATGCATGCATGGGAGGGATGCACTGGGCGCCCGGAGGCGGCGCGCTCGGAGTGGCGGGCTGGCGAGAGCGTCGCAGGTAGCCCGGGTGGCGTCCAGGATGCGCGTAACAGAGGGCCGGGGGCGGTCGCTCGGTGACGCTCCGCGCAGAAACCTGACGTGGCGTTACCGGACTCGCCGCTTGACCCTGTGGCGACCACACGGTGTCCGATGGATGCATGCAATCCCACGAAGGATCATCCGCCGTGACCACCAGCACCGGCCAGAGACGTGAACCCGGCCCAGCGCCGGCGCCGGGGCACGCGCCAGCCCCGCCCCCGGTCTCCGAGCGCGCCATCGCCCCTGACCTCGCGCGCGGCATGATGCTGCTGCTCATCGCGCTCGCCCACACGCCGTGGTTCCTGTTCACGTCCGAGATCGGCGCGACGCTCATGCATCCCGCCGACGGCAACCTCGCCGACCGGATCGCGCAGGCGTTCACCATCGTCGTCGTCGACACCCGCACGCACACCATGTTCGGCTTCCTCTTCGCCTACGGCATCTGGCAGCTGTACTCGCGGCAGGTGGCGAAGGGGCTGCCGGTCGAGGATGCGCGTCGGCTGCTGCGCACACGCCACTGGTGGCTGCTCGCGTTCGGCCTCGTGCACGCGGTCCTGCTGTGGCAGGGCGACATCCTCGGCACGTACGGGCTCATCGGACTCATCATGGTGCCCCTCTTCTTCAACCGCAGCGACCGGACGCTGAAGGTCTGGATCGGCGTCTTGCTTGCGATCAGCTTCGTCTTCGCCGTCGGATCGTTCGCCGCCATGCAGCTCCTCCCGCCCCTGCCCGCTGTTCCGAACGCGCAGCAGCCGATCCTCGCCGAGACCGATGTCCTCGCGGCCCTGGTGCTGCGGGTGGCTGCCTGGTTCCCCGGTCTGTTGAGCGGCGTGGCCTCGCTTGCGCTTCCGACCGCGTTCCTCTTCGGTCTGCTCGCCGCCCGCCACCGCATCCTCGAGGAGCCAGCGAAGCATCTGCCACTGCTGCGCACCGCGGCGATCGGTGGCATCGGCGTCGGCTGGTCGGCCGGTCTCGTCCAAGTGATGGTGCACTTCGACATGCTCGACCTTCCCAACCCGGCGGGGTTCGGGTCAGTGCACTTCTTCACCGGCATCTTCGCGGGCGTGGGCTACGCCGCGGCGTTCGGCCTCATCGCGCACCACGTGCAGACGCGAGGGTCGGGCCTGCGCCTCCCGGGGCGGGCGCTGCTGGCGCTCGGGCGACGGTCGCTGAGCGGCTACCTCACGCAATCCCTGCTGTTCGTCCCGCTGCTCGCGGCCTGGGGGTTCGGTCTCGGGGCGCACCTGTCGAGCTGGTCTGCGATGGTCGTCGCGATCGGCGCGTGGATCATCACGGTCGCTGTCGCCTCCCTGTTGGACCGTCGCAACGTGCGAGGCCCGGCCGAGGTCGCGCTGCGGAAGCTCAGCTACCGCACGCTCCGCAAGCGCCCATGAAGCGCGGATGGCGGGGGCCGCCCGAACCGGCCCTCGACGCAGATTGTCGGTAGCCGCTGTGATACTCGGCGCAGGGAGGAAACGCATGGTCTGGAGCACGAGCCAGCTCGCGCAGCTGGCGGGAACCACGGTGAACACGGTCCGTCACTACCATTCGATCGGGTTGCTGGCGGAGCCGGAGCGGCAGGCGAACGGCTACAAGCGGTACGGGGTCGAGCACCTGGTCCGGGTGCTGCAGGTGCGCCGGCTGAGCGACCTCGGGGTGTCGCTCTCGAAGATCCCGGATGCGGTTGCCGGAGGCGACCAGCGCGAGCTGCTGCGTGAGCTGCACGCAGAGCTCGAGGCGAGCATCCGGCGCCTCGAGCGGGTTCGAGACGAGGTCGGCTCGCTGCTCGCCCACGGGGCACCGCTCGACACACCCACGGGGTTCGAGGGCATCGCCGAGGGCATGACGCCCACAGATCGCTCGCTCGCCTCGATCTTCGCGCAGGTCTACGACGACGCGGCGATGGCCGACGTGAAGGAGATGTTCGAGGACGGCCAGCAGCGGTACCAGGACCTCGACGCGGCCTTCGAGGCACTGCCCGCCGATGCCGACGAGGAGGAACGGGTCGCGCTCGTGAGCCAGATGCTGCCGGCGCTTCGCGAGAACCTCGACCGCTACCCGTGGCTGCTCACCGAGCCGCGCATCCGGCAGGCGCAGCCGCTCGCGGAGAGCGCCCTCGTCGAGTCGATGCGTGCGCTCTACAACGAGGCTCAGCTCGACGTGCTCGCGAGATCCATGCTCCAGGTGAGGACGCAGACCGGCCAGCCGATCTCCGTCGATCCCGGCCCCGATGGTGCAGCACCGCCCTAGGACTGGACTCGAGCAGGGGTCCGGGCGCTCCACCGCCCAGCTCGGCGACATGAGCGCAGAGACTTGAGTCGCTCCCACTCAACTCTCAGCCTGCTGGCTTGACGCAAGGTCGGTGTCGAGTAAACTTGAGCGCATACGGCTCAGGTCTGCTCGCACCTCGACGAAGCGCTTGATCGAGACAGCAGGCCGGGCCGACTCAGACTCACACAAGCAGCTCTACAAAAGGAGAACCACACATGTCACGTGCTGTTGGAATCGACCTCGGAACCACGAACTCCTGCGTCGCAGTCCTCGAGGGTGGCGAGCCGAAGGTCATCGCAAACGCCGAGGGCTTCCGCACCACCCCGTCCATCGTCGCCTTCACCAAGGACGGCGACGTGCTCGTCGGCGAGACCGCCAAGCGCCAGGCAGTCACCAACGTCGACCGCACCATCGGCTCCGTCAAGCGCCACATGGGCACCACCTGGACCCAGGGCATCGACGACAAGAAGTACACCGCGCAGGAGATCTCCGCGCGCATCCTCGGCAAGCTCAAGCGCGACGCCGAGCAGTACCTGGGCGACAAGGTGACCGACGCCGTCATCACCGTCCCCGCGTACTTCAACGACGCTGAGCGTCAGGCCACGAAGGAAGCCGGCGAGATCGCGGGCCTCAACGTGCTCCGCATCATCAACGAGCCCACGGCGGCCGCGCTCGCATACGGCCTCGACAAGGGCAAGGAAGACGAGCTCATCCTCGTCTTCGACCTCGGTGGCGGAACGTTCGACGTCTCCCTCCTCGAAGTGGGCAAGGACGACGACTTCTCGACGATCCAGGTCCGCTCCACCGCCGGTGACAACCGCCTCGGTGGCGACGACTGGGACGACCGCCTCGTCAAGTACCTCATCACGGAGTTCAAGTCGCAGACCGGCGTCGACGTCGCGAACGACAAGATCGCCCTCCAGCGTCTGAAGGAAGCGGCCGAGCAGGCGAAGAAGGAGCTCTCCAGCTCCACGAGCGCCAGCATCCAGCTGCCCTACCTCTCCCTAACGGAGAACGGCCCCGCGAACCTCGACACGAGCATCACTCGCGCCAAGTTCGAGGACCTCACGAAGGACCTCCTCGAGCGCACCCGCAAGCCCTTCGAGGATGTCATCCGCGAAGCCGGCATCAAGGTCGACCAGATCGACCACGTCGTGCTCGTCGGTGGCTCCACCCGCATGCCGGCAGTCGCCGAGCTCGTCAAGAAGCTCAGCGGCAAGGAAGCCAACAAGGGTGTCAACCCGGATGAGGTCGTCGCCGTCGGCGCGGCTCTCCAGGCCGGCGTGCTGAAGGGCGAGCGCAAGGACGTCCTCCTCATCGACGTCACGCCCCTCTCCCTCGGCATCGAGACCAAGGGCGGCATCATGACCAAGCTCATCGAGCGCAACACGGCCATCCCGACCAAGCGCAGCGAGACCTTCACGACGGCCGACGACAACCAGCCGTCGGTTCAGATCCAGGTCTTCCAGGGCGAGCGCGAGTTCACCCGCGACAACAAGAACCTCGGCACGTTCGAGCTCACCGGCATCGCACCGGCCCCCCGTGGCATGCCGCAGATCGAGGTCACGTTCGACATCGACGCCAACGGCATCGTGCACGTCTCCGCGAAGGACAAGGGCACGGGCAAGGAGCAGTCGATGACGATCACCGGCGGCTCCAGCCTCGGCAAGGAAGACATCGAGCGCATGGTCCGCGAGGCCGAAGAGCACGCGGAAGAGGACAAGAAGCGCCGCGAGGGTGCCGAGCAGCGCAACATTGCCGAGACCACGGTCTACCAGGTCGAGAAGGTGCTCACCGAGAACGACGACAAGCTCCCCGCCGACGTCAAGAACGAGGTCCAGGGCGACGTCGACGCCCTCAAGACGGCCCTCGCAGGCGACGACGACGCAGCAGTGAAGTCGGCGCTCGACAAGCTCAACACCAGCCAGACGAAGCTCGGCGAGGCCATCTACGCCGCAGCACAGGCTGAGCAGGCAGCGGAGGCCCCCACGGCTGACGCACCCGCCGGAGACCAGGCTGCCGACGATGACATCGTCGACGCCGAGGTCGTGGATGACGAGGACGACAAGGACAACAAGTAGTCATGGCTGAAGAGCGAAACGAGTCAGAAGCACGCGGTCCCGAGAACTCGGGAGAAGCAAACGAGCCGATCATCAACGACAAGCGTCGGATCGACCCGGAGACTGGCGAAGTTCGCGACCTCGGCAAGGCTGCTGGCGCCGAGTCGGCGGAGTCCACCACGGACGACGCCGACCCGGCGACCGGCGAGGCTGCTGAAGCCGCGGCTGAAGGCCTGAGCGTTGAGGACCTCGAGAAGCTCCTCAGCGGCGAAGGCGCGGAGGACGCACCAACCGAGGGCACCCCTGGTGAGAGCGATCTCGCCCAGGAGCGCCTCCAGGATCTGCAGCGCGTCCAGGCGGAGTACGCCAACTACCGCCGCCGCACCGATCGGGAGAAGACCGAAGCATACGACGCCACCAAGGCCGAGGTGCTCCGCTCCCTCCTCCCCGTGCTCGACGACTTCGACCGTGCCCAGAAGCACGGCGACCTCGTCGAGGACACGCCTATGGCCGTCATCGCCAACAAGCTCCGCACGGCGGTCGAGCGCCTCGGCCTCACCGCGTACGGCGAGGCCGGCGAGGCCTTCGACCCGCAGCGCTACGAGGCGATCGCGCAGCTGCCGAACCCGAGCGTCACGACCGACACCATCGCGGATGTTGTCGAGCGCGGCTACACGGTCGGCGACCGCGTGGTCCGCGTCGCGAAGGCAGCGGTGTTCGTACCCGCTTCGTAAGCACCGCGATCGGCGCACCCGCACCGATCGAACACGGGAGGGGGCACCGCAGAAGCGGGCCCCCTCTCGTGTTCATCCAGAAGACATGCTCATTCCTAGGAACAGAAGGACCATATGGCCAGTCAGGATTGGTTTGACAAGGACTTCTACGCGGTGCTCGGCGTATCGAAGGACGTAGACGAAAAAGACCTCAAGAAGCAGTACCGGAAGCTCGCGCGTCAGTACCACCCTGACTCGCACCCGGGAGACACCGCTGCAGAGGCGAAGTTCAAGGAGATCTCCGAGGCCTACTCGGTGATCTCCGACCCAGAGCACCGCGCAGAGTACGACCAGATGCGCGCGATGGGCTCAGGCGCCCGCTTCCAGCAGGGGCCAGGCGGCCCCGGAGGTGCGGGCTTCGAGGACGTGTTCGGCGGGATGTTCAACGGCGGCGGTGCCCGCCGCGGTGCGTCGAACGCCGACTTCGAGGACCTCCTCGGCTCCATGTTCGGTGGAGGCGGCGGCGGATTCGGCGCCGGCAGCTTCGGCGGCGGTGCCGGTCGCCCCGCCGGGTTCCAGACCGGGCCGCAGAAGGGCCGCGACCAGAGCGCATCCACGACCCTCGGCTTCATGACCGCCATCAAGGGCGACACTGTGGAGCTGCAGGGGCAGGACGGACGGGTCGTGAAGGTGCGCGTTCCGGCGGGCGTCGAGGACGGGCAGAAGATCCGCCTCCGCGGCAAGGGCGGTCAGAGCCCGAACGGCGGCGAGGCCGGCGACCTGATCCTCACCGTCACCGTGCGTCCCGACCCGGTGTTCACGCGTTCCGGCCTGAACCTCGAGGTCACCGTGCCCGTCTCCTTCGCGGAGGCCGTGCTCGGCGCCACGATCGAGGTGCCAACCGTCGACGGCGGCACCGTGCGCGTGAAGGTCGCGCCCGGCACCCCGAACGGCAAGACGCTGCGCGTCAAGGGCCGTGGCATCGAGACGAAGAAGGGCAAGGGCGATCTGCTCGTGCACCTGGAGGTCGCCGTTCCGAACCATCTCTCGAGCGCGCAGGAGAAGGCGCTCGCTGACTTCGTCGCGGCGTCCGGCGATGAGAGCCCGCGCGAAGACCTCCTCCGCCTCGCCCGCCAGGGCCGGTAGGGGCGCTCATGGCATTCCCCTCCGACCTCGACGAGGACGCCCCGATCTTCGCGATCGCCATGGCCGCCGAGCTCGCGAACATGCACCCGCAGACCCTGCGGCAGTACGACCGGATGGGGCTCGTCACGCCGCAGCGCACGGCGGGCCGCGTGCGGCGCTACTCGCTCCGCGACGTGGCGCAGCTCCGCGAGATCGCAGTGCTCTCCAACGAGGGCGTGAGCCTCGAAGGCATCGCGCGCGTGCTCGAGCTGCAGCGTGAGGTGCTCGGGT
Source organism: Pseudoclavibacter terrae (assembly GCF_008831075.1). Lineage (GTDB taxonomy): Bacteria > Actinomycetota > Actinomycetes > Actinomycetales > Microbacteriaceae > Pseudoclavibacter > Pseudoclavibacter terrae. Next base: position 101,575 of record NZ_WBJX01000003.1, on the reverse strand, counting down.
TGCGGCGGCGCGTGCGGGCGCTTGAGGCGGAGCTCGCCGACGAGCGGCTCACTCGCCTCGGCGGCCGCATCTTCGCGGCTGGCGAGCGAGGCGACGTCGTGCCGCTCGCGCACGGACGCCGCACGGCACGCCGCACCGAGGTCGTCGTCTGGCGGCCGGCACGCGTGCACGAGGCAGAGGTCGACGCCGACGAGCGACCGCGCCCCGTACGCAGACGCCGCCCCGCCGCGAAGAAGCCGGCGAGCGACTAGCCACGCCGCGGAACGGGCCGTGACGTGAGCATCCGTGCATTCAGGTCCCAGCGGGTCCCGATCACCCACAGGTCGCCGGAAGAGGTGTGGAGGTCGGAGACCCCATTCGGCGCGGCTGCGCTCGTGTATTCGGCCGACCCCTGGCGCGCGACGGCATCCGGCCACGGGCTCCCGACCGCCGAGCTCATCGCCGACGAGAAGCAGCACCGCGGGGCGGCGTGGGTCGCACCCGAGGGCACGTTCCGGTTCCCGATGCAGCTCGTCGTCGGCGGTGTCGCCGGCGAGGTGACGCAGCCGCATGCTCGGCGATTCGACCTTCAGCTCACTCGCCGCTCGCGCACGGTGCGGGCTCGCGTCGACGGCACCGAGTGGACGATGCGCGGCGTCGGCCTCTCGAGCGTTCAGCTCTCCCGCAATGGGGCGCCGGTTGTGACGAGCGGGGCGTCGTTCACGTCGCATCGGCTCGACGCCGGGTGCACGCCTCGCGACCTCGCGGTCGCCATCGCCCTCTCGCCGCTGCGCGCGACGCTGTTCGTGCTGACGAGTCTCGCCTGAGGGGCGGCGCGACTGCGGCCGGAGGTCAGCGGCCAGGGCACCCAGGGGTCAGGGCCCATGGGTCAGGGCCCATGGGTCAGGGGTCAACTGGTGAGGCCTTGCGGCGCGAAGAGTTGTGGCCCGTTGTCGTTCCCGCTTGCGGGAGTGACAACGGGCCACAACTTTGCCTGCGTGGTGGCGGGTCGCGGGTCGCGGATGCTGCCGGCGCGCGGGGGCCGGCGCGCGGTCGCCGCGGGTGCCGCGCGCGGGGCGGGGCGGTCGCCGCGGGTGCTGCCGGCGCGCGGGCGGGTGCCACAGGCGGGGCGGGCGGTCGCCGCGGTCGCCGCGAGCGCCCAGGTGAGCCGCGAGCACCAAAGAGTTGTGGCCCGGTGCTGTTCCCGTTCTCGGGAGGAGCATCGGGCCACAACTTTGTCTGCGTGCGTCTGCGTGCGGATGTAGGCGCGGGGCCACGAATGGTGCGGGCGATCCGACTGGCCTGCGCTCCCGCGCGCTGTGCGGAGGGCGCTCCGGTCAGCGGGCGCCGTTGCCGCCGTCGACGCGCCACTGCGCGCCGGTCACGAACGACGCCTCATCCGAGCCGAGGAACACGACGACGCGTGCGATGTCGAGTGGCTCCGCATACCGGCCCATGGGGATCGCGGCCTGGAATCCGGCCTTCGCGGCCTCAATGTCCCCGCCGCCGAAGCCTTCCTCGAGGCGCCGCACCATCTGCGTGTTCACGCCCGACGGGTGGATGCTGTTGACCCGCACGCCGGTCGATGCGACCTCGAGCGCGGCCGACTTCGTAAAGCCGACGACGGCGTGCTTCGACGCGACGTAGGCGGAGACGCCCGGCGACCCGTCGAGGCCTGCCTCCGAGGAGGTGTTGATGATGCTGCCGCTGCCGCGTTCGGTCATGACCTTGAGCACGTGCTTCATGCCGAGGAAGACTCCGCGGACGTTGACGGCGAACACCTTCTCGTAGTTGTCGACGCTCGCCTCGGTGAGCGGGCCGACGGCGCCTTCGATGCCGGCGTTGTTGAAGAACACGTCGACCGTGCCGAAGGCTTCGACGGTCTCGGCGACATAGCGCTCGACGTCTGCCTCATTGGTGACGTCGGCCGTGATCGTGATGACGTCGCCGAGCGCGGCGAGGCGCTCGCGCGTCGCCTCGAGTGGCTCTGCGAAGAGGTCGACGAGCGCTACGCGGGCGCCGAGCTTGAGGAACTCCTCGGCGGTCGCCGCGCCGATGCCGCCCGCGCCGCCGGTGATGAGGACTGAGCGTCCGCTGAAATCTGTCATATCGCAACTCCTTTGTCGTCGGTGATCCGTGGCTGGCCGCCCGGGATTCAACGAAGGCTACGGAGCACGCATCCGTAATCACTGTGTAGTCACACAGTGAACAGAGTCGCGATCAGGCCGACGGGTGGGACTGGTGCAGAATCCAGGTCTCGCGCACCTCTCCGAGGTGATCCACCATGGCAGAGCTTGCGCCGTCAGAGTCATGCGCCGCGAGTCCCGCCACGATCGCCGCGTGAGCCCGAGCCACGACCTCGATGCGCCTCGGGTCGAAGGAGAAGGTAGCGATGCGTGTCTGCATGAGTCCCTCCCCCAGGACGTCGTAGAGCGTGACGAAGAAGTCGTTGCCGGTGGCTACGGCGAGTCCACGATGGAAGTCGTAGTCGTTGCGCGAAGCGGCAGCGATGTCGTCTGAGAACGATGGCAGCTGTTCGCAGAGGTCCGCGAGTGCACTGATGCCGACCTCGTCGATGCGCTCTGCGGCCAGCCCCGCGACAGAGACCTCGAGAGTCGCGCGCACCTCGTGCAACTGCAGGTAGGGAACTTCTGGGCCGTTGCGGAGGAACATCTGCAGCATCTGGCCGACATCGTCGATGCTCGCGCGGGCGACGGTGAGTCCGGAACCGGGGGTCGCGATCACGATGCTCTTGGCGGTGAGTGCCTGGACAGCCTCGCGGATGACGGTGCGCGAGACGCCATAGGCCTCGCAGAGCTGGCGTTCGGAAGGGAGCTTGTCGCCGGGCTCCAGCCCGCGCGCCAGGATGTCATCTTTGATTGCGTCCGCGACCTGATCGGAGAGTCGCTTCTGCCGAATGATCCCAGCCTGTGGCGTGCGCTGGGTGCGAGCAGTGCCGGGCATCAGCGCTCCCTTCGTCGGTATGGCCTTCATTCTGCCGCACTGAAGCATGACACAACTGGTATGATAGGATGCAGTCAGTCAGCTTGTAGTCTGCCCCCAGCGCTGGGATCGCAGCACAAGCATCTACCCGCACGCGAAGCAACGCGGCCGTGAGTCGCGGGGAAGAGCAGTTACATGCGCGCTATCCGTTTCGACGAATCTGGGAAAGCCCAGGTGGTCGACATTCCGAAACCTCTAGCCGGGCGAGGCGAGGTGGTCGTGCAGGTGACCTCCACCGGAGTGTGCGGCTCCGATCTCGCTGCGCTTCGCGGCACGCATCCGTTCCGCGTTCCGCCGCTCATCTCAGGCCATGAGGCGGGTGGGCGGATTGCTGAGATCGGTCCCGGCGTGGATGGGTTGGCACTCGGCGATCGGGTCGTCATCGACCCGCAGCGGTCTTGCGGCGAGTGCGCGCTGTGCACAGGCGGCCGCTATCACCTCTGCGCGAGCAAGCAGATGCTCGGCATCGCGGAATGGGACGGCTCGTTCGCAGAGTTCACGGCGGTTCCGGCGAGCACCGTCATCCCCGCACCAGACGGCGTCGCCGACGAGCACCTCGCTCTGGCCGAACCCATCGCAGTCGCGGCCCATGCGGTCGCCCAGCTCGGAGACCGGGAGCGCACACGGTCGCTTGTCCTCGGAGGCGGAACCATCGGTGCCCTTGTCGCTCGCGTCGTGCGCGACTCTGGTGCAGAAGTTCTCGACGTCATCGAACCGAGAAGCCACGTGCATCCGATGCTCGAGTCGCTTGGTGCAACCGGAGTGCACACGCCGGACGCCGAGCTCGAATCGCACAGCTACGACGCGGTCTTCGTGGCGGCTGGCGTGCCAGCTCTCCTCGAGCGGGCCTTCGCGGCTGTCGCACCTGGAGGCGCCATCGTGCAGGTCGCCGTCTTCGGCAAGCCCGTGCCGGTTCCCGTCGGTGAGCTGCAGGTTCGCGAGATCGCCCTGCTCGGCACAGCCATGTACACGAAGACGGACTTCACGACCGCGCTGGACGTCCTCGACCGGCACCCTGGTCTGGCCGACGCCATCGTCTCGCGGACGACCTCCCTGGAAGAGGGAGCCGAGATCACCACAAGGATGGCCGCAGACGGCCCAGGTGACATCGTCAAGCTGGTGATGGTCCCGTGATCGGCGGAGTCGTCGGCCGAATCTTCACGGGCATCGAGCGCGCACTCCTCACGATCGCCGCCATCGCGGTCACGCTCATCAGCCTCGTCCTCGTGTTCCAGGTGTTCATGAGGTACGTGCTCAACAGCCCCACGGTGTGGTCCGAGGAGTTCGCAACGCTCATGTTCGTGTGGTGCGTCATGGCGGCTATCCCCGTCGCCGTGCGGCACAGTGAGCACATCGCGGTCACGCTCGTCGTCGATCGCATGCACGGCAAGGTGCGGCGCACCTTCGTCGTAGTCGCCTACGTTCTGACCGCCGCCCTCTTCGCGCTGGTCACGGTGTATGCGGCGATGATGCTGCCCACGGGGGCACGCCAGCTCATGACTGGTCTCACTATCGCCTCCGGCGTGGACGTGACCTTGCTCGCCATGTACCTCATGGTCCCCATCGGCATGGGCCTTTCGTTCCTCTTCTCGCTCGAGAAGCTGGTCGCGGCCCTGCGTGGCGACTTCGACGAGCCCATCGACGTCGTCGCGGTTCTCACCGCGGAGACGAGCGTCGACGAAACCAAGACCCCAGAAGACAAGGACGTCTGATGCCCGTGATCCTCGGAGGGCTGCTCCTCCTGCTCCTCGCTATCGGCGTCCCGGTGGGGATCTCCGTCGGCCTCGCGTCGTTCGTCAGCCTGGCAGTCGAGGGCGTCCCACCTGAAGTGGGGGCCCAGCGCTTCATCGCCGGCATGCGCTCCTTCCCGCTACTCGCGGTTCCTCTCTTCGTCCTGGCTGGCGCGATCATGAACGCAGGCGGCACGACGCAGCGTCTCATCGATTTCGCGTACGCACTCGTCGGGCGCATCCGCGGCGGACTCTCGGCGGTGAACGTGCTCACGAACGTCACTTTCGGCGGCATGTCAGGCTCGGCCGTCGCGGACGCGTCGGCCGTGGGCCGTCTCCTCATCCCGCAGATGCTGCGCCGCGGCTACTCGCCTGGCGACGCGGCGTCGGTCACCGCCGCTGCCTCGATCATCGCCCTCGTGCTCCCACCCAGCATCACGATGATCATCTATGCCGTCGCCGCCGAGGTCTCGATCGGCGACCTGTTCTTCCACGGTCTGTACATCGGTCTCACGTTCGGCGTGGCCTACCTGATCACGGGGTGGCTCATCGCGCGCAAGAAGGGATATCCAGCTGAGAAGTCGACCGACCTGCGTGGTCTCGGAAGGGCCTTCCTCAAGGCGATTCCCGCGCTCCTCATCCCGGTCGTCGTGCTCGGAGGCATCCGCCTCGGCGTGTTCACGGCGACGGAGGGAGGCGCGGTTGCGGTGGCGGTCGCCGCGATCATCGGCTTCTTCGTGTACCGAGGCCTGACCTGGGCACGCATCGTGACAGCAATGCGGGAGACCGCCATGCTCGTAGCCGCGATCATGCTCATCATCGCCATGGCGCAGGCATACTCGTGGGCGCTCGTCACCGGTGGCACGCCGGAGATCCTCGCAGCGGCGGTCCTCGGGATCACCGACAACATCTTCGTGATCCTCCTCGTCGCGAACGTCCTGCTCCTGCTCGTCGGCACCGTGGTGGAGGGCAACGCTGCGATCATCATCTTCACGCCCGTGCTCCTGCCGATCATGACGGCCGTTGGGGTCGACCCCGTGCACTTCGGGCTCATCGTGGTCATCAACCTCGCGATCGGCCTAATCACGCCACCTGTCGGCATCAACCTGCTCATCACGAGCCGCATCGCAGGCATATCCGCCGAGAAGGCGATGAAGGACATGCTGCCGTGGCTCGGCGTGTCGATCCTGCTGCTGTTCATCGTCACCTACGCGCCGTTCGCGCTGGGGTGGTACTGATCCCGATGCGTCCAGCGACATCCACCACCAAAGGAGTTCCCCTCGTGAGTAAAGGAATCAGCGCGTCGCTTCGTCGAGGTGCGGTTGCCCTCGCAGGCGCCGCCCTTATCCTCAGCGGATGCACCGCCGCCCCGCCTGCTTCCGAGCCAGAGCTGCTGCTTCGCCTCGGTCACTCGTACGGCGCCGGCAGCCTGCAGGACCGCGCTGCGAACATGCTGTCGGAGCAGGTCGCGGAGTCGTCCGACGGGCGCATCGAGATCGAGGTGTATCCCGCCTCGCAGCTGGGCAGCTGGGAGGACATGCAGGAGGGCCTCGAATACGGGGCGGTCGACATCGTCATCGAATCCGTGGGATCTCTCGAGCGCTACACGGATCTTGCCGCCATCGAGGGCGTGCCGTTCCTCTACGAGGACGAGGCGCAGTTCCTCGACGTGTGGGAGGGGGAGCTCGGCGACGAGATCCTCGACGCCGTTCGCGAGGATACAGGCTTCCAGCTTCTCGGCCAGATGTACCGAGGGGCGCGCGTGCTCAACACCCAGCGACCCGTTGCCGAGCTCGCCGACACGCAGGGCCTGAAGCTCCGCGTTCCCACGCAGCAGACGTACCTGGACACGTGGGAGTCGCTCGGGGCCAGCCCGACCCCGCTCGCGTTGAGCGAGGTGTTCACCGCCATCGAGCAGGGGGCGGTGGAGGGGCAGGAGAACCCCATCGACGTGGTGCGGTTCAACTCCTTCTACGAGGTCGCGCCCAACGTCACGCTGACGAATCACATCTACGGCAACTTCCACTTCCAAGCCTGGGCTGAGTCCTATCAGGGCTGGCCGGCCGAGCTGCGCGACATCGTCGATGCCGAAATCGCCGACGTCTCGGACTGGTACGAGCAGACCTCGATCGAGGAGCGCGACGCGAACATCGCCTTCCTCGAAGAGAACGGCGTCGAGTTCCACGAGATCGACCGAGCGGAGTGGGCGGATGCGACGAGCGAGGTGCTCGAGCACGTCGATCCGCAGGTGGTGGAGTGGGTCGAGAAGATCCGCGCGAGTGCCGAGGCGAGGGGCTGACCGTGCTGGGAGCGATTGCCGATGACTTCACCGGGGCCACCGACCTGGCCGGCAACTGGCGCTCGCGTGGGCTTTCGACTGCCGTGGTGCTCGGGGTCCCGGAGGCCGATGGGCTTGATGCGCTTCGCGCGCACGACGCCGTCGTGATCGCCCTGAAGATCCGGTCGGTGCGAGCGGAGAAGGCTGTCGCTGAGGTGCGCGAGGCCGCTGCTGTGCTGCGGGAGCTCGGGTGCACGCAGGTCTACGACAAGTACTGCTCGACGTTCGACTCGACGCCTGAGGGCAACATCGGCCCCATCGCCGACGCGCTGCTCGAGGAGACGGGGGCGAGGGTCGCGGTTGTCGTCCCTGGTTTCCCGGATGCGGGTCGCACCGTGTACAAGGGGCATCTGTTCGTCGGGAACGATCCTCTCGACCGCAGTTCGATGAGAGACCATCCGCTGAACCCCATGTGGGATTCGCGCGTCTCGGCACTCCTCAGCGCGCAGACGCCGCACGCCGTGGCGGAGGTGCACGTCGATGTCGTAAAGCGGGGAGCAGCGGCCGTGCGTGAGGCGATCGATGCCGCGGGTGCACGTGGTGCGCGGTACGTCGTCGTCGATTCGATCGACGGTGCAGACCTTCGAACCATCGCGACCGCGACGCGTGACGATCCGCTCGTCACCGGCGGGTCAGGGCTGGCGCTCGGGGCCGAAGCGAAGCGGGTGGCCCCGACTGACCTCGCCGGTATTCGGGGCAGACGCGTCGTGCTCGCCGGCAGCGCATCCAGGGCGACGCAGGCGCAGGTGCAGGATGCACGTCGCACGATGTCGAGTCGAAAGCTGGATGTGCGGGCGCTCGTCGACGACATGGCGGGGGAAGAGCAGCGCCTCCTCGACTGGGTTGTGGAGCGCTGGTCGGAGGACGCAGACCGCCCGGTCATGTTGTACTCAGTGGGTGACGTCGATGACGTGGCTGCAGGGCGCGGAGCCTCGCCGCACGCATCGGAGCTGATCGAGACGCTCTACTCGCGTCTCGCTCCTCGGCTTGCCGACGCTGGTGCTTCGCAGCTGATCGTCGCGGGCGGCGAGACGTCCGGCAGCGTCTCGCAGGGACTGGGTATCTCCGTGCTCGAGGTCGGACAGCTCCTCAGCCCAGGCGTGTCGTGGCTGCGCGGGCGCCGTCGCGCGGCTCCCGATGTCAACCTGGTGCTGAAGTCAGGGAACTTCGGCGACGTCGATCTCTTCTCCAGCGCTTGGGAGAGGCTCGCATGAGCGATCTCGTCGATGAGCTGATCGAAGCGGGGCGTCTTCTCGCGGAGATGGGGCTCTCACCTGGGAGTTCCGGCAACGTGTCGGTGCGATTGGGGAACGAGATCTGGATGAGTGCGAGCGGCACGACGCTCGGCGCCCTCAACCGGACCGCGTTTGCGCGTGTGAGCGTCGACGGTGAGCCTCTCGATCCGCAGGGGCCCAAAGCGACCAAGGAAGCGCCCCTGCACCTCGCCATGTACGAGCGCGACCCCGCGGCGACGTGCGTCGTCCATCTCCACTCGCCGAATGCGGTGGCTGCGTCCTGCCTCGCGCCGTGGCGTGCGCACAGCGCCCTCGAGCCGATTACGCCGTACCTCCTGATGCGCGTGGGCAACGTGCCACTCGTGCCATACGCAGCGCCGGGTGACCCGACGCAGGCCGCGGCCGTGCGGACGAGTGCGCTCGAGTTCCACGGTGCGCTGCTGCAGAATCACGGGTCCATCGTCAGCGGAAGCACGGTTGCACAGGCTGTCGACCGCGCTATCGAGATCGAGGAAGCAGCGCGCACGCGGCTTCTGGTCGGAGGGCGGGAAGACCTGCGCCCGCTCACCGACGACGAGGTGCAGGAACTCGTCGATCGCTACGGGCAGCCGTGGGGTGACGGCTGAGTCGAAGCGGCCACGGGTTGCCCGACCCGGGCTTCAGGCGTCGGCGGTCAGGCGCTGCGTGCCGAGCACGGAGAGCAGTTGCAGTCGGTTGTGGCTCTCGGTGCCTGGCGTGGCTGTCAGCACCAGCAGCGTCTGGCCCTGCACAGGGTCGACGAGGAACTGGCATTGCACCGTGATGACACCCGTCTCGGGATGCTGCACCCGCTTCTCGAGCTCGTGCGTCGCGTTGATCTCGTGGTCGGCCCAGATCTCGGCGAACTCCGGGCTCTCGGCGAGGAGCGCATCCACGACCCGCTGCGCACGCGAGTCCGGACCCTGCTGGGCTGCGAAGCCGCGCGCATCCGCCGCGAACGCCCGCCCCAGCTTCTGGTGGTCGCTGTCTGGGTAGACGTCGCGCGCGCTCGGGTCGGTGAACCAGCGGTAGACGACGCTGCGGGCGTTGCCGCTGAAGCGAGTCTCGTCACCGAACAGTGCCCGTGCCGCCGGTGTCTGCACGAGCGTCTCGCCCATGGCGGTCATGACCTGCGCTGGGGTGTCGGCGAGCCGGTCGAGGATGCGCATGAGTCCCGGCGCGACGTGCTCGCCGCTGATCGCGCGCTTCGGCGGCTGCTGGCCGGCGAGGTGGAAGAGGTGGTCCCGTTCTGCCACGGTGAGGCGCAGCCCGCGGGCGATGGCGGCGAGCATCTGCTCGGATGGCTGCGGGCCGCGGCTCTGCTCGAGTCGGCTGTAGTAGTCGACGGACATGTCGCTGAGCGAGGCCACCTCCTCGCGCCGCAGGCCCGCCGTGCGGCGGCGCGGACCCTTCGTCAGGCCGACGTCCTCGGGTTGCAGCGCCTCGCGGCGGCTGCGGAGGAAGTCGGCAAGCTGGGCTCTGTCCATGAGGTGAGGCTAGCTGGCCACGTGCTCGGCGACGAGCTGCTCGGACAGCTCCCACAGGCGGCGCGCATCCGCTTCGCTTGTGACTCGCGAGTAGAGCTTCTGCTCGCCCGGACGGCCGCCGATGTGACCGGGCCCCTTCGGCCCGTACAGGCGCCCGCCCTTCGCTCCCGGGCTCGTGGCCGCGAGGACCGCGGGGAGGGCGGCGCTCTGCGGGGTGCCGGCGATGCCGATGCGGGAGAGGACGCGGATGACCTTCACCTCGGTGGTGTCGCTCGTGCGGCCCATGCCCGGCTGCGCGGACAAGAGGTTCGTGGGGGAGACGCCGGGGTGCGAGAGGTTGCTCGTGATGCCCCAGCCGTTCGCCTCGCTGAGGCGGTGGAGGTGCATGCCGAGGAGGCCGGTGGCGATCTTCGACGAGCTGTACGAGCCCATGCTGCTGTAGCTGCGCTCCCAGTTGAGGTCGTCCCAGTTGACGGCGCCCTGGTTGGCAGCGACGCTGATCTGCGTGGTGACGCGCGCCTTGCCCTCCTTGAGCAGGGGGAGGAGGCCGGTGGTGAGCGCGAAGTGGCCGAGGTGGTTGGTGCCGAACTGCAGCTCGAAGCCGTCGCCGGTCTCGCGACGCTCTGGCGGCGTCATGACGCCGGCGTTGTTGATGAGGATGTTGAGGGGGCGTTCCTCGGTGACGAGCTCGTCCGTGAGGGTCGCGACCGAGGTGAGCGACGACAGGTCGAGGTCGCGCAGCTCGAGCTTCGCGCTCGGGTTCGAGGCCCGGATGCGCGCGGCGGCCTTCTCACCCTTCTCCCGGTTGCGGACGGGCATGACGACTTCGGCGCCAGCGCGGGCGAGGCGGGCGGCGATATGGAAGCCGATGCCGTCGCTCGCGCCCGTGACGAGGGCGAGCTTGCCGTTGAGGGGTGGAACTTGGATGTCGAGGTTCTTCGGCACGAGATTCTCCTGAGTCCTGCGGGCGCTGGGCCCGCTGACGGTGATGAAGCGAATGCGCAGTCTGGCTGCTTGGCCCAGTCTGTTGCCTTGATCCTCGTCGATTCAGGGCTCGCTCATCCAGGGATCGGCGGTCCCTGGCTAGCTCCGCTGGCAGGCGTCGATCATCGAGCGCGCGATTGTCGGTGGTCGGCGAGAGACTGGCGGCAACGAAAGAGGGGGACACCATGATCGGATTCCACACGCATCTCCGGTGGACGGACGGAGCCGGTGAGGACCACCGCTTGCCAGGCTGGGACAGTCGCCTGCACACGATCGGCGATGAGGACATCTCGTCGTGCGAGGCTCGATTCGTCGGCGGTGCCTGCGCTTGCGGCGAGCCGCATCCTTGGCGAGGGATGGTCGAGCGGGAGGGGGTCATCAGCTCCAGCGGTGATGGCTACCCGACGCGGTACGAGCTTCACGTCGAGAGCGTGATCGACCTGTATGGACGAGCGGAGCGCTACGGCCTCCGCGATCTCACCCTCAAGAGTGCACCGGTCGATGCGGCGGCACGGATCACGGAGCTGCGGGCGTTGCCACCGGGGACGGTCATCGTCGCCAGCGAGTGGGACCAGAGCTGACTCGGGGATTCATGGAGGCGAACGGGGCGCGGTGAGGTCCTCGAGGTTCGGTGCGCTCAGCGGCGCACGAACGAGACCTCGTCGGGTTGGACCGCGTGCCCCTGCTCGTCCACGAGCTGCGAGGTGACGGTCGTCTGGCCGGCGTGGGCGCGCGCGTCGACCCTTGCTGGCGCTTCCCGAGGTACGTGTGCCTCGCCCCACTGCTTCATGGCGATGAGGACGGCGCTCAACTCCCGGCCAGCGGGAGTGAGGTCGTAGGCTTCTCGAGTGCGCTGCCCGGGTTCTTGGTACGCCGCCTTGGTCAGGACTTCAGCCTCGACGAGCTTCGTCAGCCTGGCGCTGAGCACATCGCTGGCGATGCCGAGACTGTCTCGGAACTCCGCGAAGGTCCGGCGCCCGAGCAGCGCTTCTCGAACGAGGAGGAAGCTCCACGGGTCGTCGAAGACGCCGAGGCATCGGGCGATGGCGCACGATCCGCTCAGGGCCGTACTGAGGGCGGGCGACTGGCGGGGCATGCTGGGACTCTAACCTGACTCCCCTTTTCGGAGCCAGGGGGCGAACCAGGGGTCTCGGCCCCAGGGAGTCCAGCCCTAGGGAGTCCAGCCCTGGGGAGCTCGGCCCCCGGGTGCGTTCGGAGTCAAGCGATCTTGCTCATCCATGACCGCAGACGACCACCTGAGTTGCCAAAACAGAGTCAGCTTCTTAGGGTCATGCCATGCGGCGCACTCTCTGGCGCTGCAGTCGAGGAGGTTCTCTATGCGCTGCACCACGTTCGGCCGCCGAACCGGGGCCCGTGTCGCGCCGGGCGGCGCCTCTGCACGCTCGCGTGCACGGACTGTCCCCGTTGTCTGAGGTGGCCCAGGGGTCTTCGATGCCGGAGGCCGGCGCGCGCCGCGCCTTCTGGGCGGCGGCGTTCGTGCTCGCCCTCGCGCTCTGGTCCTCGGGGGCACCGAGCGTGCTGTATCCGCTCTACGCGGAGCAGTGGGGCCTCTCGCCTGTCGTCGTGACGAGCGTCTTCGCGACCTACCAGGTGGCACTCGTGATCACGCTCCCGCTCTTCGGCAATCTCTCCGACCTCCTCGGTCGGCGCCTCGTGATGATCGGGGGCGTCGCGCTCATCGGGGTGTCCGCCCTCGTCTTCGCGGTCGCGCCGCATGTCGGGTTCCTCTTCGCGGGGAGGGTGCTGCAGGGTGTCGGCGCGGGGCTCGCCATGGGCGCCGCGACCGCCTCGCTCGTCGAGAACAACACGAGTGCGAGCCCGCGCTTCGCGAGTTCCGCAGCGACCGTGTCCACGGCCATCGGCCTCACCGCAGCCCTCGCGCTCAGCGGGCTCTTCGCGGAGTTCGTCGCGATGCCGCTCGTCTGGAGCTACGTCGTGCTGCTGGGGTTGGCGGCGGTGAACATCTGGCTGCTCGCGCTGGCGCCGGACGACCGGCCGACGGAGCGCCGCCGCTGGCGCCCCCAGAAGCCCAGGGTGCCGGCGGGTATCCGCCTCGGGTTCACGATCTCGACGCTGTCGGTCGCGCTGGCGTACTGCGTGGGGGCCATCTTCCTCTCCCTGGGCGCACACATGATCCGGGAGTTCGCAGATACGGAGAACAGCGCCCTGATCGGCGTCATCCTCGCGTGCTCGTCAGCGACGATCGGCGCGACGGGGCTCCTGCTCTCCCGTATCTCCGCGCAGTTCTCCGTCCTGGCCGGTGCCGTCGTGACCCTCTTGAGTCTTGCGCTCATGGCTGCGGCCAGCGTGTTCGGATCACTGCCGCTCTTCTTCGGGTGGTGCTTCGTCGGCGGCGTCGCCTACGCGCTCGCGTTCACGGGCGGGTTGGGGCTCATCAATCGGCTCGCTCCCGCGCAGCATCGGGGCGCGAGCCTGTCGCTGCTCTACGTCGTCGCGTACGCGTTGCAGGCCGGAACTGCGATCGGAGTGGGGGCCATCGCCACCGGCCAGGCACTCGCCGACGCTGTGCTGGTCGCGGCCGCTGTGCTCGGTGCGATGTGCGTGGCAGTCGTCGCGCTGATCGTCCTGGGGCGGAGACGGCGGTGCATCCCGAGGGAGTAGTGCACCCGAGGCCGCCGTGCACTGCCGCTGGGGGGACCTTGACAGACTTACTGAGTCGCCTCAGAATTGAGTATGCTCGGCATTTGCGGGGCGATCAAGCGGCACAACCCCGGAGTCCTACCCATGCGAGCGTTCACCTTCCCCGCTTACAAGACGCCCCTGCTCGAAGTCGACGCCGCCGAGCCGACCATGGGAGAGCATGACGTGCTCGTCCAGGTGCAGGCTGCCGGCGTGAACCAGCTCGACGAGAAGATCCGCATCGGCGAGTTCAAGCAGATCCTGCCGTACAAGCTGCCACTCACCCTCGGCCACGACGTCGCCGGAACGGTCCTCCGCGTCGGCGGCGCCGTCCGCGCGTTCCGGCCTGGGGACGAGGTCTACGCGAGACCCCGCGACCACCGCATCGGCACGTTCGCCGAGCGCATCGCCATCGATGAGGCGGATGTGGCGCCGAAGCCGTCGTCCATCTCCATGGATGAGGCGGGCTCGCTCCCGCTCGTCGCGCTCACCGCGTGGCAGGCGCTCGTCGAGATCGGTCAGGTGCAACCCGGGCAGAAGGTCCTGATCCATGCCGGTGCGGGCGGCGTCGGGTCCATCGCGATCCAGCTCGCGAAGCACCTCGGTGCCGAGGTCGCCACCACGGCGAGCGCGGCCAACGCCGAGTTCGTCCGTGGGCTCGGCGCCGACCACGCGATCGACTACCGAGCCGACGACTTCGAGCGGCTGCTCAGCGGCTACGACTTCGTGCTCGACAGCCTGGGCGGAGAGAACCTCGAGAAATCCCTGCGCATCCTGAAGCCCGGTGGAATCGCCGTCGGCATCTCGGGGCCGCCCACCCCTGACTTCGCGCGGAGCGCCGGGCTGAACCCGGTGCTGCGCCTCGCGATCGCCGGGCTCAGCGGCAAGGTGCGCAAGCAGGCGAAGCGGCTCGGCGTCGACTACCGCTTCCTCTTCATGCGAGCGAGCGGCGAGCAGCTGCGTGAGATCACCGCGCTCGTCGAGCGTGGAGCGATCAAGCCCATAGTGGGACGAGTCTTCCCCTTCGACGAGACCGTGCAGGCGCTCGAATCGCTGAGGGGCGGCGGCATTCGCGGAAAGGCAGTCATCAGCAACCGCTGACCACCAGCGGTCACACCCCCACTCACCCCTCAAGGTTCCAAGAGAGAACACCATGAGCACTGCATCCAATGAACCCGTCGTCACCTCCTACGCGCTCGCCCCGGCGAAGAACATCACCGTGGGCGGCATCAGCTACGCCTACCGCGAGCTCGGACCCAAGGAGGACATCCCCGTCATCTTCTTCGTGCACCTCGCCGCGACGCTCGACAACTGGGACCCCCGCATCGTCGACCCCATCGCCGAGAAGCGCCACGTCATCACCTTCGACCAACGGGGCGTCGGCGCCTCAACGGGAACCGTCCCGAGAACCATCGAGGAAGCCGCCGACCACGCGTACGAGTTCATCACCGCCCTCGGCTACGACAAGGTCGACATCTTCTCCTTCTCCATGGGCGGGATGATCGCGCAGGACCTCGTCGTCAAGCACCCCGACCTCGTCCGCCGGCTCGTCCTCACGGGCACAGGTCCACGCGGCGGGAAGGACATGGACAAGGTCGTCGGCGTCACCTACCTCGACCTCGTGCGCTCCATCCTCACCCGCTCCGACATCAAGGAGTTCCTCTTCTTCAACCGAGACGACCGCGGCAAGCGGGCCGCGAAAGCGTTCGTCGCCCGGTTGTCCGAACGCACGGTCGACCGTGACACGTCGATCAGCTTGAAGGCGTTCCAGACGCAGCTGGGGGCCATCCAACGCTACGGCCGCTCCGCGCCCTCCGACCTCTCGAAGCTCACGCAGCCGACCCTCATCGCCAACGGCGACAACGACCGCATGGTTCCATCGGTGCTCTCCAACGACCTCCACAGGCGCATCGCCGGCTCCGAGCTCGTCATGTACTCCGACTCGGGCCACGGCGGCATCTTCCAGTACCACCACCAGTTCGCCCCGGTCGCCGTCGAGTTCCTCACGCGCTGACGCGGCGCAAGGGCAAGGAAAAAGCACACACATGCCGACGTCATCGAACTCGGCGACCGCCGTGCAGAAGCGCTTCAGCACCTCGATCCTCCTCTGAGTGCGAAACGAGCAGACGCGGCAGACGGGGATGGACTACTGGAAGGGGTCCCACTCCGGCATCGCCGCGGAGCGAGACGGCGGCCAGCTCTCTGCATTGCTCGCGCCGGTCGCGTCCGCCGTGCACGCCCACGAGGTCACGGCGGCGTTGACGTTCGTGCGCGATGGGGAGATCCTCGCCGAGCCGGAAGCAGAGGCGGAGGCCAGACAACGAAAGTGGCGTGGCCCCCGGATTCACCCGGAGCCACGCCACTTTGGCGTTGCAGGTGCCCCTGCCCTGCAGACCTGGGGGTTGCGCATCCCCCTGACGGAGCAGGGACGCGCGAGCGCGAAGTCTGCAGGGGTGCGTCGCAGCGAGGGAGGGGCGCCGCTTGGTGGCGGCGCCCCTCCCCGGTCGTGCTGCGAGCTGCTAGCTGGTCGCCTGGTTGAGCTGCGGGTAGACCGCCTCGAGCGGGGCGCTGAGTCCGGCCCTCAACTGCACGGAAGTTTCGTCGGCAAGCACCTCGTACTCGCCAGCTTCTGTCGCGTCGTAGACCTTCGACACGAGCACGGCAGGGTCGAGCTTCGGGCCGTCGGCCCCTGCTGCCATGGCGGTGTCGACGTAGGCCACGTGAACCCCCACGACATGCACGCCCGCTGGCTGGAGCTCCACACGCAGTGAGTTCGTCGCCGACCAAAGTGCCGCCTTCGTCGCGCTGTAAATGCCAGCCACGGCGTACCAGCTGAGTGCCGAGTGCACGTCGATGATGGCGGCGCCCTCGCGGTTCGCGAGGAGCGGCGCGTAGGCGCGCGCGAGGAAGAGCGGCCCGAGGAAGTTGACCTCGATGTTGGCTCGGATCTCCTCATCGCTGTGCGAGAGGATGCCGGGGGACGAGACCGAGGCTCCGGCGTTGTTGATGAGGACGGTCACGTCTGGCGCCGCCTCGACGACGGCCGCGATGGATGCCGAGTCGGTGACGTCGAGGGCGAGGGGCACGACCCGTTCGTCGTCCCAGGTGCGCGGCGTGCGGGCTGTGGCGTAGACCTTGGCGGCGCCGCGGGCGAGGGCCTCGCGGACGAAGTTCGTGCCGATGCCCCCGTTCGCGCCGGTGACGAGGACAACTGCTCCGTTGAGTGAAGGCATATGAGTGGCTCTTTCTAATCGGTAGGTCGTCAGGCGTGCGTCAGCACGGGGTAGTCGGTGTATCCGGCTGCGCCACCGCTGTAGAGCGTTGACGGGTCCAGCTCGTTGAACTCGGCGCCTTCGCGGAGGCGGGCGACCACGTCGGGGTTCGCGAGCGCGAAGCGGCCGAGCGGGGCGATGTCGGCGAGGCCCCCTTCGATGTCATCCCCGATCTGCTCGCGGGTCCGGCCGTAGCGGACGACGAGCAGGGCGGTGGGCCAGGCCTCGCGGAACGAGCGCAGGAGCTCGTCGTCGCCGACGTGGTGCACGTGCAGGTAGGCGAGGTTCAGTGTCGCGAGTTCGCCGACCAGGTGGCGGTACTGCGCGCGCACGCTCTCCGTGTCGCCCTCGTCGAGGCCGCCGAGCGGCATGGCGGGGGAGAGGCGGATGCCGACGCGGTCGGACCCGATCTCCTCCGCGAGGGCGCGGGCGATCTCGACGACGATGCGCGACCGATTCTCGATGGACCCGCCGTACGCGTCCGTCCGGTGGTTGGCGTTCGGGGAGAGGAACTGGTGCAGCAGGTAGCCGTTGGCTCCGTGGATCTCGACGCCGTCGGCGCCGGCCGCGATTGCCGATGCGGCCGCGTGGCGGAACTCCGCGATGACCGCTTGGATCTCCTCGAGGCTCAGCTCGCGGGGCGTCGGAATCTGCTTGGGGCCTTCTGCCGTGAAGATGTCCTGCTCCGGTGCGATCGCCGAGGGTGCGACGGGCTGCCGGTGGTGCGGCGTGTTGTCGGGGTGCGCGATGCGGCCGACGTGCATCAGCTGGATGAAGAGCGATCCGCCGCCGTCGTGGATGGCATCGGCGACGCCGCGCCAGCCCTCGACGTGCGCAGGCGTGTAGATGCCGGGGGTGTGCAGGTAGCCCTGGCCGTCGTCGGAGGGCTGGGTTCCTTCGCTGATGAGCAGGCCGAGCGAGGCACGCTGGCCGTAGTATTCGGCGACGAGCTGGCCGGGCGTGCCGTCAGCATCCGCCCGGTTCCGGGTCATGGGTGCAAGGGCCAGCCGGTGGGGGAGTTCGATCCGTCCGAGGGTGAACGGCTGCCAGAGGGTGGAGGTCATCCGGTGATTCCTTAGTTCGGTGTTCTCGGTGCGTCGCGTCCGTCGGCGGAGCGGATGAGTGCTCCGCTCGCGTGGAAGAATCGGCACGGATACCGGATCCACGCATTGGCGACTATGCTCATAACTGAGCATGCTCATGAATTATTCCCGGAGGAGACCAGATGGCCACCGAAGCCCGCCCGTTGGGTCGCCGTGAGCGGAACAAGCTCGACAAGCTCGAGCGCATCACCGCCGCAGCTGGCGAGCTCTTCGCTGAGCGCGGGGTCGACGACGTCACAACGCAGGAGATCGCGGACCGGGCCGACATCGGCACCGGCACGCTGTTCCTCTACGCCAAGACCAAAGGTGAGCTGCTGCTGCTCGTGCAGAACTCTCTCTACGAGAGTGCGCTCGAGGAGGGCCGAGCGGCCTCAGCCGAGGCGAGTGGGGTGCTCGACGGAGTGCTCGCCGTGCTTCGCCCCGTCGTGGCCTGCAATCGCAAGCAGGTCGACAACGGCCGCACCTACCTTCGGGAGATGGTCTTCGGCGACCCGCAGGAGCCGCGGCACGCCGAGGCGCTGACGCTGACGAGCCAGACGCAGGACCTCGTCGCTGAGGTCATCGCGCGCGAGACCGTGGCGACAGTCGACACCGCCCGCGTCCTCGCGCAGGTCGTCTCCGCCATCATGTTCACCACGATGGCCGCGTCGATCAACGCCGCGCTCTCGGTCGATGAGATCGTCGAGCAGGTCCGAACGCAGGTCGCCGCGATCCTGCCCGCCTGACCCTGCGCCGGTCCGGCGGCATTGAACCGGACCGGTCGCGCAGGCCGGCGCCTAGCGCTTGGCGCTCTGCACGAGCTCGTCGAGCCCCGCCTCGTCGAGCGGGCTTCCCGGGAACGCGGCCACCCGGCCGAGCGGCATCGAGCCGACCATCTTGAGCATCTCCGGGTCGGCCAGCATCCCGGACAGGCCGCTCTCGCCGTCGAGCAGGGCGGAGCGGAGCAACGGCCCACCCCGCTCGTCGTCCAGCCATTCCGCGATGGTCGAGGTCTCGTCCAAGGTCAGCGCGAGGTCGTCACCCGCGACGCTCACGTGCGTGGAGACGCGGATGTCTCGGCTCGAGGCGCCGACCTCGACGCGGTACTCGCCGCCCTCGACCGTCCACTGCCCGGCGACGGGGTGGAAGTAGGCGAGCTCGGAACGCGGGACGTCGATGGTGGCGGTTGCCGTCGAGCCTGCAGCCACGTCGACGACCGTGAACGCGGCCAGCGAGCGAGTCGCGCGCGGCACAGTCGAGTCGGGCAGTCCCGTGTAGACCTGCACGATCTCCCGCCCGTCCCGGCTGCCCGTGTTCGTGACCTCCACCTGGATGCGCAGGCTTGCGTCCTGGACGTCGACGGCAAGGTTGTCGTAGGCGAAGCTCGTGTACGACAGCCCGTGGCCGAACGGGAACGAGACCTCCGTGCTCCGCGCGTCATAGCCGCGGTAGCCGACGAAGATGTCCTCGCCGTAGCGGACGTGGCCGAACGCGCCGGGGAACCCGAGGTGGGCCGGGGAGTCCTCGAGGCGCACCGGGATGGTCTCGGCGAGGCGCCCAGAGGGGTTGATGACGCCGAAGAGCACGTCGGCGGTCGCGCCGCCTCCGGCCTGGCCGAGCAGCCAGCCCTCGACGATCGAGGGAGCGAGGTGCTGCCAGGTCGAGGTGCGCACGATGCCGCCGTTGGAGAGCACGACGACCACGTTCTCGTTCGCGGCCTGGACCGCGGCGAGGAGCTCGAGCTGGTCGGCCGGGAGGTCGATGTGCTCACGGTCGAAGCCCTCGGATTCCTCGTGGGCGGGGAGGCCGAGGAAGAGCACGGCGACGGATGCGCTCGCGGCGGTGCTGGCTGCATCCGCACGCATCGATGCAGCGTCACCGGAGCCGTCGAGCGTGAAGCCTGGCGCGAATCGCACTCGGTCTCCGGCGATCTTGGTCAGCTCGCTGAGCGCGTCGTCGAGTCGGGTCGGGTTGATGAGCGAGCTGCCGGCGCCCTGGTAGCGGGGCGTGCGCGCGAACTCGCCGATGACCGCGATGGTGTCGTCGGAGCCGGGGTCGAGGGGCAGCAGGTCGCCGTCGTTCTTCAGCAGCACGATGCTGCGTCCAGCCGCCTCGCGGGCGAGTGCGTGGTGCTCGTCGACGTCGTAGCTCGCGGATGCGTCTGCGCCCGCCACGATCTTGTCGACGAGCTCCAGGGCGCGGCGGGCAGCCGTGGTCACGTGCTGCTCGTCGAGGTCACCGGCGCGCACGGCTGCCACGAGTTCAGCATCCGTGCGTCCGCCGCTTGCCGGCATCTCGAGGTCGAGTCCGGCGGCGACGCCGGTGACTCGGTTGTCGACGGCGCCCCAGTCGGAGACGACGAGGCCCTCGTACCCCCACTCCTCCCGCAGCACGGTCGTGAGGAGCCAGTGGTTCTCGGAGGCGTAGACGCCGTTGATCTTGTTGTACGAGCACATGACCGTCCACGGCTGCTGCTCGGTGACGACGCGCTGGAAGGCGCGCAGATAGATCTCGCGCAGCGGGCGCTCGTCGACGTCGGCGCTGATCCGCAGCCGGTCGGTCTCCTGGTTGTTCGCCGCGAAGTGCTTGAGCGACGAGCCGACGCCCTGGCTCTGCAGGCCACCCACGAGCGCCGAGCCCATGACGCCGCTCACGAGCGGGTCTTCCGAGAAGTACTCGAAGTTGCGCCCGCACAGCGGAGAGCGCTTGATGTTGATGCCCGGCCCGAGCAGCACGCCGACGCCCTCCGCCTTGGCCTCTTCGCCGAGCGCGACTCCCACGCGGCGAGCGAGGTCCGCGTCCCAGCTCGCACCGAGCGCCACGGCGGGCGGGAAGCAGGTGGCTGGCACGCTGTCGGCGAGCCCGAGGTGGTCGCCGCCCTGACGCTGCAGGCGCACCCCGTGCGGCCCATCCGTCAGCGTCACCGCTGGGATCCCGACCCGCTCGACCGCCTTCGTCGACCAGAAGCTCCCGCCGCTCGTCAGGGACGCCTTCTCCTCCAGGGTCAGCTCGTCGAGGTGCTCGGCGTGGGTCATCGTGATGCTCCGATCGGTCGTGCGGGGGAGTGCTCGCGGCCCGGGGATCAGGGCGCGTGCCGTTCCAGATAAGCGTAGATCTCGCTGTCGTCGACGCCTGGGAACCGGCCTGCCGGCAGGGATGCGAGGATCTGCGCGTGCAGTCGCGCGCTCGGCCACGCGCGTCCCGCCCAGCGGGCCGCGAGCGCCGGGTCGGGTCGCCGGCAGCAGGTCTCGTCTGGGCAGCGGGAGACCTGGCGGTTCTCGGTGTCGCGGCCGCGGAAGTACTTCGCGTCGTCGAAGGGCACCCCGAAGGTGATCGAGAACACCCCCTCGGCTGACTTGCCGGTCTGGATGGTGCTCCAGAACGTTCCGGCCGGGGTGTCCGTGTACTGCCAGAACTCGGTGGTGCGGTGCTCGATCTCCGTCGCCCGGCGTGCGCCCCATCGCCTGCAGACGATCTGCCCCTCGACGGCGCCGGTCACGTCGAGCGGCAGCGGCAGGTCGTCGTTCTCGTACGCCTTGTAGACCTCGCCGACCGAGCCGACTCGGAGGAAGTGCACGCGCATCCCGAGGTGCTCGGTCATGAGGTTCGTCATGCGCAGTGCGGCCGCCTCGTGGGTGACGCCGAACGCGTCGCGGAAGTCCTCGACGGCGAGGTCGCGGTCCTTCTTGCGGGCGCTCAGGAAGTCGACGGCCTGCGTGCGGGGGATGAGGCACGCGGCCGCGAAGTAGTTGATCTCGAGTCGCTGGCGCAGGAAGTCGGCGTACGAGTCTGGCGGCGTGTGGCCCAGGATGCGGTGGGCGACGGCCTGCAGGGCGATGGAGCGCAGCCCGTGGCCGCCCGGGATCGACTCCGGCGGGAGGTAGATGCGCCCGTTCTCGAGGTCGGTGATGCTGCGCGTCGAGCGGGGCAGGTCGTCGGCGTAGACGATCTCGAGGCCGAGCTGCTCGACCATGAGGTGCACCTCGCGGTGTGTGAGCGCCCCGGCGACGTGCCCGACCTGGCGGAGGCGCTCCTCGGCGACCGCTTCGATCTCGGGCAGGGAGTTGTTTCGCTCCCGCATCCACGCCCGCTGCTGTGTGTTGCGGATGCGCGCCTCCTCCGGCGTGGCGGAGGCGGTCTGTGCGCGTCGCTCGAGTTCACGGTGGAGGCCGACGAGCGTCTCGAGGGTGTCGTCTGGCATGCCCTTGCCGCCGCGGAGCTTCGGGAGTCCGAGGCCGGCGAACAGCGGGGAGGCCTGCGCGCGCTTCAGCTCGAGCTCGAGCGCGGCTCGGCTGTTCGGCGCCTCGGCGCGTACGAGGTCCTCGACCGTCACCCTGAGGGCCCTCGCGAAGGAGGGCAGCTCGGAGGGCTTCGGCTCTCGGCGCCCGTTCTCGATCAGGGAGATGCGGCTGGGGCTCGTCTCGAGCAGCGCGGCGAGGTCGTCGAGCGTGAGCTTCGCGAGCGAGCGGTAGTGGCGGATGCGCGCTCCGAGCACGGAGGCGGTGTACACGTCGGCGGGCATGTCATGACGCTAGCGCAAGAATAAGACTTCTTTACGCGCATTTCTTCGAAAGACCATCCGAAATGCGCCGAATACTGGGGTCACCCGTCAATACCCGTCAACGACGACACCAGAAGGACCCACCATGACTCTGCTCCACGAACCCCCGCTCTCCGCAGACACCGGCGCAGACGCATCCGCCCGCGACGGCGTCTACGTGCTCCCCTTCAGTGCCGTGCGGCTCGGCGATATCCCCGAGGTGGGCGGCAAGAACGCCTCGCTCGGTGAGCTCATCGCCAACCTGCAGGATGCCGGAGTGCGCGTGCCGAACGGCTTCGCGACGACGGCGAGCGCCTTCAACCGTCACCTGCGCGAGACCGGCATCGACACCTGGATCCGCGGAGAGATCGTGGGCCTCGACGTGGACGACGTGGCGCGCCTCGCGATCGTCGGGGCCCGCATCCGCGCCCGCATCGAAGCTGCGCCGCTCGCACCCGAGCTCGAGGCCGCCATCCGGAAGGCGTTCGCGGCGCTCGAGGCCGAGACCGACGGTCAGCTGCTTGTCGCCGTGCGGTCCAGCGCCACGGCCGAGGACCTGCCCGACGCGTCCTTCGCGGGGCAGCAGGAGACGTTCCTCAATATCGCCGGCATCGAGAACGTGCTCGCCGCCACCCGCAAGGTGTTCGCGTCGCTCTTCACCGACCGGGCCATCGCCTACCGCGTGCACCAGGGGTACGCGCACACCGGTGTCGCGATCTCGGTCGGCGTTCAGCGCATGGTGCGCTCCGACGAGGGCGCGGCCGGAGTCATGTTCAGCGTCGACACCGAGTCGGGTTACGACGGTGCGGTGTTCGTGACGAGCGCCTACGGGCTCGGCGAGGGCGTTGTGCAGGGCGCGGTGAACCCGGACGAGTTCACGGTGCACAAGCGCACCCTCCGCGAGGGGCGGCCCGCGGTGCTCTCTCGTCGGGTCGGCAGCAAGGCCACCCGCATGGTCTTCACGGAGGACACCCGCGTCGGGCGCACGACCGAGTTCGTCGAGACAGCACTGGATGCGCAGCGGAGGTTCTCGGTCACGGACGCCGAGGTCACGGAGCTGGCCGAGGCGGCCCTCGCGATCGAGGAGCACTACGGGCGGCCCATGGACATCGAGTGGGGCAAGGACGGCATCGACGGTCGCATCTACATCCTGCAGGCGCGACCCGAAACCGTCGTCTCCCAGCGGGCCGCCGGCACCCTCGAGCGGCACAGCCTGCCCGAGCGCGGCGCGACGCTCGTCGAGGGCCGAGCGATCGGGCAGCGCATCGGCGCAGGTGTCGTGCGCCTGCTCACGTCGCCATCGCAGATGAGCGAGTTCCAGCAGGGCGACGTGCTGGTCGCCGACATGACCGACCCAGACTGGGAGCCGATCATGAAGCGCGCATCCGCCATCGTCACGAACCGGGGCGGCCGCACCTGCCACGCCGCGATCATCGCCCGCGAGCTCGGCGTGCCCGCCGTGGTCGGGGCAGGGGATGCGACCGAGCGGCTCGCCGACGGCGACGAGGTGACCGTGACGTGCGCCGACGGGGAGACCGGGGCGGTGCTCGTGGGCATCCTGCCCATCGAGGTGGAGCGCATCGAACTCGACTCCTTCCCGGAGCTGCCGGGCAAGATCATGCTCAACGTCGGCAACCCCGACGCCGCGTTCACGCTCGCTGCGCTGCCGAACGACGGCGTGGGGCTCGCCCGCATGGAGTTCGTCATCTCCCGCCAGATCGGGGTGCATCCTCGTGCGCTCCTCGAGCTCGACGACCAGGAGTCGAGCATCCGCGCCGCCATCGACGAGCGCATCGCGGCGTACGACTCTCCGGCAGACTTCTTCGTGCGGCGCCTCGCCGAGGGGGTCGCGACGCTCGCGGCGGCCTTCGATGGGAAGCCCGTCATCGTGCGACTCTCCGATTTCAAGTCGAACGAGTACGCCGGACTGCTCGGAGGCTCCCGCTACGAGCCGGTCGAAGAGAACCCGATGCTCGGCTTCCGCGGCGCATCCCGATACATTTCCGACGAGTTCGCCGAAGCGTTCGCGCTCGAATGCGAGGCGATCAGGCTCGTACGGGACGACATGGGGCTCACGAACGTGCAGGTCATGATCCCGTTCGTGCGCACGGTCCAGGAAGCGCGGGCCGTCGTCGAGCGCCTCGCCGAGAACGGACTGCGCCGGGGCCAGAACGGCCTGGAGGTGATCATGATGTGCGAGGTTCCCTCGAACGCGCTCCTCGCGGAGCAGTTCCTCGAGGGCGTCGACGGCTTCTCGATCGGCTCGAACGACCTCACGCAGCTCACCCTCGGGATCGACCGCGACTCGGCACTCATCGCGGACAGCTTCGACGAGCGCAACCCCGCCGTCCTTCGGCTCATCGACCTCGCGATCGAGGCCTGCACGAAGCACGGCCGGTACGTCGGCATCTGCGGGCAGGCGCCGAGCGACCACCCGGAGCTCGCCCAGTACCTCTTCGACCGCGGCATCTCCTCGCTGTCGCTCAACCCCGACACGGTCGTGGAGACGTGGGCGAGGCTCGCCGCGAAGGACTGAGGCGCGTCTCGACCCCCTGAGGCCGGTGCCCTGCCTGCGGGCTGTGCACCGGTCTCGTCCTCGCGGTCGCACTGCGGTCGGCTGGCGCGCCGACCACGGATGACACAATCGTCGGATGCAGATCGACGAGTCCTTGACGCATGTGCTCGCCTGGCGTGGCCGGTCCGTCCACTGGCAGAGCTTCGGTGAAGGGCCCGCCCTCGTGCTCCTGCACGGCACACCCTGGTCGTCGGCACTGTGGCGGCCCATCGCGGAGGCGCTGTCGACGCAGTTCACCGTCTACCTGTGGGACATGCCCGGCTACGGCTCCTCGTCGAAGGACCCGTCGCATCCTGTCGACCTGGGGCTGCAGGGCGAGCTGTTCGCGGAGCTGCTCGACTTCTGGGGCCTCGAACGACCGCACGTCGTCGCCCACGACTTCGGCGGCGCGGTGGCGTTGCGTGCGCGCCTGCTCCACGGTGCGGCATACGCGTCGCTGTGCCTCGTCGACGTCGTGGCCCTGTCGCCGTGGGGGTCGCCGTTCTTCACCCTCGTCAAAGAGCACGCCGCTGTTTTCGAGCAGCTGCCGGCCGCCGTGCATCGAGGCGCCGTCGAGGCATACATCCGCGGGGCCAGCCACGCGGGCCTGGGCGCGGATGACCTCGCCACGCTCGTCGACCCGTGGGCGGACGAGGAAGGGCAGGCGGCGTTCTACCGGCAGATCGCGCAGGCCGACGAGCGCTTCACGGACGAGGTCGAACCGCTGTACGGCACGATCACCGAACCCGTGCACATCGTCTGGGGGAACGAGGACACCTGGATCCCGAGCGACCGCGCGCAACGGCTCAGCGACTACATCCCGCACGCCACCCTCACCCTCATCAACGGCGCCGGCCACCTGATCCACCTGGACGCGCCTGCCGCGCTCGCGGCGGAGCTCACGCGGTGGCTGTCGACTGTGGCTCAGTGAGCGATCCCGTGCACTGAGTCCGAGTCGGTGTCGGCTCAGAACTGTCGCGCGCCAACGTCCGCGCGATGGGCGGTGGCCAGGATCTCGACGAGCCGGTCTGCGGGGAGCGGGGCGCCAGGATCGCTCAGGTAGTCGGCGCGGAACGCGTCCAGGTCGGCTGCGTAGATCTGCGTGTACCCGCCGGACTCGGGTTCGAAGCGCCACGACTCGGCGAGGGTGCCTGCGTCGACGGTGTCGAAGCCGAGCGTGTCGACGAGCTCCGAGACGCGGGCCTTGGCGTCGCTGTCGTCACCGGCGATCGGCAGTGCCGTCCGCGGCGTCGAACCGGCGAGGTTGGGGATGTGCGTGAAGAGGATGTTGTTGAACGCCTTCACGATGCGCGTGTCCGGCAGGAGCGCCTGCTCGTATTCGGCGGTTGTGGTCGCGAGGCTGTCGAGCTGCTCGATCCGGCCGTCGCGGTGCGGGTAGTAGTTTCCGGTCGAGAGGATGGTCTTGCCTGCGAAGGCGTCTTGCGGCAGGTTCGGGTATGCCGCGAGCGGAACCGCGAGGAGCGGGATCTCGCCGAATCCGACGGCTTCGCGGACGTCACCCGCCCGTGCCAGCGGGCCGAGCTCCTCGACGAGTTCCGAGAGGGAGGCGGGCCCACGCGAGTTCGCGATGAGCACCTCCCAACCCGCGGCGACCGCCAGACGGGCGACTGCTGCTCCGATGGATCCGCTGCCGATGATTCCGATGCGCTTCATGCTGTTCTCCTTGTGTTCGAGTGGTCGGGGGCCTGTTCCCATCCGCTTCTCGTGAGCGCCGCCAGCGCGGCACCCGAGGCCGCATCTGCCATGGCGGCCCCTCGCACCCAGCTGGTGGCGAGGGCTGCGAGGAAGAGGTCGAGCGCGCGGATGTCGGCGCGCGCTTCTCCCTGGTCCTGGGCGGCCCGGAGGAACTCATCGGTGGTCGTGATGAAGCCCTGGCAGGTCACAGCCAGTGGGGACAGGTTGGTGGTCGTGGCAGCGCGCAGCGGCTCGGGGAGCCCGTCGAACGCGCACGCCCAGTCGGTCACCGCGTTCAACCAGCCGTCGAGTGCCTCGGCGGCGTTCTTCGCTGAGGTGCGGAGCTCATCCCGTCGGGCCACGAGCTGTTCGTCGCGCGCGCTGAGGAGGGAGGCGAGGAGTGCTTCGCGGTTGGGGAAGTGGCGGTAGAGCGTGCCGGCGCCGATGCCGGCACGCTTGGCGATCGCGTCCAGCGATCCGGTGACGCCGTGCTCAGAGAAGTACTGCTCTGCGGTGTCGAGGATGTGGTCTCGGTTGCGTCGTGCGTCGGCGCGCGGCGCGCGGCGCTTGCTCGCGGTGGATTCGGTCATGGTGCCCCTCGGTTGACAAAGTGGAGAGCATCTCCGTATCGTCCCTCGAAGAGGAGAGTATCTCCATTTCGTCGCGAGTGCCAGTGCTCCCGACAGCAACAGGAAGCGGACGCAATGACCGGCAAGAGCACGATGATCCTCGGGCTGCACATCGGCAGCGGGTACGGCTCGCAGAGCTCCGCCTGGCGAGCGCCAGGTGTCGACCCCGCCAACTACACGAGCTTCGACGCGCAGGTCCGGTACGCGCAGGCCGCCGAGCGCGGGAAGTTCGCGTTCCTGTTCTTCCCGGACTTCCCGGGCGAGCAGGTCGACCTGTCCCGCGAGTCGTTCATGATCTCCATCGACCCCTGCTGACGTTGGCCGCGATCGCGCGAGAGACCGACAGGATCGGCCTCGTCGCGACCGCATCCACGACCTTCAACGAGCCCTTCACCATCGCCCGTCAGTTCAAGGCGCTCGACATCATGAGCCACGGCCGCGCCGGTTGGAACGCCGTCACCACAAGCGACCCGGGAGCGGCGGCCAACTTCGGCCGCACCGTCGCGCCGAGACCCGAGCGGTACCAGCGCGCCCACGAGACGATCCAGGTCGTCGAGGCGCTCTGGGGGAGCTGGCAGCAGGACGCGTGGGTGAAGGACACAGCCACGGGCCGCTTCGCCGATCGGGACAAGATCAGACCCATCAACCTGCAGGGCGAGTACGTCGCCTCCCGCGGCCCCCTCAACATCCCGCCCTCGGAGCAGGGGCAGCCCGTGATCTTCTCGGCCGGTGGCGGCGCGAACGGAGCCGAGATCGCCGGCCGTCACGCCAGCGGAGTCATCGGGGCGGTGTTCACGATCGAGGATGCGCGGCAGCAGCGCGAGGCGCTGCGGGAGGCTGCGCGTGCGGCCGGACGCGACCCGGACGACGTGAAGTTCTTCGCCGGTGTCATGCCAGCCCTCGGTGCGACCAAGCGCGAGGCGCTCGACCGTCGGGTGGCCCTCGGTGAGCTCGCTGCGCCTGCCCGCGTCGGCTACCTGGGGCAGATGCTGAACCTGCCCTCGGCGCTGGACCCCTCCCAGCTCGACAAGCCGCTCACCGCGGGCCAGCTGGCCACCGCCAGCCCGAACCCGTACGATCCCCGTTCCGCGCGCGCCCTCGAGATCGCTCGCGAGGGGTGGACGATCCGCGACATCCTCGCCCACGGGGTCATCGACTACCACCCCACGCCGGTCGGTCCGGCGAGCGTGATCGCCGACCATATGCAGGAGTGGTTCGAGGCCGGCGCGTGCGACGGCTTCTGGGTGTCGGTCGACGTCAACGAGGATGGCATCGACGCGTTCGTCGACGAGGTCATCCCGCTCCTGCAGGAGCGCGGCATCTACCCCGACGACTACGAGGGGGCGACCCTCCGCGATCACCTCGGGGCCCCCGCTCAGTACGGTCGGGACCCGCGCGTGGTCTGAGCCGACGCGCTGCGACCCAGGCGTTGCTCTGCGGACACGCTCACCAGGTACTCCGCCACCGTTCAGCGCGCGTTCCTACGATGCTGCAATGGCACAGCTCAGTGACGAGAACCTCATCGAGACCATCGCCGAACGACTCGCGGAGACGGGCCGCACCCTGAGTGTGGCTGAGTCTCTGACCTGCGGAAGAGTCGCCTCCACGCTCGGCAGCGGACCTGACACGAAGACGTGGTTGCGCGGCGGAGTCGTCGCCTACCAGACGGAGGTGAAGCAGCGTGTCCTCGGTGTGACGCCGGGCCCGGTCGTCTCGGCCCGGTGCGCGGAAGAGCTCGCGGTCGGCGTCGCGAGCCTGCTCGGCTCCGACGTCTCGATCGCGACGACCGGCGCGGGTGGCCCCGGACCGGAAGAGGGCGAACCGGAAGGCACCGTGTTCCTGGGATGGAGTGTCGACGGCGTCGTGGGCAGCGAACGTCACGACTTCGACGGGGAGCCTGCGGAGATCCTCGACCAGACCGTCCGTCAGGTGCTGGAGCGGCTGGAACAGCTCCTGACCGGTGGGAAGCACTAGCCAGCACCGGAACGACGGCGCACGACGAAGCGGCAGCCGACCCGAAGGTCGACTGCCGCTTCGCCGTGCCGGTGAGGGCTACTTCTTGAAGGCGTCCTTGACGTCTTCGCCCGCCTGCTTCACGTTGGCCTTGGCCTGGTCGGCCTTGCCCTCGGCGACGAGCTGCTCGTTGTCGGTGACCTTGCCAACTGCTTCCTTGGCCTTGCCGCCGAACTCTTCAGCTGCGTTCTTGATCTTGTCTCCTGCGCTCATGGCAGTTCCTTTCTGTTGGGGGGTGCGGTGCCGTCGAAGTGCGGTACCGCGGTGGGGAGTTGTCGCGGCGGGCCCTACTGGAGGCGCGTCGACTGCTGCACTCGGGCGCGGAAGCCGCCGCTGAGCTGGAGCAGCACGGGCACCTGCCGGCCGAGCAGCGCATCCAGTGCCTCGAGGTTCTGCTCGACGATCGTGGTCGCGTCTCGAGGTGAGACGCCGCGCCGGCAGGTGGCCGAGACCTTCAGCACCGGGGTGCCCTTCACGTCGTACGCGGAGACGCTCGTCGTGAGGAACTCGTCGCGGGCGCCGAGCGCGTCCGAGAGGGCGTCGCGGGCTACCGACACGTCGACGATGGTTCGCCCCGTGTCCGGCGTGCGGTCGCTGACGATCGTGCCGGTGCGTCCCTGTCCCTGGCGGAACGCGAAGACCAGCAGCAGGATGATGCCGATCACCAGGACTGCGACGACGGCGAGGAGGAGCCAGCTGAAGTCGGCGCCGGGGAACGGGGTCTGCTGGAGCCAGCTGCTGGTCTGCGTGTTCACGCCCTCGGAGATGGGTGTCCAGGTGTCTTTCGCCCCTGGCAGCCACGCCCCGACCGCTGCTGCGGCGCCGATGGCGAGGAGGAGGATACCGACGGCGGTGACGAGGAGCCGGTTCAGGCCTCGGTTGGTGCTGTTCATGCGCCGACCTTCCCGTTCTCTGCGACCCGGACCTTGGCGGTGACGCGGGGGGTGAGTTCGTACTGTTCGAGCTGCTGGTTGACGGCGGCCGTGATGGCGGCCGCGTCGACGGGGAGCCCGGATGCGGGGGTGAGGTGCACGTCGGCGCGTCGGTGGGAGACCGACACGGTGACGTTGTCCGGGCTGACGTTCCCGGCATGCGCTGCGTGGCGGGCGAGGGCGGAGGCGATGACCGCGTTGTCGGCGACGGTCGCGGTGCGGGTGGAGGAGAGGGTGTGTCGTGCTCGTCGTCCGGGGGCGATGCCCGCGATGAGCAGCACCAGGCCGATGATCGCGACGACCACGCCGGCGATGCCCACGTACTGGGCGGGCTGCTCGAGCACGCCGAGCGCGGAGCTGAACATGTCCGCGGGGGCGACGAGCAGCGCCGGGAGGGCGAGCAGCGACAGCACGATCTCCGTGCCGATCCACGCCGCGACGAGGATCAGCAGCACTGCGAGGGTGATCGCGAGCACGGAGCGCGGAGCGTGCGTCTCGCGCCGTGAGAGGCGCGAGTACAGGGAGGTGTTGGTGCTCATCTGACGCGCTCCTCTGCCTTGATGTTGAGCCCGGTCACGCGGATGGTGACGAGGCCGACCTGCGACCCGCTGAGGGTCTGCACGCGGTCGCGGATGGTGGACTTCGCGGTCTCGACTCGCTCGAGGAGCGGGCCGCCACTGCGCTCGAGCGCGCTTGGCTGCTCGCGGATTCGGGCGAGCGAGGGAACCCGGATGGGGGTCTTCACGCGCAGAGCGAGCTTGCCGTTGTGGTCGTCGAGGTCGACGCTGACGCTGCCGGCGTCGACCCCGAGCGCATCACCGGCGACAGCTGACACGAGACGAGTCAGGGCCTTCGCGGTGAGTCGTGTTGTGCCTCGCTGCGCCGCGCCGCTGAGTGTGGTCGCGGCTGCGCTCATGAGGAGGTGTTCCGTCCTCGGATGACGTCGACGAGTGCGGTGGCGTCGAGCTTCCCTTCGAGGATACGTCCAATGATGCCGCCGACGATCATCGCGATCGCGACGAAGAAGAACGCCCAGAAGCCGAGGATGATCCAGGTGAGCGCGAGGACTGCGCCGATGAGGATGCCGGTTCGTGTGAGGGATGCGGTGTTCACTGGACTCGCGCTTCTTCCGTCTTGTCGTTGTTGTCGTCGTCGGAGGGGAGGTGCACGTCGTTGACGGTCACGTTGACCTCGGTGACCTCGAGGCCCACGATCGTCTCGATGGCGCGGATCACGTCGGCGCGGACGCCGTCAGCGACGTCCTGCAGCGAGACGGGGTACTCGGCGACGATCGTCACGTCGACGGCCACCTGCTTCTCGCCGACCTCGACGTTGATGCCCTGGCTCTGGTCCGTCGCGTTGATCGCGTTGCGGATGGCGCCGATGGCGCGGGCCGCGCCGCCGCCGAGGTCGTAGACGCCGCGTGCGTCACGAGCGGCGATCCCAGCGACGCGAGCGACGACGCTGTCGACGATCGTCGTCGTGCCGCGTCCGCCCGAGGTGTTCGTCGGGACGACGCTGCTCGAGGTCTGAGCCGTCTTGGGGGCGGAAGCGGTGGTGGGAGTCGTGTTCGCCATGATGCTCTTCTTTCTGGTCTCTGCCTGGTGCCGGTGCACCGTGTGGGCTTGTACAGGTGAGACGCAGACCACCCCCGATGTGTCACAAACTCGTTTTCGGCTCTCAGGTGGCGCACAGGTTCGGGGCCCTGGGTCGCGTTTCGCCAATGTCCTTCCAGGGGATTGCGGGAGCTCCCGCGGATGCGAAGGCCGATGTTAAGCGCACCCGGACAGGGCTCCGTCGGTACGTACAGTGAGGTCTCACCGAGTCCAGCGGCATCGCGACTCGTGTGGCACCGCAGCCCCCGCCCGGTGCTCTTCTCGAATGTTCCGAGGCCCCGCCTCGACAAGGAGTCCCCTATGAGCGCGCTCGAAACCGAAGCCAAGTCCGGCTTGACTCGTCGTTCGCTGGTCACCGGTGCAGTGTGGTCCGTGCCGGTCATCGCGGCAGCCACGGCGGCCCCCCTCGCCTCCGCATCGCAGTGCACGGCCGGAACCCTCGACTGGGCAGCCCTCGCTGCTGGCTCGAACGTCACGACGGTGACCGTTGCCGGCACCAGCCCCACCACCACCGCGACCTTCTCCATCACGTACTCGTCTGGGTCCACCCCGTCGGCGGCCAGCGGTCGGGTTGCAGCGGGCCCCCAGGGCGGCGTCACCGGCAACTACTACCGCATCGAGTTCTCGAACCCGATCCCCAACAACTCGGCGACGGTCCGCATCGCGTTCAACCGCCCCGTGACCGGCCTCAGCTTCTCCCTCCTCGACATCGACGCGACGACAAACGGCTACCGCGACCACGTGGAGGTGCTGACCGGAGGGTTCAGCGCCGCGCGGCAGACGCGTGTCGTCGGCAGCGGCACGGCCGGTGACCCCTTCCGCATGGATTCGCCATACGGCAACATCGCGCCGACGTCCAACCAGGGCAACGTGCAGCTCACCTGGGCGGCGCCCGTCTCCGCGGTCGAGTTCCGCTACTTCCAGCCAGGTGACTCCACGAACTCGCAGAACATGGTCATCGGACTCGGCAACCTCGCCGTCAACCCCTGCTAGCGGCCGCCCGGTCGTCGATGCCCTGACGCGGCCGCGAACCCGCCACGGCCTGACTGTGCGATCATGCACACGCGTGATCCCGTGCTGCGCAGGCGAAGTGGTCCCAAGCAGCAGAAGAGCCGTCGTCCGGAAGCAGCCGAGCACCGTGAACCCGTCCGCCCAGCAGGAGCCACGCAGCGCCCGGCTCCGAGCACTGCTCGATGCAGCGAGCACATCGAGTGTTGTCGTCATCCGCGCCCCGTGGGGCTTCGGCAAGGCGAACGCACTGCGGGACTGGCAGGGCGAGGACGGGCGTCCCGTCGTGAGAATCGACATCGATGATCGGAACGCGAGTCGCGAGCGCTTCTGGCAGAGCGTGGCTGCCGACGTCGATTCCCCCGCATCCGCGGAGCCCTCGCACAGCGGTTCCAGCCCGATCGATGCGCTCATCGAGGGCATCGTCTCGGCGGCCCCCGTGACGCTGGTCATCAGCGGGTTCGAGCGTCTTGCCGATCAGCCGGAGGTCGAGGCCGACCTCGCCGAGCTCGTCGCCCTCGCTCCCTGGCACAGGGTGATGATCGCCACTCGACGGATGACGGGGTTCGAAGATGTTCGGACGCGCATGTCCATGGACGTGCAGGTCATCGCGGCCGAGGAACTGCTGTTCACGGCCTCGGAGATCGACGCCGAACTGCGACGCGCTGGTATCGCGGACCCAGCCATCGCGACGGTCGTCGAGCGGGTGTCGGGTTGCGTCCCCGTGCTGGTGAAGCTCAGCGTCCTCGAGACCTCCGGGCGAGGGCAGCCGGTTGCGGTCGACGTGCTCGAGCGGTGGCTGGACCAGCGGCTCGGCGAGTACGTCACCGAGAGCGTCCTCGACGGTGCCGACGACATCGCAGTCCGCGTCCTGGGCGCGGACTGCCTCGACGAGGCCCTGGCCGGGCAGCTCACGGCGCGCCCCGGCGCCCAGGTGCTCGACGAACTCGAGCGGCGTGGGCTCGGTGCCCGGGAGGAGCTCGTGCTCGAGGACGGCACAAGCCAGTCGGCTTTCCGCTTCACCCCGGCCATCGCGCGGGCAGGGCGCGCCTGGCTGCGGGCGTCCGCACCGGCCAGGTTCGTCGAGCAGCGCCGCTCCTTCGCAGCATGGGCGAAAGAGCGGGGGCTGTCTCATGCCGCGTTGACTGCCGCGATCGACGCGACCGACCACGCGCTGGCATCGAGCATCATCATGGATCACTGGTTCGAACTGGGTGACGACCGCCCCCAAGTGGTCGCGGCACTCGAAGGGCTCCCGCGGTTGACGATCGCACGATGGCCACTCCTCGGTGTCGAACTCGCGCTCTGCTACCTCGCGATGCAGGACCACCAATGGAAGGCCGCTGAGGTGTTCGCCCTCAGCCTGACCGGCATCGGACTCCGGCGGGGAACCGCGACCGCCACCGAGCAGCTCATGTACGTGCTCCTCGAGATGGTCGCTGCCAGGACCGTCTTCGGCTCCTACAAGCAGGCGCGCCACCACGCGCAACGTCTCACGAGGATGCTCGCCGAGTTCCCCCCAGCAGAGCAGGAACACGCCCGCCGCGTCCTCCCGCACGCCATCTCCCAGCTCGCCGCCACGCAGCTCTTCGCCGGCCTGACCCAGAACGCGCTGCAGACGCTGGTCTCCGGAACCGTGACCGCAGCGAGTCTGCACGCACCGCTTCGCGCCCGGTACTTTCCGCTCTCTCTGCGCGCGGGAGCACACGCGCTCGCAGGCGAACTGGAAGAGGCACGGCAGGCGATCGCGGAGTCGGACAGCGTCCCCGGGCAGGAGCATCGCCACAACGACTACAGCGGCTCACCCGCTCGCCTCGCCGAGGCATACGTGCACTTGGAAGCGGGCCGCTACGGAGCTGCGCTGGATGTGCTCGCGCGCCTCCACCCGCACTACCGCACGATCGAGAACATCCATCTCCTCCTCGAGGCCGAGACGTGGGCGCACATCGGACTCGACCCGGCTCAAGGCCTCGACCGCATCCTGGAGACCAGGAAGCAAGCGGAACGCCAGCGTCGACTCCCGAGCTACGTGACGGCGCATCTCGATCGATCGACGACCCACGCAGCGCTCGCGTCGCACCGCATCGGGCTCGCCGCCCAGTACTCGCGCGGCGTCGACGTGCTCGGCCGCGTGCCCGCGGCCACCCTGCGCGCGAAGGTCGATCTCGCCCGCCATTCCGACACCGACGCGCTCGGCCTGCTCCTCCGCTTCCCGCCCGCGCGCGAAACGACACTGCGCGACCGTCTCGACTACGAACTCGCCCTCGCCACCGCCTACCAGCGGACCGGGCACCGCGACTCCGCGATCGTCCTGCTCCGCAGCGCCGCGGCGAGCCTCACCAACGGCGGGCTCACCCTTCCGCTCCTGGGGCATCGGTCTCTCGGCCACGCGGACCTGGCGTCGCTCGCGGACGAGACCGGAATCACGCTCCCGCACCTGACGGACGGACTCGCCAAGCCGACTGAGCCTCACCCCGCCGCCCCGCCGACCCTCACCCCGCGGGAGTTCGCGGTGCTCCGGGAGCTGATGGACAACGCCAGCTACGCCGAGGTCAGTGCACGCCTCGATGTCAGCATCAACACCGTGCGCACCCAAGTGAGATCGCTGTACGGGAAGCTCGGCGTGCGCTCGCGGGAGGAAGCCATCCACATGGCGCTGACCTTCCACCTGCTCGACGATCAGTGACCCCAGCGGGCATCGACCGGCCGGGATGCTCCGCACTCGACGCAACCGGTCGTTCGACTCCGATCAGACGAGGCCCGCCGAACGCAGCTGTGCGCGAAGCCGACGCATCAGCGCCCCAATCGCCGCATAGGTCAGCACCCGGATGGCAAAGAGCAGCGCAACAAGCTCGGGCGTCGCTGCACCAGGGGCGAGGACCAGGAGCGACATCGCGGCGATCGCGGTTCCACCTGCGGCGCACGCGAGCAGCCACGTTGCCCAGGACACGTCGGGCGGTGCAGCAGCGACCTCAGCGCGGTGTCGCCGGCGCAGAAAACGCCCGATCAGGAGGACGAGCTCCAGCACAAGCGCAGGGCCGCACAGTGCGACGACGGCGATCGCCCCAAGCGGGGTGACCATGAGGAAGATGCCGGTGCAGAACGCGACGATCGTCGCACTTCCGAATCGGGGCACAAGCAGCGCGGCGAGCATCGGCAGCATCATCGTCAGCGACGCGACGGCGGCATACGCGGGTGGATTCACCGCGGCCAGCACCGTTGTCGCCGGTGCCAACGCCAGAGCGACCACCGCGTTCAGCGCAGCCAGCGCGCCGAGGCGCAGCAGCGCGGAGCTCGACCATCGAGTCGATGCGTGTGAGGTCTGCGAGTTCATCCCGGTCATCCTCCCAGGATTCGCCCGCCTCAGCGGTCCGGGTGCTGCCCGAGGATCGCATCGAGGACGACCGGGAGGGACGTCATGCCGGTCGCTTCGAGGAAGTGTCCGGCCCCCGGTTGCACGCGGACCTCGGCGGAGAGTCGACGCGCGAGGGCGTCGCTCGCCGCGGCCGGCACGAGGGTGTCGTCGTCCGAGCGGATGACGACCCGAGTGCTGATGCGCTCGGCGACGCGCTCCGCATCCACGTCCTCGGCGAGGTAGTCGTCGAGGTCGGGGAGCGTGTCGAGCGTGCCGGTGAAGCCGGACACGAAGACGACGCCGCCGAGCCGCCAGTCGCCGAGCTGCGCCGCCAGCGCGCGGAGCGCCGTCACGGCGCCGAGCGAATGGCCCACGATCCAGGTCCGCTCGTCAGGGGTTCCCAACGCGAGCGCGACCTCGCGCTCCCAGTCGGCGGCGTTCGGCGCCTCCGGCAGCGGAAGTTCGACGCTCGTCGCCTCGATGCCCCGGTCGGCGAGCGCATCCCGAAGCCACGGGAACCAGTGCGCGTCGACGTTCGCGCGGAAGCCGTGGACGATGATCACGCGGGCCGGGAGGTGGGCGGGGTCAGTGGATGCAGGTGCCATGGCACGCAGGCTAGAGCCACGAGTTGCGAGCCTGCGTGATCGAGTCGAGCGGCACCCGGATCGCTGGAGATGTCGCAGGCAGGTGCTTGCGCTGAGGGGGCGCCCATCAGGGGATCGTAGGGTGCCCCGCATGAAAGTGATGCACCTGGACGGCTCGTCGGATCCCGCTCGAGTCGAGGACCTGCCGGCCCTCCTCGCCGAACTCGACGGTGCGAGTGACGATGAGCCGGACGTCGGTGCCGGTGACCCGTACGGCTGGTTCGTCACCGCCTACTCGTCCGGGACCGTGGTGCTCGCGCACGCCGCACGACCACACGACCCCGAGTTCGTTCTCTCCCACGTGCCCCGGGGCGAGGCGCTCACGATCTTCGCGGAGGTTCTCCGCGGGGACATGGACGCCGTCCGTGCCCGCCCCTGGATCGAGGAGTAGGGGGTCCGCTCGACGTAAGGGACCCGGTTGTCGGCGCGGCGTCAGCCCAGCGGATGACGCCGGTCCACCCAGCGCAGGACGCGAGCGAGGTCGCCGTCGCCACATGATGGGCCGTCGCGCCAATCCCGAGATCCGGGCCGCGCCGCGAAAGGCACGTCTTGACCTCCCCCTCCTCCCCCGAGCGCACCGCCGCCGCCCCCGCTGCATCCGCCGCACTCCCCACATCCGGTCGCCGGATCGCGGCGCTCGACGTCATCCGCGGCGTCGCGCTCTGCGGCATCCTGTTCGTCAACATCGCCCCGCTCGTGCACTTCGGCTCCGAGACCGGCACCCCTCAGCCCACCAACCTGGGCGACCCGAGTGGCTGGCTGCAGCTCTTCGTGCAGCAGCGTTTCTTCCCGATCTTCTCGCTGCTCTTCGGCATCGGCTTCGCGCTCTTCTTCGAATCGGCGAAGCGCCGCTCCCGACGGCCGAGGCTGGTCCTGCTCAGGCGCCTCCTGCTCCTGCTGGCCATCGGCATCCCCTTCGAGCTCCTGCAGGGCGGCTCGGCGCTGTGGCCGTACGCGATCGCCGGCCTCATCGTGCTGCTCCCCAGCACCTGGCTGCCGCGCTGGGCCGTCGCCGCGGGCGCCGCGGTCCTCATCGCCGCGAGCTTCGCGCTCACGGGTGGCGGCATCACGCTGATCCCCGGTGTCTTCCTCCTCGGAGCGGCCCTCACCCGCTACGGCATCGTGCAGGGGATCGGCCGGTCGCGCGCCGGCTCGGTCGTCGCGCTGCTCGCCTTCACCGCCGCCTCGATCCCGCTCGCGCTCTGGCAGGCGAGCGACCTTCGGATGTCCGGCTTCGACCTGGCCTCCGGGCTCGCCGGATTCGCGATGGCCGGCGCCTACGTCGCACTGCTGTCGCTGCTCCTGACAACCCCAGCCGCGCCCGGCCTCCAGCTCGCGTTCGCGCCCCTCGGCAAGATGGCGCTCACCAACTACGTCGCCGGTGCCCCGCTGATGCTCGCGGCCGGCGTGCTGTTCGACCTGCCCCACAGCACCTCGTGGACGCTGCTGCTGAGCATCGTCGTCGGCATCCTCGCGCTGCAGTGGGTCGCGAGCACGCTCTGGCTCCGGTCCTTCACACAGGGCCCACTCGAATGGCTCTGGCGCTGGGGCACGTGGGGCACGCGTGGACCTCTCCGTCGGCTGCCCGCCGGAGAGGCCACGCAGACCAGCGCGGTCAGCGCTGGAGCGGCGAACGCAGCAGCGTGAAGGACCCCTCCTTGACCATGAGCGTCGTCACGGGGTCGCTGACCTGCTGCTCGTCGTCGCTCGAGAGCGCCAGCTCCCAGGTGCCGTGCGGCGCATCCGGGACGGTGAACTCGACGGCGTTCTCGGCCGCGTTGAGCAGCAGGGCGAAGGAGTCGGCACCCGTGTGCGAGAACACGAACGCGATGGAACGCGCCTCCGGGTTGTCCCAGTCGGCGTCGTCGAAGCCGAGCGCATCCGACCGCAGCACGTCCACCGTGGCGTCCGCGCCCGTATCCGGTGCCTGCCGGAACCAGACGGGCCGCAGCGCCGGATGCTCGGCGCGCAGCGAGATGAGCGTGCGCGTGAACTCGAGCAGGTCGCCGTCGACGGCCTCCCAGTCGAACCAGGAGATCTCGTTGTCCTGGCAGTAGGCGTTGTTGTTGCCACCCTGCGTGCGGCCCAGCTCGTCGCCGCCGAGGATCATGGGCACGCCCGCGGAGAGCAGCAGCGTCGCGAGCAGGTTGCGGCGCTTGCGCGCACGGCGCTCGTTGACGGCCTCGTCGTCGGTCGGCCCCTCAGCCCCGCCGTTCGCCGAGCGGTTGTCGCTCTCGCCGTCCTGGTTGTCCTCGCCGTTCGCGGCGTTGTGCTTGTCGTTGTAGGACGTGAGGTCGGCGAGCGTGAACCCGTCGTGCGCGGTGATGAAGTTCACGCTCGACAGGGGCGAGCGGCGGCTCGCCTCGTACACGTCGGGGGAGCCGAGGATGCGCTGCGCCGTCGTGCCGAGGGTCGCGTCGCTGCCGTTCCAGTAGTCGCGGGCGTCGTCGCGGAACTTGCCGTTCCACTCCGACCAGTCCGCTGGGAACCCGCCCACCTGGTAGCCGGCCGTATCCCACGGCTCGGCGATCATCTTCACCGGTGCGAGCACCGGGTCCTGCTGGATGAGCGTGAGGAACGCGCTGTGCAGTTCCGCGTCGCCGCCCTGCCTGGTGAGGGTCGTGGCGAGGTCGAAGCGGAAGCCGTCGACGTGCATCTCCGTCACCCAGTAGCGCAGGGAATCCATGATGAGGCCGAGCGCCGCCGGGTGGCTGACGTTGACGCTGTTGCCGGTGCCCGTCGTGTCGAAGTAGTGGCTCTCGTCGCCCTCCACCAGCCGGTAGTAGGCGGCGTTGTCGAGGCCCTTGAGCGACAGTGTCGGGCCAAGGTGGTTGCCCTCGGCGGTGTGGTTGTAGACGACGTCGAGGATCACCTCGAGGCCGGCGGCGTGCAGCGCCTTCACGAGCTCCTTGAACTCGGCGACCTGGCCACCGCCGTCGCCGGCAGCTGCGTAGTCGCCGTGCGGCGCGAAGAAGCCGATCGAGTTGTAGCCCCAGTAGTTGCGCAGACCCTTCTCCTCGAGGTGGCTGTCCTGCACGAACTGCTGCACGGGGAGCAGTTCGACGGAGGTGACGCCGAGGTCGACGAGGTGCTTGATGGCGGCGGGATGAGCGAGGCCGGCGTAGGTTCCGCGGATCTCCTCCGGCACCTCCGGGTGGAGCTGGGTGTAGCCCTTGACGTGCACCTCGTAGATGACGGTCTGGTCGAGCGGGACGCGCGGCGACGCGTCGTCACCCCAGTCGAAGCTCGGGTCCGTGACGACGCTCAGCGGCACGGAGCCGGCCGAGTCGGTGTCATCGCGCTGCTCGGGCTCGTTCATGTCGTGGCCGAACACGGCCTGCGACCAGCTGTACTGGCCCTCGATCGCGGTGGCGTGGGGGTCGAGGAGCAGCTTGTTCACGTTGTGGCGGAGGCCCTGCTCCGGCGCCCATGGGCCGTCGACGCGGATCCCGTAGCGGGTGCCGACCTGCAGCGCGTCGACGAAGCCGTGGAACACGTGGCCCGTGCGCTCCTCGAGCAGGGTGCGGGTCTCAGATCCCGACTCGTCGAATGTGCACACGTATACGGCGTCTGCGGTCTCGGAGTAGACGGCGAAGTTCGAGCGGCCGGCGACGGTGCTGAAGCCGAGCGGATACGGGCGGGAGCGATCGGAGTGCGACAACGGCAGGCCTTCCAGGGGCGGGGGAGCGGAGCCCCGGCGCGGAACCCCGCCGTTGAGAGTAGGGCAGCCGGCCCGTGCCTCTGCCGACGTTCTCCCAGGTACGCGCGGCGCGCATCCACGGGCATCACCGTTCTCCCAGCCTGTGGGGCGACGCTTCCCGTCTCCCCACTCGCTACCCCTTGGAGGAAGCATCATGAAGGCAACTGTCAACGGAACCGTCGTCGCCGAGGCGCCCGAGTCCGAGCTCGTCGGCATCGAGGGCAACCACTACTTCCCGCCGTCCTCGCTCACGTCGGGAGCATTCACCGAGAGCGCAACGCAGTACACGTGCCCGTGGAAGGGCCACGCGCAGTACTGGGACGTGGTGACGGACGGCGAGACGCACCGCGACGCCGCGTGGAGCTACCCGGAGCCCTTCGCCGGTGCGGCCGAGAAGGTCGGCCACGACTTCGCCGGCTACGTCGCCTTCGACAAGTCGCAGGTCAGCATCGGCTGACCGAGTGACGCCGGCAGCCTGGGAAGTCAAGGCCGTGCAAGACGACGGAGCCGCCGCGTAGCTTCGGGGACGTGTCGAGCCCCAATCCCCGTTCCCCCATCCCCGCCGCAGCAGACGAGCAGCCGTGAGCCGGGCGCGCACCATCGTGGTGACCGGCGGGTCGCGGGGCGCTGGCCGCGCGACGGCCCTCGCCTTCGCGAGGCGAGGCGACAACCTCGTCCTCGCAGCCCGCGACGAGATGGCGCTCCGGGCGACCGCCGCCGAATGCGCGGCGCTCGGAGCGCAGACGCTCATCGTGCCGACCGACGTCTCGCGGGCATCCGAGGTCGACGGCCTCGTCCGCGCGGCGATCGACAGGTTCGACCGCATCGACGTGTGGGTGGGAGCCGCGGGAGTGCTCGCCTACGGCCGTGTCGAGGAAGTCCCGCCGGAGCTCTTCGACCAGGTGGTGGCCACCAACCTCCTCGGCCAGGTCAACGGCGTGCGCTCCGCGTTGCCCGTGTTCCGTGCGCAGGGCCGCGGGACGTTCGTGCTCATCGCCTCCGTGTTCGGGCACGTCTCGGCCCCGTACGTCTCGTCGTACGTGGCGAGCAAATTCGGTGTGCAGGGGTTCGCGCACTCCCTTCGACAGGAGCTCCTGTCCGAGCCGCGCATCAACGTGCGCGTCGTGTCGCCAGCCACCATCGATACCCCCGGCTATCAGCGGGCGGGCAACAGGACCGGTCGGCAACCCCGAGCGATCCCCCCGGCCGTGTCCCCGCATCGAGTTGCCGCGGCTGTCGTTCGCGCCACGCGCCCCGGGGCCCGCAACTCGAGAACCGTCGGCCGCATGCAGTCGGCGGGCATCCCGCTCTTCACGCTCTTCCCGGGCGCCTACGATCGTGGAATCCGCGCCACGATGGAGCTCGTCGGACTTCGCGGTCCCGCCGACGACACCGACGGAACCGTCCTGCACCCCGTCGCCGACGAGGGTGCCGTCACGGGTGGATGGAGAGCCTCGCAGGCGCGACGCCTGGCCATTGGCCTTCTCGGTGTCGGAGCCGCGCTCCTCGCCTACCGCCGGTACGGAGGCCGAGGGCCGAGCCGCAGCGAGCTGGGGTGAGGCGCCTCCGAACTGCCGCGGCCCTTGCCGCCCATGCATCCCGCGCCGTTCGTCGGGTCACTTTCAGCCCTTCCCGAGGCCGCGAACGGGCGTCAAGTGACCTATCGGCGCACGCGGGGCGGCGATCGCGAGCCGGATGACCGCGCCCGGGTCCGGACACGGTGGGATACTTGCGACATGGCAAGGGTCAGTGGTTCAACAGCTCTCCAGGGTGTTCGCGCCCTCGCCGCATCACTCTCGCCGGGCGAGCTGCTGCCCTCGGAGCGCACGCTCGCAGCGGAGCTCGGAGTGGCACGGATGACGGTGCGTGCCGCGATCGACGTCCTCGAACGCGAGGGCCTCGTCCGCACCAAGCGCGGCATCGGCACGGAGAAGCTCGCCCCGCCCGTCTCCCTCCAGGTTCGGCTGCGGTCGTTCGCGAGCGCGGTCCGCGAGCACGGGATGCACGCAGAGACGCAGGTGCTGTCGTTCGTGCGGAGCACCGACCGCCCCGCCGAAGTGGACGAGCACCTGCAGCTCCCACCGGACGCCGAGACCATCCACCTGCGCCGGCTGCGCCTCGGCGACGACCGGCCCCTCGCGCTCGAGGACGAGTGGCTTCCCGCGGCGCTGGTTCCCCAGCTCAACGAGGAGACGGCGAAGGGGAGTCTCTACGAGATGCTCGAGACGCTCGATCTGCTGCCGACAGAGGGCGTCGAGGTGGTCACGGCCACGCTGCCGAGCCCCGAGGAGATCGAGGTGCTCGGCATCGCCGCGAGCTACCCGGTTCTGCGCCTCACGCGAGCCGCGATCGCCCGCGGCCTGCCCATGTCGTACTCGCGGGCGACGTTCCCCGCGGATCGTTTCGAGCTCACCTTCCCCCTGCAGGAGCGCCTCACGCTGCCCTTCTCGTGAAGTAAACCGCACCACCGACGAACTCTGGTCTATACCAGGGCGGATTTTCCAAGTAGAGTCCCCCTAACTTTTCCTTTGACCACGGAGTCTCGTCATGAAATATCTCCAGAAACTCGGCAAGTCGCTCATGCTGCCGGTGGCTGTCCTGCCGGTAGCGGCCATCCTGTCCGGTATCGGGTACTGGATCCTCAACACGGCCGGCGAGAACTTCGTCCAGGCCTTCTTCACTGCAGCGGGAGGCGCGCTCCTCGACAACCTGCCCCTGCTCTTCGCGCTCGGCGTGGCAATCGGCATGGCATCGAAGCCAGACGGTACCGCCGCGCTCGCGGGACTCGTGTCGTGGCTCGTCGTCACGCGACTCCTGAGCCCCGAGACGGTCGCGACCCTGCAGGGCATCGCCGTCGAGGACGTGAACATCGGCTTCGGTCGCATCGAGAACGCGTTCGTCGGCATCATCTGCGGCCTCATCGGCGCGTACTGCTACGACAAGTTCAAGGACGTCCAGCTGCCGGCCGCCCTGTCGTTCTTCTCCGGCAAGCGCTCCGTCGCGATCGTCACGACGGGCGCATCCCTCGTCGTCGCGCTCGTCCTCTACTTCGTGTGGCCGGTCCTGTTCGGCGGCCTCGTCTCGTTCGGTGAGTGGATGGTCGGGCTCGGCCCGGTCGGCGCTGGCCTCTACGGCTTCTTCAACCGCCTGCTCATCCCGCTCGGCCTGCACCACGCGCTCAACGCGGTGTTCTGGTTCGACGTCGCCGGCATCAACGACCTCGGCAACTTCCTCAACGGCACGGGCACGGCAGGCGTCACCGGCCAGTACATGACCGGCTACTTCCCGATCATGATGTTCGGCCTCCCGGGTGCCGCCCTCGCCATGTACCTCACGGCCAAGACCAACCGTCGCAAGGTCACCGCGGGCATCCTGCTGTCCGGCGCCTTCGCCTCGTTCTTCGTGGGCGTGACGGAGCCACTCGAGTTCGCCTTCATGTTCCTCGCGCCGGCGCTGTACGTCGTCCACGCGATCTTCACGGGCATCTCGATGTTCATCATGGCGCTGCTGCCGGTGCGCATGGGCTTCGGGTTCTCCGGCGGGTTCATCGACCTCATGCTCGGCTGGGTCAACCCGCTGGCGCAGAACCCGTGGGCGATCTTCCTGGCCGGCGCCGTCTGGTTCGTCATCTACTTCGTGTCCTTCTACTTCATCATCAAGCGCTTCGACCTGAAGACGCCGGGTCGCGAAGACGAGGAAGTCGAGGTGGATGAGACGTCGACGGGGTCGTCGAAGTTCCTGAGCCAGGCCTCCGCGATCCTCAAGGGACTCGGCGGCAAGGACAACGTGCTCGAGCTCGACAACTGCGCCACGCGGCTCCGCATGGAGATCGCCGACGTCTCGAAGGTGGACGACGCGGCGATCCGTCGCGCTGGCGCCGCTGGCATCATGAAGCCGGGCGGGAAGTCCGTGCAGGTCATCTACGGCCTCGAGGTGCAGTTCGTGAAGGACGCGATGGAGGACCTCATCGCCGGCCGCGTCGAAGCTCCAGCTGCGGCAGTCGCCGCGCCGGTCGTTGCTGCTGATGCAGGCGCAGGTGACGGCCCGCAGGGCGGTGTCGCCACGAAGACGGTGCTCACGCTGCGTCAGCCGGTCGCGGGTCGCGTCGTGCCGCTCTCCGAGGTTCCGGATGCGACCTTCTCCGAGGGCATCATGGGGCCAGGTGTCGCAGTCGAGCCGAC
Organism: Pseudoclavibacter terrae; assembly: GCF_008831075.1. Classification (GTDB taxonomy): domain Bacteria; phylum Actinomycetota; class Actinomycetes; order Actinomycetales; family Microbacteriaceae; genus Pseudoclavibacter; species Pseudoclavibacter terrae. The sequence continues at coordinate 56,919 of NZ_WBJX01000003.1, read as the reverse complement.
GGGTGACACCGTGTGGGCTCCAGCTGACGGCACCGTCGCCCACGTCTTCCCGACGAGCCACGCGGTCGCGATGAGGCTCGAGGATGGCACCGAGGTGCTCGTCCACGTCGGCGTGGACACCGTGGAGATGAAGGGTCAGGGGTTCGAGACGCTCGTCTCGGTCGGGGATGTGGTCACCGAGGGTACCCCGCTGCTGCGGTTCGATCTCGAGGCCATCCGCGCCGCTGGGCACCCGGTCGTGACGCCGGTCATCGTGCTCGGAGGCACGGATGTCGAGCTGAAGCTGCGCTGACGCTGCTCCACACCGAGTCGAGGGGTGAGTTGCCGGGTTCGGCGGCTCACCCCTCGTGCTTGTGGACTAGACCACTCAGGGCTTTGCCGGTAAGGTGATGCGCAACACGCCTCGCCGATCACGCCGGACCTCCACAAGACTGGGCTGAGGCACACCGATCGTCGTCGATCTCTAGGAGCAGCGCATGGAAGTTGTCATCATGGCCGGGCCGACGGAAGTCGGCGCCTTCGCCGGCGGCCGCATCGCGGACGTCGTCGCGGGCAACCCGGAAGCAGTGCTGGGAGTCGCCACCGGCTCGAGCCCCCTGGAGACGTACCGCGCGCTCGCCGCGCGACGGGATGCGGGGCTCGACTTCAGTCGCGTGACCGCCTTCGCGCTCGACGAGTACGTCGGCATCCCCCGATCGCATCCGGAGTCCTACCACGCAGTGGTCGGGCGCGAGGTCGTCGAACCGCTCGGACTGAACCCCTCACGCGTGCACGTGCCGGACGGCCTCGCATCCGACCTCGACGCGGCCTGCGCCGACTACGAGGCCAAGATCCTCGCCGCGGGAGGCGTCGACGTGCAGCTCCTCGGCATCGGCGCCAACGGACACATCGGCTTCAACGAGCCCACCTCCTCCCTCTCCTCGCGCACCCGCGTCAAGACGCTCGCCCCGAAGACCCGCGACGACAACGCCCGCTTCTTCGACAAGGCAGAGGATGTGCCCGTGCACTGCCTCACGCAAGGGCTCGGCACCATCCTCGACGCGAGAAGCGTCGTGCTCGTCGCCCAAGGCGCGTCGAAGGCGCGCGCCGTCGCAGCCATGATCGAGGGCCCCGTCTCCTCGATGTGGCCCGGCTCCGTGCTCCAGCTGCACCGCCGCGCGACGATCGTCATCGACGAAGCCGCAGCATCCGAGCTCACCATGGCCGACTACTACCGGTACACGGTCAAACACCGCGCCGGGGTGCAGCCGCAGGCGTAGGCGGGGCAGAAGCAGGAGGCAGCATCCTCGGCCGATCGGTGATCATTCCGACGCCGTGTTCGAGGCTGACCGTGCGGGGTTCCCGCAGCCCTGATGGGTTTCTGGGATGCTCGTGCTGGGTTTCGGCGAACGGTGATGGGTAAAAACCCATCAGGGTGAGCAAAAGCCAACACGGTCCAACGGCCGAGGCGGTTCGACGCCGGGAGTGGAAGCGGCCTCAGCGGCCGCGGCCGAGCGGGTGGCGCTCAGCGCACCCACTCGCCGCGCCGCATGACGCGCTGCACGCCGAGCGACGCATCCAGGACGACGAGGTCGGCGGAGTTCCCGGCGATCAGCGCACCGACTCTCTCGAGCCCGAGGGTCGCGGCGGGCGTCGTGGTCGCTGCGCGCACGACGTCCACCAGTGGCAGGCCGGCAACGCCGACGGCGTACTGCACGGCCTGGGCCATCGTGAGCGTCGACCCGGCGATGGCGCCGCCCTCCGTGAGGCGGGCGACGCCGCCCCGCACCTCGACATCCAGCGAGCCGAGCACGTAGTCGCCATCATGCATGCACGCCGCCGACATGGCATCGGTGACGAGCATGAACTGGTGCGGCTTCGCGACCGCGGCGAGGCGGAGGGCCGCGGGATGCAGATGCGTGCCATCCGCGATGAGCTCGATCACCGCGTCGGGATGCTCGAGGAGCGCCGCGACCGGACCGGGCTCGCGGTGGTGCAACGTCCGCATCGCGTTGAACAGGTGCGTGCCGACGGTGGCGCCGCTGTCGAGCGCGTCACGGACGACGTCGTACGTCGCGTCCGTGTGCCCGATCGCGGCGACGACTCCGGCCTCGGTGAGCGCGCGGATGGCGTCGAGGCCACCTGGCAGCTCTGGCGCGAGCGTGACCATCCGCACGTGACCACGCCCGGCTTCCAGGAGGGTGACGACATCCTCGCCGTTCGGGGCGATGAGGTGCTGCTGCGCGTGGGCGCCCGGGTGCAGGGTGCTGAGCCACGGCCCTTCGAGGTGGATGCCCGCGAGCGTCCCCTCTTCGACGAGCGTCGCCAGACCGGAGATCGACTCGCACATCGCCGGGACCGCGTCCGTGACGAGGCTCGCGACGATCGAGGTCGTGCCGTGCTCGAGGTGCGTGCGGGCCGCCGTCGCGGCGGAATCCCGATCGCCGCCATCGAACGAAGCGCCGCCGCCGCCGTGCACGTGCACGTCCACGAAGCCGGGCGCGATCGTCGCGTCGCCGAGGTCGACGACGTCGCCCCGGTCGGCCGGGGGGCGCCCCGCGGCAACGCTGAGCAGGGAATCCCCGTCGATCTCCACCCAACCGGGCGAGAGGTGACGTTCCGGAGTGATGACGTTCGCGGCGCTGACGATCATTCTGCGGGCTCCGCTTCTCGAGATGACTCACTGGTCTGTACCAGTTGTACTTTTGTCCGTGAGGACAGCGGTGTCAAGTCGAGGTGGGGGGGGGAAGTAGCACCGCGGGCTCGGCCTCGCGCGACGCCGGGCCGAGCCCAAGCTTGCAGAGTTGTGGCGAAGTGCTGCCAGCGAGATAGCCGCCAGCGCTTCGCCACAACTCTGCGCTCGGGGAGGGCCGCCGCGGGCGTGCGTCGGGAAGCGGCTCAGCCCGTGACGAGGCGGTGCTCGTAGGCGAACACGACGATCTGCGCGCGACTCGACAGCTCCAGCTTCGCGAGCACGTTGCGCACGTGCGTCTTCACGGTCGCCTCGCTCACGAACGCGGCCGCCGCGATCTCGCTGTTGCGCAGCCCCTTCGCCGCGAGGAGGAAGATCTCGCGCTCACGGGGTGAGAGGGCGGCGATCGCGAGGTCAGGGCGAGGGGCGATCTCGGCGGGCGCCACGGCCGGGGCGGCACCGCGCGCGATGCGCCCGACCGGCATGGCCGGGGCGTCGCCCGCGTGCACGGCGCGGATCGTGTCGAGCAGCATCTCGGGCGTCGCATCCTTCGTCACATAGGCGCTCGCGCCGTTGTGCATGGCCTGCAGCACCGCTTCATCCTGCCGGAACGTGGTCAGCATGACGATGCGCGGGCGAGGCCCGGTCTCGTCGGCGTACGGGGCGGCCTCCAGGATGCGCCTCGTCGCGGCGATGCCGTTGAGGCCGGGCATGCGGATGTCCATGAGCACCACGTCAGGGCGCTCGGCGACGACGAGTTCGATGGCTTCCTCGCCGTCCGCCGCGGTGCCGATCAGCTCGAGGTCCGGCTGCGACTCGACGAGCATCCGCATGCCGTAGACGAACAGCTCCTGGTCGTCGACGAGGGCGATGCGGATGCGCGGGGCCGGGTCCGGCTGCGCCGTCGCGACTGCAATGGGCTGGGTGTCGGTGTCGTCGATCACTGCTTGTCCTCATCGGATGCGGTCTCAACCGTGACTGGGCTCGCGCTCTGAGCGTTCTCGGTGCCGGTTACCTTCGGCATGATGTCCTGCGTCGGGATGAACGCCGTCACCACGAACGTCTGGTGGCCGCTGGTCTGGTTCACGGAAGGCTCTGCCCCGGCGGTCAGCCAACCGCCCGCGAGGCGAGCGCGCTCGCGCATCCCGGCCACGCCGAGGCCAGAGCGCTCGGAGGGCTCGGCCTTGGAGTCGTCGTCGCCCACTCCCATGCTGACGATGTTGAGCGACAGCCCGGCCCCGCGCCAGTCGAGCGAGACGGTCGCCGATGCTTCGGAACCGGCGTGCTTCATCGCGTTCGTGAGGCTCTCCTGCACGATGCGGAACACGCTCAGCTCCTGCACCTGAGAGAGGCGCTTGCGTTCTCCGAGGTTGCGCAGCTCGACGTTCAATCCGGTCTCTGATGCTTGCTCCACGAGGGCGTCCAGCTCGTCGAGCTTCGGCTGCGGTGCGGACCCCTCGCCTCCTATGCCCTCGAGCAGGCCCTGCAGCTCGAGCAGCGTGCTGCGGGCGTTGTCGGCGATCTTCTGCAGGTCGTCTGCAGGTTCGCCGCGTGACTCTCGCAGCAGTCGAGAGCCGTCCGCCATCGAGATCGTCACGGTCAGCGAGTGGGCGAGCACGTCGTGGACCTCGCGGGCGATGCGGGAGCGCTCCTGGAGGACGAGCACTTCCGCGGAGGACGCCGAGAGCTCGCCAGCGAGGGCGGCGCGAATCGCCTGGTCGCGCCGCCGCTTGATCGCGTACTGGATGGCGACACCGAGAACCCAGGCCGCTGCGGCCACGAGCGCGAAGATGAAGGCCAGCTGCGCAGCCGTCTGGAGCATGAGCTCGGACATGGGGCCGCCGACGCTCATGAACTGCATGCTGCCCTGGTCGTCGAACATGATCTGGACGACGTTGTTCCCGTCCGTCGGGCCGTCCCACCCCTCTTGGTAGACGAGCTCGCCGCTCGGGGTGTAGTTGTTGACACCGGAGAGATACCCCATCGTGCTACCGCCGAGCGGCCCAGACCAGAGGAGCCACTGTCCGGCGTAGACGAAGAGGAACGCGATCCCGATGCCGTGCACAATGCCTCCCGCCAGTGCGATCCAGCGAGTCGCGCCGCGGCTGTTGAGCGCAACGAGGAACACGATGAGCGCCATTCCCAGATGAACCGGCCAGTCGTTCGCCGACACCATTGGGATCGCCCACAGCAGTTGCAGGACCGGGGCGAGGAGACCGACGCCGATCGCTGTCCGCGGGAAGCGCCGCGAGAGGCCGATAGCGACGCCGTAGAGCACAGGGGCGGCGTAGAAGGGCAGGTAGCTGCCCCACCGTCCGACCTCGCCGAAGCACCACATGGTGATGAACAGCGCCCCAGCCGCCGGCTCGAGGAGCCAGCGTAGTGCGGCGGCGGATGGGAGGCGATCACGCAGTCGGAGCATGCTCCCCAAGCTAGGGGCGATTCCGTGCGCGGAGCGCCTCAAGCGAGCGTCCGGCGCCTCCTTTCATCCGAAGTGGTGAGCGGCAGACGGGCCAGCCCTCGCCTCCTTGGCTGATACCCCGCATCCGCACTCGTGATGTGTGCTTCGGGATGGTCGCGGCCAAGCTGGAGACGTCAGCGTCGGCACCGGCGCGCCCTGCCGAGTGAGAGTCGAGACCCATCGATGACGGATAACCGTGCCGCGTTCGAGCACTTCGTCGAGCTGTTCTACACGCGCAAGCGCGTGGCCGAGGCGTTCGACGTTCTGGTCGCAGCCGACTATCGCCAGCACAATCCGAACATCGCGGACGGGCCGGCCGCCGCCGTCGAGGCCCTCATGCCGAAGTTCGACGGGTCTCCGGATGCGAGCTTCAGCGTGGAGCGGATCATCGTGGACGGGGACCTCGCGATGGTGCACGTGCGTGCATCCCGTCCGGGTGCGGCCGATGCGGCGGTCGCTGACATCTACCGTTTCGAGGACGGCCGCATCGTCGAGCACTGGGACGTGCTCCAGGCGGTGCCGGACACAAGCGTGCACGACCACCCCATGTTCTGAGGCTCGCGCCGCGCAGGCCACGTGCGCCACTCAGACCACGCCGGACGTCCCGAGCAGCGACCCGATCAGGAACGTCGCTGCGAGCGCGAGCGCACCGCCGACGACGACGCGGATCGTTGGACGCAGCGGCGGGCTCTGCCCGATCCGTGCGCTCACGTAGCCGGTCGCGGCGAGAGCGAGCAGCACCACGGCGAAGGTGGCGGGAACCCGGAAGTCGGCGGGCATCAGCAGGATCGAGAGCAGCGGCAGCAGTGCGCCCATCGTGAAGGCGAGGGCGGATGCGCCCGCTGCGGCGAGCGGGCTCGCGACGGCTTCCTCGCTGAGCCCGAGCTCTGTCTCGAGGTGAGCCGCGAGCGCGTTGCGCGCGGTGAGCTCGGTGGCGACGCGCCTGGCGGTCTCTGGTGTCAGGCCCTTCTGCTCGTAGAGCCCGGCAAGCTCGGCGAGCTCTTCTTCCGGCTCCTCTTCGAGCTCGCGCCACTCCTTGGCGATGAGCGCCCGCTGACTGTCGCTCTGGCTGCTGACGGACACGTACTCGCCGAGCGCCATCGAGATGGCGCCGCCGACGAGTCCCGCTGCGCCCGCCGTGAGGATCACCGGGGTCGCGGTCGTCGCTCCGGCCACGCCGACGACAAGCGCAGCGACGGACACGATGCCGTCGTTTGCGCCGAGCACCCCCGCGCGCAGCCAGTTCAGTCGGCTGTGGATGGAGGCGTTGTGCGGTTCGCCGACGTGTGCGCCCGGGGGAGGCGCGGGATTGCTGGTCATGCGCGTCATACAAACACACGCGGAAGCGCCTGGGCAGCGGGTCGGATCGGCGACCGTGTGAGTGCGACCTACGAAGGGGTCGGGGCTACTCCGTCGCGCGCGGGTCGATGAGGATGTCGAGCTCGTTCCACAGCCGCTCGGCGGCGTCGATGCGCACCTTGGTGGCCTCCGGGTCGAGCTGGGCGAGCGTCGCGACGAGCCCCTGCTGCACGGCCATGGGCACGGTGAGCGACGGGAAGAACGACGTGCCCTCCGCGGGGATCATGATGAGGTCATCCACTGCGCCCTCGAGCTGAGGCGGCAGGTAGTCGGTGAGGGCCACGACCGTCGCGCCCTGCCGGTGCGCGGCGTTGGCGGCCGCGACGATGGTGCGGTAATGCCGCCAGTAGCTGCAGACGATGAGCAGATCGCCGTCGCCCATCTGCGCGACGCTGTTGGAGAGCGCGCTGTCGCGGTCGAGGAGCGCGTGCACGTGGTAGCCGGCGATCTGCAGGTTGTGGACGAGCGCCTGCCCGACCGCGGCGAAGCTGCCCATCGCGGTCACGTGCACCCGCTTCGCTGACTGCACGGCCGCCGCGACGCGGGCGATGGCCACGTCGTCGACGTCGCGCATCGTCGCGGCCAGCAGCTCGGAGTCGTTGCGGAGCGCGTTCTGGAACGGGGTGTCGGTGAGACCGTGGATCTCGGCGATATCGACCATGGAGAGCTGCGCGAGGTAGCGGGTGCGCAGCGCCTGCTGCAGGTCCGGCCACCCCTTGAAACCGAGCTGCTGCGCGAGGCGCGTGGTCGTGGATGCGCTCACCTGGGCGGACGCGGAGATCTCCGACGCCTGCGCGTAGCTGACCGCGTTGATGTTCGTCACGAGGTAGTTCGCGAGCTTCTGGCTGGTGGGGCCCAGATTCCGGGCCGCGAGCATCCCGCGCAGCCAGGCGTCGGGGGAGAGTCGCGTCTCGTCTGCGGTGGGCTGCTCGGCGGCGGACATGCTCTCATTTCAGCACGGATCGGCTCGTGGATGCTCGTGACGGGCACGAGACGAGTGCGTTTCTGCAAGAGATTTCGCGCGGGTTACATTTCTGCAATCTGTATTGCATGATGGGGGTTGCTGGATCAAGCTTTCTCGAACACCGACGTTCCCGATCCCCCAGGAGACTCCGTTGTCACTCACCGCACGGCTCGATCGCCTGCCGATCAGCAAACCCCACTACGCGCTACTCCTCATAGGCGGGCTCGGCTACACGTTCGACGGCATGGACGGCGCGATCGTCGCCTTCCTCATGCCGAGCGTCCGCGACGTGTTCGGCCTGGAGGCCGCGCAGCTGGGCCTCGTCGGCTCGGCCGCACCGTTCGGCTTCCTCTTCGGCGCGCTCCTCGCGGGCTACCTCGGCGACAAGATCGGCCGCAAGAAGGTCATGATGTGGTCGCTCGTGCTCTACGCGGTCGCCTCCCTCGTCGCGGCGCTCTCGTGGAACTTCGAGGTCTTCCTCTTCATGCGCATCATCGCCGGCATGGGCGCCGGGGCCGAGAGCGCCATCATCGCGCCCTTCCTCTCCGAGTTCGTCCCGAAGCACCGCCGCGGCTGGTTCGTCGGCACCCTCGCCGGGTTCTTCTCGTTCGGCTTCGTCGCCGCAGCCCTCATCGGCCGCTTCGTCGTCCCCGCCTCCGACGACGGCTGGCGCTGGGCGCAGGTCCTCACCTTCCTCCCCATCGTCATGCTGCTGTGGTGGCGGCGCTCGCTCCCCGAGTCGCCGCGCTACCTCGCGAGCGTCGGCAGGCACGCGGAAGCCGAGGCCGTCGTGGCGAGCTTCGAAGACCGGGTGCGAGCATCCACGGGCAACGACCTGCCCGCAGTCGACCCGAACGCGCCGGAAGAGGAAGCGCCCGTCAAGTTCGGCTTCATCAAGGCCGTGAAGTTCCTCTGGGGCCGCACGATGTGGCGCATCACGGCGACCACCTGGCTCATCTGGTTCGTCATCACGTTCTCGTACTACGGCTTCTTCACCTGGATCCCGACGCTGCTCGTCGACCGAGGCATCGACGTCACCACGAGCTTCACGTACTCGCTCTACATCTACCTCGCGCAGATCCCCGGCTACTTCAGCGCCGCCTACCTCAACGAGAAGCTCGACAGGAAGTTCACGATCGCGCTCTACCTGATCGGCTCCGCCGGGGCCGCGCTGTGGATGAGCCAGGCCAACGACCCCATCATGGTCACCATCGCCGGCATCGTGCTCTCCTTCTTCCTCAACGGCACCTACGCAGGCGTCTACGCCTACACGCCAGAGGTCTTCCCGACCTGGCTGCGCGCCACGGGCGTCGGCATGAGCTCCTCGTTCGGCCGCATCGGATCGATCACCGCGCCCATCATCATCGGCACCTTCGCCGCCCAGTGGGGCTTCGTGGGCGTCTTCGGCATGACCACGACGGTGCTGGTCATCGGCGTCGCCTGCACGCTGCTCTTCGCGGTGCGCACAGCAGGACGCTCCCTCGAGGACATCACCAACAGCGGCAAGGGCGCCATCACCACGACCATCGACAAGGAAGGCAGCAACGCATGACCCCCAACGGCGAACGAGTGCGAGGCGGACAGCAGGGCCAGAGCGAGCAGGGCGGTGAGACGGCGCTGGATGCGGTCGACTGGGCGAGCATCCACCACACCATCGAGGAGGAAGTCGGGGTCGTGCTGTTCACGGTGCTGCGCTTCACCCAAGGCGGCGAGGTGATGGAGCGCATCTACAGCTCGCACGCCGACGAGTACCCCGTCGGCGGGACCAAGCAGGTCGCCACGCAGGTCTCGCCCGACTGGGTCGCCGCCTGCCGCGACTCCGGTGAGCCGTTCCTCGGGTCGACCCCGGCCGACCTCGACCGGATCTTCGACGACGCCAGCACCATCAAGGCGCTCGGCTGCGGGTCGATCCTCAACGTGCCCATCCCCGGGCCAGACGGGGTGCCGCTCGCGACCGTCAACATGTGCGCACCAGAGGGCACCTACACCCCGACGGCGCAGGAGCGCGCCGTTCAGATCATCGACACCGGCGTGGAGAGCGCCAAGCAGCAGGGAGCATCCGCATGACCGGAGACCTCATCATCCGCAACGCCACCTGGCTCGACGTCGACGCGGGGGAGTACCGCACCGGCGACCTGTCGATCCGAGGCGGTCGCTTCGAGCAGGTCGGCGGCGAGGTCGCCGCCGCCGACGGGGTCGAGGAACTGGATGCATCCGGTCGCTACCTCCTGCCCGGCCTCATCGACTGCCACGTGCACGTCACCGCGCACACGGCCGACCTGGCATCCATCGGCGAGGAGTCGCCGAACTACGTGGCGCTGCAGGCCGCGAAGCTCATGGGCGACATGCTCAGCCGGGGCTTCACGACGGTCCGCGACGTCGCCGGCGCCGACTTCGGCCTGCACGACGCGCAGGTCGACGGACTCGTGCGCGGCCCGCGCCTCTTCTTCGGCGGGAAGGCGCTCTCGCAGACCGGCGGGCACGGCGATCCCCGCTCGCGTGGACGCGACAGCCACGACGGCGAGTACACGTGCTCGCACATCGGCCGGGTCGTCGACGGCATCTCCGCCGTCCGCCACGCGGCCCGCGACGAAATCCGCCGCGGCGCCCACCACATCAAGATCATGGCGGGCGGAGGCGTCGCCTCGCCCACCGACCGCGTCGACTCCACGCAGTTCTCCGTCGAGGAGATCGAGGCCGTCGTCGAGGAGGCGACGGCCGCGAACCGCTACGTCACGGCGCACGCGTACACGGCCCGCGCCATCAACCGCGCCCTGCGGGCAGGCGTGCGCGGCATCGAGCACGGCAACCTGCTCGACGACGAGTCGATCAAGCTGTTCCTCGAGCACGACGCGTTCCTCACCATGAACCTCGTCACCTACTGGGCGCTCATGGAGGAGGGACGCGAGCACGGGCTGCCGCAGGACAATTGGGAGAAGGTCTCCGACGTGCTCGAGGGTGGCAAGGTCGCGCTCGAGAAAGCCCACAAGGGTGGCGTGAACCTCTGCTACGGCAGCGACCTGCTCGGCGGCATGCAGCGCCACCAGGCCCGCGAGTTCGAGGTGCGCGCCGAGTTCATGCCCGTCCTCGACATCGTCCGCAGCGCCACGACCACCGCGGCTCGCCTGCTGCAGCGCGAAGGGGAACTTGGCGTGATCGCGCCGGGCGCGCACGCCGACCTCATCGCCGCATCCGCCGACCCGCTCGACGACGTGAGCGTGCTCGCCGAGTCGCGCCTCGACTGGGTCATGCAGGGCGGGGTGCTCGTCTAACGGTGCGGGGGCGGTGCGGGTGCGGGGGCGGTGCGGTCGCGAGCTGGCGCTCAACGCCCCTGCTCCGGTCAGCCCCCGACAGGGTTGTGGCGAAGTGCTGTCTGGGCGTGATCGGACAGCACTTCGCCACAACCTTGGGCACGACGGCGAAGGGACGGCGCTGCGCAGTGCAGTCGCTAGCGGATCTGGCGCACCTGGAACTGCATGCGGGGGTTCGCGAACGCGTCCTGAGCCGCGACGATCTGCAGCTCACGCTCACCCGAGTCGAGCGTGATCTGCAGCAGGTCGAAGACGCTGGAGACAGTCGCGGCGAGCGCCTCGGACGCCGAACCGGACGTGCGGTAGTGCGCCGTGAAGAGCGCTGAGGTGACGTCGCCGGAGCCGTTCGCCTTGAACGGCAGGTACGGGGTCTGCACGATCCAGGCGCCCCTGTCGTCCACCGCCATCATCTCGATGGTGCCTTCCGGGCGGTCTGGGCGCTCGACGCTCGTGACGAGCACCGTGCGCGGGCCGAGGTCGCGGGCCAGGTCAACCGAATCGAGGGTCTCGTCGATCGTCGCGGGCGTCGTGCGCGTGAGGAAGCCGAGCTCGAACTGGTTCGGCGTGAGGATGTCGGCGACCGGCACGACCCGCTCGCGGATGAGCTCCGGGATGGCGGGGGCGACGAAGCAGCCGGACTTCGCGTTGCCCATGACGGGGTCGCACGTGTAGGTCGCGGCGGGGTTGAGCTCCTTCGTGCGCTTCACCGCGTCGACGACGACGTCGACGATCTCCTCGCCGCCCAGGTAGCCGGACAGCACCGCATCCACCTGCGCGAGCGCACCGCGCTCCTCCACGCCGAGGATCACGTCGCGCACGTCGGAGGCCGGGAGGAGCGGGCCGCGCCAAGCGCCATAGCCCGTGTGGTTCGAGAACACGACGGTCGAGACCGGCCACACCTCGTGTCCGAGACGCTGCAGCGGGAACACCGCAGCCGAGTTGCCCACGTGCCCGAAGGCGACCGACGACTGGATCGACAGGATCTTCATCCCTCGATCTTCCCACGCCGAGCCCGGCCTTGCCGCCGGACGACGCCGTGCGACGGATGCGCGCTCCGTTCGGCATCTCCGGCGGGCGGGGGAGACATCTCCCGCCCACGGTGGAGGCCGGTGTCGGTGGTCGCTCGTAGCGTTGGAGGGAACAACGAAAGACCGCGGCGAGCGCAGGTCGAGAGCAAGGGGAAGCGCATGACACACGAACGCCAGCCGCAGAACCCGGCGGGGGCGCAGCATCCGCAGTCGCCGGCTTCGCCTCCCCCCGCGACGAGCGCGGCGACCGGCGCACCCGCCCCGGTTGGTGACGAGACTCCGCGCGGCCCGGCCAAGCGCATCCTCGTCATCGCCGCACTCGTCGCGGGGCTCGCCGCGGTCGTGCTCGGGATGCTCGTGGGCCCGCAGCGACAGGCGCTCGGCACGCAGACCTCGGGTGATGAGGCCCTCGCGGCGCGGGTCGTGGATGCGGTGGGCGGCCATGGCGGCTTCCGCTCGGTGGTCGTCGCCGAGGTCACGCCTGAGGGCACGACCTGGGCCGGTGTCGGCAAGGCAGGCGAGGGCCGAGACGGCCCGGCGCCCACGGACGAGACGCTGTACGAGCTCGGCTCCGTCACGAAGACCTTCACGGCGTCGCTGTTCGCGGACGCCATCGACCGCGGCGAAGTGACCGCGGAAGACCCGCTCTCGGCGCACATCCCGGAGCTCGAGGGAACCCCGGCCGGTGAGGTCACGCTCGCGAGCCTCGCGCAGCACAGCTCGGGCCTCCCGCGCCTCGGGCCGACCTTCGCCGTCGAGTCGCTCGCGGCGTCGATCTCCGGCGGCAACCCGTACGGGCCGCAGACCACCGAGGTCATGGTCCAGGATGCGGCGGCCGCGCCCGTCGACCCCGCGCAGGGGCCCATCTACTCGAACCTCGGCGTCGCGCTGCTCGGCACGGCGCTCACGAACGCGGCGGGCGCCGACAGCTACCCGGTTCTCCTCGAGGAGCGGGTGCTCCGGCCCGTCGGCATGGAGTCGACGAGCATCGCGACGGCCGAGGCCGAAGTTCCTGCGGACACGACGCCCGGATTCCTGACGAACGGCATCCCGACCGACGACTGGTGGGGCGAGGGGTACGCGCCCACCGGCAGCTCGACGACCACCACGGTCGCCGACCTCGCCGCCTGGGCGTCCGCGAACCTCGATGGCACAGCCCCCGGCGTCGCATCACTCGAACCGACGGCGCAGTTCGCTGAAGGCAGCGACATCGGCTGGATCTGGCAGACGACGCAGGTCACCAACCCGACGGCGACGTCGAACCCGAGTCTCACCTGGCACAGCGGCGGAACCGGTGGATTCGCGTCCGTCGTCATGCTCGACCGCGAGGCCGACAAAGCGGTCGTGGTGCTCGGCAACACGCAGCAGATCGTCGACCCCATCGCCGTCTCGCTCCTGACCGAGGCGGACGTTCCCGACCTCGGCGCCCAGGGGGCGCTGCTCCTGTGGGTGACGTTCGGGTTCGCCCTCATCGCGTCCGTTCTCGCGCTGCTGTTCGCGTTCCGCTCGAAGGCCGCCCTGCCGATCGTGAACTGGCTGCTGCTCGCAGCATCCGGGCTCGTGAGCCTCTGGTTCGCCGGCCCCTGGGCGAGCGTCGGCGGCTGGGCCTTCGGGCTGGCCCTCGCTCCCGCGCTCGCGGCGGTCGCGGTCGGCGTGCTGCGCTCCCCGACTCTCCGGTTCCAGCCCAAGAGGTGGGCGTGGCTCAGCTGGGTCGGCCTCGTCGCAGTGCTCGTGATCCTCGTGGCGACGCTGCTGGTCGTGTGATCTCGGTAGGTCAGTGGGCACCCGTTGTGAGGGGCGGTGGCCGTCCGACGACGTGACTGCTCCCGCTCGCTCTGCGAGAGGACCGGTTACGCGCAGCCCTCGAGCACGTCGCGCATCGCGTCGTGCTCAGCCTGCGTGACCCACAGGTCGTAGGTGGCCTTCACCACGATCTGCCGGGCCACGTAGGTGCAGTGGTACGACTCCTGCGGGGGCAGCCAGTTCGCCGCATCCTGGCTCTTCTTGTCGTCATTCACCCAGCCGGCCGTCGCCTGCAAGTTCATTGGGTCGTTCGACAGCTCGACCCGCTCCACGAACGTCAGCTCCTTCGCGCCCGTCCTCCACGCGTTCGCGAGCGCCACCACATGGTCGATCTGCACGAGCGGACTCGTGTCGGGGCCGCGCTCGAAGTCGATCTCGTCGCCCGAGTACGGGTCGACGAAGACGCCCGTGTCGACGCGGCAGCCGTCGCGGTTCAGGTCGACGTCGGTCATGGATGCGGCCAGGGCGTCATTGCGTGCATCGCACCCGTTGCCGTCCGGGTCCTGCCAGCCCTCGCCGAACGACCCCTCGCGGTCGAACTCCTCCCACTCATCGCGCGGCGCGATGTCGAGCTTGCCGAGCACGTCGAGCGCATCGTCGGCGAACGAGGTCGACGCCTCGCCGTACGTGGTAGCCGCCTCCACCTCGTCGGTCAGCGCCACCAGCTGGCTGGCCTCGGGCGACGCGGCGCTCTCGGCCGGCGCGGACTGCGTGCCCAGGGGCGTGCACCCCACCAGCAGGGTCGCGACACCGGCGACCGCGACCGCTGCGAGCGTGCGGCGTCTTGATCGTCTGGTGGCGGCGGCGTGAGCGGATGCAGGAAAGGGAAGCACTGGGAACTTTCTCGAGCGGGTCGGCCGCACCAGACTGCCATACGGCCAGCCGTCGGACGCGAGGCGGATACCGTCCACAGGGGGACGGGTTCGGAGGCAGTGTGCGGTCTGACGGTGGCAGAATGTGGAAGCCGCGGCTGTCCGCCGTCACGCACCGCAGAATCCCGGGGGAACATCCATGACCGAAGCAGGCCACGCCGCCTCACCTGTCGACGATGAGCGCGACGGCGAACGCCGACGGCCGGTCGCACTCGTCACGGGAGCGACTCGCGGCATCGGCGAAGCCATCGCCCACGAGCTGAGCCGCACCCACCACGTCCTGGTCGGTGGGCGCGAACCGCGCGCAGTCGCCGAGGCCGCCGCGCGCATCCCGGGCGCGACGCCGTTCGTCGCAGACCTCACCGACGAGCGCCAGCTCGCAGAGGCGGCCCGCAGCATCCGCCGCCTCGACGTGCTCGTGCATTCGGCGGCCGTGCTCGGCGGGCACGACGCCATCGCGGAGAGCTCCCGTGAGCGATTCCGTCGCGCCTTCGAGCTCAACGTGTTCGCCGTGGCCGACCTCACCCGCCTCCTGCTGCCGCTGCTTCGAACGAGCGAGGGCACGGTCGTCATGATCAACTCGGGTTCCGGCTACGCGAGCGGCGCGGGCACCAGCGTGTACAGCGGCACGAAGTTCGCCCTGCGCGCGCTGACGGACGCGCTCCGCGAGGAAGAACGCGAGCACGGCGTGCGCGTGTCCAGCATCCACCCGGGCCGCGTCGACACGGACATGCAGCGCGAGCTGCGGCAGCTCGAGCAGGGCAGCTACGAGCGCGAGCGCTACCTCTCGCCGCAGGCGGTCGCGCAAGCGGTGCGTCTGGCCGTCGACACCCCGGCTGGTGGGGCGGTCGACGAGCTCAAGATCCGACCGATGCGATGAGCTGACGCAGTCATGGCCGGCACCAATCAGATCTTCACCATCGTCGCCTTCGCACTGCTTGTCGTACTCGTGCTCGGCCTCGGCCTGCTCGTGGCGATCCTCGTGCAGCGTCGCCGAACGAAGAAAGCCAAGGCCGCGTCGGAGCTCCGCAAGGCCGAACGCCGCAGGGCGGGAGAAGCGGGGGTCGCAGGCCTGCACGAAGACACCGACACCAGCGGCGGCATCTCGCTTCTCGGGCTGTCGGTGCAGCAGGCGATCCCGGATGCGGCTCCCAGCTCGCCCAGCGCTCCCTCGCCATGGGCCGCCGCGCCTCGACGGACCGAGCGGCCAGCGTCGTGGCTCCCCGCGTCGGTGCAGCAGGCCTCGGGATCGCAGGCTTCCGCGTCCCACTCGCCCGTGCCACACGCACCTCCCGCTCCTGCGCCATACGTGCCTGCGCCCGCCCCGTCCGCGCCTGCGGCGTACTCGCCTGCGCCTGCCTCGTCCGCGCCTGCGGCGTACTCGCCTGACTCGCAAACGCCTGCGGCGTACGTGCCTGCCTCGCAAACTCCTGCTCCTGTGTCGCAGTCCAGTCTGGCGTCGTATCCGGCTCCGCGTCCGACACCACGACACGTCGAATCGGCACCGTCTGAGCAGGCGCAACGGGCTCCGTCACCGGCGGAGCGCACCGATCCGACACCGGCGGAGCGCACCGATCCGACACCGGCCGGGGGAGCCGAGCCGACGCCGCGACACCACGATCTCGGACACGCGCCGGCGCCGCACTCCTACGGCTCGACGTTCTCCGGAGGCGGCACCCGCAAGCATTGACCCGCCCGTGGCCGCGCCTGCACCAGCTCGCTTCCACATCCGCATCCACACGAGAAATGCCTGTTCCCTTGCTCAGGAACAGGCATCTCTCGTGTGGATGTTCCACACCGAGGCGGGGTGGATGCGCCTGGCGGCCCAGCCACCCGGCCAGGGGCTCTACGCGTGCGAGGCGACGTGGTCTTCGACGGCGTGCTCTGCCTCGGAGTCGTCACCCGCGATGACGGCGTCGAGGCTTTCGCGCACGATGCGGAGGCCCGTCTGCAGCTCCTCGCTCGTGAGCGTGAGCGCGGGGAGGAATTTGAGGACTTCCTCGAAGGCGCCTGCGGTCTCGATGACGAGCCCGCGCTGGAACGCCTCGGCTGAGACGCGCGAGGGGAGGTCGCGGTCACGGAGGCTGACGATGCCGTACATGAGGCCACGGCCGCGGACCGTGAAGTCGAGCTGCGGGTAGTCGGCGGCGATCGCGTCGAGGCCCGCGCGGAGCTCAGCGGAGCGCTCGGCGACCTGCGTCATGAAGGCGTCGTCGGCCCAGTACTCCTCGAGGGCGACGCGTGCGGTGACGAACGCGAGGTTGTTGCCGCGGAAGGTGCCCGTGTGGGCGCCCGGCTTCCACACATCCACGGCCGGGCGGAGCAGCACCAGCGACATGGGCAGGCCGGACGCGGAGATCGACTTCGACACGGTGACGAGGTCGGGCACGATGCCGGACTCCTCGAACGCGAAGAAGGAGCCGCTGCGGCCGATGCCGGCCTGGATCTCGTCGAGGATGAGGAGGATACCGCGTTCCTCCGTGATCGTGCGGAGGCGTCGCAGCCACTCCGGGCTCGCGACGTTGATGCCGCCCTCGCCCTGGATGGCTTCGACGATGACAGCGGCGGGCAGGTCGAGTCCGCTGCCGGTGTCGTCGAGCATCTTCTCGAACAGGTCGAGCGTGTCGAGCTTGTCGCCCAGGTAGCCCTCGAAGGGGAGGCGCGTGACATCGCCGAGGGTGGTGCCGGCGGCGTCGCGGTACTTCTTGTTGCCGGTGACGGCGACGGCGCCGAGGCTGAGGCCGTGGAAGCCGTTCGTGAACGCGACCACATTGGTGCGGCCGGTCGCCTGGCGGGCGACCTTGAGGGCGGCCTCGACGGCGTTCGCGCCGGTCGGGCCGGTGAACTGGATCTTGTAGTCGTAGCCGCGGGGCTCGAGCACGTACTGCTCGAACGCTTCGATGAAGGCGCGCTTCGCGGACGTCGCCATGTCGAGCCCGTGCAGGATGCCGCCGTGCTCGATGTACTCGACGAGGGCCTTCGTGAAGAGCGGGTTGTTGTGCCCGTAGTTGAGCACGCCGGCGCCGGCGAAGAAGTCCAGGTACTCGTCGCCGTCCGCGGTCACCAGGGTGGAGCCGGACGCGCGGTCGAAGACCACGGGGAACGAGCGGATGTATCCGCGGACTTCTGACTCGCGACGGTCGAATACTTCAAGGGGCGAGAAGTCGCTCATGCTCAATTCACCTTCTGCTTGTTGACGTGGCCTGTTTTTGACGAGCCGGGCTTGCCTTGGAAAGAGGCGGAGGTCGGAAGCGCAGGGCGGGTTGCCGCGCATCCTGAGATTCCGAGCTTACGGCCATGCCCGGGAATCCGGAGGCTGGCTTGCTACATTGTGGCCGTTCGGGCGGCCTTCGCCCGCGGAGAGATGGGGGTTCCATGACTGATTTCACAGTGCCTGCGCCGGTGCAGGCTCTTGTCGACGCGATCAACAGCGGAGACGAGCAGGCGTTCGTCGACGCGTTCGCGGAGGATGGCTCGGTCGACGACTGGGGTCGCGTGCTCGAGGGTCGTGAGGGCGTCAGCAGCTGGTCGCAGAGCGACGCCATCGGGCAGAGCGCTCAGATGGTGATCAAGGATGCCACCACCGAGGGAGACACGACTGAGCTGTTCTTCGACTGGCGCAGCAACCGCTTCAATGGCACGTCGCGCGCATTCGTCACGGTCGAGGGCGACAAGGTGAAGACGTTCCACATCCCGTCGCACCGCTAGGGGTGTGGATGCGCGGGCCCGCCCCACGGCGCGGGCAGGAGGGTCCGCGCACCGCGAGCATCCGCGTATGCCCGGCGTCGGCTTCAGCGCACGGTGAAGAGGAACCCGTCGATGAGGTCGGTGAGGTGTTTCTGGGTCGGCCGTTCGCGGGCCGGCAGCAGCCATTCGGGACGGATGTCGTGGAGGAGTCCCTCGCGCACCATCGCATCGGCTTGCTGCGCGTAGCCGCGTGCCATGTCCTCTGAGGACCCGTAGGCGACGAGGTCTGCGAAGCCGAGGTTCTCGGCGAACGCGTCGAGGTAGACGATTCGGGTGGCTCCGGTGCCGCGCTCGTCGAGGGGGAGCTCGTGCAGGTGCTGGCTCTCGGTCCGGTACCGCTCCCAGAGCTTCGTCCAGCGTCGCTGCAACGGTGGGCGGATGAACGTGAGCACGACGACCGCGGCGAGTGCGACGAGGAAGATCGGAACCGCCCATGCGGGGAGCCACGGGGTGAGCAGGAGCAACCCGATCGGCACGATGAGGAGTCCGGCGAACGCGCGACTGTAGGGGCTGGCGAGCAGCCGCGAGACCCAGCCGTCGCGGTCAGTGCGGTCGACCCGGGCGCGGTCGAGCTCGGCGACCACCGCGGACTTCATGGCGGCGCGGCGGGCGGAGTCGTCTGCTCCAGTGCGGTCGACTCGTGCGCGGTTGCCGCGGGCGCGCCTGCCGCCAGGGAAGCAGGCGTCGATGACGGCGCTGGACCATGCGGGGAGCAGCGGGTCCGCACCGAGCCATTCGATCTCCCATCCGGTCGAGCGCGGGGCGCGGTAGCCGGCGTCGGTGATCCGTTGCGCGGCGCCCGCGTCCTCTGTCTCGTGGATGCGCAGAGCGCCGCGATGGGCGAGCCACACGAGTTCGCCCGCGAGCGCCGTCTCCCAGCCACGGCTGTCGTCGTCGAGGCGGGTCAGGCGGTGCTGCGCTGCGAGCGGCGTGAGCAGCAGTCGCGAGCTGGGCCAGACCGGCAGTCTCGTGAGGAGGAGCGCGATCGCGCCGACGGTGACGAGCGCGAACGCCACGAGAGCGAGGGCGGCCACGAAGGTCTCGGAGGCGGGGTCGAAGATACGGGACTCATTTCACGAGGCGGTAGGGGCGGTCAGGTCCGCTGGGTGCTCGGCCGTCTGGTGCGTTTCGGGATGCGGGGGAGGGGCGGGCCGGTACTGCTCGGCCGGCACTCCCTCCCGCGCGCATCCGCTGCCCGACGGGTCAGCGCTTGCCGCCGCCGAGCAGCCCGCCGAGAATGTCTCCTAGGCCGCCGCCGAGTCCTCCACCTGCTGGCTTGCCGGAACCGCTCGCGCCGCCGAGCACCTGCCCGAGGATGTCGCCGAGCCCGCCGCCCGCTCCACCACCGGCGTTGGTCGCCCCGGCCGAGGACCCGGACCCACCGCCCAGGATCCCGCCGAGCAGGTCCTCGAGCCCGCCGCCCGAACCCGAGCCCGCGGTCGTGGATGCGCCCTGCTGGCCGCCGAGGAACTTCTTCGCGAGCCACGCGAGCACGATCGGGGCAAGAATCGGGAGCAGCTTCTGCACGAGCCCCGAGGTCTGTCCGCCCGGCGCTGAGCCGAGGGCCGCCGCGACCTGGTCGGTGTTGTTGCCGAAGACGTTCTTGACGATCTTCTCGCCGTCGTTCGTGTCGATGTCTGCGAGGGAGACGCGGCCCTCGACGAGGGATGTGTCCTTCTTCTCGAGCGCGTGCTCGAGCGACGCGGCACCAGCGGGGTCGGCCGCGTTCGCCCGGAGACCACCGATGAGGGTCGGCAACGCTGCCTGGATCCCCTGCTCGGCGGTCTGCTTGTCGACACCCAGCTGGCTGGCGATGTCGTCGACGGGAATGAGCTTGAGCAGTTCTGAGATGTCGGTCATGATCTCCCCTTGTTCGATGACGCGACACCGATCATGGGGCCGCGTGACCACGAGGGTAGCGCTGAGGGTGGTGCATCCACCGCAAGTGTCGCCGAGGTTGCGGCTATCCGACACCCCACCCGTAGGCGAGCTTGTGGGCTTCGAGGACGAAGAAGGTCTCCGTGCGCCGCACCCCCTCGGTGGTCTGCAGGCGTTCGAGGAGCAGCTCCTTGTAGTGCTCCATGTCCCGGCAGATGACCTCGACCATGACGTCGAAGCCCCCGCTCGTCAGCACGACGTAGCTGGTCTCGGGGAGCGCGGAGAGCGCTTCGCAGACGCTGCGGGCATATCCGGGCTCACAGTGGATCCCCACCATGGCGAGGTGGTCGAAGCCGATCGAGAGCGGATTCGCGATGCCCACGATCTGCAGGATGCCCGAGTCCTCGAGGCGTTGAACGCGGTATCTGACCGACGACGCGGGATGGCCTGTCTCGTCGGCGATGTCCTTGAACGAGCGCCGCCCATCCTTCTGGAGGATCGCGATGAGCTGCCGATCAATGTCGTCAAGTTCGTTCACGGCCGCTCCTCGATTTCTTTGCTGCGGTCTCATCACGTTCTGACCTGCTTTCATGCTCGCACGACGGGGCGGGTCCTGTCGCAGCGTGCACGCCGCGGCAGGACCCGACCGCTGGGATCCGCCTAGGAGCCGACGTGGATGGCGCCGGTGCGGAGGTCGGTCATGTCGTGGAGCGTGTACATGCCGCCGATGCGTCCCCATCCGGTTCCCTTGCCGCCCGCGCCACCGAACGGCATGTTGATGTCCCACCAGCCGTTGGAATCGTTGACGATCACCTGACCCGTCTCGAGCTCCTCGATGAAGCGGTACGCCTTGCTGAGGCTCTCCGTGAAGACTGCCGACTGCAGGCCGAGGCGGTCTGCGTTCGCGATCCGGAGCGCGTCGTCGTCGTCCTGCGCGGTGAGGATCGGCAGCACCGGCCCGAACGACTCCTCCTGCGAGAGGAGGCTGGCTTCGCTGACCCCGTCGACGATCGTGAAGTCGTAGTAGAGGTCGGTGGGGTGACCCGCGGATCGCCCTCCGCCGAGGAGCACGTCGAAGCCGAGGCGGCGAGCCTCGTCGAGGTGGCGGTCCATCTTCGCGGCGACACCCTCGTTGTTGAGCGGGCCGAGGTTGACGGATGCGTCGAACGGGTTGCCGAGCACGACGTGCGAGCTCGCGTAGGCGAGCGCCGATTCGACGAACGCGTCGTGCACGCGGTGGTGCACGATGAGTCGCTCGGTCGCGCAGCACACCTGTCCACCGCAGTAGAACGCCGAGTCGACGGCTGCTTTCGCGGCGCGTTCGATGTTCGCGTCTTCGAGAACGACGATGGGCCCATTGCCGGAGCACTCCATGAGCGAGCGCTTGAGG
Source organism: Pseudoclavibacter terrae (assembly GCF_008831075.1). GTDB lineage: Bacteria > Actinomycetota > Actinomycetes > Actinomycetales > Microbacteriaceae > Pseudoclavibacter > Pseudoclavibacter terrae. The sequence goes on along the minus strand of NZ_WBJX01000003.1, from coordinate 35,435 downwards.
CCGGCGGTCTGGACGATCTTCGCGCCGGTGGCCGAGGAGCCGATGAAGCCGATCGCGTCGATGCCGGGATGCGAGACCAGCTGCGAGCCGAACGCGCCGTCACCGGGAAGCACGCTCACGAGTCCGTCTGGAACCCCGGCTTCGAGGAGGCAGTCCATAGCGGCCAGGACGGCGAGGGGCGTGTTGCTCGGTGGCTTGACGATGCAGGCGTTGCCGGTCGCGAGGCCGGGGGCTACGAACTCCGTGAACATGAGGAGCGGGAAGTTCCAGGGGGTGATGATGCCCCACGTGCCGACTGGGGCGCGGTAGGTGAACATCCGCTTGTCGACGTCGCTCGATGGGAGCGTCTCGCCGTAGAGGCGCAGTGCGTCCTCGGCGTGCAGGTGGAAGAGCTGTGCCGCCTCCTTGATGTCCGCGATCGACTCGGCGACCGGCTTGCCCTGCTCGAGTGTCTGGAGTCGTGCGAGTTCGTCGACGCGTCGCTCGATTGCGTCGCCGATGCGGTGGCAGACCTTGGCGCGCTCGAAGACGCCGAGCTTGCGCCACGCCTTCTGCGCGACCCGTGCCTTCTCGACGGCCTTGTCGAGATCAGCCTGGCCCGGCACCGCTATGGACGCGATGATCTGGCCGGTCACGGGACTCACGACGTCGGTCTGCTCCCCGGTGGAGCCATCGACGAAGTCTCCAGCGAGGAAGAGCTGGGTACGGGTTGCTGCAGGCAGAGTTGTCACTCCGCACCTCCTTGTGTGGTGAACGATCCCCTTCACCATACGACGTTGCTTTCTGACGAACAAGCAGTTATGTTTCGCAGCAGTTACGTTTTCAGCAAGTTGAGCGTCAATATCTTGCGCTGACGAAGAAGTCACGGTCAGATTAGGCGCACTGCGACGGCGAGAGCATCGCCGCCCCCGAACCTATGGAGTCACGCATGTCGACAGAACAGATCACTGCCGCCGCCCAAGCCGAGCACCTCCCCAAGCGCATGCGCTGGTTCGACGGCTTCGCCATGGCGATGACCATGCCGGCCGCACTCATCGCCACGCTCGGAGCATCCATCGCAGGACTTGGCGGGTGGGGCGCCGCTGTGCTCTGGGCGATCTCCATGCTGCTCGCGATGGGCGTCAACTGGATCTACACGGAGCTGGCGACCATGTTCCCGGAGTCCTCGGGTGGCATCGCCCACTACGCGGCAGAAGCGTGGAAGAAGCGGGCGCCGTGGGTCGCTCCGCTCGCCGGGGTCGGCTACTGGCTGCCGTGGGGAACGAACCTCGCCACCTACGGCGCCGTCACCGGATCCCTCGTCATGGCTCAATGGTTCCCCGACCAGGACTGGGTGCTGCAGCTCGGACCCATCTCGATCACGTTCCCCGTCATGATCGGCCTCATCGTGATCGGCGTCATGTACCTGATCAACGTCATCGGCGTTCGCGTCACCATGACGTTCGTCTACGTGACCGCGGCCATCCTCATGATCCCGCTCTTCGTCTTCATCGTCTTCCCGCTGTTCCAGTCGGACTGGGCCCCCATGGAGCTCACCTGGAACCTGCACGGCATAGAGGGCCTCCACACGGCGATCGTCTGGCTCTACATCATGGCCTGGACGACGTTCGGCATCGAGGTCTGCGCGACCTTCGCACCCGAGTACCGAGACTCCGTGAAGGACACGACGCGCGCCATCAAGGCCTCCGTGCTGTTCTGCCTCGGCGTCTTCTTCCTCGTTCCGCTCACACTCGGCGGGTACGCCGGCGAGGCCGCGATCGCCGAAGACCCAGCCACGTTCTTCGTCGCGAGTTTCGCGAACCTGGTCGGCGGCGCATCCGACTTCATGGTCGTGTGCCTCATCGCGTCGCTCCTGCTCATCATGACGACCTCTGTCGCGGACGCCTCGCGAGTGCTCTTCAACATGGGCAAGGAGGGCGTGACCGTCCGGGGGCTGGGTGTGCTCAACAAGCGCGGCGTGCCGCTGCGCTCCCTCAACGTGATGCTCGTCATGAACGTCGTCATCCTCGTCGTGCTGCAGAACCCGCTCGCGATCATCGTCACGGGCAACCTCGGCTACATACTCACGCACCTGCTCGCAGTCTCAGGTTTCTTCCTGCTCCGCAAGGACCGCCCCGACGCCGACCGGCCCATCAAGCTGCCCCGTTTCTTCGTCCCACTCTCGATCGTCCTCTCCGTGATTCTCGCGATCATCCTCGTGGTCGGTGCCACGGGCTTCTCCGTCACCGGATACGGAGGCTTCCTCGAGCTCGCCATCGCACTCGGACTGCTCGCGCTCGGCGTCGTCATCTGGGTCTTCGTGCAGCGGGGGACGGACCGTCGAACGCTTCCGCCAACACCCGACGGAGCGTCCACCCAAACGGTAGGTACGCAGGGTAGACACGACTAGGCACCAGCAGACAGATGGCCATCACCCCCAATCGGAGGACACCAATGACCACGTTCGATCGAGCAGAAGCCGAGATCAGCGAAGAGCGCGTCGCCGCGAGCCTCGCCGGTGCAAAAGCGGCGACCTACTGGCTCGACGACCCAGGGCGCCCCCCGGCCCTCCCACCGCTCCGCGCCAAGCACACCGCCGATCTCGTCATCGTCGGCGGCGGATACACGGGGCTGTGGACCGCCCTCATCGCGAAAGAGCGCGACCCGAAGCGAAAGATCGTGCTCCTCGAAGGGCAGCGCGTCGGCTGGGCCGCATCCGGTCGCAACGGTGGATTCTGCGAAGCAAGCCTCACGCACGGGGACTCCAACGGCAAGGACCGCCTCCCTCACGAATTCGCGAGACTGCACGCACTCGGCCTCGAGAACCTGCGGGAGATCGGCGACACCGTCAAGCGCTACAGCATGGACTGCGACTACGAGGAAACCGGAGTGCTGCGGGTCGCCACCGAGCCGCACCAGGTCACGGAGCTCGAGCAGGACGCCATCAGCGACTCCGGGGTCGAGTTCCTCGACCGCCGGCAGGTGCAGGCGGAGGTGGCCTCGCCGCTGTACCTGGCAGGCGCCTACGAACGCGAGGGCACCTCCCTCGTGAACCCCGCGAAGCTCGTGTGGGAGCTGCGCCGCGTCGTGCTCAGCATGGGGGTCGCGATCTTCGAGAACACGCCGGTCCGGTCGCTCGACGCTGACAGCGGCGGCATCACGGTGACGACGGACCAGGGCAGCATCTACGCGCAGCGGGTGGCACTCGGCACGAACGCCTTCCCGGCGCTCATCAAACGCGACCGCTTCTACACGGTGCCCGTCTACGACTACGTGCTCATGACGAACCCGTTGAGCGACGAGCAGCTCGAATCGATCGGCTGGAAGCGGAGGCAGGGCATCACGGACCTCAACAACCGCTTCCACTACTCGCGGCTCGTCACGGACGCCGACGGCCGCACCCGCATCCTCTACGGCGGGTACGACGCCGTCTACAACTACGGCGGGCGCATCAAGAAGGAGTACGACCAGCGGCCTGAGACGTTCGAGAAGCTCGCGGCGCACTTCATCGCCACCTACCCGCAGCTCGAGGGCCTCGGCTTCTCGCACAAGTGGGGCGGCGTCATCGACACGTGCACACGCTTCTTCTCCTTCTTCGACACGGAGTTCGACGGCAGGGTCGCGCACGCGGCCGGCTTCACAGGGCTCGGCGTCGGCGCGACCAGGTACGCGGCGAACGTGCTCCTCGACCTGCTCAGCGGTGAGGAGACGGAGCGCACGCGCATGGACTTCGTGAAGAAGAAGCCGCTGCCGTTCCCGCCGGAACCCTTCGCGTCGATCGGTGCCAAGGTGTCGCTCGCCGAAATGGCGCGCGCCGACCGCAACGAGGGCAAGCGCGGACTGTGGTTGAAGACCATGGACGCGGTCGGCCTGGGGTTCGACTCGTGAGCGCCAGCGTTGCGGGCGGAGCGGATGAGGCCCTGACGGGTGCCGGCGGTGTGACCGGGATGCAGCCAGGATCGGTCGTGCACGCGCGGGCCGCATCCCTCCCGCACGAACCCGTCGAGGGATGGCAGAAGGTGAGCGGCGAGCCCACGACCGCCGCGCACGAGCTCGGCGCCTTCGCCGGCACGGAGTTCGGGCTGTGGGAGATGTCGGCCGGGTCGATGCTCGACGTCGAAGCCGACGAGGTGTTCCTCGTCATCAGTGGCACTGCGACGGTCGAGTTCCTCGAGCCTGAACTGCCATCGATCGACCTCGAACCTGGCTCCATCGTGCGCCTCGGCGAAGGGATGCGCACCCGGTGGACCGTCACCGGAGCACCCCTGCGGAAGCTGTACGTCGTGGAGGGCGGGAGCTAGACACCGCGCGTCCAGGACAGGCCTGCGCCTTGCCAGGCCTCCGTCTACCTCAGCGGGTGGTCTGGCTCTCCCGCTGTCCTGGCTCTCTCCTGGCGGTATGGCTCTCCCACCTGCGACCATCGCACCCACGAGGCCGTGCGGACTTTTCGTGAGCGTGATGGGTTGTTACCCATCACTGTCCACCGAAACCCCGCACGCGTACCCGAGAAACCCATCAGCGTCGCGAAAACCCCGCACGGGCCTTCGTGTTCCGGATCGGGCGACCGCGGCTTCGTGGCTTCGCGGCAGTGCGGCTTCGTGGCTTCGGGGCACCGCGGCACCGCGGCACCGCGGCACCGCGGCACCGCGGTAGCGAGGCAGGGGCGGTGGGGGTGCTGTGGCGTTGGGCTCGGCGGCCCCGCGGCGACGGGTGACGACTGACGAGGTGACACCGGCGGCATCCCGACTGTGGATAACGCGGAGGAGGCAGCCCTGGTCCGTACTCTGGCCGCATGTCTGGACCTGAGGACCTGCTGCACGGCGCTGGGGAGAGGCCGTTCAGCGTGGGTGACGGGCTGCGAGCCGGCTTCACGACGGGTCAGCTGAACTCAGCGGAGTTCACGAGGCCACATCGAGGTGTCCGGATGCGCGGAGCCGCGACCACTCCGCTCGAGATCGCGCGAGCGTTCGTCCCACGCCTCGGCTGGCGCGCCGTGCTCGGTGGGGTGACGGCAGCCCGCGTCTGGGGGCTGCCGGTCCCGCGGCGCTTCGACGGCGACTCCACGGTGCACGTCCTTGTTCCAACAGGACGGAACCGCCCCGTGGGGCGCGGTATCCAGTCGAGGAGCATCCACGATCGACTGTGGGAGGCGCGCGAACTGCATGGCGTCCCGGTCGCCTCGCCGAGCCTTACGTGGGCGACTGCTGCGAAGGAGCTCGAAGTCTCCGAGCTTGTCGTGATGGGTGACGCGCTCGTCGCGACCTCGACGAACTACGAAGGGTTGGTCCGGCCCGAGCCTCCGATTGAGGGCGCGCGCACTGCGCCGCCCCTTGCGACGCTCGAGGAGCTTGTTGAGATCGCGGATGCTTGGGGGAGTCGACGTGGGGGAGCCGCCCTGAGGATTGCCGTCACACGGATCCGGGCCGGTGTCGAATCACCGATGGAGACCTGGACGCGGCTGGTGATCGTCGCTGGCGGGCTTCCGGAACCGGAGGTCGGCGTCGAGGTCTGGAACGGGTCGGAGTTCGTGGGGCGTGTCGACCTCGCGTATCGGGCTCAGAAGATCGCCATCGAGTACGAAGGGGACCATCACCGCACCGACAAGCGCCAATGGCGCAAGGACATCGGGCGCGTGAACCGTCTGCAGGAAATCGACTGGTTGGCCATCCGCGCGACCACCGTGCAGCTGTGGCCGACGCCGACGCGTTTCGTCGAGCAGGTGCGTGCGGCGTTGAGCAGGGCCACGGACGGCGGAGGGCCATGATTCATGCGGCTCGACTATGTCAGACACCAGGCTCCGTCTGATCGGACGCGTGGCGGGCTCTTCGATTGCTCTCGTCCGGACGGGGTGATTGTTCGCCTTGAGGAGGAGGCCGAAGGCCCCGACCGGCACGTCCGGTTCTTTCCACGTCCGCGATGTGCTGAGTCCCGCGCAGCAGACGTGCTCAGCGAGAGTCTGTGCTTCGGAGCAGTTCGTCCACGCGATCGCGGTCGATCTCGAGGAGCAACGCGATGTCGCGGCTCGCGTACCGTTCGCGGTGCATCGCGGCGACGGCAGCTCTGAGGCGCGTGTCGGCCACGAGGTGCGCATGCTCCGCTCTCTCGATCGCTTTCTTCGCCGTGTCGACCGCTTCTGTGACCGTGCCGAGGTCGAAGGTGACGCTGAGGCTGGTCGCACTGTGGTCAAGCCCGGGCTCGCGTGTCTCGAGGTAGTCGAAGACCTGCCGCGCAACGTCACCGAGCGTCGCTCCTTGCGTCACGTCCTCAGGCCCAAGGCGGAACTCCCATCCGCCGCGCCACCTCTTGGCAACTACGTGCACCACTGACATGTCGATCTCCCTGTGCTCTCCGCGCGGCATCCCCGGCCGGCGACTCATGCGAGACCCCAGTCTGTCCCTCCGTGCTGCAGGAAATCGGACCATCCGTCTGCCTGGGGATAAGTCGCGTGGCTGAGTGGCGAGCACGAACCAGAGATATTCACCTCGGGATCTGCGTTCGTAGAGGCCTGCGGGCTTCTCGTGCGCGTGATGGGTTTTTACCCATCGCCGTCCACGGAAACCCCGCACGGGCATCCGCTAAACCCATCAGCGTCGCGAGAAACCCGCACGGGCACGGGGTGGAAGCCACGCTGCGCGCAGTATCCAGACTGTGGATGACTCAGAGGGAGTGCCGGGCCTCCGTGCGCTGACCGCAGGACCGCAGGTCAGCAGGTCAGCAGGACCCGCGCACCTTCGCTCACTTTCGTCCCACGCGGACTGTGGCGGCCCGATGTTCTTCGCCGTCCCAGAGGAAGAACACGAGCTTCCGTCCGAGGCGGTACTCGTCGGCGGTCTTCGCGGTTCGTTTTCCGGTGCGAACCGCCTTGGGTTCGCCGAGCCGTTCGAGGACGGCCTCCCGCGTGAACATTTCCAAGCCGTCGATGATGTGGCCAGTGCGCCGGTAGTTGGCTTTGGGGGCGTTGTAGTGCGGCTTGATGACGTACTCGATGTATTTCACAACGCCCCTGTCGAGGTGCACCTGGAGGGAGCGGTCGGCGCTTTCGTAGCTGCAGTACTTCGTGCCGAAGCCGTTGACGACAAGGGACCCGTCGATGAGGTTCAGCACGGCGAGCGTCGAGTCGTCGTCGATGGTGCCACCCAGGGCGGCCGCCGCAAGGGTCACGTCCCCCGAAATTCGACGCTTGGGGTCCGCGTTGGCGCGCATCGTCGGTGGTTCCGTCAGCGTGCCGCGGCGGGATGCGAGGAGCTCGGTGACTCGGGCCGCTTCTTGTGCACCTGCGTCGGCTTCTGCTTCGCGTTCGGCGCGTGCGCGTTCTTGCACTTTCGTGCGTGCCGCGTCGCGCTGCCGGATGAATCGGGCGGTCTGGTCGGTGTCTTCCGCACCGGTGACGGATGCTTCGACGATGCGGTGCTCGTTGAGGAGTGCGAGGGCGCGTTCGCTGACCAGCAGCATCCCGTCCCGCTGCGCGAAGTCGTCGTTCCCGTCTGCGCGGCCGGTCGGGTCGAGCCGCTCCCAGCGCTGAGGGAGACCGCCAGCGTAGGAGACGAACTCCGGCGACGTCGTGACGACCGCCTCGCGCAACTCGAACCCCGTGAGGTCCGAAGCGCGCAGTGCATCGGCGAGTGAACCGGCCACGATGAAGTCCGGATGGACGCCGACGAGCTCGTCGCCGAGCCAGCCCGCGAACTCGCACCGAAGCGGGTCCGCCTGGGTCCTCGATCCGGATGCGTCCTGCGTCCATACGGCGCCGTCGCCGACGGTTCCTGTGGCTTCTGGTTCCAGAACGTGGTGGGTCATGGGGGTTCTTTCGTCCGTTCGTGCAACTGGGGAGGGGCGGTCGGCTCGCGCTTCAGGAACGCGCCGGAGGCTTCGGCAGGTCCCAGATGTCGGCGAATCGGGTCGAGACGATCGGTTGGGCCCAGATCAGGGAGAGTCCGGTGGCAACGGACGAGATCTCGTGCAGCTCGGGCGTGAACACCACGAACTCGTGAGTGATGGGCCTGCCGGCGCGATCTGTGCGTCCTTCCGGGTCTGGGAAGCGCAGCGCCGCCCGGTCATCGCCGAGGTGCCAGAGCTCCGAGTCGTCGCCGAGCTGCGCGAAGGCCCTGTCGTATTCGGGGAGCGGGTCTGCGAAACCGCCATCGAGGAGGAACCGGTGCCCCCAGGTGCGCCCCCGGGTCGCCCAGATGAGCTTCACTTCTTGCTCCTGACGAGGATCCCCTTGCGTTCTGCCTCTTCGAGGTCGAGTTTGAAGCGGGTGAGCATCGCGGTCAGGTAGTCGCGCTTGGCGAGCGCCTCCGCGTTGACGGTCTTGAGCTTCTCGCCGGCGAGTGCGGCTCCCCGCTCGATGGAGTCCTTCGAGACGAGTGACGCCGCGAACCCGGCAACGAGTCCAAGGGGACCGGGCAGTTTGATTTTCTTGACGACGAACAGCGCCCCCATCGCGGCGAGGCCGGCCATCCCGCCCGCCTTGCTGAAGATCTTCTCCGCGACCTTCCCGCCATCGTGCAGCTTCTTCGCCCAGCTGACGTGGCGTTCGAAGGGGAGGATCGCGGCGAGCGGGAGGACGGCGTCGACGCCGACGCGCTCCGTCACCTCGATCTTGCCCGGCTCGAACTTCGCGGAGGACAGCAGGATGAAGTCCTCAGCGAATGACATCGCCTCCGGCACCTGAACGAAACCGCGAAGCTCCTGACGCAGCTGATCGAGCTCGTCGCTGACCTTCTCGACGAGCAGCGCCTTGAAACCGTGCGCATCCATCTCGGGAAGGAGGTCGGACTTCGAGAGGGCGAGCACCCAGATGCGCGGGAACTGCGCGAGGGGCTTGCCGTTCTTCAGGAGCTGCGGCTTCAGACGGAGGAGTTCGGAGCGGATGTTCGTCAGCAGCGACTTCAGGTACAGCTCCTCGGAGCCCGCGTTGTCGCGGAGCAGCTGGCCATCGACGAGCAGGAGCGCGACGTCGGAGCTCAGGAGCGCTGTGAACGTCTCGACGCGCCTGCGGCTCTCCTCCTCGCCCTCCGCGGACTCCTCGAACCACTCACCGGGGTAGTCGTGCCACACGAGGCGGAGCGCGTCGAACGGCTTCGAGTTCTTCGCGCGCTCCTCCGACCAGGCCTTGGGCCTCACCAGGAATGAGTAGGCGGTGTGCGTGAAGCGGGTGGATGCGGGCACCTTCGCGGCGTTCTTCATGCCGAGGTAGCTCTGGTAGAGCTTGTCGCTCTGCCCGGTGTCGTCCGCGACGACCTCGTACAGGTTGTCCTTCGCGAACTGCGGCTCCTGCGTGGGGCCGTAGAACGAGGAGACGAGCACGGTCTTCCCGCTTCCGCTGCCCCCGAAGACCGCGATGTGCTGCTCACGGGTTCTGCTCTTCGTCGCTGCCATGGGCACGTCTCCTGCCTGTGGGTGTTCGACCATCCGCCGGTGCTGGCGGATGCGCTGCGCCGGAGCCTATGCGCTCGCGGAGTCGTCGTCCTGAGAGCGCTCGGCGTCGCCGCTCGCCAACTCGGCGAACTTGCGCGCCATGGTGGGGTTGCCGCGGGTGAGCTTCTTGATGGTCACGTCCTGCGCCTTGTCGTTCGCGAGGCGAAGGTTGCGTTCGGACCCGAGCAGCGCATCCTTCACCTTCTGGAGTCGCACGATGGCCTTGTCGATCTCGTCGATGGCCTCCCCGAAGCGGCGAGAGGCGAGCTCGTAGTTGCGGCCGAACGCGTTCTGGAACTCGTCGAGGCGCTCTTCGAAGTCGGTGATGTCGACGTTCTGCGCCTTCACGGACGCCAGCTCGGTCTTGTACTTGAGCGCGTTCATGGACCCGTTGCGGAGCAGCGTGATCATGGGGATGAAGAACTGCGGCCGGATGACGTACATCTTCGGGAAGCGGTGCGAGACGTCGACGATGCCGGAGTTGTAGAGCTCGCTGTCGGGCTCGAGGAGCGTGACGAGGACGGCGTACTCGCAGCCCTTCTCCTGCCGGTCCTTGTCGAGCTCCTTGAGGAAGTCCTCGTTCTTCTTCTTGGTGGCCGTCGTGTCCGCTTCGTTCTTCATCTCGAACATGATCGAGGTGATCTCGGTGCCGCCCGTGTCGGAGTCGCGGAAGATGTAGTCGCCCTTGCTGCCGGTGCGCGCGTCGTTGTCCTTCTCGAAGTAGGCGGTGGGGAACGCGGTGGCGCGGATCTGGTTGAAGACCGTCTCGCAGTGCTGTTCGAGGGTCTCACCGAGCATCTTCGTCGAGAGGCGAGCCTTCATGTCCTTGAGGCGCTCGATGGCGTCGTCGCGGTCACGGAGCTGCGTCTCGTACTTGTCCTTCAGCGACGTCTCGACGAGCTGCCGTTCCAGGGCGGCGCGCTCGAGGGTGCCCTTCAGCTCGTCGCGCTCCTTCTCGATCTTCCCGACGGCTTCGTTGACGGCGAGCTTCTGCGTGATCTCGAGGCTGTCGAGCTTCGACTTGAGGGCCTGAACCTCGGCTTCCCTCTCTGCTGCAGCCTTCTGCAGGTCGCTCACACGCTTGGCCGCCGCGAGTTCCTCCGCCGCGATCTTGTCGTGGCGGGCCTGCTCGAGCTCGTTCGCGAGCGTGTCGCGCTCCTTCTCCACCGACTGCAGCGCCTCGCTGACGGCAAGCTTCCGGGTGACCTCGCCGGCCTCGAGCTTCGCCTTCAGCTCCTGCAGCTCGATGTTCCGCTTCGCCGCGGCCGCCTCGAACTCCTGCGCGACCTTCGCCTGTGCCAGCTCGATCTCGGCCCGCTTGGCCGCCTCGGCCAGTTCGAGCCGCTCGTGGAGGTCCTTCTCGAACTCGCCGTCCCGCACCTGCTTCAGGATGTCCGCGTAACCGGCCTCATCGATCGTGAACGCCTTGTGGCAGTGGGGGCAGGTGATCTCGTGCATGCGGATTTCCTCACTCGACGTGAATCGGGCCCGTGCTGCGCTGCTGACCGGTCGGTGACCGAATCTGTCGAGCGGAGCGTGGCTGGCAGCGAGCGACAACGACTGCCCGGTGCAAGCGTATGCGTGAAGGCTCGCGCTGGACGAGCTCGTGAGTGGAAATGTGCATCGGGTGTTGGCTCAGCAGAGCGATCCCGCGTGCGCCGTCTCAGCCGAGGTCGAGCGAGGCGTGCGCGTCGGTAGGGTGGCTGCGTGACAAACCCAGCATCCTCGAACACCGCCGCTCCCGACCACCCTCGCGTGCGCCTCCACTGGCTCGCCGTGGCGTTCTTCATCGTCGCTCCGCTGCTGATGCTCTTCGGCGGCCTGACGGTCGCCGGGACGACCCGCGCCACTTTCGACCTCGCGGAGACACCCACCATGGTGGGCGCGGTCCTGTTCCTGGTCGGACTCGCCATGCTCATGGTCGCGTGTGTGCTCGTCGGGGTGCGGTCAGCTGCGCAGCAGCAGCTCGATCTCCTGCTGGATGCGCGCCGACGCTGACCTGCGTCCGCGCGGGACCCCAGCCGTCAGGCGTCCAAGCGCCCGATCACCACGTCGACGCTGTCACCGACGTCCTTCTTGAGCTTCTTCCGCAGCGCCGCGCTGACCGAGATGAAGTGGTCGCCCTGGCCCGTCGGCATGAGCGCGGACGTCACGACGACGCCGTCGACGGTCGTGTCGGCTTTCACCGACTTGCCGGTTCCGAAGAAGTCCTTGGAACCGGGCACCTCGATGACGGACCACGACGGCATCCATTCGGGGTTGACGATTTCACCGGTGAAGACGAGCTTGTCAGTCATGAGGCGAGCGTAGCGGCGTTGCCTCAGTCGCCGCGAGGGGTCGTGACGGCGGCCGCGACCCGTGCGACGGCGGCCTCGAGTCCAGCCTTCGCCGCATCCGGGTCTTCCGACTCGCGGATGAACGCCTTCGCCCCGCGGGGCATGCCGCAGTAGTCGAAGACCCCATGCTCGATCTGCGTGCTGAACGACTCCTCATATCCGTGCCGCGCGAACGACGCCTCCGAGAAGCCGGACACGGGCAGCAGGTGCGCGGTCAGATCTCCCAGCTTCGGCACGACCCGGCCGTTCTCGCCGAGCTCGAACGCCCAACCGGTGATGAAGACGCGGTCGATCCACCCCTTCAGCAGCGCGGGCATCGACCACCAGAAGACGGGGAACACGAGCACCACATCGGTGGCACGGTCGAGGCGAGCCTGCTCCGCGAGCACGTCGGGCCCGGTGATCGAACCGCCCTTGTAGTCGGCCCGGTCGTTTGCCGAGAAGCGCGGGTCGAAACCCTCCTGCGCGAGGTGGGCCACGTCGACCTCGACGCCCTCCGCTTCGAGGCGTTCGCGCAGCTGCTGCGCGGCCGTGTGCGTCAAGGAGTCCAGGTCGGGATGCGCGGTGACGATGAGAGTAGGCACCAGGAGATTCTGCGCGGGAGACCTTGGAGCTACGCTCAGGGAGCACCGCCGGAGGCCGCGGCGAAGCGCGCGGCGAGAGCGGCGGCGGCCTCGGCCAGCTCCGGAGGCCCGACCACCTCGAAGTCGGCGTCGAACCTCGCGATCGACGCCAGCAGCCCGGTCCACGACCACGAGCCCAGACGCACGCGGCAGGATGTCTCGTCCACTTCGGCGACCGTCGCATCCGGCAACCAGCTTGCCGCTTCGAGTGCGGGCACGCGCAGCAGCACGTCGCCCGTGCACGGCCACTCGTTGGCGTGACTCGCGCCCTTGAAACGGGCTTCGAGGAACGTGCGCGCATCGCCGGTCGGCATGCTGCGTTCCTCGAATGGCGCCCCGAGGGGCTCCTTGGGGGTGATGCGGTCGAGGCGGTAGACGCGCCACTCGGCGCGGTCAAGGTCCCACGCGACCAGGTACCAGCGCCCGGCGCGGGCGATGACGGCGTGCGGCTCGACCCGGCGAGGGTCGACCGGCGTGGGGACAGCGGTCGGGGCAGCTGATTCGGCCGGCGCCGCGGTGTAGTCGAACCGGAGAACGAGGCGACCGCGGGTCGCCGTGCTCACGATCTCGAGGACCTCAGGGTCCACGCGCCTCTCGACCATCGCAGCCGTTGACCCAGTGAATTGGATGCCGTCGACCCGGTGCCGCAACCGCGACGGCATGACCTGCCGCACCGTCTGGAGGGCCCGCGCCGCCGCCTCGTCGATGTCGACGCCCAGAGCTGGTGCGCCTCGCAGGGCCACGGCGATCGCAACGGCCTGCTCGTCATCGAACCGCAGCGGTGGCAGCTCAGAGCCCGCAGCCAGGCGGTACCCGCCGGCCGGCCCCTTCCACGCCTCGATCCGGTAGTCGAGCTCCCGCAGCCGGTCGATGTCGCGGCGCACCGTGCGGGGCGTCACGTCGAGGCGGTCGGCGAGCTCCTGCCCAGACCAGTCGCGCCGAGTCTGCAACAGCGACAGCAGCGTCAGGATGCGCGAAGAGGTAGCCGAGGTCATGCGCCCAGTCTTCCAGCAGTAGCGGACCGAACGCGTCCTCTACTGCTGGAAGGCTCACCGCAGCGGCAAGTGCCGCGGTCAGCACACCAAGGAAGCGGGAACCCCATGAGCATCACCACGACAACCCACCTCAACTTCACCGGCGCGGCCCGGGCCGCGCTCGAGTTCTACGCCGAGGTCTTCGGCGGCGAGGTCTCCATCGCCACCTACGCACAGTTCGGGACGCCCGCCGAACTGCCCGGCGCATCCAACGTCGTGTTCGGGCGAGTGGACGCGCCGAACGGCTTCCGCGTCCTCGCCTACGACACCCCGGGCCAGCCAGGGCAGGGGCTCGCCGGCACTGCGGGGGAGACGCGGCGCGAGCAGGGCAGCACTGTCACAAGCGCGTCGTTCTTCCTCGCGGCGAGCGGCGAGAGCCTCGACGAGGTCACGGGCTACTGGGAAGCGCTGTCAGCCGGGGCCACCGTCATCGAACCGCTGGCCGCATCCGCCTGGTCACCCGGTTTCGGGATGCTGCGCGACCGGTTCGGCGTGACCTGGGTGCTGGACGTGGCCGTGGCCGCCTGAGCAGGCACCGGGGCAGGCTCACGGAGACATGTCGCCGTGGGGGACGACCGGGCAGAGTTCCAGTCGCCCGTCAGGGAGGCGCCAGGCGTGCAAGCGCCTGGCACCGGCTGCCTTGAAGCCGATGGAGTAGCGAAAGCATCTCGCGTCGTCCACCGCCCTGACGACGTCGGCCCGCTACACCTTCGCCTGCCCCTGCGGAGCAAGGGCCTGGACCGATCCGGCGAACGCCGCGCCGACGAGGTAGTCACCCAGCGGATGCGCGGCCCGGTCGATCGCGGAGTAATTCTGCAGTCAGCGGAGGTGCACGTGGTGGCGCACCCACTGGGACGCGTGGGCTACTCGGGTTTCCAGGCGCTGTCGTCTCGCCAGGGGGCGAGGTCGACCTCGTTGCCTTCGGGATCGGCGAGCGTCCAGTACTCGGGGGTGGAGGTGTCGTTGATGACCCGCCCCCCGGCGGCGAGGGCCGCTTCCAGGCGCGCATCGACGTGGTCGCGCGGAACGTAGACGTCGACGTGCATCGTGTTCCGCTCGGTGCGGGGCGCGTCGATCTGCTGGAGCCAGACGTTGGGGCCGACGGCGATGGGGTCGGCCAGGTCTTCACCACCTCGCCGTTCGTAGGCGAGGACCGCCTCCCAGAAGGGGAGCACGGCGTCGAGGTCCACCACATCGATCGCGATCTGGATGCTCTGCACCGTGCCCGGGGTGGCTTCGATGCCCAGCCCGCGCGCGATCTCTGAGACATGGGTCGCCAGGGCGATGTCGCGTTCGCTGAGGTCGCCGACGTCGTGACTGATGAGGCGCACCATCACGGACCCGTACCGGAGGTCGACGTCGGGATGGTGGTCTGCGTCGTCGGCAGCCTCGGCGATCGCCGCGACGAATGCGGCGCCCTTGGCGAAGTTCCCGGTCGCGAAGTTCGCGCGGGCGCCGTCGCCGACGACCCGCCAGTCGGCCGTACCGGCAGCCTGGCGAAATTCCTGAGGGGAGACTCGATCGCTCATGACCGCGAGTCTTCCCGATCGACCCGAGATGCGCCTCCGGATATCTCGGGCGTCTTGGGAGAAATCGGTGCGGGTTCCGTTTCCGTCGCCGGGGGCGCTGCATCCGCTCCTGCCGCCTCCGAGTTGGGCGGCGGGGTCTCCGCGTACGACTTCGAGAGCAGCCGGTACTGCGGCGACGCGAATGCGACGAAGACGAGGCCGAGCAGCAGGATGCTCGCGATCAGGAAGACCAGGGCGATGCCACGGGCATCGCCGTCGCCGAGCAGCCACCCGAGCGACTCCTGACCCTCGCGCGTCTCCATGTACGGGATGAGCCAGAACTCGGCGATCGGGCCGATCATGAACGCGCTGATCGGCGTCGATGCCGACTCGACGGTCGCCGCGAAGCCGAACACGCGCCCCTGCTTCTCGAACGGAACCACCCGCTGGATGACGGTCTGCTCGGCAGCCTCGGCGATGGGCATGATCGCCATGAACAGGAACATGCCGACGATGAACAGCCAGCCGTACTCGCGGATCGTGAAGGCCGCGCCCAGAAGGGCCACGCCGATGTTCACGAGCAGCAGGGTGCGGACCGGATTCTTGCCCAGACCGAACTTCGCGACCAGGCCGCCGCCCACGATGAAGCCGATGCTCGTGACGCCGAGCCAGACGCCCCACATCTCGACGGAGAAGAGGGTCAGGCCGTACGGGTCCATGAGCGCCATGAAGACGCCGCCGACGAGGTTGTTGAGCGTCGTGAACAGGATGAGGGCGAGCAGGCCTGGCACGAGCATGACGGCCGGGATGGCGCCGCGGAAGTTGACCTTCGCTGCGCCGGCCGCGGGGTCGTGCGCGATGCCGCGCTCGGGGATCGACACGAAGAGGAGGTGCGCGAACGCCACGGCAGTCGCGACGATGGCGATGAAGACGGTCGGTCCCATGCCCAGGAGTCCGACCGAGAGTCCAGAGAACACGCTCGTGACCATGAAGGCGATGCCCTGCACCGTGCCGACGAGCCCGTTGGCCTTGTCTCGGCGGTCGGCTGGCACGAGCAGCGTGACCGTCGTCGAGAGGGCGATGTTGCGCAGGTTCTCGACCACGCCGCCGACGAGGATGACGCCCGCGAAGAGCCAGAACCAGATGCCATTCCAGTCGACGAGGGTCTCCTCCGGGAAGCTCAGGTAGAGGACTCCCGCGAGCAGGTACGTGATGAGGGTGACCGCACTCGAGATGAGCATGACGGCCTTCTTCTTCATGTGATCGACGATGGCGCCGAAGATCATGCCGAAGACCGCGACGAGCAGCATGTAGCTGCCGCCGATGATGGAGGTGGCGAGCACGGAGCCGGTCTCGAGGTAGGCCCAGAAGGTGAGCGCGAACCACAGGTAGCTCGTCGTGACGTTGGCGATGAGCGTGTTGACGAGCACCTGATAGAAGCTGCGGAGCGTCGCGAGCGTCGGCACGTCCTGGTGCGGGAGAGCGGGCGGGGTCGACTGTTCAGTCATGAGTGTTCCTGGTCTCGTGAATCGGTGATCTCATCATTCACCTGGCCGCCGACATTCGGAAGCGGTTCGGGTGATGGTGCAAGACCGAGGTTTGCAGGCATTGCGGTCAGTTCCTGGCCGCAACGTTCGTACGATGGATTCATGTCCACCGGCTCCCGGATGCTGCAGTTCCTCACCCTCCTTCAGAATCACCGGTTCTGGGCCGGGGACGACCTCGCGGCAAGGCTCGGAGTGAGCCCGCGCACCCTGCGCCGAGACGTTGAGCAGCTTCGCGAGCTGGGCTACCCGGTGGAGACCACGCGCGGTGTCGGCGGCGGGTACCGGCTCAGCGCGGGAGGTTCCCTGCCGCCGCTCATGGTCAGCGATGAGGAGGCGCTCGCGATCGTGCTCGGCCTGAGGGCGGTCACCGCGAGCGGGGTGCTGGGGGTTCAGGATGCGGCCGTGGGGGCGCTCGCGAAGATCGTCCCGGTGCTGCCGATGCACGTGCGCAAGCTCGCCGCGGGAATCGGATCGAGCATCGCCCCGCTCCAGGCTCAAGCAGGTGCCCCGCAGGTCGAGGTGGCCGTGCTCGCGAGCGTGGCGACGGCGTGCAGGGACCGCACGATGCTGGCGTTCGACTACGAGAAGCGCGACGGCGCGTCGTCGACTCGCCTCGTCGAGCCGCACGCGCTCGTCCCGATCGCCAGGCGCTGGTACCTGGTCGCCTTCGACGGCGGCGCCGGTGACTGGCGCACATTCCGGCTCGACCGGATGCGGGGTGTGGACTCGCGGCCGAGGAGCTTCGGGTCGCGCCCCATTCCTGGAGGCGACGCGGACGCGTTCGTGCAGGCGAGCATCCGCAGCCGGCCATCCCGGTACGAGGCGGTGGTCCGGGTGGAAGTGCCGGTGGATCGGGCCCGGGCTGAGGTGGGGCAGTGGGGAGACGTCAGCGAGCTCGACGGTGGTTGGAGCGAAGTGCGCATGCGCACCGACGAGCTCGACTACGTCGTCTACCTGCTGGCGCGGCTCGACGCTCCCTGCGAGGTCGCGGGCCCGCCTGAGCTCGTCGACCGGCTCAGCGATTGGCACCGACGGCTCTCGCGGGCCGTCGGCCCCGGCGGCAGCGCAGATCGGGCCCCGCAGGAAGACGGGATCACAGGTAGTCGTTGATCGCGGCCTGCGCGATCGAACCGTGCTCGACCTCGTCCCAGCTCAGCGCCGTCGCGACGTCAGAGGCGGGCGCCTGCACGATCCGGTCGTGGAGGCGCTCGGCGAGCATCGTGGGGTCGACGGCGTCCGTGACGGCGAGGAAGGTGACGACGACGTAGTCGCCGTGCTCGCGAGCAACCTGCTCGTGGATGCGGTGAGCGGCCTGGTCAGCGCATCGGAGGACGAGTCGGGAGGGAAGCGCATGGTTGTCCAAGACGACGATCAGGTGGTGGAGCTTCGGGAGTCGCGACGACAGCTCGATCGCCGTCTCGATCGCCGAGTCCAGCCTCCACGCGAGCTGACGTCGCGTCTGCGCGGCGGATGCGTCGACGCCGATCACCGCGGCGGCCGGATGCTTATCGAAAAGCACGGAACTCGGTGCCGAGTATCCGGCGGGGCAATACGTCGCCGAGAATGCGGAAAAGCACGGCAGGGCGTCGCCGAGGAGAAAGAGGCGTATTTCCTGGCGGCGAGGTTCGCGTGGGATCGCCGCGGAATTCGCGGTCGCCTCGGGCGAGGTCATTGCGTGACTCCTTGTCCCCAGCTGTGGCGCTTCTCAATGTATTGCTCGACGACTCCGGCGAGCTCTGGCCGTCACCTCGGCTCGAACTCTGGCGCGGCCGACCGCGGAGTGGTGCGGACGCAGTCGTCCCGAGACTGCGTCCGCCCAGCAGGCTAGCTCTTCCGCTTGAACGGGTCGGTGGCCTGGGTCTTCTCGCGCTTCTGCGCCCGGCGTTCCTTCAGGGTGAGCTGCGGTGCTTTCTTCGCGCTTTCCCTGGATTTTCTCTCTGCCATCGAAATACTCGCTTCCCTTTTCTTCAGCTGGCGGTATCCGGATGACCATAGCCCATTTCCGGGAAGATATCTCGGGCCGTCACCAATCGTTTGCGCCGACGCTTTCTGGGCTAGGCTTGGGGTTTTATCCGCGCCGCCAAGCGGCATCACATGGAGGACGTCGTGGAAAAGATCTGGATGACGCCGACGGCATTGCAGCGACTTCAGGATGAGCTCGCCGAATTGACGCGCGGAGGCGCCCAGTCGTCGGCGCGAGCCCGCGAGCTGCGTGGACTCGTCGAGCACGCCGAGGTCGCGTCGAAGCCCGACGACGGCCGAGTCGAGCCGGGCATGCAGGTGAGCGTGCGCTTCGAGAGCACCGGTCGGGAGGCGACGTTCCTGCTCGGCAGTCGAGCGCTCGCCGGGCTGGATCCCACGGTCGAGGTCGATGTCTACTCAGCCGACTCGCCTCTGGGCAGGGCGCTCGTCGGCAACACCGTCGGCAGTACCGTGACCTTCACGCCCCCGGCGGGGCGGCAGCGCGTGACCGTCCTCGCGGCGGTGCCGTTCGCCTGAGCTCGACGGGCGTGAGAGCCCTCACCGGTCGGCGACGAACCGCCTCGTGACGGCGATGTCCCGGTCGCCGAGGCCAGCATCCACGAGCTCGTCGAAGGCGGCCCGGAGGGTTGGGAGAAGCACGGGGTTCGTGCCGGTGGCCGACGCCACGTCGGCGGCGAAGGTGAGGTCCTTGACCATGTACTTCGCGACGCCGGAGGGGGAGTCGTCGCCAGAGACGAGCTTCTCCCGCCTGCTCTCGAGCAGGTTCGAGCCGGCGTAGCCGCCGCCCAGCAGGTCCCAGAGCACGCCGAGGTCGATGCCGCTACGTTCGGCGAGGACGCTCGCCTCGCCGAGGGCCAGGATCGTGGACGAGACGATCATCTGGTTGCAGGCTTTCGCGACCTCGCCCGCGCCGAGCGGGCCGAGGTGCACGGGGCGACCGCAGGCGCGCAGGATGCTCGCGGCCGTGGCGACGTCGTCGTCCGGGCCGCCGAGCATGATGGAGAGGGTGCCGGCCTTCGCGCCGTCCTCCCCGCCGGAAACCGGGGAGTCGATAACGCGCACGCGGCCGTCGGTCTCCGCGGCGAGGCGGTCGGCCAGCTCGCGGAGCCCGGTCGGCGACACGGTCGATCCGACCATGATGAGCAGCTCGCCGGTACCGGCGAGGAGCCCGTCTTCGCCGCCGAGCACGGCCTCGAGCTCTGGCAGGTCGGGCAGCATGACGAGGACCGCGTCGCTGGCGGCGGCCAGCTCGCGCGGTGTCTGGTGCCAGGTGGCCCCGGCGGAGACGAGGTCGGCCGCTCGCTCGGGGCGTCGGCCGGTCAGGTGCAGCGTGCCGTGCGCAGAGAGCAGGTGGCCCGCCATCGGCAGGCCCATGGCGCCGAGGCCGAGGACGCCGACGCCGACGCCGAAGCGAGGGGAGTGAGCAGCAGTGGTCATGAGCACACCCTAGCCCGGAGAACATTGTGTAGGACAGTGTTCACAGTGTTGAATCAGCGTAAGCTCTCCCTGTCGCCACCGAATCGAAGAGGATCCTATGACTGACAGCCCCCAGACATTGCGCGCGGTCGTCGCCGTCGACCTGAGCGAAGAGCTGTGCCAGCTCGTCGAGCGTCTCGAGCCCCGCCTCGAGGTCGTGCGCGACCACTCCTTCTACCGCCCGATGCGCGGGCCCGCCGACTGGTCCGGCGACCCGAGCGTCACGCGCACCCCCGAGCAGCAGGCGGCATTCGATGAGCTCGTCGACTCGGCGGATGTCCTGTTCGGGCTTCCCGATATCGACCCCGCCTCCCTTGCGCGCACCGTCGCCGCGAACCCGCGACTCCGCTGGGTGCACGCGACTGCCGCCGGCGGCGGCGGGCAGGTGAAGGCCGCCGGTCTCGACCAGGATGCACTCGAGCGCATCGTCTTCACGACGAGCGCCGGCGTCCACGGAGGAACCCTCGCGGAGTTCGCGCTCTTCGGCGTCCTCGCCGGGGCGAAGGACCTCCCCCGCCTCCAGCAGCAGCAGGCGGCCAAGCAGTGGACCGACCGCTGGGAGATGCGCCAGCTCGACGAGATGACCGTGCTCATCGTCGGGCTCGGCGGCATCGGGAAGGCGGCCGCGGCGAAGTTCTCGGCGCTCGGCGCAACCGTGCTCGGCACGACGCGCAGCGGCGAGGCCGTCGAGGGCGTCGACCGGCTCGTGCCCATCGATGAGCTGGCCTCCGCCGTGTCCGAAGCTGACGCGATCGTCGTCACCCTCCCCGGCACCGACGCCACGACCGGTCTGCTCAGCGCGGAGGTGCTCGCGAACGTGAAGCCAGGCGTCATCGTCTCGAACGTGGGTCGTGGCACGGTCATCGACGAGTCCGCGCTGCTCGAGGCGCTCGATGACGGCAGAGTCGGCTTCGCCGCGCTCGACGTCTTCGAGGTCGAGCCGTTGCCGGCCGAGAGTCCGCTGTGGTCGCATCCGAACGTGCTCGTCAGCCCGCACACGGCCGCTCTCTCGAGCGCCGAGGAGCCGCGCATCGCGAAGCTCTTCGCCGAGAACGCGCGCAGGCTCCTCGACGGCGAGCCGCTCAAGAACGTTGTCGATATCGTCGAGTTCTACTGATTCCACGGCCGGTGCTCGTCGCAGCGTGACGAGCACCGGACGTTTCGACACGAGGGGCGGCGCCGTGCCAGACGCAACGGATGCATCACCGAAGACCGGCGCGCAGGACGCACCGGAGCGCGACCTGGCGCCCGCGGTCACGCGCTCGCTGCGCATCCTGACGCTGCTCGCCGAGGCGGACGGTGCGCCCATGACGCTCAGCGATATCGCGAGAGCCCTCGGCATCGCGAAGTCCTCGACGGCGAACCTCGTGACCGTGCTCGAGGAGGGGCGGATGCTGCAGCGCGTGCCGCAGGGGTACCAGCTCGGCAGGCGCACGGCCGAGCTCGGCGGAGCCTACGCGCAGCAGTTCAACCAGATCCGCGAGTTCTTCGGGGTGTGCGACGCTTCTCTTGTGCTGCGCAGCGAGCTGGTGCAGGTGGTCATGCTCGACGGGCCTGACACGGTCTACCTCGCCCGGCACGAGGGGCGGCGACGCTATCAGCTGGGCACGCCGCTCGGGTCGCGCCTGCCAGCGGCTCTCACCGCGTCCGGCCGGGCATTGCTCATGCGCCTGGACGACGAGGAGGTTGTCGACCTCGTGGGCGCATCCGCACCCTTCCCGAAGCTGACGCCGCAGAGCATCGGCACGACGCGGGAGCTGCTCGACTGTCTCGCGGTCGCGCGTGAGCGCGGCTACTCGATCGACGCGAACGGCTCCGTCGGCGGGGTGACGGGGGTCGCGGTCCCGCTCGCGTCCTGGTCGCCGAGCGATCCTCCGTTCGCGCTCGGGGCCGCGCTGCCGACGGAGCTCGCGAGTGAAGAGCACGTCGCGAGGGTCGGCGAGGCGCTCATCGAGGCCGCCAAGGAGCTCACGAACCCGCTCGCCGGGAGGTAGTTCCCCAGGTCTCGCGAAACCGTCGCGTTCAAAGTGTTGAACGTCGTCCAGTGGAGTGTTAGCTTGGGGTGAGAAGCATGCACCACCGGACGCCTCGGTCACCCACGCCGCGGCAACCGCACATCAAAGGAGATGTTCCGTGACTGAGACACCCCGGCCCCCCGTGCCGTCCGACGACCCGGAGTACGCCGACAACCTGCGCCGAGCCACGCTGGCCTCCAGCATCGGCTCCGCCCTCGAGTACTTCGACTTCGCGCTCTACGGGCTCATGACAGCGCTCGTCTTCAACAAGCTGTTCTTTGACCAGAGCGACCCGGCCGTCGCCGTCATCGGCGCCTTCGCGATCTACGGCGTCGGCTTCGTCGCCCGCCCGTTCGGAGGGCTCTTCTTCGGCACCATGGGCGACCGCCTCGGCCGCAAGGGCGTGCTCGTCATCACGATCCTCCTCATGGGCGGCGCCTCAACCGCCATCGGCCTCCTCCCCACCTACGAGACCATCGGCCTCTGGGCTCCAGCGCTGCTCGTGCTGCTTCGCCTGGCGCAGGGCTTCGGCGCCGGCGCCGAGCAGGCCGGCGCCACCGTGCTCATGGCTGAATACGCTCCAGTCAAGCGCCGCGGCTTCTTCTCCGCGCTGCCCTTCGTGGGCATCCAGGCCGGCACACTCCTCGCCGCTGTCGTCTTCAGCCTCCTGACCCTCATGCCGGACGAGGCCTTCCTCGCGTGGGGCTGGCGCGTGCCGTTCCTCGCGTCATTCCTGCTCATCCTCGTCGCGCTCTTCATCCGCATGCGCCTCCGCGAGACGCCGACGTTCGTCGAGCTCGAGAAGAGCGACCAGGTCTCCGACCGCCCCATCCGCGAGATCTTCACGCGCGGCATGCCAGGCGTCATCACCGGCATCGGCCTCCGCATGGCCGAGAACGGCGGCTCGTACATCTTCCAGAACGTGTCGCTCGCGTTCGTGGCAGGCACCTTCATCGCGAACCCCGTCGACCGTGGCGTCGCAACGTGGGGTGTCACGATCGGCTCGCTCATCGGCATCTTCTCGGTGCCGCTCAGCGGCCACCTCTCCGACAAGTTCGGCCGCCGCGCCGTCTACCGCTTCGGAGCGGTGTTCATGCTGCTCTTCGCCTTCCCAGCCTGGTGGATGCTCTCGCTCGGCAACGGGCCGCTCACGATCGCCGTCATCGCAGTCGGCATCGGCGTCGCCGTCAACTCGATGCTCGGACCGCAGTGCGCCATGCTCCCCGAACTGTTCGGCAACAAGCACCGCTACCTCGGTGTCGCGATGGCACGAGAGATCTCTGCAGTGCTCGCTGGCGGCCTCGCGGGTGTGCTCGGCACCTGGCTGCTCACGCTCACCGGCGGCAACTGGGTGGTCATGGGCCTCTACCTCGCGACGCTCGCCGCCATCACCACTGCAGCGACGTTCCTCGTCCCAGAGACGAAGGGGCGCGACCTGCTCCGCAAGGAGGACGCCATCCGCGTCTCCACCGACGAAGAGGACACCGGTTTGATCGATCTGCAGGATGTCTACGAGGCCGCGCCCGTTGCGGCCGGGGGCGGGCGATGAGCCTGCCGGTTGGGCTCAAGAGCTTCGACCTCACGGGGCGGACGGCCCTCGTCACAGGGTCGAGCCAGGGCATCGGCCGGGCGCTCGCGGGCGGTCTCGCCGCGGCTGGCGCGCGGGTGGTGGTGCACGGACGCGACCGCGCGAAGGCCGAGCGCACCGCCGCATCCATCGCCGAGACCCTCGGCCTCGCGGGCACGGCGTCCGAGCCGATCGTCTCGACCTTCGACGTGACCGACGCGGCGGCGGTGGATGCGGGCATCAGCGAACTCGAGGCGAGCATCGGCACGGTCGACATCCTCGTCAACAACGCGGGCATCCAGCGTCGCGCGCCGATCGCGGAGTTCGCCGACGCCGACTGGCACGAGCTGCTCGCCACGAACCTCACAAGCGCGTTCCTCCTCTCACGGCGAGTGGCTCGAGGCATGCAGGCTCGAGGCTCAGGCAAGATCGTGAACATCGGGAGCGTGCAGTCGCAGATCGCCCGCCCCTCCATAGCGCCGTACAGCGCGACGAAGGGCGCCATCGTGATGCTCACGAAGGGGCTCTGCGCCGACCTCGCCCCGTCGGGGATCACGGTGAACGCGCTCGCACCGGGCTACTTCGCCACCGAGCTCACCAAGGCCCTCGTCGACGACGCCGAGTTCTCGGCCTGGGTCGCGCAGCGCACCCCGGCCGGGCGTTGGGGTCACGTGGATGAGCTTGTCGGTACGCTCGTGTTCCTCTCCAGTGACGCTTCGGCGTTCGTGAACGGCCAGACGATCTATGTCGATGGCGGAATGACGGCGGTTGTGTGATGCGAATCTCCAGGATCCAGACCAGTGACGGAACGGTCACGCACGCGTTCGCCGAGGGTGACTCGTGGGTGCCGTGCGGTGACCCCTACGAGGCGTTCGCGCACGGGGAGGAGCCCACGCGGCAGGGCGAGCCGATCGCCGACGCGACGCTGCTCGCACCTGCTGAGCCGCGCATCGTCGTCGGCATCGCGCAGAACGGGCCGGAGCATCCCTCACCCGTGCAGGCCTGGCTGAAGAGCCCCCGCACGGTCGTGCCGAGCGGCACCCCCGTCGAGCTGCGCCGCAACGTCGGCAAGGTCGTCATCGAGGGGGAGGTGTGCGTCGTGATCGGGCGCGACGCGCTCGACGTGCCCGTCGAGGACGCGCACACCGTCATCCTCGGCCTCACCGCGGTCAACGACATCTCCAACCCCGAGCGCGGCAGCGTCGACCCGCGCAACTTCGAGGGCAAGGGCGGCGTCGGCTACACGCCGCTCGGACCGTGGATCGAGACGAGCGCCGACCTTGCGGGCGCCGAGCTCGAGGTCCGCATCAACGGCGAGCGCACGGTGCTCACCGGCAGTCACGAGCTGCCCGCCGGTGTTGCCGAGTGCGTCGCCTACGTCACGAGCTGGGTGCCACTCGGCCCCGGCGACATCATCATGACGGGCGCCCCGAAGTCGGCGTTCCCCGCCGAGCCGGGCGACCTCGTCGAGATCACCGTCGCGGGCGTGCCCCTCGTCACCCCGTGCGTGTGAACCAGGCGCGCCCCGACACCAAGGGAGGGTGCTCGTGACCCAGGAGAACCTCGCAGTCGTCGCCCACGGCAAGGGCGACCTGCGGCTCGACGCGCTGCCCGAGCCCACGCCGGCCGCTGACGAGGCGGTACTCGCGATCGCCTACGGCGGCGTCTGCGGATCCGACCTGCACTACTGGATGCACGGGGCTGCCGGCGAGTCCATCCTCCGCGACCCGCTGGTCCTCGGCCACGAGATCGTCGGCACCGTCCTCCTCGCCGCCGCCGACGGCAGCGGCCCCTCCGTCGGACAGCGCGTGGCGGTCCACCCGGCCACGCCCGGCGACGACGGAGAGACGCCCTTCCCGGACGATCGACCGAACCTCTCGCCCGCCGGCACCTACCTCGGCTCGGCCGCGCGCATCCCGCACACGCAGGGGGCCTTCGCCCGCCGCGTCGCCCTCCCGTCGCGGATGCTGCGCGTCCTGCCAGAGGGCCTCGACCTCAAGCTGGCGTCGCTCGCCGAGCCGGCCGCGGTCGCGTGGCACGGCGTCGGGCAGGCCGGCGACGTCCGCGGCAAACGGGTGCTGGTCATCGGCGCCGGCCCCATCGGGGCGCTCGTGGTCGCCGTGCTGAAGCACCACGGCGCGGGCGAGATCATCGCGAGCGACCTCCACGAGCTGCCGCTCGCCGTCGCGACCGAGCTCGGAGCCAGCCGCGTCATCGACGCGCGCGATCCCGACGCGATCGCCGGAGTGCACGCCGACGTCGTCATCGAATCGTCCGGCACCGTGCCAGGACTCGCGAGCGCCATCCGCGGCGCCGGTCGCGGGGGGCGGGTCGTGATGCTCGGCCTGCAGCGCAGCGGCGAGGTGCCGGCGCTCCTCTCCCTCGCGATCACCCGAGAGCTGACCCTGGTCGGCTCCTTCCGCTTCGCCGACGAGATCGACGCCGTCATCGAAGCGCTCGCCGACCGATCGCTCGTCGTGGATGCCGTGCTCACCCACGAGTTCCCCGTCGAGCAGGCACTCGACGCGTTCGCCGTCGCCGGCGACGCCTCCCGATCTTCGAAGGTGCTGCTCTCCTTCGACCCCGAGGACCATGGATCACCAGAGGAAAGGGGCGCCTCGTGAGCTCAGACCAGGCCGAACGGCGGGCGCGCGCGACCGCAGCCGGGCATCCCGCCCTCACCCACCCGCCCATGATCGTCATGGGCGTGCAGGGCACGGGCAAGACGACGATCGGCTCAGCGCTGGCGGAGCGGCTCGGCGTGACCTTCATCGACAGCGACGACCTGCACCCGATCGCCAACAAGGCGAAGATGGCGGCCGGGACCCCGCTCGAGGACGAGGACCGAGTGCCGTGGCTCAAGGTCGTCGGTGCGACCATCGCCGCCAACGCGGCGGAGGGGCGCACGACGATCGTCGCGTGCTCGGCACTCAAGCGCTGGTACCGGGAGCTGCTGCGCTCGAGCGTGCCCGAGCTGCAGTTCGTCCACCTCGCCGGCCAGCGAGACCTCGTGGCCTCCCGCCTCGCGACCCGCCAGCACGAGTACATGCCGACGACCCTCCTCGACAGCCAGTTCGAGGTGCTCGAGCCGCTCGCCGCCTGGGAGGCGGGCGTCGTGGTCGACGTCGCGGACACGCCGGCCGAGATCGTGGAGGCGGTCGTCGACTACCTCGCGAGTGCGGAACCCACCGCGTCGGGGACGGTCGGCGGCTAGAGCTCGACCTTCACCGTGCTCGCGAAGTCGGCGCCCGTCGCGTCGACGAGGGCGTCCACCAGCGGATGCCAGGGGCGCGTGCTCGGCCCGGACAGCACCAGCCGCCGCGGCCGGCGGGCCGTCAGCGGGCGCATCACGAGATCGTCCGGGAGCATGCCGCGACCGAGCGACGGGATGACGGCCACGCCCATGCCCTGCTGCACCATGCGGAACATCGTGCTCATCTCCCGCACGCGGTGGGAGAAGACATAGGGCAGCCCGAGCTCGTCGTGCATCCTCTTCACGTGGGTCTCGCATCCTCCCGTCGAGACGATGAGCCCGTCGTCGTCGAGTTCGTCGAGCGGGATGGACTCCTGCTGCGCCAGCGGATGGTCGGCGGGCACGAGGGCCGCGAACTCGTCCGTCGCGACGAGCAGCGCACCGGGCGGGGCGGCGGACGGCTCGACGAGCACCGCGGCGTCGACAAGGCCCGCCTCGAGCCACTCGGGCATCTCGTCGTCGTCTCCCTCGTAGATGGACACGGCGATGTTGGGGAGTCGCGCCGACCACAGGGCCAGCAGGTCGGGCACCAGCCCCTGGCAGACGGTCGCCACGGCACCGAGGCGGACGGTGCCGGTCAGCGTGTCGTCTCTGCGCACGGCGCTCTCCAGAGCCGCGACGGAGGCAAGCGCCGCGCGTGCGTGCTCGATGACGCTGCTGCCGAGCGCCGTGAGGGCGATCCCGCCGTCACGGCGGAGGACGCGCCCGCCCACGGCCCGCTCGAGGCCGGTGACCGAGTGTGAGACCGCAGACTGCCCGACGCCGAGTTCGACAGCAGCCTCGGTGAAGGACGCACGGTCGACGACCGTGACAAGAGCCCGAAGCTGGGCGATGGTGACACTCATGAGAACTCCTCATGTGGGGATGAAGCGAATGCATTTGCCTCATGCTGGGGTCCGGCCAACAATAAGCCCCATGAGTCCTTCCGACAACACCCGCGGCACCGTCGCCGTCTTCGTCGCCCTGTCGCTCGTGTGGGGTGCGAGCTTCCTCTTCATGAAGGTGGGGCTCGAGGGGCTCAGCCCCGCCCAGCTCGTGCTCGGGCGTCTGACGCTGGGGGCCGCGGCACTCGTCGCGATCATGGTCGCCACTCGCCGGCGCTGGCCGAGGGGGCGGGCGATCTGGATGCACATGCTGGTCGTGTCGCTCGCGCTCGCGGTCATCCCCTACTCGCTCTTCGCGTGGGCCGGGCAGTACCTGCCGAGCAGTCTCTCGAGCATCTACAACGCGACGACGCCCATCATGACGCTGCTCCTCATGCCGCTCGTGCTCGCCGGCCAGCGGCTCACGCGCACGCAGATCGTCGGCCTCGGAGTCGGCTTGGGCGGCGTCGTCGTGCTTGCTGCTCCCTGGCGGCTCGTCGGCGTCGATCAGGTTCCCGAACTGCTGCCCGCCCAGCTCGCCTGCCTCGGGGCGACCGCCTCCTACGGTTTCGCGGGCCTCTACCTGCGCCGCTTCCTGAGCGACTCGGGCTACGACACGATCACGCTCTCGACCGTGCAGATCGGCCTGGCCGCGATCATCGTGTGGTTGCTCGCGCCGTTCACCGCACGGGGCGAGGTGTCGCTCGACGTGCCGGTCCTCCTGGCCGTTGCCGGGCTCGGAGTGCTCGGGACCGGCGTCGCCTACATCTGGTACAACCGCATCCTGCACGACTGGGGGCCGGCGCGCGCATCGACCGTGACCTATCTCTCCCCGGTTGTCGGGGTTGTCCTCGGCGTCGTGGTGCTCGGCGAATCGGTGCACTGGAACCAGCCGCTCGGCGGGCTCATCGTGGTGCTCGGCGTGCTCGCCAGCCAGGGTCGCGTGCCCGGGATGCGCGGGAGAAGTGTGGTCGGGGTGCCTGCTGACGGTGCGCTGCCGGCGGTTTCGAAGACGCGGGAATAGTTCCGCCCGCGCTACGTTGTATGCATATGCATGGAGTTGGGACTCAGGATCCTTCCCCTTCCGGACCGACCAGCACCATGCATTCACAACGAAAGGGCTGATCATGCAGTTCGGAATCTTCTCCGTCAGCGACATCACACGCAACCCGGTCACCGGCGAGACGCCGAGCGAGGCCGAGCGCATCGACGCGATCGTCAAGATCGCCCAGAAGACCGAAGAAGTCGGCCTCGACGTCTTCGCCATCGGCGAGCACCACAACCCGCCCTTCTTCTCCTCATCACCCGCCGTGCTCCTCTCGCACATCGCCGCCCTCACGAAGACGCTCCGCGTCTCCACCTCCACGACGCTCATCACGACCAACGACCCCGTGCGCATCGCCGAGGAATACGCGATGCTGCAGCACCTCTCCAAGGGGCGCATGGACCTCATGCTCGGCCGCGGCAACACCGCCCCCGTCTACCCGTGGTTCGGCAAGGACATCCGTTCCGGCCTGCCCCTGGCCCTCGAGAACTACAACCTGCTCCACCGCCTCTGGCGCGAAGACGTCGTCGACTGGGAAGGCAAGTTCCGCACACCCCTGCAGGGGTTCACCTCGACGCCCCGCCCCCTCGACGACGTGGCGCCCTTCGTCTGGCACGGCTCCATCCGCACACCGGAGATCGCCGAGCAGGCCGCGTTCTACGGCGACGGGTTCTTCGCGAACAACATCTTCTGGCCGAAGGAGCACTACATGCGCCTCATCGACTTCTACCGCCAGCGCTACGAGCACTACGGCCACGGCAAGGCGTCGCAGGCGATCGTCGGCCTCGGCGGGCAGGCGTTCATCGCCAAGAACTCGCAGGACGCGAAGGACCAGTTCCGCCCCTACTTCAACGAAGCCCCCGTCTACGGCCACGGCCCGCGCATGGAGGACTTCATGCAGCAGACCCCGCTCTCCGTCGGCAGCCCGCAGGAGGTCATCGACAAGACCCTGACCTTCCGCGAGTACTTCGGCGACTACCAGCGCCAGCTGTTCCTCATGGACCACGCCGGCCTGCCCCTCGGCATGGTGCTCGACCAGCTCGAGCTGCTCGGTGCCGAAGTCGTGCCCGTGCTGCGTCGCGAACTCGAAGCGCTCCGCCCCGCCGAGGTGCCGGACGCCCCCACCCACGAGTCGCTCGTCCTCGCCAAGTACGGAGACGCCGCCCCGCGTCAGCCGCGCCCCAACGAGAACCGCGGCGACAACGTCACGGGCTCCTCGCCCTACCAGGACACCGCACTCGTCGCCTAGCTGCTGCCGTCGAGCGGATGCGCGGGGCCGGCCCCATCAGCCCCGCGCATCCGCCCGCCCCAGCACCCACTTGACTCGAACTCGTTCGGAAGGACTCTCATGACCAACGCACAAGGCGCCTACCGGCTCGTCGTCGTCAACGCGGGTATCAGCGACCCGTCGTCGACGAAGCTCCTCGCCGACCGCATCGAGCGCGGCGTCGCGAAGCTCGCATCCACCCGCGGGCGCGACATCGCATCGACGCACATCGATCTGCGGATGCTCCTCCCCGAGCTCCCAGCCGCCCTCGGCTCGCAGAGCTTCGGCCCCCAGTTCGAGCGCGCCATCAGCGCGCTCCGCGACGCCGACGGCATCATCGCCGCCGCCCCCGTCTACAAGGCCGGGCCCAGTGGGCTCTTCACCTCGTTCTTCCAGACGCTCGACAACGACCTCCTCATCGCGAAGCCGGTCGTCCTCGCCGCCACGGCGGGCACCGCACGCCACGCGCTGGTCGTCGACGAGCAGATGCGGTCCATGTTCGCCTACCTGCGCACCATGACCGTGCCGACGTCGCTGTTCGCCTCCACCGAGGACTGGCAGGACACGGGCCTCGGGTCCCGCATCGAGCGCGCATCCGTCGAACTGCTCGCCCTCATGGAAGCCGGCGTCGAGCAGACGATCCGTGGTGACAACTGGGGCGGCTACCAGCACGAGCTCGGCAGCGCGGGCGGAACTGAGCTGGGCATCGAGCTCAACTCCGACCTCATGCGTATGGCCGCCGGCGGCGGCGCAAGCTAGCCCCACTCGACTCGGGATGGCAACGTCACCTCGTTGCGGGAAAGTTCCCGCAACGAGGTGACTTCGCCATCCCGAATCGGCGCCTGCGCGGTCAGTGGATGCACAGCGGATGCAGCGCCGACCGGCCGGCGCGGAGGGTCTGGTCAGGTGCACTCGCGAGACTGCTCCTCATGACTTCCCAGAGCAAGGCCTTCGGCAAGCGCGCGATCCTCTCGACCGGACAGGGGCTGCTGACCGCCGCCTACTACGCCACCCCCGACTTCATCCCCTCGAAGGCTGCCCGCGGTGTCCTGAAGACCGCGATCACGCTCGGCGTGACCGGGCTGGCGGTTCTCGAGTACCGCGACGCGAAGCAGACACCCCTCGCGGACTCGGATCTGCTCGTGCAGCCGGCAGCGCAGGCACCCGGTGAGCTCATCGGTGGTCCGCGCGAAGAGAACGACGTGCCGCACCCAGCCGAAGGATCTCGTGATGAGGACAGCACCGGCTCGAAGGAGAACAGCTTCTCCGCGTTCTGGCTCTCTCTCACGCCCGCCAGGCGGGCAGCCCTCAGCGCCCTCGGCGTCGCCGGTGCGCTCGCGACCGTCGCCGGAATCGCGGCCGCCGAGCGTGGGATCTACCAGTTCGGCGAGCGCCGCGCCGAACGAGGAGTGACTGCCGCGCACACCAAGACCGGGCTTGCAATCGGCGGCATCACGACGCTCCTCGCGCTCATCCCAGCGCCCAAGGACAAGTAGCGCGGATCCCGCGGCCGACGCGCGCGAACCTCTTGCCGACGCGAGTTTCCGGAAGGCTTCCGTGCACGCAGATGGCTTGCAACGCATCCGCGTGCGCGGAAGGCACCCGAAACGCACGCGGTTGCTGCCTAGAAGCCGCCGAGCACCTCGTCGATGATCGCGACGCCGCGGCGTGCATCCGCGTCGGCGACGACGGCGGGTGGGACGACGTGGATGCGGTTGTCTGCGATGAATGGCAGGAGTCCGCGGGCGACGAGCTGCGACTTGATGGTGGCCATGTCGGCGGCGGCCAGCGGCGCGCGAGTGACTGGGTCGCTCACGAGCTCGATCGCCCAGAAGACGCCCTTGCCGCGCACTTCCCCGACGACGTCGTGGCGCGCGGCGAGTTCGCGCAGCGCTGGGCCGATGACGTCCCGGCCGAGGCGGGCCGCATTCTCGACGATGCCCTCCTCAGCCATGGTCTCGAGCGTCGCGACGATCGACGCGGCGGCGAGCGGGTGCCCGGAGTAGGTGAGGCCGCCGGGGAAGACGTCATCGTCGAAGCGCGCAGCGATCTCCTCGGAGATGACGACGCCGCCGACGGGGACGTATCCGGAGTTGACGCCCTTCGCGAAGGTGATGAGGTCCGGGCGCACATCGAACGCGTCGAATGCGAACCACTCGCCGGTCCGGCCGAAGCCGGCCATGACCTCGTCGAGGATGAGCATCATGCCGTAGCGGTCGGCGATCTCGCGGACACCCGCCAGGTAGCCGGGCGGCGGCAGGAGGACGCCAGCAGTGCCTGGGATGCTCTCGATCAGGATCGCGGCGACCGAGGCGGGCCCCTCGGCCTGGATGACGCGTTCGAGGTGGTGGAGGGCGCGCTCGCTCTCCTGCTCGGGCGTCTCAGCCCAGAACTCCGAGCGGTACAGGTACGGCCCGAAGGCGTGCACGTGCCCGGTCGCATACTCGTTGGGGATGCGTCGCCAGTCGCCGGTCGCGACGATCGCCGCACCCGTGTTGCCGTGGTAGCTGCGGTAGAGGGAGACGACCTTGTCGCGTCCCGTGGAGAGGCGGGCCAAGCGGATCGCGTTCTCGATGGCATCCGCTCCACCGTTGGTGAAGAACACCTTCGAGAAGCCTTCCGGGGCGTGCGACAGGATGAGCTCCGCGGCCCTTGCCCTGGTCTCGTTGGCGTGCGCGGGGGCGATCGTGATGAGCTGCGCGGCCTGCTCCTGGATGGCGGCGATGACCTTCGGGTGCTGGTAGCCGATGGTGACGTTCACGAGCTGACTCGAGAAGTCGAGGTATTCGTTGCCGTCGTGATCCCAGAGCGTGGCGCCCTCGCCCCGGGCGATGGGGAGCGGGGAGATCTTGCCCTGCGCCGACCATGAGTGGAACACGGACGCGAGGTCGCGGTCACGAACGTCGGTGTTGCTGGCGGCACGGCTCACGGTTGGGGCGGTCATGCGTCAACTCTGCGGCCGCGGATGCGTCGAGCAGGTGAACAAATCGGTGAGAATGGGTGGCATGACTCGACAAAACCGTCAGACTCGCCCGGCAGGGCGGGGGCTGTCATGAGTGTCTCGCTGCGTGAGCTCGTCGAGGAGACGGAGTTCAAGCTGCGGGTGCTGCACGCTGCAGACGACAGTGCCCTGGAGCGCGCGGTCGTCTGGGCGCACAGCTCTGACCTGGTCGACCCCACTCCGTGGCTCGAGGCTGGACAGCTCCTCCTGACCGACGGAATGCAGTTCGCCGTGCCGGAAGCCCCCGAGATGGCCGAGGCCCCGGGGCCTGGCGCCGCGGTGGATGCACCCGCCGCGGGGTCGCGTTCACCAGTCTCGCGTTCACCCGTGTCGGCGACTGCCACCGTGCGGTTCCAGTCGCTCGCGAGCGAGGGCGTCTTCGATGCCTACGTGGCGAGGCTGCGGGCAGCCGACGTCGCTGCGCTCGGCTTCGCGACGGAGGTCATCCACGCGGAGGTGCCCGCCGACCTCGTCTCCGCGTGCAGGCGTCACGGCCTGACGCTGGTTGAGGTGACCGAGCGGACCCCGTTCATCGGCATCATCCGCTACCTCGCCGACCAGCGAGCCCTGGAGCAGCGGGCTCGTCTCGAGTGGTCCCTGCAGGCGCAGCGAAAGCTCGCGCGGGCGGCGCTCAGGCCGGGCGGGCTCGGCGCGATTCTTGTCGAGCTCGAGCGGCAGCTCGAGAGCTGGGTCGCGCTCTACGACTCGACCGGGCTGCGTGTGGATGCGCCGACGCGCATCCGCGTGCCCGAGAGCGAGGCGCCTGAGGTCGAGCGGATGGTGCAGAGCCTCCTCGCTCGCGGCGGTCGCTCGGGCGCGCGTCTGCACGGCGATGGCGGCGACGTGACCCTGCAGACGGTCGGCCAGCACGGCCAGCTGCGCGGGGTGCTCGCCGTCGGCGGTCGAGCGCCGCTCGACCTCGCCGGCAACGATCTCGTGGCGAGCGCCATAGGCCACGCATCGATTGCGCTCGAGCAGAACAGGGAACTGGATGCGGCACGCGGGCACCTCCGCGTCGGCCTGCTCGAGCTGCTGCTCGCCGGCGAGATGGAGGTGGCGAGACGCACCGCGGAGACGGTCTGGGGTGAGCTGCCTGCGGCTCCCGTCCGCGTCGTGCAGGCGAGGGGTGGGGAACCCGGCCAGGCGCTGCTGGACCGACTCGAGCGACTGGCCGGGTCTGGCAGCGAACCGCTGTTCTTCGCGGCGAGGGAGCAGGAGCTCATCGCGATCGTGCCCGCTGGCGGCGGGGCGACCCTCGTCGAGGCCCTCGCCGACGCTGGCTTCTCGGCCGGAGCATCCGCGCCGGGCGACTGGGCCGAGCTGCCCCGGCTGCTCGCGGAGGCGCGGAAGGCGGCGGAACGCAGCACCCCGAGCAGACCCTCGGTGTGGTTCGAGGACCTCGCGACAACCGGCATGCTCGGTGCGCTCGAGGCCGCCGACGGCCGAGTCACGGCACGCCGCGTGCTGCAGCCCCTGCTCGAACACGGCGAGCAGGGCCGTCTCCTCCTGGACACGCTCGCCGCGTGGACCGAGGGGAACTGTGCGTGGGACCCGGTCGCGAAGTCGCTTGGCATCCACCGGCACACGCTGCGCAGCCGCGTCACGGCCGCAGAGCAGCTGCTCGGCATCGACCTGCAGACCTTCGCCGGGCGCGCCGAGGTGTGGTCGGCGATGCGGCTCCTCGACGAGGCCTGAGGTGCGGCTGCTGTGACGTGATTCGGCCGGCGGCCTGTGGCGCGCCGTCAGCGCTCGTCGCGGAGCTTCGCCGCGAGCTGCCGCATGCTGAGGGCGCGCTTCTGCCAGAAGGCCCACATCCCGAACCACACGAACGGGGTCAGGAGGCCGGCGCCCATCTTCAGCTGATCGCGGTAGAGGGTGCGGCCGCCGGGCAGCGGTGAGACGACCATCCGGTGCTCGAACGTGGTCATGACGGCCATGAGTCCCGACTCCGGGTGCCCGCGGTCGCGGAGCTCGTGCATCCCGCTTCCCAGATCACGGTACTGGCCGTCGACGACCTGCGTGCCGAGCGGAACCACGCCGAGCAGGCGGATCTCGACGCGGTGCGGGCTGTCGGGTGACCAGCGCTCGGGGAAGCCGCCAGGTTCGAGCGAGCGCACCTCGGCGAGGGGCCCCGCAACTGCGCGGAAGGCTTCCGGGCGCTGAAGTGCGTCGGCGAGCAGTTCGGTTGGGCAGTCGAGCTCGAGTTTCAGGAGGATGCGCACGGGCACATCCTCGCCTGCCCGCCTCGGAAGTCGCCTTGGCTCAGGCCGGGGTGCGCGAGCCCGCGTCGCAGACCTCGGGCTTGCGCATCCGGAATGCTGGAAACGGATGCACAACCCCGAGGTCTGTCCGGGCCCGTCGTGCGAGGGGCCCAGTCGTGCTGGGCTGTTCAGTCGTTCTCGGGGAAGCCGAGGTTGATGCCGCCGTGCTTGGCGGGGTCGAGCCAGCGGCTGGTGACGGCTTTCTCGCGGGTGTAGAAGTGGAAGCCCTGGAGGCCGTAGGCCTTGCTGTCGCCGAA